>QOQW01000057.1 GCA_003327425.1 Candidatus Ozemibacter sibiricus
TAGAAGGCCGCCGTCTCGGTGGCGACCGTCCACATGTATTCCCGCTTCCCTGCATGTTTCCAACCCGTCTCATCAACACCCTTGACCGGGGCGACCTTGACCTCCTGATAGACGCAAGCGGTCGAATGCTGCAGGCTTTCGGCCACTTTGGGCCGGATGCCCCACAAGGTTGCCCGGGAGACGGGTGTCAATGATCGCCCTAAAGGCGCCACCCATGATCGGCATAATGGCGCCACCTCTGTGCATTGATTTTGGGTCTGATCTGCCCCACGAAATTGCCCCTTTTTCCTCCTTTCTGGAATGAGATGTGTGCCCTTGTGAAAACCAACGTCGGATTGTCTGATTTCCCTGGTTATTCTCGCCTGGGAGCCGTTCAGCGAGGATCTTTTGAGAAGGAAGGGGCTCGGATGGGGTCCAGGGGAAGGTGGGGAAACCAAGAGTTGGTTTCCCACAAGGCCCTCCCCTGGGTCCATGCGCAGGCCCCTTCCCTTGGTCACCCTGCCAGCTCCTCCTTTTTCCCTTGATTCCTTGGCTTTCGCTCTATCGTTGTTCGGGCCGCCCGATAGCTCGATCCCTCCAAGATCAAAACATAGGCGCCATGCCTGATCCGATCCATCGTCGCCGCCCCGAGCAATTTGTTCGGGAACGCCTGAGGCCACTCCGAAAGATCCAGATTGCTTGTAATGATCGTTGACCGTCGTTCGTAGCGCTCCGCGATCAATTCGTGGAGATCTTCATCCTGAGGGGTTCGGAGGGGTTTGATCCCCAGATCGTCGATGATCAGCAGGTCGATCTTGGCAAGCCATGCCAACTTTCGTTCGAAGGTGTTGGTCGCCCTGGCTTCCTGCAAAAGGCCGAACAGCCTGGTCTGATTGGTGAACAGGACATCATAGCCGTTCCGGGCGGCCACGTTGGCCAGGGCTTGCGCGATGTGACTCTTGCCCGTCCCGCAGGGGCCGACGATGACCACCGGAGCATGCTCCTCGATGAACCGGCAGGTGGCAAGATCCTGGATCTGGCTGCGGTTGAGGCCAGGATTGAACGAGAAATCGAACGTCTCCAGAGTTTTGTCCGGCCGGATGTTGCCGCGCCGGATCCGCATGGCCAGCTTCTTCTGCTCCCGACGGGCGACCTCGTCCTGCAGAAGCATGGCCAGGAACTCCATGTGAGAAAGCTGTTCGTTGATGGCTTGCTTGGTTCGGACCTCCAACGAATCGAGCACGCCAGAGAGACGGAGTTGCCGAAGGGCAGGGGCAAGCTGCGGCATCGGGTTCATGGCTGGCCTCCTGCCATTGGCGTGATCCAGACGTTCGGCCGAACGAACCGACCATTTCCTTGATAGGCTTCCCCCAGCGGGCTCATGGCGGAATCGCCACTTCGTTCGCTGGCCAGACGGGCCAGAATGCCCCGTACGGTGGCAACCCGGAGGGAATTGCATGCCAAGGCTTGTTCGCAGGCCTCCTCCAGGGACTCCTTCCCATGCGTTTCCGCGAACCGGAGAATCCGCTGGGCCGTCCGCAAGCAGTCCAGCCTGGGGTTGGAGAGAAGCCGTTCGATGACTTCCTGACAACAGACCCCGATCTGCGCCGCCTGTTCTCGACACCATTCTGGTGGCCGATCGACAAAGGCACGGCAGGCAGGCGACAGGTGATCGTTCACCGTCCGATGCTCGCCTTGGCCAAAACACCGCCCGTGGGTCGCCACCAGCTCCTCCTTGTGGAATATCTGGATCGTTCTTGGCCCCGCACGGACCCAGACTTCCTGGTCGATCAGATGGAACGGCGCCGAATACCAGTTCTTCTCGAAACGAACGTGGTTGTTCCGATACACCTGGCCTTTGGCCCATTCAACCGTCTCTGGGGGAACATCCGGCAGTGGCCGCAGGAAGGCCTTCTCGAGGGTCTGAAACGCCACCAACGGTTGCTGACCAGTGGTTCCATGAATGCGGAGCCCAGCCTCCTTCAAAAGCCATTGCCGCAACTGCCGGTTCCCCTCGACAAGGGACCGGAATTCACGCAGAGGAAGGAACGCCTCCTTCACATACTTCACCCCCGACTCGACTCGACCCTTTTTCTCCGGGTCGCGTGGAGGACAAGGGCTGATGATGAAGCCATAGCCTTCCGCAAAGGTCCCATAGGAGCGCTGAACCTCGGGATCATACACACAAGCCTTCAGAATGGCGGCTTTCAGGTTATCGATCACCACTTTCCGGGGAACCCCGCCAAAGAACTCGAACGCCCGGCGGTGGCATTCCTGGAAGGTCACGATCTTCTGGTTGGTCACGATCTCCCCATACGCATGCCGACTGAAGGCCAGCGTCATCAGAAAGAACCAGGTCCGCTGAGGCTTCCCGGTGTCCGGATGGGGAATCACCGGGCCAGCCCCGAAGTCCACTTGAGCGACGTCCCCGGGTTCGTAATCCAGGATCATCGTCGGTTCTGAGGCTGGGGGACGAATCTTCTGCACGAATCGCAGAACTGAGGAATAATGACCAGTGAACCCCTTCAGACGCCTGAGGGCAGCGTGGATGGTGGTGGCGCGGACCCCCTGTTCGGTCCATTGCTGGACCAGATCGGCGTGAGGCGCTACTTGGGAAGTCGTGGCGCCCTTGGGAGCTATCACCATGAGCCGTGAGTACCAAGCCATGCTAAACCCGCTCCCTGACTTGTTTTTCCTCCCAGCGCTTGCCTATCGCCTCCAGGAAAGCGTCTGGATTTCGAGTGTATCGTCGTCGCCTGGCTTCTGGCTCACGAAT
>QOQW01000008.1 GCA_003327425.1 Candidatus Ozemibacter sibiricus
ACGGGAGAAGGCCCAATTTCAAAAGATGGGCCGGGGGAAACGGGCAAAGACTCAAAATCCCCCGTCAGCGGTAAAGTGGGTCAGAAAATCGCTGGGGGGTGGGGTCAGCCTGCGGGCGTTGATAACAGTGAGTCTCAAGGACCTTATTCGGGGACTGCTTTGGTGAGGGATTTTTAAGGAATCGTCAGGAGGTCGGGTTAATGGGGAGCCCGTTTTTATCTTCTGACCAGGAATGCTATTCTGGAATCTATGTTCAAAGCGAGGCCATCACCAGTTCATGGACGATCCCGGCGAAGAAAGATCAGGTCAATTCTTCTGGCGGTCTGGTGTTTGTTCGGGTTGGCTGTGTCCGGCAGCGTTGATGCAGCACCCCAGAGTGCCTTCGAGGTGATCGTCATCGGTGGGGATCCCGAAGGAGTGGCGGCGGCGGTGGCGGCGGCACGGGCCGGGGCCCGTACGTTGCTGGTCGATCCGCGCGACCGCCTGGGCGGTCTATGGACGCGCGGGTGGTTGAACGTGCTCGACATGAACCTCGACGCTGCTGGGAAACCCCTGAATGGCGGCATCTTCGCCGAGATCTACCGGCGCCTCGATGGCACGTCGTTCGACGTGGCCGCCATGGAACGTCATCTGCGCCAACTGGTGGCCGCCACTCCCAATCTGGTCGTGGCGACCGCGGCGGTGTCGGTGCGGCCCGTGCTTGCCGGGCGACCGCGGCCGCTCTTCAAGCCTGGTCAGACTCTCTGGCCCGATGACCCGATCGGGGCTGGATCGATTACCCCAGGCAAGGCGCCATCGACGACGAGTTCCTCGCTCTCCCGTGGGTTGGAGAGCAGTCAGAATGCCTCCGGCTCATCTGATGAAGCGATTGAAGCCAAGGCGGTACCGAACGGCCTGACGAGCGAGGCGGTGAAATTCGACCCAGGGGAGAAAAAGGAGCCAAGCCTGGCTCGTCGTGGCCAGGCCTGGCCGACCACGGTCTCTCGTTCTGGCGAAGACGTGCGTTCGCTCCTAGTATGCGGGAGCGAAGGTTGGTTGGCGGACGAGCCTCCTTTTCTCCCTGATGCCGCCACCGAAGCCGCGGTCATCGAAGGCATCGAATTGCTCGGCAGCGATGGGCGTTGCTCGACGATCACGGGGCAGCGGTTCATCGATGCCTCCCAGGATGCCGATCTGGCGGTGGCGGCCGGGGCTGGTTGGATCCGCTATGGGGAAGATGTCTGGGGGGAACCTCGGAACATGGCGGTCACGCTCGTGTTCCGGCTCGACGGCATCGGGGCGGCTGGCTGGAGCCGCTTGCGGGCCGAGCTGCGCGCTCGGGGCGGCGGCACCGGCCTGGTAGGCGCCAATGATCGCAGCGCCTGGGGATTCGGCGAGACCCTGCGAGAGTACAAGCCCCGGTCGCCGCGGGTCGGAGTGCGTGCCCTCAACATCGGCCGGCAGGATGACGACACTGTCTTGATCAATGCTCTGCAGGTGTTCGGCGTCGACGGGCTCGATCCCGTCGCCCGTCGCGAAGCTCGCCAGATCGCCGAAGCCGAGCTGCCCTCTTTGGTCGCGTTCTTGCGCCGCCGGCTGCCAGGATTCGAGACCGCTCGTCTGGCCGGCACTGCCCCCGAACTCTACGTGCGCACCTCGCGGCAGATCAAGGCCTTGCACCGCCTGACCGTCGATGATGTACTCGAAAACCGCGATTTCCCCGATCGCGTGGCCTTCGGCTCCTACCCGCTCGATGTGCAGGCCACCGATCCTGGCTTTGCGGGGGACATCATCGGCAAGCCGGCGTGCTATGCGGTGCCGCTGCGCAGCCTCATTCCTCGCGGCTTCGCCAATCTGCTGGTGGTCGGTCGCAGCGCCGGGTTCGACTCCCTGGCCCAGAGCAGCGCCCGCACGGTGCCGGTCGGCATCGCGGCCGGCCAGGGCGCGGGGGTGGCGGCCGTGGTCAGCCTGCGGCGCCAGCTGCCGCTCGACCGTCTGCCTGATGACCCCGGCGCGGTGGGCGAAATGCACCGTCAACTGGCTGGCCAAGGAGTGACGATCGGGTCGAACCCCGCTCGTCCCGGTCCCGAAACCACCCACTGGGCGTATGCCGGGCTGCGGTTCCTGCGCCGGCGAGCCCAGATCTCAGGCGGATACCACAACCGCTACGATCTCGATGCGCCCATGCCTGTCAAGGCGTTGACCAACCGTTTGCTCTTCCTTGGCCGCGATTTCGACCAGGCCACCCGGCAGCGGTTCGAAACGCTCGGCAATGCTACGCCGACCGCTCCTTTGACCTTGGGCGCGGCGTGCCTTCTTCTGCACAGCCTGGGAATGACCTCAGGGACATCATCGACGGATTTCGATGCCGCCGTACCTGCCGAAGGAGCCGCCGCGGCCATCGCCGCCTTTCGAGCGGCCGGGCTGCTGGCTCCGCCATGGCCCTCCGACTTGAAGGACCCAGATCAGGTGTTGTCACGCGGGGCGGGGTATCTCCTGCTCACCCGTTGGTGGCTCCGCCGTGAAGGTCACCGCCCTTCGCCGTGAGGTGCCCAGCCATGAGGGGCAACCTCCCCCTCTCGATGATGGCCAGGCGATCATCAGGATGAAGCGATGGCCGCGCTGGCGAGACCCGCCGGCCACACATGGGAGCGGGGCAGGGGGTGAACAGAAAGGGCAAGTGTGGTCCGTGCGGATATTTCTGGCGAACGCACGCAGCGTGGAAGAGGCCCCCAAGGGTGGGGGCCCCCATGTTTTCAGTGTTTGAAGATCTGCTTGAGGGTGCCGGCGTCGAGGATGCGGTCGGCCCAGGTTTCGAGCTGCGCTTCGCTCGCTTCGAGAATGCGGCGTCGGTCAGACTCGTTCAAAGGCCCGAACTTACGCTCGATCTGACGAAGAATGGTTTTGGCCATGCGTTCTCGTCCCTCTTCTCGTCCCTCTTCTCGTCCCTCTTCTCGTCCCTTTTCCAGGCCCTTTTCCAGACCCTTGGCGAGGCCTTCTTCGAGGCCTTCCTGTCGCCACTGCCTGGTCCATTCGACGACGGTTTTCGATAGCATGGTATGTGCCTCCTCGAGGTTCTCGATCTCTGGCATTTCGGCTTTCGGATAGCGGGTCTTGATGAAGACGTGGTAGATCCAGCGGGTGAAGGCGCGCTGCAGGGGCTTCTGCTCGGGGCGACGCAACCAGGCGATCAGGTTGGCGATGACCTCGCGAACCGTTTCGGGGTCGCGGGACTTCTCGAGCCGGAACAGAGCGGCCACGAGGTTCTTCAGCTCGGCCAGGTCGTCGCTCTTGAAGCGGCCCTCATCGATCAGCAAATAGGAGACATGCGGTCGGTAGCGCTCGAACCCGCCCTTCAGCGGATAGATGAGATCATGGATGTCGGTCGGCGCCCGCCAGCGCGGGATGCCGTTGTAAAGGACGATCGGCAGCACCGGCGGTAGCCACCGATTGGCGGCCAGTTGCTTCTGGGCGATGAGATCCTGGTAGAGCAGGCCGAGGTAGGTCATCATGCGCAGGGCCATGAATGGATCGACCTCGGACTGGAACTCGATCAGGATGTAGATGTACAGCCACTCTTCGCCCCAGCGCACGCGCCAGACGACATCGTCATGGCGTTGCCGCCAGGATTCGCTCACATAACTCCCGTTGACCCGCTCGAGAGTGGAGAAATCGAGCTTCTTGACCCAGGCGCCGTGCACGAACCCCCGAATGAGGTCGGCGACCATCTCGGGGAACGAGAAGAACTTCTTGTAGCTCGCATCGTGCCGGCGCATAATCTCCATTCTAGCGGACGGGACCGGCTCTCGCAAGGCCATGAGCGGCGGGGAAACAGGCGGCATCAATGATCGCATCCGGTTGCGGCGGGGGATGATGGTTCGGTCAGTGCGAAGCACCTTTCGTGGAATGGCCTGGGCGGTCCGACCTGGGCCTCACGAATGGGCGGGGTTCTGCCGATACCTCGTCTGAGATTCGGCGCGAAGGACAAGGAATGGGTGAATTGTTGACTCTCCACGATGTGCAGGTGTTCACCGGATATTGCCATCTCGGGAATTGCCGCGAGTTCGTCTGGGAAGGCGGCGACCCGGCCGCCGGTCCGTCGCGACCTGCCCGGTTCTGGCTGGTGGGCCTCCGGTGCATCGAAGATCTCGAAGCGCTGATGCTGCGCACCGACCTCTACCTGCATACCAGTGACCAACGCGAGTATCTGCTGGCCAACTTCCAGATCACCGACATTTCCGACCCTGAGAAGATTCGAGGCGTGGCCAGCGCGTGCCGCCTGCTCATGGAAGAGTTTCCCAAGATCAAGGGCATCCAGCCTGGTGAAAACGTGGTGATCTCGAAAGCCACCCACCTGCTGGCCTTCCGCACCGTCTCGGCCCTGGTCAGCAGCGCCCACACCAAATCCCATGTCGATCCCCGCGCCGCCAACGAGGTCATCAACGAACTGGTCGGCGAGATCATCAAAGCGCCGAATGCCGTGCTGAACCTGCTGGCCATCAAGCACACCGACGACTACACCTTCAGCCACAACATCAACGTCGCCACCCTGGCCATGGTGCTGGGGCAGGCCCTGGGCCTCTCGCGCGACCAGTTGCACGACCTGGGCGCCGGCGCCTTGCTGCACGATCTCGGCCTCTTGCGGGTGCCCGGGCGCATCCTGCACAAAGAGGGGAAGCTGACTCCCGAGGAATTCTCGGAAATCACCCGCCATCCTCGGCTGGGGGTCGATCTGATCGGGCCTTCCCGCGATCTGTCGGCGCCGGCCCGCGAGGTCATCCTGCAGCACCATGAACGGTTCCAGGGCAAGGGGTATCCGCACGGCCGGGCGGGCGATCGCATCCCACTGCTGGCCCGCATCTGCGCTGTCGCCGATGCTTTCGACGCCATGACCTCCGATCGTCCCTTCCGGCCGGCTCTCACACCTTACCAGGCCATGCGCGCCATGCTGGCCCAGACCGGTACCCACTTCGATCCCGAGATTCTGCGGGTATTTCTGGGAAAACTGTCGCTCTACCCGCCCGGCACCCAGGTCATCCTGCAGGATGGCTCCCCCGCCGTCGTGGTGCGAGGCAACGCCGGCCTGCTGATCCGGCCGGTCGTTCGGCTGTTGCATCCTCGTCCGGGGCAGCCGGCCGTCATCGATCTGGCCCGCGACCGCACTCGCTTCATCATCGGGGTCGCGCCCGGCCCGGCTGGCGGGTCATCTTCAGCGACTTCGCCGACCTCGCCTCCCCCCTCATCCTCGCCGCCTTCTCCGGGTGGTCGGCGCAAACCCTGATTTTGACAGGGGTGTCCGGACTCGCGCCCCGAGCCGCTTTAACGTTCCGTTTCTTCTCGTCCAATGGCGGCCAGCAGGGCGCGTCGCTCTTCGGCGGACAAGGGGCGGGCTCGCCCCGGCGGCAGATCACCCAACCGGATGGGGCCGAACCGGATCCGGTGGAGAGCCACCACTCGGCGATCGAGGGCGGCGAACATGCGTTTGATCTGGCGCTTGCGGCCTTCACGCAGGATCACCCGGTAGGTGATGGTCGGCGGACATAGGGCCGCCGCTCTTGGCAGCGAGGCATCAGTCCGTTTTTGCCGCGCCTGGCGATCGCGCGACGGCACCTGGGGAGAGGCCCTGCGCACCCAGGGCGACGCGGTCGGTGAGTCGGCCGCCCCCTTCCTGAGAATAGGGCGCAGGTGGCAGGGGGCGGTGCGTCCGTCTTCCAGGTCGAGCCCGTGCTCGAAGCGGGCCCGCTCGGCTGCGGTCAACGGCGGGCCGGCCACCTGCACCAGATACTCCTTCTCGACCTTGTACCGGGGATGCAGCAAACGATTGGTCAGCTCCCCGTCGTTGGTCATCAGCAGCAATCCCGTCGAGTCGCTGTCCAGCCGGCCGACCGGATAGAGGCGCTCGGGGCCGGGGAAGAAATCGGCCAGCGTGGGGCGGCCGAAGCGGTCGCCCAGGCTCGACAGGACTCCGGCCGGTTTGTGGAACACCATCACCACCGAGACGTTGGCGGCCGGAGGCGTCACCGGCCGGCCATCGATCTCGATGCGGCAGGCGGCCGGATCGACCCGGCGGCCGAGATCGGTGAACACCTCCCCGTCGACACGGATCCGTCTCGCCAGGATCATGGCCTCGACCGCCCGACGCGAGGCCACGCCCCAGCCGGCCAGCAATTTATGCAGGCGGATCAACGCCACGTCAGCGGTCCTGCCTGGTCCCTCCGGTGGTCCAGGGGGCGGTGACCACGAAACGCATCAGGCGGCCGCCGGCATGATCGGAATACTTGCCCTCGCGGAAGAAAGGCGTGTCGAGGCCGGGAATGGCCTGCAGCTTGGGAAAGAGGTCGGTGAAGATCAGTCGGCTCTTCATGGTGGCTCCTCGCACCACCAGTTCGTCAGAGGTGTCGAGAGTGAACCCGTGCAGGACCAGCCCGCGTTCGGCCTCGCTGAGCGGCCGATTCCAGGGCAGGTCGAGCCGGACCAGGAGGTCGGCCTGCCGTAGCAGGCGCGCGGTGACGTCCGGGCTCCCGTCGCGCAGGATGTACGAGAGCACCGGGCGGTCGGGAGGCTGGCATTCGAGGGCGATCTTCACGATGCCCTTCCCTTCGGCTCGCAGCCGTTCCAGCAGAGCGGGAATCTCGGAAAACTCCAGGCGGACGCTGATCTGCGGCCCGGCCTGCGTGACGGTGGTATCGATCTCTTCGCCGATGGCTACGCCGGGCGGCGGCGGACCGGGGGTGGTCCCCGGGGGGGGCGCCTGGCGGCCGAAGGCGACCACCATGGCGTTTCGCTCGAGGCTTTCGCGGCTCTGGGGCCCGAGGTAGGTCAGGCCCAGACTCTCGCCGACCGCTTTGAGCGACGTCACATCGGGTTCTCCACCGACCACCGCCAGCAGACGCAGGGTGCTGGACAGCCACAGGAGCTGCAGATGGCCCTTCAGCGCCGGCGGCCAGGCCGCGCCGAGCAGGCTTCCCACCTCGGGCGCGGGGAACCCCTGAGCCGCCCCCCGTCGTAGCAGCAGGGTGCAAGCCCAGGCCGCGGCCGGTGCGCCCGCCGAGGGTTCGCCTTTGGCCTCGAGCTTGACCAGCCCGCAATTGAAGCCGGTGCCCAGGATCTCTCCGACGGCGGCCCACTGGGAGCCCGTGATATCGAGGGTGGCCTGGATGAACCCCTCCTCTGCCGTCCCGCGGGGAACCGTGATCTCGCGCAGTCCGGCGGCTCCGGCCAGCGTTTTGAACAGGGCGATCAGCTCAGCGACGGCCATGCCGCCCGCCTGGTCGGTGCATTCGATGGTGAACAGCGGCTGGCCGGCGAAGTCGGTGCGGGACAGGCTGCGCGACCAGCCCGGGAAGCCTTCTCGGGTCTGGGCCTCGAGCAGGTGGTCGAGGGCCGGGGCGATGAGCTGGAACTCGCTGGACCGGCCGGGCTCGACCCGGCAACCGAAGATCTGAGCCCCGGTGGGAGCCGGACCGGACATGGCGAAGAACGGCAGACGGGCGAGTTTCTGGAACAGGCTCTCCATTTCGGCCGGCATCGGGGCGGCCCCCGGGGCCAGGGCCAGGTCCATGGCGATCTTGAGGCGGGCCTCGCCCTGCTCGTTCAGATCGGGACGGGCGTTGAACGTCTGCAACTGTACGGACCAGCGACCGGCCAGGGCAGCGAGGAAGCTGCGCACCTGGGACAAGGCCGGGCTGCGCACCTCGACCTGCAGGACGTCCCGTCCCGCCGGGGCCACGGTCGAACGCCAGGTGCAGCGCAGGCAGTCGAGGCCGGCCTGGTCGAGCCGTTCCATGACCCCCGACAAGACGTCTTCCGACCGCCGCAGGGTCGAAACGGTTCCGGCCGCCCCTTCCGATGGCTGGCCGACGGCGAGGTCAGGCAGCAGCCCCAGGCCGATCAGGGCCCAGATCAACACCATGCCAGGGGCGAGGCGCGCCCGGCGGCGGCATTCGCCCGCGCTGGAAGCGTCGGTGGCTCGCCCCCTCCCCGCCGGACTGGCGGCCAGCCCGGCAGCCATGGCGGGCTGGCGCGGGTGCCCCCGCCTGACGGCGTCGGGCCGGGCAGCCGGTTCCCGAGCGCGTCCTTCGCTGATGGTCAGGGGGATGACCGACGTTCGGAACCCAGAGGCGGTTGGCATGGCGATGTCTCCCTCCCGCCCGGTGGCCAGCACGGTCGCCCGGGCGATGGCGAGCGCCGTCAGGCGGCGGTCGCGAACTCCACGGTCACCAGGGTATTGGCCCCTGGGGTGCTTTTGACCGTCACCTGACCGTGGCAGGCGGTGATCAATCGACGGGTGACGGCCAGGCCCAGGCCAAGAGTCTTGCGGCCGAAGGACTGGAAGGGGGTGAACAGGCGAGGCTGCAGGTCGGCGGGAATGCCGCAGCCGTTGTCGAAGACGATCAGTTCGACGAGGCCTCGCGCGTTGGGTTTGAGCCGGGTCATGAGTTTGATCTCGCCTCCCTTGGGCAGAGCGGTCAGGGCGTTGACCAGCAGGTTGGCGGCGATGACCCGGAAGGCCGCCGGGTCGATCAGGACGGGAGGCAGCGTTTGCAGGAGGTTCTTGGTGACCTTGAGGCCCTGCCCGATGTCGGGGCGGCCGGACAGCAGACGGGCCACGATGACGAACTGCTTGAGCTGGCCCAGGATCTCCTTGTCGACCAGCTCGTTCAGGTTGAACGGCCGGGGCTGCAGCCGCAGGTCGGAGAAATGATGGACCAGATTCTGGAGGTTGAAGTCCATCTTCTGGCTCTGCGCCTGGATGAGGGGCAAGGCCTTGCTGACATCGCCGCCGGCGAGGCCGGAAGCGACCTGCGCCTGGATGTTGGCCAGCGGATCGGTGAGATTCTGCTTGAGGATCTCGCTTTCGATGGTGGCCATGGGGGTGCCTTCTCCTCCGGCCAGGCGCTGCAAAGCGGTGCGGAAGGCCTGGATCTCCTGGGTCAGGGTGCCGATCTCGGGGATGGCGACGCCGGTTGGCGGCGGTCCTTTGGCCGCGGCGGTGGTCGCCGTCCCTGCGCTCGCGCGGTTGCCGCCTTTGGCGCCGCCACCGCTGCCCTCGCCGCTGCCGCTGCCGGCTTCGAGGGTGGTGCGATGGATCTCCTCGACAGTGGTTCGCTTGGTCAGCAGTTTGTAGATGGCTGACTCGCGCAGCGAGAGCATGCCCTCGGCGAGGGCGACCGCCCGCATCTCCTCCGTGTTGGCCTTGGCTTCGACCAGTTCGCGCATGCGCTGGGTCATGACCAGGACTTCATAGATGCCCTGGCGCCCTTTATAGCCGGAATTGTCGCAATCGGGACAGCCGGCGCCCTTGGCGAAGGTGAGATTGGACAGATCGAGGTCGGTGAGGCGCAGTTTCTGCAGCAGGGCCTGATTGATGCCGAGCGACAGCAGAAGGTCTTCCTGGGGCTTGTACTCGGTGTAGCAGGATTTGCAGATCTTGCGGACGAGACGCTGAGCTTCGACCACGCGCACCGAGGTGCTCAGGCTGAACGGTTCGATGCCCATGTTCAGCAGGCGGGCCACGGTGGACGGAGCGTCGTTGGTGTGCAGGGTGGAGATGACCAGGTGGCCGGTCATGGCGGCCTTGATGGCGATGCTGGCCGTCTCGAAATCGCGGATCTCGCCGATCATGACGATGTTGGGGTCCTGGCGCAGGAAGGAACGGAGGGCCGCCGCGAAATCGAGACCGATATCGGGATGGCACTGCACCTGGTTGATGCCCATCAGGTTGTACTCGACCGGATCTTCGGCCGTCATGATGTTGACAGCGGGGTTGTTGAGCAGGAACAGCGAGGAGTACAAGGTCGTCGTCTTGCCCGACCCGGTGGGGCCGGTGACGAGGACGATGCCGTTGGGCTGCTTGATGCCCTCCATGAATTTCTCGAGCACGTGCGGCTCGAAGCCCAGGTCGTTGAGGTTGACCCGCAGGTTGCCCTGATCGAGCAGGCGGATGCAGACCTTTTCCCCCCAGATGCAGGGAATGATCGAGACGCGCATGTCGACCTTGCGGTTCTGCAGCGTCAATTTGATGCGGCCGTCCTGCGGCAGGCGGGTCTCGGCGATGTCGAGGTTGGCCATGACCTTGATGCGGCTGACCAGTCCGGCGTGGGCCGCTTTGGTCGGCGTCATGTGCAACCGGAGCATGCCGTCCTTGCGCATCCGCACCCGCAACTCGTTCTCGAAACACTCGATATGGATGTCGGACGCATTCATCTGGACGGCCTGCGTGAAGATCAGGTTGACCAGCTTGATGATGGGAGCGTCGTTCTCGCTGAGTTCGCCGAGCCCCTCGAGATCGTCTTTGGCCTCGCTGCCGGTCTTGCCGACCTGGTCGGCCAGGGCATCGACGCTCTCGCCGTAGAGCTTGCCGAGCGCGGCCATGATCGACAGTTCGGAGCTGACGACCGGCGAGATGCGCATGCCGGTCATCATCTCGATGTGATCGATGGTGATGATGTCGGTGGGGTCGGTCATGGCCAGGATCAATTTGTTGTCCTCGCGCTTGACCGGGCAGAGGATCTGATCGTAGCACAGCTTCTTGGGCAGCAGGGTGGCCAGGCCGGGGTCGACCAGGCTCTCGTCGAGGTCGACGAAGGGGAGGTCGAACTGCTTGGACAGGGCGATCGACAGCTGCTTGTTGGTCAGAAACCCCTTTTTGACCAGGTAGGCGCCCAGACGCAGCTTGTCTTTTTTGCTGCCTTCGATGGCTTCTTTGAGCTGTTCTTCGGTGATGTACTTGGCATCGATCAGGATGTCGCCCAGGCGCTTGCGGGGCCCTTTCTTGCTGGATCCGGCCGGTTTCTTGGTCTCGGTGAGACGGGTGATCTTCTTCTGCCAGGGTTCGAGGAGGATCTTGCCAGGTCGCATGGCCAGCGGGCCGGTCGCCAGCGAGGCCAGCAGGTCGGCGTTGGCGGGGGCGAGCATGCCGACCAGCAGCTCGGGGCCGTTGAGCTTGACGGGGATGATCTTGTGCTCGACCATCACCTCGACCTTCATCAATTTGAGGACTTCGCTGGGGATCTGGATTTCGTCGAGATCGAGGAAGGGGACGTTGAGCAGGGTCGCCTCGATTTCGGCCAAGAGCCTGGGGGTCAGGCCCGGCCGCGTGGCGATGGCTTTGATCAACTCGGCCGGATCGGTCTTCTCCTTGCGCAGGGCATCCCACTCCTCTTTGGCCAGGATCTTCTGATTGCGCAGCAGAACGCTGAGCTTCTGCAGATCGTCGGGTTTCTGCGGGAAGGCGGGGAAGTTCTCGAGGAAGACGGCTTCATCCATGGGAGCGGCCCTCCTGGCCGAGCGACGGCGCGGGACGGTGGGCGACCATCAGCGGGTGGGCTTGCCCGACAGGTGGCGGCGGGCGATGGCGGCGAAGGATGGGCGCAGGCCGAGGTTCAGGGCCTGCTGAAGATGCTGAGCCGCCTTCTTGACCGCTTTCTTGCGGTAGAGCATGCCGAGCTGGTAGTGGGCATCGGCATACCGCGGGTTGAGGTCCAGGGCTTGCTGCAGGTGTTTTTCGGCCGCGGCTTTCTTGCCCAGCTGCAGGTGGCACATGGCCATCCAGTAGAGGGCGTCGGGGTAGTTCGCATTCAGGGCGGCAGCCTCTTCGAAATGGCGCAGGGCCTCTTTCCAGAGCCCATCTTCGAAATACCGGATGCCCAGATTGATATGGCTGGCCGCCATGTCGAGGTCGAGGACGGCGAGCTTCTTCAGTTCATGGAGGGCTTCTTCCTGGTAGTCTTCTTTGAGGAGGGATTCGAAGGCTCTATAGGCCGGAGATTGCGTCTGCTTCTTGCGGATCACCATTTCTCGGAAATGCTCGATGGCTTTGGGCAGCGCTCCTTCCAGCTCGAAGATGGTGCCCAGGTAGAAATGGGCGGCGATCAGGTTCGGATTCTTGGCGAGCACCTCGGACAACAGGCTGCGGGCTTCGTGGATGAACCCGCGGAACAGCAGGGTCTTGCCCAGGGCGAGCCCGATGTCGAGGTAGGTCGGATGCGCGTAGTATTCCTGGCGCAATCGGGTGATCTCGGCATCGAGAGCCTGGATGCGCGCCTTGACATTCTCGAGGTTGCGCCGGATCACCCGCGACTGGGGCGCTCGGCTCAGGGCTTCTTCGAAGATCTCGACAGCATCGTCGAGACGGTAACTCTGCATGTTCAGGGCGCCGAGATTGTTCAGGATGCGGACATCGTCGGGGGCGAGGCGGCGGGCTTCCTGGAACTGCTCTTCGGCGATCTTGAACAGGTTGCGAGAGAGGTAGACGTTGCCGAGATTGTTCAATACCTCGGGATCGCGAGGGTACAACGCCCGGGCACGCAGCAGGGTGTTCTCGGCTTCGGTCAGACGCCCCAACCGCCGCTGGATGCTCGCCATCACCAGCAACAGGGGCTTGGAATCGGGGACGATCTGATCGGCCTGCCGGAGCTTCTCGAGGGCGGCTTCGGGGCGGCCTTGCCGCAACAGGTGCTCGACCTCGGCCGAGAAGGAGCGTGCCCCGTCGACGATCAGCTGTTCGGAGAGCTGGACGATCTGCTCATCGAACTCTTCTTCGATGAATGCCTCGAGCCGGCCGGCCACTTCCTCGCTCCGCTTGCGGGCAACCTCCAGGATGTAGCCGATGTTGGGGTAGGCCGGGTCGAGGCTCTGGACGATCCGGAACTCCTGGAGGGCCGCGGGGTAGAACCCGCCGCGGAAATAATGCAGCCCGCGGTCGAAGTGTTCTTCAGCTTCCTTGGAACTCATGGCCGTCCTGGAGTGGTTGCCTCGGGGAAGAGTTGGTGATACAATTCTTCTACTCCAGCCGGAATTGCCTTGTCAACGAGAAAAACGTACCCCCCCAGGAGGGCCTCTCATGGAATCCACGCCGGGAATCAAGATGAAATTCTGTGAATCCCTGGACCGGTTCGTCGCCATTCGGGCCTTCACGCCAGAGCAGAAGCAGCAGTTGTTCAAGAACATCAAGATCACCGACAAGAAGTCCTACAAGCGGTTGATCATCAATGCCTCCGTGGTCAACTACCTCGACGAGATCGCCCCCCTGGTCTACGGCAACAACGAGTATCCCCTCCTCGGTGAGATCATCGAGCAGGAGTTGTACAACCTCTGCGTCAAGGTCAACCCGACCCTCGACATCAAGGAAGTCACCATCCAGGTCGACGAGTCCCAGATGCCGGGAGCCATCCCCATGCTCGGACCCAACGCCACCGACGAGCAGAAGGCTCGGCAGCAGCGGTTCATGGAGATCGAAAACCACCTCAAGAAGCGGATCATCGGTCAGGATGAGGCCGTCACCGCTGTCTCCCAGGCCATCCGCAAGGCCAAGGTCGGGCTGAAGAACCCCCGGCGTCCGGTGGGCAGTTTCATCTTCGTCGGTCAGACCGGCGTCGGCAAGACCGAATTGGCCAAAGCCCTGTGCGAGTTCCTGACCGGCAACGAGAACGACCTCGTGCGCATCGATTGCTCGGAATACGCCATGAGCCATGAATACGCCAAGCTGATCGGTGCCCCACCCGGCTATATCGGGCACAACGAAGGGGGGTATCTCACCGAGGCGGTCAAAAGCAAGCCCAACGGCGTGGTGGTGTTCGACGAGGTCGAGAAGGCGCATGAGAAGGTGCACAACCTGCTCCTGCAACTGCTCGACGAAGGCATTCTCACCGATAGCAAGGGCGAGACCGTCTCCTTCCGCGAAGCTGTCATCATCATGACCACCAACATCGGGGTGTCGGATATCACCGCCGAAGAGAGTCGGCCCGGGTTCCGGGTCTCCGACAAGCCCGAGAAAGAAGCGGTTGCCGGCAAGATCGATGAACTGTCCCATGCCGAAAAGGTCAAGATCACCCGCAAGAGCCTCGAAAAGCGCTTCCCTCCAGAATTCCTCAACCGGATCGATGACATCATCGTCTTCCGGGCCCTGACCAAGGAAGACAATCTCAAGATTCTCGACATCCTGCTGAACGAGGTGGCCGAGCGGGTGAAGAACCTGAGCATGCGCATCGAGTTCACCGACGAACTCAAGGCGTTCCTGGTCGATCAGGGCACCGACCTGAAATATGGGGCCCGTCCCCTGCGCCGCACCATCCATCGGTACATCGAGAATACCCTGGCCGAGATGATCCTCAAGGGCGAGACCTTCAAACAGGGCGATATCATCACCGCCAGCAAGGGAAAGGTGAACGGCGAGGACGTCGCCGAGTTCAAGGTCACTGGCAAGTTCGAAGTGCCGCCCCCCTCGCCGGTGCCCGCTCCGCCGCCGGCCGAAGCCAATAAGAAGTAGCACCCAGGCCTCGAGGCTTCGTCGCAGTACGGTGTCTTCCGACTGCTCCGTCGAGCGGGGATCGTCTGTCCTGCCGCGGCAGGCAGCCACGAACGGACAAGGGCCGGCCCAACCTGCTGGGAAGTGTGGCTGCCGATCAGCGCTTGCACCCGCCAGGATCGCCGGTCTGATCGAGGCCTTGTCCCTCGTCGCGGACAAGCCGCCGGCCCGCTCGGTCGGCGAACCGGCCGGCCAGGAGAAGAGTCGGGGCGGTGTCAGTGGGCGGCGGCGACGCGGGTGGCCGGGGCGAACCCGTTGCCGTTGAGGAGCTCGTAGGCGAATCGGCCCGCCAGGGTGGCGGCGCGCAGCTTGGTGAAGCCGGGCTGGCCGACCAGGAAGACGATGCTGAGGTCGCGGCCCGCGGCGCGCGTGAACCCGCCGAACCAGGTGAACAGCAGATGGGGGTTGGTGCCGGTCAGGGTGCCGGTCTTGCCCCCGCACATCGTGGCCAGCTCGGGGCATTCGTGATAGCCGCTGAACCCTCGTTTGCCGGTGCCGTGGGTGGTGGTGGTCTTCATCATCTCGTAGATTTCCTGAGCGGCGCGGGCGGACAGGGGCTGGGCCACAGGGAAGGGCTTGCGGCGGAAGATCACGCGGTTGCCCTTCATGACGTAATCGACCAGATACGGCTTCATCTGGCGACCACGATTCAGAATGGTCGAGACGATCGAGGCGGCATGGATGGGGCTGATCTCGAAGGTCCGGTTGAGCCCGGCAGCCGCTTCGCCGAGTTTGACCGCCGTGGCTGGCAGCTCGGCCCGTGAGGGTTCGACCGGCAGGTCGAAGAAGAACGGCTGGTTGAAGCCGAACGCGTTGGCGTAGGCCTGCAGCACGTGCTGCCCGACCGAACGGCCGACGATCCCGAAGACCCCGTTGTGCGATTTGGCGAAGGCCTCCCAGAGGGTCATGCGCCATTTCCGCCCCAGCTTGATCGAACTGTTGGGGGAAACCTGGCGTTTTTCGATGCCGGCCGCCGCGGTGATGATCTTGAACAACGAGGCGATCGGGAAGGTGGGTTGGAGGGCCCAGTTGTCGGTCTTGAAGGCCGGGTCGGTGGGCGAGAGGGCCTGGGTCCCGTCGAACGAGGTCATGGCCAGGATGGCGCCGGTGGTGGGGTCCTGGACGATGGCGGCGCCGAGCTTGCAGGAATAGGGCGTGTACATCTGCTCGAGGAGTTTCTGCAGAGATGGCCGGATGGTGAGGACGATGAGCGTATCGGCATCGTACCGGACGACATAGCGGTCGAGCCCGGGGTGGTAGGTCCAGGGGCGTTCGGGCAGGGCTTTCAGCAAAGTGAGAATGGAAGGGTTCTCTCCCGTTTCGGCGGCTGGCAATTGCGCACTGCCTGGAAGAGGACGGCCGGTGGTCGGGAGGGCCGAAGCGGCTGGCGCGACCGGTGGAGGGGAAGAGAACGCGGCGCGGGCGGCCGCGGGCAGAGCGGCCAGGCGGCTGGCCGAATTGGTGGTCGTGCCGCCGGGCGTGGCCTTGGCGGCGGTCCCTGCCTGGGGAGAGAGCGGTCGGTTGGCCGTGCCCGTCGAGGGATTGGCATTGGGAGTCGCAGTGGGCGCGGAGAGGGGTGCCCCCGTCGCTTGGGCGGCCGGGGCGGCCGCAGCGGCGGTCAGGGCCGAGCGCGGGCGCAGCGGTGTCGGGGGAGCAGCGGGCGTGGCTGGGGCCATGGGCAGACTGGCCGGCAGCTCCCCTTCCCCTTCCTGGTCAGAATCATCATCATCTTCGGTGGTCGATGATCTGCTCTGGGGAGAAGGGGCAGGGGCGGTGAACGCATCGGTGACGTCGGCGTGCTCGATGAGGGCGATTTCCTCTCCTTTGTCTTCAAGGGAGGCCGAAGCCTGACCTGGTGAGGGCGCCACATCGGCGTTCGCGCGAGTCGTCGGGGCAGGAGCAGGAGGAGCCCCGGTGGTGCTTCTGGGATCAGCGGCGGCTTGGCGGCGGAACTGGAGAGCGCGCAGCGCCGAGGCGTCGGGGCGGGCCCCGCTGACCGGTGTGGCCTGAATGTGACCGGTGGTGAAGATTGGCTGGCCATCCTGGTCGTTCACATAGAAGACCAGGGCGTCCACCATCGATGAGTCGATGGCGAGACTCATGAAGGCGAGGTAGCCGACGATGCAGAACAGATTCAGCGAACGGAGGGAAGTGGAGATCATCGCTCGGGGGTGGGCTCAATTGGCGGAGAGGGGCTGGAGAAGACCGGCGCGGGGGACCAGCAGGCGGTCGCCCTGCTGCAGGGAGCGTTCATCCCGAATGCGATTGAGGCGGACCAGATGGACCACCATCCGCGTGGAGCCGTAGAGCTTCCGAGCGATGGATTCCAGCGTATCGCCGCGACCGATGGTATAGGTCGCGAACCGGCCGGCCTGTTCCTGGGTCGGATCGGGCCGACGAGGGGCCTGGACCGGGCCGGCTGGTTCGGCGCCGGGGGCGGCGGTCGGCATCGGGCCATCCAGGATCTTGCGGCTGGCGGCGGCGGGAGCGGTGTCGGGGCGGGGCCGCAGCGCGCAGCGACCGGTGGGGGTGGGCGCGAGGAGGGCGTCGATGTGGCCGATCAGCGCTTCGGGAGCGGTCCGCTCCAGGCCCGACGGATGCGGGAACTGCGGTCCGATATCGCCGTGGATGGTGTAGGCGAAGGCGATCTGCAGCAGGAACAGCCCCACGACGAAGAACAGGAACAATCCGCGTTGGGGAGCGGGGCGGGCGGGAACGTGCGAAGTGCTCATGGGCCGGACCTCCTCATGGTCTCTACCTACGTATCGGCAGCGGGCCGGGCGGAATTGAGGAGAAGAAGGCCCCGGGGGAACGATCGGACGTCGCTCAGGCGGGGTCGAGCGGCGCGGCGTTCTGGAGGTCGTTGATCGAGAGGTTTTCCAGGGTCAGCAGGCCGAGGCCGATGACCAGGACCACGCTATAGCTGATGAAATGCGTGAACAAGCCGTGGGAGGCCGCCACTTCGGGTGGCAGATGCAGCATGTCGGACAGCACGAGCATGCAGCACCATTGGTAGATGCCGATCATGCCCGGACTGGATGGAATCATCGCGCCCAGGGAAAGAATGGAGATCAGCAGCAGCGCGACGTCCCAACCCTGGGAGAGACCGAAGACTTTCAACGACAGATAGTAGGTGAAGGTCGAGATGCCCCAGCTCAGGAAGGTCAGGGCGATCACGCCGAGGAAACGCCCAGGATGCCTGATGGAATCGAGCCCTCGGATGAAGGCCTCCTGGGCGGTCGTCACCCGCTCGCGGAATCGCTCCGGCAGGAGGCGGATGAAGAAGCCGGTGATCGGCATGACCCAGTGGCGCCGAAACTGGAAGAGCAGAATGAACCCGAGGACCAGGGCATAGAACACCAACGCCGAAAAGCCGGCCTGGCGGATGCCCGGGCTGACCTCGAACCATTGCACAGCCAGGAGAATCAAGGTGAGGACGGCGATGCCATCGACGAACCGCTCGAGCACCACCGAGCCGAACGCTTCGGAAGAGCGGATGATGCCCTGGCGGCCGAGGTAGGCGGCGCGGATGAACTCGCCCGCCCGTGCCGGCAGGACGTTGTTGAAGAAATAGCCGAGCATGAGGCCGGTGTAGGAATGGCGGAAGGGCAGCGGTCGGCCGCCCAGAATGACCTGCCAGCGCCAGGCGCGCATCAGGCCTTCGCAGATGATGCTGACCAGCATGGCTGCCACGAACCGGGGATCGATGGTCAGCAGGATGGGTGGCAACCGTTGCCACTCGACCCGCCGCAAGGCCAGCCACAGGAACACCAGGCTGACCACCAACCCCCAGAAACGCTTGGAACGGAACATCTACGGGCTCTGTTAGGGGAAGGTTCGATCGCTTGTGCGATCTTCCCCCACCAGGATCTGGACCATGGCGTCCAAATGGCGGCGGGCAGAAAACTCGCGATGGAACAGGGACAAGGCCCCACGACTCAGGCGATGGTATTCCTCAGGCCGATCGATGAGAGAAATGAGACTGGCTGCCATGGCGGCCGGATCGGGTGGGACAAGACAACCGGACTCCCCGGGCCGGATCATGTCGCCGAGGGCGCGATAATCAGGCCCGAGCAGAACGCACCCGAACGCAAGGCCTTCGATCAGGACCAGGGGTTGCCCTTCATTGGGATACCGAGTGGGCAAGAGCAGGAAATGGGCCTCTCGTAGCACCTGTTCTTTGGTTTGGCCTTGGACCATGGGATGCCACGTGACCTGGACGCGGTCCCCGAACTGCTGTGACAGGCGTTGGCGGAAGTCCTGGAAGGCTTGACGGGCTTCCTCCAAGGAAGCGAATCGCCGTTCCTCTCCCGGCGTGCGGAAAAACTTGCCGCACATGGTGAGGTGGAGCGACCAGGGGCGTGAGCGGGCAAGAATTTCTATAGTCTCGAGGACTTCCCACCACCCCTTGGATTCTGTGAAATGTGAGAGATACAGAAACTTCACTGGCTGACCTTGGGACAAAGTTTTCGGACCCCGATCGGGTGGAGGGTCGAAGGGCAGGCCATTGGGGACGACGACCGCTCGTTCAGTAAGCGTGGGAAACGTTCGGAGCATTGTTCGCAATCGGTTGCTGAGCAGGATGATGGGTTCGCAATGGGACAAAGCACGAATGGCCCGGGTCCGGACCCAGCGGGGCAAACTGGCAAGCACTTGGTCATAGCAGCCCCCATGGAGGTGAGCGATCACTCGATACTTGTAGCGTCTGGCCAATTCGATGAAGAGGATGTCCCGTATGACTCCGCTGGGTGCTTGGTTGAGGGTAAGATAGAGAGTGCCTCCGGGGGCGTTCCGAATGGCAGCAAGAAAGCTGGGAAACAGGAAAAAATAGTCGATCACCCGGATCACTGGACGTGCAAGGGAGGAAGAGCAATCGAAAAAAGTTCGGCTGTAATCGATCACCTGGGCAGGAAGCTGGCGCCTGGTCCATTCTCGTACCAGCAATTGAAAAGCGAGGGTATGCCCGTTCACTGGGGGCGGAAGGGGTCCGACCAGGATAAAATGACCAGGACGATCAAAGGTGGGAGCATGATGTTGGTCTAGCTTTACATTTTTTGTTTCTTCCATATGGGTCCAATGCAGGTGAACCATGCGATTGGCGGTCATCGACGCTGCATCGTTCTCCGCCAATCCTTCATGGGATTGGTGGAGGGAGTCGAACGTTGCGTGCAGGGTGATAGGGCAGTTGAGTGTTGGAGCAAAATGAAGAACTGCAGAATGGATGAGGTCACGGGCCTTCGCTCCTCCTAAGCCAGGGGGGAGAGTCTCGAGAGGAGGAGGTTCTCGCTTTTGGATGATTGAAATCTCCTAGAGGATAAGGGAGAACAGGCGCCGAGTCAAAAGGTGATCTGTGTTGCCATGGGCAGTTCCAAATTTTCTCCAGAGAGGGCGAACAGGCCTCCTTCGCAGAAGCACACAGCTGCCCCATTCACCAGAGAACCCTCGGAGCGGAGGGGTCAAGAAGCCCTTGGTAGAATGGGAGGGGATGGCATGTTGGGACGGAAGGGATGTGGGGGAAGCGCCTGTCTATGGTTGGACGGATCCATCCTCCTGGGGGTAAGGTCAACGGCTTGTCCCTTTGCCAAGAGGTGGATATAATAAGCCGACCTGGCGGGGGCAGGACACGATGGTGTGGACGGTGGTGCAGGTCGGATTCATCCTGGTGGTGCTTCTGCTGGCCTGTTTTTTCGTCGGCAAGAAGATCGGAGAGCGCCGGTTCGCCCGTGTCCACGAGGAGATGAAGGCCCTCGAGAAATCCTTCAACCAGCTGCTCGAGCAGATGGAACTGGTATCGGGCCACAACCTCAAGGTGCTCGAGACCAAGACCGAAGAGCTGCGCGACATGCTCCATGCCGCCGACAAGAAATGCCTGTATGCGAACGACCTGCTGTCAGAGATCGAGACCGCGCGTCGGGAGTGGCAGTCCCGTTTGACCGCCCAGTCCACCACCTCCGGCCCCGGAGCCTTCCACGAGAAGAAATTGCGGATGGAAATGCAGGAGTGGTTCGAGGAGGTTCAAGGCAAGATCCTGATGCTGGAGCGGCGTCTCGATGAACTCGAACGGGCCTCGCGCGTCGGTCTCCTGCGCAAGGTCCCAGAACCGCTGCGGTCGATGGCGGTGGGCGAGGCTCCCGCCGTTCCCGCGGCGGACCCGCGCCGCGGATCGGGGCCTCCGGCCGATGACGGCCTGGGAGGCGTTTCCACCGCTCTCGCCTCGCTGGTCGAACGGGTCTCGCATCTGGCCGCCACCGCGGCTCCGGCGGATGGTGCCTCTGCTGCCGGGGTGATCGGCTCCCCTGGTCCGATGGCCGCTGCCCCCAGGACCACCACTGGGGCGTCGACCGGGCGGTCGGCCCCCGTGGCCCCTGTGGCCCCCGCGGCCGCTCCATCGCCGGTCGGTTCCACCATGGAATCGGGCTCTCCGCGAACGCGCGTCGGCCTGTCCGGACCAGCGGCCGGCGACAAGGTGATCAAGTTCAAGGCGCGAGAGGAGCCCCCCGCCTCCGTGGCGGAGATTCCCCCGCTGGTCGCCGATGATGAGATTCCGGCGACTGCCCGTCTCGACGCGACCGACGAGCCGTCTCCCCCGTCCCCCTCGCCGGCCGCCGTTGCGCCCGCGGCTTCGCCCGCTGCCCCTGCCTGGGCGGCTGAGCCGCCTCCCCCGCCAGACGGTCTCCCGCTGCCCGAGCCTGGCACTCCCTTCCACGACGTGCTGCAACTGGCCCGGCAGGGGGTGTCGATCCCCCAGATCGCCCGGATGTTGAACATCGGGAAAGGCGAGGTCGAGCTGATCATGAACATCTACGGGGCGCGCTCGCCGATGCGCAAGGTGCTGTAAGCCATGTTCCTGCGCGATCTGCCGCCGGTCGCCAAGCATGGGCTGATCCTCGGCGCCGGGGTCCTGCTGATCTGGGCCCTCTACCTGATGTCCGGGGTCATCGCGCCTTTCCTGGTGTCGCTGGTGCTCGCCTATATCCTCAATCCCCTCATCCGCGCCCTCGAGCGCCGCGGCCTGCCGCGCCCGTGGGGCGTGCTGAGCCTGTATGTGGCCGGCGCCGTGCTGGGCATTCTCGTGGTGGTGCCGCTCGGACTGATCATCTTCCATGAAGGCCAGGTGCTGATCCAGCGCCTGTCGGCGGTCGACGTCACCCAGCTCGCCCAGCAGTACCGTGAACAGGCGCGGTTGCTGATCGACCGGCTCTCCAGCGACCCGGCCTGGCGGGACGCCATGTCGACCTATCTCACCCAGGAGAAGATCCAGGAGCTGGCGGCCCAGGCCGCGGTGGCGGCCAAGACCTTCCTGGCCAGCGCCGTGCGGGGTCTGTTCACCTTCCTGCTCACCGCCTTTTCCAGCGTGATGACGCTCGTCTTCATTCCCTTGCTCACCTTCTATGTCCTGATGGATGCCGACCTCCTCTACGACCGGGCGATGCTCCTGGTGCCGCCGGTCTACCGCCCGTCCGTCCAGCGCATCGCCCGCGAGATCGATACCCAGCTCAGCAGCCTGCTGCGGGGCCAGCTCCTGGCCGCCCTCCTGTTCGCCACCCTGATGAGCTTCGGGCTGTGGCTGGCCGGCCTGCCGTTCGCCATCCTGCTCGGGCCGGTGGCAGGAGCCGCCAACCTGGTGCCGTATCTGGGCGGCCTGTCGACCGTCGTGCTGTCGGTGGTGATCGCCGCCACCCAGTTCGGCCTGTCGGAAGTCTTCGTCTGGACGATGGCCAAGGTGGCCATCGCCCTGGCGATCGTCCAGGCCATCGATGGGTTCGTGCTGGCTCCCAAGGTCATCGGCGAGACGGCCGGTCTGCATCCCCTGGCGGTCATGCTGGCCCTCGTCGTCGGCGGCAGCCTGTTCGGCCTGCTGGGGATGATCCTGGCCGTTCCCACCACCTGCATTCTCAAGGTGATTCTGGGCGAACTCTATCACGAACTCTATGACCAGATCTGAGGGAAGCACGGCCCCCCTCGCCGGCGGCGCTCTGCCCAGCGCCTCGCGGGCGGGCGTTCCATCCCCCGCCATCGTCGTGCGCGATCTGCGCAAGCGGTTCGGCCGCCGGGAAGCGCTCGCCGGGCTCCAGTTCTCGGTACCCGAGGGGGCGGTGGCCGGCTTCCTGGGGCCCAACGGCGCCGGCAAGACCACGACCTTGCGCCTTCTGCTCGGCCTCGCCCCGGCCGATGCCGGCGAGATGGAGATCCTGGGCGTCGGCATGCCGGCCCATCGCACGGCGGTGCTCGAGCAGGTCGGCGCCCTGGTCGAAAAACCGTCGTTTCTCGATCACTTCAGCGGGTTCGACAACCTGTGGTGGTTCGGTTCCCTCAATCGGCCGGTGACGCGCGAACGGGTCATGGAGGTGCTGGCTCGCACCGGCCTGGCCGAGGCGGCCGGGCAGGCCTTCGGCACCTACTCGACCGGCATGAAGCAGCGCCTGGGCGTGGCCTATGCCATCCTGCACCGGCCTCGCCTGCTCATCCTCGATGAACCCACCAACGGCATGGATCCGCAAGGTCGCGTGCAGATGCGCGACCTGCTGCGCGAGATCCATGCTGCCGAAGGCGCCACCATTTTCCTGTCCTCCCATCTGCTCGACGAGGTGCAGCGGCTCTGCGATTATGTGGTGATCGTCGATCACGGTCGCACCGTGCGCGAAGGCTATGTCGCCGACATCCTGCAGCGCGGTCGGGAAACCTGGGAGGTGCGGGTCGCCGATGGTCAGGCCGAGCGGGCCGCCGCCCTGCTGCCGAGCCTGCCGGGGGTGCTGGCCTGTCGCCCCGGGCCGCGCGGGTTCGAAATCAGTCTCGAGCCCGGCCGTTCGGGCCTGGTCAACCAGGCCCTGATCGGGGCCGGCCTGACCGTGACGGCGCTCATCCCGAAGGAGGCCTCGCTCGAAGAGACCTTCCTCGCCCTCACCGACAACGGAGGCGACCCCGCCTGAGGGGCGCGACCGACCCATGCCACGCTTTCTCACCCTGATCCGCTTCGAGATGGTCAAAGTGCTGGCCCGCAAGAAGGCGTTCCTGTTCCTGCTTGCGCTCAACGTCGTGCCGTTGCTGGCCAGCATCGTCGCCCTGCTCATCTACCTCAAGCTGAAAGGATGGGGACTGGGCGGGTTCGAGTTCTCGGTGCTGGTCGAGATGGTACGCGGTCTGTTCATCGCGCACATGGTGGTCTTCGCCTGGATCTCGCCGTTCTTCCTGGCGCTCGTCATCGGCGACAGCGTCTCGGGCGAAGCCGGGCGGGGCTCGCTCAAGATCCTGCTGCTGACGCCCGTCGAGCGCTGGCAGGTGGTGGTGGCCAAAGCGGTGGCCGTCCTGGTCTTCCTGATGCTGGCCGTCGCCCTGGGCGGGTTCTTCCTGCAGCTCGACCTGTGGGTGGCGCGGGCCATGACCGAGAGTCCGGCCATGCGTTGGGATGTCAAGACCGCCTCTACGGCGCTCGTGGAGACGACGGCCGCGCTGCAGCTGTTCGTGTTGAGCTTCCTTTCCCATCTGGCCCTGGTCGGCTTCTTCCTCGTCTTCGCCCAGTTCTCGGAATCCCCCATCATGATGGCCTTCATCAGCCTGATCGTGCTGATGACCATGCAGGTCTACGTGCTGATGGCCCCGCATCTGGCCCATCTCGATCCCCGGTTCGGGCAGGTCGCCGACTGGTGTTTCACCCGTCATCTGTCGAAGCTGTCGTCGATCGAGACGGTGCAGGGCATTCTCGACCAGCGGCTGTCGCTCTGGCATCCCGACGTCTGGCAGCCCCTGCGCGACGGTCTGGGCTGGGCGGCGTTCTTCTTCGCCGTCGCCATTCTGCTGTTCCGGCGGCGGCCGATCCTCAACTGACCGTGGCTCGCCCTGTCTCGGCGGGCGGCGCCCCGTCGCCTGTCGCTTCCCCCCTCACCCCGGCCGACGGGCCGGTGCTGGTGGCCTTGTCGGGGGGCGTCGATTCGGCGGTGGCGGCCCTGCTGCTGCGCGAGCAGGGCGTCGAGATCGCCGGGGTCACGCTCAAGACCTTCTGCTATGGCGATCTGCCCGGAGGGCCGAAAAGCTGTTGCGGTCTGGAGGGAGTCGAGGCCGCTCGCGCCGTCGCCAGCCGCCTGGGCATGCCCCACCTGGTGCTCGATGTGTCGCCGTCCTTCCAGACCGAGGTCATCGATGATTTCGTGCGGGAATACGCGGCTGGCCGCACCCCCAATCCCTGCGTCGTCTGCAATGCCACCGTCAAGATCCCGCATCTGCTCGACTACGCTCGCCGTCTCGGCTACCGGGCGGTGGCCACCGGCCACTATGCGCAGGTGCGGCCGGCCCCCGAGGGAGGGTGGGCGCTGCATCGGGGAGTCGACGGCGCCAAGGACCAGTCCTATTTCCTGTGGGAGATTCCGCGTCCGGTGCTGGCCGGCCTGTGCCTGCCGCTCGGCGGCCTGACCAAGCCCGAGGTGCGGGCCCTGGCTGCGCGGGCCGGTCTGGCCAGCGCTCACCGGCCCGAATCGCAGGAGATCTGTTTCATTCCCGACGGCGATTACGTCGGCTTCCTGCGCCGGAGGCTGCCGCCCGATCATCCGGGCTTCCAGCCGGGGCCGCTGGTCGATGCCCACGGCCGCCAGATCGGCACCCACCCCGGCTATCTCGCCTATACGATCGGGCAGCGGCGCGGTCTGGGCGGCGGGCACGGGCGTCGCCTGTTCGTCATCGGGATCGATCCCGTCCGTCGCGAAGTCAGGGTCGGGGAAGAGTCCGACCTGCTGGGCCGTTGCCTGCGTCTCGAGCGGGTCAACCCGCTGATCGGACCCAGGTCGGAAGTCGGCGCGGTCGTCTTGCCGCTCACTTCCTGCCTGCCTGGAGCCTCTCCGGCCGGTCCGACGGTCGATCTTCCGGGCGGCGGCGCCTCTCTTCCCGTCGAGCCGCCCCCGCCGCGCGCTGTCGACGTGCGTTCTGGCGATGACTCAGGGGCCGCCCTGACCGCTGACGCCCTGCCCGCCCCGGTCCTTCCGTCAGGCGAGGCCGTCCTCGTCCAGATCCGCCACCGGGCCCGGCCGGTTCCAGGGCGTCTGGTGGCTGCGCCGGCCGACGGTCCCTGGGACATCGTCCTCGACCAGCCGGCCCGCGCCATCACGCCGGGGCAATCGGCCGTGCTCTACCAGGGCGACCGAGTGATCGCCGGCGGCCGCATCGCCAGTTGGCGGCGCTGAGACGCCAGCGGGTGGTGCCACATATCACCGGCTGGCCGGCCCTGGGGCCGCGGTGGTCATGGCGCGCCCAAGCGCCTCGGAAAACGACGAACCCTCCTCGCCCGATGGAGGGAGGAGCGGACGAGGAGGGCTGACGGCTCTGGTAGGGCGCGGTCGGCCTAGCGGCCGGCGGCGAGGTAGCGCACCGGGATGCTCTTCAGAGGCGACCAGAGGCTGAGACGCAGCAGGGTCTGACCGGGGGTCAGGCAGCCGGCCCGGCCTTGGAAGAACCGGGGATCGTCGGCGGGGGCGGTCAGGGCGAGGTAGTCGAGCCCGCCCAGCTTCTGCCAGGTGCCGGTCAGGTTCAAGGTGAGCTTGCCGAAGATGACCTTGACGTCGAGCGTCTGGCGGTGCTGGCTTTTTCGGATGATGATCCGGTCGGTGGGCTTCCCTTTGAGGAACCGACGAGGAGCGGCTTCGGCGGCCCGGATGCTGAAGGTGCCGATCAGAGAGTCGGGAATCTCGCCAAGGTGGAGCATCAGGCGGTTGGTGAAGGCGAAGGTTTTCAGAGCGGTCCAGGGGTTTTTCTTGACGTTGGGCCCGACGGTGGGGAACCCGCGCTTGCGGGCGGCATGCTCGGCCGCTTCGACGTGCTCGGCGGTCTGCTTGCGAACCAGCCGTCGCCGGCCTCGGCTCCAGGAGGTGACGGAATCGTAGCTGACATCGCAGAAGATGGCGAACTCGGCCTGGGTCATGCCCCAGGTATGCATGAACGAGCGGATGCGATTGACCGGCCAGGGTTTGCCCAGGCGGGAAGCGCGGCGGCTTTCTTTCTCCTGGCGGGCGGCGATCTTGGCGAGGGCGACCTTGCGTAGCTCGGGAATCCGCTTTTCGAAATTCCGGAGGTGCTCGATCGTGCGGGCGGAGGGAGCTTGGGTGCGTCCGCCGATCCAGGCCCGGAAGGTGGAGTAGGAGATCCCGAGCAGGCGAGACAGTTCGGCCTGGGAAACGGCCAGATATTGGGCCAGCTTGAGCAGGGTTCTGGGTTCCCAGGGGGGGACGGGACAGACCTCGTCGGAGACTTTTTTCGGGCTCTTCGCGTTCACATCAGTCCTCTGTTGTTGCGTCGGAATAAGGCCAGCGCCAGGTTCGTCACGAATCGGCGGTCGCCGGAATCGTGTCCATGGTAGCTGATTGGGACGAATAGCGTCAAGGTGTGGTGATTGGGACAAACGGTGGCGATGTGCCAACGGCTGGCGCCTGGAGGACGACCAGGGTCGCGTCGTCCTGGAGGGTTGCGCCGCCAGTCTGGTCCTTCCACCAGTGGAAAATCCGGGTGACGGAATCGGTCGCGGTGGCGCCCAGCAAGCCTGGCAATGCCTCGGCGGGGCGGTCGAAGCCGAGCGGCCTCCCATGCAGGGTCGTGGCTTCGATCACGCCGTCGGTATAGAGGACGAGAGCCGACCCGCGTGACATCTCCACCGTCCATTCCCTCCAGGTCGTTCGGGTGCGAATCCCCAGGGGATAGCCGGAAGGTTCGAGATGGCGGGCCGTTCGCTCCGTGACCAGATAGGGGTAGCAATGCCCGGCATTGGACCAGCAGAGGAGCCCGGAGCGGGTGTCGACCACGCCGAACCAGCAGGTCATCAGCTTCTTCTGACGCAGGTGGCTTTTGAGGAATCCGTGCAGGAGGTCCAGCACGGCGGCAGGGGTTGGCCGCCCGGCCGGCACGGCCAGCAACGCCTTGGCCATGGCGACCACCAGGGCCGCTCCGACCCCGTGTCCGGAGACATCACCGACCACCAGCGCTACGGTCCGGTCATCGAGGGGAAAGAAATCGTAGAAATCGCCGCCGACCCGGGCGGCGGGCAGGCAGCGGCCTGCCACTTCCCAATCATTCTGGCGCAACGTACCGGCGGGGAAGAGATTCTCCTGGATGAGTCGGGCCAGTTCGAGATCGCCCAGGCCCTCCAGCATGGTGTTGAACGTGGTGGTCAAGGCCCCGAATTCGTCCTGGGCCAGGACCGGCAATTGCACGCGGAACTGGCGATCATGCAGGGCCTGGATCCCTTGACGCAGGTGGTCGATGGGGGCCAGGAAGCGTCGCGCCAGCAGCAGGCCCATGCTGGCCGACACCAGCAGCAGCAAGGCGGCCAGGCCGATGAGCGGCCCGACTCCGCCGGGCTGGCGAGCCATGATCGCGCTCTGCGGCCGGACCAGGAACAGGAAGCTCTCGGCCAGATGCGTGCCTGGTATGCCGGTCACCACGTAGGGGACTCGGTCCGGGCCATCGACTTGTACGCAGACCGGTTCTCTGGTGTGTTCCAGATGCCGACGGATCGGCTCAAGTCGTTCGATCCATGCCTTCGAATTCGGCAGGAACCTGTCGATTTTGGCCCAGATGAAGGGAAGGTCTCGCGGATCTGGGCACGGTTGCCTGGGGAGGATGGAACGAGCGAACTGGCCTTCCAGGTGGGGAGTAAGCCAGGCAAAAATCGCCAGCCAGGAAATCCGGTTGCCGCGTCGCAAGGGGACGATCAAGCTTTTCAACCCGGAATTGGCCAGCCGGAGATCGGCCAGATGGTCGACCGATAACCGCACTTGGCCTTGAAAGAGATCGGGATGGACCCCGTACAATTCAGCGGTGGCCGCGAACATCTGGGCTGCGCCCGACGAACGGGCGGCGACGGCTTCGCCGGTGAGGTCGCCGAGCAGGTGCTGGGCCTGGTAACGCAGCATGGTGGGCACGTAGTGTTCGCGCCAGTGCCAGGGGTGCCGGTCCGGGTACAGGTTGCGCCCTTCCCGGTCGACCAGCAGGAGCAGTTTCGGTCGATGCCGCCAGTCGAGGCGGGCCAGGGCCTGTCGCACCTGAGGCAGGTGCTCGGGGTCGGCCTGGGCGAGGGTGCGGCGGATGTCGGCGGTCAGGGCGCCCAGATACGCGAGAAACCGGCGATCGAGATCTCGCAGCAGGCTTTCTCGCTCGCGTCGGTCCTCTTGCCAGGCCAGCCGTGCGACTTCGCGGCGATACCCGTGCAGAGCCAGCCCCAGCAGGAAGAAGGCCGACACCGACAACCAGCCGAGCAGGAGCCAGACCTTCCGACGGATCGAGAAGGGAAGGGTGGTGCCGCCTTCCGACAACAGCCAGGCCACCCCTGACAGGAGGGCCACCACCAGGAGCAAACCCTTGACAAAGCGGTTCAGCGCCTGTTCGCGTGCTTTCGCGGTCCGATCGGGGGCGGCGACCACCAGTCGAAGGATCGGGGACAGGGCAACCTGACTCCACCAGATCCCGTGGAGGTCGAGGAGGGAACCCGTTTCTGCTTCCAGGCGGATCAAGGCTTCGGACAAGGAAGACCGGCCGGGGCCGGGCGAGAAGCTGCGTTCCGGTCGGGGCGCCCCCCGGTCGATCAGGCCGAACCACAGGTCGGGGAAAGTGTTTCTCCGGAGCGCCAGCCAGAAGCGGAAACACGCTTCCCGCCAGCCGCGGCGCTGGTGGAAGAAGGCCACCAGCAGGCCTTGGGCCGTGGCGCGACTGACCAGGACTCGGGTTCGTTCCGAGCGGAAGCAGGCGGGGACGAGCTTTTCCCGGATCTCCAGATCGTTCTGTCGACCGAACAAGGGCCCGAACAGCGAGCGATAGACGGCGGGAGGCCGGTCGATATGGCGCTCGGGCCGGTCCTGATGGGCGCGGTAGTCGAGGAAGAATGCCTGCCAGGCCGCGGGGTCTCCCGGCACCGGATCGGACAGATCATGAACCAACCGACCCTGCCCGTCGAGATAGACGAGCGAGAACAGGCCCGGTTGGTGTCGGCGCAGCAGACGTCGGATCGTGGCGATGGCTGGCCGCGGATCCGGGTGCTGAAGGGCCGCGCGGGTCAGGTTGTTCAGAAAACTCCCCACTTCCTTGATTTCTCCGAACCGGATCTGCCAATGGGCCAGGAATTTTTCCAGGCGAGGTTTGACCTGGCTGGCTTCGTGCTGGCGCATCTCCTCGGCCACCTGATGCGCTGTCCGCCACACGATGAGTCCGGGCAGGCCGAAGAAGACGGTGCAGAACGCCAGCCAGCGGGCGACCCGGAGCCAGAGCGACCCACTCATGCCGCGGCCCCCGTTTCGGGGGTGGGGGCTTGGCCGCGATGCTGCACGACCACCACCGTGACGTCGTCCCCCGGTGGGTCCCAGGCGGCCAGGCCATCGTGCCAGGCCAGCACCGCCTGCATGGTGGCGGCCGCCCCCGGGCGCACGAGCTGGGGAGCGGCTGCTTCCAGACGATGGTAGCCGATGCTTTCGCCATTGGCCATCGGGGCTTCGACCAGCCCATCGGAATACAGCAGCAGGCTCTGGTCGACGGCCCAGGGGAAGGTCGCATCGCCAGACCCGCGCAGTGTGGGGCGAAGGCCGAGCGGACTGCTGGGGCAACGCAGCGTGGTGATCCCCGACCGGCCAATCTGCAGGGGAAAGGGGTGCCCGCTGTTGGCCAGGGTCAGGGTCAGGGTGCGCAGGTCGAAGATGACGATCTGGCAGGTCATGACCCGCCGCTTCTGCAGCAACCGGTAGAGCACAACATTCATGAGGTCCAGCATGGCCGCTGGCGCCTCGGGCCGCGCCGGGTGGCCGAGAATGGCCTTGGCCATCCCTACCACCAGGGCGGCGGCCACGCCGTGCCCGCTGACGTCGCCGATCACGACCAGCAGGCGGTCGTCGTCGAGCACGGCATAGTCGAAGCAATCGCCACCGACCTGGGTGGCCGTCCGGCAGATTCCCGCCACTTCCCAGGGCCCATGCGTGAGAGGGCCCGGTGGGAAGAGCTGTTCCTGCACGATGCGGGCCACTTCGAGATCGGCCATCTCTTCCAGCATGCGGTTGAACGCCTCGGCGAGCGCGCCGAATTCGTCCGGTTGGCTGACCTGGAGCCGGCGGGTGAAGATCCGGCGTTGCACCGCCTGGACGCCGGCGGTCAACTCCCCGATCGGCACCAGGAACGCCTGGGCGACCACGCTGCCCACCGTCACGCTGATCAGCAGGAAGAGCAGCCCGGCCAGGCCATACCGCCAGGCGATCTGCTGGATCTCGGCGCGGATCAGCCGGTCTCCCGACACCGCGACCAGATCGTAGGCCGTCAGCTCGGAGCCGCGCATGCCGGTCAAGAGGACCGCTCCTCCTGGCTCCTCCTCCTTGGCCCGGAGGCTGTGGAACGCCGAGCGGATGCGGCTGGCGAAGACCTGCCGTCGCTGCGCCTGGGGCGACAGGGGCAGGGAAAGCTCGGGCTGAAGCCGGTGGTAGGCGAACAGTACGGTATCGGTGAGGGTGCGCGCCGCGGGCAGCAGATGCTTCTGCAGGTAGGTCCATTCCAGGAGTTCCTGCGACCAGAGCATGACGGCTAGCAATTCGGCGCGCTGATCCCGCGTGAACATCGGTACCAGGGTCAGGAAGAGGCGGCTCAGGTTCATCTCGTAGAATCGGATCTTTCCCAGATCGGCGGTGGCTCGCGACAGGATGAACCCCATGGCTTCCTCCAGCCCGGGGCGGGTGGTCGGGGCTTCTTCCCCCCTGAGGTTGGCCAGAATGGAGACGGCGGCCCGGGTGAACAAGCCGAGGTTCTCCCGATCGACGGCCCAGGTCAGGGGCGGGCGATGTTCGAACACCAGTCGGCCTTGGCGATCGATGAGGCGGAGCAGATTCCAGCCGAAGCGCGGGTGCAATGTGGTGAAAAACCTGTGCCCGCCTTGGGTCCGCCATGCCTCGACGGCCCCGCCTCCCCGAAAGAGATCATCGATGGTGCTCTCGATCTGCTGGATCATTCTGGGAAATCTGGCATCGAGCGAGCGCAGCAGAGTTTCGGCGCGATCGTGCAGGTCGGTCTCGAGCACCTGCCGACGGTTGGCCAGCTCCCGCCAGGCCACTGCTCCCATGATCAGAAGCGGAATGGCGGCGGTGTATCCCAACGACAGGATCAGGGTCTGGCGAATGGACAGGGTGAGCGGCGGCACGCCATGCATGATCAGCCACAGCCCGATGGCCAGCAGGGCCCAGAGGAACAACAGCAGGCGAAGGCCGAACGCGACGGCCCGGCTGGTCGAACCCGGACGATCAGGCAGGCGGAAACGGGCTTCCACTCGGAAGCGGGGAGTCAGATCGCGGCGGGCGTGCAGGACTGGTCCTTGCCAGATCATTCCAGAAGGGGTCACCTGACGGAACGGGGGAACCGGGGGCCTGGCGCGGCCTGAAACGTGAGGGCGCGGCCATCGATTCGACCAGGGGCGGGAAGGCGCCGCGGCCGGCCGAGCCTGTGCTTCGCCGTCCTTGAGCTGCAGGTGGAACTCGGGGTGCCGCCGGGTCGCCCGCCGGAAGAGGTCGAGCAGCGGCAGGCGGGGCATTCCCCCTTCATGGCTCAGATGGACGATCATCATGCCCTGGTCGTGCGGGGCCGACAGGTAGAGGAAGGGGCGTTGGCCGCTGGGATGGACCGGCAGGACCCGGCCGTGCCAGGGCCGATCGATGGGGGCCAGCGGGCCCAGGAACGCGGCGATGAAGGTGCGTTGGGCGGCCAGGTCATGGGGCTGGCCGGCGATCAGGCGGCGATAGTGGTCGACGAAGCGCTGGATCAGGAATCGGGGCGGTGGAGCGTCGCACAGATCGGGGATGGGCTGGCCGTGCCGGTCGACGAAGGTAAAGGAATATACCCCGGGGAACCGGTTCCGGACCCCTTTGAGGACCGTCCGCACACGGTCGGGCCAGATCCCGGGCGTCGTGAACAGGTGCTGCTCCAATTGCCGGAGGAACCGGGTATGGAACAGGAGGGGGTGGCCGGCCGGTTCGAGACTGGAGAGGACCTGCTCCAGGGCTTGTTCGGCGCTGGTCCTCTGGCGGTGTGCCTCTTCTTCCCGCAGGAAGAGCAAGCCCGCCATGGCCAGCACCACCGGCAGACCTCCCAGCAATCCCGCTCCGAGGGCCCACCTGGCCCAGGAGAATCCGGTCGTGGCGGTTGAAGATCGGCTCATGGACGGTATTATAGAAGCGGCTCAGGTGGATGTCCATGCGAGCGAAGCCCGTCATCGCCGCCTCGTCTGGCGTGATCGGTACTGCCTCGGAGCCGAGGATCGCGATGAACCCGCCTGTCGCCCCTTGTCCAGACGCCAGAGCGGAAGGAGCGCGCGCGCCTCAGCGACATTGACAGACCTGTACCAGTATGGTACGCTTGAGAGGTCATCTCGGGTGAAAGAAGGCTCTCGGCTCTTTGACAACTGGTGAGTTCTTCACCTCCTGCGAGAAGTATTGAGTATCGAGTAGATCGCCAATACTTTCACCGGGAGGAACAACAATGTCCCATCACGGCATTCGCCGGATCGCTGCTGTCACCGTTTGTTCGTTCATCATGGTTCTCGTCGCCACCGTGGCCGCCCAGGCCATGAGCAAGCACGAGCTGTTCGAAATCGGACAGGAAATCAAGGAACTCCAGAAAGCTCTGAAGGAAGCCCAGGCCGAGCTGCGCCGTCTCAATGAAGAAGGCACCGCCGCCGACCAGGAAAAGGCCCAGGAACTCATGGCCCAGATCCAGGAAATGCGCCAGCGGCTGGCCGAGCTTCAGGAGCAACTTGACAAGGCCCGACCCTGACCGCTGACTTCCGTCCTCTTCCCTTCCATCCTACGGATTATTGAAGAAGAGCCGCCGGCTTTCCCCGCGACTGACCCTGCCCCCGCCCGAGTCCCTCGTGGCGGGGGCTTGCTTTAAATCTAACGCTTACGCGGGGGAAGGGAGCCAGGTTCTTCCCCTCCCTCTTGCCTGGGAGGGCGGAATGGCTCGATTCCCTGGCTGGCCATGGGAATGCCGGGCTGGGCCCGCCAGTGCTGGGCGTGCCTTCTGTGGTGGCGAGGGGGCGGGTGATGGCCAGCAAGGTCTGGAAAGACGCTCACGCCACGGGCGCCGGGCCCGTGGCGTGAGGAACAGGCAGAGACGGAGGGCGGAGGGTTACTTGTTCTTCAGTTCGGCGATCAGGTGGCGGACGCTTTCTTGCGTGGCGCTGTCGAAGCCGCCTTCGGTGAAGACCCGAAAGTTCAGCTTGTTGATCAGGTGGGCGCTGACTTCACGGTTGTTCTCGTTGGCAGTGGAGACGTAGGCCATGAGGGAGCTGAGGTCGCCGTTCTCGACATCGCTCACCACGGTAGCGGCGGTGGTCTTCTTGTAGTAGTCCTGGACCATTTCGTCCCACAGGGTGTCTTTGGCGAAGGCCAGATCGTTGTAGGGCGCCGAGAAGCTGTAGCTGCTGGCCGGGAAGTAGATGGCCAGGCCCTTGGCGTTCTTGGTGCTGTAGCCGCTGAGGCCGTTGGCGATGATCAGCTTGGCGCTGGCGGCGAGCAGTTTGTCGCACGCGGTCTGGAAGCCGGCATCGTTGACGGTGACCTTCAGCAGTTCGACGAAGTGGGGAAGGTCGATGTTGGTGCGGTAGTAGAACTTCTGTACTTTGTTCAGAGCATCTTTGAACTGGGGACCATAGTTGCCGGCCATGGCGGCCTTGGCGAAGCCGTCGACGGCGTCTTTGAAGGCTGCATAGTTCTTCATCTCGAGGGCGGACTGGGTGCCGGAGGAGCTGCCCTGGGACCCGCCGTTGTAGGAAGCGGCATAGGCCTTGACGATGTGGGCGGCGAACTGGGCCGGGGTGGTGGTCCTGGTCAGGCCGCTCAGCACGCCGTCATAGGGCCAGCCGGCGCCCGGCTCGACTTCTTCGGAGGCCACGATGTAATCGACGCCGGGTATCGCGTGGGCGACTTCGGCCATCTGCATGAGGCAGGCATCGAAGGCGAAGATGTCGATATTCTTGCCGAGGGCGGCCTTGATCTGCTGACAGGCGATGGTCAGCTGGTTGGTGGTGATGTGGTTGCCGCTTTCGTCATCGTAGGAGATGCCCTTGATGATCGCGTCGTGGCCGTCCTTCCAGCCGGAGCCGTGGTTCCAGGCGATGACGGCATAGTGTTCGGCCGGGTAGGCGGCGGCGGTGCTCTTGACGAAATCGACCAGGACGTTGTAATCGCCCATGTCGATCTCGCCCATCTCCTTGAGGAGGGTGATCTTGCCCTTCTCGATGTAGTTGAGGGTGGCGGGACCTTTTTCGCGGTCGATGAGAACGACGATGTTGGCGAAATCGGAACTGCCGATCTTGGCCATCTCGTTCATGTCTTCCACGCCATAGGGGTCGAGATTGTTGTCGGCGTTCAGGAAGACCATGAAGGTCCATTTTTTGGGGGCGGCGTCGACCGGGGCGACCGCGCAAGCGACGACAAAGAACAGGACGGCAATACTCACTACACGCTTCATCTTATACTCCTTACTGACTTCTGAGCTTCTCGATACTCGCCTGACCAATCGGTCAGATACGGCCATTATAGGCAGCGACCACCCGGCTGTCAACCAGCCGGCGGAAGAAACCACCGCCAACCCCGCTCACCTTCTGATGAACAGGGGGCAGTGGTCGTCGTTCAACGGGAGGCGCGAGCGCCGGAGGGGCTGACCGAACCCTGGAGCTGAGCGAGCAGGGCGCGAACCTCTTCGACGAGGGAGGCGGGCAGGCCGCCTTCGCTGTACAGCCGGAAGTTCAGCTCCTGGATCACGAAGGCCGTGACGTCGGGGTTCTGTTCGGCGGCATTGGCCACGAACTTGCGCAGCTCGCTCAGATCGCCACTTTCGACGGAGGCCACCAGGGCGGCGGCAATGGACTTCTTGCCGAGGTCGAGGATCATTTCGTCCCACATGGTGGCCTTGGCGAATTCAAGATTGGTGTAACCGGATTCGAGGTAGTAATCGTGCGGCAGGTAGATGGCCAGGCCCTTGGCATTGCGCAGGCCCGCCCCGTTGGAGCCGTTGGCGATGATCGCCGTCTGGCAGGCCCCGATCAGCTTGCCACAGGCGGTCTGCATGCCGGTTTCGGTGATCGACCCCTTGAGGAGGGTCGCCAGGTGGATCAAGTCGACATTCTCGGGGTAGGCGAACCGTTGCACCTGCTGGAGGGCCTGGGCGAACTGGGCGTTGAACTTGCCGCCCATGGCCGCTTTGGCGAAGCCGTTGATGGCGTCGTAGACGCCCTCCATGGCGGCGACGTTGATGCCCGACTGGGTGCAGTCGTCGATGCCCTGGCTGCCGCCCGAGTAGGACGAGACGAAGGCCTTGACCCACGCCTTGACGAACGTGTCGGTCTTGATGGTGGCGGTCAGGTGCTTGAAGACGTCGTCATAGGGAGTGCCTTTGCCCGGTTCGACTTCCTCGGAGGCCACGATATAATCGACGGAGCCGCGGCAGACGTAGACCACTTCGGCCATCTGCATCAGGCAGGCGTCGAAGTTCAGGATGTCGATGTTGTGGCCGAAGATGCCCTTGATCTCGCGCAGGGCTATTCCCAGCTGGGCGGTGGTGATGTGGTTGCCGCTCTGGTCATCGTAGCTGATGCCCCGGAACACCTTCTTGGCGGCGTTCTTCCAGCCGCTGCCGTGGTTCCAGATGCCGAGGATATACCGCTTGGCGGGGAAATCGCGCGCCACTAGGCGGGCGAACCCGATCAACTGGCGGTAGTCGCCCATGTCGAGCTCGCCCATGTCTTTCAGTTTCTTGATATTCCCCTTCTCGATGTAGTAGAGGGCGGCGGGGCCATTCTCGCGGTCCATCAGGACCACCATGTTCAGCCAGTCGTTCGACCCGATGGCCGACATTTCCTTCATGTCTTCGATGCCGAAGGGGTCGAGGTTGTTGTCGCCGTTGAGGAAGACGGCGAGGGTCCATTCTTTGGGGGTGGGGGCCACCGCGGGCTCTTCGGCGAAGGAAGGCAGAACGATGGCGATGATCAGGAGCAGGGGGAGAGTGATACTGGCTACTCGCTTCATGAGGGCGACTCCTTGTCTCCTTGTGCGCTTATGGCCCTCCGCAAAAGGAAGGGTTATTTTCATTTTACGGTTTCTTGGGGAAGAACGGAAGGTACCTCTGCAAATTTTTTTGAATCTTGCGAGCGCGACCCGGCAAGATAGGGTTGAAAGCGCTCAGGTACCGGGTTTGCAAGGAGCAGGACCCCATACCCGGCAAGTATAATTATTCCTGGAGGGGATCATGAAGGGTATCGCCAATCGTCAGAACACGCTCCTGGGTCGGAAACTCTTCCATGTCCAACCCCGACCTGGGCAACCGACCTTCTCTCGCCAGGTTCCTCCATTTCCCCCGAAAAAAGGGAAAGCGCCCTCGTCGGAGCGTCGCGTGCCCCGCCCCCCCCAAAGGAGGAACCCCATGAGCCGCCGCTGTGCCACCGGCCATCGTTCCGTCCGAATTCTGGGGCTGGCTCTCGGAGTGATCTTGCTGGCCAGCACGTTGCAAGCGGCCATCACCAACCCCACGTGCACGATCACCACCCCGACCGATCTCGCCAAACGGTACAACAATGCCCAGACCGTCACCCTCGCCGCCTCCTGGCAAGGCGATACCCCGCCGTTCGCCGCCACCTTCAAAGCGGGCGGCGTCGCCATCGGCACCGCCAATACCAACGGCACCACCGCCAACTTCGCCATCTCCGCGTCGGGCCTGCCTGGCGAATCGGTGACCTTCTCCGTGTCCATCATCGAAACCGCCGTGGTCAATGCCCCGCCTTCTCCCGACACCCCCGCGCCCGGCACCTTGCTGCTCGATCGCACCGCTCCCCGACTCGAGCTGCGGGTCACCTCAGGAGCGGTGGTCTCCCCGCAGACCGGCTTCAACACCGTCACCCTGGCCTTCACCTCTGATGAACCGCTCGCCGGCCCGCCCGTCTTCACCATCTCCCCGGGCAGCTGGGGCAATCCGACCCCCGCCAGCCCAGAGGCCCCGCCGTACTCGAGCAATCAATACACGATCACGGTGCCGGCGGGAACGCCCGCCGGAGTCTATACCGTCCAGGTTCAGGGGTTCGACAACACCGAGCCGGCCTCGGGTCGGAACTCTTCGACCGCCCAGACCGCCTTTCAGGTCGATGCCGGGGCCGATGGCGCCCCCGTCATTCTCTCCTGCTCGCCGCGATCCCCCTTCCGCACCGAGAGTCTGACGCTCTCCGGCTCGGTGCCGGCCGAATCGGGCGCCCAGCGGGTCGAGATCCTGGAAGGAGGCTCGGTGGTGGCCACGGTCAATGTTCCCGCCAACACCGACACCTGGACCGCCACCATTTCAGGAATTGCGGAGGGGAACCACAGCTACACCGCCCGTCGTATCGACCCGCTTGGCAACACCTCCCCCTCCAGCGCAGAATTCCCCGTGGTCGCTGACCGCACTCCCCCTCATGAACCGGTGCTCGAGCCGTTGAAAAAGCCGGTCAATACCAAGCGGGTGACGGTGCGCGGGACCGCCGTCACCGATCCGCCCCACCACAGCGGCCCCCTCAAGGTGACCCTGTTCAGCGGCGCCACCCAGTTGGCGACCACCAACGCCAACGCCGATGGCACGTTCGCCTTCACCGATGTCGAGATGCCTTCGACCGGGCAGAACCAGCTCGTGGCCCGCGCCGCCGACACCACCTGGGACGGCACCGGCAGCAAAGGCAATGAAAGCCCCTATTCGAACCTGATCACCGTGATCGTTGACCAGGAAGCCCCCTACGTCGTCTCCGGCGGCATCTCGATCAGTCGCCCCGACACCGGTCCTCCCGTCCTGCGCTCGGTGGTCGGGCCGGGGCCGGCCGAGCCGGTTCGGGCGGTGCCACCGGTGGTGGCCAGGCCGCCGGAGTCGGTCCGGGCCATTCCGCCCGCTGGGAAGGGAACCCCCGGTGTCGGGGAATCCAGCAGTCCTGTTGGGGTCGGGTCCATCGAAGGCGCTTTCCCTGGCCCTGCCGCCGATGGAGCCGGTCCGGCGCCGGTGGCCCTCCTCGCCGGCGCCCCCGAAGGATTCGTGCCGCCGCCGGGCGGATGGTCGGCCGGGCTGGTCCCGGTGAGTCTGCCGTGCGCCCTGGTGCGCGACCGGTCGCCGGCCCGTGTGCGGTTCTGGGTGGCGTTCCGCAAGGCGGGGCAGCGGCGCGGTCTGATGTACCTGGTGCCGATGACCCTGAGCGGCGACCGCTTCACCGGGTTTCTGCCCAATGATCCCTTGCCGCTGTTCTACCGGTTCCGGCTGCTCGATGCGGCCGGGAACGAATCCTTCTTCCCCGCCGATGGCGAGTTCTGTCGGGGGGTGCAGCCCGCCGACACGCTGCGGTTGTTGCATCGGCCGCGGTGGTATGAGGCGGTGCCCGCCACCGACGAATGGCCGGTCGATGTGCTGGGCCTGCCGCCGCTGGCGCGCGTGCTGGCCTACCGCCGCCTTCTCGCCCCGGCCGATCTGGTGGAGCCGGTCAAGACCTGGCTGTCGACCTGGCCGGAAGCCGCTGGCATCGAAGTCGTCGAGGCCGGCCCGACCGGCGAGGCGGCGGCTCGCGAGGCGCCCTGGCGGCGCGACCTCGAGCTGCTGGCCGAGGAGCGGCTGCCGGTCGAGCGCCTGGAGGTCCTGATTCCCGAAGTGGTGAACGGCGACGTGCCGCTCAGCGAGCTGCCCGATCCGGAGCGGTTGCCGTCGGGCCCCGCCTGGGAGAGGCTGCGCAATGCCATTCGATTCCGACAGCTGCACGCGCCAGCCCCCTGACCAGCCAGACCAGGCAACCCTCGGTCACGGCGAGATCCCAGGTGGGGGCGGTGGTGACGTTGCTGATGCCGCGGGCCTCGCCCCGCGCCAGGGTGGCCCCGGTCAGCGGCCAGCGCACGCCGGTCGAGTCGAGGCCGCGGCAGTCGTCGAGGGCCAGCAGCGCCACCGGCGTGCCGACCGGCAGGGTCAGGCGCAGGCGGCCCGGCCCGAGCACGCCGCCGCAGCCGAGGCCCGGCTCGTCGGCGTCGGCCGTCGAGGCGGTGCCGGTGTCGAAGGTGAACAGCCCCCGATCAGTGAAGTGGCGCAGAACCAGCAGGTTCATCAGCGCGTGGTCGAGCCTTCCCCCCCAGAACCCGCACAGATGCACCATCGCCGAGGCATCGACCGGCAGGGCGGCGAGGGCCAGCTCGAAGTCGGTCTGATCCTTGTCGGCGGGAAACCGTCGGATGGTCGCGCCGGCCGCTCGATGGAAGGCGAGGGCGGCGGGCGAGATGGAATCGAGATCGCCGATCACCAGCCGCGCTGGTTGGCCGAGTCGCATCAGCAGATCGCCCCCCGAGTCGACCGCGATGACATCGTGCCAGGGCAGCGGCGGCAGCGGCGTCGCGGCCGCGACCCCGCCCAGGGCGACCAGCACGTGCGCAGAAGGGGCGGGAAGGGGCGTCAGGTGGTCCATCACATCCTCCTGGGGTGGCAGGGGCAGGGGGAAAGCAGGCTGGCGGGGGCGATGATCGAGTTGCCTGGCCGGCGAGGCTTGGGTATAGTGACGGCGTGGGTGCGCATCGAATCGTTCCTGCCCGGCCTGGCGACGCGGCGGCTCTGCGTCAGCTCGAACTCGACTGTTTCACGGCGGTGGATGTCTTTTCCGTGCGACAGTTCCGGCGGCTGCTGGCCTCTCCCACCTGCCGCATCCTGGTGGTGCGGGGGGCAGGCGGAACCCTCGTGGCCGAGATCGTCGGGTTGTTGCGCCATTTTAGCATACCGTCGGGCCGCATCTACAAGGTGGCGGTCCATCCGTCGGCGCAAGGCCAGGGGCTCGGTCGTCGGCTCATCGCCGCGATGGAAGCCGAGTTCCGTCGAGCCGGGATGGTGGCGGCCGTGGCCGAGGTGCGCGTCAGCAACACCGGTTCGCGGGCCCTGTTCGAGGCCTGCGGCTATCAGGCCGGCGAACGTCTCCCTCGCTACTACGCCGACGGCGAAGATGGCGTGAAATACCGCAAAGTGCTCGCCTCCCGCCCTTCCTGACCAGGCTGGGAACGTCGCGTCCTGCTTCGTGTCTTGTTCGTTTGGCGCGTGCCACCGGCATGGGAACAAGGTCGCCAGGACCACGGCCGCGCGGCGGGGGGCCGTGCCGCAGGGCATCAGTCCTCGCGCAGCAGGAAGGCCTGGATCTCACGGGTCTTGCCGCGCACCGCCCGGAAGGGCAGCGGCTCGGCGGGATAGCCGGGCCCGGCCAGGGCCAGGGTCTCGGCGGCGATCACCACCTGGGTGCCGCCGGTGGTCTGGGCCAGGCAGGCCAGCCGAGAGGCGAGGTTGACCGGGTCGCCGATCACGGTCTGATCGAGCCGGATCCGCCCGGCCCCGATGATGCCGGCCACCACCGGGCCGGAGTTGATCCCGGCGGCCAGGGACAGATCGAGGCCCTGCTGTCGCCAGACCTGGCGGGCCCGGGCGACGACGGCGAGCGCCTGGCGGGCGGCGCCGGCCGCCCCCCCCGGCCCGTCATGGCGGAAGACCAGCATGATCTTGTCGCCGATGACCTTGTCGATGTCCCCACCGATCTCATGCACGGCGGCGCTGATGATATCGAGGTGGGCGGCCAGCAGGGCGAAGACCTCGCCGGGATCGTGGGCCGCCTGATAGGCGTCGAACCCCGCCAGACTCGAGAAGGCCACGGTGACGTCGGTCCGCTGCCCGGTGCTGGCCTGCAGGTCGTAGTGGGTGCCGGCGACCGCCTCCCGCACCGAGCGCGACACGAAGCGGCGCAGGATCGAGCCTTCCTCGAGGCCGCGGGCCATCTGGTTGAAGGCGCGGGCCAGGCTGCCGAACTCGTCATCGCGGGGCAACGAGAGGCGGACGGTGAAATCCTGCGCCTGGATGCGGCGGACCGCGTCGAACAGGGCGGCCAGCGGGCGCTGGAAGGACCAGCCGGCGAAGATGGCCAGCCCGATGGCCAGTCCCAGCGCGGCGGCCAGCCAGATCCTGGCCTGGCGGAGCAGGGCGGCCCGTTCGCCTTCCAGGAAGGCGGTGTCCTGCCTGCCGCCCAGGACGGCGTTCAACGACCGCCCGGGCAGGGTTTCCAGCACCGGGTGGCCGGGGTCGGCCGGGTCGACCAGGCGGGCATCGATGCGGGTGAAATACGAGCTGCGGCTCATTTCGGCGAGGGTCGGCTGGGCGGCGGCCAGGCTGTCCCACGTGCCGAGGATGGGGGTCATCTGGGTCCGGTAGCCGTCGAAGACCATCAGGAAGCGACCTTCCCGGCGTCGCTCCTCCTCGGTGGCGCGCTCGGCCAGGCGTCGTTTCAAGAATTCCCGATCGACGTACTTGCGGTTCCAGAACCAGCTGGTCAGCAGGTACGGCCGGCCGGCCCGGGTGGTCAGCGTTTCGAGCGCCAGGCTGGAGACGTAGTTGAAACGGAGTTCGAACAGGCGATGGGGCTGGTAGATGAGATTGAGGTAGGGTTCGGGGCCGGCCAGATGGAGCAGGACATCGGTCACCAGGTCTTCCTGGACGCCGGTCATCAATTCCTTCCCGGGCGGTTCGGCCCCGGCCGCGCCGTCGGCGACCATCAGTCCCCAGCGCTTGAACTGGTCGCGGGCCCGTCGCACCAGACGCCGGGTCAGGGGATCGGTCGAGGCGGCCCGGGTCACCCGGCTGTCGACATTTCTGAACTGCAGCACCGTGCCGTCGGTGCCGACGCCGAGGAAATTGTAGAATTGCAGGCAGTTTCGATCGACCAGGCGCTGGAAGGCGACCTGCAGGCAGGTGGCCGGCGACGCGAGCGAGGCGTCCTGGCCGGCGATGGTCGCCAGCCGTTCGAGAGGGGTCAGCGACTTGAGGAAGTGGGTATAGGAGGCCATATTGAACCGGCCATCCTCGTCGAGACCGACCAGATCGTCATGCAAGGCATGGGCCGCCTGTTGCCGCCGGGCCGCGATCTCCTCATCGATCGAGGAGGCGAGGAGATGGTCGAGGAGGGAAAGCGGCAGCAGCGCCGCGCACAAGAAGCCTCCCCAGAGCACGGTGGAGACGCCGAGAGCGGGCCCGCGGCCGAACACCGCTTGCTCGACGGTCAGGAAGATGCCGGCCAGCATGGCCAGGGCGAGGCCCGCCATCCAGGCCGCCTGGCCGAGAGGCAACGGGCCGGGGCTCGGCAGCGGCATCACCAGGAACCCGCGGTAGGCCGAGCCGGGGGGCGCGGGGCAGGCACCGATCAACCACTCGCCCCAGCGTCGGGCTGCGAAGCGGGTGCCGTAGAGGAAGGGGCGGAACCGGCCGGCCGCGGCGCGAGACCTCGGCGGCGGTGCCTGGCTGGCCCGCTCGGCCCGCCAGATGCGCCATTCCTGGACCTGCTGGCAGAACAGGCGTCGCAGGTCGGGATGGGCCCGGATCACGGGGCTGAGCTGCAGCCGGTCGGAACCAGAGGGGAGCAGCGCGAGGCCGGATGAGCGATCGGTCCAGGAGGCGGCCAGCAGATCGGCCAGCAGCCTGCCAGGGGGCCGATCGAGGTCGAACACGCAGAGAATGAGCCAGCGACGTCGGACGGTTTTCCAGAGGAATCCGCGCTGGCGGCCGCCCGGACGCCGGAAGATCTGCAGACACCCTTCGCGCTGGCCTTGAATGCCCAGGGGCAGAGGCAGATCGTAGGTCGCCGCCACCCGCTCACGGAACCGCTGGGTGTCCTCGACCGGCGAATGCGCTTTGATGTTGCTCAGGAACCGGGCGATCTCGTACAACAGCCGCGTCGACCGCCGACCGCCGCGGGGGCCGGACATTTCCAGCCTGGCCGGGGGCGCTGGCGGGGAAGCCGATCCTGGCCCCGCGCCTGGTCTGACGACGCCAGGATGGGCCCCGGCGGCCCGGCGCCGGTCGCCGCATGCCCGGAACACCAGCGATGGCGCGGTAGCGCAGGCGAAGATCTGCACCTCATGAGGCGGCAGCCCGCGTGCCAGCACCTGCCGATACCACGCCCGGACGGCGGGCAGATCGGGGGTGCCGGTGCCGAGCCGCTGCCCCAGCCGGTCGAAGACGAGATTGACCTGGGCTTCGAGGTTGAGGGAAGCGCGCACCCGGTCGGTCTGCCAGGCCAGTTGCCGGCGGGTTTCCGCTTCCAGGGCGGCCGCCTGGCGGAGTCTGGCTTCCCGACCGCTCCACAGCAGCGTCATGCCCGGCACCAGGATGAATACCAGGGGCAGAGCCAGGCGAGCGGCTTGTCTCATGCGGGGCCCTCCCGGACGGCCACGACTTCCCAGGCCCGCTGGCGCCCGGGGATCTCGGCCCAGACGAAGGCGTCGGCGAGCATCTGATGGACGGCCTCGCCCACCACCACGCGCGTGTGGGATCCGGTCCGCGACAGGCCCTCCAGCCGCTCGGCCTCGTGGCGGCCCGGCCCCAGAACGGCGAATTCGGCCCGTTCGCGGCCGCGCATGACGCCGACCAGGAACTGGCCGGCCGCCACCCCGACCCCGATCTCGTAGAGGAACAGCCCCTGCTGGCGGCGCTGCCGCTGCAACGCCTGGTGGGCCGCGCGCATGGTCAACGCGGCCGCCAGGGCGCGGCGAGCCGCTCCCGCCGCCTCGCCCGGGAAGAACGCCACGATGGCATCGCCGATGAATTGGTCGATCCTGCCCCCCTGGTGTTCGATGGCCAGGCCCATCTCGTCGAAATGGGCGTTCAGCATCCGCACCACATCTTCGGGCTGTTCCCGCTCCGACAGGGTCGTGAAGCCGCGGATGTCGGAAACCAGAAGGGCGCCCGTCACCAGGCGCGGCTCTTCCAGGTCGCCGGCGCCCGGCTCCTGCAGCACGCGTTCGAGCGAACCGGGGACGAACCGGCCGAGGTTCCGCCGCTCCTGCAATCCCTCCACCATGGTGTCGACCGCGCGCGTCAGCTCGCCGAGGGCATCGGCCCGCGGCAAGGCCACCCGCACCGTCAGATCGCCCGCCGTCACCCGCTGCAGACCACGTTCGACGGCCAGCAACGGATCGATGAGAAATTGCGAGACCTGGCGCCCCAGCAGGGTCACCAGCACCAGGACCACCACCGAGAAGCCGACCAGCCCGGCCTTGTTCCGCCAGGCCCGGTTCAGGATGTCGTCCACCCTGATCTGGAGACCGACGACGAACGGCAGGAAGCGGGCGCACATCCCCGTCACCAGCAGGCGATCCCCCTGGCGGACCAGGCGGCCGGTTCCGGTATAGGCGGTTTCATGCAGCAGGCGCGCCAGGTGGCGGGCCTGCGGGTCGCTCCAGATCGGCGACCCGGGTGGGGGGAAGACCAGCTCGCAGCCGCCGGCTCGGAACCGCCCGAGGTAGCAGGTGCGCGCCGGATCGAGGGCGGCCTGGGCGAGATGTCGGAAGAAGAACGCGCGGAAGGCCATTTCGGTCGGCATCTGCAGCATCAGATAGGCCCGCGTCGAGCTGCCGGCCGTGAACTGGTGCGAGATCTGGAACACGGCCTGCTCGCGGCCCGCCTTGCCGAATTCGCCAGCCTCTTCGATGTCGAGGAACAGGTTGCGGGAGTCGGAAGCGCCCATCGCCGCATAGACCGTCAACCACCATTCCTGGCTCCGTTCGAGGAGCGGGGGAGGGAGGGGATGGTCGATGGGCTGCAAGGACTGGTGGGCCAGATAGATCATCGGCGCGAAGATGTCCAATTGCGGCCGATTGGACAGGCCGGCCACGTTGGTCGGCGGCCAGACCAGCCCCGGCTCGCCCGGCCGGAACAGGAAGGCGGTGGTCGATCCCAACCCCTCGCGCTGCAGAGCGGATAACAGGGCCCGGGCGGCCGGCGGCAGGGCCGTCGGCCGGGGATCGTAGATCCAGCGCAGGACATCGGGCCGCTGGACCACCGCTTGCGAGGCGCGCGCCAGGGCCGAGAGCACCTGGCTGCTGCGGGAATCGAGGCTGGCGATCCAGTTCTGGGCCTCGCGGCCGGTGCGTTGGATGTCCCGCTCGGCGCCCGTATCGAAGTGGATCCAGCCCAGGCCCAGCAGCCCGGCGACCGGCAGCGCGCCGAGCAGGAACAGGATGACCGGGAAGGCGACCCGCAAGGGGACCGCATGGTCGGAGCGAAACAGGACGCCGATCGCCGCGATGCCCCACCCCAGACCGAACAAGGCCAGCAGCAGGAGCTGGCGGGGCCGGGCCGAGGCCACCAGCGCGCCTTCCCGGGAAACGACCCAGGCGGTGTACGGTTCATCGTACGAGAAAAAGCCCTTCATCACCCACCGGCCTGCCAGATCCCAGGTCTTTTCCGCCGTCAGGTCCGGTCGGGCCCGATCGATCCGCTGCAGGAACCGGACCGTCTGGCGGGCTTCGGCGCGCGGGGCGGAACGGGCCCAGCGCGGGCCGACCGCCGGCTGGCCTCGCCGGTTGGCCGGTTCTCGTGCGTCTGGCCCTTTTCCCCCCCTCGGCGATGGGGAAGGCCGAAGAGCGGCGGCTGGGATGGAGGTCGCACCGACCTGAGGAACGGGCAGCAACACCGGCAGGAGCCGGCCGCGCGTGGCGCGGCGCACACCTTCGAGGCAATGCTCGAGCGGGCGGGCCTGCTGTTCGATGGCGCCGGGGAAGATCAGGAACACTCCGCCCACGGGCTGCCCCTGGACGGTGATGACGTCCCAGAACAGGAAGGCGCGTCGGCCCTCCGCGTCGATCGGGGTCAATCGGCCCCGTCGATGCACGGCCAGCAGGTGGGCTTCGGCATCGGAACCGAACGCACCCTTGGTCAGGCGATTGATCCGCCCGGCCTGGGCGGGGGGAAAGGCCCCCTGGCGAGAGGCCTCAGTGAACGCGCGGAACAGGTCGGTCAGCAGCCGGCCCCCCTTGCTGGCCAGGCCGGGCCCCCGCACCAGGGCGGCGGTTCCGTCCGGGGCGAGGCGGAAGACATACATCTGGCTGCCGGGGGGGCGGTGCGTGGCCGGAAAGCTGCGGTGCCAGGCGCGTGGCGCGGCGCGAGCCAGCCGGCGGTCGGGGTTGCCGGCCTTGGCCGCGGTCATGGCCCGCTCCAGGCGGGCGATCAGGCCGGCGCCCATGACGTCGATCTGCGCTTCGATCGTATGGGTGGTGCGCAACCGGGCCAGGGCGGCCCGCGCTTCCTGTTCCCAGGCGAAGCGGGCCTGCTGCCGCCGGAAGGCCTCCTGCCAGGAGAGGCCGGTCCAGGCGATGGCCAGCAGGGCGGTCGACAGGAGGAACGGCAGCAGGTAGGGAGACAGACGGCGGGTGATCGACGGCATGGTGGGGGCGGCTCGGCGGGAGCGTGCGCTGGGAAGTATACCCGGAAAAGCCCGATTTCTCATCTGGCGAACTCCCTTCCAGCCAGCCGTCCTCTGCGTTCTGGGGCTGGTTTCCCACGGTGGGTGCGCCGGACTCCCCCTCTCCGAATGCGCACGGCCTCATCCGCTCTTGGCGGCCGATGTCACGGGGGCTCCGCGAGGGACGGCAGCGGTCGCGTGTCTCGGTTCCTTCCAGCCATGGCGGGGCAGCCGGTGCGAGCGAGCCCGGCTCGCGGGGGGGGAGCGCGGCCCACGCGCCGGGTCGCCCGACCCCTTCCCGACCCTCTGACGAGCCTGGCCAATCAACCCACTCTCGCCCACAAGATGGGAATCACCGTTTTTCTTTCTCGGGCAGACGGCGATAGGGAAGGGGCCGGCACGGCAGGAATGCCCCTGTCCTATGGCTGGAGACATCGCCAGAGGTCGCCGGCCTTCCCTTCCTTGCAACGGGCCAGACGCGACGCGGGCGGCCGGCGGGGCGACCGCTTCGCCGGCTGCCGGATCGAGGCACCTGGCAGACATCGCGGGCATTGGTGCCAGAATCTCCGTCTGATGGTAGGATGGGAGCGACCACCCTCGGAGAGGAGAGGCAAGGCATGCCCGAGATTCTGTTCGGTCTTTTCCTGGTGTTCGTGGTGCTGCCGTTGTGGTTCATCATTCATACATTGACCCGATTGTCGTCGCTGCGACGCTCCCTCGAGGAGGTCGGGCAGAGCCTCGGCGCCCAGCTCTCCGCGGTGCGCCGGGAACTGGCTCTCTCCCGGCAGCGATATCGGCGGCTGCGCCGCCGCACCCGCCGGTTGGCCCGCCACCTGGGGCTGCTGCCGCGGCCGGAAGGCCGGCCCTCGGAGGCCTCCCCCCCTCCCCCGTCTGCCTCTGCATCCCGGCGAGAACGCCCTGCCGCCCGGTCCGCCCGCCGCCCGCCGACGGGAGCTCCGCCCCGTCCCGTGCCGGCGGCGCGGCCGATCCCGCCTCTGCCCCCCGTCGCCCCACCCGCCCCATCTGCCCCACCTGTCCCGGCGACCGCCGCTTCCCCGCTTCCCTCGGCTCCGCTTCCTTCGCTCGCCCCTGAGGGGGGCGAGCCTGCCGCCGCTCCGGCGACGGTGGGGGCGCCAGAACCCTCGCCGCCCTCAGCCCCGCCCGTCCCGTCCTCGCCCGCTGTCGACGGCGGCTCGCCCCTTTCGGCGGCCGAGCCGTCGCCTCCTCCCTCGGCGGTCGCGGCCCCGCCGCCCTCGCCTCCGCCCCTGCCGGTCCCTCCCGTGCCGCGGCCGCCCTCTCGTCCCCGAGCCGCCCACCGGGCTCGACTCGATCCCGAAACCATGGCGGCGACCCTCGAAAACCCGGTCAGCATCGAACCGCTGCCTGGCGAAGAGGCTTCCGCCGCGGCGATCGGCACGCTCGATGGCCGCCCGCCAGGGTTTGGTCGCCGGCCGCCGCCCGACGAACCGCCCCCGGCTGGTTCATCCTGGTTCGAGCAGCTCCGGGCCAGCCTGTCGGGTGAGGAATGGGAGGCCGTGGTCGGCGGCAGCTGGCTGAACAAGCTGGGCGCGCTGATCCTGGTCATCGGCCTGGCCCTCTTCCTCAACTATTCGTATGGCCACCTGGGGCCGGCCGGGCGCGTGGCGACCGGGTATGCGGTCGGGCTGGCCCTGCTGGGAGCCGGTCTCTGGCTCGAACGCCAGGAACGCTACCAGATCTTCACGCTAGGCCTGAAGGGCGGCGGCTGGGCGGCCCTCTACTACACCAGCTACGCCGTGCATGCCATCGACGCCTCTCGTCTGATCGAGAGCCCGGCCCTCGGCATGCTGCTGCTGGTCGGCGTGGCGGCCGCCATGATCGCCCACGCGCTGCAGTACCGTTCGGAACCGATGGCCTGTCTGGCCTATTTCATCGGCTATGCCACCCTGGTCATCAGTCCGCGCTCCGATTATTCGCTGCTGGCCTCGCTGCCGTTGCTGGCCTCGCTGCTGATCGCCTCCTACCGCCGGGAATGGGATCAGACGCCGTTGCTCGGCTTGATCCTCAGTTATGCCTGCTATGCGCTCGGCTATGGCGATGTCTTCTGGCGTCCGCCCCTGCCCGGCGCCCTGGTCAGCGGGAAGGCGATCCTCGTCGTCCACTGGCTGGCGTTCGAGGCGTTCGACCTGCTCGAGGTCGCCCGCGGGCGCCGCTCCACCGGCGCCGCGCGCGCCATCTTCCCCGTCAACGCGGTCGGCTTCATTGGCGTGGCCCTGCTGCATGCCCCCTCGGGCGACCCCTATGCTCTGCCGCACTTCCTGGCGATGACCGGCGCCGGCTACCTCGTCAGCACGCTCATTCGGGCCTGGCTGCGGCCGCCCGCCGGGTTCGCGCCCGCCACTCCCATCCTCGAACGAGCCCTGGCCGGCAGCTACGAGGGGGCGGTGAGCCTGACCACCGGGTTGCTGGCGGTGGCCCTGTGGTTGCGGTTCACCGGCTTCCGATTGATCGCCGGGTTCCTGCTGCTGGCCGAGATGCTGTTCGTCACCGGCCGCCAGACCCGGCAGTCCTTCCTGCGCTGGCTGGGCCTGCTGGTCTACGAGCTGGGCGCCCTCTACGGTTTCCATCTGATGGTGACGGTCGAAGCTGCCCGCGAGCTGTTCGGCCTGACCATGAAAGCCTGGACCCCGGGCCTGGGGCTGCTGATCGCCGTCGGCTACCTCGATGCCCTGCTGCTGCCGGGCGAGCCGGCCGAGGAGTTCGACGGCCAATCCCGAGCCGGATTCAGCGTGGCCGCGACGCTCCTGGCCGTGCTCTGTCTGGCTTCCAACCTCCGCGGGCAGCTCCATGGCGTCGCCTGGCTGGCCCTGGCGTTGATCCTGCTCGAAGTGGCCCGCCGCACCACCCGGCCCGAGTTCGCCTGGCAGGCCTATGGGGTCGGGGCCCTGGCCGCCGGCACCATGGTCGTCCAGAACCTGGCCCGCGATGCCGGGCCCGCCGCCTGGGAACCCTGGGTCGCGCTGGGCGGGCCGGTGCTGCTGACCGGCTTCACCGCCTGGCGCCTGCGGTTCGGTCAGAGCGGGAACCTTCCGCTGGACCACGTGCCGCCGGTTTCCGACCTCAGCGCCGATGTCGCCGTGGGCGCCCTGCTCGGCCTGCTGTGGCATCTGCTGCCGCCGGGCCTGGTCGCGCTCGGGTGGGGGGTGGTCGCCGTCGTGGCGGGCGAGATCGGGTACGGGTGGGGCTGGCCGCGCCTGCGGCGGCACCTGCAGGTTGTCCTGGCGCTGACCTTCGGACGGGCGGTGATGGCCAACTTCACCCTGCTCGGCGACACCGCCGGGCTCTCGCATCGCGTGCTGACCGTCGTGCCGCTGCTGGCCCTGTTCATCTACGAATGGCTGCGGGGCGCCGAAGAAGCCTCCGCTTCCGCTTCCGGCTCCGGCGACGGCGACGACGGGGCGCCGCTGGCTGGCGAGCCGTCTTCCGCGAGCGAGGCGACCGGCCAGCCGCTCCCCGCGACGTTCCGGCCGGGCGGCATGACCCTCGCCGAACGGGACTGGCAGTGGTGGTGGCTGTATCCGCCGACCATCATGGCGGCCATGCTCTTCCGGTTCGAATTCGGCCGGGTGGGCATGGTGACCGGCTGGGCCCTGCTGACGGTCGGGCTGGTGGCGGTGGGCCGCCGGGCCCGTCTGGGCCACCTGCGAGCCCAGAGCTACCTGCTGGCCGTGATGACCTTCCTGCGCTGCTGGGGCACCGATTTCCTGCCGCCGTCCGCCCTTCCCGGCGCGTTCGATCCCAACCGGGTCGATCGCCTGCTGGCTGGAATCGCCGTCGTGCTGGCCTTCTTCATCGCCCAGTTCCAGTTGCCCCGCCGGGAAGACCCTGCCGACGATGGTCAGCTCTACCCGTTCGATCGGCAGTTCCGCTCGGCGTTCTGCGTGATGGGGGCGCTGATCCTGACCAAGCTGATCTACCACGAAGTGTCGGGCCACGCCCTGTCGATCGCCTGGGGCTGCGAAGCCGCCCTCCTGCTGGCGGCCGGGTTCGCTTTGCGCGATCGGCCTCTCCGCCTGAGCGGGTTGTTCCTGCTCTTCTTCTGCGTGCTCAAATTGCTGGTCTATGACTTCGCCAACCTCGAGGGCGCCTGGCGGTATCTCTCCTTCTGCCTGGTCGGCGCGCTGGTGATGGGCATTTCCTGGGCCTACTCGCGGTTCCGCGACAAGCTCCGGGAATATTTCTGACCGAGAGGGGGCGCCAGACGATGAAACGGGTACGGACGATCGGGTTGCTGATGCTGCTGGTGTTGCTGATCGGCAGCGCGTTGGTCGTCACGCTGGGACGGTCGCGGCCCTCGCCGGTGGGCTTCCAGGCCGTGGTCGAGATGGCCCTCGACGCCCAGCGCGATCTCGACCAGGTGGGGAAGCAGGCCACCCGCATCAGCGAGGCCGATGAGATGCGCCTGGGCGAGGAGATCGCCCGGCGGGCCAGGCAATGGTGGCCCATGGCCAGCTCCGATGTCCAGGACTACGTCCGGGAAGTCGGCCGTCGCCTGGCCCGCCATGTGCGACGACCGGGCATCCGCTATACCTTCCACGTCATCGACGATGGCCTGGTCAATGCCTTCGCCTTGCCTGGCGGCCAGATCTTCCTCATGCGCGGCATGCTGCAGTTCGTCGAGACCGAGGCCGAACTCGCCGCCGTGCTCGGCCACGAGATCGCCCACGTCGATCTGCGCCATTGCATCGACCTGTTCCACTACGAACTGCTGGTCAAGAAGGTGGCGGGAGCGGCCGGGCGCGTGTTCGGCGGCGATTTGACCGAGTTTGTCATCCAGGCGACCGGCCAGATCGGCGTGCTCGTCCATCGCATCCTCACCATGGGCTACCAGAAGCAGCTCGAGTTCGATGCCGACGAGCAGGGCTGGAGCCTGGCCGTGGCGGCCGGGTACGACCCCGAGGCGGCCATGGCCACCTTCGCTCGCCTCGATGACCAGTTCGGGGGCAGCGCGTCGCCGCGGCCGCCACCTCGCAACCCCGCCGCCGAGATCGCTGGGGCGATCCGCACCGCGGCCGGGTCCTACTTCCATTCCCATCCGCCGACCATCGAACGCCTGCGGCATCTGCGGCAGGTCAAGCAGGCCAATGCGGCCGGGCTGGCGGGCCAGCGGTTCTACATCGGGCGCTGGAATCTGCGCCATCTGACCCCGCGATCGCGCGAAGAGCGCTCCACGTCTGACGAATTCCGAACCTATTGACCGGTGATCGAGGGCAGAAGCGCCCTGGGCCTTCATCGACCGCCAGGGGGGAGCGGTTCTGCCCCCTGATTCTGGCCGCTGGCGTCGTCCGACGCTCGCCCTCGAATGTTCAGGAAGAAAAAAAAGCCCCGGGTCGCGGGGCTCTGGATATGGAAGATCCGGTGCTGGCCAGAAGCCGGCCAGTCATGTCCGGTTCAGGACTGGGATGGCGAGGTGACCCCCGTGGGGGGAATGAAGGCTCCGGGCAGCGGGGTGCCAGTCGGCTTCGGGGTGACCGGGGGCTCGACCGGCGCGCTCCCGCCGGTCGGCCGCGGCGCCTTCAGGAACTCGAGCATCATCTGTTCGCGGAATCGGCGCGCATAATCGAGGAAGGCGGTCAGGAATTCCTGATAATCCTGGGCTTTGACCAGGCGGCCATCGCCGAAGACGAGCGGAATCAGAGGTGCATCGGGGGCGGTCGGCGGCTCGGGTGCCGGTTCGGCGGCCGGCGGCGCCTCAGGTGCGCTCACCGATGAGGCGCGGATGTTGGCCACCTGCTGGAAGAAGGCGGTGGCCTGGTCCTGGATCTGCTTCTTGAGGTCGTCGAAGACCCCGTCCAGATCGCCGTAGGTCTTCTCGAGGTCGTCGAAGAAGCGGTCAGACTCCTTCAGAAAGGTTTCCAGGGCTGCGGGCGACAGGTCGGCCAGACCCTCGACCGCATCGAAGAAGGCGTTGGTCGTCTCTGTCGAAATGTCGAGCGAGCGGTCGATGTCTTTCAAGAAGGATCCGACCGGGTCGATCGACAGAGAGAATCGGCCCTGGAACCGTTCCGTCACCGTGCCCGCCAGTTCGACGAATCGTCGTCCACCGCTGGTGCCCATCCGGGCGGAGACCTTGTGCGACAATTCGTAGAACAGGTCGAAATGCATCTTGATCTGCATCTTGCCGGTGCCGGTGCCGGTGGCGGCTTCTTCCGCCTCGGTGGCCGCGCCCGCCGGATCGGCGGAGCGTTCGAACAGGTCGACCGGCCGCAAGGCAGGGTTGGCTGCAGGTGAAGACGGATGAGGAAGGGGGGAAGCCTCTCTTCGAGGGTCTTTCCATCCTTGGAATGGAACCGTTGGCAGAGGTTTCACATCCATGTGGTGCCTCCCGAGCAGCGATACTATTCCGCTTCTTTCAATATATCGACATCATGAAGGAAAAAGTTGATGCTGAATTAGAGAAATTATTGAAAGAAAACGATGTTATGATGTGATGGCATGGCATTTTGTCATTTTTTTGCCATGATTTTGCTGTTTTATTTGTATTTTCTTGCCTTTTCTATTGGCCCAAAGGAAGGCCGGTGGGCGCGGCGGCGGTCAGCCGGGAAATTCGGTGATTCCGGAAGGGATGACGGAGGGATGGTTCCAGGGGAAGCCCCGGCGAACGAAGATGGCGCATAGATCATCCCGGTAGACCTGCTCATAATCAGACCAGGTGGTGAAAGTGTCATACAGGGGCCCAGAAGCATAGCCCATCAACACATCCGGGTCTACCTGGCGGATCGGCTCTGCCTTTCCATCTACCAGAAGGTGCGAATGAGCCACCACAAAATCCACTGGGTAGACCGTGGTGTTGCGCCCGTCGATTGCCACCTTCACTCCTCGCTGGGATAGATGGAAGATGGCATAGCCACCCCATCCAAGAGGCAACCAGAGTTTGCTGGGGCCGGCGGCGGCCCGCAGGTAGGCGATGCCGCCCACCGGGTACCGACGGGGATCGATGGGGATTCGCCCTGGTGGCTTCATCAGTCCGAGGTGGAAGGTGCCGAAGATGGCGCCAAGGGCGGCCAGATTGATCAGAGCGCGTCGTGGACAGGTCAGGAACGGGTGGGCGGGGGGGCGTCTGCCCAGTCCGGAGGCGATGGCCAGCAGGGCGAACATGATCTCGAGGACGATGAACCGGGCGCTTTGCATGGTCATGGCATGACTGATCAAGAGCCCGAGCCATTCTTCGGGCAGGGCCGATGTTCGGCGCCAGATCGCCAGAACGATGGGAAGCAGAAAAAAGACCATGGCCACCACGGCCAGCGCTGGCTCTGGGGGATTCCATTCGGGAAGATGCGGGTGGGGGGAGCCGACTTCCCGGAAGATGTACTCCCAAAGAGAGATGCCGAAAGGGTTCAAGACGATGGTGACCAGTGGATAGATGAGCAGACAGAGCACCGCACCGGGAGGTTGGATGCCGCTTCGGACCATGAGCAGGATGGCGATGCCGCTGATCCCCAGGCCGAACATGAAGCCGGCGTGCAGGTTGCACCAGACGAGGAAGCACCCTCCCAATGCCCAGAGCGGCCAGCGGGCTCCCGTGCGGGCGATGGTCAGCAGGAGCAGGACCAGGGTGACTCCCATGGTGGTCACCCCCAAGGGGCGAAGGTTGATCAATTCGGAATAGACCCACAAGGGAAGGCAGAACAGGAGGGTCGCCCAGAAGGGATCGGGGCACCGCTTCCAGAGCGCAAGCCCGAGGAAGAAGGCGGCCCCCAGCAGCACGAGAGCTCGCAGCGCCAATAGTCCCCGGTTGCCGAACGCCTCCCAGATCCCGGCCATCACGATCTGTGACAGCCATTCGTGGTTGATCCAGGGGTGGCCGCTGGCGGTATAGGACCAATCATCGATCATCGGAATCGCTCGCTCGGCCAGGATCCGCTGGCCGGCCAGGATATGCCAGAACAGGTCGGCATCGGCCGACACGCCGGCCAGCAGGGGCAGGGTCAACAACACCCAGATCAGCAGAAGCCAGCCGGGAGGCAAGAACCCGCCCGCCGACGGGCGGACCGACGGCGTCTCAGCCGAAGGGGAGCAGGGGGAAGGGGAAGCAACCATGCGAATGGGGGGAATTATCAGGTCCGGCCCGCGGTTTGTCAATCGGCGGCGACGCACCGGACCCGGCTCGTTCTGACAGTCGGTCGAGGGACGGCACGTGGCCCGGGCAGGAGATTTTCTTCGCAAGAACGGGCAGCGTCAGCCGGGGTGCCGGCTGACGCTGCGAAGAACGCGATGGGAGCGGGAATCAGGGCTCGAAGGTCTTCTGATATTCGCTCTGGGCGGCCTCGAAGGCGAGGCGGGCGGCGGCGATGGCCTTCTGGTTCGTCGGGTCGGTGGTCATGATCGACATGTAGGTCTTGTAGGCGGTCACCATCTTCTGGTACCGCTCGTCGTCGGCCTTCTTCGGCGCGGGGGCAGGCGCGGCCCGGGCCTGGGAGCGGGCAGCCTCGGCCTTCTGCAGTTTTTCCAGTTCGCGGCGCGACCGGTCGGTCAGGCGCGACAGGTTCTCGACCATGAACCCGATCTCGCTGGTGAGGCGGCTGGCCTCGGTGGCCTGGGTCTTGCCGGCCTGCGCGGCGGCCGGCCGAGGCGCCGCCGCCGTCAGCGCCTTGATCTGGCGGTCGAGCTGCTCCGGCGAGATGCCGTTGTTCCTGGCATAGGTCTCGAGTTCGGTCTTCATCTCGCCGAGCAGGGCGAGGATCTCGGTGTGCAACCCGGCCGCCGATTTGTCCGCGGCCACCAGAGCCTTCTCAGAGAAGACCATCCCCTTGCGGGCCTCGATCAACTGCTTGCCGAGCTGGGCTCCCGACAGGCCGATCTCCTGCAGGGTGGCGTCCTGGGCCGAACGGCCGGACGCCTGGAGGGCCTTGGCGATTTCGGCCTGCAGGTGTTCGAGGGCCGCGATGGTGCCGTTGGTATGCTGCAAGGATTGGTTGAAGGCGCCGAGCGAGAGATCGGCCTGCCGGCCGAGGCGGTCGGCGACCTGGCGCGACCCGTCGCGCAGGAGCTGGATTTCCCCGCCCTGGACCACCTTCCCCAGATCGGTCGAGGTCTGCGCCGCCAGGGCTTTCATCTCCTGCGACAGGGCCTGGCCGCGCGTCAGCAACGCCTGCAGGTCGCGAGACATGGCCAGCGACTGGTCGACCTGGTTCTGCACCCCGTCGACCGGGGTGTTCAGGCTGCGGGTCACGCTCTGGGTCACCTGCAGCAGGTGGGCGCTGAGGTTTTCGACGCCTTCTTTGGCCATGCCGTTGCTGAGCGACAGAGGCCCCAGCAGCAATTGCAGCATGCGCTGCAGCTTGGACCCGATCGATTCAGTCAGAGCGAGCGTCTGCTTCCCGGTGCCTTTGATGGTGTTGATGGCCGCGGCGATGGTGGCCACCGCCGTCGCCATGGCGATGATCTGCGGGGCATAGGTGATCAGCAGGCTGATGCCCACGGCGATCTCCCCCACGAAGGGATTGATCGCGGGACCCTGGCCGGGCACTTTGACGCGGGGCTGGCCATCGTTGACGACGACCTCGCTCGAGACGGCAGGGGGTTTGACGCGGGGCTGGCCGTCATTGACGACGACCTCGCCCGAGACGGCAGGCGGTTTGACCCGAGGCTGGCCGTCGTTGACGACCACCTCGCCCGAGACGGCAGGCGGTTTGACGCGGGGCTGGCCATCGCTGACGACCACTTCCGCGGTGACGAGGTTGGCCAGGAAAGAGAACAACAGGACCCAGATGCAGAGACGGGTGCGCTGAAGGATGACGGGTCGTGGCATGGTGGGTACCTCCCCGGAGAACTCTGATCGGATGGAGATCTGCATTCTTCCATTATACGAACGAGGCGGGGGGAGGGTCAAGGAAGGTGCTTGGGAACTGGGTTCTGAAGGTCGACGCTTCGTAGTACAAAACTGCCTGAATGGGTAACGAAGCCGGAAGGGGTGGTCGCCAGCCTCATGGGCGATGTTCAGAAGATATTGCCAGACCATGTCAGAACCCGTGCCTGCCGGGGGTGGGCGGGCACGGGCTGTGAGGCTGCAGGGTCCGTTAGAAAGAATCGGCGATGCGACCGGGGACCAGCCGGTTCGACGAGGACCGGATGGCCGGGAACGCGACTTTGCCCGCCGCCTGGGCGCCCCGCATGTTGCCGTACCAGGTGTAGGTCTTGTTCATCGGGTTCAGGTCGGCGTACATCTCGGGTTTCCCGTCGCCGTCGGCGTCGACGTAGATCTTGTCCGAGACGCCGTCGTAATCGAGGTCATACTCCCACTGGTCGATCCGGCCATCGAAGTTGCGGTCATACTGGTAATCGTCGAAGAACCCATCGAAGTTGCGATCGGTCGCCCAGTAATCGCCGCGGCCGTCCGCATTCCGATCGGCAACCACCAGATCGACCCGGCCGTCGGCATTGCGGTCGAACCGGCCGGGCACCTCGTTGAATTTCGTCGCCGCGTAGGCGGCGTCCGGATTGCTCGTCGCCGTCGGATAGGAGGCCCACGGGGCGTTCTGGGCGAAATAGGTCGCGTTCTGGGTGGCGATGGTGGCGCTGCAGAGAACGAGGAAAACCATGAGCAGGGCTCTGAGTAGATGCATGGTCCAACCTCCGTGTGATGACTGAGGCAAGGAAAGTATCCAAAATGATGGCTTTGGCAAGGAAAATTTTCAGGGAACGGCTCGACCTGCCCCGCGGCCCATCTGCCCACGCCTGCCAACCGGCAGGGGCGAGGCGTTCCGCCAACCTCCCGGTGACCGCGCCTGGGCCCTCCGACTCTGGTGGGCGAGGGCATGTTCCTCTCCCCTGGACTGGATCGACCAGGCGATCGCCGCCCGATGCCCCATGACGGGGTTGCGGTCTTCTTCGGTTCGGGTTTGCCCAGAGGGCGCTCGGAAAACCCAGGCCGGGGTCAGAAGTGAGCGGCGTGGATGGCCAGAATCCCGGCGTTGTAGGTGGCGTGCAGCACGATGCCAGGCCAGAGACTGCCGGTGCGCCGGAACAGGAGGGCGGTCGTGACGCCGACCAGGAAGGTCAGCGGCATCGAGAGCGGCGGATGATGCAGGGCGAAGAAGCATCCGCTGGCCACGAGACCGGGCCAGCCCGTCCAGCCGAGGTCGTTTCGGATGGCCTGATCGGTGAATCCGCGGAAGAATGCCTCTTCTACCAGGGGGGCGAGCAGGCAGAGCGTGACGGCGGCGCCGATCCAGGCCCAGGTGGGGCCGGCCAGGGTGGCGGTCAGCGACCAGGCTTCGGCGCTATCGGCGAACAGCCGGGGCATGGGGTCGCCGAGGGCGGCGGGCGACCCGAGACCGAACCATTCGAAGGCCAGGCGGCCCACCTGATGCAGGAAGATCTCGATGTTCTCGAGGTACCAGGCCGCGAGCCCGGCCAACAGGCCGCCTCCCACCATGCCGACCGCGAGGTTGCCAGGGGGGCAGGCGCGCAGTCCGATCGCCGCCGCCGGATCGGCGAAGCGCGCCTTGGTGTAGGTCCAGGTGGTGCGGGCCAGCACGACCATGCTGAGGCCGTAGGCCATGTACCAGGGCCACAGCGAGGCGGCCAGATCGGCCGAGATCGTCCGGGCCACCTGCCAGGCGAAACTCTGCAGGCCCATGACCGCCAGAATGGCCAGAAAGGCGTCGGCCGCCCGGAACCGAGGTGCCAGGCTCCGCTCGGGGTCGAGCCGGGCGGCCAGCAGCGCCGTCGCCTTGGCGTGCAGCGAGATCGCCAGCAGCACATAGATGGCGCCGCCGAGGAGCGACCCGAGCGAGAGATCCTTCACCGGCAGGGCCAGCCCCATGGCCAGCGGGGCCAGAATCTTCCCTTCGAAGGTCGACCGCTGCTGCAGAACCTTCCCTTCGAAGCGGGGGAAGATGGCCGACAGGCTGACGGCCACCCAGACCAGGGCGGGAATCAGCCCCGCCAGCCAGAGCACCAGCTGGGCCCGGTCGGCCGGGGCGAGCCCCAGATACCAGCCGATGCCCAGGGCGGTGGGCAGGAAGAAGCTTTCCGCGACCAGGCACCAGAACAGGATCTTGTACCCCAGGAAGGTGGCAGGGGAGATGGGCAGGGTCTCCAATAATGAGATGGCCTGCCCTTCGCTGCCGACCGCGTTGAGCGGGCCGAACAGGCAGAAGTAGAGCGCGGCCGCGGCCAGCATGTTCATGGCATGGGTCAGGGTGACGGTCGTCAGGTGGTCGCGGAAGATCAGCGCCTGCATGACGATGATGGTCACCGGCATGAACAGCGAATTCGACAGCAGATTGAAGTCGCTGCGCAGCAGCAGGAAATCCTTGCGCAGCAGCCCCGACAGCCAGCTCGAAGAACGGGTGGGCCGCACCGCCAACCCTGGATGGACCCAGGTGAACCAGTGGGCCCGGTCCATGGCCAGATACAGTCCTCCGCCCAGGGCCAGGCCGGCCAGCCAGCACCCCTGCCAGGCCAGGAAGGAGAACGTCCGCGGGCCGTCCAGCAGAACGTCGATCACCCAGCGGGCCGGTTGCAGCACGATGCTGGCGATGCCTTGCCAGCGGGTGAAGTTGAAGAACAGCCAGGTCAGCGCCTCCCGCGGGTGCGCGCTGATGGCCACATGGGGGAGCAGAGCGACGAAGGCGCTGAGGTAGCCGAACAGGGAGAAGAAATTGTTGACCGTGGCTGGCCGCGCGACCCGATGAAGGAGGGCCGACAGCAGAATGACGGTCAGCACGAGAAGGCTTTGGACCTGCACGAACAGGAAGGTGGCCACCAGGAACGGTTCGGCGCGCAAGCCGTCCCGGCAGGCGACGCCGACGAAGCCGCTCCACAAAAAGAGCAGGCCCGGCCAGTCGGTGACCACTCGCTCGAAGATCCGCACTCCCAGCAGCGCCAGGGGGGGAATCGGCAGCGTGGCGAGGAACGCATGGTCGGTGCTCAACTGCCCGGCATTCAGGGTGTGCCCCATGATCAGATCGCTGGTGAACACGAGCGCCACGAGGTAGAGCAGCCCGAACGCCAGCAGCCATCGGATCGCCTCCCCCAGGAACAGCCGTTCGACCATGGTCAGGAAATCGACGGCGCCCAGGCCCAGGACCACGGCCAGCCCGATCGCCGACAACGCCAAGACGAGCAGGCTCCACCCGCTCCGCCATGCCTGCAGCGACTGCCACAGCAGCCGCGTTTTCATGCGGCAGAGGGTCGTCAGGCCGGCCAGAGGGGCGATCGGTTCGCAGACGGGGGGGCGATCCATGGCCGGATTCTACTCCTGTCTCCCGCCTGATGGCCAGTCCGAGCGGACGGCTGCCCGAACGACTCCCAGCGTGGCCGGCGAGGGGTGTTGCCGACGTCGTTCGGTGGCCGGTGGGAGGGCAACCCGTTGACTCGCCCGCGAAGCGGGATCAGATCGTCTCAGAACTGGATGTGGTCGGCCAGGTAGTAGGCTTCCTTCTCCATCAGGATGTCGAAGTCGCGATCGGCGCCGGTGGAGCGGGCCCACAGGCACTGCGCGCTCCAGTTGATGGCCCACCCCGTGTCATCGAGCCATACGTCGTCGAGCCGGTCGGCAAGACCCGGCCACAGCCGGGTCAAGCGCGGGCTGAGGAAGGCGTCGCGCCGGTACTGGAAGGTATGGATCAGTTCATGCCCGGCGTGGTGGCCGCGATCGTTGGTGATGAAGTTGTTGGCATTGCTGTAGGCGAGGGCGCCGCGGCTGCCGATCGTGCCGTCGGCGTTGCGCTCGCGATGGAAGGCGAGCGTGCCGTACCGGAACGACTGGGGCCAGTTGACCCGGGCCCCATCGGCGCGATTCAGCAGCGGGGCCAGCGACCCGTGCAACCCCAGCTTCCAATGGATCTTGCCGTCCTGCGTCACCATCCAGACTGGCCCCAGGTCCATCCGGAACTCCAGGTCGCCGCCGGCCGATTCGGCCAGCGAAGCGCCCATGTTCATCATCAGTTTGGCGCGCCATGCCTCCCAGGCGGTCCGCCCTTCCGCCAGCTCGGCTTTTTCCATGGCCTTGCGCATCATGTACCCGCCCAGCCCGGCCTGCAGCACGGCCGGGGCCATCCGGCGCCGGTGCCGGCGGGCCCGGATGGCCGCCCTGATCATGGGCAGACCCAGGTTGATCAGGGTCACCTCTTTGTCTCCGAAGGCCCGAGCCGACCCGAGGCCGAGCCAGCCCAGGGCGGCCGCGCCAAGCCCGACGAGCAGGAGCGCCATCGCCCACCGCGGCCGGCCGGGCGAGGGCGGCAGCGGATCGGAAAGGGCAGGAGGCATCCGGAGGATCCCTTCTCGTGCGAAAGTCGCCGCGCCGTTCCGCAGCGGAGACGGCCAGCGGGACATCTATCGGAGGGAGGGGAAAATTTGCGAAGAGGGGCGACGACCGGCCCGCGGTGCTCGCGTCAGCCGGCCTTTCAGGTTCCGAAGGGAGGGCGCAGGAATGGGAACACTCAGGGCAATTGGAAGACGATCTTCAGTTCGCCCTTCCAGATCGATTTGCCGCCGAAGGTGGTCGCGTAGAAGCGGGGGATCGAAAACTCGATGGCATGCGGCCCTACCTTGTCGAGGAAATCGACGAGGTTCTTGATGCCGGCGGCGGCGACGGTATAGGTGCCGGCCTGCTGTTTGTTGGCATCGGGATCGCTTTCCGACGAATCCTGGATGGCCACGTCGGTCTCTTCGGAAACCCCTTTCAGGAAATCGCTCAGGGTCTCCGGAACCGGCTTGGGACTGGGGTTCTGACGCGGGAGGCCGGTGATATCGATCGGGAATTCCAACGTCTTGCCTTCGCTAGCGGTCTTCGGTTCGCCGACGGTGGCCGCCATGACGGCGCCGACTGCCGCTTTGGTCGCCACGGGATCGAGCCCACCGCTCGTCTCGAGGATGAGCACGGCCTTGACCGTGCCGGCCTCCTCGACGAAGTCGGTGGCAGCCACGCTGGACAGCCGGCCGCTTACGGCCTTCTCGGCGAACAGTTTTTCGAGCCCATGGGCGACCATCGCGGCTGCGAAGGTCGGCGCCGGGCGCGCGGCCGGCGCGGCGTCGGGCAGGGTGTCGGGTTTGGGGAAGGCCTTCTGCAGCCGATCGACGAACTCCTTGATCTTGGGGTTGTCGGGGGCCGCCTTCTGGGCGATCTCGATGTGACGCCAGGCCTCGACGAATTCCTTCTCTTTGGCCGCGATGACGGCCCGCATGAAGCGAGCCTCGGCGAAGTCGGACACGCGCTCGAAGATCAAGGCCAGCTCGGCTTTGGCTTTCTCGAGATTCTTGGCTGTAAAGGCCCGCTTGGCCAGTTTCATGTGAGCCTGGGCATACATCAGGTCGGCCGGATCGATCTTCTTTTTCGCGGGGGTCGAGGCGTCGCCGCCCGCGGGACCATCCAGGCTGTCGCCCGGTTCGGCCGGCGAGCTGGATCCGCTGGTCGGGGTGGTATCGGCCGGCTTGTCAGGCGGGGTACCGCTATCTCCACCCTCTCCGGCATTGCCCCCGCTGGAGTCAGAGCTGCCATCGGTTCCTTCCCCATCTCCGCCACCGGCCGCCGCATCGCCGGTGCCGCCAGGGTCGGGCGTCTGGTTCCCTTGTTTTTTGAGGTACCGGTCGGCCAGCTGTTTGGCTTTCTGGATGTCCGCATCGTTGAGGGCGATCTGGAACCGGTCGCTCAGGGGGGCGGCTGCGACGGGGCGGAGGGTGACGACCAGGACGAGGGCGACGAAGGCGGCCCCGAGCCACAGGATGAACGGGCAGGAGATGGCGTTCTTCATGGCGGACCTCGGTTGATCCTCATAGTGCCAGCCGTCAGATGATGCACCTGGCTGGGTGGTGGCAGGGGATGGACGACAGGCCAAGGGCGAACGGTGAATCAGGCGGACAGGGCGGAGACGGCTTCGGCTTCGGTCGGGTAATGCTGGCAGAGGTTGAGGACCCCGGTCATCTGCAGCGCCGTCTTGGTGAGTTTGGAGAGACCGGTCAGCGCGACCTTGCCGTCGTTGTAGTCGATGATCTTGACCATCAGGTCGAGGAGCATCGACAGCCCGGTGGAGTTGATGACCGGGGTCCCGGTCAGGTTCAGGACATACCGGAGATGGCCGGCGGTCAGGGCCTTCTCGCAGGTGTCGCGGAGCGCGACGCCGCCCGGCTCGTCGAGGTAGCCGGTGGTGCGCAGGATCAGGACAGGCCCTTGCTGGGCCGACTCGATTTTGAATTCAGCCATGAGGCTATGATAGAAGGCACCCTGGTCGGTGTCAAGCCTGCCGTGTCGTCGGCGCTGGCTTCTGGTCGGCGCTTGACCGCGACCAGCCGAATCTTCTATGATGACCTCCGTCCGCGACTCAACTTCCTATCGCCAAAGGAGATTCCCCATGACCCACCTGATGTGGATCGTCATTCCGCTCGTTCTCGCTGCTCTCACCGCCCCGGCCGTCGCTCAGGTCACCTTCAAGGGCAACCCCCTGACCCTCGTCGGTCGCGAGGTGAAGGTCGGCGAGGCGGCACCTGATTTCACCCTCCTGGCCAACGACCTCAGCGAGGTCAAGCTGGCCGATACCAAGGGCGTGCGCGTGTTCACCACGGTGCCTTCGCTCGATACGCCGGTCTGCGATCAGCAGGTGCGCCGGTTCAATCAAGAGGCGGCCCGCCTGAGCAACGTGTCCATCTACACCATCTCGGCCGATCTGCCTTTCGCCCAGGCGCGCTGGTGCGGCGGGGCCGGCATCGACAAGGTGAAGACCCTCTCCGATCACCGCACGATGGGGTTCGCCGAGGCCTACGGGCTGCACATCAAAGAACTGCGGTTGCTGGCTCGCGCCGTGTTCGTCGTCGATTCGGCCGGCAAGATCGTGTACAAGGAGATCGTCCCCGAGGTCACGGCGCTGCCGAATTTCGACGCGGCCCTCAAGGCGATCGCCGCCGCCAGATAACCTCTTTCCAGGGTTCCCTTTCCTCGCTTCGCGCTCGCCTCCATCTCCCAGGCTCCGGCCGTCGGCGCCTGGGAGATGGCTTGCCTCTTTCCGATCCCCATGCTAGGGTTGGATAGAGGAGCTTGAGCACGTATGGCGGCAACCAAGGGGACGCATCGGACCGCCCCCCGCCTCCCGCGGCGACCGCCCGATCGGCGGGATGTCTTGATCGAACGCTTGCGGCGGGCGCTTCCCGACCTCCAGCGCCGCTATCCGATCAAAACCCTCGGCCTATTCGGATCCTGGGCCCGAAACGACGCCGCGCCCGAGAGCGACGTCGATCTCCTGGTCGAATTGGCTCGACCGATCGGCCTGCAGTTCGTCACCCTGGCCGACGAACTCGAGAAAATCCTCCAGACGAGAGTCGATCTGGTGTCTCGGGGAGGGGTCAAGCCGCCTTACCTGAAAGAGATCCTGAAGGACCTCATCTATGTCGCGGCGGTCTGATGCGCTTCTGCTCAAGGATATGCTGGCGGCCCTGCAGAAGATTCGCCGCCACACCAAAGGAATGGATTATAAGGCCTTTCGGAAAGATGACAAGACGGTCGATGCGGTGTGTCGGAATTCCGAGATTCCAGGAGAAGCCGCCGGACGACTTTCGAGAGCCTTCCGCCTTCGACATGGGCAGATCGACTGGCCGGGGATCATCGGCTGCCGCAACCGGATCATTCACGAATATTTCGGCGTCGATCGGGCCCTACGGTGGGCCATCATCCAGAACGATGTTCCGGCCATGCGAATCGCTTTGCGGAGGTCTTCGGTCGATGCCGAATAGAAACTATCGGCCGCCGTCTGGCTTCTCGATCGTCGAGACCCTGATGGTGCTGTTGATTCTGGGCATTCTGGCCACTGGCGGCTTCCCGCTGCTGATGGGGTACGCCCAGGAGGTCCACCTCGAGCAGCAAGCCCGGATGATCTACCAAGACCTCTGCCTGGTACGTGATACCGCCATCGCCACGGGTATCAAGACGGGCCTCATCCTCCAACTGGGCCCTCTGGGAGTGCAGTACTACACCATGGTTGCCCCGATGGGCGTGAACATCCGTCCTGCCTTGATGGATGAGTGCGAGAATGGCGTCTGGCGGTGGCTGCCGGCCAGTCATTCCGTACAAGTCACCCTCAATGTCCCATCCACGTCCAATCCCATGAGAGTGTTGTTCGATGGAGAGGGGCGGCTGGTCGAACCGGCCAGCCAGACAGTGCGACTGTTTGTGCGGTATTCCACCGGAACGCAGGTGCTGGATGAGCCAGGTCTGTGGATCATCGAGCTGTTGCCCGATACCACCTCGATTCGGATCTGGAGGGGCCCATGAAGCGACGAGGCATGTTTCTGGTGGAATCCCTGGTGGCGCTAGGCATCCTGGCGGTGGTCGTCGGGTCGCTGTTGCAAGGAGTGACCAGCGGAGTGCAGGGCGCTCAACAGGGCCGGCAGCAGATGCAGGCTGGGGTGATCGCCGAAGCGGTCGCCGAGGAGATCCGGATGGTCTCGGCCAGCGGCACCTGGGGAACGCATGTCTGGGTACCGTTCGGCAGCGCTTCGGGGGCGGTGCGGCTGGTCGCCGATGGACGGTGGTACGAGCTGTCGGCTTCGACGGTGCCGGCTGCCCCCGATCCGACCAATTTCACGGTGACCTACCGGGCCGTCCCCCTTGGTCCGGCCAGTCTGGCCACGCACCTGGAGATCAAGTTCCCGCCGATCGCGACCCCGCCGGCTTCCTGCACCGCCACCGGCCTCATCGCTTCGGCTTCGGTGAGCCGATTGACCGCTCCCAATCTGGTCGATTGCGCCACTGATACGCTCTGGAACCCCGGGCCCATCAAACCGGGATCGTATGCCTTGACCTTCTGGCGGGAATTCTGGAGGCCCCCTCATGGCATCCATCCCGGGTATTGGGAGATCAGGCCTTTTTCGTTTTACAGATATTACTGCATCTATGCTAGCAGTACGAACTGGCCATTCTGCTGGGAGCTGCAGTGCAGCAACGATCCGTCTGGCGGCTGGACCACCATCGATCGTCGGAGCGACGTCTACTGTGTCGCTGGCTGGAACAAGTTCCAGATCACCCCTCTTGATTCGCCCAACCGCCGCTATTTCCGCCTGGTCATTTCCGATTATGAAGGGGCCGGGTTGTCATTGGGTGAAGTCTATTTCCCTCGCAGCACCGACCCCGTGCCAGGGGAACCCCATGTCCCTCCTCCTCCCAATTTCGTGGCCTCGGCGAGCGTGCATCCCAGTTCGGCCAATCGATTGGTCGATGGGTCGACCGGCCATCCCTGGAACCCGCCTGGGCATATTCCTCCCGTCGGTGACCCCTACGTGCTCGATTTTGACATGGACCCTGAACAGGACATCCAGGTCGAGAAGTACCGGTTGTTCTGCGATAACACCTTCTTTCCCACCCAATGGACGCTCTACGGGAGTTTCGGATCGGATACTTTCACCCTGGATACGGGAGCGACCACGACCTGGCAGGCGAACAGTTGGGCCACTTTCACCTGCGATCTCGTTGCCACGATCAGTTCGATGCGTCTGGTGGTGGCCTCATGGTCGGGTTCGGCCCTGAAGATCAACGAAATCGAGTTCATCCAGCCCCCGCCGCCACCCCCGCCGGCGACGTTCGTTCCCCCTGATACGCCGTTCAGACGCCTGGCGGCAGCCAACGTCGACGATGCCAATGCCGACCGGCTGGTCGACAACGTTCCCGACTCGTTCTGGAACACTGGACTGCTGCCCCCGCCGGTCGATTCTCCTGAACGCTATGTGATCGACCTGACCGCCTCCTTCCCCTTCATTGCTCGGGAATACACCATGTTCTGTCAGGCCAAGAACACCCCTCGGGCATGGACCTTGGATGGCAGAAGACCGAGTGGAAGCTGGTACCGACTGGATACCAGGAGCAACGAAACCTGGCCTGGGGAGGGATGGCGCTCGTTCACGTTCCCTGACCCCCCGGCGACCGAGCCGGCCAGTTATGCGGCCTACCGGATGACCATCACAGCCTATAACGGGGACGGAGTCTCGATCGCCGAGTTCGATTTTCCCCATAAATATGTGCTGGCCAGCGATACCAGGGTGTTCGCTCCGGGAACCCTCCTCCAGGTCGAAGTGCGGGTGCAGCCGCGGGGGACGACCGACCCGGCGGAAGGGGCCTGGCTGCGGTTCCTGGTGGGGCGGCGAGGGGCGGAATGAGGCGCGGACGGACCGGCATGTCGCTCATCGAGATCCTGGTCGCCGGGATCGTCTTCCTGGTCATCTTCATGGGATTGGCGACCTCGCTGCAGAGCGTGGTGATGGTGAACCACCTGGCCACCGGCATCAATGACTGTCTCGATCGCTCCCGGCTCGGCCTGCGCCTCCTCAAGTATGGCGATGCGACCGTTCCCGCCCTGGCCGAGGCGGCGTCGGCCCGCCTCGATCCGGCCACCGGCCGGTTGCGTTTCGCCAGCACTCCGACCAGCGGGGAAGACCGTGAGGTGTATCTCGAGCAGGGTCGACTGCTGATGCGGGCCTTGCCGGTCGGCACCCCCCTCGTTCTGATGGGTGACGAGCCCGCCGCTCGCTCAGGAGTCCGAGTGGTCCCTCCCCCCAATGGAGGGTGGGCCGCCGTGGCTACCAGCACCAATGGAGCGTGTCTGGTGCGTTTGACCTTGCGGGTGTTCTACGATGCCAATCATGCGCCTGATCTGGCGACTCATGTCTGCGATGCCGACGAACCGGAAATGACCCTGACATCTTCGATCTTTTTGCGGAATTCCGACCGATGAACCAGCGGCACGAATCCCTGATTGGAATATCCGATCCGAACCCACCTCCAGTGCCGATCCCGCGCCGGGGATCGATGACCGCCTACGCCTTGATCCTGGTGCTGTTGGCCGGCCTGTTCATCTCGCGGTTTTCGGTGACCAGCCTCAATATCGCGCTGGTGAATCGACTGCACCTGGCCGATCAGCAAGCCCGTCAGGGGGCCGAGGCCGGGCTCGAGATCTGCCTGCGGTTGGCGACCAATTCTTTCTACATTTCCGGCCAGCCGCCGGCGAGCTTTACGGTGAGCCTGAATCCGGCTCCCCCCTATTCCAGCCACCTGGCGACGATGACTGTGGTGTATGAAGTCGCGACGAATGTCTTCGGCAACCTGCAAGGCAGTGCCACCGCCTTCGTGTACGACCGGTCGGGCGCTCTGGCGGCCTGCCGCACCGTCACCAACGAGATCGAGGTCGCCGCGTCGGCCGCCAGCCAGAATAAGCGATTCAAGCAACTGTGGGAGCGCCATTGACCATGCCTCTCTCTCACCCGCCCCCTACAGAGGGAACTGGGCTTGAACCCGTCCTCCACCTGTCCGGCGTGACCAAAAGCTACGCCCGGGTGGTCGGCGAATCGCTGGCCCGGGGCCGGCGGCAGGTCCTGGCCGATGTCAGCCTGACCATCCGGCGGGGCGAGATCTACGGCTTCGTTGGCCTGAACGGGGCCGGCAAGACGACGACGATCAAGATCGCCCTCGGCCTGACCCACCCCGACGCCGGAACCGTTCGCCTGTTCGGAGAAGACGTGTCGGCCGACCCCTGCGCCCGGGTGGGGTATGCTCCCGAGAAGCCGGGATTCGCTTCGTTCCTGACCGGGCTCGAGGTGCTGGAATACGCCGCTCGCCTGCTGGGGTGCCGACTGCCGGGCGCCCGCTTCCAGGAAGTGCTCGAGCGGGTCGGTCTCTGGGACGACCGCGGCAAGCAGGTGGCCAACTACTCGAAGGGCATGCAGCAGCGTCTGGCCCTAGCCGCTGCCATGCTGCACGATCCCGACCTCTACGTGCTCGATGAGCCGAGCAGCGGGCTCGATCCGCTCGGCCGCCGGCTGGTCAAGGAGATCCTGAAAGAGTTGCGTCGGGCCGGCCGCACCGTCTTCTTCAGCACCCACATCCTGGCCGACGTGCGCGAGATCTGCGACCGGATCGGGGTGATCCACCAGGGCCGGATGGTCTTCGAAGGCACCCTCGAGCAATTCAACCCGACCCAGGGCGATCTCGAGGAACGGTTCGTGGCCCTGATCGGGGCCGGCCTCGGCGTTGTGCCCAATGGTTCATCGCTCGATCTCGAAAGCCCTCAGGGCATTTCTTGAACCTGCCGATGGAAATCTGCGGCCTGCGTGGTTCGGAAAATTGACGCCCTGGCCTGGCCATGGTAGGCTGGATCGTAGGTTATATCTGCTTTTTATTCTCTTCAGGAGGATTCCTCTCCATGACACGAATCATCGCACTCTTCGTCGTTGTTTCCCTGTGCTTCACCTTGATCGGGTGTACTGGCAGTCAGCCCCAGGGTCAGACCATGACCCCCGAAGAAAAGAAAGCCAAAGGGCTGACCCCCCTCGATGCCGATGGTCGCCCGATCAGCGAGTCTGCGGCCGCGCCAGCCCCTGCTCCCACCACCGAACCGGGGGGAGCGACTCCCACCGAAACCATCACGGAAACCCCGTCTGACGCTTCCGCTGTCCCTGGTAATGCTCCGGCGGCTCCCCCAGCCGATGCTCCGACTCCTCCCGCCGCCCCAGCCCCCGGTGGTAACTGACTCGACCGGTATTCACAATCCCCCTTTTTCAGGAGGTTTCATGAACAGGAAAGGTTTTACCCTGATCGAACTGATGATCGTCGTGCTGGTCATCGGCATCCTGGCGGCCGTCGGCATCCCGAAATACCAGAACTTCGTCATCGAATCGCGAGCTCGCTCGTGCATGTCGCAACTCAAATCGATCGACCAGGCCGTGGCCGTCTGGGAGACCAAGAACGTGGCCATCGGCTTCAACGATTGCGCTGAGATCCTGTTCAATCCCCAGAGCGGGGTGATCACCACCACCACCTATCGACGGTGGACGGGCGCGGCCTATGCCGCCAACCAGGTCAACCCCCAGGATGTTCTGCCCCTCCCGCAGGGCGTGGGTGGGTCTCAAGGCGATGCCATCCTGGCCATCGTCAAGGATCCTCGCGTCATGGCCTGCCCAGAAGTGGTCAACAAATGGGGCGGCAATCAGAACATCGCCGTCAACTGGATGAACTCCTATCGGTTCGTCAAGGTCCCGCCCGCCACCATCGCCGACAACTGGATGCGCGACTGGGTGCCGGCCCGCATCGGCCGCGCGGCCACCTGCTATGCCTTCGGCTACAATGCCAACGACCTCCTCCTGGCGGCGGCCCCTTCAGGCACCCAGGGGCCCCCGGGCAACATCTACTACCCCGGCTGGGGCGATCCCAACCACCAGCGCGAGTTCCTGCACCTGCAGTGGAACGCCCGGTAAACGAGCCCTCCGCCTAGACGTCGTTCAACGCACCCGGAGCGGCCCTTCCAAGGCCTCTCCGGGTGTGGTATTTTCAGGCGGAAGGCAACATCAGGCTTCGTGGCCTTCTGGTTCCCGTTCAAGTCATCATCAGAGCAGGCGAGTGGAAACGACGATTGGTTCGAGGAAAAGAGGTGCATGGGCGGTGCATCAGTCGCTCGCCGCCATCGGCTGGATCGGTTGGTACGGCTTTCTCGAAGCGGTGCGCAGCCGGCTGCTGCTGGGCACGATGTTCCTGGTGCTGCCGCTGATGGTCTCGACCTGGCTGCTCGACACCTATCGGGTGGGGTTGCAGGTCAAGGTCGTGAAAGATCTCGGCCTCAACCTCATGTCGGGCTTCGGCTTGCTGATCGTGCTGTTCGTCTCGCTCGATCAGATCATCCCCGATATCGAGCGGCGCACCATCGCCTTCGTGCTGACCCGCGTGGGCAACCGCCAGGTCTACATCCTGGGACGGTTTCTCGGCGTGGCCCTGACGCTGGCGTTCTTCCACACGGTGATGGCTGCCTTTCTGACGGCGATGCTGCGCTGGCACGACCAGGCTTGGTTCTGGGAAGTCCCGCTGGGCGCCTTCGTCATCTTCCTGAAACAGTGCGTGCTGGTGGCCGTGGTCCTGTTCCTGACCACGTTCGCCACCCGTCTCGTGGTGATCAGCCTCAGCGTGCTGACCTACGTGCTGGGCCACACCCTCGATCTCTTCCGGCACCTCGCTGAACGGCGAGGGCTGGGCGTCGTGGCCGGGTATGTCGGCGAAGCCGTCGCCCTGCTGCTTCCCGATTTCTCGCTGTTCGAGCTGAAGATGGCGGTCGTGCACGAATTCCCGGTGCAGGGAACGGCCGTCGCCCTGCTGGCCCTCTACACCCTGTGCGTGTCCCTGTTCTATCTGGCGGCGGGCGGGGCCATCCTGGCCCGGCGCGATCTGTGACGCTCGCGCCGGAAGGCCGAAGACGGCGAACCCGCCCCTGGGGGGAAGCATGGCGACGGGCGAGATGAGCCGCTCCTGGTGGCGGGCGCGGCCAGCTTTCTGGCTGGCCCTGCTGTGGTGCCTGGCCTTCACCGTGCAATGGACGACCCGGGCCTGGCACTGGCAGGCCCTTTCCTTCGAAGCCGGTACCGAAGAGCTGACCGAGCTGGTCCTCGAAGCCGTCCCGATGCAGGTCCGTCGCCTGGGCGCCGATTTCCTGTGGCTGCGGGCCGACGAATACATGCACTTCGGGCCGTCGCGCCGCTACCGGGGAGCCTTCCTGGCGGGCACCTATGCCGGCAACACCGAGATCCTGCCCCTGCTCGAACTGGCCATCCGGCTCGACCCCACCCATTTCGAGGCCTATGCCATCCTGGCCCAGAACCTGGCCTTCCACCTCGACCGCTTCGTACCGGCGGTGCGCCTGCTGCAGCGGGGCATCCTGCACAACCAGCATCATCCCTTCATCCACGAGCTGTATGGCACCATCGCCTACTGCCTTGCCTTCGTCAAGAGCTACGATCCCACCCGCGAGAACAACCGGGTCGCCGCTTTGCGCTACCTCGACGAGGCCCTCGCCGCCTTCGCCCGGGCCGGGCTGCCCGCCTCGGCCGCCGGCGAGGTGCTCAACCCCATCAACTACCAGATCTGGCGGGCGCGGTTCCTCGTGGAACAAGGCCGACCCGACGCCGCCCTGCAGGCCTGGGTGGCGGCGGGGCAGCCGCTCGGGCCGGATGGCGGGCTGCTGGGCGAATATCTGGGTCGGGTGGCGCTGGGCCAGCCGGTGCCCGCCTTGCCCGAAGAGCTGCGACCTCACCTGAAAGACGGGGGCCCTCCCGTCGGTGCGACGGCCGACGCCTCAGCCTCGGCTCCTGATCGGGGCGGCGGGCCCGCCCATGCGCATTGTTCCCATGGCCCGGGCGAGCCCTGTCGGGCTGATAGAGCGCCAGATCTTTCCCTGACGCCCAGGGCAGGGACGGAACCGACCGGGCCGGCGCGGCTTCCGAGCGAAGGTTCCCCCCGTCAGCCGGCGGGCGAACCTTGCAATCATGAAGATGGCTCCTGCCCGCATCAGAAGGCGCCTCCCCCCCTCTTCGACCGGAACCATCCCTGGCTGGCCACCTACCTGCAGATGCTCGTGCTGGGCGGGGGCGGTCTTCTGCTGCTCTGGCGCGGGCATTGGTCGCGCCGATGAGCGAGACCCGATGCGTCTCGCCGCTCATTAGTTCGGCAGATTGAAGTTCTGCAAGAAGGTGGTGGTGTCAGGATAGACATCGACCAGGGACCAGGAGTGGACCCGGTTCGGGTCGGCGACATTTTCCTGATACCAGACCACCTTGGGATTGGACTGGTCAGCAGCTTCGGTATAAGCCGCCGAAGTCATGGTCGGACTTGGGGAGGCGGCGGTTCCAATCCAGACCAGATACTTCATGGTGGAAGTGGTTGGCTGGAGGTGTTCGAGGCGGAAGGTGCCCAGGGCGCTTTCGTTTCCGGTCCCGGCAACTCCGGTTTTGGTGCTTAGTAGATAGATGGGAAGAGCTCTGCCGTCGAGTTCCCAGTTTGAGACAGATTTATCAGTTGGGGTGCCATTGACCATGACGCTGATCGTTTTTTCAATCAGGCGGTAGGTGTAAACGCGCACGATCAAGTCATTGACCCCGTTCAGGGTGTTCTCATCGATATAACGGCCGGCGATGGCTCCGACTCCTGATTCTTTGCTCTGGATGAGTTCATAGGTGAGAGGAGAAGGCCGAAGCACCGTTGCTCCGTCTGATTCGGTGATGGAGAAGGTAACGGTCAGGGTTTGCCAGCCGAGTTTGCTGAAGGTCAACTCATAATTGCCAGGCAAGAGGTCGGCAAAAGAGAAGCGGCCATACATGTCAGTCGTTACCGCTTTTACCCCCTTCAAGGTGCAGTTGACATTTTCCAGCGGTGCTTTGGTGTAGGCATCGTAGATGGTGCCCGTTGCGAGGGGATGGCGGACATCGGTGGGGGCGACCAATCTTGGCGAAATGAAGAATTCCGGGCTGGAAGGGGATATCGTTCCATCGTTGAGAATCTGGACGGTATAAGTGGCAGGAGAATAAGCCGTTGATTGGTTGCCTACCCGTACTTGGTAGGAGTCTGGAGTGAGATCTTGAAAGGCGAATTCGCCGGCAGATGTTGTTTCCATACTTCCTTTGAATTCACTTTGTCTGAAAATTTCTACCAGAATATTTGGCAGCGGTTCTTTGGTCGTATTGAGCTTTACGACACCTCGTAAGGTCGATTTCGGTCCAATGGCGATGTCTTTGATAAGTTCTTGGCCGGCGATCAGCGAAATAGTCGCAATCTCAGAGACAAAATTGGCTTTGCTGACGTGGAGTTGGTAAACGCCGGCGGCACTGGAAAACGAAAAACGGCCGTCGGAAAGAGTGGTGAATTCCGAAGAATTTCCAGAGTTCGAAGAAATCAGGCGGACAAGAGCGCCTTCTTGGGGTCTTCCGGTCAGATCGGAAATGACTCCCTGGACTTTTCCCGACGTTTTGGCGGCCGAAAGGTACAGGACCGGATCGGCGGGGGAAGTGATGCCAGACCTTAGAATCTGGATGACAAAGGTTGCAGGTTCATATTTGGTAGAATCTCTGGCCAACCCAATGGTATACATACCGGCTGACAAATCGGTGAAAAGGAATACCCCTTCGGGCGTGGTCACCGTTGATTGGACCAGGAAATTGTCTCGATAGGCTTCGACCGTGATGTTGGCGAGAGCTTCTTTGCTCGTATCCAATTTCACCGTTCCTGTCAAGGTGACTCGCGCGCCCAGGCGGATATCCAGAAACCGTTCCTCATTGGCGGCGAGCGAGATGATGCGTTGATCGCTGCCGTACCCGGATTTGGTGACGGTCATGGAATAGGTGCCGGGAGCCACCGTCACCGAGTATGTGCCATCCTGGGATGACGTGGTTTCCACGCTGGTTCCCGTCTGAGATTGTGGAACCAGACGAATCAAAGCTCCCTCTTGTACTTGATCTGTTTGGTTGGTGATGATTCCCCGGATCTTGGCCTGGGGAGTAGGCGATGAAGGGGTCAGGGGCGCGACCACAGCGGTAGTCCGGCCAGCTTCGATGGTGACCGCCTGGATCAGATTCACGAACCCGCTTTTGGAGATCCGAAGTTCATAGTTGCCGGGGGCGGCAGAAATGATGAACCTGCCATCGCTTCCAGTATTGGAAGAGCTGACCAGGTTGCTGTTGGAATACAGGGTGATGTTGGCTCCGTTGATGGGAAGGGCGTTGGCATCGGTGACCAGGCCCGTGATCGTGCCGATGCTGGTGGGAAGGGCGGCGGTGGGGAGGCCAGGGAAGCTGCCGTCGGCACCGCTGCGGGAACCGGTGTTGCAGCCGATCAGCAAGGCCGCTGCCATCAGGACGAGACCGGTGGCCATCAACATCCGCTTGAGCATAGGATTTCCTCTTGCACCCTCAGTTTTCTTCGACCAGGACGGTCGTCGACAAGGTCACGTTGAACGAGGCCGAGAGCGCGTGGTCGTTGAGGTCGCGGCCTCGCAGGGTGACGTTGGCGACCACCGGGGAAATGTCATCGGTGTAACTGGCGGTGCCATTGGTCATGTACGAATGGACGGCTGGGTTCATCACTTCGATCGCGCAATACCCGGTGTACTGGGAAATGATCGTCTGTCCCCCTCCCGAACTTGTGCTGGTGCTTGTTCCTGTGCCAGTCCCCGTCGAAGTGTCAGAGGCGGTGCCACCTCCCAGAGCGGCGGCCTGCAAGAACACGCTGAGCGCGCCGGCGTGGTCGAACCGGCCATTGGCCAGGGGCTGGCCGTTGGCCGCCAGGTAACGTATCTGGTAGTTCTCGAGGAAGGCCGAGACCCCGTTGGTGATACGGAAATAGACATTGACCGCGGGGAGCGTCACCGTGGTCGCCGAAGAAGATGACGAGGAACTCGAGGAACTCTCTTTCGGCTGGACGAATGCCGGCTGCACGCCGACCACGTGCAGGTCGGAGGTCGGCGAGAAGACCTGGCCCGGCGAGTTCTGGCAGCCCAGCAGCGTGGTGAACAGCAGGCCGGCGACGAACAGGGTGGCGAGGCGACGGATACGCATGGCTCTCACCTCATGGACAGATTCTGCGGGGCGTACGAACTCAGATCCTTGCCTCGTTCGCCCGCGATGATGTTGGGCGTGATGAAGACGACCAGCTCGGAGCGCTTGTTCGTCCGGGCGACCGCGTTGAACACCTTCTTGAAGACGGGAAGGCGGCCCAGCAGCGGCATCGTGTTGGTATCCTCCGACTTGCTCTCGGTGATCAGGCCGCCCAGGATCAAGGTCTCGCCGGTGCGGATGATCACGTCGGTGTTGGCGGTGCGGGTCTCCGTCCAGGGCACGCCCTCGACGAACGAGCGCAGGGCCGTGATGGTCGGGGTCACTCGCAGCCGGATCGTTCCGTCGTCATAGATGGTCGGGGTGACCGACAGGTTGATCGGCACCGGTTCGAACTTCACTTCCCGATTGGTGATGGTGGTGCCGTTGCTGACCGTGGTGTTGGTGGTGACGTAGGGCACCTTCTGGCCGACCTCGATCAGGGCGTTCTGGCCGTTCATGGCGGTCACCTTCGGGTTCGACAGCGAGCGGGCCCGGTTGTTCTTCTTGAGGCCGCGCAGCAGCAGGGTGAAATGCTCGTTGCTGAGCGTGCCGAAGCGCAGCACGCCGTTGCCGCCGGCCGGGGCCAGGGTCTGGTCGAACTGCCAGAGCGGCTCGGTGCGGCCGAGCTGGGTCATCAGCGCCGACCAGTCGATGCCCGTCGAGTTCTGGTCGTCGAGCGCCACGTCGAAGATGTGCGCTTCGATCAACACCTGCCGGGGCGGGACATCGAGGCTCTTGATGATCTGTTCGATCTTGAGCAGATTTTCGGGCGTCTCGCGGATGATCAGGGTCGTCTCGAGCGGGGCCGGGGAGACGGCGCCCCCCGCAGAGGGCGCCGTCTGGCCGCACAGCATCGCCGGGACCAGCCCGAGCACGAGGACCATCAGGAGCGGGGAAGCCAGTCGTGTGCGCGTGGACATGACGTTGTTCATCCCTGGACTCACCTTTCGTGTGTTCATCACTGGCTTGATCCTTTCCTACCTGGCTCCCGCCGACGCCGTGGAACCGCTCCCGGCGCCGGAGCCGCCGCCTCCGCCCCGAAGATCGACGCGGTTGACGTCCAGCATCTGCTTCTCGGGGTCGAACCGGGGCAGCACCATCTTGATGGCCTTCTCGAGCGTGGCCCGGTCGATGTATTTCACCTTGAAGATGCGTTCTTCCAGCCGACGGCTTTCCATCGGCAGATCGAAGACTTCCAGCAAGCGGGCGATCTCTTCGAGTTTGCCGCGCGGCGCCGTCACGATCAGCGAATTCGAGCGATCATCGACCTGCAGGTGCCACCGCCCGGTGCTTCCCGAAAAAGAACTGCCCGTTCGGAGTGAATCCGGGGCTGAGCCCCCAGGGGCGTTGGCCGTCGTGTCCCCGGTCAGCGGTCGGCCGGTGACCGGATCGAGCGCGGTCTGCCCGGGGGCGGCCGGCGTGGCCATGGTGGTCATGGCGCTGCTGCTGCGGCGGTGATCAGCTTCGAGCTGCTGGAGGTTCTGGCGGACGATCTCGACCAGGTCGCCCGCCGCGACGTGCCGCACGAAGAAGACCCGCGTTTCCGAGGGCTCGTCGCCCTGGGGGAAGATCCAGATGATGCCGTCACGCAGCTCGTAGGCATAGTCGTTGTGGCGCAGGATGGTATCGAGGGCCGTCCCGACCGGGATGTCTTCGAAATTCACGGTGGTGCGTCCGGTGATCTGCCGGCGGCTGATGATGTTCAGATTGGCCTTGGTAGCCAGCAGCCGCACGATATCGGCGATCTCGACATCCCGGAAGTTGAGAGTGACCTTGATCGGCGAGATGGCGGCCAGTTCGCTCGTCGCCTTGGTCTGCCGCACCACCGCCTGTCGGGGTTCTTCTTCCGTTCGGATGGGGAGGCGGGGCAGATCGGCCGGCAGCAGGGAAGGGGCCTGCAGGCGGTAGGTGGTCTCGCCGGGGCGGACCCCCGGCGGGGCTGGCTCGACTACGCGCTTGACCAGCTCGGTCGAGCGCAGGAGCGGCCCGGTGTCTCTCGGTACGGTCGCCGGTTCGGCCGGGGCGGTGTCGGCCAGCGTCCTGGCCAGAGCGGTCACGGCCTGACGGGGCCGGTACGTCTGGTTCTGGCGTTCGACGATGATCTCTTCACGGTTGTTGTCAAGAACGCGACGTTCGACGACGACCTCCTCGCGAATCGGTCTGGCAGAACCGGCAGGCTGAGAGGGGCGAGCCGGCTCGACCGGGCCAGCCGACCCCAGGGGTGGCGGAGGCAGCGGGGTGTCGCGTTCGGGGAAGAGGCGGAGGCGGCCGGCCGCAGGCTTCGCCTCTGCCTCAAGGCTTTGGGGAGATGGCCGGCTGGTCCTGGGGGCGGGTGGCGTCGGGTCGTCGGTGCGAGCCGAAGCGGGCCCGGGGCGGGTGATCGTGCTGTGTTGGGGGGGCGCGGTCGTTGGCCGTGGCGCGGCGGTCGCGGGGGCGGCCGGGGTTGATGCCCGGGCCGAGGTGACAGCGGGCGGGGCGGCAGCCGGCGCCGGAGGCGCGGCGGACCGGCCGGTTTCGACCGGACCGGCGCGGCTGGGTTCCGCCTTGGCCGCGGGGCGGTCGATCACCACTTCCCGGCCGGTGCCGGGGGTGATGGCCACGATCGGGTGTTCCGCCGGAGCTGGCGTGGCAGCGGGGACAGGAGCGGGCCTGGCGGCCGGGGCTGGTTTGCTCGCGGCGGCCGCTTCGCTCGGCGCGGGAATCCCGGTGGGGACCGGGCGTGGGGCGTCGGGCGGCGGCGTGACCGCGGCCGGTCGGGCCGGCTCGGAGACCGGAGGAGGAGGCGGCGAGGCGGGCCGCGGCATGGCACGCCCCGGCTCGGGGCGCGGTGCCGCGGGCGGTGCCGCCGGGGCGCTGGCGCTGATCGCCGGGGCTGTCACCGGCTTGACCGGCTTGCGATCTGAAGAAGGACCCGGGGCCTCGTCCGGGTTTCCGGCGGCCGGCGAGAGAGAGGTCGCTGCCGCCGCGACCGGGGCAGGATCAGGCGGCTGCGGCGCGGTCGCCGTCGCGGGAACCGCGGCGGCTTCCCGCGCCAGGCTCCGCTTGAGGGCGGCGATGCCTTTCGCATAGGAGTCGCGGCGCTTGAACCGCTGACTGGCGGCCTCGGTGGTCGGCAGACCGACCGCTTCCTCGCCCGCCGAGGCGCCGGTCGCCGCCATCGCGGTCGGGGCGTCGCTCTCGGCGGTCGTTGGGATGACGGTGTCAGACGGGCCTTGGGCCGCCGCCGCCGGCTCTGGCCGAGTCGCCACCGGGGCGGGGGCAGCCGGCGGGCGAGCCGACCGGGCGGCGGTACCCTGGGCCGGGGAAGTCTCGGTGGGGGCCGGTTTCTGGTCGCGAGGGTGTGGGCGGGCTGCCGTCGGGGTCGACGCCGGGCGGGAGACCACCGGCGGTGTGCGGTCGAGGTCGGCGGTCGACCCATGGCGGGCGATCTCGTTCCGCCAGCGTTCGGCCTCGGCAAGCGCACCGCGGGCTTCGAGCAGACGCACCAGTTCGGCGCCGCGCCGGGCGATCAGGTCGTTCTGGGCCGCTTCCGAGCGATCCATGGCTTCTTTCTGGAGGGTGATGGATTTTTCCATCTCGCCATCCATCAAGTAGATCAGCGACAGGCGGTCGAAAATCCGGCGGGAGAGAGGGGTGGTGGCCGCGACGGGGGCCGCCCAGGCGACCGTGGCCAGGGCCACGAAGGCCAGCCCCAGCATGGACCTCACGAAGGCAGAGGGGTGCGACTCAGCGGTTGATCTCACGGACGGTTTCCTCCTTCTCTCCCTTGAGGACGACGGTGGTGCGGGTGATCTGGCGGACCTCCCACCCGGCGATGACATCGCCGACCCGAACGAACGTGTCATCGAGGATGGCGATGCGGTCTTTGTCAGACGTGATCAAGATGCCTTGCAGGGTCGGAACATACGCTCCTTGCGGCGTGCTCTTCTTGTCAGGCTCGACGATGACCGGCCCTGTCGCCGCCGGCTCGGGTGGCGGCTCGACCGGCGGGGCGATCAGGGGCTGGGGTTTTTTCCGGCCCGCGTCAGGATCATAGGGGCGGAAGATATCGCGGACGCGGTCCCAGGGGTCGGGACTGTCGGGGTTCATCTCGTCTTCGATGACCGCTTCGGAACCTTCCCGCCCCGTTGGACCGGTCGCAGAGCCGGGCATGGCCTCGGCCAGGACGGCCGAACCGCCCGGCGCCGCGGTGGTCTGGCCGAAGACGACCCGCGACAGCAGCAGCAGAACGAGGATGACGGTGAACAGGGCCAGATTGGTGCGGTCCATGGTCATCCCCCGTAGACGAAGATCTTGACGATCAACGTGACGCCCAGCGGTTTGCCAGGGGCTGGCGTCGACAGGCGCAGGCCGGTGACCTCGATGAGGTTGGGCAGTTGTTCCAGCGTCGCGAGGTAGCGGCCGATGTGCCGAAAGGTGGTGAGAATCTCGAGGTGCACTTCCTGCTCTTCGTAGGTCACGGTGCCTTTGACCGGCGGATTGCTCAGTTCGACGTTGACGGTCTTGCGGGCCGGAGGCTTGGGGGTGACGGCCTCGAACCGCATCCCGGGCCCTTTCGTCGTCGTCAACTGTTCAAGGAGCGTGCCGGCCTCGCTGCGTCGCGGCAGCCGAGCCGCCAGCTCCTTCATCTGGCGGGCGGTTTCGGCCAGGTCTTTCTTCAAGCTGATCACCTGGTCCTGCACCCGCCGGGCGGTTTCGAGGTCGGCCTGCAGTTGCTGGTTGGCCTGGGTCTGGGCGAGAATGGCGGCCGTCCGCCCCGGATGCACCTGGGAATAGTCGTACCAGACCAGAGCGCAGACGATCAGGAGTCCGACGATCAAATACCTGGTCATGGTCAGTTCGCTCCCTGGACGACGCCGCAGGTGATGGTGAACAGGATCTGCCCGTTGCTTTCCCGCTTGCTTTCCCGTAGGACGAGGTTGGAGATGGTGGGGGTGCCCTCGAGCTTCTTGAGGAAGGCAGAGAGCGCGGGGAAGGTCTGGCTGTACCCCTTGATCAGAATGATGTCGCCGCCGCGGGGAGGAGAGCCGACCGCGGCATCGAGGAAGGTGCGAGAGGAAAGTTCCATCAACCAGATCTCGGGAGGGAGGAGCGAATGCAGCAGCATCAGGAGCTTCGACCAGTAGATCTTGCGTTGGGTGATGTTGCGGATGAACGCGGTGCGGATGCGGACATCCTGCTGTTGCTTGGTGAGCTTGTCATTCTCGTCCTTGATGGTGGCGACCTTGGCGAACTCGGCCGCCAGTCGCTGGTGCTCGACCTGCAGGCTGCTCAGGGTGGCCAGCGCCGGGCGGTAGACCAGGAACCAGTAGAGAACCGGCACGATCGCCATGATGGCCAGCAGAATGCCGGGTAGAACGACCTGCTCGAGGAATTCCCGCTGCCGTCGGGCCGCCTCGGCGAGCAGCGGGGCCGTCAGATTCAAGATGTCGGGGCCGCTCTGCAAGCCGCTGAGCCCGGCCCCCATGGCGAGCGCCACCAGCGCGGTGCATTCGGCCGGCGGGTCGAGTTCGACCGGCCCCTCCGGTTTGTACGGAATGCGCAGGAAGGGCTCCAGCTCTTTGACCTCGGGCACCATGATCCAGCCGCTCAGATGCTCGCGTAGCCCGCGGAGGTTGGCGCCGCCGCCGAAGATGTAGGCGCGCGCGACCTGCGCCTTCATCTGGCCCTTGAAATAGTCGAGCGACAGGCGCAGCTTCTGGGTCATGCGATCGAGGCCGCGCCGGATCAATTCGGACACCTGGACCTCGAGCGCCTCGGGCCCGTAGGAGGCCGCCTCCTCGGGAGTGAGGAGGCCGACGGTGGCCTTGTAGGCTTCGGCCATGTTGTGGTCGAGGGCCACATCCTGACCTTCGACCTTGTAGTCTTTGATGAGAGTCTGGCTCAGCTCTTCCCCGGCGAAGGGGAAGGTGCGGGCGAGGCGTAGGACCTGCTTGTCGCAGACGGTCACCTGGTTGCTGGTGGCGCCGAAGTTGATCATGGCCACCAGATAGGGCGGCTCCTCCTCCGCGAATTCCTGGTAGTGGTTGGCCAGCAGCACTTCGCGAGCGGCGATGGCGAAGGGAAAGGCCCCGATCAGTCGCAACCCGGCCTGCTGGAAGAGATTGGCCGTCTCTTGCAGATGGGACAGCGGGAACGTCACGGTCATGATCTGGAAGAGATTCGACATCTCGCCACGGGTTTCGCCCACCACCGCGTACACGAAGCCCAGGTGCGCCGCATCTTCAGGATTGGACAGCCCGGCCTTGAACTCGTTGTGCATGACCATGTCCAGGTTTTCCCGGCTCATGGCGGGCTTTTCCACGAATTTGACCTGATACTCCCGATCGCTGGTGACCAGGGCCGCGTCGGTGGTTCTGGCCTTCCACAGGTTGGCCAGTTCGGTCAGGGCGGCCAGGACCAGCGGCGGGGTGGCGGTGGCCCCCTCGCCATACCGGATCACCTGAAGGCCCAGGCAGACCGTTTTCTCCCCCTGGCGCTCCAGGAGGACCGCCTTGAGGGAGGTCGAACCGATGTCGACGCCGATGATCCGTTTGGGGGTTTCGGTGGCCATGCGGCAAGGGGGCGATCAGTCCGCGAAGCGGGGCCGGCGGGTCGGGTTCCGCTCGAGGAGCGCGCGGATCTTCTGTTGCCTGGCCCGCATCAGACGCGCGAAATCTTCGGTGGAGCGGGGAAGCGGCTCATCGGCGACGAGGTCGGCGACCGTCGACGGGGGAACAGGGTCGGCCGGCGGCGGGGCCGTCGTCACCGCTTCTTCGGCCGGGGCGGCCGTCGGGGCGGGGGCGGGCGGGACCGGCCCGATCAGCCGCAGGGCCGCATTGAGGGTGCCGATGATCTCGTAGCGGGTCACCGCTTCGTCGGGCGCGAGGCGCCCGGTCGGATACCCCATGCGCAGGCCGATGGCGGCCAGCCGGCGCGCTGCGCGTCCGGTCGGCGAATCGGGCCGCACGTCGGTGTAGGGGAATTCCTCGAGCGGCGGGGGTTCCACGAAGGCGTCGACCAGAGCCGCGGTCAGCCGTGCCAACTGGCCCCGGGTGGTGCTGCGGACGGCGGGGCCTTCCCCGACCACCTGCTGGACCGCGGCCAGTGGCGCGGGGCGGTCGGCGCGGGTCAGGATCCCGCTGACCAGACCGGCGGTGTCGGCCAGCCCCATCGGACGATCGCCGTCGAGCCGGGGGCCCAGACGGGTGAAGGAGAAGGCGCCGGCGGCCTCGAGACGCCGGATGGGTTCGGTGAGCCAGCTCTCGGTCGACAGATCGAGGAAGGCGGGGCCACGCTCCGCCTGGTCGCGATCGGCCGCCAGACGGTTGGCCATCACCTGCTCGTGCAACCGCACCAGCAGGTAGAGGCAGTCGCGGTTGGTCAGGGGGCGGCGCACGCGCAACCGGCCGTCTTCGTAGCCGCGGATGACCTCGTGCTTGAGCAGCCAGGCCAGGGCAGGCCGGTAGGCCCGCCGCGGCGTGTAGTCGGAAAACCGGCGGCGGCCCGCCGCAGGCGATGGCGGCGCCAGGATCCCTTCGTTCCAGAAATGGATGACCATGCGGAAGACGGTCTCGAACGCCTCGCGCCGCAGGACGATGGCCTGGTTGGGCTGGCGGGGCAGGATGCCGGCCTGGACCAGGTCGGCGAGGCGCCCGGCGATGGGCGATCCGGCCTGTTGCAGGATCTTCTGCACGGCCAGTCGGAAATTCTGGCTGGTGATCTCCTCCTTCCACCCGGTGGCCGTGAACGCCGCGGGGGGGAGGAGGCCGAGGTCATACCCCTGCCGGATCTCGGGCGGCATCTGGGCCAGCGTCAGCGTCTGGCTGACGGCGGCCACCAGGGTCCGTCCGTCGATGGTCAGGGCCACCAGCAGAAGACCGGCCAGCGCGCCGGCCAGGAACTGCTTCTTCCCAGCATTCATGGCGATTCTCCCCGAATAGGCCTGAAAGGTCAGTCGATTCTTTCGTCAGGTTGCGGGGAATTGTTTAGCGAAAGAGAACCGTCGTCGCCGTGCCGGCGGCTCGCCGGTCACTTCATCAGCTGGGTGATGTTGAACAGGGGCAGGAACATCGACAGCGCGATGGTGAGGACGATGACGCCCATGATGACGGTGAGGATCGGTTCGATGGCGGTCAGGATGGCGCTGATCGTCTCCTGCACCTCGGCGTCGAAATAGTCGCCGACCTTCTGCAGCATCAGGTCGATCTTGCCGGTGGTCTCGCCGACATGGATCATCAAGGCGACCATGCTGGGGAAGAGGTGCTTGTTCAGATGCATGGGGCCGGTGAAGCTGCCGCCGCGTTCGACGCTGCTGTGGATCTGGTTGATCACATCGCGGACGTAATCGTTGGGAATGGTGTCGCCGGCGATGCGCAGGGCGCGCAGGGCCGGCACGCCGCCTTTGATCAGGGCCCCGAGGGTGTGGGCGAAGCGTCCGACGTAGATCTTGCGGAACAGGGTGCCGAAGAGGGGCAGATGCAGCTCGATCCAGGACCAGATCCGCCAGCCGATCCGGGTGCGCAGGAAGAGCCAGAAGGCGACGATGGCGGTGAAGATCAGGCCGAGCAGCTGCGGCCACTGGTACCGCATGAAGTCGGAGACGGCCATGACCATCTTGGTGGGGAGGGGGAGCTTGTCTTCCTTGCCCTGGAAGAGTTGCATGAAGGTCGGGAAGACATAGGTCAGCAGGCCGATGACGACGCCGACCGCCACCACGCTGATGAGCGCCGGCAGGACGAGGGCGCTGCGGACGCGGCTCTTGGTCTTTTCCTGGTTCTCGGTATAGGCGGCGTAGCGCAGCAGGATCTGGTCCAGCATGCCGCCTTCCTCGCCGGCTTTGACCAGGCTGGTGAATAAGGGGGTGAAGATCTCGGGGTGGGCCTTGAGCGCTTCGGAGAAGGACTTGCCGCTGGCGATCTGGGCATTGATGTCGGTGAGGACCTGCTTGAGGGTGTAGTTGTCGGCCTGATCGGCCAGGGAAGCGAGGCTGGCGCGCAGGGAGCAGCCGGCATCGATCAGGGTGGCGAGGTTGACGTAGAAGAACTTCAGCTCGTAGGCCGAGACCCACCGGAAGAACTTCATCAGATCGAGGGTGAACGACCCCTTGTCTTTCGGCTGGATCGAGGTGACCGAGATGCCGACGGCGCTGAGCCGGTTGACCACCTCGGCGGGGGTCTCGCCGTTCTCTTCGCCGGTGACGAACTTGCCGGTGCCGTCGATGCCGTTGTAGGTGAAGATCGGCACGGGGTCAGATCTCCTCGTTCTTGGTGACGCGCAGGATCTCTTCGACGGTGGTGATACCGCGCGCCGCCTTGTAGATGCCGCACTTGCGCAGGGGGATCATGCCGCGGGCGATGGCCGCCTTGCGGATCTCGGCGGCGGGGGTCTTGGCGGTGACCATGCGCCGGATGGTGTCATCGAGGGTCATCATCTCGTGGATGGCGGTGCGGCCTTTGTAGCCGCTGTTGCTGCACTGGACGCACCCTTTGCCCTGAGAGAAGGAGAGCTGCTCGGTGATGCCGAGCTGCTCCATCTGGAGGTCGGCGAGTTCTTCGGCGGAAGGGGTGTGGGGGCCCTTGCACTTGACGCAGATGCGCCGGACGAGGCGCTGGGCGAGCGCGGCCAGCAGGGTCGAGGCGATCAGGTAGGGTTCGACTTCGAGGTCGATGAGCCGGCCGATGGTCGACGGGGCGTCGTTGGTGTGGAGGGTCGAGAGCACGAGGTGGCCGGTCATGGCGGCTTCGACCGCGATCTGGGCGGTCTCGCGGTCGCGGATTTCCCCGACCATGATGACGTTGGGGTCCTGGCGCATCAGGGCGCGCAGGGTGTGCGCGAAGGTGAGCCCGATATCGGGCTTGATCTGCACCTGGTTGACGCCGCGGATCTGCATTTCGACCGGGTCTTCGGCGGTGCTGATGTTGATCTTGGGGGAGAGGATGTAGTTGATGGCGGCGTAGAGGGTCGAAGTCTTGCCGCTGCCGGTGGGCCCGTTGAGCAGGATGATGCCGTTGGGCTGCCGGACGGCGGTCTCGAAGCGGGCCAGCAGGTCATCTTCGAACCCGACGTCGCGCAGGGAGAGGTTGAGCGCGCTCTTGTCGAGGATGCGGATGACGATCTTCTCGCCCCAGACCACGGGCAGGGCGCTGACGCGCAGGTCGACGTTCTTGTCGGTGATCTTGGCGCGGATGCGGCCGTCCTGGGGCAGGCGCTTCTCCGAGATGTCCATTTCGGCCATGATCTTGACGCGGGAGATGATCTCGGCCTGGTTGGCTTTGGGCACACGGACCAGTTCGGAGAGGACGCCGTCGACGCGGATGCGGATGCGCAGATGATCTTCTTCGGGCTCGAGGTGGATGTCGGACGCCTTCTCGTGGATCGCCTGGCGGATCAGGTGGCTGACGAAGTTGACGACGGCCGCTTCGTCGTTGGCCATCAGGTCGAAGGCGGTGGCCTCGGTCGGCATCAGCGTGTTGAGCATCTCGGCGGCGGCGTCGTTGCGCTGCTTGATGGTCCTGAGGGCCTGGCTGACATCCTCGGCGCCGAAATAGCGACGGATGGCGCTGATGATGTGCGATTCGGGGGCGATCGCCTCTTCGACCTCGAGATTGGTCTGGTAGCGGATCTCGTCGACGATGAAGGCGTCGAGCGGATCGGCCATGGCCACGGTCAGGCTGCGCCCCTTCTTGGCCACGGGCAGCAGCGTGTGGCTGCGCACGATGGTCTCGGGAATGAGCTTGAGGATCTCGGGCGGAATGTTGACTTCATCCATCTGGATGTAGGGAATCCCGAGCTGGCTGGCCAGCGCTTCGGCGATCTGCTCGTCGGTGCAGAACTTGAGGTCGGTCAGCACCTTGCCCAGCCGCTTGCCCATCTCCTTCTGCCGGGCGAGGGCTTCCTTGAGCTGGTCGGGGGTGATCAGGCCGGAGTCGACCAGGGCGTCGCCGAGACGTTTGCGGATCATGGTCGGGGCGCGATCACGGAGTGGTCATCCCGGCGGGGCCGGCCGGGGCGTCGTCGTCCCAGTGCCAGTAGTAGTGCCGGGCCTGGTGGAAGTTCGGATTGATCTTGAGGGCGGTGCGGAACTCGGCCATCGCTTTCTCTTTCAGCCCCTTGCGGCGATAGGCCATGCCGAGCTTGAAATGGAGGTCGGCAAAACCAGTAGGATGGGAGCGGAGGAAGGACTCCATCTGACGGATCGACTCGTCGAGCAGGGCCGGATCGTCGAACAGGGTCTCGCATTCATAGGGGAAGGGATTCTGCGAGCGCTGCGGCAGCGGCGGCAGGGCGATGATCTTCTTGAGGAGGGCGATGGCTTCGGCCAGGCGGCCTTCCTGTTCGTTGACCTGGGCCAGTACATACAGGGCGTCGCGGAACCGCTCGTTGCGAGCGAGGGCCTCGTTCAGACAGGCGCGGGCCTCGGCCAGGCGACCGGCCTCGAAATGGATCTTCCCCAGCCAGAAATGGGAATCGGGCCATTCCGGCTTCTGGGCGACCGCGTTCTCGAAGGCGGCGCGGGCGAGATCGAGCTGGCCGAGCAGGTCGTGGCAGCGGCCGATGGCCAGTTGCAGGGAGGTGTCGCGCGGCTCGAGCTGGCCGGCCTTGATGAAGGCGTCCAGGGCGTCCTGGTACTGGCCTTTCTTGAAATAGGCATGGCCGAGATCGCGATAGTACTTGGGCTGGTCGGGGCTGGCGGCGATGAGGATCTGGCAGCGCTCGATGACCTCATCGACCAGCTCCGGGCTGAAATAGGAGATGAATTCTTCGGGCACGGTTCCCCTCCCCACTGATCTGACGCCCATTCTAGGGAAGGGGGCGCCCCCTGTCAACCCTGGCCTGGCCGTCCCAGGAAGGTTCGTGTCGCGCTTCGGCGCCGCCCTTGATCGGGTGATGGCGGCGCGGGGCGTTCGGCTTTCAGGGGCTGACGCGGATGCGGTCGGAGATGCGCTCGATCAGCTTGACGTCGAAGAGCTTGCGGCCATGGCGCTCGATCTTGGCCAGATCGTAGATCGACTTGAACGGACGATGCTCGAGGATGGCGCGGGCTCGCTTCTCGCCGATGCCCGGCAGGTCTTTCAACTGGTCGAGGGTCGCGGTGTTGAGATCGATGGCCAGAGTGGGCCCGGCGGGGCGGTCGCGGGCCGCGGTGCTGGTGGTGGCGGCGGTGGCGGCGGTGGCGGGTGGCCCGGCGCGGGTCGGAAGGATATCTTGCGTCTGGACAGGGGGGGCGAAGGGGGCACCGGAGGCAGGGCCGGCGGCAGCGGTCTGGCTGATGAGGGGAGCGGTGATCTGCCCGGCCGCCTGGAGGGCGCCCAGCCAGTAATCGATGGTCTGCTGGACCGCGGCGGTGAGCTGTCGTTCGACGATCGGTCGGACGTCGAAGAACCGGTTGCCCCGGCGATAGGCGGTACCGATGGCGGCGTAGTGCGCATGGGCGGCGCGGGCGATCGGCGCGAGACGGGCCACGGGGTCCGTCACCGGGTCGGGGCGGATCTCCCCGATGGGAATCCTCGACAACTGCCCCTGGACCTCTTTTTCGAAGGCGCTGTGATACTCGCTCTCATAGGCGTCTTCGGCGGCGCCGGCCGTATGCAGGGGTTGGTTGAAGTCGGCGATGTAATGCGACAGGAGCCCCATGGTATAGGCGGCCTCTTCGTCGCGCCCTTCGCGCAGGCGGGCGATCAGATCGTTCCAGAGACCCTTGACCCGGCTCTCGGCATCCTGGGTCAGACCGCCCGGGTGGTAGACGTGGCTGGTGAAGTCCTTGATCACAGTGTCGGGATCGGTCGCCCCCTGCAGCATGCGGTCTTTATGCGGGGAAAAGCGAGAGAACAGGGTGGGCGGCAAGCGGTTGAGCGCGTCGGAACAGATTTTGCGGTGGGTATGGAACGACCATCCGGCGGCCGGCGAGAGCGGCAGGCAACTGAAGACGATCAGGAGCATCACCACCCCCGGTCGCTGCATGGCGGGGAAACGGTGCAGCGTGCGCATCATGACGGCCTCCGTGCGAGATGGCGCCATGGTACTCCGGCACGGCCCGCCGGGCAAGATGGGCTCGCGCGTATTTGGCCAACGCGAGCCTGCCCTCGCCATGGTCAGCCCGTTCGCATCGACCCGGCGACGCGAAACGCGGTCGACCTGTCAGTCGAAGGTGTGGCCTTCGACCGGCTGCACACGGGGTCCAGGGGCCTGCGGCCCCTGGCGGTGCCTTCTGGGATGAAGGAGCATTTGCCGTTGGGCAGCCCTCGACCAGGAGGGGCGCTGGCCTGGTCGAGGGCGCCCCGGCTCGGCCCTGGCCGCCCCCAGAACGGGCGGCTCTCGGCCACATCATGGGATGGGGCCGGCTTGAGTGGTGGGCAGGTCAGGAGTAGAATGTGCGCATCCGATCCAAGGATGGCGCCCGCATGAGTCCTGCTGCTGATCCCGCTGCTCCTGTCGCTGGTCCCTCTCCTGCAGGGAATCCGGCGGAGGCCGGCCGCCGCGCCGCAGCCGTCGGCGCGCCCCCGCCCGGACCTGATCCGGTGGCGGCGGGCGTCGACACCGTGCCGCCGCCCCCTCCGCCCACGCTCGACGAAGATCTCGCCGCCCTCGAAGCGATGGACTGGTTCCAGGCCAGCCTGGTGCGGATCCGAAAAGGGGCGCACCCCGACCCGGCCATCGAAGCCCTGCTGGCCCGGCGGTTCAACCTGCCTCGGCATCGGTTCCTGGGGCCTTGGCCGATCCGCTACCTGTCGACCTTCGCCTGGATCTTCACCTGTTGTACGGCGGCCTGGCTCGTGCTCTGGGCCCTCGGCACCGCCCTGGGCTTCACCGAAGGGGTCTGGCTGGCGTCGGGGTTGATGACGACCGCCATGGCGGCGCTGTTCGGGCTCGCCCTGTCGCAGCCCATCGTCTTCGTCGACGAGCGAGCCCTGGAAGAGGCGGGGAAGGCCGAGCTGGCCCGGCTGCGCAGCCTGGCCGGCCTGGCCCGCGAGGCCGGCGCCACCGGGGGGAGCGGCCCCGCCCCCACTCCGGCTGCTGGTGCCGCCGGCGAGACGAAGCGATCGGCCGGCTGAGTCATGGACGAGCGCGCCCGCCTGGCCGAACTGCTGCAGGAACTGGCCACCCTGCTGGAATTGTCCGGCGAGAATCCATTCAAGATCCGCGCCATCCAGAACGCTGCTCGGGTCCTGGAGACCAGCGCCCTGTCGCTCGATGCCTTGGCGGCGTCGCCTCCCAAAGGCTTCGGCAAAGGGCTGCTCGACAAGGTGGCCGAATTCCGTCAGAGCGGTCGGCTAACCGAACTGGAGCGGCGGCGCGCCGCCTTCCCGCCGGGCGTGCTCGATCTGCTGCGCGTACCTGGGCTGGGGCCGAAGAAAGTCAAGCTGCTCTATGAAGAGCTGCACATCGCCAGTCTGGATGATCTGGAACAGGCCTGCCGTCAAGGGCGCCTGCTCGAGTTGAAAGGGTTCGGCGAGAAGAGCCAGGCCAACCTCCTGCAGGGCCTCGCCTTCCTGCGCCAGTTCCAGGGCCAGTTCCGCTATGCCGAGGCGGAAGAGCACGCGCGCCGGCTGGTCGCCTTCCTGCGGGCGCGCGTGGGGCCCGATCTCCCGCTGGAGATCGCCGGCAGCCTGCGTCGCCGCAAGGAGATCGTGCGGGATGTCGATCTGCTGGCCGCCAGCGACGGCCCGGCCGCGGTGATGGCGGCCTTCCTGGCCTGGCCCGATCGCGCCCGGGTGCTGGCCGAGGGCGAGACAAAATCTTCGATCCTGCTCGAGAACGGACTGCAGGTCGACCTGCGCGTGGTGCCGCCCGAATCGTTCGGACCGGCCCTCTGCTACTTCACCGGCTCGAAGGAGCACAACACCCGCCTGCGCGCGCTCGCGCTCGAGCAGGGGTACAAGTTGAACGAGTACGGCCTGTACCAGGGCGAACGGTCGGCGCCCATGGCCACCGAAGAGGAAGTCTACGCCGCCCTGGGCCTCCCCTGGATCGCCCCCGAACTGCGCGAAGGGCTCGATGAGCTCGAATGGGCCCGGGCCAACGCCCTGCCCGTCCTGGTCGGCGAGGACGATCTGCGCGGGGCGATCCATGCCCATTCGACCTTTTCCGACGGGCGCGCCACCGTCGACGAGATGGCCACGGCGGCCCAGCGGCTGGGGTGGCGCTGGTTGGGGCTGTCCGATCATTCGCGGTCGGCCCACTACGCTCACGGGCTCGAGATCGACCGGGTCAAGGAGCAGTGGGCCGTCATCGACGAGGTGAACGCTCGTCGGCCGGGCCTTCGGGTGTTGAAGGGCATCGAGTCCGACATCCTGCCCGAAGGCGGGCTCGACTATCCCGACGAGGTGCTCGACGGGTTCGAGTTCGTGATCGCTTCGGTCCATTCGCAGTTGTCGATGCCGGCCGAGGCCATGACCCGACGGGTGCTGGCCGCCCTCGAGAATCCGCATGTCGCCGTCCTGGGGCATCCCACTGGCCGGCTCCTGCTGGAGCGCGAGGGGATCGGCCTCGATCTCGAGGCGGTGCTGGCGGCCTGTGTGCGGCTCGGTATCGCGGTCGAGATCAACGCCAATCCCCACCGGCTCGATCTCGACTGGCGCAAGATCAGAGCCTGGCGCGACTCCGGGCTGAAGTTCATCATCGGACCCGATGCCCACGCCCCCGAGGGGCTGGCCCATGTCCGCTACGGCGTCGGCATCGCCCGCAAAGGCGGTCTGACCCGCGAGCATCTGCTGAACTGCCTCGACGCCGAGGCGGCCCTGGCCGCCCTGCAGGCCCGCCGCCGCGCGGGTCACGGCCGCCACGCCCGGCGATGAGCAGCGGTACGTCGGTGCCGCGCCGACCTTCCCTCTATCCGCCCTGGCAGGCGGCGCCCGCTGGCCGGGGCGAACCGCCCAGAAAGGAGTTCCCATGGCCATGACCAGGCAACGTTCCGCGCGGCCGTCGCCGGCGCGGCGATCGCCACGCTCGATGTCACCGGCGCCGGAGGCGGCGAAGGCCTCCCCTGTTCGCGCGCCGGCTCGCCCTGATTCTTCCGCTCCCGACGAGGCCTGTCCAGGCCGGGCCGTCCTGCCCGAGATGCTGGCCATCCTCAAACGCACCTATCCCGGCGCCACCTGCGCCCTGCATTTCGACAATCCTTTGCAGTTGCTGGTGGCCACCATCCTGTCGGCGCAATGCACCGACCAGCGGGTCAACCAGGTGACGCGCGCGCTGTTCAAAAAGTACAAGACGGCGGCCGACTATGCCGCCGCCGATCCCGCCGTCTTCGCCCAGGAGATCCGCTCGACCGGCTTCTTCCAGAACAAGACGAAGAGCATCCTCGCCTGCTGCCGGCAACTGGTCGAGCGGCATGGCGGGCAGGTCCCCGCCGATCTCGACGCCCTGGTCGCCCTGCCCGGGGTCGGGCGCAAGACCGCCAATGTCGTGCTGGGCACCGCCTTCGGCATCGCGGCCGGCATCGTGGTCGATACGCACGTGACGCGTCTGGCCAAGCGGCTGGGCCTGTCGCGCGAGACGGCGCCCGAGAAGATCGAAGCCGATCTGATGGCCCTGGTGCCCCGCGACGACTGGATCATCTTCTCGCACCTGCTGATCCTGCACGGCCGGGCCCGCTGCACCGCCCGGTCGCCCGACTGCGCCGGCTGCGAACTCGGCGCCCTCTGCCCCCGCCTGCTGGGGTGAACGGCCCGCCGCCCCTCTGGTCGCGTGGTGGCGGCGGCAGAACCGAGGACCTCGGTCAGGGCCGGGTCTGGCTGGCCGGTTTGCGCGCCACCGCGATCAGGGAAAGCCCGGGCCAGGGCAGGAACCGATCGATCCGACGGAAGAGCCAGACCAGATGTTCGTAGACCTTCATTGGCAGGCGATCCAGCGTGGACGCCCGCCAGACCTTGCCGTAGAGCCACCACCCGACCACCCCGGGACGGTTGAAGTCGTCGAGACGTTCGAGCCGGAATCCGGCTTCTTCCAGTCTGGCGGTGATCTCGGTTCTGGTATAGCGTCGGCGGTGCGGCACCGCCTCGTCGAGACTGCCGAACAGATGCGGCCCCTGCGGAACCAGCAGGATCAGCGAACCGCCGGGCGCCAGGATCTCGAACAATCGCGCCAGAGCCGGACGGTCGTCGTCCAGACGTTCCAGGCCGCGCAGGCAGACGATGGTATCAGGGGCCGGCACGAAAAGCTCGGCGGGGGGCGGCGCGGCGAGGTCGAATCGCAGCACCTTGACCCGGCCGTCATGGCCGAAGCGTGACTGCAGCGTGGCGAGATAGTGCTCTTCGGTGTCGGTGGCGAAGTAGGCCTCGCGAGGGAGGAAGCGGCTGGTCAGGTTGCCGATGCCGGCGCCGATCTCCAGGACGCGGGCGGCCAGGAACGGCCGGATGAGCTCGGCCAGCCAGGCGCTGAAGCGTGGCGCGAGCCGGACCTGGTGGAGGACATCGCCATGGGGTTCCCGATAGCAATCGTCGATGAGCCAGTATTTGAGCATGTAGAACAAGGCCCAGCAGCCATCTTTCCAGGTGATCTTCTTGCCTTCGTCGTAGGTGCGGCCGCGGTAGGAGATCGGCACCTCGAAGATCCGCAGGTTGCGCTTGGCCACTTTCGCGGTGATCTCCGGTTCCAGGCCGAACCCCGACGAACGCAGGGGAATGCTCTTCAGGATGGGCGCCCGGAACACCTTGTAGCAGGTCTCCATGTCGGTCAGATGGAGGTTGGTCAGCATGTTGGACAGGCTGGTCAGCCCCCAGTTCATGATGGAATGCCAGAAGGGCAGGATGCGGCGATACTCGGCCCCGAGATAGCGGGAGCCGAAGACGACGTCGGCATGGCCGTCGACGATGGGCTGGAGAAGCCGGGGATAGTCGTTGGGATCGTATTCGAGGTCGGCGTCCTGGAAGAGGATGAGGTCGCCGTCGGCGTGCTCGATGCCGGTGCGGATCGCTCCGGTCTTGCCCTGATTCCGTTGGTGGTAGATGGGAACGATCTGGGGATGGCGGGCCGCCAGCTCGGCCAGGATGTCGCGGGTGCCGTCGGTGGAACCGTCATCGACGATCACGATCTGGATGGCGGCGATGCCGGGCTTGCCCTCCTGGCGCAAGACCTGTTCGACGACGGTGGCCAGGGTGAACCGCTCATTGTAGACCGGGATGACGACCGACAATCGAAAGGACGGCGTTGGCGCCATGATGACTCCTTCTGGCATGGGGTCCGCGGGGATGCTAGCCGAGGGGCGAGGGTGGTGTCAAACCGTCGGGTCGACGACCGGGCGCGACTGGCGCTACCCTTCATGTGGAACATGTTGGGCGATCGAAGGGAACGGGCATGAGGCGGACAGCACGCCAGGGGCGGTGGCGGCGCCCTCTGCCGGGCGTCGACGAGCGGGTGCGGACGGCGGCGCGGGTCCGTCAGGATGAGGGCCGGGCCGCGCCGCGGCCCATCGTGTGCGCCGCTTGCCGGCATCCGGTCACCAGCACGGCCGAGCGCTGCGAGATGGCCGGCCACCACCGGCATGTGTTCACCAACCCGGCCGGCTTCGTGTTCGAGATCGGGTGCTTCCGGCAGGCCCCGGGCTGCCGGGCCCTCGGCCAGCCGACCACCGAGTACACGTGGTTTCCGGGGTGGGCCTGGCAGATCGCCGTCTGTCGCGGGTGCGGCGAGCATCTGGGCTGGGCCTATTCCACTGGCACCTTTGCTCGGTTCCATGGTCTGATTCTCGAGCGCCTCCACGAACTTGCCGATGCTTCCGACCCTGCCAACCCTGCCGGCTGAGCCAGGCGGCCGGCTCCGCTCCCTTCGGAGTTCGGCCACAGCAGCCGTGGCCAGCGGTTGCGTTTCTGCGACCTTTCTTCCTACAATGGGCAACAGATCCAGGCTGTCCTTCGAACGAAGGGAAAGATCCGAGATGAGCGAAGAACGAGCTGACGACCGGCTGTCCCGCTTCGATGCGGCGACCGAGCCCTTCCCGTGTCAGGAAGGCTGCACCGGGTGCTGCCGTGGGGTGTTATCCCTTTCGTTGCCTGAGTTGCAACGCATCGAGACCTTCCTTGGCGGCGTGCCCGAGCCCGTCGCCAGCGTGGGTTGTCCCTTCCGGCGGTCAGGGGGCTGTGCGGTCTATGCCGTGCGCCCCTTCATGTGCCGGCTGTTCGGATTCCGCTATGTGCATCCGGGGCTGCGAGGACAATCGTTCTGCCCGCGCGACGAACGGTGGCGGCCCGGCGATCGCGAAGCCGAGATGTTCGCGGCCTATCGGTCCTTCTGCCACCAAGAGGGGTTCGTTCTGCTCGGGCGTACCGACGATCCTGTCGAGGGCGCACGGGCCGGCGCCGACAATCGGGCCATGCTGGAGGCCTTCCCCGAGCTGGCGCGCTGGAAGGCGTTCCTCACCGGGGTGATCCCGGCTCGCCGGGGAGACCGCCTGCCGGTCGACCACCCCGCTGGGTGAAGGAAGGCGGGCCAGTGTCGGTTCAGACAGGCGAACGCAAGCAAAAAAAAGGAGAGTGTCCATGGTTCACCGAACAAGGGGGTGGCTGACGGTGATGGGGGTGATCGGGCTGTGGGCGTTGGCGGGCGGGGCGGGGCTGGCGGCCGGTCCACGGGAGGCCGCACCAGCCGCCAGGGAGCAGGAAAAGACAGCGATTCCCGAAATCTGGGTGAAGAGCTTCGCCGATGCCCCCGAAGCCGAACGGCTCATCGCCACGGCCCGCTCCGTCCCGGTCGGCCGTCGAGTGCCTCTCATCTCGCGCTATTTCCTGGGCCGGGCCTATCATCCCGAGACCAGGACGCGGGTCCGGCAGCAGCATGCCAAACCGAAGACCAAGGTCGAGGCCACCAACGAGCACCCCCTGCCGGTGAAGGTGCTGCCGACCAGTCTGCAGTACCTCGATTGCATGACCTATGTCGAGCACGTTCTGGCCCTGGCGGCCGCCGACCGGCCCGACTACGTCAACGCGTTCCTGCCCTGTCTGGTCGATGTGATGTACGATGCGGGCGGCGGCCCCCTGCTGAACCACCTGCGCAACCATTTCACCTCGCATTGGGCCGACGTCAACGAACGCAAGGGGTATCTGGTCAATATCGCCCGGGGCCACCCCGCCGCCGCCAGGCGGGTCGTGCTGCTGAACCGGGTCGGAGCCAATCGCACCTTCTACATCGAAGACCGGTTCATGATCGCGCGCGAACCGCAGGTGATCCACTATTTCCCGACCGAGGCGGTGCTGGCGCGGCGGGTGCCGTTCCGGTCCGGCGATGTGGTGGCGCTGGTCTGCGACAAGGAAGGCCTCGATGTCCTGCACATGGGCTTCGCCATCGAACATGGCCGGCAGTGGCTGCTGCGACATGCCTCGTCGAAACTGAACCGCATCGTCGAAGAAGATCTGGCCGGGTATCTGAAAGGGCGCCCCGAGGTGATCGGGGTGATGGTGCTGCGGCCGCGGCTCGCCGCTCCGCCGCCGCCTCGCTATCGATTCCGGTCGAAGGCGGGGGCAGAACCCGTCGGGGCAAACCGCCAAACGGTGACGCAGACGCCGCGATCGGCACGTGCCGTGGCGGGGAAACCGAAGCGCTCGGTTGCTGCTCCGGCCGCCCGGCGACCGCGCCGATGATGCCGGTGGTCGGGGGGGCGTTGCTTCTCGCTCGGCGGGGGTCCCTGCCGTCGTCGTCGTTCCTCGGGGGCCAGGCGAAGGACGCCTCGCCAACGGGAAAAGACGATCCGGCGGTTCCGTCGGCCACCGTTGGTGTCGTATCATGGCACCATTCCATCATGAAAGGTGCCCAGGCCTGATGAAGCGTTTGCTCCTCGTGTCATTCCTGGCGTTCATGCTGCAGCTGGGAACCGCCATCTGGGCCGCTCCCCCCGCTCCTGGCGGCCAGGCTTCTCTTCCCGACCCTGCAGCGGCCAAGTGGTCTCCCGACCACATCGCCCGCCTGATCGATGCCCTGGTGGCCATCCCGCGCGGGCCCGACCGGGCGCGCGAGAAATGGCTGAGCGACCAGCTCGGTCTGAAGGGGGACGAGAAAGGGCGACAGTATCCGTTCGGCGAGTTCGTCCACATGGGCGAACCGCTCAACGAGGGGTTTCCCGACTTGACCGTCCATCTGGCGGCGGGGTTCGGACCGCCCGCCTTGCTGGCCGGCCTGCTCGAGCGAGGGTTCTCGGCTCTCGGGCCCGGCCGCTGGTGGGAATCGCCGCTCCATTGGGCCGCCCTGCGCGGCCGCACCGACGCGGCGCGTCTGTTGCTGCAGCGCGGTGCCCGGATCAACGCCCGCGACAGCTGGGACCGCACGCCCCTGCACGGCGCGGCCCGCGGCGGGCATGCCGACACCATCGAAGCGCTGCTGGCGGCCGGAGCCGATCCGCGCTTGGTCGATCGCGAAGGCCAGAGCCCCCTCCACCTGGCCGCGCGCCGCGGGGCCTGCGAGGCGATCCGGCGCCTGCTGGCCACCCGCATGGATGTCGAGGTGCGGACCGGGGCCTGGCTGACCCCTTTGCATCTGGCCGCCATGGAAGGACACGCCGAGGCGGTTCGTCTCTTGCTGCAGGCCCGGGCCAACCCCAACGCCAGCGATCAGGAGGGGCGCACCCCGCTCCATCTGGCGGTCCGGCTCGATCGCCTCGATGCCGTCGAGGTGTTGCTGTCCTACGGCGCCGATACCTTCCGCAAAGATCACCAGGGCGTCGATCCCTACCAGGTGGCCGAAAAGACAGGTAGCGTGCCCATGCAGCGCCTGCTCATCGACCGCCGCCGATAGCGCGCGCGATCGGTCGCTGGCGCCAAGGGGCGCGACTGGGGCAACCGCGAAGCGGCGGAACGGATGAACCGGCCTCGCGGTGGCCCTGGGTTCACCGATCGATGGCAGGCAACCAGCCGCCCTGACGCAGGTACTCTTCAGCCCGGCGGCAGAAGTCCTCGAGCTGCGGCCAGAGCGATGCGAAATCTTCGGACGTCCAGACTGAGGAGGCGTCGTCATCGGCGTCGTGCCGATCCTTCATCAGGCGAGCGACCAACCGACCATCGGCGCTGGGGAAGAGACCGGGCTTGACGAAAGCCAGATTGAAGAACCGCTGGGCGCCTTCATGGCTGCGGGGCTCGCGATCGACCGAGATCAATAGCGCCCGCACCGTGTAGAACACCCGGAAATAGGCGCGCGACACGGCTTCGGCGACCATCCCGTGCTCGGCCAGCAGACGGGCGGCAGCGGCGGCCTGGGCAGCCCGCTGCCATTCCTCGGCGATGTTCAAGCGCTTGTTCTCATCGGTCACAGGGGGATTCCTTCGCGTTCGATGTCGAGGGCGAGACGACGTTCGCGGCGTTTCAGCCGCTCGAACTCCTCGGCGTCGAGAATGAGCGTGGACAGCGGGGTGACCCGTTCGACCTCGATGCGGACGATGATCTCGATGATCTTCTGTCGCAGCGTGCGATCGAGGCCGGGGACGATGATGGCCACATCGGTGTCGGAGTCGGGCGTCTCTTCATTCCGCGCTTTGCTGCCGAACAGAATGAGCCGGGGCCGCCGCGGGGCCAGCAGGGCCTCGAGCTCGGCCCGGATCAGGTCGAGGCTGGTCCGTTCTTCTGGCGTCAGCATGAATGAGGACGGCCTCGCGTCACCCGGTCACTTGAACTTGCGGTGCAGGTCGTTGTCGATGACGTAGAGCACGACGACCTTGGCGCAGTCGGTCGTATAGTGGTACTTGGCGGCCAGGGTCTCGAACAGGTACTTCACCCGTTCCCGGATCTTGGTGTCGTATTTGTCGAAGTCGGGCGTCTCGTATTCCTTGATGGCGCAGCGGAAATTGCTGTTGCCCACGTAGGGATCGAGGACATTCTCGCGGGCCGTCTTGGTGAACTGTGCGTACATCTCGAGGAACTGGCGCGTCTCTTCGATCTTCTTGCCTTCCACCTTGATCTCGCGGGCCAGGGTGACCGAGGCGTATTCGGCGATCGTTTCGTCGCGGAACTTGCTGCGCTGGTAGTTCGAGGCGCTGTAGCCCATCAGGTGGGTCTCGACGATGTCGAGGAAATCGCTGGTGACCTGGAACTCTTCGTAGTTCAGGTAGGGGTTCTTGAAGGTGTCGCCCACGTTGTGGGTGATGGCCACGAGGTAGTTGAGGATGGTGCGACGGATCTCCTCGTCGTTGAACGAATACATCGAATCTTTGACCTCTTTCAGCACCTCGTAGTCGTAGAGGTCGGTGAGGTGCTTGAGGAAGTCGCGCGGGATCTTCGAGCTGAGATGGCGATGCTCGTCCATGAAGAACTCGTACAGATGGCGCATGGTGATCGGCCGCTTCTTCGCATACCGGGTGTAGAACTCGTTGAAGATGTGCAGCGATTCGCGACCGGAGAAGCCGTCATGACCGTCTTTCTCGGATTCGGCCAGGACGGCCTTGCGCACTTCGGCCTTCAGCGAGGCGCGATCCTCTTTGGTGAGCCATTCGGGGATGACTCCCGTGTAGAGGTCCATTTTCAACAGGTAGAAATCGGGGTCGCAGACCTTGGTGTAGGCCCGGTCGTCTTCGATCCAGTCTTCGATGGCTTGCGACCTGCCCTTGATGCGGCTGCTGATGATGGTCTTGGCGAAATTCTCGAGCACGTGCGGCATGAAGCGCAGCTTGATCTGCTCGCCGAACGTGTTCGTGTAGATCTTGATCTCGGTGTTGTAGTCGAGCACGTAGGGCACGAGGATCTCGTGCAGGCGGTCCTTCATCGAGGTGTCGAGTTCGTTCGAGTCCTGGCCGCTCTGCTTGGCCACGTTCTCGAAGTCATCGGGGTTCATCAGCACGATGAACAGGGAGCGGATGCGCTCTTCGATGTCCTGCACCTTGTGGACTTCGTCGGAGATGATGCCGTGCAGGTCGAGGAACCGCTGGATGTTGCGGGCCTTCAGGTCCATCAGGGCGCGGACCCCGACGTTGGTGTTGGCATAGCTCGAATGGACGTACTTGACCTTGTTGCTGTCCTGGAAGAACTCGTTGAGGAAGCTCTGGATCTTCTCGTTGGTGCGGACGTGCGATTTCTCGACCTCATCGCCGGAGTTGAAGACCGAGATGCCGATGCCCTGCTTGCGATTGAACAGGTATCGCCGGGCATAGATCATGGCGAAGATCTCGCGAATGGAAAACCGCTCGGTGAGCGCATCGAAGATGCTGTTGCAGACGGTGCAGGGTTCGTTCTTGAGCACCCACTGGTACTGCTTGTGCTTGAACAAGCGCTTGCGCAGTCCGTCGTCGACGACGAGTTCGCGCAGCAGCTCGGCCCGATACTGGCGCGGCACGAGCAGGAACGGATTGTCGTGGTTGGGGCAGGGCACTTCGAAGAAGTTGACCCCTTCCGGGTGCAGATGCTGGCCGTCCTTGGCTTCCTTGCCGAAGGCGTCGAGGAAGGACTTGCCGTCGATGTCGTCGAGCCGGCGCGGCCCGACCTCCCAGCCTTCTTCGTAGGGGATGCGCCAGACGACCTCGTACATCAGGCCATCGTCGTGCCGGACGTACTTCTCGAATTTGTCCAGGAGGTTGTTGAGGAAGGTGCTCTTGCCGCTGCCGGCCGGCCCCTTGAAGACGTAGATCTTGTTCGGGGCCGAGCTGAGCCGGAACGATTTGGCCAGGTTGACCAGGCGATTGGAGAACAGACGATCGGCGAAGAACGGCTTCTCGGTGTCGTTGATGAACAATTCGTCGAGGTTGTACTTCAGGAAGCCGATCGACTCGGTGTCGCCCGGGTATTCATCGATCACTTCGCTGATGTAGAAGTGGATCATGTCGTGGAAGAGCTGGAAGATGTTGCGGAAGATGCGTTCGCCCTGGGTCTTGATCTGGTCGAGGAATTCGTCGAACCGGATCGGCTTGTGGCTGCGTTCCGACGTCAGGGTCTGGATCAGGTTGGCCAGCAGATGGTTGGTCATGACGGCAGTCCCTCCGCCGGGCCCATGACCTCACGGCTCAGCTTGCGCTCCTGCATGGTGTAGCGCACCTTCTGCCATTTCAGTTTCACCTTCTCGGCTTCTTGGAAGTACTTTTCGAGGTCTTCCCGGTTCATGTCCTCGAACGAGCTGCTGTCGATCTCGTGGGTTTCGAGGATGACCTTGTTGCCCCAGAGGAACTCGATGCCCAGCATGGTGTTGGCGATGTATTCCCGTACCAGCTCCTTTCCTTCGAAGGCGTGGATCAGGTAGAGCGTGCCGGTATTCTGGGTGATCTCGTGGTCGACGATGATGTGGGGCGGATGGTAGAGGGCGTCGAGCATCTTCTTCTTGTAGTCTTCGGCTTTGCGGCTCTTGATGTAGTATTCCCAGGCGGTCCGCGTCTTGTTGATCCGTTTGCCGACGACGAAGAGGTTGAACTCGTTGACGAAGTCCTGGTCGATGAACTGGTTGATAGCCGTGGCGTCGGAATGGTAGGTGCGGACGTCGAAGATGAACTGGCGACCCTGGCCGGTCCTGGCGTCGTAGGCGCGCCGGGCTTCGAGGTCGCGGATGCGCTCGAACTCGTATGACAGCATGCCGCGATCGGCCTTGGCCTCGAGGTATTTGAACAGCCGCAGGCCGACGGCGTAGGGGTTGAGGCCGACGCGCGACAGGGAGACCACCCCGGCGTTGACCTTGCTGAATTCGATCTCATGGGTGCGCAGCCGGGGATCGGCCAGGAACAGCTTCTCATGCCAGTAGCTGGCCCAGCCCTCGTTGAGGATCTTGGTGCGGATCTGCGGCTGGAAGTAGAGGGAGGTCTCGCGCACGATCTGGATGATGTGCTTCATCCAGTCGTGCTCTGGCTTGTTCAGCTTGGGCGAGTGCATCATCACGTATTCCATGATGTCGCCCGGCCGCCGCTGGCGGTTCTTGTTCCGGCGCTCGAACTTGAGGGCGAAATCGACGTACTTCTGGTCGACGTAGGCCAGGAACAGCAGGCGGGCCGCCTCGGGATCATGCCTGGCGGCGAACTCGTTGTAGCGGTTCAGTTCTTCGATGTAGCGGAAGGTGGTCACCTTCAGCACCTCTTGGAGGTATTCGTCGAAGAAGTAGGCGAACTTGGCTTCGGCGATGGTCTGGGACGGGGTCTCGAGCGGTCGCGCCAGATCGCCCGCATAGTCGACCAGATTGTCCATGCCGCGCGCGAACTCGATGACGTAATCGACCCACCGGCCCTTCTCGTAGCGCAGCTCTTTGATGACGTTGGCATGGGCCAGCGCTCGCCCGCAGAAATCGTCATGCCAGGTCTTGCTGAAGAAGACGTTGTTCTGGAAGAAGTCGATGTGGGCGATGACGTGATAGAAGATCATCACGTTCAGCCAGTCGGGGTTGTTGTCGTTGTAGAACGACAGGGGCGGCCGGGTGTTGACCACCGTCTCGTAGGGGTTGTGCGGGTAGAGGTCGTACTTCCCCTTGTCCTGCAGGACATAGACGTCATGCACCCAGTAGTCGTACAAGGTGGGGATCATGGCCTTGGGACTGAGCTTGATCATGTCCTCGTTGGTCGTGACGTATTCGAGGGTCTCGTCACTGAACCGCAGGCCGTGATCGCGCGCGATGCGCTTGCACTCCTCCATGGTCTTCTTGAGTTCGGCCGAGATCAGTTCCATGGCGACTCCCTGCTCATTCCACGAGCTGACGGATGCTCTTGATGAGGTCGTCCTGGTTGCGCGAGGTCTCGCTCAGGGCGGTCATCTTGATCAGATGGGGCGCTTTCTTCAGCAGACCCGACTTGTCGAGGTATTTCTCGATGTAGGTGTTGTTCGAGCCTGGCGAGCGGCTCACCACCGTGATGCCCATGCGGTTGACGTAGGTCAGCATCTTCTCGATCTCGGGCAGGGCTTCCTTGCCTTCGCTGTCCCAGTCGTCGCCGTCGGTGCCCTGGAAGATGTAGATGTTGTAGTCTTTGGCGAGGTCTTCGGTCTCGACGATCTTGTTGACCAGCTTGTAGGCCGAGGCGATGTTGGTGCCGCCGCCGTTGTTGAGCCGGTAGTAGCTGACGAAGTTGTCGACTTCGCGGGCCTCGGTGTCGTGCAGGATGAACCGCTTCTCGACCCGTTCCTGGTACTGGTACAGGAGCCAGGAATAGATCAGCACGTGCTGGGACAGCACCACCTCGGTGGGGTCGCCATACATCGAGCCTGAATAGTCGCGGATGAAGAAGACCAGCGCCTGCGACTCGTATTCCTTCTCGGGAGAGACGATGCGGTAGACGAGATCGACCGGCGAGACGACGACCCGGTCGAAGGTCACGTCATCGGGGTCGAAGGTGCCCAGCAGCAGATTGGTCTTCAGGATGTTCTTCAGGCTGCGCTTCTTGTCGAGGAATTGGCCGAACTTGCGGTTGATGTCGGTCAGCTCGTAGGTATAGCGGAACAGGGCGGCCTTCTTGCCCTTCTGCTGGATGTTGGGCAGGTTGAACTTCTCGGTCAGGGCCTTGCCGATCTCGAAGGCGCGGGAATCATCGAGCTCGTGGCTCTCGCCCCCGTCCTGGTCGCCGGCGCCCTGGCCGCCACCCTGCTGCTCCTCCTTGATCGGCGATTCGCCGATGACCTCGCCTTCCTCGCCCTCGCCGCTGCCGCCTTCGTCGCCGCCCTGGCCGGGCATCTTAGGCCGGTTGTCGTGGTAGAACTTCTCTTCGGTGACGGTGGGCACGATGACGGCCTTCTTCCCCCCGTGGCTGGCGATCTTGCCCAGGATGACCTTCTTGGGGAAGCCATCGCGCTCGCGCTGCTTGTCGCGTTCGAGCAGCTCGTCGAGGGTCTGCAGGTGGACGGTCGGGACCACCGCGTTGGGGAAGAACGGCTCGTCGGTGTACTCGTAGAGGCCTTTGCCGCTCTCGATGGCCTGGATCTGGGCGACGGTGCCGCGCAGGTCGCGTTCCAGGCTCCGGCGTTGCTCGGGCGTCAGATCATCCCGCCGCAGCTGGTCGTCCAGGGCGGCGAGCGGTCGGTGCATGCGCTCGTCCATGGCGGGCGCCTACTTGTTGCTGTCGGGCTTGCAGTAGAACTCCAGGGTCTTGCGGGCGCAGGTCTTGCAATAGTGGAGCTTGTCGATCATCACGGTGAACAGGCGATCGAACAGCTTCTTGTTCTCTTCGTTGGTCGGGTTGGCCAGCGCTCCCGCCAACGAGCCCGCCCCGGAGATATCGGTGTTGAGCCGGAACTCGGTGACCGCCTTCTTCAGCTTCTCGTTATCCATGAAGCAGTAGTTGGGATCCTGGGTGACGCGGCGGGCGTAGATGGCCCGGATCTGGGCGCGATGCTGATCCTTCATTTCCTTGGTGGTCAGGCCGAGCCGTTGCTCGACGCCGTTGATGAAGGTCTCGTCGATCTTCAGCGGTTTCTCCTGCCCGCCTTCGCGGATGCGCACGACTTTGTCGGGGCCGCTGTCGTCGCTGCTGACCACGACCATGTTGACATAGTTCATGACCTCCTTGCGGATGGCCTCGGGGTCGTTCATGTAGGCATTGAAGATCTCGGTCTTGACCTTCTCTTTGTACAGGCCCTCGGCGATCTCGAGGACCTTCAGGCACCACTCCTGCTCCTTCTTGTCGGTGATGCTGTCGTAGATCTCGCGGCGGACGCTGTCGAAGGCGTTGCCGGCGAACATGCACTCCTCTTCGTGCGTCTCGTTCAGGCTGAGCAGGTGCTGGATGGCGCGGCCGAGGCCGCGCTGGCCGATGCCGGAATGGCCGAAGCGTTCGTTGATCTTCGGGCGCTTGCTCAATTCCTCGATGATCTCGGCCAGCGTCTTGATGCTCTTCTCGCCGGCCACCTCGCCGGCGCTCAACTGCAGCATCTCGCGGGGATTGAGCCGCTCGTCGCTGGGCAGGCGGGTGAGGACGACGGCGGTCGACAGGGCGTAGTTGAGGTTGGGGTCTTCATGGAGCGTCTTGCCCTGCAGCGTGGTCTTGGTGTTCGAGCCGATCGAGATGCGGGTCAGGTGCTCCTGCAGCTTGTAGTTCGTGTTGTGGGGAACGTAGAAGATCTTGCAGCGGTCGTAGATCGGGGCCTGTTCCTTGTTGTCGACGAACTTCTGGTACTCGACGATGTTGCTGGTGGCGATGATCAGGGTGTCCATCGGCCATTTGAACGCGTTCAGCTCGATCTCGCGGTTCTGGATGACACCCAGGTAGATCTGCACCAGGTCGGTCTTGTTCTTGAACAATTCGTCGCTGAAGTGGATGCCGCCGCCAGCGACGCGGGCCAGGACGCCGCGGCGCAGATCGTACCGGTAGGGATGGTTGCTGTCGGAGAGATACAGCAGCCGCTGGACCGATTCCTCGCCCACCAGGTCGGCGCCGGAGCTGGTGATCTTGTCCTTCGCCTGGTACTTGCCGGTGATGGTGCCCAGTTCTCCGCTCAGGGGCACCGGCACGACCTCGATGAAGTCATTGACCACTTTCTCGTAGTCGCCGTTGGTGAATTCAAGAAGGTCGTTCTTGATGTATTCGGTGCAGGCGCCGAGCGGTCGGTAGTTCGTCCAGAAGGCATCGAGCTGCTGGTCGGTGAACCCCTGGCCGGCCAGGAAACGGCGGTTCTCTTCGACCGTCGGGTAGAGGTTCATGGCCAGGATGACCGGGTCTTCATAGGTCTGGGACTCGATCACGTGCAGTTTGCCGTATTTCTCTCTCAGCGCGCCCAGACCTTTGAAGCGGAAGGTGTACTTGCGGTTGCGGTCTTGCGACAGGAACTGGCGGTAGAGGTCCATGACCTTGTCGACGAAGAAGGTCTTGCCGTTGCCCGGCTCGCCGACCAGCACGAAGGCCATCTCGCGCGAGGAACCGCCTTCGGCGGCGTCTTTGACGTAGGAGACGAAGCTGTTGATCAGCTCGAACATGCCGATGACCGGCCGCCGGCATTCGCGGAAGATCTTGAAGTCGTAGACGGTCTTGCCATTGACCATCACCTTCTCGACCTTGGCGGGGTCTTCCAGGATCATGCGCGACACGGCCTGGAAGACGTTCTCGAACCGGTGCTTGCCTTCTTTCAGTTCCTGCAGATAGGACTTCAACGTCATGCTCATCTTCGTTCCCTCGCGAGTGCCTCACGGAATTTCTGACCGGCCGGCCCCGCGTGCGGGGCGGCGGTGGGGGCGGCCGGGCCCGGCCGCGACCAGTACAGGGAGGCCACGGCAGGCCGCTGTCGCCCTGCCGGGCGGACCTCGTGGTCGAACCGCTCGATCCGGATCCTGGACATGTTCGGGAAACATGATAACCCACCCGGGGGCGGGGCACAAGACCGGGCGGGAATCACGTCGGATGCTGGGCGGGCGCTGGCCTGACCGGGCGGCCCTGCCCATCGAGGATCTCTTCCAGGTCTTCGAACCCTTTGCCCAGGACCCGCCGAGCATCGGTGACAATGATGAAGGCGTGGGGATCGATCTGGTAGACGAGCTCTTCGAGCAGAGGCACCTCGCCTCGGCGCACAGCCACCAGCAACACTTCGATGCCCTGGTTGGTGTAGGCGCCGCGACCGTGGAGGTAGGTCACGCCGCGGTGGAGTTCCTCGATGATGCCCCAGGCGAGTGTCTCCCCTTCCCGGGAAATGATGAGGACCTGACGGTAGACCGACGAGCCTTCCATGAAGTGGTCGAGGGTCTGGCTGACGATGAAGGCTTTGATCATCGCATAGAGAGCCAGGTTGGGGCCATAGACGAGGGCGGCGACGCCGAGGACCACGATGTCGCCCCACAGGAAGGTGGTGCCGACGGGCACCTGACGAAATTTTTGCAGGAGCTGGGCGAGGATGTCGGTGCCGCCGAGGGTGGCCCCGGCCCGGAAGATGAACGACAGGCCGATTCCGGTCAGCAGGCCGCCGTAGATGGCCGCCAGCATCGGATCATCGGCCAGGCGCGGCGCGCGGAAGACGGAAGTGCACAGATCGAGGAAGAGCCCCTGCACGACGATGGCGATGATCGTCTTGGTGCTGGCGAGCAGCCCTAGCAGGCGCGCCTGCAGGCCGATCAGCAGGACGTTGCAGGCGATCGTGAACAGGCCGATGGGGAGGCCGGCGTGGTGGTAGAGCACGGTGCCCAGCCCGGTCAGGCCGCTGGGTACGATCTTGTTGGGAATGAGGAAGCAGGCTTGCGAGAAGGTGGCGAAGGCCAGGCCGATGACCAGCGAGAGGATGGTCTGCGAAGTGATGGCGTGACGGTTCTTGGACATGGGAGCTGCCTTTCGAGAATGGGAGGCGTTGGATGGGCGAAACGAGGCGGAACCGCTCCGGCCGCAGGCTCAGAACAAACCGCGTCGCTTCAGCCAGTCGAGGCTGGCCTGGATGGCGACCTGGCCTCGCATCTCCAGCCCGATCGGGCCGAAGAACCCGAGGGTGTTCAATTGGCCCATGATCTTCTCGTGCGGAATCACCCCGGCGCCGAGCGGGCGTTCCTGGTCCCAGGTGCCGTCGTTGTCATTGAGATGGACGTGCCCCAGGCGCAGGCCGATGTGGGGAAGCCATTCTTCGGGCGGAATCTTGCCCCAGATCAGGGCGTGCCCGACGTCGAAGCAGATCCGCAGGTTGGGGGAATTGATGCGGTCGACCACCTTGATCAGCGGATCGGGGGTCGGCTCCCACATGTTCTCGAGCAGGAAGGTGAACTCGGTGTTCTGGGCGATCAGTTCGCTGAAATAGCGGACGGTGCGGTTGAGCCAGGGTTCGAAATACTGCGGCCCCCGAATGAGCGGGTTGAAGCCGCTGTGGAAGACGATCCGCCCCACGCCGAGGGCGCCGGCCAGGGTCAGGGCTTCTTCATGCTGCTTGCGGCAGAGTTCGACCATGTCGGTGTCGAGGCTGCCGGGCACCAGATCGAGGAAGGGGGCGTGCAGGGCCATCGGCACCTTGGCGGTGGCGGCTTCCCGCCAGAGATGCCACAGTTCGAAGATCCGTTCCCGGGAGGAACCGGGTTCGGTGGGTTGGGCGAAATCGGTGATCTCGACGCCGACTTCGTGCTGCTCCACCACCTGGGAGACCCAATCGAGATCCTGAGCGGTGGCCGAGATGAAGAGCGGCCGCCGGGGCAGAATCGCGTCCATCGCGTCAACGTCCTTTCGGTTTTGGGAAATGGTAGGGTGGAACGGCCGGTCTGTCAACGCCTGGTCGCAGTGGCGCGCTGGTGGGGCGGCCGTGTCAGGGGGTCGAGCGCAGTTCCAGCCCGCCGGCGCTGGGGGTGCGCAGGACGAAGGTACGCAACCGTCGCCGGTTGTTGGGGATGTCGCGGGTCAGGGACGCATTCGCGTAGACGGGGTAGCCGGGGTCGGTGACCAGGTTGAGGATGACCTGATGGGGATCGGAAGCGATGTTCCGCGGGTACCAGAAGGCCAGGCGATCGAGGGCGAGGCGGTTAGGAGCGATGACGGCGCCGGGGGTCGAGAACCCGTCGTGTCGCACGCGGTAGGTGAAGGTGATTCGCGTCTCGCCGGGTTCGATGTTGTAGAACCAGAAGTAGGGCGGCACATAGCGGAAGGCGAGATCGCGCTGGGAGCTGGTGATGGTCATCTGCTTGAAATTGCCGTGGCAACGCATCACCACAGGGTCGGAGGCGGTGGTCACGAGCCAGGCGTCGGCGATGATCGCCGCCTCGTAGGCGGCCGGGTCGAACTCGGCGTACATGTTGACCAGGGCGAGGTCGTAGAGCGCTTCGCTGGCCAGCGGCACGGTCGCCACCGGCGGGATGCCGGGCAGGGCGCGCACGGGGTGGCCCGAAGGGCCGCCCGGCAATGGTTCGGCCGCCGCCCCGAAACTGGCGGCCACCGCCACCATCAAGATGATCGCCAGGCTTGTCCGAATGTGGGTCATGGGGTGTCCTCCTTCGTGGTCGGGCCGGCGCTATCGGGCGGTCCGGGGGTGCGGTCGAACGCGATGCCGAACATGACCAGGACGGTCCCGGCCAGGGCGGCGGGGACCGGCTGCTCGCCCAGGAACGCCCAGGCCAGGCCGATCGCGACCGGCGGCTTGCAGAAGAACAGGAGGCTGGTGCGGCCGGCGGGCAGGGCGGCCAGGGCCTTGAAGAAGGTGATGTAGCCGAGTCCCGACACCACCACCCCCAGCACCAGCAGGCGAGGCCAGAGATCGGCCGGGGGGCGCACCGGAAGATCGAGCCAGAGCAAGATGGGCAGATAGGTGGCGACGCCGAGGGTGAAGCTGAGCACTGTCACGCGCAGGCTGCCCAAGCGTTGCACGATGCCCTTCGACAGCACGGTGTAGAGGGCGAAGCCGGTCAAGCCGACCAGCCCCATGGCGATGCCGAAGGGGGTGTCGGCTCCGGGCGTGGGACGGGCGGCCACCAGGGTCACCCCAGCGAACCCGATCAGCAGAGCGACCAGTCGACGCCAGCCCATCGGCTCGCCGAGCAGCAGCCAGGCGAACAGGTTGGTCGCCAGCGGGTTGGCGGCGATCAGGATGGCGGCGGTCGAGGCCTTGGCGAATTTGATGCAGACGGCATGCGCCCCCATCGCCACGATGATGTTCAGGCCGCCCAGGCCCCACAGGCGGAGCAGGTCGCCCAGGGACAGGCGCGCCGGCTCGCGCCGCGGCGCCGCCAGCCAGGCCGGGACCAGACAGGCCACGCCGAGCAGGAACCGCCAGAAGGTCATGACCGCCGGTTCGAGCCGGTGCCGGATCGGGTTGGCCACCACCTCGATGGCGCTGAACGCCACCACGGTGAAGGCCAGCAGGAACGGCAACCGCCCGCGGGCCCACCAGGCTCGCCAGCCGACCGGTTCCTGCATGATGGCTGCTCCTGATCGGCCGGGGGAAGGGCTTCCCCTACCCGGCCGTCGTCGTCGTTTCGGCCACGCGCGTGGCCAGTCCGGGCGCGGCCGTCGTGCGTGGCGAATGGGCCCCGCACGAATCGGTGCCGGACAGTTCCCTGTCTTCGGGATAGAAGCCGAATTTCTTGAGGATCTTCAGCTTGGGCAGGACATTGTTGGCCAGATCCATGTGGAAGAACCCCGGGAAGATGTCGGGGTGCTCCTGGATGAACTCGTAGATCGGCCGGTGGGTCGGGGCTACCTGGAAATGCGACAGGTGGCTGATCTCGTGCCCGGTGATCATGTACTCGGGGAACAGGCTGGGACTGAAATCGAGGGGGTAGCGCTCGCGGTTCTCGCGGAACAGCTCGGTCTGGGGCAGCAGGCAGAGCAGGGAAGGCAGGATACGCGCGCCCATCTTGCGCAGCATCACCATCTGGAAGACGGTCTGGTGGAAGTCCTCCATCGTCTCGAAGGGGAATCCCCAGACGTAGAAGGCGTCGACCCGCGGAAAGATCTGCACGGCCTCGCCTACCCGGGCGATCGCCTGTTCGGCGGTGAACCCCTTCTTGACGAGCTGCAGCACCCGGTCGGAGCCGCTTTCGATGCCGAATCGCAGCTCGACGCAGCCGGCCGCCGCCATCGTCTCCATCATCTCGCGGTCGGTCAGATCGACCCGGCCGAACGCCTTCCACAGGACGGGCAGCCCGGTCTCGCGCAGCTTCTGGCAGAAGGCCATGACCTTGGGCTTGTTGCAGACGAAGAACTCGTCCTGGAACAGGAACATCTTGACGCCGGCCTGTTCATGCAGATGGCGCATCTCGGCGATGATGTGGTCGACCGAGCGGAAGGTGGAATCGTGGTCCCAGACCGGGGCGACCGAGCAGAACGTGCAGGGGTAGGGGCAGCCGCGCGTCGACATCAGTCCATACCCTTGATAGCGGGGCAGATCGACCTTGTGGAAGGCGGGCAGAGGCAGGGCGTCGAGATTCCGGATCCGTTCGCGGCGGGGGGTGCGCACCACCTGCCCGTCGGGGCCGCGCACGACCAGGCCGGCCACCTGGCGCAGGTCGGCGCCCGCCTGCCAGGCGGCGAGCAGCTCGGGGCCGGTGCGTTCCCCTTCGCCGACCGCGATGGCATCGACCCAGGGGAACCGGGTCATGATCTGCTCCTCGACCGCTTTGGCGCCGACCCCGCCCAGCACCAGGAAGCGGTCGGGGTAGCGCTGCTTGACCTCCTTCATCGCCAGCAGCGCGAAGGGCAGCAGGTTGGCCATCACCGAGAAGCCGATGACCGGCGCGGGATCATGCAGGAATTCGACGATCCGGTCGGGCAGGAACGGCTCGTCGAACGTGTTGAGCTGGTAGTCGCGGAAATCGACGACGTAGCCGGCGTCTTCGAGCGCCCTGGTCAGGTACAGGCAGCCGAGGGGGACGTGCAGCTCGCGGTCGATGCCCTCGAGATACCTGACGTAGAGCAGGTTCAGGTTGAGCAGGGTGAGGTCGGCGGCGGGCATCGTTCAGTCCTCGCGGCGCCGCGGGACATCGGGCCGGGAGCCGCGGGTGGGCTGGAAGGAGTCGAACAGACGCTGCAAGGGTTCCCGGGGCGGGGCGCCGAGCTGCTTGAACCGGATCGCCAGGGCCCGGTCGCCGAGATCGATCTCATACAAGGCCCCGTCGCCGGCGACCTCGGCGCACAGCGCGCGGATGGCCTTGCCCAGAGGCAGGCCGGCCACCGAGCGGGCGACCGGTCGGTTGACATCGAGGCCAGGGCAGGGCTGCACGGTGATGCCGATGCCGGTCTCGTTGCGCAGGGCGTTGATGGCGGCTTCGAAGCTGAGGCCGGCCGAGTTGGTGTGGACGATCAGCTCATGTAGGGTCTCCGTGGTGAGGGGCGTCGTGGCGACCGGGGTGGCCGGCGCCTCGGTCGAAGCGGGCGGTGGGGCGGGCGGCGGGGAGGAAGGCGGCAGATCGGGCCGGATGCCTCGGGTGATGCGGATCTCATCGGGCAGATCAGGCCGGATGCCGCGGGTCATGAGATCTTCGTCCGGCAGATCGGGCCGCGCCCCGCCAGGGGGCATGGCATGCGGGGAATCGGGGCGCCCCCCCTCGGCGGTGGGGCCGGCGTCAGGATCAACGGCGAGGGGGCCGGCTTCCTGCGGCGAAAGATCTTGGATCGTCTGCATTCCGTCGGGCGGTGGTTCGGCCCGTCCGGCGACCGGTGCGAACGTCAGTTGGGTGACCAGGGCCACCAGCGCGGCGGCCGAGCCGCCGGCCAGCAGCCGGCGTTGCGGTTCGGGCACCGGGGTGAGCCGCGCCATTTCGCGCAACTGCCCGGCCGGCACCAGCTCCAGCATGTCGCGCTCGGCCGGATCGAGGGCGAGCCCGATGGCATCGGCCAGCCCGGCCCGTTCGGTCACCAGCCGTTCGAGGAAGGCGGGGTCGACCGCCGCCTTCATCATCAACGCCTCCAGGCCGCGCGGAATGCCGGCCCCCGTCGTGCGGGCGCCGGCCGGGCGGCCGCCGACGATGGTATGTCCCTGCGCGCGCGGGCTGTCGGCCGTCGCCATTCTGATCTTCCGGTCTTGTTCGCTCATCTCTCACCTCCACGTCGTTCCGCTCCATTGTAGCGAAAAACCCTTCGTTCCACCAAGGGTCCTCGCCCGCCCGGCTTCAAGGCCGACTCCAACCCGCCCGGAGTCGTGGCCTGTCGGGCGGTATTCGGCAGTTCCGGGCCGCCCAGGCCGAGTACACGGGCGGGGGCGGTCCCTCAGGGACCTGGTCGAACAGGGTCAGGCCGAGGCTCCCCGGCCGATCTCATAGGCGTCAGGGGGCTGGCCCGGGGCGGTCGGCAGCGGGACGATGGTCCAGCCCTCGCCCAGCCGAGACGCCGTGAGGGGACAGACGACCAGTTTGGTATGGACGGTCCGTTTGGTCACCTTTTCCATGGCGGCGGCCCGGTTGACGGTGGGCCCGGTCACCGTGAACTCGCGGCGGCCGTCGGCGCCCCCCACCAGGCCCATCAACAGCTCGCCGGTGGCGATGCCGACTCCGCAGGAGATGGTGAACAGGCCTCGGCGCTGGCGATCGCGATTGAACCGGCCCAGCGCCTTGAGCATATCCAGCCCCGCCTGGGCGGCTCGCCGCTCGGGGGTGTCACGGCCGTGCATGGGCAGGAAGACGGCGAAGATGGCGTCGCCGATGAACTTCTCGATGGTGCCGGCATGCTTCTCGATCGCCACCTCCATCGCGGTGAGGTAGGCGTTCAGCATGTCGACGACCGCTTCTGGCGGGTGTTCTTCGGCCAGGGCCGTGAACCCGCGGATGTCGGCCATGATGACCGTGCCGGTCGCCCGGGTGGCCCGCGCGGTCTGGCCGCCTTCCACCGCTTCCAGAGCGAGATCCGACAGGAAACGCCGCAGGAATTCCTTTTCCCGCACGCCATCGGCCATCCGATTGAAGCTGGAGCAGAGCTGACCGAGTTCATCATCGCTCGTCACCGGCAGCCGCACGTCATACTGGCCGCCGGCCATCGTGGCCACGCCCTCCTGCAGGGCGCGGACCGGCCGCAGGAAGATGCGCTGGAAGAACAGGATGGCCAGTCCGGCGATCAGCAACGGGTAGAGGCCGGCCAGGACCGCTGCCACCGCGATGGGGTCGGCGGGATCATCTTCGGGTTGGCGCCGCAGGGCCACGGCGACGAAGTCGGTCCCCTTGAGCGGGCGAGCGATGGCCAGGAGCCGACCGCGGGGCCGGTGGCCCCCAACCGCCGCCGGGAGGGCCGGTTTGGGCAGGATGAGCCGCTGCACTCCCTGCTCCCGGAAGGCTTGCCGGAGCAGGACCGTGGCCAGCGGAAAGACGTCGGCCCACTCGGGGATGTGCGGTGAACTCCGGGCGGCCAGGGTGTTCATCAAGATCAGGCGCGGGAACGGGCCGCGATCCAGGTGCCGCTCGGACGCCCGGGCGATGAAATTGCGGAACTGGATCTCCTCGCGCCGGAAGATGAGCAGGAAGAGCCGATGGGGCTGGCGGTCGGCATCCCGTGTGACCTCGAGCATGGCCCAGGCCACTTCGTGCAGCATCCGGAAGGGGAGCAGCCGGCCGGTCTGCACCACCATGCGCAGCATGCTGTCTTTTCCCACCATGGCTTCGAGGAATTCATAAAGGACGCCGCCCCGGACTTCTTCGATGTTGACGTCTTTCCGGGGCGGGCCGGGCTCGGCCAGGACGAAGCCGAAATGCTCGCCGACCTTGTGCAGGAGAGCGGTCACCAGCGGGGTCATCTTGGCGGTCGGGTGTGATGATGCCGAGGCGACCACCCCTTTCGGGGGACCGATCTTCGTGGCGAAAGAGGCTGGAGGGCGAGGCTCTCCTGGTCGCAGGATGAGTTCGCCCGAGAAGGTCAGGACTTCGGGATGGCCACGCGCCACCAGATACACGGTGCCGGCTCCCTGGATGCCTAGATCGAGAACGGCAGAGGCGATGGCGGCGCGCGACGGGAGGACGGGGGCGCGCCAGTCCGGCCGTCGGAGGAAGCGGCGAGCGGCGGCCACGGCGGCCTGGAGCTGCTGATTGAGGGATTGTTCCATGGCCTCCAGCTCGGCTTCGGCCTGACGGAACAGGGTCAGTTCCTGGAGATTGGCCTCGAGTCGGGAGCGGGTCCAGGCGATCCAGAGCATGCCGAGGCTTGGAAGGAAGGTGGCGAGCAGCACGAGAGTGAGGAATTTGCGGGTGATGCTGGCGGTCCAGCGCCAGGGCTGGAACCAGCCGATCCATCCCAGGACGAGCAGTCCGCCGACCCAGGCCCCGGTCAGGCCGAGCATCCAGGGCGTTCTGGCCAGCCGGACCGGCGGGGGGAAGCGGCGGAGGTGCACCATCACCCACCCGGGGATGTCGGACAGGTGGACGAACGCGAGGCCGGCGGTGTCGGTGACGAACACGCCCTGGTCCTGGTCGGGCAGGATCTGGCGCATCTGGTCGGGACTGATCGCCGACCCGCGCAGCCACGGGTAGGGACCGCGGACGGGCCCGATCCGCACCGGCAGACTACGGGCCAGGCCGCTCGACCGCAGGGCGCGAACCAGGCACCGGCGCGAGGTGAGCTGGTGTTGCGGGATGAAGACGGCGACCCGGGCTTGCACTTCAGGAAGGGTGTTGGGGGGGCGCCAACGATACGGATACAGGGCTTCGCGCATCGACTGGTTCAGGCGGCGGGGCGGCACCAGGGCGAAGAACAGCGCCCCGCGCCGACCATGCATGGTGACTTCGGCGAAGTTGGCGAAATTGTAGGGAGCGCTCATGAGGCTGGCATTCCCCAGCATCTCCCGCAGACGAATCTCATGATCTTCAGCGTATTTCCAAAAGTTGGTCTCGCGGTGATACTGATGCCCCATGGTCTTGTGGAGGATGTCGAGTTCGACGGGCTGGAAATGCCGATGCCGGATCAGCCGGCCTTCGCCGTCCCCGTCCCATAGGGCGAAAGCGACCTCGTTCCCGTAGGCGCGCCGGAGTTCCCGTTCGAAGCGCCGGAAGCCCTGGCGCGTTCCGCCCAGAAGGTGGCCGAGGTTGGCGTAGAGGAACTCCTCGGCCAGGAAGACGGGATCGGCGCGGCCGCGCAGCACGGGCAGCAGCTGGCGCAGCTCCGCTTCCCGCGAAGCGCGCAAGGTCTCGGCCTGGGTTCGTTCCAGGCGATCGAGGAAGAGCCATTGGCCGGCCAGCAGCAGCGCGAGGCCGAGCACGCCGAACGGCGCCAACGCCGACGGCGGGGGCGAGCGGCGTTCAGGCATCGAGCGCCTCCACGCCGAAGATGGTGAGGGCACCCACCCGGCCGCGCACGGTGGTGATCGTGGTCGGCAGCAGACGGACCCCGGGCAGGGGACGGATGAGCACCGCGGCGGTGGCCAGGATGGTCGGCCGGCCGGGGCGTCCGGCCTCCTTCTCCAGGCGGGCGGCCAGGTTGACGGTGTCGCCGATGACGGTGAAATCGAGGCGTTTGCGCAGGGAGCCGATGTGCCCGGCGATGACCGGGCCGGCGGCGATGCCGGTGCCATGGCGGAAGATCGGCAGCCCTGCCCGGGTTCGCTCTTGCATCCAGGTGTGCAGGCTGGCCTGCAGGGTCAGCGCGGCTCTCACCGCTCGCTCCTCGGGCGCCGCCAGCCCGGGGGCGGGAAAGAACACCGCCATGGTCGCATCGCCCAGGAACTTGTCGATCTCGCCGCCCCACGCGCGGGTGGCGGCCTCGCAGCGCGCGAGGAAGCCGCTGCGCACGGCCATGGCTTCGTCGGCGGGCAGGGCCGCCTCCAGGCGCGCGAATTCCCGCAAACCCGAGAAGCTGACGGCCACCTGCCGGCGCTCGGTCATGACCTGCGGGGCTTCTTGCGCCTGGGCGATCAACTCCCGGTTCAGCAGGGGCAGCATCCGGGATTTCTGGCGCAACTCCTCCACCAGCCGGTTGAATCCCTTCGCCAGCGCGCCCAGCTCATCGTCGGCCTGGGGAATGGCCACCACGTCGTAATGGCCGCGTTCCAGCTCATCCATGGCGCTGGCCAGCGCCAGGACGGGGGCCAGCAGCAGCGATTCCAGAATGCCCGCGAGGCACATGGCCACGCCCAGCGTCATCACGCCGAACAACGCCAGGAAACGCCAGGAATGGGCGAAGATGCCCTCGCCCCCATCGTCGGGCACGATGACGGCGCCGACGGTGGACAGCCCGGCCAGCGGCCGCCCCCGGGCGAGATAGGACCGCCCGCGCATGGTGAGTCGCATGGTGATCAGTTCCTGGTTGAACTGCACGAGATCGAGGAGCTCCTTCAGGCGAGGATGCCGCGGCTCGCGACGAAGGCCGGCCGGAGCGAGGGTCCGCAGGAAGATTCTTTCAGGATGGGGCTGCCGGGCCAGCCAGTCCTGGAAGAACCAGGCGCAGAACCGTGGGAAATCGAACGTGACCAGCAGGAAGTCGCGGGGTTCGCCGGTCGCCGTCTTGCGCACCGAGCTGTACAGGAAGAACTGGTCGCCGCCGAACTGGGTGAGTCGCAAGCGGGCGTTGGGCAGGAAATCGATCATGTCGCGCCCGCTCAGGAAAGATTCGATTACCGGCACCGACATCTTCTGCAGGTCGGCGATCTGGAAATGCGCGGCTTCCAGGAGCCGCTTGATGAAGTAGTGGAGGGCGCTTCGGGTGCCGACATCGGCATACGGGCGAGCTGTCAGCGTCGACAGGATCCGCCATCGCTGGCGGGCGTAGGTCGCATCTTTGCAGCCGAAGGGTTGCAGCGGTCGGAGCAGGTCGAGCACATCCTGCAGGTCGTTGATCCGGCCATAGGCGGGCGAGGCGGTCACCGCGCGCAGGAGGTTCTGGACATGAGGAATGCCGCTGGCCACAGCCTGCTCGGCCGACAGGAGCTGGTTCTCCAGTTCCTGCTGCACCTCGGCTTCCCGGTGCTGCGCCGATTTCACCAGGAAATCGAGGCCCCAGATGCTCAGGAACAGCAGCGGGAAGCCGGTCAAGGCCATGGTCCCCAGGCGGAAGCGGGTCGCCAGCCGCAGGGAAGGCGCCAGCAGACCGCCTCCCATCGCCAGCAGGGCCAGAGCGGCGAGGGTGACCAGCCCGATCGTGAGGCCGCGGATGAGCCGAACGGCGCGAGCGGCCTGCCGCGCGGCCGGAGAGGTCTGGCGGACGGCAGCGACGAGCACCAGGTCGGGGTCTTGCGACCAGAACCGGGCCAGGAAGGTGAAGCCGCCGTGCGACAGGAAGCCCTGGCCGTTCTCGAGCCGCTGGAACAACCCGTGCATGAGCCCCGGATTGAGCAAGCCGTCAGGCTGGGCCACGCCGTCGCCATAGCCGTTCTGCCGCGACTGCCAGTAGCCGCCGACCTTGGTATCGGCGGTGGTGAGGCGGGCGACCGCCCGCTTCAGCTCCCACCCGAAGCTGGCCCGGCCGGTGGGAACGAGGAGCAGGAACCCGCCCAGGCGGGGCGCCGCGCGCCGCCCTGGTCGCCGGTTGCGGGGCGACCGCAGCACCCGGCCGGCCATCAGCATGGCTTCCCCTTTGAAGAGCACCGGCACCGGCTGCCGGAAGCCGGCGCGCAGGGATTCGATCGATGCCAGGGTTCCCATGGTGAACCTGATCTGATGGGCGGCCAGCCTGGCTTCGGCGGGGGTGGCCCCGCCCCCGGGCGCGAGCGTACGGTAGACCGCCTGCCAGGCCGTTCGTTCCGGCACCGGCGGCCCGCCGGCCGGTTGCACCAGGCGGCCGGCGCGATCGAACCAGTAGAGACGGCTCGCGGCGGGAAACCGCCGGAAAAAGGCGGCCGACAGCACGCGGACGCGCGTGGGGGTCACCGCGCGGTTCCCCAGAGCGGTGGCGGCCTGCGCGGCGAAGGCATCGAGCGCGGCGCCGACGAGCGAGGGCAGGTCGAGCTGCCGGTCGAGGCGGGCCATCACCGCCCGGGCCCGATCCCGGTCGGCCAGGTCGAGGACGCGCGCCTGTTCGGTTTCGAACTGGACGAGCAGCTGCTCGATCAGCCACGCGGGCAGGACGATGCCGAACAGGAAGAACAACAGCAGCCAGAACGGGCTCGGGGTGGTGCCGGCGGCGGCCGGAGCCGTGGTAGGAGGCATGGCAGGCATGGTAACATACCTTCCTAGACATTCTCTTCAGAAGGAAGTTCGGTGGAGCTTCTCCATTCCCCTCCTCCCTCCTCGGCGGGCCGGCCGGCTTCCGGCCGGTCGCTGCTGGTGCGGGTCGCCGTGTGGGCGTTCCTGGCGCTGGTCGTGGCGATCACGATCACCGCTCTGATCGCCGATGTCGATCGGGTCGGCGCCCTGCTCTTCTCGATCTCGCCGGGATGGCTGGCCGCCATCGTGGGCGCGGTCTGCGTCAACTATGCCCTGCGGTTCCTGAAATGGGCCTGGTTCCTGCGCCGGCTGGGTTTGACGGTGACCTGGCGCGACAGCCTGTGGATCTTCTTCTCGGCCTTCACCATGGTGCTGAGCCCAGGCAAACTGGGGGAGCTGCTCAAGTCGTTCCTGCTGCGCCAGCGGTACGGGTTCCCGGTGGCCCGCACCGCACCCATCGTGCTGGCCGAGCGCCTGACCGACCTGTTAGGTCTGGTGGTGCTGGGCCTTCTGGGCAGCAGCCGTCTGGCCCTGGGGGCCGGCGGGTTGGTGGTGGTGGGCGGGCTGCTGGGGCTCGGGGTGGTGCTGATCACTCGCCCCGAATTCTGGCGCTGGCTCGATCGGTCGGTGGTCGGCCGGTTCGACCGCCTGGCGCGGTTCCGTCCATCGTTGCGGGCGCTCGAAGCCAGTTCGCAGCATCTGCTGTCGCTGCCGGCGCTGGTCCTGATGGTGCCGCTCAGCGCGCTGTCGTGGGCAGGGGAAGGGGTGGCTCTCTACTGCATCTTCCGGGCGCTCCGGGTCGACACCCCTGAGCTGCTCGGCCTGTCGGTCTTCGCCCATGCCGTCAGCTCGGTGGCGGGGGCCTTGTCCTTCCTGCCCGGCGGGCTGGGGGTGGCGGAAGGAACGCTGGGCGGCGTGTTCATCTACGCCGGCATCGGCCGCGAGGCGGCCATCTCGGCGACCCTGCTGATCCGGGCGGTCACGCTCTGGTTCGCGGTGTTCCTCGGCACCGCGGTCTACCTGCTCGGGCGGCGGGCCGACGAGTCCCTCGAAGGCATGGTGACGCAGACGCGACCCGAGCCCGAGCCCCGGCCCGCGACCTGAACCGGACGACGAACCGGCCCGTCGCGGGCGCGGCGGGCCGGTCGAGGCGGGCGCGGGAAGGGCTTACTGCCCTTGTTCTTTGGCCTTGGGAGCGGTCTGCTCGGCGGCCTGCCGGATCATCGCCTCGAGGCGGGTGAGGACGACGCGGCTGTTCTTCTGGTACTCGTCATAGGCCTTGTTCAGCATCTCGATGCCTTGCTGGTTGGCCTGGTTGACGGCGTCTTTCTGCCATTCCGCCATTTTGAGCAGTTGCTCGTTCATGGTCATATAGAAGCGGAGGGTCTGCTCCATGCCCTCGCGGGTCAGGCGCATCATCTCTTCGCGGTCGAACAGGTTGGGGGTGGTGGCGTGCCGGGTGGTCATGGACGGCTCCTGGTCAGTTCTCGGCGCCCGCGGCTTTCGGGGCCGGGGCCACTTTGTCGATCATCTCGCGCACGACGGTCTCGAGGCGGCTCATGATGATCCGGCTGTTCTTCTGGTGCTCGTCGTAGGCCTTGTTGATGGTCTCGATGGCCCGCTTGTTGTGCTCGGTCAGGTTCTGCATCTGCCATTCGCCCATCTTGAGCAGGTTCTCGTTGATGGTCAGGAAGAAGCGCAGGGAGTTTTCCATGCCTTCGCGGCTCAGGCGGAACAATTCATCGCGGTCGAACAACTGGGTGATGGTCATGGGTGGTCTCCTTCTTGAAGTTTGGTGATGTTGCTTCACTCGAAGATCAGGGCCGGGCCGATGGGTCCGGCGGGTTCCGGGAGGGAGGGTCAGGGCGGACTGATCAGGGGACGGAGCGAGCGGCCGCCCACATCTGGCTTTTGCGGCGCACTAACCTCGTCGCTGGCGCTGGGAATAGTCCCGATGTGCTTCGATTCGGAAGTTTCGCCGGAAGCCAGGCGGCCGGCAGGACGAACCTGGGTAGTGCAACGCAGACCGGAGATCCAGCGGGGGTCGATCACGTTCGGCTCCTTTCATGTGGTTGCGTTCAGCTATGCCAAGCATATCCCAATCATCGGTCGTTGTCAAGTAAAAATTTTGCATTGCACAAAAAATATTGCCAAAAATGTGTCTAGGTCTTTCCTGATGCGCAAAAGCGCTGCGGTTGAAACGCGGCGTCGACCGGCCGCCGCCGAAACTCGCCCGGATCCGGCCTGGCGTCATCAGGGGTCCAGGGGCCGGTGGCCCCTGGCGCGGTCTTCCGGGGAAGAAGCGCGCCAATCGCTCGGGCGAGCTGGTCATGCGAGGCGTTGGTCCTGGCCGCCAGCGTTGCCGGCCGGCGGTCGGGCGCAGGTTGTTCCGCCTGGCTCGTCAGGCCTGAGGGGTTGTGACCTCGAGCGATCGGAGACGGGGAGGCCGACGACCTCGCTGTCTCGAGCCGGCGCCAGGCCGTGGCGTGAGAATGGCGGCTGGCGGGCAGGCGGGGTTGCCCGAGGGCGGGGTTTCGGGGTATAAACGGGCCGGCCGTGCGGCCCGTTCATCGATGAAGAAGACCATTTCACCTCTGTGTCGCCTGTTCCGGGAGTTCCAGGCCGGGCGGGTGTCGGCGCGCCGGTTCGAGGCGGCCCTGCGGGGCGTCGAAGCCGGCGAGCTGCCGGTGCCCGAGGCGGTGCTCGACCCAGTGCGGGAGCGGCGGACCGGCTTCCCCGAAGCCATCTATGGGGCCGGGAAAACGCCCGCCCAGGTGGTGCGCATCTTCCAGGCCCTCCTCGACCGCACGGGGAAGGCCCTGGCGACGCGCTGCTCGCCGGCGGCGCTGCGGGCCCTGCGGCGGGCGGTGCCCGACCTGCAGGTGCACGAGGGCGCAGGCCTGGCGTGGAAGATCGCGGCCGACCAGGCCCGACCGGGCGGCGAGCGGGGCCGCGGCGCCTCTCGTTCCGCCGAAGGGCTGGTCGCGGTGCTGGCGGCGGGCACCTCCGATCTGCCGGTCGCCGAAGAGGCCGCCCTCACGCTCGAATTCGCCGGCTGTCGTGTCGAACGCTTCTACGATATCGGGGTGGCCGGCATCCATCGTCTGTTCGGGCGCCTGGCCGCGATCCGGCGGGCCGCCGTGCTGATCGTGGTGGCCGGCATGGAGGGCGCCCTGCCCAGCGTGGTCGGCGGTCTGGTCGCCGCCCCGGTCATCGCCGTGCCCACCTCGGTGGGCTACGGCGCCAGCTTCCAGGGCCTGGCCGCCCTGCTCGGCATGCTCAACGCCTGCTCGGCCGGCCTCACCGTGGTCAACATCGACAACGGGTTCGGAGCGGCCGTGGCCGCCATTCGCATCCTCCGAGGAAAGACCCCATGACCACCCTCTACTGGGACTGCTTCGCCGGCATCGCCGGCAACATGGCGGTCGGCTCCCTGCTCGATGTCGGAGCCGACCCCGGGCGCCTGCGCGCCGCCCTGGCCTCTCTCCCCTTCCCGGAAGGCCCGTTGGAATTGATCATCCAAGAGACGCTGAAGGGCGGATTCCGGGCTACCTATTTCAATACGGTCGATGACCATCCGCCGGAGTCCATTTCTGGCCAAGCATCGGACCATGGACCTCGCCACGACCATGGCCGCTCGTCTGGGCATGTCCACGCGCATGACCACGATCATGATCGTGAGCACAATCATGATCACAATCATGATCACAATCATGGTCGCGATCATGAGCGCGATCATGACCACCATCATGATCACAGAGGTGACCACGATCATGATCACGACCTCGACCATGATCATGAGCTTGGTTCCCACAATGAACGGGTGGCCGAGCACGGGCGCGACCGGTCGCGTGGCCGTGGTCAGAGGCAGGCGTTGCCACGTCGTTCCCGGCGTGCGGCGGCTTCCCCTGCCGGCCACTCCTCGCACGCCCATCACGGTCGGGGGTTGTCCGAGATCCGCGCCTTGCTGGCGGCGGCCGACCTGCGCCCTGCCGCCCGCACCGCCGCCCTGGCGTGCTTCCAGGCATTGGCCGAGGCCGAAGCTCGGGTGCATGGCACCACCGTCGAGAAGATCCATTTCCATGAGGTGGGGGCGCGCGACAGCATCGCCGATATCGTGGGCGCGGCCGTCTGCCTCGATGATCTGGGGGTCACGTCGGTCTTCGTCTCGCCCATCCATCTCGGCACCGGCTTCATCACCTGCGATCATGGGCGCCTGCCGGTGCCGGCCCCGGCCACCGCGCTGCTGCTGCAGGGCTATCCCGTCTTCGCCGATCCGGCCATCGTCGGCGAATTGACCACGCCGACCGGCGCCGCTCTGATTCGGGGCCTTGCCGCCCAGCCCGGTCTGCCCGCCGGCTTCACCTATCAGCGGGTCGGCCATGGGTGCGGGCGCCGTCAGTTCGCTCTACCCAACCTGCTGCGCGCCTTCCTGGGCGACGCGGCCCGTGCCGGGCGGCAGCTCGAGACCGTGACCCTGCTCGAGACCAATCTCGACAATGTCACCGGCGAGCTGCTTGGACATGTGCTCGAGCAGGCGATGGCGGCCGGCGCCCTCGATGTCGCGCTGACTCCGGTGCTGATGAAGAAGGGTCGGCCGGGTCACCGCCTGACCGTGATGTGCGCGCCGTCGCGGGCCGCGGCCCTCGAAGACCTGCTCTTCCGCGAGCTGCCCACCCTCGGCATCCGTCGGCAGATGGTGACTCGCGCGGTGCTGGCCCGCGAGTCGGCCACCATCGAGACGTCGCACGGGTCCCTGCCGGGCAAGCGCATCCGCGAGATCGATGGGAAGCTCCGCGCTGTCGTCGAGTTCGACGCTCGTCGTGCTGCCGCCGCCCGCACCGGCCTTTCCCTGCGCACCTTCGACGAAGCGCTGCAGATCGTCCCCGTCGATGCGGCGGCGGCACCCGCCCCGGGGGGGCCTTCGGCGAAGCCCCGCCGCACCCCAGGCACGTCCCGGACCAGGAGCGCCAGTCGGCGGCGCGTCCCCTCCTGCCGGCGCCCTGGCCGCTCGGCGCGCCCGGCCACCGCGAAGCCTTGAGGGCGGTCTGTCCTTCTGCCGCCGGGTCGCCCGGCCTGCCCCTCGTCTGTCCCGGTGCCTCGCGTGCGTTCTGCCCCTTGCGGCAGAGCGTGGGGTGAGATTTCCGGCAGGAACTGCCGATACATTGTTGTGCACCGACCCGTGTGCTATGATGTGCCCCGAACTTTTCCTGGAAGAGGCATTCGGCCATGAATCTCGCTGGTCGTCCTGTCACTGTCATCGGCGCCGCGAAAAGCGGTCTGGCCGCCGCTCGCGGCTTGCTGGGGCTGGGGGCTCGGGTGTTCATCTCCGATCTGCAGCCTCTCGAACGGCTCCAGAAGACCCTCTGCGAAGCCGGGCTCGGTCCCGAGACCGGCGTGACCTGCGAGGGGGGAGGGCACACCGAGCGGGCCCTCGACGCTGATTTCCTCGTCCTGAGCCCGGGCGTGCCCACCACCATTCCCATCCTGCGGAAAGCGCAGGAGCGGGGCATTCCGATCCATTCGGAAATCGAGATCGCCTATCGCCTGTCGCAGGGTCGGCGGTTGGTGGTGACCGGCAGCAACGGCAAGACGACGACCACCACCTTGCTGGCGAAATTCTGCGAACGGGCCTTTCCCCGCGTCTTCCTCGGGGGCAACATCGGCATTCCGATGATGGAATTCGCCGCCCAGACCCGCCCTGACGATGTGCAGGTGCTCGAGGTGAGCAGTTTCCAGCTCGAGACCGTCTCGTCGTTCACGCCCGACATCGCGGTCATCACCAATTTCTACGAGAATCATCTCGACCGGTATCCCGATTACGAAGCCTATTGCCAGGCCAAGGAACGGATCGCCATGAACATGGGGCCATCGCACTGGCTGGTGCTCAATGCCGACCAGCCGCGCATGACCGCGCTGGCCGGGCAGGTGCGGTGCCGGGTTGCCTGGTTCGGCTGGCAGCTCGGGGAGCGCCGCCCCGGCGTCACCTGCGAAGACGGGCGCTTCTTCTGGGTGAACGAGGCGGGGGCGCGCGAACCGCTGTTTCCCGATGCCTCGATCAAACTGATCGGTCGGCACAACCGGGAAAACGTGATGGCCGCGACGGCCGCCGCCCGTCTGGCCGGGGTGCCGGTCGCCGCCCTCGAACCCGTCCTGCGCGAGTTCGGAGGCGTGGAGCACCGTCTGGAATGGGTGCGGGAGCTGGATGGCATCACCTTCATCAACGATTCGAAAGGCACCAACTGCGCCGCCTCGATCATCGCCATGAACGCCTGCCGCCCGCCGATGATCCTCATTGCGGGCGGTCGCGACAAAGGGACCGACTTATCGGCATGGGTGACCGCGGTTCGCACCCGCACGAAAGGAGTGGTGCTCTACGGCGAGGCCCGCGAGCGGTTCCGCTCCGCCCTCGAGGGGCTGGCCCCGCTCATGCTGGCCTCCTCGTTCGCCGAAGCGGTCGAACTGGCCCATCAATGGGCGGTCGCCGGCGATACGGTGCTGCTGTCGCCGGCTTGCAGCAGCTATGACCTGTTTCCCAATTTCGAGGTGCGCGGAACGGTCTTCAAGGAGCTGGTCGCCAAGCTGACGCCCAAGGGGGCTTCTCGCTCATGAAACCGCAGCATTTCGATCACTTCCTGTTCCTTCTGGTGATCGCCCTGATGGGGATCGGCCTGACCATGGTCTACTCGGCCAGTTCGATCACGTCGCTGACCGAGATGGATGACGGGTCGTTCTACTTCAAGCGGCAGTTGATGTGGGTCTGTCTGGGCCTGCTGGCGCTGCTCGGCTTCGCCCATCTCGACTACCGCCGGCTCGAGCCGTTGGCCGTGCCCTTGCTGATCACCGCCATCATTCTGCTGGTCGTGGTGCTGATCCCTGGCGTGGCGCGCGAGATCGGCGGGGCACGCCGCTGGATCAGGGTGGGCGGGATCGGCTTCCAGCCCTCCGAGTTCGCCAAGCTCTGTTTCGTCATCTACCTGGCCCATTCCATTTCGACCCGCCAGGATCGCATCCGGAGCCTGTCGCAGGGCGTCCTGCCCGATCTGCTGATCATGGGCCTGATCTTCGTGCTCATCCTGAAGGAACCCAACCTGTCGACCGCCGCCATCGTGGCGGCCACCTACGTGGTCCTGCTCTATCTGGGCAATGGGTCGCTGGTGCACCTGGCCGGCATGGGCCTGGCAGGAGTCACGCTGGTGGTGGCGCTCATCTTCCAGGAGTCCTATCGGTTGCGACGCTTCCTTGCCTTCTGGGATCCCTGGGGGGCGGCCCGCACCTCGGGCTATCACATCATCCAATCGCTGATCGCCATCGGATCGGGCGGGCTATGGGGTCTCGGGTTGGGGCAGAGCCGGCAGAAGTTCCATATCCTGCCCGAGCGACATACCGATTTCATCTTCGCCATCATCTGCGAAGAGGTCGGCCTGATCGGCGGGCTGCTAGTCATCGGGCTGTTCCTGCTGGTCATCTATCGGGGATACTACATCGCCAACCGGGCTCCCGACCTGTTCGGATTCCTGCTGGCCGCCGGCATCACCAGCCTGATCGCGTTCCAGGCGTTGATCAATCTCGGCGTGGTGCTGTGCGTCCTGCCCACGACCGGGGTGACGCTCCCCTTCGTCAGCTACGGCGGGTCGAGCCTGCTGTTCATGGCGGCGGGGGTCGGCATTCTGCTCAGTGTCTCGCGCTATGGCGCCGGCCATCATGCCTTCGAAGACAGCCGGCAGAAGCCGTTCTCGAGCCGGTTCCTGGCGTTCGGGCGGCGGTTGCTGGCCCGGTCGCGGCCGTGATGGCGTGAAGAAGGTTCTGCTGGCCGGCGGTGGCACGGGGGGGCACATCTACCCCGCCCTCGCCATTCGCGAGATCCTGCGCGAGCACCTGCCGGGCGCGGTCGAAACCGCCTATATGGGTCAGCCCGACGGCATGGAGGCGGCGATCGTGCGTCGCGAGGCCGACCTGCCGTTCCTGCCGGTGCGGGCGCAGGGGCTGCCCCGCACCCTGTCGACGCGGTGGCTGACCTTCCCCTGGCGCAATGCCCAGGGCCTCTGGGACGCGGTAACCCACACCCGGGCCTACCGGCCGGATCTGGTCATCGCCACCGGCGGCTTCGTTGCGTTTCCGGCGTTGCTGGCCGCCCGGCTGCTGGGCATCCCCTACGCGATCCATGAGCAGAATGCGGCCATCGGGGTCACCAACCGGTTGTTCGCCGGAGCGGCCGCCCGGGTGCTGCTGACCTATCGGGAAGCTTACGCGGGCGAGCCTCCCCGGGTCGTGGTGACGGGCAACCCCGTCCGTCGGGCGTTTCTCGTGCCGGCCGCCGGCCCTGGGCGGTTCCGCCGCGCGCCTGGGGAGTTCTGGGTGCTCATCGTCGGCGGCTCGCGCGGGGCGCGCAGCCTCAACGAGGCGGCCGTCGGTCTGCCGGCCGCCTGGTGGCAGGCCCATCCCACGATTCGCCTCCTGCACATCACGGGGGAACGAGATTACGCCGACATCGAACAACGCGTGAGCCGACCCGATCGCCATCAGGTGCTGCCCTACCTGCATGAAATGAGGGAAGCCTTCGATCTGGCCGATCTGGTCGTGTCGAGAGCCGGCGCGACCATCCTGGCCGAACTGGCGGTCTGCGGCAAGCCGGCCATTCTGGTGCCCTACCCGCATGCCACCGACAACCATCAAGAGAAGAATGCACGCACCCTGGCCGAGCGAGGGGCGGCCCGGCTGGTCCTCGACCGCGAGCTGAGTCCCGACCTGTTGGGCGCGGCGATCGTCGAGGCGATGACCTCTGGCGACCTGCCCGCCATGGGGCGGGCCATGGCCGCGTCGCGTCCGCCGGATGTCGAGCGGCTCATCTGGGAAGCCCTTCAGCCTCTTCTGGCCGACGCCTCGACGGTCGCCGGCCAGGCCTCGCGCTAGGTCTCGCGAAGAGGGTGCCCGGGCGCCGAGCCAGACGACTCCGCTCCCCGCCCCCAGCCGCAGCCGGTAGAGGGTGGGAAAAGGAAATTGTGCGTCAGGGATTGCATGACGTGCATAAAGGTGGTAGAGTGGGGCACCAGAAAATCGGTGCAACCGGGTGGGTTCGTTGTCCCAAGAAGCGATCAAGGCGAGGAAGCCCTTTTCCCTACCCCTGAAAGAAGGGTTCTCGGATACCATCGAAGAACGTATCCGGACCAGGCGGTTCCGCCTGCGGGTCAGAAGCCTCGGGCGCCTCGGCAAGCCGCTCAAGATCCTGCTGTCGATGGTGCTGATCGTGGGTCTTTCCTACCTTGCGGTGATCCAGATGAAGCACCTGTTTTTCGGCACGAGCTACTTCGAGATCCGTGCTATCGATGTCGAGGGCTTGTCGACCCTCACGCGAGCCGATCTGATGAAGTTCGCGAACATCGCCCCCGGTCAGAACATTTTGACCTTCGATCGCCAGGCCCTCCAAGAGAGAATGCTACGTCACCCCTGGGTGAAGGACTGTCGCGTGGAACTGGCCGGATTGTTCACCTTGCGGATCGCCATCACCGAGCGCACGCCGTTCCTCTACCTCAAGGCGGGCACCGCGTTCCTCGAGGTGGCGGAGGACGGCGTCATCCTGGCGACGAATGGGGCGGGAGAGAAGGACATCCCGATCGTCACGGGCCTGGATGTCGCGGGGCGGCAGGCCGGGGACAGCCTGGCCGATCACGATGGCTTCCGAGAGGCGAAAACCTGGATCACCGAACTGCCCGCCACCATTCTGGGCGAGATTTCCGAGCTCAATTTCACCAGTCTTCACAACCCCTACATTTTTTTGCGCACTGGGGTGAAGCTGTTCCCAAGAGGCATCGAAGACCTGCGCAACCGCTTCGCATTTTTGCGTGCCCTTCTTGACAACCTTCGGAAGAATAATGTAGAACCGGAATACCTCGATCTCCGGGCACCCAACGACATCGTCGTCAAGCCCAAGAAGCCAATCCGCACCAGCGAAGGGGGCAAGCCAAGCGTTGCTGGCCGATGATCTCATCATTGGGCTCGATATCGGCACCACCAAAGTGTGTGCCGTGATCGGCGACCCTCGCGAAAATCGAATCATCAACGTGATCGGGGTAGGACATGCCTCTTCCGGCGATGGCGTGCGCCGGGGCACCATCGTCGACATCGAGAAGACCACCCAGGCCATCATTGAGGCGGTCGAAGAGGCCGAGAAAGCGGCCGATGTCGTCATCGAGCGGGTGTTTGTCGGCGTGGCCGGGTCGCACATCGGGTCGATCAACAGTCAGGGCATCGTGGCCATCAAGGGCACCAACCACGAGATCACTGCCGAAGACATCGATCGGGCCGTCGAGAATGCCAAGACTGCGATCACCATTCCCCCGCATCAGGAGATCATCCACATCCTGCCCCGCGAATTCGTGGTCGACCAGCAGAAGGAGATCATCAACCCCATCGGCATGGTGGGCAGCCGTCTGGAAGCCCAGGTTCACATCGTGACCGGGGCGGTGACCGCCATCCAGAACATCATCAAGTGCTGCGAGACGGCCAAACTGAAGGTCGAAGATGTCGTTCTGCAGCCTTATGCCTCGAGCATGGCCGTGCTCAGCGAAGATGAAAAGAAGCTCGGCGTCGTTCTCGTCGATATCGGCGGGGGCACCACCGATCTGATCATCTTCCAGAATGGGCACGTAATACATTCTTACAGTGCCCCGGTCGGGGGGCAGAATGTGACCAACGACATCGCGGTCGGGCTGAAGACCTCGACCAGCGCGGCCGAAAGCCTGAAGATCCAGTATGGCGTGGCGCGGGCCGACCTGGTCGACGAGCGCACCCAGATCGAAGTGCCCATCGGCGGCAGCGACCGCAAGAAGCAGTATTCCCAGAAGCTGCTGGCCGAGATCATCGAGCCGCGCATGGAAGAGATCTTCGACGAGGTCAAGCAGCAGATCATCAAAAACGTGTCGCTCGATATGATTCCCGCCGGGGTCGTGCTGACCGGCGGCACCTCCCTGATGGGCGGGTGCAGCGAACTGGCCGAAGAGATCCTCGGTCTTCCGGTGCGGCGAGGCACCCCGCTCGACCTCGGGGGGTTGAAAGAACGAATGCAGAGTCCAGTGTATGCGACGGCCCTTGGTCTGATTCGCTACGGCTCGCAGAACTACCGCAACGAGATCGTCGAAGAAGGCCTCGTCGGTGGAGTGGTCGACCGGATCAGGGCAGTCTTCAAGAAATTTTTCGATTAGATTTCACCGGGGAAAAAGGAGGCATCACGTGTTCGATTTCAATCAGGCCGGGGTCAACAATGCCGAGATCAAGGTCATCGGCGTCGGGGGGGGCGGAACCAACGCGGTCAACCGCATGATCGCCGCGAATCTCGCCGGGGTGGAGTTCATTGCCGCGAACACGGATGCGCAGGCCCTGAACCTGTCCCAGGCCAAGGTCAAGATCCAGCTCGGCGACAAGCTCACCAAGGGGCTGGGCGCCGGGGCCAACCATGAGATCGGCAAGAAAGCGGCCGAAGAAGACCGGGAACGGATCGCCGAGGCGCTCGAAGGCGCCGACATGGTCTTCATCACCGCCGGCATGGGGGGCGGCACCGGCACCGGAGCGGCTCCGGTGGTCGCCGAAGTGGCGAAAGACGTGGGCGCCCTGGTGGTGGCCGTGGTCACCAAGCCGTTCACCTTCGAGGGCAAGCGCCGCATGACCGCGGCCGAAATGGGCATCAAGAACCTGAAGGAACGGGTCGATGCCATCATCGTCATTCCCAACGACAAGCTGCTCGAGATCGACAACCGCAACAACCTGTCGTTCGTCGAAGCGCTGCGCATCGCCGACGATGTGCTGCGGCAGGGCGTGCAGGGCATCTCCGACATCATCGTCATTCCCGGCATGATCAACACCGATTTCGCCGATGTCAAAACCATCATGACCAATGCCGGCTCGGCGTTGATGGGCATCGGCATCGCCCAGGGCGAGAACCGCGCGGTCGAGGCCGCCCAGATGGCGATCAGCAGCCCGCTCATCGAGTCGTCCATCCAGGGGGCCAAGGGCGTGCTGCTCAACATCACCTGCGATCAGAGCATGGGCATCCAGGAAGTGCACCGCGCGGCCAGCATCATCCAGGAGGCGGTGGACCCCGAAGCCAACATCATCATGGGCACGGTCATCGACGATACCCTCAAAGACACCATGAAGATCACCGTCATCGCCACCGGGTTCGGCGAAGAGGTGGCCCGCGGGGTCATGGATCCCAAGAAGCGCATCATCGAGGAGATCCGCACCGTCAGTCGCGCCGCCGTGGAGGCTCCGGCCCCGGTGGCGGCCGTGGCGGGCGGCAGCACCACGCCGATGATGGACGATCGGGAGATTCCGGCCTTCCTGCGCCGACGGCGCTGAGCCAGTCTGTCCCACCAGGGCGTCGGAGATTGCGGGCCATCGCTGGCGGTCTTCGACGGTCTCGTGGGGCGGTCCGGCCGACGACCACGGGGGAATCGTGGCTGACCCCCGTGGTCGTGCCGTTTGAGGGACCCGCATGACCCGGTTGGCCCATCGCTTCTCGTACGAAGAGGCGGCTGCCCGCTTGCAGCGGCTCGAACGGGCCGAGGTGAACGTACCCATCGCCGGCCGGCTCAATGTGGGGCTGGTGTTCCCCGGCCCTTATGGCATGGGCATGAGCAACCTCGGCTTTCTGACCGTGCATCGCCTGACCGGGACGGTGCCGGGCATCGGGGTCGAACGCTTCTTCCCCGAACTCACGGCCGGACAACCGCTGACGCCACCGTTCTACTCGTTCGAAACGCGTCGCCCGCTGGGCGATTTCGATCTTCTGGCCTTCTCGATCAGTTTCGAGGGAGATTTCGACCGGCTGCCCGGCCTGCTGAAGGCCCTGGGCATTCCGTTGCGGGCCGCCGATCGCCGGCCGGGACGGTTCCCGCTGCTGGTGGTCGGAGGGGCCGGCGTGGCGGCCAATCCGGCCGCCCTGTCCCGGCTGGCCGACCTGGTGGTCACCGGCGAGGCCGAGACCATCTGGCCCGGGCTGCTGGCCCGGCTGCTGGCCGAGGGGCCGGTCGCGGCGGCGGCGGCCGATCTGCCGGGCGTCTGGGCGCCGGCGCACCGCCCGGCCCCGCCCGCCTCGCCGCCCCCCCATGATGTCGCGAGGGCCCCGGCGTATGCCCACCTGGTCACTCCGGCCAACGCCTTCGGCGGGGCGCATCTGATCGAGGTGATGCGCGGCTGTCCGCGGCACTGCGTCTTCTGCCTGGCGCGGGTCATCTACCACCCTCCGCGCGCGGTGCCGGCCGCCACCTTCGCGGCATGGCTGGCCGGCCGCCCCTGGATCGACGATCTGGGGCTGATCGCCCCTTCCCTGTTCGACCATCCCGAGTTGGAAGAACTGCTGGCGATCTGCGCCGAACGCGGCTTGCGCTTGCGCAATTCCTCGGTGAAATGGGAGCGCTTGACCGATTCGGTGCTGACTCTTTTGCACCGTTGCGGGGTGAAGGGATTGACGCTGGCCCCCGAGTCGGGGAGCGCCGAGATCCGGCGCCGGATGGGCAAGCCGTTGCGGGAAGAGGCCTTTTTTGCTACCATGGAGCGCATCGGGGCGCATGGTTTCACGCACCTGAAGCTGTATTTCCTGGTGGGATTCCCTGGCGAGACCGATGCCGACCTGGAAGCCACCGCCGAGTTCCTCGAGCGCGCGGCGGGCACCGCCCAGCGGACGGGCCTGACCCTGACCGCCGCGTTCGGAGGGTTCGTGCCGAAGCAAGGGACGCCGGCCGCCCGGGAAGGCTGCGCGGGGGCGGCCGAGCTGAAACGCCGCTTCCACTGGTTGAAACGGCGGGTGAAAGCCGCGGCCCCGCGACTGCAGGTGCGGTTCGACAGCCCCGATCAGATCGCCCGGCAGGCCTTCCTGGCCCAGGTCGGGCCCGAGCTGGTCGACCACTATCTGAAGGAGGAAGCCCGATGCCCGGTGATGAGAGGATCCCCGATCCGCGGCGAGAGCCCCGAACTCGACGTCTGAGAGGTGGGTGGCGGCTGGCCCTCTTCGCCCTGCTGGTCGGTCTGGTCCTGCTGACCGCCGGATGCGGCGACCCCGCCCAGCCGACGACCCCGGGCCGCAAGCTGCGGATCGGGCTGATGATCACCCCCAAAGGGCTCAATGACCAGGGGTTCAACGATCTGGCCTATGCCGGTCTCAAGGAGGCCGAGCGCAAGCACGGGATCGAGGCCATCCTGATCGAGCCCGCCACCATGCGGGATCCCGAGGCCTCGCTGCGGTTCTTCGCCGGGCAGTCCTTCGACGCCATCATCGCGGTCGGCGTGGCGTTCCTCGAACCGATTCGCACCATCGCGAGCGAGCATCCGCAGTTGCCGTTCTTCGTCATCGATTCGACCATCGACGAAGGCAGCATCCGGGGTGTGGCCTTCCGGGAAGACGAGGGCAGCTTCCTGTGCGGTTATCTGGCGGCGCGGGTGTCTCGCACCGGCAAGATCGGATTCATCGGCGGGGTGAAGATCGAAGTGATCGAACGCTTCGCTCTCGGCTACCGCAACGGGGCGGCCTACGCCGCCAGCGCCACCGAAGTGGTCGAGCGCTACCTCGCCAACGATTTCTCGGGGTTCAATCGTCCCGACGAAGCCAATGCGCTGGCTCTCGATCTGTACAAGAACGGTTGCGATGTCATCTATGCCGCGGCCGGGGCCTCCGGTCTGGGCGTGATCTCGGCGGCGGCCAAGACCAAGCTGTTCGCCATCGGGGTCGACATGAACCAGGATGCGATGGCGCCCGGCCATGTGCTGACCAGCATGCTGAAGCGGGTCGACCTCGTCGTCGAGGATGTGGTCAAGACCCTCAAAGAAGGGAAGGACCCCGGCGCGGTCAAGCGGTCCTACGGCATGGCCGACGGCGCCATCGACCTGACCGATTTCCAGTTCTCGCAGCAGGTGGTCGGCGATGAGCTGATCGCCCAGATCGGGGCCCTGAAACAGCAGATCATCAGCGGCGCGCTCTCGACCCGCGCTGCCCCCGCGCCGCCGGCCGACGGGCGCTGAGGCCATGAACGAACGGCCCATCGGCGTGTTCGATTCGGGGGTGGGAGGCCTGACCGTCGTCAAGGAGATCCGGGCGGCTCTCCCGCATGAAGATATCATCTATTTCGGCGATACGGCTCGCGTGCCCTACGGCAGCAAATCGGTGCCGGTGATCCGGCGGTTCGCCCTCGAGATCACCCGCTTCCTCGAGTCGCAGCGGGTCAAGATGGTGGTGGTCGCCTGCAATACCGCCTCGGCGCTGGCCCTCGATTTCCTGCGGCGACAGACCGGTCTGCCGGTCATCGGCGTGATCGATCCGGGAGTGCGGGCGGCCCTGCGCAGCCCCGCGGTCAAACGGGTGGGGGTCATCGGCACCCGGGCCACCATCCGTTCCGAGGCCTATCAGAAGCGGCTGCAGCGCCTGCGCCAGGACTGCCGGGTCATCGCCAAGGCCTGTCCCCTGCTGGTGCCGATCGTCGAAGAGAACCTGGTCGGCAGCGCCATCGCGCGGCAGGCCCTCGAGATGTATCTCGACGAGTTCCGGGCCGAACCCCCGGACGCCCTCATCCTGGCCTGCACCCATTACCCCCTGTTGAAGCAGGCCATCCGCGAGCTGCTCGGCCCTGGCCTCGCCCTGATCGATTCGGCCGAAGAGACGGCGCGCGAGGTGGTCGAGGTGCTGGCGGCCCGCCGGATCGAAGGGCCGCGCGATCGCCCCGGCACCGAAGAATTCTATGTTTCCGACAGCCCCGAGGTCTTTCGGCAGGTCGGCGAGCCCTTCCTGGGTCGTCCGATGGGGGCGGTCTTCGAAGAGCACGTCTGGAAACGCGATCTCGGGCTCGGTCCCGACGGCACTCCATGCTGAGCGTGGCGGGCGGGCGCCGCGGCGGCCTCGCCCGGTGGGTGGTCCTGGTCCTGCTGCTGGCCGGGGCGGGCCCGGCGGGCGCGACCGGCGACGCGACGTGGAAGATCGGGGTGATGGGGGCGCTCTCGGGGCCCAAGGCGCCGTATGGCGTGGCCCATCTGCAGGGCGCCCGGCTGGCCGTCGAAGAGATCAACGCCCGTGGGGGCGTGGCTGGGCGGCCGCTCGAACTGATCGCGGTCGACGATCGGGGCGAGATGGGGGAGGCCGGGCCGCTGGCGGTCCGCCTCGTCACCGAGGAAGGGGTGCTGGCTCTGATCGGCAGCGTCGATTCGGGTGTGACCCACGTGCTGGCCATGATCGCGGTCAAGAGCCACGTTCCCCATCTGACCTGCGTGGCCACCGACCCTTCGCTGACGCGGGCGGGCAGCCCCTGGACCTTCCGCACCCTGGCCGACGATGAGCGGCAGGCGGCCGCCCTGGTCGAGGAGCTGGTCATCCGGCAGGGGCGCCGTCGGCTGGCCCTGGTGGCCGGCAGCTCCCGCTACGGACGGATGGGCGCCCGCACCTTCGCCCGGCTGGCCCGGGCTGCCGGGGCCGTCGTCGATGGCCCCCATCTGCTGCCGGCCGACCCGGCCGGCTGGTTCCCGGTGGTCGACCGGGCCCGAGCGGATGATCCTGAAGCCATCATTCTGTGGACGCTGTCGCGGGAAGGGAAGGCGGCGGCCGGGCGCTTGGCGGCCCTGGGGTATCGCGGCGTGATCGCTGGCGGCGACGGGCTGGCCACCCCTGATTTCTTTGCCGATCCCGGGCCGGGCATCGATGGCACCCTGGTCACCTGCCCCTACGACGAGTCCAACCCGGCGCCGGCCCATCGGGCCTTCCAGCAGGCCTTCCAAGCCCGCTATGGGCGCGCGCCCGATTCCTTCGCCGCCCACGCCTACGATACCGTCGGGCTGGTCGCGGCCGCGCTGGCGCGGCTGGCCGCTGCCGGCGTACCGCCCACCCGGGCGGCGCTGCGCGATGAACTGGCCGCCGCCCCGCCGTACGAGGGGGTCACCGGCCGGCTGGTGTTCGATGCGACCGGCAACGATAGGCGGCCGGTGCAACTGGCGCGCGTGCGGGGCGGTCGGCTGGCACTGCTGCCCGATCGCTCGCCCGACCGCCGGCCCGCGCCGAACGGCCGCGGCGCCGCCGCGCCGGAGGGACCGCCGTGAGGTTCGCCGGCCCCGGCGTCTGGGGCGCCCTGGCCGTGATCGGCCTGCTGCTCGTCCTGGTCGGGCAGCTCCGCTTCCAGGACGACCTGGTGGCGGGCCAGATGACCTATGGCAATTTCGACCTGCCCGGCCGGATCGCCTTCGTCAACCGCCTGGTACCTGGGGTGCCCGATCATGCCTCGGCCAAGGTCTACACGTTCGATCGGGTCAACTGGCATCCGCTGTTCGCCCTGGTCGGGGTGCTCTTCCCGCTGACGCTGTTCTGGGGCTTGTACAGAAACTGGGAGTTCTGGCAGGCGGGGCTCACCCGGGTCTGGACGCAATGGGCCGCGTTCGTCATCGCGCGCCTGGGGGTGGTACGGGCGGCCGGGATCTGGCCGCTGCGTCGCTCCTGCCTGGGCACCTTCCCCTTCTTGAACTGCCAGGCCTGCGAGATGGCGACCGGGGCCTGCCCGATCGGCTACCTGCAGAACCTGCTGACCTGGGCGGTGATGCCGTACTACCTGCTGGGGTTGCTGGTGCTGTTCGGCATCTCGCTCGGGAAGAGCATCTGCGGCTGGCTGTGCCCGTTCGGCTTCCTCAGCGATCTGGTCGACCGCCTCAGCTTGCGCCGGTGGACGGTGCCGCGCCCGCTCGGCTACCTGCGCTACTGGGTCCTCGGGCTGGTCGTAGTGGCCCCGTTCCTCTACGTCCAAGCCGGCATCCGCGATCGCAACTTCTTCTGCAGCACCCTGTGCGCGTCGGGCAAGATCCTGGGGTTGTCGCCCTACTACTGGACCACCGCCGCCCCCTCGTTCCTGCCAATCTCTGGCTGGCTGGGCGATCCGCTGGGTCGAGGGTTCGTCGTGACGCTCCAGGTCTCCTTGACATTGGTTCTGCTGATTGCTATGTTGCTGATCTCAGGACGGATCTTCTGCCGCGTCCTGTGCCCGCTGGGCGGGTTCTGGGGGTTGTTCCACGCCGTCAGCTTCGTCCGGGTGACGCATCGGGCCAGTCGCTGCACGCGGTGTGGAGGGTGCGAGAAGGTCTGTCCGATGGGGGTGTCCCGGGAGTTCAGCGATTTCCTGGACCGCACCTCCTGCATGATGTGCGGGCGTTGTATCACCGTCTGCCGGAGCGGTTCCCGGGCCTTCGCCTGGGGCCTACCCGACCCGGAGCCACAGGAGGAGCTGGATTCCATGACCGACCCCTCGGCCCTCGATTATGGCAGTCTGTACAATCGTCTGCGCCGCGATGTCTACATGATCGGGCTGGCCCTGCTGGCCAAGAGCCCGCTCGACATGGCGCGGTATGCCTTCCAGCAGACCGCCTTCTACCGGCGACTCTATGGGAGCATGCCGACCGATTTCCTGGCCCTGCCCCTGACTCGCAAGCGCGATCTGGGCACCTGCGACCCCTACGATGTGCTCAGCGAGGAATACCGCGGGACGGTCAGCCTCTACGCCGAGACGACGGGCTCGACCGGCTACCCGACCCCCGTGTTCTACACGCCGCTCGAGTTCGGCGCCGCCCGGCTCTATTCGAAGCTGACGCCCTATGTCGGGGCCCTCGATCAGGTCCTGGCCGAGAACCGGGCGGTGGTCAACGGCCTGACCTTCGGTTTCACCGTCGCCGGCATGAGTTTCGCCGATTTCCTGGCCGCCCATGGCGGAATGATCGCCAACGTCGGCAGCCGCTCGACCATCGCCACCCCGCCGCGCACCGCGCGCGCCATCGTGCGGTTGCGGCCCTCGGTGCTGACCGGGACGCCCATCGATGTGCTGTGCTGGATGCGCATCATCAAAGAAGACCACCCGCAGGACTATCCCAAGGTCCTGGAAGAGCTGAAGGTCGTGCTGTCGACGGCCGAATTGTGCGCCGCCTCGCGCAGCCAGGCCATTCGCCAGGAGTTCGGGTTCGTCCATATCGATATCTATGCCTGCGTCGAAGGGTTCTTCACGGTGGCCTGCCCGTGCGGCGAGCTGCACGTGCTGCCCCTCTACCACACCGAGGTGTTCGATGCCGATCTCAAGCTGATCGGCGGCTTCGGCGAGGGCCGGCTCGCCTTCACCAATCTGCTGAAGAAAAGCTCCCCCCTGGTGCGCTACCTGCTCGACGATTTCGTGACCGTCTTCCCCAGCCAGTGCCCCCACGGCTTCAAGCGCAGCATCGTTCCGCACGGCCGCTGGGAATTGACCGTCTGCCTCGATGGCCGGCGGCTGGGCGTGCGGCATTTCGAAGAGGCCATCTTCGCCCACGGGCTGTTCGGCGATTATCGGGTGGTGCTCGAAGACACCGGAATGAAGGTGACCCTCGAAGAATACGGCCGGCATGACCCGCCCGCCCAGATCCAGGAACGCCTGGGCGAGACCTTCCGGCAGAAGGTGACGGTCGAGATCGTGCCGTTCGGCACGTTGACGAAATATCGTGAGGTGCGGGTGACCAAGCCGATCCTGAAGATCGAAGACAAACGCTCGACCTCGACCCAGACCGTCCCCGAGTTCCTGTGAGGGAGAGGGCATGACCATGGAACAAACCCCCAAGCTCTGTCCACGCTGCCAGCAGGCCAACTTCCCCATCGCCGAGTTCTGTCGCCATTGCGGGGAACCGATCTTCGACATGGGGGCCCTGTCGCGGCGCTCGATCCTGTCGCGGTTCCTCGGCCATCTCGTCGACGGGCTGTTCTGGATGATCGACGAACTGGCCCGCTGGTGGGAGATCGGTCGGCTGACCCTCGACCTGAAGGCCCTGCGCAAGCGGCGGGCCGCCTTCCTCAAGCAGGTGGGGGAAGGGCGACCGGAAGGGGCCGATCTGGCGCCCGCCGACCGCGAGAAGCTGATGAGCATGTCCGAAGAGATCGCCCGGCTGGCCTCGCGCGAGGAGTTCCTGCGCAAACGGAGCTGGGCGCTGACGCCCGAGCTGCTGCTGCTGCTGATTGTCTGCGCCTTCATCGCCGGCCTCATCTGGGTGCGACCGCGCACCGATCTGGCCATTCCGCCACGGGACCTGCCCTTCACCCTGGCTGGCGAGCTGAACCGGTTCGCCGATCTGCCGCTGCACGGGTTCTCGGTGGTGACCAGCGCGGTCTGGCACGGGAACCAAATCTACGTCGGCGGCGATGGCGGGCTGGCGGTGGTCGATCCCAACACCCGCACGGCGACCGGCGTGGCCGGGCTGCCGCCGGGCTTCTTCGTGCGGCACCTGTTCTCGGAAGGGAGCCGCCTGCTGATTGCCGGCTATGGCGGGGTCTATGCCCTCGAAGCGCAGTTGCTGACGCCCCTCTACGTCGGGGCCAACCTGCCGGTCGATCTGATCAACCGGATCATCCCGACCCGAGATGGCGGGCACCTGCTGGGCACGATCGGCCATGGCCTGCTCAAAGGCCGGGACCAGCTGGCGGTGATGCTGCTGGGCACGCAGGGGCTCACGCTGACCGGGTTCGCCTGGCTGGACGACGAACTGTGGCTGTTGCACGAGCGCGGTCTGCTGCGCGGGGATGGCTCGTCCTTCACCCCCTTCACGCTGCAGGTGCTGACCGGCCGGAGCCTGACGGCCCTGGCGGCCGAGCCCAACACCATCTACCTCGGGTCGACCGACGGGCTGGTGATCGGGTATCGCAGCGATCGCACCTGGGTCTGGACCCCGCTGTCGCCGGGCGAGCCCCGTCTGATCCGCGATCTGGTCGCGGCCCGTGGCGTGCTGCTGATCGCGGCGGCGGAAGGCCTGTTCCGCTACCAGGAGGGCCGGTTCCAGAAGCTGGCGGCCCTGCCCGATCTGTCGGCCCTGGCGATCGGTCCCGGTCTGGTGGCGGCGGTCAGTCCTACCGCCGTTTCGCTCTTCCAGCTCACGGGAAGCGCGATCCCGCCGGTCGCTCCCCTGGCGCCGGCGGTGCCGACGGTCGGCACCTTCGTGGCTCCTCCGCCGCCGGTCGCGGTGCAGCCGCCGCCGGTGACGCCGCCGGGCGTCAGCCCCCCGTTCCTGACCTCAGGGGCCGGGCCGTCGGCCGGTCCGGCGCCGATGGCGGCTCCCGCGCCCGCGCCGGTCGCGGTGGCCCCGCCCCCGCCGCTGCCGCCGTTGTCCGCCCCCGTGGCGCCGGTGAGCCCGCCGGGGCCGGCTCCGGTGGCGGCCCCGCCCGCTCCAGGATATGCCGCGTTGCCGCCGCCGTCTTCCGTCCAGCCGGTCGCCCCGGTCACGCCGCCGGTGGCGGCTCCGCATCCGTTCTTCGGCAGCGCCCCCCTGCCGCCCGCCCTGCGCGGGCCCTTCGTCTCGGCCCTGGCCTGGGACGGCCGCCGTCTCTGGGTCGGGACGGCCAATGAAGGGCTGTGGGTGTTCCAGGACGGGCAGTGGTCGGCCCTCAATTCCAGGAACGGCGGGTTGATCGACGACCAGATCGTGTCGCTGCCGCTGCTGCAGGGCCGCCCTCACCTCTATTCCTGGGTCATGGGCCTGATGTCGCTCGAGACCGGTCGCGCCGTGCCGGTGCTCGCCAAGGAGCACCTGCGCGATCATCTGGCCATGGCCGCCGATGCCAGTTCGATCATGTTCCTGTTCCAGGGCGGGTTCATCCGGCGCCTGAAAGAAGACGGCACCTTGGAAGCGGTCAGCCGCATCCCTGAAGATTTCTTCAAGAGCGCGCGGTTCCTGCATCTGATCGACGGTCAGCCGGTCGTGGTCACCGACCAGGGGGTGCTGATCCGCGATGGGTCGGGACGATGGCTGGTGAGCTTCTTCCCCGCCGAAGGCCGGTCGCTGCGGGTGGTGGCGTCGGCGCCGTCGCCCGATGGCCAGGTGTATGCCATCCTGTCCAGCGGCGAGGTCTTCAGCGCCCGAGGGCGGGTCGTGAACCGGGTGGGGGCGATCGATCAGAAACCGCGGGGCATGGTCTTCGCCGATACCCTGTGGGTAGCCGGGACCTCCCAGATCTATCGCTTGGTCAACGGGGCGTTGACTCCGGTCGGGGCGAAGACCGGCGAGACGGTGGTCGGCTTCCAGCCGGTCCCGGAGCGCCGGATCGTGTTCCTGGCCACCAATGCCGGGGTCGATGTGCTTCCGTATCCCTGAAGACAGTTCTGAAGAATCGGCTTCTTCCTGCCGATAGGGGAAGACGTCAGGCGGCGTATCGATGAGCGAGTATCTGCCGGTTTTCGCCGAAGAGATCTTCATCGTGAACATCTATGGTACCGATGAAGAGATCGCGGAGTTCCAGGTGCTCCTGCAGACGCCCAATGACGAGAAGAGCCTGATGTCGATGGCTCTGATCATCGAAGAGATCAAGCGTCGGCATTTTCTGAAGATCAACTGGCACTGTTGCTGGCGATGTTCCTACTTCCAGACCTGCAAGATCAACTGGTATCGCGGGGAACGCCATTTCGAGCGTCGCAACTGCTGCACCTACTGCCAGAATTTCTGGGAATGCCACAAACGGTTCGCCGAAGAGAACCCTGACCTGATGAACGGCACTGAAGAGCCGCCGCGCCATGAGAAGAAGAAATGAACGAACTCTTTCCCTGACCCTGCGGCTGCTGCTCCTGGGAGTGGCGTTCTGGCTGGGAGGCGGGGCGATGGCTCGGGCCGATCTCACCCTGCAGGGGCCGTCCGGGTTCATCCAGGTGCCATCCCATACGACGATCCGGCCGGGGCAGGTCGAATTCGGGATGCACACCCGGCGGTTCTTCATTCCCGGCACCAAGACCTCGCGCTATCTGACCAACCTGGCGTTCGGGTTCTCGCCGATCCGTGATTTCGAACTTGGCGTGCAGAAGGCCATCGACTCGCGGCGAGGCAGCACCGACCAGGACCCCGATGCCACGCTCAATTTCAAGATCCGCCTGCCATCGATGGGAACAGGGGAATTCTCGGAGAGCGCCGTCGGCTTGCTGCTCGATACCAACCCCAACAACTACCATACGATGTATTTCACCCTGGGCGGGTTCGGCGTCGGCTGGAACTTCGGCGGCAACCCCGGCTCCGGGATCGCTCAGTACGGGGCATACGACCGGGGCCGGCGCCGGCCCAAGGATCTGTGCCTGCTGATCGGGACCGAGTATCCGCCGGCGCGACCCGGCGAACGCGGCTACCGCGGGCACTGGCTGATCGACTACAACGGCGACGTCTTCTCGCTCGGCTGGCGGTACAAATCACACCGCGGCTTCTGGGTGGATGCCGCCGTCCAGTCGAAGAGCAGCTACACCGATATCTATGATTTCCTGCCCTTGATTCTGGGGGTCGGCGCCATCTTCTGAGACGAGCGCGCGGCCCGCGGCGGGGTGATCGGCGCGGCTCGGGCGGACCGTGCGCGGCGGGCGGACGCCGCCGTCGGGCGGTCGGCGTTCGTGGTGGGGAAGAGGGCGGCCAGCCCGGCCAGCAAGCGACTGGCCAGGAGGGGCCGGAACAGATCGGCGTGACCGGTCGCCCCGGCCACCGTGGCCGCCGTGATGCCCGCCGGGTCTCCGGCGAGGTGCGGGTGGATCAGAAAACACGGAATACCGGCCAACCGCGGGAAATCGCCTTTTTGCCGTGGTGCCTCGAATAGTGGACGGGCCGGCGACGACGGTGCCGCCTTCGGGGAGCCAGGCGAGCGGGTCGTGCCTTTGGGCTGTGGCCTGGAAAAGGCGCTGGTCCAGAGGGCATCGAGGAAGATGGCCTCCCAGGAAGGCTGAGGCGAGGCCCCCTCGGTGGGGCTGAGGAGGCGGGCGATCTGGGTTTCCCGGTCGATCGCGACCGCTTTGCCCCCCCAGGTTTCGAGCTGGGCGGCCAGTGCCGCTCGGGTGGGCGCGTGGGGATGGGCGATCAGGAAGGATTTTCCCTGGAGGACGGGCGGCGGGCCCCAGGGCTCGACAGGATCGGCGGCGGGCTGGAAGGGACAGGAGAAGACCAGTTGGGCCGATTCGGAAGGGCCGCCCGGCCGAACCAGGAAATCGCCGCCCAGGGTTTCGGCGACATGCCACCCCAGTGAGAAATCGAGCGAGGGGATGCGGCGTTCCTGCTGGAGGAGAGGCGCCCGCGGCAGGCTGCCCGAGCCGGCCGCCGGGACGAGCTGGGCGAGGTCGGCCGTGAGGCCGCTATAGGTGAAGCGCAGGCGGGTATCCTGGCCCGGCTCGACCAGGGCGGACAGTTCGATGCCGATCACTCCTTGCTCGAGGCCTTCGATGAAGTTGGACAACAGGTTGTGCAGGACCTGCTCCAGGCAGGCCGGATCGCCGATCACCGTCGCGGGGACGTCGGTCTGGACATGCATGGTCAGATGGTGATGGCGGCGGCTCGCCGCTTCGGCGTTGCGCTCGATGACCTGCTCCAGCAGGCGCACGGGGTCGAACGGCAGGCGGTCGAGCGGCAGATGGCGGCGCCGGCTCTTCAGCAGGGTGCTGGTCTCCTGCAGGGTGTCGGCGATGGCAATGGCGGTGACCAGGGTGGTTTCGGCCATTTCCCGGGCGCGAGGCGACAGATCCTGTTCGAGCATCTGCTCGAGGAGGGTGGTGATGCTGTGCAGACTGGTCTTCACCTCGTGGTCGAGGCGGGCGAAGAGCTGGCGGATGGCATGGCTGTCGGCGATCATCGCCCGCCGCGTCCGTCGGAGTTCCTCTTCCAGAGCAGGCGCGGGGGCGAGGAGGTGGAAGCCGGCCAGCAGATGACGTTGGCGACCGCTCGCCAGCACCTGGAACCGGACTTCGACCACCAGCGGATCGGCGCCCTCCGGTCGAGGCAGCGACAGGCGGAGGGTGGTCGGGCGAGCGGTCCGCGCCGCCTGGTCGCCCGTTTCCCGCCAGGCGGCGGCCTGCCGATCATCCAGCCAGGCCTCGGCGCCGCGATTCAGCGCGCGAGGGGCGGGAATGCCGAGCAGTCGTTCGAGAGCGGGATTCCAAACGATGCAGCGACGATCGGGCCACGTCTCGATGGCCAGGGGCCAGGGCAGGGCCTCGATGAGAGCCGGTCCGAGAGCCTGGAGCGGCGACGGCGTGGGCACGTATTCCTCCTGGACAAGGGTTGTCGGGCGCGAACCCGGCCGTTCGCGGGCGAGCGAGCGCCGATGGACGGCGAGCGCAGCCACGCGTTCCCGCCGGCTCGGCCGAAGCATGCGGCTATTATACACCGCCGCGCGGCGAGCGGGGACGCCTTTTCAGCGGAGGAGCGGCGAACGGCGGCGAGACGATGGTCGGATGGCGGTCGGACGGTTTGGTATAATGGCGGCACCACGCCCGGAGGAGGGGAAGAATGCGACTGGTCACAGCGGCAGAGATGCGGGCGATCGATCGGCATGCCATCGAGACGGTGGGCATGCCAAGCCTGGTGCTCATGGAAAACGCCGGCCTGAAGGTGCTGTTCACGCTGGAGAAATGCCTGGGCGGCCTGAAAGGCAAGCGGTTCACGATCATCTGCGGCAAAGGCAACAACGGCGGCGACGGCCTCGTGGTGGCTCGGCACCTGCACAACAACCACCTGCCGTTGCATGTCTTCCTGGTCTACCCGCCCGAGGAGCTGTCGGCCGAGGCGCGCGCCAACCTGAGCATCCTGCGGCAGTCAGGACATCAACCGATCGTCATGTCCGGTACCGACGACCTGGAACGGCTGCGCATCGCCCTGGAGTTCTCGGATTGTGTCATCGACGCCTTGTACGGGACCGGCTTCTCCGGCGAGATCGAAGGCTATCCGCGGGAAGTGGTGGCCATCGCCAACGAAGCCAACCTGCGGCGGGTGGCGATCGATGTGCCGTCGGGCCTGGCGGCGACGACCGGCCACGTGGCCCAGACCACCTTCCAGGCGCATCTGACGGTGACGTTGGGGGCGCCCAAGATCGGCCTGTTCCTGTACCCGGGTCGAGATTATGCCGGCGAGGTCTGGGTGGCCGATATCGGCCTGCCGCCGACCTCGTTCGAGGCGGTGCCGGCTGAGCATGCGCTGTTGACCCGCGAGGTGGCGGCCTCCCTGCTGCCGCTCCGGCCGGACCATGGCCACAAAGGCACGTTCGGACATGTGCTGCTGCTGGCCGGATCGCAGGAGTACCAGGGGGCCGGAGTGCTGGCGACCTATGGCGCGCTGCGGTCGGGGGCCGGCCTGGTCACGCTCGGCCTGCCGCGCGGGGTGGCCGAACGCTTGCGGTGCGACATCCTGCCCGATGTCATCGTCCGGACGTTCGACGAGGCGGAAGGAGGCTTCGCCCTCTCGGCCGACGAGGTGCGGGGCTTCTCGGGCGTCTACCACGCCCTGGTGGCTGGCCCGGGATGGGGCAAGGGCCGGGCCCGCCAGCTCTCGCTGCAGGCGCTGCTCGAACACTGGCCGGGCGGGCTGGTCCTCGACGCCGACGCTCTGAACGTGTTCACCGAAGGGACCGCGCGGGGCCCCGATCCGCACAACCTGGTCTTGACGCCGCATCTGGGCGAGATGTCGCGCCTGCTCGGCCGGCCGGTCGCCGCCATCCAGGCCGATCCGATCGGGGCGGCCCGCGAGTTCGTGGCGCGCCGGCCCTGCGTGCTGGTGCTCAAAGCGGCGGTGACCGTGGTCGTCGGCCCCGACGGCCACGCCTTCCTGTGCAGCCGGCCCAACGCCGGGCTGGCCCGGGGCGGCGCCGGCGACCTGCTGGCCGGCCTGATCGGCGGCCTGCTGGCGCAGGGCCTGGGCGGTCTGCGGGCCGCTCTGCTCGGGGTGTTCCTGCATGCCGAGGCGGGCGCCCTGGCGCGGGCCGAGCTGGGCGCCGAAGCCATGACGATCAGCGAGGTCGCTTCCCTGCTGCCTCGGGCCTTCCTGCGCCTGCGACAGGGCGAACCCGCCAGCGGCCCCGGAACGATCTGACCGGTTTTTGCCCTCTGGCAATTCGGGGCCGAACGGTGCATAATGGAGGCATCTCCATGCCTGCACCCGACATCGCCGTCACCTACCTCGGCTCCGGCAGCGAAGGGAACTGTGCCCTTCTCGAGTTCGGTTCCGTCCGGTTCCTGCTCGACGCCGGGCTGAGCGCCCGCCGGATCAAGACCCACCTGGCCGAGCGGGGGCTGGCTCCCGACGATCTGGCCGGCATCATCCTGACGCACGATCATCACGACCACGTTCGAGGTCTGACGACGCTGTTGAAAAAGCATGCCATCCCCGTTCTCGCGCCCGAACAGACCCGCCGCGCGTTGCTGCACCAAGGGCTGGAGGTGCCCTCGCACATTCCCCTGGCGGTCGGTCGCGAGCACGAACGGGAAGGGGTGCGCCTCTGGCCGTTCCGGGTGTCGCACGATGCCGTCGACCCCATCGGCCTGCGGCTCACCTGGCTGGGTCGCACCGTCACCATCGCGACCGACTTCGGCCAGGTGACCCCCGCCATGCAGGAGCACCTGGGAGGCACCGACCTGCTGTGTCTCGAGAGCAACCACGACCCCCACCTGCTGCAGACCTGCGGCTATCCCGACTGGCTCAAACGGCGCATCCGCAGCCCCCGGGGGCATTTTTCCAATCACGGGGTCCTGCCCCTGGTGCAGCAGTTGACCCGGCCGCTCAGCCATCTGGTGCTGATCCATCTCAGCCAGGAAGCCAACCATCCCGATCTGGTCCGCCGGCTCATCGAGCCTGCGCTCGGTCGCGGCGTCCTGCGGCATTGCCGGCTGACCATCGCTGCCCAGGACCAGCCCACGCCGCGTCTGAGTCTGCCGCTGGCGGCGCCGCCCCGGCGTCGGGCGCCGCGGTGCCGATTCATCCAGTACCGGTTCGATTTCGCTGCCGATCCCGCTCACGAGGAAGGCCACCCATGCGGATCGAGATCCTGATGGTGGGCCGCCTCGCCGAGAAGCCCTATCGGCAGCTCGTGGAGCAGTATCGTGAGCGCTGCCGGTCGCGGTTGCCCATCGAGATCATCGGCTGCCGCGATCTCGAAGAGATGCGGCGCCGGCTGCCCGACACCGAGGTGGTGGCCCTCGATGAACGCGGTCCTGAGATGACCTCGCGAGAACTGGCCGACTGGCTGCGACGCAAGATGAACGCCGGCCGCAACCGCCTGACCTTCTGCCTGGGGCCCGCCGAGGGGTTCGATGCGGCGACGCGGGCCCGCCTGCCAGAATCTCTCGCGTTGTCGCGGTTGACCCTCAACCATCAGCTGGCCTTGCTGGTCTTGAGCGAGCAGCTCTATCGCGGCGTGTCGATCTTGTTCGGGGAGCCCTACCACAAAGCATGAACCACCAGGATCCTCCTCCTTCCTCGCCTCCGCCTGGCCTGACCTGGACGGAGGAGAACTACCGGGCGCTCGCCCGGTTCGTGCAGTCCTATTCGGGCATCATCATGGAGCGGGTGGCCCAGAAGGGCGTCCGGGAGCGCCTGACCCAGCACATCCAGTCGTTGGGCATCTCCAGCATCGATGATTACCTGCTGCTGTTGCAGAGTCCGAAGAGTGCCGCCCTGCGCGGCGAGCTGATCTCGCTGATCACGGTCAGCGAGAGCTATTTCTTCCGCAACCCTGATCAGTTCCGCTACATCGCCCGAACGTTGCTGCCTCGCCTGGCCGCCAACCGTCAGGAGCTGGGTCTGCGGCGCGAGATCCGGGTGCTGAGCGCGGGCTGTTCCACCGGCGAAGAAACATATTCGCTGGCCGCCATCTGTCTGTGGTTCCAGCGGCGGCATCCCGATCTGGCCATCACCGTGGTCGGCGCCGACATCAACCCCCGCAATGTCGAGCTGGCCCGCGCCGGCATCTATCGCGACCGCTCCTTCCGCCAGGTCAGTCGCGATCTTCGGCATGAGTTCGGATTCCCTCTCTACCGCGAGATTCCCGAAGGCTATGCCGTGGAAGAGGAGCTGCGGCGGTTCGTCCAGTTCAAGACGCTCAACCTCAAAGATCCCGATGCCTTGAAATGCCACGCCGGCTCGGATATCATCATGTGCCGGAACGTGCTCATCTACTTCGAGGAAACGTTCCGCAACGCCTTGCTGCAGACATTCCAGGGGCTGTTGAATCCCGGCGGCATGCTGTTTCTCGGCGAGACCGAGAGCCTGGCGGCAGTCCCCGCCGGATTCGAGCTGGTTCCGTGCCTGCGCGCCTACGGTTATCGCAAGCTGCATCCCTCAGGACACACCCCATGAGCGAATCCCGTAAGATCCGTGTCTTCGTTGTCGATGACTCCGCGTTCATGCGGACGGCCCTCGAACGCATGTTCAAAGAAGATCCGGAGATCGAGATCATCGGCTCCGCCGCCAACGGCAAGGAAGCGCTCGAGAAGCTGTCCCGCCTCAAGCCCGACGTCGTCACCATGGACGTCGAAATGCCCGTCATGGACGGCTTGCATGCGCTCAAAGAGATCATGCGCACCAATCCGTTGCCGGTCATCATGGTCAGCTCCCTGACCCAGCAAGGGGCGCGAGTCACCCTCGACGCCCTCGACCTGGGGGCGGTCGATTACGTGGGCAAACCTGGTTCGACCCTGAATCTCAACATCCTGAGCCTGAAACAGGATCTGTTGAACAAGATCCATGCGGCGGCCGAGAGCCTGCCGAAAGTGCCACGGCTGAAGATGGTGCCGCCCACCCCGGTCCAGCGTCGCAGCAGCCCGACCACCGACCAGCAGATCCATCTCGATCGGGTCGTGGTGATCGGGGCGTCGACGGGCGGCCCGCCCGCCATTCAGCAGATCCTGGCGGCCCTGCCGGCGAACCTGCCGGCGCCCATCATCATCGCCCAGCACATGCCCAAATCCTTCACCAACGCGTTCGCGCAGCGGCTCAATCTGTTGTGCAACATCCGGGTGAAAGAAGCCGTCGATGGAGAAACGCTGCAACGCTCGATCGCCTATATCTGTCCGGGCGATATGCAGACCCGCTTCATGCGCCGGCCCGACAACACCTTCTATTTTTCGATCGGGTCGAACGAAATCGAGAAGGAACGCTATGCGCCGTGCATCGATCGAGTGTTCTTCTCGGCAGCGGAATGCTTCGGTCGCCGGACGGTCGGCGTCATCCTCACCGGCATGGGCGAAGACGGCGTGCGCGGCCTGAAGAACATCAAGGTGGTCGGCGGCCTGACCCTCGCCCAGGACCGCCTGACCTCGGTCGTCTATGGCATGCCTCGCGCGGCCCTCGAGCAGGGAGCGGTCACCCGGGTGCTGCCCCTGGGCGAACTGGCCGGCGAAATCGAACTGGCCTTGCGCACCTAGGCCCCGCCCTGCCCGCCTTTTCGGCGCGCTGGTTCGCGCTGGCGATCGACGATGCGGCGGCGCGCGTGGCGCGGGGCGGCGGTTTGCCAGCCTTTCCCGCTTTGTGGTAGGCTGAGCCACCTGGCCGGTCCGACGATCGGCCCTGGAACCACCATGCAATGAGGGGAGTGTCCCATGACCATCCGTTTCAATCCACGGGAGCTGCTGACGGTCGCCATCCAGATCGAACGGAACGGCGAAGCCTACTACACCCGCATGGCGGCTCACGTCAAAGAGCCTGGCATCAAGAAGATCATGGAAGCTTTGGCCGTGGCCGAGAAGCAGCATATCAGCGATTTCCAGAAGATCGAGGCGGGGCTGGTCCAGCCCGATTACGACATCCCCGAGGACTACCAGACGCCCGAAATGGAAGGGTATCTGCGCTCCCTGGCCGACGGGAAGGTCTTCTCCAACCTCCTGCCGGTCGAGGAGATCGCCGCCGAGATCCGGACCGACATCGACGCCATTCGCCATGCCATTTCCTTTGAAAAAGATTCCATCATCTTTTTCAACGAGATCTACGATCTGCTGCCGGAGAACGAACCCAACCGGCGGGCGGTGGCTGAACTCATCCGCCAGGAGAAGATCCATATCGCCCAGTTGTATGCTCTGATGGGCAGTCGTCGCTGACGCGCCGGCCAGTTTCCCCCCACCAGGAGCGACGACGGTGACCACCCCCCACCGGGCGGCCAAGCGGCGGCGTTGGATGCTGCGGGTGCCGCCCAGCGCCGAATGGCTGTTCAGCCTCGGGCTGATCGCCCTCGACGCGTTCATTCTCAACGCCATCTTTTTGTGGGTGTTCGCGCTGTGGCTGGCGCACAACCCGAACCAGGAACTCTACCTCGCTTCCTACTACCACGTCCGGATGGGGTTGTTCGGCATGTTCCTGGTGTTCGGGACGATCTTCGACATCTATCGGTTGCGGTCGTTCCTGGCTGCCTCCGACATCCTGTCGCATACCACGGCCACCCTGCTGTCGACCTTCCTGGCGTTCAACATCCTCGTCTTCCTCTGGCGGCCGCTGGCCTACCTCGTCCATACCTTCCCGCGGCCCATCATCCTGCTGTCGACCGGGTTGTCGATTCTGGCTATCTTCCTGGTGCGGGTGCTGCTGGCTCGGGTGTTCAAGCCGCAGCCCTTGCTGCGGCGCGCCCTCATCGTGGGAGATGAAGCCGAAGGCAAGCGCATTCTCAAGCATTTCCACAGCCGGGGAGGAGTCCGCTTCCGGTTGATGGGAATCCATCCAGCCGAACGGATCGACGCGGTCGCCTCCGAGGTCATCTTCCACCAGATCCACGAAGTCATCATCACCGATCCCAAGGTTTCGCTCGATGTCTTCTGGGCTCGCATCTTCTGGATGCGCAAGGAAGAGCCTCACGCCTTCAACGTCCGCCTTGTCAACGATCCCTCGCAGGCGACCGGCAACATCGGGTTGTCCAGCCTGGAGGATTTCCCGATGACCACCATTCCTGCGCTGCCGCTGAGCCGTTGGCAACGGGTGATCAAGCGGGGGTTCGATGTGGCCTTCGCCCTCTTCGCTCTGGCCATCACCTCGCCGGTCATGGCGGCGGCCGCCCTGCTCGTGCACCTCGATTCGCCGGGTCCGATCTTCTTCAAGCAGCGTCGGGTCGGCCGGTACGGCAAGGAATACGATCTGATCAAATTCCGTTCGATGCGGGTCGGCGCCGAGGCGCAGACCGGCCCGAAGATCGCCACCGCCGATGACCCGCGGGTCACGCGGGTCGGTCGCTACCTGCGCCGGTTCGGGATCGACGAGCTGCCGCAGTTCTTCCATGTGCTGACCGGCGACATGTCGGTGGTCGGGCCGCGCCCCGAGCGGCCGTTCTTCGTCAGCAAGCATTTGGAATTCCAGGGGCGCCGCCTGTCGGTCCGTCCCGGGGTCACCGGCCTGGCCGCGGTCAATGCCCGGTACTACCTGCGTCTCGTCGACAAAGTATTGTACGATTACTACTATCTTGACCACTATCACCTCATTCTCGATATCAAGATCATCTTCCAGACGGTGTGGGTCCTGTTGTTCGAGTCCGACAAAGCGCTGGAAGACGTTCACCACCCCAAGGATCGCATGGAACCCCCGCCCGCCGAGGAACCCCTCCCAACCTCCAGAAAGGACAACCCATGACCACCATCACGCCTGACATGACCATCGCCCAGATTCTTCAGCAGAAGCCTGACGCCGCCCAGATCCTGCGGACCTTCGGCATGCACTGCATCGGGTGCTCGATCTCGACCGGCGAAAGCCTGGCCGCCGCCGCCGAGGTGCACGGCATCGATCTGCAGCAGCTTCTGGCCGCTCTCAACAAATAGCCAGCCGCCGATTCCCTCAACCAGGTGAACCTTGGTGGCGCTCGCACGGCCCATAAGCCCGGTGGCTGGCCGGCAAGGGCGCTGACGAGACTGCCCGCCATCGCTGTCGGCTGCGAGACACGCTGCCGCAGTCCCGGCGGCCGGGCGAGGAAGAAGTCGAGCGGGGGCGTGGGGCGTCACCCGCCGAACCCGTGTTCTGGCCCCTGTGCCAGGCCGCTCATGGAAAATTCGGTACCGGCGAAGAGGTGTTTTGCCTTTGCAAGGCGCCTGTGCTAGAGTATCCCCTCAAATGTCTCCGGGAAGGCTCTGCCTGCCCTGACAAGGAAGCTCGCCTCCGATGCCCATTCTCGACAAGATCCGCAGCCCGGCCGACCTGAAAGGCCTGTCCCGGCGTGAGTTGGTCGAACTCAGCCAGGAGATGCGGGAACGCATCATCCATGTGGTGTCGCGCAACGGGGGACACCTGGCCAGCAATCTCGGCATCGTCGAACTGACTCTGGCCATCCATCGGGTCTTCGATTCCCCGCGCGATCGCATCATCTTCGACGTCGGCCATCAATGCTACGTTCACAAGATGGTCACCGGTCGCCAGGAGCAATTCCCTACCCTGCGCACGCTCGGCGGCATCTCGGGGTTCCCCAAAAGCTCAGAGAGCGAGCACGATGCCTTCGATACCGGGCACAGCTCGACGTCGATCTCGGCGGCTCTCGGCCTGGCTTTGGCCCGCGACCATTTCGCCCAGACCCACAAGATCGTCGCCGTCATCGGCGACGGGGCGATGACGGGGGGACTGGCGTTCGAGGCCCTCAACCATGCCGGGCACCGCGGCTCCGATCTGGTGGTCATCCTCAACGACAACGAGATGTCGATCTCGCCCAACGTCGGGGCGATGTCCCATTACCTGCACAAGCTGCGGCTCGAGCCGGCCTTCTTCAATCGGAAGGAATACCTCGAGTACGTGGTGAAGCAGATTCCCGGCATCGGGTCGCGCCTGTTCAATATCCTGCTGCGGCTAGAGGGCACCCTGAAATACCTGCTCACCCCCGGGATGCTGTTCGAAGAGTTCGGGTTCAAATACCTGGGGCCGATTTCCGGCTATGATTTCGATTTGATGGAACGGACCCTCGCCCATGCGCGAGACCGCAAGGGCCCGGTTCTCGTCCACGTGCTGACCGAGAAAGGGCGGGGGTATCGCCCCGCCAAAGAGCAGCTGCCCCTGTTCCATGGGGTCGGTCCGTTCGAGATCTCCACCGGCAAAGTCAAAAAAGAGGCCGAACCGCCCTCCTACACGGCCGTCTTCGGTCAGACCATCGTCGAGGTGGCGCAGGCCGACCCCCGGGTGGTCGCTATCACGGCCGCCATGAAGGAAGGCACCGGGCTGGATGCCTTCGCGGCCGCCTTCCCCAACCGCTTCCACGATGTGGGGATCGCCGAATCCCATGCGGTCACGCTGGCGGCCGGCATGGCCAAGGGTGGCCTGCGGCCCGTCGTGGCCATCTATTCGACCTTCCTGCAGCGGGCCTACGATCAGATCGTGCATGATGTCGCCCTGCCCAACCTGCCGGTGATGTTCTTCCTAGACCGTGCCGGTCTGGTCGGCGAAGATGGCCCGACCCATCATGGCATGTTCGATCTCAGCTATCTGCGCGCCATTCCCAACCTGGTGGTCATGGCCCCGCGCGATGAAATCGAGCTGCGGGCCATGGTCCGGTTCGCCCATGCCCTCGAGCGGCCGGTGGCCGTGCGCTATCCGCGGGGAGCGGGCGTCGGGGTCGCCCACGATTCCCCGCTGCAGCCGCTGGTGGTCGGCCGGGGCGAGGTGCTCATGGAAGGGCAGGACCTCTCGTTGTGGGCCTGCGGGAACATGGTCCACCCGGCCTGGCAGGCGGCCCGACAGCTGGTGGCCCACGGCCTGCGGCCCCAGGTGATCAATGCCCGCTTCGTCAAGCCGTTCGACAAGGCCCTGCTCGAGCGGGTCCTGCGTCGGAACATGCCCATCGTCACCCTGGAAGAGGGGGCGCTGGCCGGCGGGTTCGGCAGCGCTCTGCTCGAGACCGCCAGCGATCTGGGCTTCACCCCTCGGGTCCTGCGGATCGGTCTGCCTGATTCCTTCGTCCCGCAGGGCAAACCGGCCGAACTGCGGGCCATTCTGGGCCTCGATGCCGACAGCCTGGTCAGTCGTATCACCGCCTGGTTGCCTCAACGCCAGCCGGTGCTCCGGAAGGTGGCGATCTGAAGCTCCCTGCCGATCGGCCTTGATCTGAGCTCGCCTTTCTGCCCTCTCGTCGCTTGTTGCCTTCGAGGCACGCCCGCGCTTCGCGCCAGAAGTGGTCGGTGGGCCACATCCCCCCGGCTCGCGGCGCCGGCCGGTCGTCATGAACGCTCAGAGCGGAAGCGATGCAACACGCGTGGCCAGGTTCGGCCACGCCGCAAACACCCGCCTGGGCGGGCGGGCTCGGGGCCGCGGCCTGGCCGTTTCGACCCCCGCCGCGGCGAACCGTGGCGGCCTTCTCAGGTCAAGGCTTGAAGCCGACCAGAGCCAGCGGAGGAAGGTTGATCCGGATGGAGCAGGGCCGGTTCTGCCAGGGCGTGTCTTCCGACCAGACGCCGCCCGCATTGCCCATGTTCGAGCCGAAGTACAGCTCCGAGTCGGAGTTGAGGATCTCTCGGTAGAAGCCGTGCCGCGGCACACCCATGCGGTAGCCTTCGCGGGGGACCGGGGTGAAGTTGCCGACGAACACCGTGATGTCGTCCAGATGGTCGCCCCGGCGCAGCCAGCTGACGATGCTGGCATCGGCATCGCTGAAGTCGATCCATTCGAAGCCTTCAGGTTCATGATCGCGCTGATGCAGCGATCCTTCGGTGCGATAGAGCCAGTTCAGATGCGCCATCAAGCGCTGCAGCCCCTGATGGGACTGGAACCCGAGCAGATGCCAGTCGAGGCTCTGATTGCAGTTCCACTCGTTCCACTGGCCGAAATCGCTGCCCATGAAGATCAGCTTCTTGCCGGGCATCGTCCACATGAAGGAATACAGGAGCCGCAGGTTGGCGAACTTCTGCCAGAAGTCGCCGGGCATCTTGTTGATCATCGAGCCCTTGCCGTGGACGACCTCATCATGGGACAGCACTGAGATGAAATTCTCGTGGAAGGCGTAGATCAGCGGGAAGGTCAGGTTGTTGTGGTGGTATTTCCGGTGGATGGGATCTTTCTGGAAATACTCGAGGGTGTCGTGCATCCAGCCCATGTTCCATTTGAAACCGAACCCCAGTCCGCCCATGTAGCAGGGCTTGCTGACGCCGGGGAAGGCGGTCGATTCCTCGGCGATCATCAGGGTGCCAGGGAACTTCTCGTGGGTGATGCTGTTGAGGTATTTGAGGAATTCGATGGCTTCGAGGTTCTCGCGTCCGCCGTAACGGTTGGGGATCCATTCCCCGTCGCGGCGCGAGTAGTCGAGGTAGAGCATCGACGCCACGGCATCGACCCGCAGGCCGTCGATGTGATATTTGTCGAGCCAGAACAGGGCGCTGCTGATCAGGAAATTCTTCACCTCGTTGCGACCGAAGTTGAAGATGTACGTCGACCAGTCTTTGTGCTCGCCCAGGCGTGGATCGGCGTGCTCGTAGAGAGCGGTGCCGTCGAACCGGGCCAGGCCGTGGGCGTCCTTGGGGAAATGCGCCGGTACCCAGTCGAGAATGACCCCGATGCCGTTTTGATGCATGTGATCGACGAAGAACATGAAATCTTTGGGATTGCCGAACCGGCTGGTCGGGGCGAAGAACCCGGTCACCTGATAGCCCCACGAGATGTCGAGCGGATGCTCGGTGATGGGGAGCAGCTCGACGTGGGTATAACCGCATGATTTGACGTATTCGGCCAGTTTGGGAGCGAGCTCGCGATAGGTGAGGAACCGATTGCCTTCTTCCCAGACCCGCATCCAGGATCCCAGGTGGCATTCATAGATGGAGATCGGCTCTTTGCGCCAGGTGCGGCGCCCGCGATTCTGCACCCAGTCCTGGTCATGCCACTCGTACCCATCGATGTCGAAGATGCGGCTGGCCGTCTTGGGCCGGACTTCGGCATAGAACGCGTAAGGGTCGCACTTCTCGACCAGGGCTCCGTTCTGCAGTTTGATCTCGAATTTGTAGTTCTGACCCGTCTGCAGCCCCGGGACGAAGATCTCCCAGATGCCCGAACTGCCCAGAGAGCGCATCACATGCCGCCGGCCGTCCCAGTGATTGAAATCGCCGATGACGCTGACCCGCTTGGCGTTGGGGGCCCAGACCGAAAACGCGATGCCGCCGATGGACAGGTCGTAGTAGCGTACGACCCGGAGATGGGCCCCTAATTTCTCATAGATCTGGTGATGGTTGCCCTCATTGAAGAGGTAGGTATCCATCTCGCCGAGGGTGGGCAGAAAAGAGTAGGAATCGAAGAATTCGGTCGTCGCTCCGTTGCTGTACTCGGCCCCCAGCCGGTAGGGGAAGGGCTCGCTCCGCTCTTCGATGATGCCCTCGAAGAACCCGGCGGGGTGGAGCCGTTTCATGGGGAACCGCTGGCCGGTGCGGATGTCGACCACCTGGGCGCAGCCAGCATCCGGCAGGAAGGCTCGCACGACCAGCCCGGGGCGCCCTTTCGCCAGCTCCACCTGGTGCATTCCGAGGATCTGGAACGGATCATAATGGTCGGTTCGAATGATGGCCTCGATGGCGCCGTCGTCGATCAGCCTGGACATGCGCAACCTCCATGGAATGGAAATTTGCCGACAATATAGCACATCTCGGCTCGCTCCTTGCCACAAAACATTGCAAGACAGGAGCAGGCCGAATCTGAGACCATCGTGGTTCGCAAGAACCCTTTGGTTCGACCATCGACGTCGCGGTCGACCAGACAACCGAGGTTGCGCCTTCGGTGGGAGAGAGGTTCCGGGGGCCTATGGCCCCTGGTGGCATTGCCATGGACAAAGCTTCCGTCGCTCCAAGCCTCCTTCCTGGGTTCGCCATGGCCCACGGGCATCGGCGCATCTGAGACTCGGACCGGAAGGGAGCAGGCGGGGCCGACCGGTTCTCCGTCATGGCAAGACGTTCTGGCAAAGGAAACAGGCACCCGCTCGGGGTGCCTGTCGATCGCCAGAAACCGATGGTGACGCATCGGTCTGGCCGCCCGCGGGCCGGGCCGGCCGGCCCTGGGGTAAGGGAGAGCGATCAGGAAGGGAGGTCAGAGCAGGTACTGTTTGATCTGTGTCTCGAGATCGGCTTCGGTCGTGGCGCCGAGGTGGGTGTGTACCACTTTGCCGCCCTTGATGAACAGCAGGCTGGGAATCGACATGATGTTGTACTGTCCAGCCAGGTTCTGATTCTCGTCGACATTGACCTTGGCGATCAACACCTTGCCTTCGTATTTCTTCGCCAGATTGTCCACGATCGGACCCATGATGCGGCAGGGGCCGCACCAGGGCGCCCAGAAATCGACCAGGGCGGGACCGGGGTTCTGCAGAACCTCGCTTTTGAAGGTGGTCTCGTTCAGTTCTTTGGCCATGGGTGTTCCTCCAGAATGGTATGGAATCCGGACCAGGGTCCAGGATACATGCTCATCGCCCGGCTGACAAGGCCAGACCGACGAGCAAGCCGTACAAGGTACTGGTGTAGGGGTTGGCGGTGATCGGGCAGGCCCCAGTGGAGCAGCCGATGAACTTGTAGTAGAGGAAGCCGAGCAGGGCGCCAGCCAACGCAGGGAGAGCTTTGGCCACCAGGACGCTGGTACTCATGGTGATCAGGCCTCCTTGCGGGCAGGAGCTTCGGCGCAGCAGGATTCGAACCCCGCAAGGCGCAGGATGTCCTCCAGCAGGCACCACCGGGTCAGAGCGGATTGGAACAGATTCAACCCCACAAAGATGGTCAGCAGGGCCCACGCGGGGTGGTGGAACTGCGACAGGATCACGCTGGCGGTAACCATGGTGCCGGCGACCAGCCGGACGATCTGTTCAGTTTTCATAAGGACCTCCTTGGTGATTTCCGCCAACTTATGCGCAACTTACGTGCCAAATGGCGAGTGGATCGGTCGAGCGGCGTTGCGGCGCGATGTCGCGTGCCCGCTCGGGACTTCAAGGGTGCATGGCCATTGAGTCGCCTGCGGAACATGTCCGAGAGAGGATGACGGTCCAATACCAGGCCCCGCGCGTGTGCCAGCTTGAGGGAATGTTCTCAGGGGAAAAGCTCTCGTACAGTGGGCCCCTGGAGGGTTCTAGCGTGTCCCACAGGATTTGAAGGGTGAGCCGAGATTCTTCCTGTTCAACCAAGAACTGGGTACATGAGCCCCGTTGCCTATGCGTTGGCATGCAAAATTTGCCAGACGCGGCTAGGACATAGCGCACACTATAGGAAAGGATGGAGAGCCGGAATCAGCGAGGTGTGAGGGGGCAACCAGGTCTGAACCAAGAGGGGATCTTCTTCCGGGGATTCTGAGCCAATGCAGCGAAAGACCAGTCGTTGCCCGGTGGGGGCTTGCCGAAGCCAGCCTTCCCAATCCTGGGGCAGGCTGGCCTTCGACCACGGAGTCTGGCCCCGAAACAGCCACCAGAGAGTGTGATGGTCGACGTCGAGCAAGATCATCGCCGAAAGTGCGTCGCCTGGCTGGAGGTGTCGGCGGTCGGTTCGGGGCCGAGCCTTCAGAATGAGGATTCCCTGCCAACCAGCGGGGGGATCGTCCATGTCTGAAAGATGAATATACCAGGCGCATTCGTCGGGATCGTAGATGATGCCTGGCTGATCAGCCTCATCTGATCGGGAAATGGCGGCCATCACCCGATTCAGAAGGGAGAGCCATTCCATGGCCATGAAGGGCCCCGGAGATGTGCAGGGGGGCGTCCCTGGGGGCAGGGGAGGAGCACCACCACCCGGCCCGCACGTGACTCCGAGCAGCGTTCCCCAAAGAACCATGACGACGGTGCGCATCACCCAGCGAGATGGAAAAAATTGCATATACCCTCCGATGGCGTTGATCTACCAGGAGTCACGCCGGGACGGGGGGCGGGGAAACAAAAAAATGGCCACCGGTGTAGGACCATTGGCCGGTTGAGTAGCGTCGGGAGGGGACGGGGGCGATGGTGTCAGGCGACGCTTGGCGGGAACCCCAGGGGCCTCCAGACCACCATTTCGCGGCGGTGCGGAACCCGAACAGATGGTCCGCCTATGTCTCTCTCGCCAGGGGGAGAAGCCAGCGGATCAAAGGATGGGCCGGCGAAGCTCGCTTTCTTGGTTCCGGGAAGGCTCAGAGCAGCAGCAACGATCGTGAGCCATCACCTGGCCCTGAGCACCAACCCTCTCAGGGCCCGGAAATCTTCTGGAGGGATGCCTCCCAGCGGGAGCCGCGCCGGATGGCCACCCAGTGGTAGCCGGGCGGGGGGGCCAGGAAGATGCGCTCCTTCACCGAGATCCAGTCGTTGATGACCCAATGGTTGATGTCGATGGGGCCTTCTTTGACGTCGCGAGAATGGGCCTCGAGGACCGCTTCGACCTTGGAGTTCCGCTGATCGCGCGGCAGGCTGGCGATTCGGGCGGGAGGCAGTTCCTTCTTGAAGGTGAGGGTCGGGCGGGTGGGGGCCGCCGCTGGCGGCGGCGCGGCGAAGGGAGCGACCCGGCCCGGCGGCGGTCGTTCATCTTTGGCGACCCGGTCGGCGGCGCCCTCTCGCGCAAGAGGTTCAGCCAAGGCTTCACCGGTTCCCTTGGCCAGGAGCAGTTCGCCGCGGGTAGCCGAAGGACCTGGGCGGATCTTGGGCGCGAAGGGGTCGGTCGGACCCGCTGGGGCCAGCTGAACCCGGGCTTTGGTGGCGGGCAGGGAGGACGGTCGGGCGGCGGGCAAGGGGCGGGGGCGCAGAGCATCGTCGTCAAGCGGCTCTCCCCGCACGATGGGGAGGGAATCGGCCGCGAACCCTTCGGCCTCCTGGGGGGCGGGGGCGGGAACGCGCGCGGAATCGAGAGCCAAGCTTTGCCGCACCGGTATCTCATCCGGCAGGGGGGCTTCGCGAGCCCGCGACACGGCCGGCACGGGCGGCGCGGGCGGCGTGGGTGCGGGCGAAGCGGCGGGCCGCGGCATGGCCAACGGAAGGGCGGGAGGGGGAAGGAGGGGATTGGTCTCGAGGTCGGGGGCGCCAGGATCGAGGCGAGCGACCTCGAAAACGGCCGAGGCGTCAGCGGGTTGGGCGGTCGCTTCTTCGGTCGCTGCCGCCATCAGGGCCACGGCGGTGGGGGGCGAGCCCCCGGGTTGGCCGCTGACGTCAGGGCCGGGCATGGGCAGGGCGGCGGCGGGGGCCCCGGGGCCCTGACCGACAGAGCTGGACTCGAGTGGGGCGAGACCTTCTTGGCTCTGAGGCGCCGCGGGAAGAGGGGCGGCCGTCTCTACGGTGTCGACGAGGGGGGCGCTTTTGGCCTTCTCTTCTCGGCGGGCCAGCGCCAGAGGCGCGGGCGGCGCCTGGAGGGTCGGGCCGACCCGGGGCGAGGCCGGGGTCAGCCAGCTTACCGAGAGGGCGAGGAAGAGACCGACCACGCCGCCGGCCAGGGCGGCCGGCCACCAGGACCGGCGCCACCAGGCCAGCCACCAGGGGGTGCGTTCGGCGGCCCGTCGACGCGCCTCGGCGGGGATGGCGATGATGCGGTCGGCGAGGGCGACCGGGGGGCAGCGGTTGCCGATCTGGGCGAAGCCGCTGGCCAGCTGCTTCTCGTAGGTCAGCCAGGCCCGGCAGGGCTCGCACCCGGCGATGTGGCGCATCGCCTCATCGTCGGTCTCGATCGCCGGGAGGGTGGTGGGATCGCCCAGTCGTTCGCGGAGTTCTTCGCAGTTCATGCCACTTCCCTCTCTCCGTGGGCGCCGAGGCAGGACATCAGCAGCCGGTCGAGGCGCAGGCGAGCCTGACGAACCCGGGTCTTGGCCGTCCCCAGCGGAACTTCGGTGACTTTGGCCAGTTCAGGGATGGACAGCCCCCCCAGGTAGATGAGACCGATGATGATCCGGTCGTCTTCGGCCAGTTGAGGCAGGCACGTATCGATCAATTTCACCATCTGCTCCCGGTCGAGTTTCTGGATCACCCAATCCTCGACCCGCACGCCCGGATCGGCGACCTCGGGCGGGTTGTCGGCCAGCACCTCCCGGTGCGGCTTCCGGCGCCACTCGTCGATCAGCAGGTTGCGGGCGATATGGAAGATCCAGGTCTGCAGACTCCCGGTGTGGAACGCTTCGCGATGCCGGTAGAGCCGTTCGAACACGCCTTGGGTCATGTCCATGGCCAGCTCGGGCTGGCTGGTGTTCTTCAGGAAGAACTGGTACAACCGCCCCCCGAACATGGCGTAGAGCTTTTCCCAGGCCGGTTGAGACCCACGGACGGCTTCTCGCCAGAGTTCCTCGGGTGTCATCCTTCGTCACCCCAAACGGCAGGTCGACGGGGGGGATTTAGCTGGCTCACATCATCCTCCTGTGGGGGCGGGAGATTTCTTGAATTTCTCCAGGATCTGCTGACGGAGGGAGCCCGCCCCGCTGCTATGGATCAGGAACAGGGTCTGATGGGGGCCGACGGCATGGCGGGTCTGCCAGGTGTGCAGGTGGCCGGCATAACTGGTGATCACGACGATGACGTCGCAGCGGCCGACGATTTCGGCGGTGCGCGCCTGGCTGATGGTGTGATACCCCTCGTACCATTCGTAATCGGCGTCACGCACCCCGGCCTCTTCGAGCACGGGCCGGTAGTGGTCGCGGCCGACGCCGCCGAAGACCACGACCCGTTTGCCGGCCAGCAGGCCCGCCACCGACTTGGCCATCTCGTCGGGAATCGCTTTCAGTTCGCGGAGTTTCTGGGTCAGTTGCTGATTCTCGGCGTCGAGGTTCCGGATGATGGTGCGCAGTTCGGCGTCCTCCTCGAGCAGGGCGTCTCGTTCACGCAAGGCCTGATTCATCCGGGATTCCATGGCCTGCATCTGCTTCTGGACCTCGACCGGATCGAGCTTCTGCAGTTTCTGCCGCAGCTCTTGAGCTTCCTGGCGGAGGGCCCGGGCGTCGGCGAGCGCCTGATCCCGTTCGATGGCGGTCTGCCGGAGAGTGTCGCGCAGGCCCTGGGTTTCGGCCCGCAGCGTATCCAGGCGATTCTGCCATTCGCGTTTGTGGCTTTCGAACTCGGCGCGGCTGACCGAGGGCCGGGTCTGGTTGAAATGTTTGAGGACGAAGTGATGATGCGTGAAGACCTCGAGGATGTCCTGCAGGTAGTCGATGATGGCCTCGCGCTTGTCGGGGCCCCCGCCCGCCGGGTCGTTGAACTCGGCGACCAGCAGTTTGAGCATCTTCTTGGCTTCGCGATAGGCTTTGTCGAGGTCCTCGTAGAAGGTCGGCCGCACCAGGCCGAAGGTGCGGGTCTCGTTGAAGACCCACTCGAGATCCTGGAAGTCGCCGGCTTCGAGCAGGAGCCAGGCGCGCACCAGCCCGCCCTGGGTCATCTCGTTCTTCAGTTCGTCGACGACGAGCCGGAGGGCGGCCTGCTGGTCGGCGCGGGTCGTGGGCACGACGAAGGTGTCCTGGGCTTTGAGTTCTTCGCGGCAGACCGTCGAGATCTGTTTCAGCAGCTTGAGGAAGGAAGGATACTCTTCGCTGTCGAGGAAGACTGCGGCCAGGATGGCCTTGCGCTTGAGGAAGGAGCGGGAATGGAAGCGGGGCTCCCCCCCGATCTGGATGGTCGGCGGCATGGCCGCTTTGGGCACGACCGGCACCTTGGGGCCTTTCCCGTTCTTGCTGTCGCTGGCGGGTTCGGTCGCTGGCGGGGGGCGCGACAACCGACGGATCCGCTCATCCATCAGTTCGCTCAGGAACTTGGTTTGCATGGGCCCGCCCAGCAGCACGTCGAGCAGATCGCCGACGAACAAGCGGAAGGGGCGTCCGTATCTCTCGTGCAGGTCGGCGAACAGCTTGTGCGCTCGCCAGGCGCGGTCATCGTCGCTGGTCGCCGGATCGGCGGGCGGTGGCGACTTGCGCGCCAGCGAGCGGGCCACCTCGTCGATCAGGGAACTCGGGCGTGACGCCTCGGTGGGCAGACCGGCGAGCCGGTCGAGGTCGCGCAGCTCGCGAGGCAGCGGGGGCAGGCCGGAGAGGTCGGGCAGGTCGGTCAGTTTCTTCATGGCTCAGGGCCGTTCCGTTCCTTCCTTGCTGGGGGGCCGCTCACGGCCGGCCTTGGTGGGTTCGGGCCGGCGGCTGGTCGGGGCGTGGACGACCACGCGGTTGCCCCCTTGTTTCTGGGCTCGGCCCAGGGCCTTCTCGACGGCCTGGACCAGTTCGATGGGCTTGGTCATGGAGGCGGTGGTGCAGGCGACGCCGAAGCTGCCGGTGAGGCGGATCGCCTTCTTGCCGACCCGGAAGGAGGTCGATTCGATCATGGCGCGCAGCTTCTCGGCCGCGGTCGAGGCGCCTTCGATCGGGGTTTCCGGTAGCAACAGCATGAATTCATCGCCCCCGAAGCGGGCGACCAGGTCGTGCACGCGCATGCCGGAGCGGAACAGGCGCCCCAGTTTCTTGAGAACCTGGTCGCCGGCCTGCTCACCGTGGACCTCGTTGATCATCTTGAACCGGTCGAGGTCGAGCATGACCAGCGAAAGCGGCTTCTTGTGACGGATCGAGCGGCAGAACTCCTCGAGCAGCCGCTGGTGGAAATGTTTCTGGTTGGCAAGGCCGGTCAGGCCATCGGTGGTGGCCAGATGGAAGAGGCGGGCGCGATGGATGACCAGCGAGGCCTGGGCCGCGAAGAATTTCAAGATCTCGAGGACGGCCGAGGGGAAGGTCGCGCCGGGGCGTTTCGTGTCGAGATACAGGACGCCGATGGTCGAGTTCTCGATGCGCAGCGGGGTGATGGCGATGGCGGTGATGCCTCGTTCGGACGGTCGGACCACGGCCGGCACCGCCTCTTCGAGGTCGGCCCCGCTGCCGACGAAGGGCTGACCGGTGCGGAAGCACCGGGAGACCAGCGTGGAAGCGGCGAGCATGTCCTTCTCGATCTCGCGGGGGGCCATGCCTCGGACGACGACCGTCTCGAGCCGGTCGAGTTCTTCGTTGTACAGCATGATGAAGCCGCGCTCGGCCAGAGTGACGCGCAGGGCCATCTCGATGGAGAACTCGAGCAGCCGCTGGAAGCTGAAGATCGAGTTGAGAGCGAACGAGACCTCGAGCACGGCCGACAGTTCGCGCACCTTCTCGGTCAGGCGCCCGGCCAGCTCGCGCAACAGATCGTGGTACCGCTCGGGAATGGCGGCGTAGGCCTCCTGGAAGGCCTTGTGGACGAACTGCTCGTTCCGGGTGAGGAAGAACGGGAAGATGCTCGATTCGAGCGCTCCCACGCCCGTCGAGCTGGGGGCGGGGGCGGGCGCCTCGCCCTCGGGGGCGGCCTCGGTGATTTCGAGGATGACGGCGTCGGCCAGCTTGACCTTGGCGCCCGGCGGAATGGTGACGACGAACCCGGGCGGAATCTTGCGGTTGTCGACGTAGGTGCCGAACGGGCTCTGCAGATCTTGCAGGGAAGCCTCGCCCTGGGCGTTCACGGTGAGCAGGGCGTGTTCCCGTGCGATGCCCAGCCGCTTGAGGCGGATATCGCAGGTTTCGCCGCTGCCGATCCGGAGACCCCGGTTGGAGGGGAGAACGGGGCCGGAATGCAGCACCCGGCCGGTGGTGTCACGAATGATCAAGCGCATGCGGCAGGTCCTTGCCTGGCTGGAATCGACCGTCGCTCCCGTGGGGGAGGACAAGGCCCCGGTCTCCCCGGTGCGCCCCAGTATAGCAGAACCCTGGGCGCTGGAGAAGACTCTTCACAAGGTGGTACGTCTGAGTGGGGAAGGCTGATCGGGCAACGTCGCAAAACGGTGCCCTGGGTTAGCCAACACGGCTTGTGGAATCCTGTTCTGCGGCGTAGCATGACCGAAACGTTCAGCGAGAGGAGAAGATTTATGGCGAGGCTGGCTGTCCCGGTGTCGAGAAGTTGCTGCAGGGGGGGGCGGCGGGCGCTTGTCCAGGGTGTAGCGCGCGCCTGGCAGGCAGCCGGAGGCCTGTTCTTGGTATTCCTCCTCCTGGGGAGGATGCTGACCGCCCAGGAGACGGCGGTGACCTTCCAGGTCAACGATTCCATGATCAAAGGGAAGGTGCTGCCCGGCGTGCTCATCGAGGTCTCGTCGGCCGAGGGGGGAACCCCGCTGGCCAGCGGCACCACCGACGCCGCGGGCCAGCTTGTGCTGAACCTGCCGCCCGGCAGGTACCAGGCGGCGTTCGCCAAAGCAGGCTATGTCTACATTCCCGGCACTGTCATCGAGGTGGGCGCGGCGCCGCAGACCATCACCACCACGATGACCATGATGATGGAGGCGGTCGGTCTCACCCAGAATCGGCGCATCCAGATCGTGTTGAACTGGGGGTTGGGGCCCGACATTCCCGCCGATCTCGATTCCCACGTGGTCTGCGCGTGCGCTTCGCTCGCCCACGTCTACTATTCCGCCAAAAAGCACGAGGGGGAGGGCCACAGCGCCGAACTCGACGTCGACGACATCGACGGCGGCGGCCCCGAAACCATCACCTTGCTGGATCCGCCTCCCGGGTCCTACCGCTATTGGGTCCACAACTACTCGTCATGGGCTCCCCATCTTGGCAAGAGCCAGGCCGTGGTGCGGGTGGTGATCGGCGATGCGGTGGCGGCCGAATTCCGGATGCCGGCTACGATCACGGCCCGGGTCTGGTCGCCGTTCAAGGCCATCGAGGTCGATGCGGCGCTCGAGCCGAAGATCGTCCGGTTCACCCCCGAAGAGGAGGCGGCCAATCTGCCGATCCAGATCCCACCGGAACAAACCTATGGCATCGAGGAAAATACCTCCGATCTGACCTGGGGGGGAATCATCGCCAGCGTCCTGCTGGCCATCCTCGTTGTCGCCGTCATGGCCGTGCGGCGGATCATCCGTCAGGTCGCCTGACCCAGGCGCGCCGGGGGGCAGGTTCTGGGCGGGGGCGCCGGGCCGCTTCCTTCCGAGCTGTCCGGGGCATCGGCGCCGAAAAGGGCGCGCCAGCGAGGGCGCGGACGCGCGCGAGCAAAGAGGGAGCGGGCGGCTCAGGAGCGACCGAGACTTTGCAGGAAGCGCAAGCGCACGGCTTCCGGCGCGGTGCCGTGCAGGGCTTCATATTCGTACCCGGCCTCGCTGCCGGCTGGCAGGCCGGGTAACAGGAACAGACGGAGCCGCTCTTTCTTCCAGGAGGTCGAGAAGGTCGTCCGAGTGACGTATTCGACCCAGACCTGGCGCGACGACAAGGCGGCGAAAGCGCGACGGGACATGGTGCCGGTGTAATGGCGGCGGCCCTCCTTCTCGGCCACGAACTGCAGGCGGCCGAGGAGTCGGCCCTCGAAGTCGGTGACCTGCATACGGTCGCCGATCCGGCGGCCGGCCGGTTCGATCCAGAAGGAAAAGGGGAAGGCGTCGGTTCCGGGCGGCAGATCGGGACGCCGGATCTGGTAGGCGACGCCGGGGTTTTCGAACCCGGCCTTCTCTTCGAGCCGGTCGGTGCGGGCGATCAGGTTCTGGAGCTCGCGGGCATACACGTCGGTGATGGCTTCGATGGCCGCCAGCGCATCGTCATTGCATACGGCGAGCAGGCCGGCCTGCAGCGCCGCCAGTTGGCCGACGCGGGCGAAGAGCACGTTCCGTTCGCTGCCCAGGGTGCCCGACCATTCCAGGATGGCGGCATACCGCTCGCGGTAGAGGCTCAATACTCGGGCTTGCGCAGGCGTCAGCCGCCAGCCGCGGGCCGCCACCCCTTGCTGCAGCTTGGCGAGCCCAGGCTGCAGGGTATGCTGGATGAGCGTCCGGACCTGGGGCAGGTGCAGTTGGGAAAGGCACAGCGCTGGCTCGTGGGCTTCCAGAGGTTCGATCAGTCGCCGGAACTGCTCGGGCGCTACCTCCTTCCCGGTCGGGGCCAGAGGGGAAGGCGCGGCGGGCTGACCCGGTGGCGCAGGCTGGCCGGTGGCGCTCGGGCGGGCCGGCGGCCACGTCGAGGGAGGCGCCGGCACGGTAGGGGATTGACCCCGGGCCGGAGCGGCCGGAAAGCTCGATCCAGGCTTCTGAGGGGAAACTGGCGCAAGACGCGGCGCTGATGGTGCGGCGGCGGGTGGCTGCCCGCGCGCGATGGGGGCCCCGCACATCCCGCAGAATTTGAGCGAGCTGGGCAGGTCGGTGCCGCAGGCCGGGCAGGGAGCCGCCCCCACCCAGACGGGAAGCAGGATGCAGCCCAGGAGCATTACGAGGCCCAAGGCACGGCACAGCCAGCGGCCCAGGCGGAAGGCGACTGGCGCAGTGACAGACAGCGGCGACATGTGACTGATGTCCTTGATCCGATCGAAGGTCAACCCCATCATAGCACTTTTGGTTGCCGACGCGGAAACCGGCGTGCGTCTGACCCTTACGGCCAAATATCAAGGCGTTTTGCCTGCGGGCAGTCGTCTTGAGAAAACGCGTTTTCGAGACCGAGCCTGCTCGCCAGTCGGCTCCTGAAGCCGCGCTCGAAGCCTGCTATGAAGCCGCGCCTCATGGCTGCAAAGGCCACGAAGCTACCGTACCTCGTGGCGGTCACGCCGAAATAAGATAGCAGAAATTTTATTACAGCACTTGACAACCTCGTCGGGAGGGCTTAAAATCGGCCTATGTTTAGTTTCATTGAATGCAATAACTTGATTATTGCATAATGATTTCTGCGCTTGCCGATATCGCTGAAGTCCGCATGGGCTACTCGTTCCGCAGTCGTTTGGAGGTGGCCGTGAAAGGTGATGTCGCCGTGATCCAGATGAAGGACATTGATGACACCCACCTCCTCCATCCTGAGGGGCTGGTCCGCGTTCAGATGCCCGAGCTGAAGGTTCGCCATTTCGTGCAAAAGGGAGACCTCCTCTTTCGTTCGCGGGGAATAACCAACTCGGCTGCCCTGGTTGCTATAGACCTTGACCGAACGCTGCTTGCTGCCCCGATGCTCCTGATCCGGCCAAAGGCCGAGTTCGTCGAACCCGCCTATCTGCAGTGGTTCATCAACCACCCGTCCACGCAAGCCAAGCTTGCCGGACAAGCGGCCGGAACGGCTGTGAAAATGATCGGCAAAGGAGTGCTCGATCAGCTCGCAGTGATTTTGCCGCCGCTGGAGAAACAGCGAAGCATCGTCGAGCTTGCCCGGCTCGCGGCGTGCGAGGCAGCCTTGTTGGAGAAATTGAAAGCACGCCGCAAGGCGCTGCTTGATGGCATCTTGTTGCGTCAAGCGAAGCTGTCCGCCTAAGGAATGGCAACGCAATAGCGGGCAAGGATAGTGGCCCAAGTCTGGGATCAAGGAGCAAAAATGAATAAAAAGTTGTCCCAACAGGAAGTCAACGCCACCGCCTGGGCGGCGTGCGACACCTTTCGTGGCGTGATCGATCCCGCGCAATACAAAGATTACATCCTGGTGATGCTATTCCTGAAGTATATCAGCGACCTCTGGCACGACCACTATGCCGAGTACAAGGCGCAATACGGCGATGACGATGAGCGTATCCGCCGCAAGCTCGAGCGCGAGCGCTTCATCCTGCCTTATGTCGAGCTGAAAGAAGACGATCGAGAGACCGGCAAGAGTCGTATCATCGATCGCTTTCTCGGCGACTTCCATGCGCTGTACGAACGCCGTAACGAGCCCAACATCGGCGAGCTGATCAACATCGTGCTCGACCACATCGAGGACGCCAACAAGGCCAAACTCGAAGGGGTGTTTCGCAACATCGACTTCAACAGCGAGGCCAACCTCGGCAAGGCCAAGGACCGCAACCGCCGTCTGAAGACCCTGCTGGAGGACTTCGCTAAGCTCGATCTGCGCCCGTCGCGAGTGTCCGAAGATGTCATCGGCAATACCTACATCTATCTCATCCAACGCTTCGGCTCGGATGCCGGCAAGAAGGCCGGCGAGTTCTACACCCCCAAGATGGTCTCGCGGCTATTGGCCGCGCTCGCCAACCCCAAGCCGGGCGACCGCATTTGCGACCCTTCCTGCGGCTCGGGCAGCTTGCTGATCGAAGCTGCGCAGTGGGTCGAGGCGCAGGGCAGCCACAACTACGCCCTGTTCGGCGAAGAGGTCAACGGCGCCACCTGGGCGCTGGCGCGGATGAACATGTTCATCCACAGCAAGGACGCCGCGCGCATCGAATGGTGCGACACCCTGAACAGCCCGGCGCTGATCGAGGGCGACCGGCTGATGAAGTTCAATGTGGTGGTCGCCAACCCGCCGTTCTCGCTCGACAAATGGGGCGCCGAGCACGCCGAGCATGACCGTTTCAACCGCTTCTGGCGCGGCGTGCCGCCCAAGTCCAAGGGCGACTGGGCCTTCATCACCAACATGATCGAGCGCGCCCTGCCGCGGGAAGGCCGGGTCGCTGTCGTTGTGCCGCATGGCGTGCTCTTTCGCGGCGGCGTCGAAGGCCGCATCCGCCGCGCCATGATCGAGGAAAATCTGCTTGATGCCATCGTGGGCTTGCCGGGCAAACTGTTCCCCACCACCTCGATCCCGGTGGCCATCCTGCTCTTTGACCGCGCCCGTGAGAAAGGCGGTCCGCGCGAGGACGTGCGCGACGTGCTGTTCGTGGACGCCAGCCGCGAGTTCATTCCCGGCAAGAACCAGAACCAGCTCTCCGAAGAGCACTTTCAGAAGATCGTCTCGATGGTGGCCGCGCGGCGCAACGTCGACAAGTACGCTTACGTGGCGTCGTTCGACGAGATCGCCGAAAACGACTTCAACCTGAACATCCCGCGTTACGTCGACACCTTCGAGGAGGAGGAAGAAATCGACGTCGCCGCCGTGCAGCGCGAAATCGAACAACTGGAAAAGGAGCTTGCCGACGTCCGCGCCCGCATGCGCGAGCACCTCAAGACGCTGGGCGTGGAAGGCGTATGAGCCGCAAGCCGCCGCCGCCCACATCAAGTTTCGGCCCCTTCTCGCCCGTGCCGGGTGAAACCCCCTTCCTGCTCTCCACCGCCCAAGATGAAAGCGGCAAAGGGCCCGTGCGGGTGCGGGCCGAGAGCCTTTGGTTGACCCTGGCGCAATTGGCCGAACTCTTTGGCGTCGGCGTGCCGGCCATTTCCAGGCACCTGACGAACATCTTGGAGTCCGGCGAATTCGCCCGTGAGGCAACCGTTTCCAAAATGGAAACGGTTCAAACAGAAGGCGGCCGACAGGTGCGGCGCTCGCTCGAATACTACAACCTCGACGCCATCATCGCCGTGGGCTACCGCGTCCCCTCCCGCCGCGCTACCCAGTTCCGAGCCTGGGCCACCGGCGTGCTCAAGGAGTACATCAAAAAAGGCTTCGTGCTCGACGACGAGCGCCTCAAGCAGGGCCAGCAGGCCTTCCGCGAAGACTATTTCTGCGAGCTTTTGGAGCGGGTGCGCTCCATCCGCGCCAGCGAGCGGCGCATCTGGCAGCAGATCACCGACATCTTCGCCGAGTGCAGCATCGACTACGACCCGAAAAGCGAGCTTGCCCAGGATTTCTTCGCCACGGTGCAGAACAAGTTCCCCTACGCCATTACTGAGCAAACCGCCGCCGAGATCATCCACGCCAAAGCCGACCGCGCTGCGCCTAACATGGGGCTCACCACCTGGAAAAATGCGCCAGCCAGGCGCAGCCTGCCCTCAAACGTCACCATCGCCAAGAATTTCCCCAGCGAGCCCGAAATCAAGCGCCTGGAGCGCAGCGTCTCGATCGAAAACCTGCTCGAAAACCGGCGCCTCTTCACCATGGCCGAGTTCGTCGCCGCCGTTGACAAATTCCTCGCCTTCAACGAATACCGCGTGCTCGGCGGCCGCGGGCGGTTGAGCAAGGGGGCCTCGCTATTTGAAGTGGGTAAAGGCAAACACGGCGTTGAGCCAAGGCCAGCCCTTGCTGTGGGACCGTTTTCCCGATACCCTTTGGCCTGGGGCAGGCGAAGGCCGGCCCCTGGCCCTGGGGTTCGGGGAAACGGAGCGACGGATGGGCCCCAGGTTGCCGCTCGCGGCAATCCTGGGCCGCCGCGCCCCCAAAGCAAGGGATCCCACAGGCCACAAGGTTCACGGGGCGAACCCACACGAAACAGCGAAGAACCAAAATTCCAAGGACTGTACCGGAGAACTCGGGAAAGTGAGATCTAGAGACGAGCAGGATCGAATTGCAGATTTGCTGACTAACTGGGACACAGCCATCGAAACTACCGAGCGTCTGATCGCAGCGAAGGAGCGGTTTTTTGCCCATGCACTCTCGCGTCTCATCAGCCGCGGTCAGCATCCGCGGCGGCCTATTGGCAACTTCGCCTACGAAGTTTCCGAGAGAAACCGGGAAGTGATGGTATCTCGCGTACTTAGCGTCACCAATTCACGTGGCTTCGTGTTGCCCGAGGAACAATTCGAGCGCCGTGTCGCCAGCGACGACTTATCGAATTACAAAATCGTCCGTCGCGGCCAATATGCATACAACCCGTCGCGCATCAACGTCGGCTCCATTGCGCGCCTAGATGATTGGGATGAAGGCGTGTTGAGCCCCATGTATGTGGTCTTCGCGCTCGATACCTCCCGGGTTGATTCGGATTATTTTCTTCACTGGCTCGATTCGCACGAGGCCCGCGAACGCCTCAAGAAGAGCGCTCAAGGTAGCGTGCGCGAAACAGTATCTTTCAGCGAGTTTGCCAGTATCCACATTCCCCTGCCAAACCTTGCCACCCAAACCAGCATCGCCCGCTATCTCAACGCGCTGCGCGAGGAAATCGCGTTGCTTTCCCGTTCCCTCGACGCCCTCAAACGCCAAAAACGTGGCCTGATGCAAAAGCTCCTGACCAGGAAATGGCGCATGCCGGTTGAAGATGATGCCGCCTCGCCCACCATCCTCAAGGAGATCGCCCCATGAGCATCGTATTCGCGCAAGGCGCACAGTGGGTGCGCGCCGATTTTCATCTGCACACCCGTGCGGATCGTGAGTTCAAATACACGGGCGATGATAGCTTCTACTACAGCCATTACGTGGAGGCTCTGGAGAAAGCCGCGATCCGTCTGGGTGTCATCACCAATCACAACAAGTTCGACGTTGAGGAGTTCAAAGCGCTGCGCAAGACAGCGCAGAAAAAGGGGATTGCGCTGCTGCCCGGCGTCGAGTTTTTCGTCGGCGACGGCGCCAATGGCATCCATACGCTCATCGTTTTCTCGGATGCATGGATCGATGGGCGCGATAACATCAATTCGTTTCTCGCCAGCGCTTTCATCGGCAAAGCACCGGCTGAAAACGCGCAAGAGAACGGACGCAGCAACTGGTCTCTACAGGAAACCATCAAAAGTCTCGAAGATCGGCGCCTTGATTTTTTTCTGGTCTTTGCCCATGTCGAGGAAAAAAAAGGCCTGTGGGCCGAACTCGATGGGGGCCGGCTGGAGGAGCTGGGGCGTAACCCAGCCTTCCGCCGCCATACCCTGGGGTTCCAGAAGGTGCGCACGCGCGATGGCGGAGAAAAAGGCAAACCCAGCCGCAGCAAGGTGCAGGCCTGGTTCAAGGATTGGTACCCCGCTGAGCTCGAAGGCTGCGACGCCAAAAGCCTCGATCAGATCGGGCGCGGACAAGCCTGCTATCTCAAGCTGAGCGAGCTATCTTTTGAAGCCGTCAAGTTCGCCTTGTCCGATCCGGCCGCGCGGGTCGCCACAGAGCCGCTTAAACATCGGGGTTCGTGGATTCGCAGCGCTCGTTTCGAAGGCGGCATCCTCGACGGGCAGACGCTCTCGTTCTCGCCCGAACTCAACACGCTAATCGGGATCCGGGGCAGCGGCAAGTCGTCCATTCTTGAGGCTGTCCGTTATGCACTCGATATTCCCCGTGGCGAAAAGGCGCAGGATGTGAAGTACAAGGACGAGCTGGTGCGCCATACCTTGGGCAGCGGTGGAAAGGTGACGCTGACCGCGGTGGATGGTTATGGGCAGGAATTCACCATCTCCCGCATCTTCCGGGAGGCACCGAATGTCTATTTGAACGGCACGTTGCAGCCAGGCGTGTCGATTCGGGAAACCGTGCTGCGCCAGCCGATCTACTTTGGGCAGAAAGACCTTTCCAGCACCGGCGAAGGCTTCGAGGCCGATCTGGTGGAAAAGCTGGTGGGTGACAAGCTACGTTTAGTGCGAGAGGAAATTGAAACCCAACGCCAGCAGGTACGTGAGGCCGCAAGCCGCTGGCTCAAACTCAGCAATACTGCTGAACTCAGGCGCGAGTACGAGGCCCAGTTTAACGATGCCAACTTCCGGCTAAAGAAGTTCGAAGAGTACGGGGTTGCCGACAAACTGCAGAAGCGCCTGGGCTTTCAGCATGATGCTGCGGCCCTTGCTCGCATGAAGGAGCGGGGAGACAGCTTCGTGCTCGCCCTCGGGCAACTGATTGCCGAGCACGAGGACGAGCTGCGGAATGCTACGCGCTATGTTTCCAAACAGAATCCTGATTTCTTCAAGGCCTATTCCGCCGAATTCGCTCAGCTCGTGGCCAAGATCGATGATCTCAAGAACATCGAGCAGGAGGCGCGCGCCATTCTTTCTCGGCTGCAAGGCAGGCAGGAAGAATTCGACAGCCAACGCTTGAGCCTTCAAGAAGAGTTCGCTCAGGTGGAACGTCAATTGGCGCAGGAGCTCAAGCAAGCTGGCCTGACCGCCATCCAGCCGGATGACTTCTTGACCCTACAGCAGCGGAAAACCAAAGCGGAGCACATGCTGGAGGCGCTGGCCAAACAGGAGGCACAACAGGGCAGCCTGCGCGATGCGCTATTGGCCGAGATCGACAAGCTCAATGAGCTGTGGCTGCGTGAATTCAACGCCATCAAAGCTGAGCTTGACCGGGTGAACGCCGGCCACGCCGCCTTGCAAATCGAGGCCGTATTCAAAGGAGGCAAGGACGCCGCCATCGGCTTCATGCAGCAGCTTTTCAAGGGCAGCAATATCCGGGAAACCACCCTGCGCATCGTGATGGAGGATTACGCCGATTTCGGCGGCCTGCTGCGTGATTTGCCCAACGCCTTGAAAAAAGCGGGCAGCACCCAACAGGTTTTTGAAAAGACGTTCATGCAGAACCTGGTGGAGTTTGTCAGCTATCAGGTGCCCAACCGTTTCGTCGTCCGGTACCGTGACAAGGAGCTCAAGCACCATTCGCTCGGGCAGCGGGCTTCGGCCCTGCTGCTGTTTGTGCTCAGCCAGCGCCAGAACGACGTGATCATCATCGACCAGCCGGAAGACGATCTGGACAATCAGACCATCTATGACGACGTGATCAAGCTGCTGCGCGAGATGAAACCTCAGGTGCAGTTCATCTTTGCGACCCACAACGCGAACTTTCCGGTGCTGGGCGATGCCGAGCAGGTGATCGCCTGCCGCTATCAGGACCAGCAGATCTTGGTGCAAAGCGGCAGCATCGACGCCCGTCCGGTGCAGGACGCCATCATCAATATCATGGAAGGCGGGCGCGAGGCCTTCGATCGACGCAAAGAGGTCTACAACCTATGGAAACCGCAGAACTGATCGAGGTCTTGAGCCGTGGCGAAGACAGCCGCCATCAGTTCGAGGAGAACTTTACCAATGCCGACGCGCTGGCGGCGGAAATCGTCGCCTTCAGCAACAGCGCGGGCGGGCAGATTTTCATTGGCGTACAAAACGATGGCACGGTCATCGGCTTGTCGCACGCGGATATCGATCGCCTGAACCAATTGATCGCAAATACTTCCTCGCAAAATGTGCGGCCCGCGGTGAACCCGCTCACTGAAAACGTGCTGCATCCCAACGGCACGGTGCTGGTGGTGACCATCCCGGAGGGGTTAAGCAAGCCTTATATGGACAAAAACGGCGCCATCTGGGTGAAGAGCGGGGCAGACAAGCGCCGCGCCACCTCGCGCGAGGAGCTCCAGCGCTTGTTCCAGCAGGCCGGTCTTGTCCATGCGGATGAGACGCCGGTGGCAGGCCTGGGCGTGAGCGATCTGGATTTGCCCTATTTCGCCGCCTTCTTCGAGCAGCAGTTCGGCGAGCCGCTCACCGAGCACAAGCAACCACTGCCGCAGCTTCTGACCAACATGAACCTGATGAGCCAGGGACGGCTTAATCTGGCAGGGACCCTTCTGTTTGCCAAGGCGCCGCAGTATGCGCTACCCGCCTTCATCGTCAAGGCCGTGGCCTTTGTCGGCACCGATATCGAGGATCAGCGCTACATTGACAGCCGCGATATCACTGGCAAGCTGACCGATGTGTTTCAGCAGACCCTGGGTTTTATCATCGCCAACACCCGCGCTGTGCAAGGAGAACAAGGTTTCAACTCACGGGGGCAGCCCGAGATTCCGCGCATCGTCTGGGAAGAACTGGTCGCCAATGCGCTCATTCACCGCGACTACTTCATCAGCGCGCCAGTGCGGGTGCTGGTGTTTGCCGATCGGGTCGAGATCATCAGCCCCGGCCATCTGCCCAACCATTTGACCGTCGAAAACATCAAGGCCGGCAACTCGAATATCCGCAATCCAATCCTCGCTTCTTTCGCGGCCAAGCTCCTGCCCTACCGAGGCCTCGGTAGCGGGATCCTGCGCGCATTGCGCGCCTGGCCTGATATCGAGCTGATCGATGAACGCAACGGCAACCAGTTCAAGGCCATCGTCAAGCGTGCCTCCGCCCAGCTCATCCAGGAGACTGCCTCATGCTGACCGCCATCACCTTGGAAAACTTCAAGAGTTACCGCCAGGCGCGCCTACCCTTAGCGTCTTTGACGGTGTTGATCGGCGCCAATGCCTCGGGCAAGAGCAATGCCATCGAGGGAATGCGTCTGCTTTCCTGGCTGGCGCAGGGGCAAAAGCTCGCTGCCATTCAGTATGCGGTGCAAAGCGGTGACCGCGTGGTGCGCGGCACGGTGAAGGATTTGCCGTTCGAGCGGGGCGATGGCTTCGGCTTGGGCGCCGAAACCGCCGAAGTCGAATGGAACCAAATGACGATGACTGTGCAGCGCCGCGCCGATGGCTTGCACATCGTGGCCGAGACTCTGACGCACGGAGGCGCCAGCGTGCCGCTCTATTTGCTGGATCAACCTTCCAGCGGGCGCGGCACCGATTGCGGCGTGGCTTACAACAACTTCACGAGGGGGCGCAATAAGCCGCACGTCACCTGCTCCGACCAGCAGGCTATCTTCACCCAATTGACCAGCCCGGCGACCTTCGATGCTGCGCACAAGGCCTCGCGCGAGCGCATTCCACCCGTGGTCCAGGCGCTCGAACAATGGCTCTCGGCCATGTTGTTCCTCGACCCGGTGCCGGCGCGGATGCGCGAGTACGCCTTTCCATCGGACAGCACGCTGCGGGGCGATGGGAGCAACCTCTCGGCGGTGCTCTACCACCTGTGGGGCGGCGACCGGGACAAGGCCGTGGAACTGGCCCGAGGCGAGGTCGAACCGTACAAAACCCAGCGCCAGGCGATTCTGTCGCTCATCCAGAGTCTGCCGGAGCAAGACATCAGCGAGTTGTCCTTTCTCGAGGAGCCGCGCGGCGGGGTGATGGTGCAGCTTACCGAGACCTTTGGTGGCCGTTCGCGGCCTGTTGACGCGTCGCTCTTGTCGGACGGCACCCTGCGCGTGCTGTCGATCGCAGCGGCCATGCTCTCAGCCCCTGAGGGCAGCCTGGTGGTGATCGAGGAGATCGACAACGGCGTTCACCCCAGCCGCGCCCGGCATCTTTTGGCCAACATCCGGGCGCTGGCCGAACGGCGGAGCTTGCGTGTGCTATTGTCCACCCACAACCCAGCCATGCTTGACGCCCTGCCGGATGCCGCCCTGCCTGACGTGCTGTTTTGCTACCGCGACCCGCAGGATGGCGCGAGCCGCGTGGTGCGCCTGCAAGACGTGCCTGACTACCCCGAACTGATTGCCCAAGAATCGCTCGGCGGCCTGGTCTCCAGCGGCGCGCTGGAGCGCTTCATCAAGCAACCGCAGGCGTTGGACCGGCAGGCTCGCGCCCTGGCCTGGCTGGAATCGATCCGGCAAGGGGGCCGCCATGAATGACATCGTGCTGCTCGACACCTCGGTCTATCTCAATGTGCTGGATGTGCCAGGGTTCAATCAGGACCGGGTGGTGGTGCTGAATGAGTTCGGTAGATCGATCAACGCGGGGGATTATTTCTTGCTGCCGCTTGCAGCGGTGTGGGAAACCGGTAACCACATCGCCGACCTGGCCGATGGACAGACTCGACGGCGCTTTGGCGAGAAGTTGGTGGGTGATGTCACGAAGGCATTCCAAGGCCAAGCTCCCTACCGCGCCACCCATTTTCCCGATCGCGATGAGTTTTTGAGGTGGCTGGGCGACTTCCCGGAAATGGTCATGCGCCGCAAGACGGTCAAGAAACTGCGAGAGGGTATTTCACTGGCCGATTTGTCCATCATCAAAGAATGGGAGCGGAATTGCCGCCTGCATCCCATGACGCGCGTGCGTATTTGGTCGCTCGATGCCGATCTGGCTGGCTACGACCGGCAACCGTGAGGATGACAGGATGGACGGCTTTCGCGAAAAAGAGAAATACCTCTCGCAGATTCCCGCGCTGCAACTGCTCATCAACCTGGGCTATGCCTATCTCACGCCCGAGCAGGCGCTTAACGCCCGGGGGGGCAAGCGGGGGCAGGTGTTGCTTGAAGAGGTGCTGCGCGAGCGGCTGAAGAAGATCAATCGCATCCAATACAAAGGGCAGAGCTACCTGTTTTCCGAGGAGAACATCCAAACTGCCATCCAGCGTCTGAAGAACGTCAAATACGACGGCCTGCTGAAAACCAACGAGGCCATCTATGACCTTCTGACGCTGGGCGTGGCGCTGGAACAGTCGATCGAAGGCGACAGCAAGAGCTTTACGCTCAACTACATCGACTGGAAGAACCCAGCCAACAACGTCTATCACGTCACGGCCGAGTTTCTGGTCGAGCGCACGCGAAGCGTCGAGATCTGCCGCCCCGATATCGTGCTGTTCGTCAACGGCATTCCGTTTACGGTGATCGAGTGCAAGTCGCCCGAGGTGGAGGTCGAGCAGGCGGTATCGCAGATGATCCGCAACCAGCGCGAGGAGTACATCCCCAAGCTCTTCACCTACATCCAGTTGCTGGTAGGCGTGAACAAGAATGCAGGGCGCTACGCTACCATCGGAACCCCGGCGAAGTTTTGGGCGCTATGGCGCGAGCAGCTTGATGACGCGACCGCGGTCGCAGCGGCAGTCAACACGCCTTTGAAGCCCGAGGACAAGGCCGCACTCTTTTCCGGTGACTTCGCCCTCGCACGGCAGTTCCTTGATGCGTTGGAACGGGAAGGCGAGCGCCAGGTGACCGAGCAAGATCGCACGCTCTACAGCCTGTGCCGCCCGGAACGGCTGCTCGATCTGGCGTTTCGTTTCACCGTGTTTGACGCTGGCATCCGCAAGGTTGCTCGCTACCAGCAGTTTTTCGCCATCAAGCGCGTGCTCGAACGGGTCAAACACCGGGACGAGGTGGGGCGGCGCTTGGGCGGCATCATCTGGCATACCCAAGGGTCGGGCAAGTCACTGACCATGGTGATGCTGGCGCGCGCCCTAGCGCTCGACCACGACATCCGCAACCCGCGCATCGTGCTGGTGACGGATCGGGTGGATTTGGACAAGCAGCTCGGCAACACCTTTGCCGCCTGTGGTTTGACGCCCGATCGGGCGGATAGCGGGCGCCACCTGCTTGAGCTGGTCTCCAAGAACAAGGCGCACATCGTCACCACGCTCATCCACAAGTTCGACAAGGCGCTGTCGATCAAGAAGCATGTCGAGGAATCGGCCGACATCTTCATCCTGGTCGACGAGAGCCACCGCACCAATTTCGGCAGTTTTGCCGCTCGCATGCGGCAGATGTTCCCAATGGCCTGCTACTTGGGCTTCACCGGCACGCCGCTGATGAAGAAGGAGAAGAACAGCTTCGCCAAGTTTGGCGGCTTGATCGACACCTATGCGATCGATCAGGCCGTCAAGGACGGCGCGGTGGTTCCCCTGCTGTATGAGGCGCGGCATGTGGAGATGGAGCAGAACGAGAAGGCCATCGACACCTGGTTCGAGCGCCACACGCAAGGGCTTACGGATGCGCAGAAGGCGGACCTGAAGAAGAAATACAGCCGGGCAGAGATGCTCAACAAGGCTGATCAGGCGATCTACATGCGTGCCTTCGACATCAGCGAGCACTACCGGCAAAATTGGCAAGGCACCGGCTTCAAGGCGCAGCTCGTCGCGCCAAGCAAGGCGGCCGCCCTCACCTACAAGAAGTTTCTTGACGAGATCGGGCACGTGACGAGCGAGGTCATCATTTCACCGCCGGACACCCGCGAGGGCCACGAGGAGATAGACGACAAGCCGGCCAATGAAGTCGTGGCCTTCTGGGAACGGATGATGAAGCGCTATGGCTCCGAGGAGGAGTACAACAAGCAGATCATCAACCAGTTCAAGCATGGTGACGATCCCGAAATCCTCATCGTCGTCGACAAGCTCCTGACCGGCTTTGACGCACCGCGCAACACCGTGCTGTATCTGACGCGCACGCTGCGCGAGCACACCCTCTTGCAGGCCATCGCCCGGGTGAACCGCCTGTATGACGATGACGAAGGGACGCGGTCCAAGGAGTTCGGCTACATCATCGATTACGCCGGCATTCTGGGCGAGCTCGATCAGGCACTCACGACCTATAGCGCCCTCGAGGGCTTCGACGAGGCCGACCTGGCCGGGGCCCTGGTCAGCATCCAGGAGGAAGCGAAGAAGCTGCCGCAGCGCCACGCCGATCTTTGGGATATCTTCAAAGAGGTCAAGAACCAGCACGACGAAGAGGCCTACGAGCGGCTGCTGGCGGACGAGAAGCTGCGGGAGACGTTTTATGAGCGGCTGGCGGCCTTCGGCAAGACGCTCTCGATTGCGATGTCATCGGCGCAGTTCATCGCCTCGACGCCCGAGCAGAAGTTGCAGTCGTACAAGACCGATCTGAAACGCTTCATGAATCTGAGGGCGTCTGTCAAATTGCGCTATGCCGAGTCGGTGGACTACCGCGACTTCGAACCCAAGATCAAAAAACTGCTGGACACGCATATTTCGGCGAGCGAGGTGGTTCGCCTGAATGAGCCCGTGAACATCTTCGACGAGAAAGCGTTCAAAGAGGCGGTCGAAGATCGAGGCGAAGACAAGACCACCGCCGCGAAGGCCGACATGATCGCGCATGCGACCAAGAAGGCCATCAGCGAGCGCCTGGAACAGGACCCTGCGTTCTACGAAAAGTTCTCGAAACTCATCCAACAGGCCATCGACGACTTCCGCGCCAAACGCATCTCGGACCTGGAATACCTGAACAAGGTCAGCGAGGTCAAAGATGCGGTGGTCAACCGGCGCCGTGACGACGCCCCAACGCAATTGGCCGGCAATGACAACGCACTAGCTTTGTATGGCGTTCTCAAGCCTTATGTGAGCGGTCATGTGAAGGCGGAAGATGTGGCGGCGACCCTTGCCGCCGACGCGGCCGTCGATATCTGGACGATCATTCAACGCAACAAGAAGGTGGGCTTTTGGGACGATTTGGACGCACAACGTCGAACGATGAACGAGATCGACGACTACCTGTACGACGAGGTCAAAAACAAGAAGGGCGTGCTGCTTTCGACCGGCGAGATGGACGACATCATCGAGCGGACGATGCAGCTGGCGCGGCATCGGATGGTGGTATGAGCGAGCGACGTGGCGTTGTCTGCTACGGCGATGAGATCATCCGTTACGAAATTGTCGAGCGCCCGGCCAGGCGAACGCTGGGCATCGAGGTTTATCCCGGAGGACGCGTCGTCGTGCTCGCCCCGAGAGGGTGCGATGACGCGACCATCAATGAGAGACTCCGTCTGCGTGCCGCCTGGATCAGCCGGCAGTTGGCTACTTTCTCGCAGTATGAGCATCACACTGCCCCGAGGCAGTATCTGAGCGGTGAATCGCATCGCTACCTGGGCCGGCAGTACCGCTTGCGCGTCAAGGCGAACGATCCGGCCGTCTACGAGGACCAAGTGACGCTGACCCGTGGCGAAATGTGGGTCATCAGCCCAGGGGAGCTGCCTCCCGTCAAGGTCAAGGAACTCCTACGATGCTGGTATCTTAAGCGAGCACGTGAAGTGTTCGATGGCGTGCTGACAGATGCCTTTGATGCGTTCCAGCGAATGGGCCACGAGCGGCCACGCATCGTCGTCCGCGAGATGTGCCGCCGGTGGGGGAGCTTGTCGCCAAACGGCCAAATGACGTTGAACACACGTTTGGTGCAAGCCCCACGTCTTTGTGTCGAATACGTCATCGTGCATGAGCTTTGCCACTTGGTGCACAAGAATCACGATTCAGCGTTTTTCGCTTTGCTTGGACAGATCTTGCCGGACTGGCGGGCTCGCAAGCAGAGGCTCGAACAAGCCCTGTTGTGACCATTGGCCAACCAATCTGCTTCGGCATCGCGATGATCGACCCAATCAGGAAGAACTCGGCCGCTCCCCCTAGACCCACCGCCACAGCTCGCTCGTGGTGGCCGCCCTGTCCCGCTGATGGCCCCGTCGTCGCACCGTCGAGGTCGGCAGTCGCCCCGCGCCCAGGTTGAAAGTGCAGTCGACGATGGCCGTGAGCCGCCCCTCGGGCTTAATCGCCAGCGCCGGGCAGTAACGCAGCGTGGCCGCGAGAGCCGTCTGCAGACCGCGGCCCTGGCCGGCTTGCTTTGCCCTGGTCTTGCCAGCAGGCAAGGCCGGCGGTAAGGTGAGAAGGTCCGTGTGGATCGCCCATCTACCATCAGGAGGCCAGTCCCTCTTGTCCATGCCTGCTGCGGTCAGCCGCGTCGAAGCCGTCAATATGCACGTTAGCCGGCTCGAGACGCCGATCGGGCCGATGCTGGCCGCGACGACCGACCAGGGGCTCTGTCTCCTCGAGTTCGTCGATGAGACCAGGGGCGACGCAAGGCTGGAACAGATGCGGGCGGCCCTCGGGGCGGTGGTCGTGCCCGGGAAGAGCCCGATCGCCGAAACCCTGGCCCGTGAGCTCGCCGCCTATTTCGCCGGGCGGGGGCGGTCGTTCTCGATCCCGCTCCACCTGTGCGGAACGGACTTTCAGACGCAGGTGTGGCAGGGGCTGCAAGCGATTCCTTACGGGCAGACCCGCTCCTACCGCGAGCAGGCTGTGGCCATCGGCCGGCCGCGGGCGGTGCGGGCCGTGGCCCAGGCCAATCGAGCCAACCGGATCGCCATCGTCATCCCCTGCCATCGCGTCATCGGGGCCGACGGGCATCTGGTGGGCTACAGTGCGGGGCTCTGGCGCAAGCAGCGTTTGCTCGAGCTGGAACAGGGGCGTCCCTTCGGCTGAAGGGCCGCGGTTTCCTAGGCCCTTGGCCTCGACCGCCGCACCATCGGGGTGTTCGCTGGCCGCCTAGAGGGTGGCGAGCCGCTTCGCCAGAGCCTCCAGCCGCGGGATAGCCTCGTCGAAGGTGTACGCTTCGATGGCCCGGGCGAGGGCCTGCACGTCGGGGCCGACCTCGGGCCAGGCGGTGAGGGCGTCGCGCAGGTGGCCGAAATGGGTGATGGCCTCGGCGTCGTCGGCCTGCAGGCTCTTCATGAGCCGATCGAGCAGCGGCTGGACCGTCGCGGCGGCGCGACGGCCGCCCGCCGGGGGTGAGGAGCCGGGCTCGTCGGGCAGGTCGTCGATCTGGGCGCACAGGGCCAGCAGGGCGGCTTGTACTGCCATCAGCGCCGGAGTGACCTCGGCTCGCCGATGCTCGGCCAGGATGGTCTCGAGTTCGGCCGCCAGGTCGGGCAAGCCGCGCGCCCCCACCGTGGCGGCCACACCCTTCAGGGTGTGCGCCAGCCGGCGGGCCTCGTCCCATTTGCCCTGGTCGATGGCGCGCATGACCAGATCGCCGAAATCGAGATGGCGAGAGCGGAATTTGCGCAGCAGGTTGCGCAAGAGGACAGCATCGCCCCCGAGCCGGGCCAGGGCCGCCGGCAGGTCGATACCGGGCAGGCGTTCGAGCTGGGCGACGAGCGGCGTCGCCGAGGAAGGGGACGGGGCGGTGGTCGGCCTCGGCGCTGATTCCGTTCGGGCGTTCGGCTCGGGCGCCGCGCGCGCGGCGCGCGCCGCCGGTCCGGCTGGAGCCGGCGCCTCGCCCGTCGAAGCGGGGGCCGGAACCACGATCGATGGGTGAGATGCCACGCTGGCGGGTTCGCGCGAAGGGCTGGGGGACGTCGGCGGGAGCGGGCCTGCGGTCGTAGCCAGAGCCGTGGCCGAGGCCGGGGCTGCTGCCGAAGCCGGAGAAGGGCCGGTAGACGCGGCGAGGGCCGGGGCCGATTGGGGGCTTCCGCCCCGATCGGGACTTCCTTCTTCGGTCGGGAGCCAGCGGGCCAGGACCCCGAACAGCGTCGCCGGGTCGATCGGTTTGGCGACGTGGTCGTTCATGCCCACCTGCAGGCAGCGGTCGCGGTCGCCGGCGACGGCGTTGGCGGTCATGGCGATGATGGGCAGGCGGGCCCACCGCGCCTGGCGGCGAATCGCCGCCGTGCATTCGTAGCCATCCATCTCGGGCATCTGGCAGTCCATCAGCACCAGCTCGTAGGCGCCGGCTTCGAGCCGCTGCAGGGCCTCTCGCCCGTTCGTGGCGGTCTCGACGACCAGGCCCGCCTTGGTCAGCAGAGAGACGGCCACCTCTTGATTGAGGTCGTTGTCTTCGACGAGCAGCACTCGCCGACCGGCCAGCCGGCGCAGGTCAGGCCCAGGAAGGTCGGGCGGCGGGGCGGTCGGCCGACGTTGGGGGTGCTCTTGCTTGAACACGCGCAGGATGGCATCGAAGAGGGTCGAGGGCGTCACCGGCTTGACCAGGAACTCGTCGATGGGGGCGTCGCCGGCGTGGGCCATCACCCGGTCGCGGCTGAAGGCGGTGACCATGATGATGGTGGGGGGCGGCGGCGCCGGCCGGGCCCCGAGCCGGCCGTGGATGCGGCGGGCGGTTTCGATGCCGTCGAGACCGGGCATCTGCCAGTCCATCAAAATCAGCTCGATCGGCCGGTCGGCCGGCCGGCGGTCGAGGATGGCCAGCGCCTCCTGGCCGTCGCGGGCCTCGACCACCTCGAACGAGAGAGAGCGTAGAACGTGGCTGAGATACTCGCGGGAAGCCGGATGGTCGTCGACGACCAGCACGGAGAGATGGCGCAGATCGGGCAGGGCGGCGGGCACGACGGCGGGGGCGGCGTCGGCCAGACCGACCTCGGCCGTGAAGGTGAAGGTGCTGCCCCGGCCCGGCTCGCTCGACACCCCGATGGTGCCGTGCATCATCTCGACCAGTCGCTTGCAGATCGAGAGGCCCAGGCCGGTCCCGCCGTATTTGCGGGTGGTCGAGCCATCGGCCTGGGTGAAGGGCTGGAAGAGGCGGGAGATCTGGTCGGGGGTCAGGCCCACGCCGGTGTCGCGCACCTGGAACTCGAGGATGACGCGCGCGGGCTCCAGCGCAGGATCCGTGGCCGGCTCTGGCGTGGGGCGGGGAGCCTGGCGGTCGGCCTCGGCAGAAGGCGGGGCCGGCGTCTCGTCGGCCGCCGGTTCCTTGGCGGCCGCGGCCTGCTCAGGGCGGCGGCTGGCCGCCGCGGGGCTGGCGGTCGCTCCCGGCAGCGGGGCGGCCGCCGGAGCCGGGGCCGGCAGGGCGCGGACGGCGACGATCACCTCGCCGCGCTCGGTGAACTTGACGGCATTGCTGGTCAGATTGACCAGCACCTGTTCGAGGCGCAGCGGATCGCCCAGCAGCCGACGCGGCACGTTCGGCTCGACGGCCAGCACCAGCTCGAGGCCCTTCTCCTGGGCTCGCAGGGTGATCATGCCGGCGACGTTGTCGAGGACGCGCTCGAGGTCGAACTCGATGCGCTCGAGGGTCAGCTTCCCCACCTCGATCTTCGAGAAGTCGAGAATCTCGTTGATGATGCCCAGCAGCCCCTTGGCGGCGCTCTGGATCTTCTGCAGGTAATCGGCCAGCCGGGGGGGCGGGTCGGCCTGCAGGGCGAGGTAGGCGAACCCCAAAATGGCGTTCATCGGCGTGCGGATCTCGTGGCTCATGTTGGCCAGGAACTGGGTCTTGGCCCGGTTGGCAGCGTCGGCCTGCTGGCGGGCCTCGTGCAACTCGGCCTGGATGCGCTTCAGCTCAGTGATGTCGGTCGAGATGCCGCAGACGGCCCGGGCCTGACCGTCCCGGTCGATGATGGGGAATTTGACGGCGAGGAACGTGCGGCGTTCCCCGTCGATGACGGCGTGCTCCTCGATGGTGAGCGGCTGGCGGGTCTGCAGCACCTGCAGGTCGTTGCGCCGGTAGTCGAGGGCCTGGTCGGGGGGGAAGATCTCGGCGTCGGTGCGGCCGACCACCTCTTCTTCGGTGAGATCGAGGATCTCGCCCCAGCGCCGGTTGACCAGCAGGTACCGCCCGTCGAGGTCTTTCGCGCAGATGACGGCGAGGCTGTTGTCGATGACGCCGCGCAGCAGGTTGCGGCTTTCGACGAGCTGCGCCTCGGCCTTCTTGTGCTCGGTGAGGTCATGGACCACCACCAGCAGCACGGGAGGCGGGGCGACGTCGAGCCGGATGATGGTCAGCTCGGCCGGCATCTCGCTGCCCCGCACCCGGAACCGCCATTCCCGCCGGGCGTACCCCTCGGCCATCGCCTCGGCGATCAGCGCGAGGAAGGCGTCGTAGGAGCGGCGACCGTCGGGCTGGGTCTCGGGCAGGAAGCAGAGGGGGCCGAGCGTCAGGGCCTCGTCGCGGCCCGAGAGGTGGAACAGGGCGATGGCGCGGCTGTTGCAGTCGAACGCCCGGCCCCGGGGGTCGATCAGGAAATAGGCGTCGAACGAGGCGTCGAAGACGGCGCGGAACTTCTGGTCGAGCTGGCGGCGCTCGGTGTTGTCGCTGAAGTAGCCGTTCCAGACGATGGCGCCGTCATCGGCGCGGCGCGGTACCGCCCGGCCGAACAGCCAGCGCAGGCCCAGGTCGGGCCGGCGGAGGCGAAAATCGCCCGCCCATTTGTCGAGCCGACGCTCGGCGTCCTGCAGCGCCTGCTCGATGGCGGCGCGGTCTGGCGGCTCGATCAGCTCGAAGAAGGCCTCGGCCCGTTCGAGCAGCCGGCCGCGCGGGATGCCGACGATCCGCTCGGCCTCTTCGTTCAGGTAGGTGAACCACAGGGTGCCGTCGGGTCGGCGACGGAGCTGGAAGACGGCGGCGCCCAGATTCTCGGTGATCTGCTGGAGCTTTTCCTGGCCTTCCTGGAAGATGAGTTCGGCGGCCTTGCGCTCGGTGATGTCGACCACCACCGCGACGAAGGCCTGGAAGGCGCCATCGGCCTGCCGGACGACGCTGACCCGGACGTCGGCCCACCGCCAGGTGCCATCTTTGCGGATGAAGCGGCGCTCGGCGCGCCGGCGGCGGCCGTCGTCGGGCCGCAGACCGGCCGGGGGGGCGCCCGGCGGGCCGGCGGCGGGCGTCGCGGCGGGCGTGATGGTGGCCGTCTCCTGGCCGGGCGAGCGGGGGACGCCGCCCGTCTCCATCGGCTCGGCGAGCAGGCCATCCCGGTCGTCGGGATGGGCCAGGCCGGCCAGCGGGCGGTTCTTCAGCTCATCGTAGGAATAGCCGACGAAGTCCTGGAACGCCTCGTTGGCTTCGAGGATGATACCGAACGGGTCGAGGCGCAGGATGCCGACGCCGGCATTGGCGAAGACGGTGCGGTAGTACTGTTTGCGTTCCTGCGCCTCGCGCTCGAGGGTGCGGATCTGGGCGATCTCGTGGGCATGCTGGCGGCGCGAGGCGACGAGGGCGGCCAGCATGGCGATCAACGCCAGCAGCAGGACCAGATCGACGGCGGTCATGCCGGGGGCTCGCGTGGTCCGCCCGGTTCGCCCGGTTCGCGCCGATCGTAGGGTGCGCCGGGTTCTTCCGGCTCGCCCGGCTCGCGCGGGGCGCTGGGCGTGGCCGTCGCCGCCGCCTTCACCGCGTGGTCATCGGTATCGGCGAAGGTGGCGGCGATCCGTTCGAACTCGGGATGGATCGACAGGAAGCCTTCGACCAGGTCGGGATCGAAATGGGTGCCGGCGCCCTCGGCGATCTTGGCCACCGCCTCGGCGTGGGTCAGCGGCGCTTTGTAGACCCGGCGGCTGATCAGCGCGTCGTAGACGTCGGCCACCGCCATCAGCCGGCCCGAGATGGGAATGGCCTCGCCGCGCAGCCCGCGGGGGTAGCCCGAGCCGTCCCATTTTTCCTGGTGGGTCTGGGCGATCTCGCGGGCGTAGCGCAGGAACGAGTCGTTGTGGTCGACGCCCATCGCCCGCTCGGCCTTCTCGATGGCGCGGGCGCCCAGCTCGGCGTGCTGCTTCATCAGCTCGAACTCGGCCGCGGTCAGCCGCCCGGGCTTGAGCAGGATGTGGTCGGGGATGCCGACCTTGCCGATGTCATGCAGCGCGGCCGATTTGCAGATCAGCTCGATCGCGCTCGGGGTGAGGGCCGGGGCGTAGTGCGGATGGAGGGCCATGCGCTCGGCCAGCACCCGCATGTAGCGCGTGGTCCGGACGATGTGCAGGCCGGTGTCGAGGTCGCGGGTCTCGGCCAGGGCGGCCAGGCTCTGGATCGTCACCTCCTGGGTGCGAGCCAGCTCGGCGGTGCGTTCGCGCACCCGCTGTTCGAGCAGGGCGTTGTGCCGCTCGATCTCCTCGCGGGCCAGCTTCAGTTCGACATGGGTGCGGACGCGCGCCAGCAGGATCTCGGGAATGACCGGCTTGGTCACGTAATCGACCGCGCCCACCGCGAAACCCGCCGTCTCGTCGAACACCTGATCGCGCGCGCTCAGGAAGATCACCGGCACCCGGGCCGTGACCGGATCGGCCTTCAACCGCCGGCAGACCTCGTAGCCGTCGAGGCCGGGCATCATGATGTCGAGCACGATCAGGTCGGGCGGCTCCGGCCCCGTCGCGATGCGCAGGGCCCGCTCCCCGCTCGTCGCCACCTTCAGCCGGAATTCCCCGCCCAGGATGCCCCGCAGCACGTCGAGGATCTCTGGCGCATCATCGACCAGCAGCAACAACGGTTTCATGGCTCCATCTTACTGGTTCGTCGGTCGTTTTTCCAGTCAGCTTCCCTCTGGATCGGCCATTGAGTATACTGATCGGTAGGCATGCATCTTCGTTGGCTCATTGAATCGAACGTCGAAAAAGTGGGTTGATGCGTCCTCAAACGATGACTGATCGAAAACCCGAGTGTCACAATAGTGGTTGGAAGAAGGTCAACCATGTGGCGAAGAATCGTTCCGAAGGTCCGAAGGGGGTTGGGTATGAAGCGTCGCTGCCTTGTTCTGGGATGTCTCCTGGCCGTGCTATGCTTGGCAGGGGGATGGCGCGAATCGCTGTGGGCTGAGAGCGAAGAGGTCGGCGGCGAGCGTCCTGGCGAGCCGACGCCCACGCGGCAGGTCGGCCTCGATGCCATGTTCCAGGGCGCCTGGCTCGATGGCTTCCCAGCTTCAGCGCCATTGCCCCAAGTTGATACCGAACCGAATCCTCAGGGGGCGAGAGCGCCCACCCCCGCATCAGGCCGCCAGGGGGCGCAGCCGCTCGAGAAGACGGTGGCGGCCGCCCGTAGCTTCTTGCGCCGGCGGCCCGACATCGCCGAGAAGATTCCCCAGTGGTGCGGGGAAACCTCTCCCATAGGGATTCTGGCCCATTGGGTCCGCATCACCCACGAGCGGAACGAATATTTTCGCGAAGCGATGTCGGTGCTCAAGCGGCTGTCGCCGGCCGACTTCCTGGCCCTGCGGCCCGACATCGCCCGCAGCGTGCGACAGTCGCGCGGGGAAACCGATCCGCGGCGGGTGATCGCCCTCTGGTTGCGGTACAACACGACAGAAAACAGCATCTTCGTCGATCTGGCCCGCTGGATCACCGGCCGGCGCCCCTGGCCCGATGCTCCCGGCCAGCCCGTGCCTCGCCCGCCGGCCGACGGGTCGTCCGGGCAACGTCCGCCGAGCGCGCCTCCCGGGACGCCCACCGGGCCTGAGACCCCTGGCCGGCCTCCAGTGGCGGTGCCGCCTTCCCCGCCTTCCCCGCCGGTCACTCCGCCCAAGCGAAGGTATGATCTGGCCTCGTTGCCCCGTCCGACCTTCGACAACGGGTGGGGCATCCACTGGTTCCCCACTTTGGGTTCGTCGCGCGAAGTGGTCGACCGCTATCTCGATGAGTGCGAACAGATGGGGTTGCGGTGGATCGTCTTCTTGAACGAAGCGGAAAAGATCAGCGAGGCCAACGATTACCTGGTCGACCGGATGCAGGCGAAAGGCATGATGCCGATCCTGCGGCTGTACTCGCGCACGGTACCGCTCGACTGGGCCAAGGTGCGCCAGGTGGTGGCCCACTATGTCGAACGAGGAGTCTTCTATTTCCAGATCTATAACGAGCCCAACCTCAAATGCGAGTGGGAAGACGGGCGCATCGACCTGCCCCGGTTCCTGGAACTATGGGAAAAAGGGGCGACCGTCATCCTCGAAGCCGGCGGCTTTCCGGCGTTCGCGCCCCTGGCTCCGGGCGGGGAAGACGGCCGATCCGACATCCAGTTCTTCGAAGAATGCCTGCAGCGGATGAAGGCGCGCGGCACCCTGCCGCTGCTGAAGAAATGCTGGATCGCCATCCACAATCAGACCTGGCATCCGGTCGACTACGAGGCCGATACCTTCAGTTTCAAGAAATTCCTGTTCTTCAATCGTGCAGTGGTGAAGTATCTGGGTGAATCGCGCCCGATCATCGCCACCGAAGGTGGCTTCCAGACCGGTGGCAATGCCGCCATGAACGAGCGTCACTGCGCGTACAACCTCGACTACTACCGGTATATGCTGCAGGCTGAGCCGTATTTCCTCGCCCAATGCAGCTGGATTCTCGGCAACGACGTGGGGGGCGGCGCCCCTGGCATGTGGGAGGATGCCACCTGGTTCAAGCCGTCGGGGCCCATGCCCATCGTTGACGCCCTCAAGCGGGAGCCCAAGCGCCCGCGCTGATCGCGCTCGGCCTCGCCCCGGTCACGACAGGGCCACTCGCCTCCCTCAGGGGAGCTCGGGTGGCCTTGTGCTTTGTGGCCTCATGTTGAGGTGCCGCTGTTATGGGGGGGGGATGTGGTGGTTGCTAAAAAATCGGCAAACGCAATTAGCGTGCCCTGTTGTGTCACAAAATTGACACTTTTCCGGTCATGTCTGGTGAACCCCGAATGAGAGACCTGCGCGGGGGAAATCTGAAGGAGGTGATGGACTTCTGAGCGAAAACCCTCTGCCCCCTCTTCAAAAATTCGGGTGATCGTGCCACAATGGGGTCACGTTCTGCACCCTACGACAAGGAGCACCCAGGGGAAGCATGTTCGGGATTCTGTGGGCCTGGTTCGCGGTCGAGCCGGCCCCGATGGCGACCGATGATGAACTGGTCCGGGCGGCGCTCCAGGGAGACCGGCGAGCCTACTCCGAGTTGTACCGACGGCACGTGACCTCTCTCTTCCGATATGCCCTGTCTCTGACCCGTAACCAGATCGAAGCCGAGGACCTCCTGCAAGAAGTGTTCATCCAGGCATTCAACAAACTCTCTCAATATCAGGGGCCCAACATTTTCAAACGCTGGCTGTTCCGGATCTGCCGCAACATGGCCTTCAACCGGAAAGCCAAACGCAAAGTCGAAGAATCGCCGATGGAAAGCCACGCTGAGATCACACTTGGTGCACGCGAGCCGCAGAAAGAGTGGTTGAAGGACCTCGAGGTGCAGGAAAGCACGCAGCGCCTCCTGGGGAGCCTCTCCCCTGAACTCCAGGAAATCATGCTGCTCCGGCTGGTCGAAGACCTCTCGTACCGAGAGATCTCCGAAATCACCGGCCTGACCGAGGTCAACCTTCGCCAGATGATTTCACGGGGCCTGGGAAAACTGCGAAAGGAGTGGAGCGCCCATGCCGTGCACCAAACTTGAAGACTGGCTCCAGGCCGATGACTCCCTCGTGGGCAGGGGTCTGCCCGAGGGGTTGCAGCAGCATGTGACCGGCTGCCCCGAATGCCGCGACCAATGGGAAGCCGCCCGCCTCTTCCGTTCCTCCTGCCAGGAGGTCCGGGTGCCGAAAGACATGGAGCAGCGTGTCTGGAACAAAGTCCGCCAGCACCTGCCGACGCCGGCCAATACCGGGCCCGAAACGAGCGGCACGGGAGGAACCATCGCTCTCGCCGGTTCCACCGGGCTGATGCTGGGGGCCGCGGTCGGCCTGGCCCTGCTGATCGGCGCCGCCCTGATCTGGACCCGTCCCGCCGCGCCGCCGCCGCCCACCGCGACCGTTGCCGAGCCGGCAGCCGAGACCATGCAGGTCACCGGTCAACAGGCCTTCCTCCGACGTGATGTCAAAGAAGAACCGCTGTCGGCTGTTCCTCGCCCCTGGCAGGAAGGCGACCTCCTGCGATTGTCCGGCCCCGGGGCCGCCGCCACGCTCACCGGCCCTGGCGGCACGACCCTACGGGTGGTGGGCCAGGGGCGACTGCAAAGAACTCCCCAGGGGCTCAAGGTGCTGGATGGCCGGTTCACCCTCTCCTGTCAGGGTGGATCCGGTCCGCTCCTGATCGGCATTCCTGGCGGCGCTCTGCGTCTCGAACGGGCCGTGCTCCGGGTCGATCTGCAGGGCGATGGCGGCACGCTCGACCTGCTGGAAGGCCGCCTCGATGTGGAACCTGCCGCCGGTGCGCTGCCCGCCTTCTCGTGGGCGGCCGGTACCAGGCTGACGGTGCGCGCTGGGGCCATCGCCGACTATCCCGTCGCCGTTCCGATGACCTTGCCGACTTCGTCTGTCGAGCCGATGACCGCGGGCCACCCCGGGGTTTCCCCGGCGGGCGATCCGGGTGCGCTGGCGAGCCTGTCGAACCCCGTGCTGCCAGCTTCCGGGACGATGATCCAGACGGGCCTGGGCGATCTGTTGCGGTCTCCATGAGGGGCGCTTTCTATCGAGCAAGTCTGGCTATCGATGAGCAATACCGGTGGCGTTCTGTGATCGTGCCATTTCCCAGTCGGCCAGATGGGTCTGCCGACCGCCCTGCGTTGGGTTGCCCGCGCCGGTGCCTGATGATCTGATGCGGGCGAGCGCTGACCCCAAGGGGGATAGGAGCGAAAGGCGCTTCGATCAATTCGGAAGCCGACTAAGGCCGAGGGTCGCCGAAGGTCGCCTGGGTAGTACCATTCTCGCGGGAGGCTTGCGATGATGTGCCCGACCATGCCCGCATCGCGCTGGCCCACCCAGAGCCGACGCGGGTTGTCGATGCTGGAGATCCTGGTGGCTATCGTCATTCTCAGTTTCGGGTTGCTGCCGATCTTCCGGCTGATGTCGCAATCGCGGCAGGTCATGTACCGGTCCGTCCTCGAGATGAAGGCGATGGCGGCGGCCTCATCGCTGATGGACGCCTTGCACCGGGCTCCCGCCGCAGTGCTGGCCCGTTTTCCGACCGCCGAGCTGCCCGAGACGCAACTGGCCGCCCGGGGCATCGTTCCTCCCGCTCCTGATCCGACCTTGCCGCGGATGGTCTCGGTGCGCTATCTGAACGATCCTTCCCTGCCCAGAGAGCGGTTTTCCAATCCCTTCGGCCAGATCCTCGAGATGACCGTCCGCGTCACCTCGGCCGCGCCGGGCACCGCCTACCATGGGCGTCCCATCGTCACCTTGCGGGACATCCGCTATCTCGATCGTTGATGCCAAGGAGCTCGCTATCGTGACATCCCTTTGGTTCCCGCGGATGAAGCCCCTGGCCCGACGGCAGGCAGGGTTCAGCCTGCCGGAGGTCATGGTGGCGGCAGTGCTGGGAGTGGTCGGGCTGTCGATGCTGCTTCTGTACCAGCAGAGCATGTCACGGCAGGCGGCGTCGGGAGATGCCCAGACCCGGGCCTGGCACACCTACGGACGACTGAGCGCCGCGCTGCGCCATGATCTTTTGCAGGCCACTCGGGTCGACGCGCCTGACCCGCAGACGCTGGTCATCGAAGTGGTCGAAGTCGATGACGAGTTCCGGGCGCGGCCGCGGCGGGTCACCTGGCGCCGAGAGGCTCGCGATCCCAAGACCATCATCCGGGAAGAGGAAGGCCGGGGCAGCACGGCCTTCGATTTTTCCGACGCCCTGGGCCGGAACGAAGCTCTGGGCCTGCGTTTCACCTGGGAGCCGTGACGATGCGAGAACCGAGGGCATACCGGGGCGGGCGCCGCCCGGGCATGACGGTCGTCGAACTGGTGGTCGCCATCGGCATCATGGTCGTCCTGCTGGGTATCGTCTTCCAGGTGCTGCCGTCGATCGGCCGTCAGGAACGCGATCTCGACCGGCAGCTGCGGTTCGCGCAGACCGCTCAGGAGGTCTTTACCCTCATGAAAAGCGACCTGCGCTCGCTCGAACGGCTGCAGGCCGGGCCTGATCGCCTCGATCTCACGCGCGTGGTCGGCTTGACCGCGGCAGGGAACGAGCAGATCGAGCGGGTCTCCTGGCAGCTCGGTCCGCGCGGAGTGACCGAGCATCGGGGGACGGGCGAGGCCCGCCTCCATTCTTTCCTGGAGGCCGGCGAAGAAGCGACCGGCCGTTCCTTCGGGGGAGGCTTCCGGCTGACCGGCATTCGCACCGAAGACGATGGCAGCGTCAGCGGCGAAGTGATGATCGATCTGCGGGTGGATGAGGGCCGGAGGAGCGACCGCCCGGCCATGGTCGCCAGCCTGAGCGTGGCGGTGCGCGGGCGGGTTCTGCAAACGGTCGGTCAGGCCGCGCCGACGTCAGGAGGCGCCCCATGAGCATGCGCAGGCCCGTTCTGCCTCGCGAGCCTGCCTCGCCGTCCAGATGGCATGGGGAGGATCGATCCTCTCCGATCCTGGAACAGCCGAAGGAGGGGGCGTCGTGGTGTCGCCCCGACCGGAACGGTGTCGCCCTGTTCGTGGTGATCGGGTTCCTGGCTTTCGTGACGATTGTCGCCCTCTACCTGCATTCCTTTTCGCGGCGGCAGATGGCCCAGACCCGCCAGCACAGCCGGATCGAAGTGGCCTGGCGGGCCGCCACCCTCGCCGCCCGCCAGGCCGACCTGCTGCTGGAGCGGGCGACGGAGTTCCTGAACAGCACCGACCCGTCGACCTGGCCGAAGCGCGACAAAGCCCCACTGCCCCTGCGTCCGCTGATCGAGGCGATCACCGAGCGGGATGGCCGTCTGCGCGGGGCTGACACCCTCTGGGAACTCCCCCTGGATCACACCCCGCTGCGTCCCCTGCTCGAAGAAGAACCCCATCTGGGGGTGACGGTGACGATCGCCCTGCGAGGCGTGCAGCCATTGCTGGACGAACCGGCCGTGCCCGGGCTGAGCGAGCCGCCCGCCGAATGGCGCGGTCGGTTCGTGATCGAAGCGCGCGCCACCCTCGACGAGGTGGAGCGCCGGGTGATGACCAAACGCGAGTTTCGCTGGGTCAGCCTGCAGTGGCCGGTGGTCGGCCGGTTCGTCCTGACCGCGCTGCGCGGCAGCGGGCAACCCAACCCGCTGCGCGTCGAGCCTCCAGCTCCCGGGCGGGGAAGCCCCCGCTTCCCGCCCGATCTGCGACCGGCGCCCGGCGTACAACCCCTGACCATCATGGGTGGCCCGCCGGTCACCGACCGGGCCGGGGTGGCCCGCGATCCCGCGTCTTACCTCGACCGCCAAGGCTGGATCTATCTGGGGAACCCGCCGCCCAGCCCCTCCGATTTCTGGACCCTGGGGGCAGCGCTGGGCCTGGGCGATACGGGCGAAGGCTTCCCCGCCGATCATCGCCCCTGGTTCTTCGAGATTCCGCAAGGAGCCTCGCGGCTGGGCATGGGGCAAGGTCCAACGGCGCTGTGGCCACGCTTCGAGTCGGTGGTGTTCGCGTGCGTCCCGTACGGGCAGAGTCGCGAACGGGCCAATCAGTATGCGTTGCACACCTGCCCCGGCGATCTCGATACCTACTCGCATCTCCGCTTGATGGGCACCAGTCGCGAGCCGTCGCCGACGCTGGTCTTCGGCCCGGTCTTCCGGCGATACCTGCTCGAACAGGGCATCCGGCCCCGGCCGCGCTTCCCCAATGATCTACCCCCGGTCGCCCTCATTCCCTTCGTGCGGCCGGAAGACTACAACCGGCCCGATTTTGGAGTGCCGGGGCTGGATCGGCGGGTCCCCGACATCCTGCGGGCCGCCTGCGCCGGCTATGACGGGTTCCGGCTGGCCATGTCGGCTCTGGTCATCGCGCCGGCCAACGAAGCGCTGGCCTTCGCACTGAATCAGGCCTCGCCGGCCCAGTTGAAACCGCAGTTCCGAACGGCCGAGATTCCCAAACTGGGACGTGATCTGATGTTCGACCCCGCCCGACCCGACCGGCTCCTGCTCGACGGCCCCTGCCGCCTGCTGCGGGGCGGGCAGACGGTGTTCGAGGGCTCCCTCGGCCATGCCCTGGCCAATCTGAACACCCTGGCCCTGGCTCGCGCCGCCCGCGTCTTCCCCGACGGCGCCCGGTTGCGCACCTGGCTCGAGGGCCGGCTGGCCCGGGGGCGGTCGGTAACCGGGGTCTACGAGGTGAGCGGTCCCTTCACCTGGACCGACGAATGGAACACCCTGGCCCTCGGCGGCGTGGTGGTGGTGGCCCATGGCGACATCACGATCCGCGCCGGGGTGATGCCCCGCAGCCGGGCGGTGCTGCCCGATGCGGTCGACCACCCTGTAACCTTGTACTCGAAAGACGGAAATATTATTCTGGCGACCAATCAGCCGGTACAAGCCGCTCTGGTGGCGCCGCGCGGGCAGTTGCGCGGGCCGGCCGACGGCGAGGTCGACCTGCGGGGGCTGGTGGCCGTCGGGGAGCTGCCGCTCGACCAGTTCAAGACGGGGCGGCCCAAGACGATCCGCTATGATGCCCGCCATGACTGGGCCGATCCCGCGGCCTACGATCGGAGTTTCCGCTTGCAGCTCGAAGAGCAGAACCTGTTCTTCGCGGTGAAACCTCGATAGGAGCAGGAGGACCACCCATGATGCCATCGAGATGGTTCACTCCCTTCATGACACGAGCGACCGCCCCCTGGGGACGGGAGAGTTCGCGACGGCAGCGGCTCGGCGGGGGCGCGGCGGGCCGTCGCTGGGTCATGCTGGCGGTGTTCCTGCTGGTCGGCGTCCAGGTCGGGCAGGGACAGCCGGTCCCCGCCACCGGAGCAGTACGGATCGACCTGCAGATGGGCGGCGTCGGCTCGGTCACCGAGTTCTTCCGGGCGCCGAACGTCGGCCAGCCGGCGGGCGACCCCACCTGGAAGCACGAGTGGCGGCCTGACGGCAGTCGGCCGGCTTTTCCCCCGGGCCGGGAACCCGTCGTTCAGCCTCCCGCAGGCACGGTGCCTCCTGGCATGACCGACGGTGCTGCCGTCTGGAGCGGAATTCCCGACGGCGGCACGGCGGCCCCCACCGAGACCCAGGTCAGTCTGCCGACGGTCCTGTTCCCGGTCGAGGTCGATGCCAGCAAGGCCTGGCAGCCGACCGGCGTCATGCTGCGTCGCGGACAGGCCTTCGAGGTCGAGGTGGCGGGGCGTTGGTCGATGCACAAAGATGAGCGGTGGTGTTCCGGCGAGGGGCTGGTCGCGCATGGCCCCCTCGGCCGGGTGGCCAATGAATACCCGGGGCACCTGTCGCCCATCTGTCCGCTGCCGCTGCATCCGGCGGGAACGCTGGCCGGCCGTATCGGCGGCGGGCCGCCCTTTCCCATCGGCCTGGGCGGGGTCTTCCAGGCCGACGCCGACGGGGAGCTCGAGCTGATGCCCAACGATGTGTTCGATCCCGGGCCGCGCGGCCAGCCCTGCCCGGTCTGCCATGATCCCGATGGCCACCTCTGGAACAACCAGGGGTTCTTGCGCGTCGGCATCTCCATCCCCTGATCGGCCCGAGAAAGGACGAACGCGCCGCGCGACCGCGCCGGTCGCTCCACCGCCTCGATGCGCCCGGCCACCCCGGCCGGGCGGCCGCCTTGTGCCGCGCCCGACGGCAGGGAGCCCGCTGAACCAGCCAGACCCGCATCCTGAGCCTGGTTGAAAAGGGGGGTTCCGGGCGCGGGAAAATCGGGTAGAATACTCCCATGGAAGGGCGGTTCGAACAGGCGGTGGCCCAACTGGCCTCGCCTGTTGAGGAAGAGCGGCTCCAGGCCATTCGTACGTTGTACGAGCTGCAGGACCGGCGGGCCATCGATCTGCTGCCGCGCGTGGTCGAGATGGATCGGGCGGTCGAGGTCCGCTACCTGGCGCGCAAGACCTACTACCTGTTGCGCGATGTCATTCCCGAAAAGCAGGACGAACCGTTCCTGCCGCTCCCCGACGGCATCGCCCTGGACGATTTCGAAAAACTGCTGTTCGACGAGAACCCGCGGCTACGGAAAGAAGCCCTGGCGCTGGTGCCCCGCATCGACGCGGGCTCGGTCGCCCCCTTCCTGCGGGCCGCCCTGCCCAAGGAATCCGATCCCGCCCTGCAGGCCCAGGTGCTGGCCGCCCTGGGCAAGGTCGGGACGCGGCATGACATTCCCGCCATCGCCGAATTCCTCAAGCATGCCGATCCCGCCCTGCGGATGATCGCCATCGATGCGCTGGCCACGATCGGCGGGGCCGAGGCGCTCGAGTATGTGGTGCCCGTGCTGCGGGATGCCGATCCGAAGGTGCGAGCCCAGGCCGGCAAAGTCCTGCAGGTGCTCGAACCGGCCGAGATGCTGAAGATCCTGCGAACGATGGCGACCTCGACCGACCTGGAGATGCGCGATGCCGCCGTCTTCACCTTGCAGCGCTATCGGTCGGCGGCGTCGGCCAAGATCCTGGGCTATCTGGCGGCCAACGATCCCGATCCCGGGCTGCGCGAACGCGCCAAGACCGCCCTCGAGGCGATGGCGAAGATCGACGAGCACGCCAAGGCGGTGCTCGATCTCCTGAACAAGCCCGAAGAACCCGACGATCCGAACGCTCCGGCCATCATCAGCCTCGATGGCAAGGTGCTGAAAGCCATGCCCGAAGCGCCGCCGGCCTCGCCGGGGGCGCCCGCCCCGCCGCCGCCCAAGGTCATGGTGGTGCCCGGCCTCTCACGCAAGCTAGCGCGCGATATCAGCGAGGGCGATGCCCCGACCAAGGAGGCCGCCCTCAAGCAACTGGCGGGGAACATCGGCGCCAACCTGGTGCCGTTCCTGCTGCTGCGGCTCGATCTCGAAGAAGACGTGCGCATCGTCTCCTACCTGCTCACCCTGCTGGGGAAATCGAAAGCGACCTCGGCCTATGCGGCCGTGATCAAGCGGTTCAAGCATCCCGACGACCGCGTGCGGGCCAACGCCATCGAGGCGGCCATGGCCATCGATCCCGCCACCACGCCTGACCGGGTGGCCGGCTTCCTCAAGGATGACAACAACCGGGTGCGCGCCAACTCGATCCTGGCCTGCGCCCGGCGGCCGGCCTTCGACCCGCTCGTCTTCGTCCAGGACCTGGCGGCGGGCAGCGATCCGGCCTGGCGGCGCAGCGCCCTGTTCGTCATCGGCAAACTGCAGCGGCCGAGCTTCCTGCCGGTTCTGGCCGACCTGGTCAAGGACGATGACATGGAAGTGCGCCATCTGGCCTTCCGTGAGATCAAGAACTACGCCGCCCGCCACGTGCGCGGCGCTGCCGAGCTGGCCGAGGTGGCCGGCAAGATGCTGGCCCGCGAAACCGGAGGCTCGGGCAACTTCGACGAGGAGTTCCACAAGGCCATGCTGGCCATGCGGGCGCCGACCACCCCCAAGAAGGTGCCACGCCTGGCCAAGGCAGGGAAATCGGCCACCGAGGAGCTGGGCGAACAGCTCCTGGGCACCGACGGGCTGAAAGAAGCGGGCCAGAAGGTCAAAGAACTGCAGAAACAGGCGCAGGCCGCCCGCGACAAGGTCAAGGAGAAGCTGGCCGCCATGAACTGGCGGGAAAAGCTGGTGGCCTGGGGCGGGCCGGCGGGGCTGGCGCTCTTCCTCGTCCTGCACCTCGTCGCGCTGGCATCCCATCTGCGGGCCGCCAGCCCCTTCCGGAGGCTGACCCTCGCGGCGACCGCGGCCGCGTTCGGCCTGGGGGCGCTCTTGAGCCTGGGGAAACGGTTCGGCCTGGCCGCCCTCCTGGCCGCCGGCCTGTGGGTCGCCCCCATCGTCGCCGCCTGGCTTGACGTCCAGGATGCCGATCTGCTCGGCGGGCCACGGGTGGTGACCCGACCAGAACCCGCCGCGGGCGAGACTGCGTCGGCCCCCGTCGCCACGCCGTTGCCCGCCAGCGCCCCGCCAGCGGTCGGGGCGTCGGCCCCCGGCCCTGTTCCTGTCGCGGCGCCGCCGGCCGCGCCGAAGGCCGCCGCCACCATTCGCCTGCAAGAGCCGGCGCGCGGGGCCCGTCTGCAAGGCGATCTGCTGATCAGAGCGCAGGTCAAGGGGAAAGCCAGGGCGGTCGAGATCTTCCTCGATGAGGTGCTGATCAAGCGGTTCGACGAAGCCCGGGAGGGTCTCTTCGAGCATCGCCTGGCGGTCGGCAGTGAAGCGGCTCCTGGTCGTCGGGCGGTCAAGGTGCGGGTCATCGATCCGGCCGGGCGCCATGCCGAAGATGTCGTGATCGTCCAGCTGCTCGAGCCGTTGCCCGACATCTCCATCCTGGTGCCGCCCGATGCCGGGGTCTACTGGCGTGATGAGAAGTTCGTGGCGATGGTGCCAGGCAAGAGCCTCGACCAGGTCGAATTCGTGCTCGATGGGGCCGCGCTGCAGACCTTTTCTGCCGAAGGGGAAGGCCGCTATGAAGTCCCGGTGGCCCTGGCCGCGCTGAGCGAAGGCCCTCATACCCTCGAGGTGCGGGCCACCCTGCTCGACGGGCGGGTGGCCACCGCCACCTCGATCTTCCGGGCCCTGGTGCCGCGGCCGACCATCGCCTTCAAGACGCCTCGCCACGGCGAGGAGGTGTTCGGCACCGTGCCGATCGAGTTCGCGGTCGACAGCGGCTATCGCGACACCGCGGTGCGAAGCGTCACCTGGTACCTCGATGGGGTGACGAAGACGACCCTGGCCTCGCCCCCCTGGCAGGATTCCTGGGACACCCGGGATCAGGCCCTGGGCACCCACGAGTTGCGGGCGGTGGTGGTGAACGAGCTGGGCCTGGCGTCCGAGGCGATGATCCGGGTCGATCTCATCCAGCCTGCCTTCTCGGTGGCCATCGAAGGGCTGAAGGCCGGGCAGGTGCTGACCGAGGACACCACCGGCACCGTGACCGTGGTCAATGAGGTGCCGGGAACGACCATCCAGCGGGTGGTGATGACCGTCGACGACCGGCCGTTCCATGAACTCACCGCCTCACCGTTCACCTTCACCATACGGGTCGAAGACATCCCGCCCGGGCCTCGCAAGCTGGGGGCCGAGGTCCATCGCTCGGACGGGCAGAAGGCGCGCGCCTCGCTCTCCTTCTCGGTCAGGCCGCGCCACCGCCGCACCATCTTCCTCACCGCCCGCGACGCGGCAGGCCGCTTCCTGACCCCCGCCGATCTCGGCAAGGCGAAGCTCGAGGTCCGGCAGGATGGCCGATCGGTAGGCGGCTTCCTCTTGCAATCGGCCGGGGAAGCCCCGATGTTTTTCGGGCTGGTACTCGATCTGTCGGCCAGCATGAAGAACGATCGACGGCTGAACAAGGCCAAAGAAGCGCTGGCCGCCTTCCTCGATGGCATGCAGCCCCAGGATCAAGCGTTCCTGATCGCCTATTCCGATGCGGCCGAGACGGTGGCCGGCTTCACCAGCGACCGAACCAGACTGCAGCAGGAACTCGAGTATCTCCCCCCCAAGCGGGGCAGCGCCCTGCTCGAGGCGGTGGCCCAGGCGGTCGCTCTCGCGGCCGGCGCTCCCGAGCGCACCGCCGTGGTGATCGTGGCCGACAGCGGCGACGAGAACCTGGAACGCACCGCCCGTGCCAGTCGGGTGCCCGCCGCCGAGGTGCTGGAAGCCGTCAAGCAGGCCGATGTGCAGATCTACACGGTCGGCCTCGGCGATCTGGCGCCGAGCGCCGTCGCCGATGGCGCCAAAGAGCTACGGGGGCTGGCCGAGCGGTCCGGGGGGCGATTCCTCGCCGTGCCGAACCCGAACGACCTGCCGGAGGCGCTGCGCGGGCTGATGCGCGAGCTGCGGAGCCAGATCCGGCTCTCGTTCACGATGCCGCTCGGGTCGGTCGACGGCAAGTGGCACCCGCTCGAGATCACCGCGACTGGGATGACAGAAATCGAGATGCTGTACAAGCCTGGCTATCGGGCTCGGTAAGGCTGGCTCGGTAAGGCTTCTCGCCATGCGCGGACCGCGCGCTCGTTCGTCGTGCCCGCCAGCACTGGGGCCGGCGCCTCCCAATGGCGACGCCGCCGCGCCGCCGCGCGGCCGGCGATGGTCGGCCCTGGCCGGCCTGTTTTGGTGGCGACGCGGCCTCAGGGCCGGCGTCGCTCGATCTGCCGACCGCCGTCTCACAAGCCGCCATCAGCCGCTCGTGCCTCGACCAGCGCGATGGCGTGCCGGTGGCGGTGTCTTTCCGCAGACCCTGAGGCCCCCGCCTGCGGTCAGCCCTCCTTCGCCCGCCATTTCTCGACCTGATAGAAGATGACCGGCACAGCGATGCGGGTCAGACAGGTCGAGGCGATTTCGCCGAAGACGATCGCGATGGCCAGTCCCTGGAAGATCGGGTCGGTCAGCATGACGGTGGCGCCGATCAGGGTCGACAGCGAGGTCAGCACCATCGGTCGGAGCCGGATGACCGCCGCCTCGATGACCGCCTTCTCGAGTGTCAGGCCGCGTTGGCGCAGTTCGATGATGAAATCGATCAACAACAGGGAGTTGCGCACGATGATACCGGCGCCGGCGATGAAGCCGATCATGGAGGTGGCGGTGAAGAAGGCGCCGAGCAGGGCGTGGCCGGGCAACACGCCGGCCAGGCTGAATGGCACTGGCAGCATGATGCCGATGGGAGTGATGAAGTCCTGATACCAGCCGACCATCAGGAAGTAGATCAGCACCATCACGGCGGCGAAGGCCAGCCCCAGGTCGCGGAAGACCTCGTAGGTGATCTGCCACTCGCCGTCGAACTTCATCGAATAGCCGCTGACCGTCTCGAGCGGCACCTGGGTGTGCCACTGGGTGATGCTGCCGCCATCGGGCGCGCGCAGCTCGCCGATGGTCTTCACCAGCTTCAGGATCGGATAGACCGGGCTTTCCTCGGCACCGGCCACATCGGCGGTCAGGTAGACGACCGGTTGCAGGTTCTTGTGGTACCGGCTCTTGTCGCGCAGCTTTTCCCGCGGGGTGACGACCTCGCCGAGGGGAATCGTCCGGCCGCTGGTCGGCGAGGCGAGCCGCAAGGCCAGAATCGACTCGAGGCTCGAACGATCAGGCTTGGGCAGCCTGACCAGCAGGGCGACATCTTCCCGTTCGACCGGCATGTGCATGAGGCCGACCTGGGCACCGGCGACCAGCATGCGGATGGCCTGCGCGATCTGCTCGGGCGACAGGCCCAGGCGGGCCGCCTTGGGCTGATCGACCTCGAAGAAGATCTGGCGCTGATCGTCTTCGGTGTAGGTGTCGATATCGACCACGCCGGGTGTCTGCTCGAGCAGGGTGCGGATCTGGCGGGCCACCTGCTGCCGGCCCTCTTCGTTCGGGCCGTAGACCTCGATCACCAGCGTCTGCAGTACCGGCGGCCCCGGCGGGACCTCGGCGATCTTGGCGTTCGCGCCGGAGCGGCGGGCGATCTCCTGGATGGGCCCGCGCACGCGCAGGGCGATATCGTGGCTCTTGGCGGTTCGCTTGCCTTTGGGGGCCAGATTGACCTGGATGTCGGCGACATTGCTGCCCCGGCGCAGGAACCAGTGGCGCACCAGACCGTTGAAATTGAACGGCCCGGCGGTGCCCACATACATTTCGAGGTCGGTGACCTCGGGCACCGTCTTCAGATACTCGGCGATTTCACGCGTGACCGCCGCGGTGCGTTCGAGCGTGGTGCCTTCGGGCAGGTCGAGCACGACCTGGAACTCGCTCTTGTTGTCAAAGGGCAGGATCTTGACCTTGACGATCTGCAGCGGCACCAGCAAGATCGCCCCGAGAACGATCAGCCAGGCCCCGATGATGAACCCCCACCGCAACATGGGCCGCATGACCAACGGTGTGATGATGCGCCGGTAGAAGCGTTCGAAGACGGTCTCGGGCGGCGGCTCGTCGAGCTTGCTGCCCTCGACCGGTTCAGGGAATTTGACGAACCGGATGGCCGCCCAGGGGGTGACCACGTAGGCGACCAGCAGCGAGAGCATGGCGGCCGCCGCGGTGCCGATCGGGATCGGTTCCATGTACGGACCCATCATGCCGCGCACGAAGGCCATCGGCATGACGGCCAGCACGATCGCGATGTTGGCCAGAATGGTCGGATCGCCGATCTCGGCCACTGCCTCCTGGGCGATCCTCCCGGGATCGCGCCCGCGATTCCTGGGCATGGCGATGTGCCGGATCATGTTTTCGAGCACGACCACGGCATCGTCGGTCAGCAGGCCGATCGAGAAGATCATGGCGAACAGCGTGATGCGGTTCAGGGTGTAGCCGGCGGCGTAGAACGAGAACATGACCAGGGCCAGCGTCACCGGAATGCTGACCGAGCTGACCAGTGCCACCCGCAGCGATAGGGTCATGAACAGGATGATCATGACGAGAGCGACCGCCTGCCCCATGCTGGTGAACAGGTCGTCGGCTTTTTCCTGCGCGGTCTTGCCGTAGTCGCGCGTGACCTGGATGTGGACGCCCTCGGGGATCAAGGTCTGCCTGAGGATGGCCAGCTTCTCCCGGATGACGTCGCCGACGAAGATGGCGTTGGTGCCCTGGCGCTTGGCGATCGACAGGGTGACGGCGGCGGCCGGCCCGCCTTCGCGCAGGGCGGCCGGCACCTCCGGCAGCTCGGTGGCGGCGGCCGGGCCGAAATCGATGAAAACGTAGTTGTCGGGCTCGTCGGTGCTGTCGGTGACGGTGGCCACATCGAGCAGCCGGATGGGTCGCTGGCCGCGCACCGCCACCACGAGGTTCTCGACGTCTTCGCGCGTCGACAGGAACGATCCGGCTTCGAGGGTCACCAGGGCATCGCCGCGGTCGAACGAGCCGGCCGAGAACTTGCGGTTGGCGGCCTGCAAGGCGCTGGTCAGCTCGAACAACGAGACGCCATGGCCGGCCAGGCGGCCGGGATCGACATGCACCACGACCGCGCGAGGCATGCCGCCGGTCAGCGTGGTCACCGAGACGTCAGGAATGGCTTTCAGGTGCTGCGAGACCTCGGCGGCCACCCGCCGGATCGCCTCGTGATCATACTGGCGGCTCCAGAAGGTCAAGGCCAGGAAAGGCACGTCGTCGATCGTGCGATTCTTGACGACCGGTCCCACCACCCCGGGCGGAATACGATCTTTGTGATGTTCGAGCTTTTCGCTCAATTTGACCAGCGAGCGTTCCAGGTCTTCGCCGACCCGGAACCGGACGATGACCATCGCTTGCTCTTCGCTGCTGGTGCTGTAGACATACTCGACGCCGGGGATCTCCCAGACCAGTTTCTCGAGCGGGCGCACGACCCGGTTCTCGACCTGATCGGCGCTGGCCCCAGGCATGCCCACGAAGATGTCGACCATGGGCACGATGATCTGGGGTTCCTCTTCCCGCGGAATGATGGTCAGGGCGAAATAGCCGATCAGCAGCGAGGTGATGACCAGCAGCGGGGTCAGTTTGGAATTGACGAATTTGCCGACGAAACGGCCGCTGAAATTGAGTTCTTGTTCCATGTCTGGTTCCCTCCCTGTCAGCGGGGGGCGGGCGACACCCTGATCTCTTCACCCGGCGCGAGGCCGGACAGGATTTCGATCTGATCGCCGAAGCGGCGGCCGGTCTTGACCAGCCGGAAGACGGCGCGATCCTGGTTGCGCACGTGCACTCCCTCCAGCTGTCCCCGCCGCTCGATGCTCGAGATCGGCACCAGCAGCACCTGTTCCTGGCCCTTGACCACCGTGCCGCGAGCGTACATGCCCGTGCGCAGCCGCGGGTCGTCGTCGAGGGCGATGCGCACGGTGAACGTCAACGACAGCGGATCGCCGGCCGGCACCATCTCGACCACCCGGCCGATGACTTCCTGCGGGCCGAGCGCGTCGATGCGCACCGCCATGGTGGCTCCTTCGGAAAGGAAGCCCAGCAGGCGCTCGGGAACGATCGCCTCGAACCGGATGCGTCCGAGATCTTCCAGCACCATCAGCGGCACCCCCGGGGCGGCCAGCGCGCCGGGCTCGACCCGTCGAGCTACGACCCGGCCGGCGAAGGGGGCGCGCACCTCGGTCAGATCTTTCAGGGTGCTGACTTTGGAGATGCCGGCCCGCGCCTGCTCGTTGCGCGCGCTGATCTGGGCCAGACGCGCCTGCAGCGCGGCGATCTGCGAGGTGGCCTGGGCCACCTGCGAGCGGGCCTGGTTCAGGCGGTTGACGGCCTGGTCATACTCCTGGCGAGTCACCGATTTCTTGTCATACAGATCCTTGATGCGGGCGTGCGAGACCTCGGCCAGGTTCAGTTCGCTCTCCGCTGCTTGCTTGGCGGCCTGAGCCGTGGTGATCTGGCTGCGCACCTCAGCGATGGCGGCCTGGGCCTCGGCCAGCGAGGCCTGGGCGCCTTGCAGGTCGGAGCCGATCTCCTTGGCGTCGATGCGCACCAGCAGATCTCCCGCGGCGACGGTCTCGCCTTCGCGCCGCAGGACCTCGACCACATTGCCGAGGATCTTGCTGGAGAGCGTGGTCACCGTGGTCGGCTGAATGGTACCGACCACTTCTTCCGTCAGCGGAACCGTGGAGAATGCCGCCTTGTACCAGAGCTGTCCGCTATCAGGACCCTGGGCGAACACAGGTGCTGCCGCGAGCAGCAACCCGACAACCATGGCCAGCGACAGACACGAGCGGATGACGCGGGGTGTACGAAAAGCCAGGTCGATCGAACAATACATCATGAGGAGACCTCCGGAGCGTCTTGTCAGGAATGGATCAGGGCCAGGCCCGACCAGGGCATTGGTCGAGGCCCAGAGGGGGCGGATGAGTGGGGTAGGCATGACTGGCCGATCCGAGCGATCGATGTGGCGCATTGGTAGAGCTATCATCGAGCCCGGTTACGCATGACCCATGCCAAGGTCTCGCCGTCACGGGCGAGAAGCCGCGGCGGTCGGCATGGGCGCCGGCTCGGGCATCGGCTCGCCGGTCGCGGCGCGGTGCAGGAGCGCGCATTTTTCCACGGTGAGTTCGCCCAGCGCCAGCTTCAGGCGGGCGCGGCTGATCGAGTAGTCGTAGAGCGCCTGCAGGTGGTTCATCTGGTGCGACAGCAGCGCGGTTTCGGCGCCCAGCAGGTCGCTGACGATGGCCAGGCCGGCCACGTACCGATTGCGCAGGATGCGCAGCGCCTCTTCGCTCTGGCGGATGGCCTCCCGACTGACCTGGATGCGGGTCAGGGCGTTGTTGATGGTGAAGACGGCCTCGCGGATCTCGAGGAAGATGCGATCGGCCGTGGCCTCGCGCATCTTGGCCAGCCGCTCGGCCTGGGAGCGGGCTTCGCCGGCCTGGTGGCGGGCCTCCCCGCCGTCGACCAGGTTCCAGTCGGCGCGGGCGAAGACCATCGTGTGGCCATGGCCATCCTGCGACAGGTCGCGGCGGTTGTGCTCGAACTGGGCGCCCACCGCCAGGTGCGGGCGGGTTTTGCCGCGGGCCATCCGCTCGCGATGGAGCATGGCCTGATAGTCCCGTTCCAATTTCAGATAATCAGGGCGATTGGCCAGGGCTTCCTTCAACAGATCTTGGGGGTCTTGCTGACAGGTCTCGCAGACCTGCTCCAGGAAGGGCATGGTGAGGTCGAATTCGTCGGCTGAGGGAACGCCCAGCATGGTAGCCAGGCCTTCTCGGGCGAGACGATACTGGTTGTTGTACCGCAGCAGAGTTTCTTCGTTCTGCGCATGATGAACCTTGGCCTGCAGCAGATCGGCTTCGACCGCTTGCATGGCTTCGAAGGCGGCGCTGGCGTTGCGCACGCTCTCGCGCGAGGCCTCGACCGCCTTTTCGGCGACGGCCACGCTTTCCCGCGCCAACACCACCTGCAGGTAGGCCTCGATGGTGTGGAAGATCGTCTGCTGCTTCGCCAGTTCGGTGTCGAGGCGGCTGGCTTGCTCGCCCTGCCGCGCCGCTGCCACCGCATGCCGGTCGATGCCCCCGAGCGAGAGGGGCTGCAAAATCTGCATGCCGACCTGCAGATTGTTCTCATAGTCAGGATGGTTGAGGCGATTCGGATCGAAATCCGCCATGGTGACGCGCTGTTGCTCGAGCTTGGTGCCGAACACCCGCAAAGGGCTGTTCATGCGGCTGTCGGTCGCTGACAGCGAGATCTTGGGGCGGCTCATGGCTTGCGCCGCGCCGACCTGTTCGCGGGCGGCTCGTTCGCCGGCGGTCATGGCCTTCAACAGAGGGCTGTATTCCACTGCCATCTCGACTGCCCGAGCGATGGACAACGGGTCGCCGGCCAGCCCCGGTCGGGGGCAGGCGATCAGCAAGAACAGCATGGCCAGAGCCAAGAGACGTCTCATGTCGAACCTCCAGGGTCAGAGCATTGTGTTGCCAGGATTTTCCCATAAAAGAACGTGGGTGGAAACCCCCGCATGAATTATACCTGCCTTGGAGGTCGCAGGCCAGACCGTCACGAAAAAGCGGGACGATGACTGGAGTCATCGTCCCGCCCAGGAACGGTCACCTGAAGGACTCGAGGGAATCAGGACCAGGGATTCAATATTTCACGCTGCATCCATAGGGGGTGGTACGGGTCGGTTCGGGAATGGGCTGCCCGGCCAGGCCGGCTTCGAGAACCTGCCTGACGTGAGGAATCGCTTTGGCCACGTCGGCCGGGTCGGTCGACCGGATGCTGTCGATGGCTCCTTGGTAGACCACCACTCCTTCGGGGTTGATGACGAACAGATGCGGGGTCGTTTTTGCATCATAGAGTCGGCCCACCTCGCCGGTCGGGTCGAGCAGGACGGCCGTGGCGGCCACCTTCTGCGCAGCCATCCGCTCCTTCCAGGTTTCAGGGGGCAGATGCCCCTGCTTGCCGGGGGCCGACGAGCAGATCGACCACCAGATCACGCCTTTTTCCGTGAAGGTTCTCTGCAGATCTTGCATATTCCCGGAATCGTAGTGCTTGCGCACGAAGGGACAATCATAGTTGGTCCATTCCAACACGACCCATTTGCCGGCCGCCTCGGCCAGGGAATGAGTCTTCCCATCGACGTCTGGCAGGGAAAAGGTCGGTGCTTTGGCGCCGTTCTCGACGCCGGCGACGGCCGGTTTCGCCGGATCGGCCGGTTGGGCGGTCGCGGTCGGACGGGCCGGAGCCGGTTCGGCGGGTTTGTCAGGATCGACGGCCCGGGCGGTCACGGCAGAAACGACCACCAGCAGGGCCAGCAGTCCGATGAACCAATGAACTCGCGTCATGATTGATGCTCTCCTCAAATGTAGACGGGTCTGACAGCGACCCTGCCAGAGACCTGGGGTCGCTATCGCGTGACGACAGGGATAGATACTTCTACCGCGCCCCAGCCGGCGATCGGCTCGGGACCCCAGCCGCCCGCTCCCGTCAGCACCCCTTTCAGGGTGGGGCCGGGGTCGGCGAACCCGCGTTCGACGATCAGCGTGGCGGGTCTGCCCTCGGCAGGCGGCTCCAGGATCTGGGGCGCACTGGGTTTGATGGCATCAGAAGTGAAGGGGAAGAAGTGGACGGTACCAGGCACTGATTGGCCGGCAGGGGGAGTGATGGCGATCCGGTATTTCTGGTCGGGGGTGGCGGTGGCCTCGAATACCCAACCCGCCGGCGTTCCGGGCAGCCGGTGGCGCCCTTCCGCAAAGAGCTTCTGCCAGCGTTCATCGCGGGCGGGCGGTTCGGCCGTCACCGGCAGAGTGAGCTGCAGGGCGGCCTCGAATGGCAGACAGGCGTCGGCGCTGCACAACAAACCTGAAACATCCATTCTGATGGAATGCCTTTCCCCAGGAACGACCGATGGCGGAACCTGAATGGTACAAAGGAACAAGGCATTTCCTTCATACCCGTAGATCACCTCACCTGCCCCTGGCAGACGGGTGGGGAACGGCCACTGCACTTCTCCGGCCTGGAACCCTGGGGGCAGGGTGAAGGTGAAGGTCGGGGGCATGCCGGAGTCGCCGGGGTTCATCCAATAGGCGTGCCAGCCTTCTTTGAAGGTCATGTGGATCCCGACCGTGAGGGGCTGGCCGGGGGCCATTCCAGTGGCCTCCGAGATCAGTTGGAGGCGGACCTGTTCGGTTTCGACCGTGTCGGGAAGCCCCGTGGCGAGGAGCGGCCCCGCCCCGGCGGCCAAGGCGAGCATGGTACCCAGGACCATCAGCCAGATCGAAAGGCAGACACGCATGACGAACCTCCACTTCAAGCAAGGACGATGCCAGGATGGTCGGTTCCTACCACCAGGATGCGAGGAAGACGGTCTCTGTCAGGTCGATCGGCTGGCCGGCATGACCGACCGGCGGGGGAACGGTCGACCATTTAGACCCCGGGGTTCACCCAAAGTTCCCATCCGCTGTTTCAGATGAAATCCAGCTGCTCGGGCCGCAGAATGAAAGGCTTTCCTCTGGCCCGAAACTTGGGAGATCCGACCCAGCAGGTGGCGGGTCAGGCTGAACTGGTGGCTTCTGGCGATCGTCGCGCGAACAGGAACAGCCCCAACGCGCCGAACAGGAGCGGCCCGCCGCCGATCTGCAGCTCGTAGATCAGCACGTCGCTGGGGGTGGTCAGGTCCTTCCCGGGGAAGAAGGGCAGGATGATGGCCAGCAGCACCGAGGCGAGCCCGGTCAGGCTGACCGCCCAGGCGCCGAGCGTGCCGCCGGGCACCCGGCAGGGGCGCGGCACGTCGGGGTAGCGCCGCCGCAGGGCCAGGAACGCGACGAACAGGAAGACATACGGAATGAAGTAGGCGATGGTGCACATCATCACCAGCGCTTCGTAGAAGGCATTCACCGTGGGCAGGAAGGAGATCGCCACCGTTACGACGGTGATGAACCCGGCCTGGACCAGCATGGCGTTGCCTGGCATGTCGAACGCGTTCAGGCGCGTCAGGGCGGGGGGCAGGATGCCCTCCTTGGTGCTCTCGAACAGCATCTTGATGGGACCGATGACCCAGACGCTGATGCCGCCGAGGCTGCCGATGGTGATCAGCAGCACCATCACCGGCACCAGCCAGGGCAGGCCGAGGTCGGCGGCGAGGAGCTGCACCGCATCCATGATGCCGCTGGCCGAACCGATCTTCTCGGGCGGCGCCATCAGGGTCATGGCGACGGTGCCGGCGATATAGAGCAGGGCGATGAGGAGGGCCGACCACAGGGTGGCTCGCGGGAACGTGCGCGGCGGGTCTTCGGTCTCCCCGGCCATGATGGGAGTGACTTCGATGCCGGCCATAGCGAACATCAGGCTCGACAGCAGGGAGATGTTCTCGAACCCGCTCAGCGAGGGCACCATCGCGGCGAGCGAATACTCGGTGGCGGCCGGGCGCTGCCAGAGCGCGACCGACAGCACGCCGAGACCGATCAGCAGACCGCCAGGCACCACGGTGCCCAGCACCGCCGCGGCGTTGATCAGCCATTTGCCGATCTGCAGCCCGCGCAGGTTGAACAGGGTCACCCCCCAGAACACCACCAGGATCGTCGCGCAGACGTAGAGCTTGTTCTTGGCCAGCTCCGGGTCGATCAGGAAGGCGAGGGTGACCGCCACGTAGGTCAGCAGCGAGGGATAGTAGAACAGGTTGTTGACCCAGTAGAACCAGGCGGTCAGGAAGCCCCATTTCTCGCCGAAGGCCCGGCGCACCCAGGCGTAGACCCCGCCCTGGTCGGGCCAGGCGGTGGCCAGCTCGGCGGCGACCAGGCCGATCGGGACGAAGAACAACGCGGCGGCCAGCAGCCACAGGACTGGGGCTGCGGCGCCGTAGCCCGCCGCCATCGGGATCCAGCGCAGCCCGACGATGGCAGTGACATTCATCATGATCAAATCGGTCTGGCGGAGGATTTTGGTTTTATCTCTTGTCATCCATGATCCCTCCCTCCTCCCGCTTAGCACAATCGATGTGTCGATGCCAAGTCCCGAATGCATCATCATATTCTGTTTTGCAGCCATTCATGCCCTGCCAGTTTACCAGGATGCCCCTGAGTGGACTTGCGAGCCTGTGGCCTGAATCCGTTTTGCGAACATTCGGTACACAGGCTCCTCGGTCTGAGCATGTGCATTCGGTTAGGGCCTCAAACATTGGATAGATCATGAATTCAGTAGTTCCAGACATCATCAAGCCGGTCCCTATCGGGGTTTTTGTCGAAAGCCTCCTTCAGGGCCAGGTTCCAGAGTTG
>QOQW01000037.1 GCA_003327425.1 Candidatus Ozemibacter sibiricus
GAACATCGTGGCCAGGTGGGCTTTCCCCAGGAGGTCGAGGGCAAAGCGTTGGCGAAGACAGGTCGTTGGCCGGGCACGGTCCATCACCCGCAGCCTTTTTCATCTGTAGGGTTGCTAGAGTGTCGTTATTTCCAGGGAATTAACAGAGAGCCCTCCCACGACGAACCCCAAAAAAGAATTTGTACAAGGAGCAGGTTCGAGAGAATGATGATCCGCGGGTGGGCCCGGAGAATTCTTGCTGCCCGATACCGTCGATCGGTATGGTTCTGCGGAACTCGTTTGCGGAGGGGAGGTCTTGTGAAGGTTCGATTCAAATTCCTCGTCCAAGCTGACAGGACAGATCGGAAGGTCCTGCTCCTCAAGCTCGATCAAAACCGAATCTCGTGCAGAACGAGTGGGCAGGCCCATCTGGCTGGGGTCCTTGGCGAGGATCGCCGGGCGGTTGGCTTTGTCATGAACGGAAGACTTGAGGACCGGGAGGACTTCTGGAGGTTGAGAAATCCCTGGCACCGGCACCACCGCTGGACGATCCGCGGCTTCTGAACCATGCCCCGGGCGGAAGGGCCAGTCTTTAGGAGGTTGGGCCGCAGGTTGTGGAGCCGGTGCGATTGAACGTCCCCGGGGGAAGGCCTCAATGGGGGAAGGAAAGGTGGCTTTCGTTCCCTCCAGGATAGGGGAGCAAGACGTTTTCCGGAGAAGACGGACCAAAACTCCCAAGTTCATCAAAAGAACCATGGTCAGGCCAAGATAGGGCGGATCCACACCTTGTTCTAATCGAGGGATGCCTAAAATATACTGCCAGAACATCCATGCGCTGAGGCCAGCGATGAGACCCGACGGAAACATTCTTCCCAGATCTCGCAACCGCAGGTCGAACAACCGCTGGAAAAAGCCAAGGGTGGAGGATTCGCCGTTTGTCATGCGGAAGTGCCACCAGGAACCTGGTAGACAGTGACGGTGTTGCGGCCGGCCTTTTTCGAGCCGTAGAGGGCCTCGTCGGCATGGCGGATCAGGTCGAGCTTCTCGTTGGCATGGTGCGGGAAGGTGGCCACGCCGAGACTGATCGTCACCTTGATGATGGTGCCATCGAGACCGGGGAAGTCGTGCTTCTCGACGGCCTTGCGGATGCGCTCGGCGACAGCGGCCGCGGCGACGGTATCGGTTTCGGGCAGAATGACGGCGAATTCTTCGCCCCCATAGCGGGCAGGAATGTCGACGGTGCGCAGCGAGGCCTTCAAGATCTGGGCGACCCCGGCCAGGACGATATCGCCCATCTGATGGCCGTAGGTATCATTGAACTTCTTGAAATGATCGATATCGAACAGGATCAACGAGACCTGTTTGGCATAGCGGCGGGCTCGCTTGATCTCGCTGGTCAAGCAGACCTGGAAATACCGATGCACGTAGAGCCTGGTCAAGCCATCGGTGATCGACAGCTCGTACAACCGTGACTTTTCCAGGGTCAGGGCGATCTGATTGGCCATGGTGGTGCCCAGCGCCAGGTCGGCCTTGGTGAAATCGCCCTCGTGGCGGTTGATGATGTTCATCACCCCGGAGCACCGTTGCTCGATCATCAGAGGCAGGCACAGGATGTTGCGGACTTCCCAGGGGATGCCCGGGTCATAGGATTTGAAGGTGGCGGGCAGCTCGCGCTGGTTGACCAGCAGGGGTTCGCGAGTCTCGAACACGCGTCCCGCCACGCCTTCGCCGGGCTTGATCTCGATGCGGGCGGTGCCGTCGGCGAATTCGCCGCCGTAGGCGACGCTGAGGGAAAGCGTGCCGGCATCTTCGTTGAACAGCAGGATGCTGCCCCGCTCGGCCTTCAGGCCGGTGACCGCCTTCTCGAGGATGGTCTTGAGGATTTCCTCGGTATTGCCGGCGAAATTGGTCTTCTGGCTGATCTCGTAGAGCGTGCTCAACTCGTGGATCTTATTTTCCAGGGAGCACTTGCTGAGCACCAGCTCATCGGTCATCCGATTGAAGGTCTCGACGAGCAGGCCGATCTCGTCTCGCGTGGAGATGCCGGTGATGCGTTCCTGAAGGTTGCCGGCGGCGATGCGTCGAGCGCCGTCGGTCAGCAAGGCGATGGGGTTGGTCAGGTACCCTGAGAACAGGAAGCAGACCAGGAGCGTCAGCAAGGTCAGGCCGATGGCCACTTTGGCCGTTCGCCGGATGATCTGCTGCTTGAACCGGTCGAGTCGATCGTTGCTCTTGCTGACATCGATGAGGGCGATGGTCTTGCCTTCGGCATTCTTTACCGGGTAGTAGGCGGTCGCCCAGCTACCGAAGGCATCGACATTGGCGGCGCAATAGGTGGGCCGGGCTTCGTTCCAGGCCTCGAACATCTCAGGACTGACATCGAAAATGGGGTATTCGGGAATGAATTCCTCGCCGTGGCTGGCACCGTCGACGATATGGGTGAAGAACGTCCCGTCATAGCGGTAGACGGCCGCCCAGGGCACGTTGAAATTCTTCTGGACCGCCCTGAGGAAGGTCTTCATCTCTTTGTAGTACGGATGGTGCACCGAATCGATGCTGAGCAGCCGGTCGGGATCGGCGAATTTCTCGATGAGCGCCGCCAGGGCCATCAGCTTGTCGGCCAGCTCCTTGTTGAAATCTTCGAAGGCCTGGGTGTAGGTCGTCCAGGTGGCGGTCAGAATCATGAACACCCCCAGCAACCCGAACACCAGGGACAACTTCCACTGCAATCTGAAGGTCATAGCAGCAGCTCCGGCCTCGGGCCCCTTCATTCCAGGGCGGTCACCGCCCTCACCCAGCGGCCGTCCGAGGCGATGACGTGCAGGCATTCGTTGATGGAATCGGCCACCAGCAGATCCCCGGTATCGCTAGCCCAGGCCACTCCGAACATCTGCAGACAGTCGGCTTTGAACCCCTGCTGCAAGGGCTGAATGGCCTGCCGGAACGACCCATCCGGGCCGAAGACCGACACCCGCATGGTCGACAACTCGGTGACATAGAGGTTGCCGGCGGCATCGAAGCACAATCCCTGCGGGAACATGAAGCGCCCCTCCTCGCGGCCTTTGCCACCGAGGTGGCCCAGGAACGTCCCGTCAGGGGTAAAGCGGGAGAGGCGGAAGTTATAGGTTTCGCAGACCAAAAGGGAGCCATCGGAGGCGACCGCCAGATCGTTGGGGTAGTAGAGCTGCCCTTCGCCGTGGCCGAACTCGCCGAACTTCACCAGCACCTTCCCCGATCGGTCGAGACGCACGATGGTATTCAATTCATAGTCAGCCACGACGAAAGTGCCATCGGAGAGGAATCGAATGGGACCAGGGGTATGCAAAAGGCGCTTTTCCCCACGCCAGGCGAGACGATGGGTTTCTCGACCATCGAGAGTATAGAAACAGATCTCGGCTATGTTGCCCTCCTCCTGCTCCGCCTCGGAGAAGGCCACCGAGGTCTGCCGACCGTTGGTAACGGCCAGTTCACCGGCTGGTGAAACGGCTATGCCCCAGATGGAACTGCCGACCGGCATCGCGATTTCACTGAGATAGCGAAAGCGTCGATCGGCGATCAAGACCCGGCCGCGCTGGGAATCATTGATGAAGATGCGGCTCAGGTCAGGGGCGAGGCACACGAGGTTGGGCCGATGGATCGCCTTGTCGACGGTTCCGCAGCCGTTGAGGGCGCATAGAAGAATTCCCATCCCCAGGACCAGGAATGGCACCGGCAAGGCCCGCCGGGACAAATGCTCAACCTCGGATGGGCTTGGACGATGTCTCATGCTTCGATCCAAGGAAATCTTAGTCTTCTCCCGAGAATTTGTCCAATCTCTTCCCTCAACCTACCGAAGAGGAACGTCGGATGGCCGCGGAAGCTTGCCCCTGGAAGGGGGAAGTCAGCGTGACGGCCACTCTGTCAACCATGGCCCGTCGATCCGATTGATCGGGCCAGGGGGGCCAAGGGTGCATTGTCCACAACGACCCCGAAACGCCCCCCGCCAGCCTTCCATCTGGAAGAGCCACCCCGGACCTGCGAAGGAGCAACCAATGCGCCGCCATGACGGAGAGTTCGGCGGCCGTCGACCTGGCCGCAGCGAGGCGGCAACTCCAGACTGCCAGCCGAAGCAGATGATTTTTGGGGCCAGGGCGTGTAAGATGGGAACACCGGGCATTCCCGGCCAATATGCATTGCACCCAGAAATCCCGTGGCTGAAGAAGAACTCCCCCGTCCCCACCAGCCGGTGGAAGAGGAAACGCCCCCGATTCCCGCGCCGCCGCCTCGCCCGCCAGCCGGTAGAACCGCCACCACCCGAGCTCCCACGCCGCCGCCTCGCGTCGTGGCGGCCCGCCCGACCCGGCCGCAGGCTCCGCTGACCGTGGGCAAACGCCCGTGTTTCGACTGCAACTACATTCTGTCGCCCTACCAGCATTTCTGCCCGCACTGCGGCGCCTTTCAGGCCCCAGACCAGCTGCCTCTCCTCGGGCTCGACGCGCGAGCGGTGTCGACCTTCCTGCTCGCCGAAGGGCAGAAATCATCGATCGCCAGCACGGTGGCAGCCGCTGGCTGGGTCCTGCTGGCGATGGCTCTGGTGATGGGGTTCCTGATGGTGCCTGGGGTGACCGCCATGACCAGGCTCCTGCTGAGCCCATTCCTCGGCGCTCTCCTGTGGTGGGTGGGCCGCCGCATCGCCCTGTATTACCTCTTCTACAAATGGATTCCCTACATTCAAGCCAATCGCTACCGCACGACCTTTCTGGCCATCGAGGTACAGCTCAAGAAACGACTGGGCGAGATCGAACGCAAATTGAAGGAACTCGAGGACCTGCGGGAACGCACGCAGGGATTCCAGACGGGAAGCAGCCAGACGGCCGTGACCGTGACGCTCGACGCTGCCGAGAGCGCTCTGCGCGAGAAGCAGCAGCAGTACGAGATCCAGATCTGGAACCTGCAGTTCAGTCAATGGTTCAACCGGATCTCGGGCATCGGGGTGCGCGGCAACCAGGATGGCATGAAGAACGACGTCGAACGCGTGGAAGAACTCGTCTACATCGGGCATCACTACCTCAACCAGATCAAAAAGGCGAAGCACCTCTCCCAAGAAGCGCGCGATGCCCTGTCGGCCAAGGTCCAGGAAGGTCTCGAGCTGTTGAAGAAGGTGCAGGAGATCGTTGTCAGCCAGGAAGCCGAGAAACTGGTGCAGCAGGTCAAGCCCCTCGATGGGGGACTCCCGGAAGATCTTTCCGTGGAGGGACGGCTGGCCGCCCTCAACGTGCACGCCGCCCAGGTGTCTTTGGAAAGTCTGTCCGACGTCGTCGAACGGCTGGAACGCGAGTATTTCCGGATCGGGGTCGAGCGGAAGATCGCCAATGACACGCGCGCGCTGCTTCGCGAGTGAACTGGTGGGCGGGCGGCGATCGGCGCCACGCCGGGACCAACGGTCAGTCGGAAAAAGACTGGCAGCGGAACCGCCCGCTTGGGGCCGGCATATTCCGTGCGACAATCGGCTGGCGAGCCCGCTCCGGATCGCACGTTCCACCTCGTCCCTTGCCGGTGATTCCCGGCAGGTGCGATAGTGAAGGAAGAAGACCGCGGGAGCGGCAGAAGGAGGTAGTGACATGAGGATGGTTCGTTGGTCTCTGTTCGCGCTGTCCCTGGTGCTGGTCGGGGTCACCGCTGCGCAAGCCGATCTCTACCTGAGCCATGGCCAGGACACGTTCTCCGTTCGCGTCACCAATCGGCATTTCAAGCCGATCTACGATGCCCGCGGGATGGTCTGGGTCAGTGGCAACTCCGCCCGCATCGAGGTCTCGGCGCCCGGCTATCGTTCCGGCGCCACCACGGTCTTCCTGAACCCGAACACCCATTACTACTATGCGACCGTCACCCTCGATGATCCGTCGGTCTGGGTCGCCGTCAAGACCACCAATGGCACCTATGTCGAAGGGGCCACCACCAACACCTATTCGCAATCGATGTACTGGGGCGACGAGTATGGCCTGCGCGTGTCCTTCCCCAAGAAGGGGTTCGAGAAGCTGACCGAGCGGCAGATCGAGGTGCGCGTCAACTACCTGCATGCCTTCGTCCCCAAGGTCTACCTGAGCGACGCCGGCCCCCGCTGGAACCTCGAGGTGATCATCAAACGCCGCGACCTGCGCGACCTGACCAACACCATCGAAATCCTGTTGACCCCCGATCCGGAACCCGCCACGCCTGCCACGCCCGCGCCGACCGCCGCCATCGAGCCGATGGTGCTGGCCGCCGACTACCAGGCCAACCGCCTCGCCCTGCAGAACACCGACGATGCCGAGACTCGCGACGTGCTGACCGGCCGCCTGGAATCGCTGGCCCGCCGGATTCGCGACGCCGTGAACACGCTCGATGCCGGCGAAACCGCGCGACTGCTGAAGAAGGTCGGGATCGATTCCCCCCTGGGCCGAGAGATCCGGACCATGCAATCCTTCAACGACCTGCACCGCTGACACCGGTCCAAGCGTCGGTTCCCGAAGCTGACCGCCGCCCCCCTCGACTGGCGAGGGGGGCGGCGTCTTTGCCGCTGGCGCCCGGTATGCTATACTGCGCCCATCGCACTGCCATTCGACAGAGGAGGCACGCATGTACAAGGTCGTTCTGCTCCGCCATGGCGAGAGCACCTGGAACAAAGAAAACCGCTTCACCGGCTGGACGGACGTCGATCTCTCCGAGAAGGGCCTGGCCGAAGCCCATCAGGCGGGCCAGACCTTGAAAAAAGAAGGCTACACGTTCGATCTGGCCTATACCTCGGTCTTGAAGCGAGCGATCCGCACCCTCTGGATCGTCCTGGATGAAATGGACCTGATGTGGATTCCGGTCATCCGGAACTGGCGGCTCAACGAGCGGCACTACGGCGCCCTGCAGGGGTTGAACAAGTCGGAGATGGCCGCCAAATACGGCGAGCAGCAGGTGCTGGTCTGGCGCCGCAGTTACGACACACCGCCGCCCGCCCTCGAGAAGACCGACGAACGCTATCCGGGGCGCGATCGGCGCTACGCCGAGCTGAGCGAAAAAGAGCTGCCCTGCACCGAATCCCTGAAGAACACCGTCGAGCGGGTCGTTCCCTATTGGGAACAGACCATCGCGCCGTCCATCAAAGCCGGCAAGCGGGTGCTGATCGCCGCCCACGGCAACAGTCTGCGCGCTCTCGTCAAGTATCTCGACAAGATCTCGGACGAAGAAATCACCGGCCTCAACATTCCCACCGGCATTCCCCTGGTCTATGAGCTCGACAAAGCTCTGAAGCCGCTCAAGCACTACTACCTCGGCGATGAAGAGACGGTGAAGAAGGCCATGGAGTCGGTGGCCAATCAGGGCAAAGCCAAGAAATAGCCCGCGAGCCCATTCTCTCTTCGTGGTACGGACCGGCGTGCGGCCAGGGCTGGTCCTGGTTCCGGTTCTGATCGCGAGCCTGGCAGGTTGGCTCGTGGCCGCAGGAGAGCCCGCCTGGGGCGAGCCGGCGACCTTTTCCGCCCTGATCGGCCAGGCCGCCGGCCTGGCCGATCAGCCAGCTCTCGCCATCTGGGCTGGCCACCCGGATCAGACGATCGACGAGGGGGACTCGCCCTCTTCTACCAGGGACCAGGGAACGGCCAGCGAGGCATGGGGTCTCGCCGGGCCGGCCAGCCCCCCGCTCACCGTCGCCGAAGCGGTCGCCCAGGCCCTCGCGCATCATCCTCGCCTGGAGGAAGCGCGGGCGGGGCTGGCGGCCAGTCGAGCGCGGGTGCGCCAGGCCCAGGCCGCGTTCTGGCCCTCGGTGGTCGCGGCCGCCGACTATGAAGAAAAGGATCTGCCGCTGTCGGCTCTCGGCATGGGGCCGTTGCTGCGCGGCCCCCTCACTCCGCCCCGGCTGCATTCCGTGGTCTGGCGGCGCGGGGCCGGCTTCCGGATGCCCCTCTGGCGCGGCGGCCGCGATCAGGCGGCCCTGGCGGCCGCCCGGCTCGAGCAACGCGGGCAGGAGTTCGCGCTCGCCGAGGTCGAGACCGACCTGACCGCGCTGACCATCGAGGCCTACATCGAGGTCGAAAAGGCGCGGGAGCTGGTGCAGAGCGCCGAAGAGCACGAAGCCGCCACCCGGGCCCAGCTCGATCGTATCGCCCGGACGGTCGAAGCCGGGCTGGCGGTGAAATACGATCGACTGCAGATCGAAGTGCGCCTGGAAGCGGCGCGGGAAACACGGTTGGTGGCGCGGCATGCGCTCGAAACCGCCCGCACCGCCCTCAATCTCGCTCGTGGCGCGGCTCCCGACGCGCCGGTCTCGACCCGACCGATCGTTGCTTTCCCTCTCGCCACCGGCACCCTGGACGAGCTGACCGCCGATCTGCTGGCCCGTCATTCCGGATTGCAACAGGCCCGCCAACGGGCGGCCGAGGCCCGGCAACTGGAACGGTGGGAGCGGGCCGGACATCGCCCCGAAGCCACCCTCCAGGGCAGCCTGTCCAACTATGGCGCCGACCATCCACCGCGGGAGCGGGGCTGGACCGTCACCGGAACGATCGAATGGAAGCTGTTCGACGGGGGCTGGCAGCAAGCCAGGGTCGAAGAGGCGCGGCAGAAGCGCCGCCAGGCGGAAGCGGCGGTGGCCGACCTCGAACGGGAGTTGCGCGCCGCGCTCGAGAAAGCCTGGCTGGCCCAGGAGTCGGCTCGACAGCGGCTGGCGGTCACCCGCAAGGGCCTTGAGCTGGCCTCCGAACAGATGCGACTGGCGGACATCCAGCGGGAAGCCGGCTATCTGACCGTGGTCGACCTGCTGGACAAGCAGGCCGAACTGACCCAGGCCCGGGTCGCCATGATCGGCGCCCGCTACGACACCTACCTGTCGGCCCTGGCGCTCTGGCGGCTGACCGGCCGCTTGTCGCCCGACCTCGTCGCGGCCATCGACCAGGCCGAACCGTAGGCTTCCCGGCTCCGCATCGGCCCGCTGCGGCCACGCCTCCGGGGCAACCAGGCGCCCAGGCGTAGTGAGAAGCTGTTCCCGCCGGTTGCTTCCATCTAGAATTCATGGGAAAATGATGCAGAATTCTGCATTCCATGGCAAAGAACGGCCCGCCCACCCTTCGAAGTCCTGGCCTCCACCTCGTGTTCGAGGCGGTGGGGAATCCCATCTTCGTGAAGGACCGGAAGCATCGGTGGGTGCTGGTCAATGAGGCGTTCTGTCGGTTCGTCGGCCGACCGCGCGACACCCTGCTCGGCGCCAGCGACTACGATTTCTTCCCGAAAGAACAGGCCGATTTCTTCTGGTCCCGAGATGAAAAGGTCTTCGCCTCGCGCGGAACCGATCTCACCGAAGAATCGCTGACGGATGCGCAGGGCGAGACCCACATCATTCTCACCCGCAAGTCCTTTTTCGAAGATGAGCAGGGGACCGAGTTTCTCGTCGGCATCATCACCGACCTCACCTCCTGGAAGGAACAGGCTGCCGCCTCACGGCGGGCCAGCGAGGAGCGGTTCCGGGCCATCTTCGACGCAACGTTCCAATTCACCGGGTTGCTCACCCCCGAAGGGACGGTGATCGAAGCCAACCGAGCCGCTCTCGATTTCGCCGGCATCACTCTCGAGGAGATCGTCGGGCGTCCCTTCTGGGAAGCCCGGTGGTGGGCGGGCGACGAGGCCCGGGTGACCGCGTTGCAAGCCGCCATCGCCCGGGCCGCGCAGGGCGAGTTCGTCCGTTACGAGGTCATCTTGCAGGGAGCCGGAAGCACCACGGCACTCATCGATTTTTCCCTCAAACCGGTACGGAACGCCCAGGGCGACGTCGTCCTGCTGGTACCCGAAGGACGGGATATCTCGGCACCTCGGCAGGCCGAGGAAATGCTGCGTGAGACCCAGAACAACCTGGCGGCATTCCTCGAACAGGCCCAGGGCTTCTTCGTCTATCGGGTCCTGCCCCAGCCCGACAACCCGTTTTTCGGCAAAATCGCGTTCGTCAGTCCCTCCATCACCGAGGTCGCCGGCATCGAAGATCCCTATGACTTCGCCAACTGGTTCAAGAACCTCCATCCCGAAGATCGGCCGCGGGTCGAAGCCGCCAACCGGCATACCGCGGCCACCGGAGAACCCTTCAACCAGGTGTTTCGGCTGTTCCATGCCAGACGCCAGGAATGGGTCTGGCTGCGGGCGATCTGCCATGTCGTCCGGGATGACAGCGGGCGGCTGGTGGATGCCCACGGCCTGTGCATCGACATCACCGAAACCAAGCGGGCCGAAGAGGAGATGGCCCGCCTGGCGCGTGAGAACAAGGCCACGGCCGATCGGATGGCCGCCTTGATCCGCGCCTCCAACACCGGAGCCTGGGAGTATGACCGCACCTCGGGGGCGGTGCGGTGCAGCCCCGAGTATTTCTCCATGCTCGGTCGCGAAGAGGAAGGTCAGCAATCGGGCGGGGTGATGTCGATCGATCGGTGCTGGGTCGCCCTCCTCCATCCGGAAGACCGAGCCGCCGCGATGGCTCGTTTCCGCGCCTACCTCGACAACCCCGAGGGCATGTACGAGCAGGTCTTCCGCATGGCCCATCGCGATGGCCACTGGGTCTGGATCTGGTCGCGCGGCCAGACCCTGCGCGACACCGATGGCCGCCCCACCCCGATCACGGTGGGCACCCATATCGATCTGACCGCGCAGAAAATGTTGGAGGACCGTCTGCGGCACGCCGAGAAGATGGAGGCCATCGGGCAGCTGGCCGGCGGCGTCGCCCACGATTACAACAACCATCTGGCCGGCATCCTGGGCAATGCCGAGCTGCTGATGGCCCGCCTGACCGATCCCGCGCTGCGCGGCATGGTCGAGAACATCCGCAAGGCCGCCCTGCGGTCGGCCGATCTGACCAGGCAGCTGCTGGCCTTCGCCCGCAAGGGCAAATACATGACGGTGCCCATCGACGTGCATGCCCTCATCGACGATGTGGTAGCGCTGCTCGAACACAGCCTCGACCGTCGCATCACCATCCAGCGTCGCCTGGCCGCCGATCCGCCGCTGACCATGGGCGATCCGGCCCAGTTGCAGAGCGCCCTGCTCAATCTGGCCGTCAATGCGCGCGACGCCATGCCCCACGGCGGCGATCTGATCTTCGCCACGGCCATCGCCGATCTGCCCGGCCCCGCCCCTGACCTGGACGTGGGGCCCGGCCGATTCTTGAAGATCGAGGTGACCGACACCGGCACCGGCATGGATGAAGAAACCAGGAAGCATCTGTTCGAGCCGTTCTTCACGACCAAAGAGGCGGGGAAGGGCACCGGCCTCGGCCTGGCCGCCGTCTACGGCACCATTCGCAACCACCGCGGGGCAATCACCGTCGCCACCGCCCTGGGCCAGGGCACGACCTTCACGATCTTCCTGCCGTTGGCCACGGAAGAGGCCTTCGCCCGGCCGAGCGCTCCATTGCCCAGCACGCGCCCCGGACGCGGCCGCATCCTGCTGGTCGAAGACGAAGAAATGGTGCGGGAGACCGCTCTCGCCATGCTGGAATCCCTCGGCTACCAGGTGACGGCCTGCGTGAATGGCCAAGAAGCCGTCGAGACCTTTCGCGAGCTCTGGCGCCAGATCGATTTGGTGATTCTCGACCTGATCATGCCCCGCATGGCCGGTCGCGAGACCTTCCACGCCATGCGGACCATCGACCCCGCCGTGCGGGTGCTGGTCGCCTCAGGATTCAGCGACGAGGCCACCGCCCGTCAGATCATCCAGGACGGCGCCCTGGGCTTCCTGCAGAAACCCTTCCAGTTGAACGAACTGGCCAGCAAGGTGGCTGGCCTCCTGGCGACGAACAAGCTCCAGACCGCTTCCTGACTCGCCCGGTTCGTGCCCGCTCACCACCGGGTCCACAGCGAATCGTGGGGCACGGGTCGAAGTTCGACCCGAAGCCTGTCCGCTGGCCGGGCTCCACCCTGGCCGGCCGCCATGACGCACAGGTGACGGCAACTCCAGCGCACCATGCTTCCCATCGGGAGCAGAAGGGCGTGAGAGCGGCGGCGTCTTCGAAGGAAGGCCGCTTCTGAGGCGGGTTTTCCTTGACTTGCCGGCCAGCGCGGCATAGAATTTTCCGGTCATCCAGTGCAGGGACGGGGAACCGCATGCGCGTCGCCCTCATCGATCCTTCGTTCATCCATCAGGGCCGGTTGCTGAAGCTCAAGCGGGTCGGCTATTTCCCTCTGACCATGCCCAGGCTGGCCGCCTGCTTCCCGCCGGAGACGCAACTGACCCTTATCTATGAGAAATGCCAGGAGGTCGATGTCGACGTCCCTTACGATCTGGTCCTGTTCACGACGATGGGTCCGAACCTGGTGCGGGCCGAAGAGCTGGCGGCTCGCTTCCGACAACGCGGGATCCCCACCGTCGTCGGAGGATACAGCGTCCCGCCGTTCCTCGAACGATGCCAGGCCCATTTCGATGCGGTGGTGGTCGGGGACGGCGAAGCGATCATTCCGCGCCTGCTGAGCGATCTGGCGGCGGGTCGGCGACAGCGGGTCTATACCGACCTCGCCCCCTCGCTGGAGCGCCTGCCCCCGCCCCGGTTCGATCTGGTGCCTGCCGGCGTGATGGGCGATGTGGCGCCGGTCGAAGCCTCGCGCGGCTGCCCCAACGCCTGCACGTTCTGCGCGGTGACCGCTCTCTACGGCGCGCGGGCCCGCCGGGTGCCGGTCGCCGACGTCCTGCGCGACGCCCGGCAGGCCCGCCGCGAGCTGGGCCGCCGGCTGATCTACTTCACCGATCCCAATTTCGCCGCCGACATGGCGCACGCCAAGGAGATCCTGCGCGGGCTCATCGCCGCCGACCTCGGCCTGGGGTGGCTGGCCAGCGTCGATCTGCGGGCCCTGGCCGACGAGGAGTTCCTGCGGCTGGCCAGGGCCTCGGGATGCTTCACCCTCCAGGTCGGCCTCGAGACCTTGGAACACCAGAACCTGCACGCGGTGAACAAGAGCTTCGCGGCCCGCCTCGACCAGACGGCGGCCGTGCGGCGGGCGCGGGCGCACGGCATCCCGGTGGTGGCCTTGATGATGCTGGGGTTCGACGCCGACACTCCGGCGACCTTTCGCCAGGTGCAGTCCTTCCTCGAGCGGGAAAAGATCCCGCTGGCCGTGCTGCACCCTGTCGTGCCCATCCCCGGCACGCCGCTGCACGCCCGGCTGGCGGCGGAAGGCCGCCTGCTGCCCATCGATCCGGCGGATGCCGACGGGCTGCACCTGCATTTCCGACCGCGCCATTTCACCCCCGAGCGCTTCTTCGACGCCTACTGGCGGCTGAACCGCCGGCTGCTCAGCGGCCGCTCGATCGCCCGACGGTTCCTGCACGCTGGTTGGCTGCGCAACCCCCTGGCCTACCTGATTCTGCTGGTGACCAGCTTCCTGGCCCGGTCGGTGGTCGACCGCCGGCTGCCCATGGGCATGTACGAATGATCGATCCGCGCACGAAGCCCTCGCCCGTCATCGCCGACCTGTCGGCGGTGGGGGGGAAGGCCGCCCACCTGCTGGCGCTGCGCGACCTGGGAGCGCCCGTCCCGCCCTTCCTGGTCTGGCCGGTGGCCCAGTGGCGGAATTTCGTGGCTCATGCCATGGCCCGCCGCGAAGTCCCCTCCCCCACCCTGCCGGGAGACCTCGACGACGCCTCCGCCGAAGCGCGGCGCCAGGCCCTGCTGACCGTCCCCTTCCCCCCGGAGCTGCAGGCCGACCTGCAACGGGTCTGGGCGCATTTCGGTGGCCGCCCGCTCTGCGTGCGCTCCTCGGGTACGTTCGAGGATCTGGCCGACCTGTCGTTCGCCGGCCTGTACGACAGCGTCCTCGACGTGCGCACCGCGGCCGATCTGGAGCGCGCCGTGCGCACCTGCTGGGCGTCGGTCTACGGGCCGCGGGTGCGCCAGTACTGCCGCCATCATGGTCTGCCGCTGGCCAAGGCCGGTCTGGCCATCATCTTCCAGGAGTTCGTGGCCGGCCAGCAGGCCGGGGTGGCCTTCACCGTCAACCCCGTCACCGGCCGTCAGAACCACCTGCTGCTCGAATACTGCGAAGGCACCGGCGACAAGCTGGTGAGCGGCCAGGTGACTCCGCACAAAGCCGTCTGGGACCATAAAGCCGGGCGCTTGCTCGAAGGCCGCCTGCCGCCGGGTTTCCCCGCCTCCGCGCTGGCCCTGTTCCGGCGCATCCATCGCGAATTCGGGCAGCCCCAGGACATCGAATGGGTGCTGGCCGGAGGCCAGGTGTGGGTGGTTCAGACCCGCCCCATCACGCGGATCACGGTCGAGCCTTCGTTCGGTTGCTGGACGACGGCCGACTTCCGCGACGGCGGCGTCTCGAGCAGCGTGGTGACGCCGATGATGTGGTCGCTCTACCGTTACATCTGGCAATTCTCCATGCCTCGCTACTTCGAGATCATCAAGATCCTCGAGCCTGAGCGCAAGACCGGGGTCAGTTGGGGGGAATGCCTGTTCGGCCGCCCGTATTGGAACCTCGGCGAGGTCGTGCGGCCCTTATTGAAGATCCCGGGCTTCGACGAGGGCAACTTCTTCTCCGATCTGGGCATCCAGACCGTTCCCGACTATCGGTTCCGGCGGGTGCCCACGACCCTGGCCAATGTCATCGGCATCGTGCCGACGGTGCTGGCCCTCGAACGCTACTACGCCTACCGTATCCGGAAGAATCGCGAGTTCCGCCAGGCGTTTCCCGAGCTGATCAGACCCTTCGCCAAGACCGCGCTCTCTACGCTGTCGACGCCGGAGCTGGCCCGGCGATTCCGGCACTTGATCACGCACGTCTATTTCAAGACCGAATCGGCCTACTTCTTCACCATCTACAACACGAGCAACGCCAAACTCGATTTCAAGATCTGGCTCGACACGCTCAACGGGCGCGGCAACGATATCTCGTACATCAAGCTGATCTCGGGTCTGCTGCGGATGAAACATCTGGCCCCCATGAAAGCGCTAGCCGACCTGGCTCGGCGCCTCCGTCGCGAACCGGAGCTGGCCGAGCTGGTGCTCCGCACGCCGGCGGGCGAGATCGACCGGGCCCTGGCCGGCCATCCACGGGGCGACTGGCTCGCGGCCGAAATGCGTTCGTTCCTCGCCCGCTACGGCTATCACAGCCCACGCGAACTCGATATCTCCTGCCCACGCTGGGAGGAAGACCCCCAGCCGGTCTGGCGGCTCCTCAAGACCTACCTGCGCGAGGGCGACCCGGCAGAGAGCGCCGTGGCCCACGAAAAACGCCAGCATGCGCTGTACCGCGCCGAGGTCGATCGGGCGCGGAGCTGCTACGAGACCTCGTGGCATCGGTGGCTTCCCTTCGAACGGTGGTTCTTCTTCCGGACCCTCCTGCGCACCCGCAAATACTGTTGGTGGCGCGAAGAGATGCGCGACTACTCGTCGCGGGTCTACGCGTTGATCCGCCGCTATCTGGTCGAAGCGGAGCGTCGACTGGGCCTCGAGCCGGGAGCCATCTGGTGGCTGACCTGGGAAGAGGTACTCGGCGGCCTGGAGGGGACCCTGTCGGCCGACGAACTGGCCAGGCGGCTGGCGGCCGCCATCGAAGAGGCCGAGATGTACCGCCTGTTCGCCAACCCTGACGAGCTGGGCACCGGCTTTTTGAGCCCCGCCGAGAAGAAGACTCCCGGTCGGGTCGGCACGCGCTGGCAAGGGCTGGGCTGCTCGCCCGGCGTGATCGAGGGGTCGGTGCGGGTGCTGCGTTCGATCGAGGAAGTCGACACCCTGCAACGCGGCGAGATCCTGGTCACGCCCTTCACCGACCCCGGCTGGACGCCCGCCTTCCACCTGCTGGGCGGCGTGGTCACCGAGACCGGCGGCATCTTGTCGCACGCTGCCGTCATCTCGCGAGAATACGGGATTCCCGCCGTGCTGAACCTGCCCGGCGCTTCTGGGCGCTTGCGCACCGGACAGCGCGTCCGGCTCGACGGATCGGCCGGAACGGTCGAGCTGCTAGGTGAAGGCTGATGCCGCCACGCCCCAAGCCCGCCAAAACGATTCGTCAGAGCGCTAGCCCCGACGGCCAGACGACCCGCCAGCCGACCGCGCCCCGTTCCGCCGGCGCTCCATCGCCGGGAAAAACGTCTGCAGGCGCGAAGAGAAAGATTGCCCCCGACGCCCCGCCTGCATCTTCGGCGGCTTCCGATCCAGCAGCGACGGCGACCCCGGCGGCGACCCGGGCGGCGACCCCGGCGCCGGCACCGGCCTCGCCCCCCGCCGCCGCGAATCCACCAGACCCCTCCCCTCCCCTGCCCGCCACGCCCACGGTTCGACGATCTCCTCAGGCTGCTCCGGCCCGCCCGGCGTCCCAACCTCGAAGGCGATCGACGTCGTCGGGCCCGCGCGATACGACAGCCAGGCCACTCACCGGCCCGGACCGCACCGACGCAGGGGCCGGACCACCGCTCAGCGCTGGCTCTGCTGCCGCCCCCCCGCCTCCGCAGGCCCCACCGGGCCGCCCCCCAGACGGCCTGGCGGCTGGCGCCTCCATGGCCGACGAGCAAGAAGAGGCCAGGCGCCGCCACCCGCCCCGCCCGAAGGCTGGCGCTGAGCCTTCCCACCCCTCCTCGATGGCCAGCGCTTCTTCTCGATCCACCACCTCAGAAACCCCAGCCGAGGGCGACAGCGCTCCCCTGGCCGATCTCTACCAGCGGTTCTGCAAACCCGGCCTGGGCGCGATGCTGAAGGCCTTCGGGCTCGACATCGCCTACGAAAAGGCCCAGGGCGATCGGTTGATCTGGCGCGACGCCGCCGGACGCCGCCGCACCGCCATCGACCTGGTCGGCTCCTACGGCGCCACACTGCTCGGTCACAATCACCCTCGCCTGCGACGCGTGCTGGCCAAGGCCCTGCAAGACTGCCCGCCCGTGCTGGTGCAGGCCAGCGTGCGCGGCGAAACGGCCCGTCTGGCCGAACGGCTGAACGACATCGCCCGGGCCCGCCTGGGAGCCGATTACGTGGTCCACCTGTGCAACAGCGGCGCCGAAGCGGTGGAAGCGGCGATCAAGCATCTGATCCTGATTCAGCGCGGCCGCTGGCAGGCTCGTTGCGAAGAGATCCTCACGGCGGCCGCCCACCTGCTGCGGCAGCAGGCGGCAGCGCCCGGCTCCTCGACGTTTCGCCACCTTTCCGAGTTCCTGGGAGAGAAAGTGCGTGATGCCGCCGAGGTGCTGGCGGCCCTCGACCGGTACAATTCGCGCGTGCTTGATACACCGCTGCCTTTGCTGGCCCTCGAAGGCGCCTACCACGGCAAGACCCTCGGCGCCCTCAGCCTGACCCACAACCCTCGCTATCGGTCTCCCTTCGCGCGGGAACTGCTGCCCACGCGGTTCCTGCCCCCCACGGCCGACGCGCTGCGCGAGGTCTTGACGCGATCGCGTCTCGAGCTGCTGCGGCTGACGCGCCGCCCGCGCGGCGGCCTGACCTTCGAGCCGGTCCCCATCACCGGCGCCTTGGGTCTGTTCGTCGAGCCGATGCTGGGCGAAGGCGGGGCCCGCCCCCTGCCCGGTTCTTTCTTGAAGGAAGCCGCCGAGATCGCCCGCACCGCCGAACTGCCAGTGGTGGCGGACGAGATCCAGACCGGGCTGGGACGAACCGGCACCTTCTTCGCCTGGGAACAGGCCGGGGCGCCCGCCCCCGATCTGCTGCTCCTGTCGAAGTTCCTGGGGGGCGGTCTGCTGAAGGTCTCGGCGATGCTGACCCGTCGAGAGATCGCCGACGACGAGTTCGGGGTGGTGCACACGTCGACCTACGCCGAGGACGGCCTGTCGAGTCGGCTGGCGCTCGCCGTCATCGACGCGCTCGAAGAGAAGGACGGCGCCCTGCTGGACGCGGTGCGCCAGGCGGGCGCCGCCTGGCGGGAACGTCTGCACGCCCTGCAGGCGCGGTTCCCCGATGTCATCCGCGAGGTGCGTGGTCGGGGGCTGCTGCTGGGCATCGAGTTCGCCGACCTGCGCGACAGCGGCAGCCACCTGCTGCGCTTCCTGACCGAACAGGGCGACCTCGGCTACCTGTTCGCCGCGTATCTGCTGCACGCCCACGGCATCCGGGTGGCTCCCACCCTGAACGCCACCCGGACCATCCGCATCGAGCCCTCGGTGCTGCTTCCGCCCGCCGCCATGGCCCGGACGATCCGCGCCCTCGCCGCCCTCTGCCGCATCCTGCGCCGGCGCGATACCTTCCACCTGGTCAAATACATCCTTCCCGAATTTCGCACGCGGGCCACCCGCGGGCCAACGGTCGCCGTGGAGGATTTCCGCGCCAACCCCGAGGCGGTCATGCAGCGACCGCCGCTCGCCCCCGAGAAGGTGGCCTTCCTGGGCCATTTCATCGATCCGACCTATCTGGCGCGACACGAGCCGGCCTTGGGACGGTTCACGCCCGATCAGCTGGAAAGCCTGATCGAGCGCACCTGGAAGTATATCGATCCGTGCCTGTTCGCCTCGCGCGATATCGCCTCCCCGCTGGGCCCGGTGGTCAATTTCAATTTCGTGGGGTTGTCGGTGACCTCGGCCGTGCTGCTGCGCCACCTGCGCACTCGCGATCTGGCCACCATCCGTCGGCAGATCCGGCTGGCTGTCGAAACGGCGCGCCGCGCGGGCGCGAAGCTGGTCGGCTTCGGGCAGTTCACCTCGATCCTGACCCGCAACTGCCAGGAACTGTGCGTGCCCGGGGTCGGCTTCACCTCGGGCAATACGCTCACGGCCGGCATGGCCGTGCGCGCCCTCGAGCAGGAGGTCGGGCGGCGTGGCTGGTCGTGGAACGATTTGCGAGTGGCCGTGGTCGGCGCCGGGGGCAACATCGGCTCGACCTTCGCCCGGCTGCTGGCCGACAAAGCCGGCCGCCTGCTCCTCATCGGAGGAACCGCCGCCGATTCGCGGCGACGGCTGGAAGAGACACGAGCCATGATCCTGGCGGACCAGGCCGCCCGCGTGCTGGCCGGCACCGTGGACACCCCGCTCGCCGAGTTCTTGCACCGGCGGGTCGGGCGGCGAGGGCTCGCGGAACTGCGAGACCAGGCGCGGGAAGTCGATTCCGCCCCCTTCGGCGCCCGCATCGCCGACCACTTGCGCGACCGATCCGGGGACGACCTGCCCATCGCGATCGCCGACCTGACCGCCGTGCGGGATTGTCGGGCCGTTCTGGCCGCGGTCAATGCCGTCCAGCCCTGCATCGGTCCGAACGATCTGGCCGCCGAAGCGGTGGTGTGCGATGTCAGCCTGCCCGATGCCCTGACCCCGGAAGCGGCTCGCCGCGAGGGGGTCGAGGTCTTCAAAGGCGGCATCGTGGCCCTGCCCAACCACGAGGTGCTGAACATCGGCGCCCTGCCGCTGGCCCCGGGCCTGGTCTATGCCTGCATGGCCGAGACCATCCTGCTCGGATTGGAGCGGCGGTGGGAAGATTACTCGGTCGGACCGCTCGACAAGCGCAAGGTGCTCGAGATGCTGGCCCTGGCCGATAAGCATGGGTTCCGCCTGGCCCGGCTCAAACTGAGTGCTTCCTTGTGAGGTGCCTGAACCGCCCCGCTTGTTCCTGTCAGGGGCGCGCTCACGCCGCCTCGACGCTTCGGATCGAAGCCGGGTGGCGAATTGGCTGATCTCGAGCGCAGGACGGGAGCCGCGAACGCCTCTGCCTGGGATTCCCCCTTTCCGAGAGGACAACCTGGGGTTCCACAATCTGAGCCAGATCCGAACACCCGACCTCGCTCGAGTCATTGGCCGCCGAAGCTGGTGCCTCGCCTGCGCCACGGCCTCGCTTCCCTTCGGCCCTATTGCAGGAAAAATCATGATTGACACCGTTTCCCCAGGCTTCTAAACTGGGAGAGTTCTCCAAAAAGTCTTATCTGGAGGAAACCATGAGAATCCTGTCGTGCCTGGTGATCCTGTGCCTGTCTTTCGCCCCCGTGGCCATGGCCGTGACCGCCGATGAGATCGTCGCCCATTTCGAGGAGAACCAGAACTGGACGAAATGTGCGATGGCAGCGTTCAAGGTGCTCAAGAAAGCCTCTGATCCGCGGATCGCCGACATGTATGAATTCGTCTCCGACAAGACCTATGATTACGAAGGCCTCATCATCGACGGCTCCGAATACCAGAATGCGGAACGCGGCCCTCTGGACGGACTGCTGTCGGTGATCAATGATGGCGTGCTGGCCGTCATCCACAAGCTGGCCACCGATGAACACAAGAAGCTGTTCAAACCGACGTGGCTGGGCTTCCACACCCCCACCGACAAGAAAGTATCGAACTGGTTCTGCCTGATCATGGGCAACCACACCAAGACCTATCTGACGCGGGTCGACCAGCGGGCCAAGCTCGACGAGATCGGGGCCGATCCGCTGCAGATGAACCTGCTCGACAAGCGGTGGTTCACCTTCCAGGTGGTGAAAGATCTCGGCAACCGCGCGGTGCTGAAAGTACTGCCCAAGAGCGGTGCCCCGGTCAACGTCAAAGAGGCCACCATCGAGGTGGCCCGGCTGCAGGTCGGCGAGGCTGTCACCTGGTACGTGACGAAAATCTCGGGGACGCTGAACACCGGCTCTTCGGGCGTCACCGAGTTCGGCGACTTCCGCGTGGCAGCGGCGGTGCCGGGCAAGCAGTACATCGGCTGGTCGAACGACGGCAAGCAGATCGGCGAGGTGCCGGTCTATGGGCTCGGGCAGATCCAGCGCCAGAACGTCAAGCCCGATCAGAAATTGTTCGTCTTCGCGACCAGGCTCGACACCACCACCTACCAGACCTCCCGCGAGGTCAAGGATTACGAGGTGAAACTGGTGACGAGCATCCAGCGGATCCACATCAATCCGCCGCTGCAGGTGGTGGCCGAGTACATCCAGCCCCAACGGTTGGCGACCTTGACCAAGGTGGCGCGCAAAATCGTTGCCGGGCATTGATCGCAGGAAGCCAGCCACGCGGGTGACAATGGCTCTCTCCCTGGGCTATCACCGGCGGGCGGCTTGATCATCAACCTCCAAGGCATTCACGCAGGGGCGGGCCAACAGCCCGCCCCTGGCGTTCCCGTGAAATGTCGAGAGGATTCGATCCGGCCGGTCGACGAAGCCACCCGCCCTGAAACCTTGCCCGCCCGCCCGTCATGAGCGAAGCATCAGGCTCCTCTGGTCTCCGACGGTGGTTTCGCTGGATCGCCGACCACCACCGCCTGGTGCTCGCCATCGGCCTGGCTCTCGCGGTTTTCAGCGGTGTCGGGGTGCGCTCGCTGGAGGTCGATTTCGCGATCGAAAGCTTCTTTCCCCATGACGACCGCCATCGGCGCGTGTTCGTCGATTATACCCGGCAGTTCGGAAAAGACGACGATGCCATCCTGGTCCTGTGCGAAGGCCGGGTTGTGCTGGCCCCGACCTTTCTGCTGGCCTACGACCGCCTGGCGTCGGCCCTGGCCCGTCGGCCCGAACTGCGCCGCGTCGACTCGCTCCTGGACGTGCCCGTGGTCGATCAGACCGATGAGATGGAGGTCCGGATCCGCCCGTTGCGGGAACGATTGTTCCCCGCCAGCACGCCCCGCCCCGCCAGCGTTGCGGCCGTCGAGGGGGCTGAGCCGCCCGTCCAGGGGGCGGGGTCCGAGGACCCGCCCCCGACAGTGCCACTGCCCAGCCCAACGGATATCGGAGAGCCAGAGAGCACGGGAACGATCGCGAACGTCTTCCCACTGGCGGCCTCAGGGACAGCTCAACCGGCGGCCTGTCCTTCTCTCCCCCCCTCCGACGCCACGACGAGCGGCTTTTCAACCAGCGCTCTGGCGTCGCTGGCGGCTTCGTTGCGCCGCGATGGCCCCTTTCTCGGAAATTATGTAAATCCGGAGGCGGGGGTGGCCGTGCTGGTCCTGCGGCTGGCCCCGGAGTGGTCCGATCACCACGGACGCACCACAGCCGTCGCCCGATTGCGCCAGGCGTTGGCGACGATTCCCCATCCCGGCATCGATCGTCTCAGCCTGGCCGGCATGCCGGTGGCCCGGGCCGACGGGATGGCCCTCATCCAGCAGGATCAAGCGACCCTTTTGCCCCTGTCGTTGCTGGTCACGCTGATCGTGCTCTATTTGATCCTCCCCGACTGGACCGATGTCCTCCTGGTCGTGCTGACCACCGGCTTCACCCTGGTTTATACCTTCGGATTGATGGGCTGGCTGGGGTGGAAGTTCTCGATTCTCAGCTCGGTGGCCCCAGTCATCCTTGTCACCACCGGCACCACCTATAGCGTCCATCCCCTGGTTCGCCTGCCTCGCCGGGGTCGCCTTCCAGATCGCGAGCGCTTCCCCGAGACCTTCGCCGATCTGTTCCCGGCCCTCGCCCAATGCTGTTTGACCACCATCGTCGGCTTCGCTTCCCTGCTGCCCATCCAGATCACGTTGGTGCATGAGTTCGTCGCCATCGTCGGCACGGGGGTGGCCATCGCCTTCATCGTCGCCATGACCCTCCTGCCCGCGATGGTCGCCGGATTGGCCGTCGATGGCGGGCCGGCCGCCGCCTCCCCGGCCCAGCTTCCTGTTCCCCGCCGAAGCCGGCGCGATATCTTGCGGCGGCTGTTGAACGACTTCCTGCCTCAGGTGTGGCGGCGGCCACGGCTGGTGCTGGCGCTGCTGGGTCTGCTCATGCTGGCTGGTCTTCTGGCCGGAACGCACGTCCGGGTGAAGGCCTATGTCTTCGACGATTTCTGGGAAGACTCCGCATTGATGCAGCAGATCAGGCGGGCCGAGCAGGCCTGCCTGGGCATCCTGCCCGTGGCTGTTCTGGTCGAGGCCGCGCCCCGGGAAACCGTAGTGCGACATCGCTACTTGTCCCAGGCCGCCTCGATCACCGCGTTCCTGCGAACCCTCCCCGGCATCGGCAAAGTCGACAGCCCGACCGATTTCATCGGCGAGGTCTGGCGGCTTTTCCAAGAAGGGGAAGGCTCCCCTCCCCCGTTCCCGCCTGATGAATCATCGCTTTCGGCCATCTTCCGCTTCATGCTGTCGGCCGGCAACCTCGCGGCTGATCAGGATTTCCTGACCCGCGACCTTTCCACCCTGCAGATCAAGGCCCGCCTGTTCGACCTCGAATCGGCCTCGGCCGCCGCGCTGTTGGATCGCATCCGCGGCGCCCTGGCGGCCACCGCCGATGCCTCGACCACGCTGCAACTGACCGGCACCACCGTGATGATCCAGGAGACCTACCGGCAGACGATCAGCAGTTTCATGCAGAGCCTGGGCTTCGTCATCGGTTGCACCGTCATCGTGTTCGCGTGGTTCTACCGCGACCGCACTCTCGTCGGGTGGGCCACCGCCGGGAATCTCGGCCCCTTGCTCTGCACCTTCGGGTTCATGGGCTGGTGGGGCATTCCCATCAAGATCTCGACCATCACGATCTTCGGCATCGCCCTCGGCCTCGCCGTCGACGACACCATCCACTTCCTCACCGTCTTCCGGCAGTGGCGCGCGCGGGGCAGAACCGATGCCGAGGCGGCACGCCGGGCCATCGTCGGCACCGCCCGCGGCATGGTGGTCTCATCGGCGGCGCTGTTCGCCGGCTTCCTGGTCTTGCTCTGGTCGGAATTCGAAGCTCAGTACCTGATCGGTCTGCTGCTCTGCTTCAACATCGCGATCGCCCTGCTGTTCGATCTGGCGTTCATCCCGGCGGCCGTCTCGCTCTGGGGCCCGGCCTCAGGCCAGAGCGTTTCCGCCCCTAAGGGAAGAATGCCCCAGACGACGAACGGGTGAGGCATCGTCGGGCGACCGCCGCGGCGAGCCAGCGGTCAGGACCGCGGTCATGACGCCGGTTTCTGGCATTCGATGAGCAGCATGCGCCCGTTGCGGATCTCCCGGACCGGCAGCAGCCCGGCTTGCTGGAGGGCCGTGCGCAGAGCGGCCGGTTCGAACAGGGTCGACAGCAGGCCCAGCTCGACGTAGCGTTCGGCGAGACGGCGGGGCCACCACCCTCGAGGTCGCAGCAGGACCGAGGCGAAGAACGTTCCCCGCGGCCGCAGGACGCGCGCCATCGAGGCCAGGGCCTGCTCGGGGAAGGGGATCACATGCAGCCCACCGAAACAGCAGACCCGGTCGAACGAGGCCGGCGGGAATGGCAGGCAGCGGGCATCGCCGCGAACCGGCCGGAAGCGCTCGCGGCCGAGACGACGCACCGCGCGGGTCAGCATTTCCTCCGAGATGTCGAGTCCGATGAGGACAGGGTCGACGACCAGCCGGCGCCGGACGATGGCCGTCAGGGAGCCGTCGCCGATCGCCACATCGAGGACCGGCTCGGGATGCCCTTCCAGCGCTTCCCGATAGAAGCGGACGAGCGGCCCGAGCGCGGCCCGCCAGACCGTGAGCATATTGAGCAGGGCGAGCGGGGCATACGCCAGGGCATAGAAGCGATACGCGGCCCCGACCCGCTGGGAAGCGTCGGATCCCCCGCTGGGGAGACTGCCGGTTGTTCGTGCCGAGAAGGCTATGGAGGCATCCAGCGTCATACGGGCATCCGGTGTTGTTGGGTGTTCAGCCAAACGATCAGTTCCATTCTCAAGCGCTTGGTTCCTTCCAAAGTACCTGATGCACCCAGCCGAAGCAAGGCCTGGTCCGCATCCGGCGCGAAAAGCGTTAAATGGGGCGAGGAGAAGCGGGGGCCTGAATCGAACGAATGGCTTCGGCCAGAGCGGTTCGCACCGAGGGATCTTTTTCCGTGGCCTCGAGTTCACGGAGAGCGGGCAACACGGAGCGATTGTCCAATCGCTGGAAGGTCTGAACCAGATGCAATCGAATGGGAACAGGGGGGTTCGTCTTCAGGAATCGAATCAGACCATCGATGGCCGCCGCTCCGCGAACGCCTGCCAAGCCATCGATGAGCGCCCGTTGGAAGTCCAGCGATCGCTCAATGGCTAGGAGTTTCAGGAGAACCGGCACACCCTGGGGCAGACGACATTCCCCGATCGCTCGGGCAGCCGCCGCCCGCACCTGAATGGAAGGATCGTGCAGAAGATATTCCTCCAGGGTCTGATAGGCTTGGCGCCACATTCCAGGATCCTCCTGGGGACAGCCAAATCCCATCGGATCATTCACTGGCTCTTGAGTCAAGGCTTGGATGGTGCGTATCCGCTCCTCGACGCTTTGGCTTGGGAATCGAGCTCCAATTTTTCCAGACACCGAATCGCCCTCCGAACGAGGCCAACCCAACACGGCTATGATTAGCAAGAGAACTCCGATAAGCCAGGGGTGGTCGATCAGTAGATCCATCACGACGTCCATCCTCCCTCCCAATTCGATGGGCAACTGGCTTTCAGCTTTGCCGAGAGAAATTCTACCAGATAGGCCGAATTGGACGTCAAGGAAGCCAGCCAACCTGGGAATACCATCTTCTGGTCAAGGCGATCCCCTGAGCGAGAGGGCTCCAGGTCAAGCCCGGCAGCAGGGTCTGCTGTCGGGAAAAATCCTGCAACCAATCCGAAAAGCTCATCTCGCGGGCTTTTCCGCTGCTCATCAGGGGCGGTCGACCGGTCACCGTCTCAACCATATCGTACAGACGGCCCAGAAGGCGGGTGGCGCCGGGTGGCAGGAACAGCGAGCGCAACGGCGCCCGCCCGGCGGCGTCACCGAGACCGGCAGCCAGATCGTGGTCGGTGCAGATCGTGGGGTTCCCCACGTTGAGAATGCCGTCGAGTCGATCTTCATCGACCACCCGCCACAAGGCGCGGGCGATATCGGTGACCAGAGCGAGATTGAATCGCTTGCGCGCGGTGGCCAGACGGGGGAACCATCCGCGTTCAGCCCACCGAAAAAGGTCGAGGAAGCAGGGATCGCCCGGGCCGTACACCGAGCAGAGCCTCACCACGAGATGCCGGCCTTTCTGCCCACCTGGGCTGACAGGGTCGGCCAGCAGAACTTTTTCTCCAGCCAGCTTCGAGCGGCCATAGAGGCAGACCGGTTGGGACCTCGCCTCTTCAGACAGGGGGTGGCCGGCTCGGGCCGGCCCGACCGCGGCGACCGACGAGACATAGATGAGGCGAGGCGGAGCGGGGAGTCCCCGGGCGGCTGTCAGGACATGGCGGATGGTCTCGACATTGGCCGCCCGGTACCGGGCGGGGGAATGGCCGAACATATTGCCGGCCAGATGCACGACCGTGTCGCACCCGATCATGGCCGCGCGCAGGGCCGCGACATCGGACAGCGGCAGGGCGCGCCATTCCCACCCAGGGGCTTCGATGGGCGGCGTGCCGGGCAGGATGAGGGCCACTCCAGCATCGCGGCCGGTATCGACGGCCATCTGCACCAGGTGCCGTCCGATGAAGCCGTTGGCCCCGGTGATCAAGGTTCGACGGGCCATTGGAACTCGTCGTGCGCTTGCGGCTGGATACGGACCTGCGTGCGATACCGATGGGCGAGCCACCAGTACACCCGATCCGGAAGCCAGGAAAGCAGGGTCATTCCCCAGGCGTGGTACCAGGGAAAGCGGATGATGTCGTGGCCGGCCTCGATGCAGGCCAGAACATGCCGCACGCCGCGTTCGACCGGCCAGATGCCGGGCATGGGAAACCGGTTCTGCGCGCTCATCGGCGTTGCCACATAGCCCGGAGCGATGGTGATGACACGAATTGCAGAACCGTACAAGTCGATTCGCAGGCAGTCGAGATAGCGTTCCAGCGCGGCCTTGGAGGCGCAATACGCCCCGCCGCGCGGCATGCCGCGAACCGCCGCCATGCTGGTAAACCCGGCCAGCACCGCCTCCGGCCGGCGCCGCAACCCAGGCAGGGTGAGATCGATGAGGCGCACCGCGCCTTCGAAGTTCACCCGGATGGTGTCGAGGGTGCGCGCGAGATCAGGCGCTTCGACGAAATCGGGCCGGGAAACGCCAGCACAGTAGAACACCCCGTCGAGGTCGGGGGCTTCCCGCTGCAGGAATTCCCCGAGGCGCGCGATATCTTCGGGGCGGCGCACATCGCCGGGGTGCAGGAGCAACCCGCCTTTGCCGCGGAAATCGGGATCTTCCGCCAGCGCCCCAGCCCGGCGCGAAAAGGCAATGACCCGATTCTCCCGCTGCAACAGCTGGCGAACCAATTCCCGGCCCAGGCCGCTGGTGGCACCGACCACCAACAGAGTGCGTTGCGTGAGCTTCATGGGCTCAACGACTGGCCCGCAGGGAAGCATCGTAGGCCAGCAGAGCCTTGAGATAGGCCTGCAGGTCGCTGCACGTGCCGAACAGGTTCAACAGATAGGGGACATCGAGGGGAAAGGCCTTCCCATCGATGGAGAGGGTGATTCCCGGGTCGGCGCGCATCCGGCCGATCCGTTTGATGGTCAGGTTCTCTTCCTGGGCGCGGGCCAGGAAGGCTGGTTCGCGGGCGGGGGACACCGCCAGGATCAACTCGTACTCCCCCATGCCGAAGACGTTGACCAGCCACAGCGGAAAGCGGATCTTCTCGGTCAGGGCGACCAGGGGCGGCGCGTAGAGATCGGGCGCGTGTTCGAAGTCGATCCCCACCCCGTTGAGATCGGCCAGGATCGCCAACCCCTGCAGCAGCGCATCGCTCGTGTCGATGGAACACGACACGAAGGGCGCCAGCGCCAGGCCTTCCTTGAGACGGGCCACCGGCTTGTACTCTTTTTCCAGGGTCGCCCACAGGCCTTTGTCGACCTGGGAGGCGATGCCCAGCAAGTTGCCCGTGCCAAGGGGGCCCGTGATGTACAAGAGATCGCCGGGCGCGCCGCCCACCCGCAGCGTGGGCTCGGCGCGAGCGATGGTTCCGAGAGCGGTACAGGTGAATCCAGGCTCGGACGCGAAGTTGGTATCGCCACCGAGGCAGTAGGTGCCATGAGCGCGCACCGCGGCATCGACACCGTTGAAGAACGCCTCCTGCCAGGCCGCCTCGGCGGTGCGCGGGAAGCTGACGGCGACCAGCACGCCGAGTGGCGAGGCCCCGACCGCGGCCAGGTCGCTGAGACTGTGGGCCACCACGTTCCAGCCCAGGATGAAGGGATCGCGGATGATCCCGAGGGCGTATTCCTCATGGATGCCATCGACGGTCGCGGCCAGCCACGACCCGTCGGCCATCCGCACGATTTCGGCATCGGCTTGATGGGTCCGGTTGCGCTGCTGCGGATGTCGTTCCAACCGCGCGGTCAAACGGTTGATCAGCGAAAACTCCGTATACTTCTCCAACCCAGCCATGGCTGCATCCTTTCTGGAAGAACGAGTCTGCGGCCCATGATACCACAGCGAGCAATGCAGGCATTCGGGGCCGATCATCCCTCAACCGCACGGCAACATCAAAGGCATCGGGTCGGTCAGCGTGAGAAATTCCAACTGCAAAATGTAAGGGTTTTCCCTTACAACCTGGGAATTAGTTGACTGTGGGGGGGGTACATGATATATTTCCTCCGCAATTTCTCCCACGGGAAGTTCGTATGTTGCGAAGGATCCTGAGTTGTTGTCTGCTTGGCGCCTTCTTGTTGGCCGTGGTGTTGAACACCGGCTGTGGCGGTGGAGGCGGAGGAGGAGGCTTTTTTGCCGGTCTGGCGACGTTCGTTCTGATCGTTGCGGCCACCGGTGGTACCGCCGGCACGGCCGCGGCGTTCGCCGCCAACGTTCGCACTTCACCCCAGAGTGCTGTTGCCGCCCAGGCGGCCGTCCGGACCATCAGCATCAATGGAGACAAAATCAAGGTCAAGATCACTCCGATGAAGGACGGACAAGCCGTAGGGGCGACTCTCTATATCAATACCGCTGACTTGAAGGCCGAGGGACAGGTATTGAAGGGGCAGTCGACCGTTGAATACTCCCAGAAAGAATTCCGGGTCGAGATCGTGAGCGGCGATTCCGAGATCGTCCTCCTGAAAGGCATCAAAGGGGTAGAGGCCATCCCCGCCGATACGAAGGTCAATGCCGCCATCGACCCCGTCGAAACCGCCAAGGCGATCACCTATGAAAAATGGGTGTCCGGCAGCCCCGACAAGAGCTTTGCGGCCTTCGAATACAATCTTGCCAAAACCACGGGCGCCGTCGCTTCCTTGACCGACCTGGCCAATACCATCCAGACCACGTTGGCCAACCACACGGCTCCTTTCACCACCCAGATCCTGGAATCGTCCACCATCCAGGACACCGCCCAGGCCAACGCCTCCGGCATCTCGAAGGACGTTCCGCCCACCACCGTCCCCGAGACCAAGACCATTTCCGACCCTGTCGAGCAACCCTCTACCCAGGTGAAATACGCCATCGCCGAGTCGACCAACACGGCGCTGACCGGCGTTCCCCTTCGCAGCCTGCGGATGGAAACCGCCCCCATGGCGCCCAGCGTGGTTCCCGTCATCGGTGGCAACACCGCCCTCAACCTCGAGGGCATGAAGAACATCCTCATGACCGCCCTCACTGGTGGCACCCGCGTCTATGATGGCCCCGAGGTCGACAACCCCGAGATGATGGTTGCCACCTTCACCGAGACCGCCGTCTCCATCGAACAGTACCGGTACACCGTCATCTGGGGTTCCAATCCCCCTCAAATGCAGCGGAACCCTTATCCTTCCATTCGCCGAGTGCTTTCCAACATCAAGGCGCAAAAGACGGGCGATGTCGTCACCCAAATTGAAATCGGTGCCAGTTCCACCCTTGAATTGGTCGAAATCAACGGGCAGACCGGCGCCATACTCCAACGGAATGTCCTGAAAATCGTCAACGATGGCCTTACTGGCGTCATTGGGTTCCGCGAATACAACAATCAAGGTATTTTCTACCCTGAAGCCCTGAACACCAATTGGACCTATCGTTACACCCAAAGCGCCAGTGAAACCGTCAATGTAACCCTTAATGGCAACCTGATCGTAGATTTCGAGACCCAGGAATACGCAAATAACACCGTGGCGGAGACCATCCGTGGGCGCCTCAGCCTGTCTGGCATTTCCGGCTCCATGTCTGCCACCAAAGGCTTCTTGTACGGCCAGTATTACTACGGCACCACCCCGATGGGATTTCCCTTCGCTCCCAAGGTGAACTTTGGGGCCTTGAATTCGGATGATGGAGCGGCCAACCTCAACCTTGGAACCACGGTGGTCATTGCCGGCTCTGGGAAATCGACCAGTGGCATTTCTCTCGACAATCTGACCATCACGCTCAATAATGTACAAAAGTCCGGTTCTGGACGAACCCTGACCTTCTCCTGCAGCAATTCCTCGGTCAACACCCTGCTCACCTACACCGGCAGCTCGCCCGAAGCCTATGGGTACATCAAATCGCTGGCCGTGGCCATCTCCAATTTCTCGTTCAACTCGGCCAACAATCCGATGGTACCCAACGGGACGACCATCACCGTCACCAAGGTCAACACCGACAACACCACCGATACCATCACGTATACAACGGAAAACAACCAGATCGTCCTTTCCTCGGGCAGCACCAAATTCGGTGGTGGTCGCGAGACGGTGACCAATCTGGCGAACGGCGACCTCCAGGTCCAGGGAGAGGTCACCCTGGCCAACTCCAACGGCAAGAAGGTATCCCTGAAGTATACCGCGACCAAGGCCAAGAGCAGTGGCGACATCACGGTGACCGTGAACCTGAGCGGCGAGATCGTCACCGGAACCATCGCATTCACGCTGACCCCCAACAGCACCACCACGCTGATCACCAACGGGACGTACCAGGCGGGCAGCGTTTCCGGCACCTTCACGCTGAATCGCAATGGCACCGGCATGCTGACCATCGGCAACCAGACCCTCAACTTCGCTCTCCACGGTACCGGCTCGCCCCTGGCCTCCCTCCTTGCCCTCCAATGACCTCACAGTTTCCGGGTCCTTGGGCCGGGAACCACATCTAGGGTGACCCTTTTTGACAATCAGGTGTCGCGTGGGCAACCACGCGACACCCGTTTCAGAGCGGTTCCCCGGTACTGCATGAAGATACCTGGAAGCCCCAAGAAGACCTGAAAAAGTGTCCCTGGAATTCGAGAAACGCCACGCGAATTTCAAGATCCCGCCTTGACGAACTCCCCATGATGTTCAGCTTCTCACTTCAACAATGATCTATGTCTCAAATCACCTTTTCGCCAGATCATGGCGCAAAGCTTTTATCACCTTCAGCGCAATAGCCTTCCTCCTATGTCCAGCGTCAGCGCCCGCCGTGGACATCTATGGCCTGATGTCCCTGCCGCCCCTTCCCCCGCCTCTCGCCTCGCCATCCTATCGCCTTGCCCAGAACGCCTTTCGGCTCACTTCGACGTGGGAAGAAATGTACCGGAAATGGCTCGACGGCCAGGAGGTCGCTCGTTTCACCGGATCCCGGCAGGATGCTCGCCTCGAATGGGGCATCACCCAACGATTCGGCCTGGCGGGACATTGGCGAATCGACGGGCGTCAGGACTTTCTGAATCGCGAAACAGACAACCTCGATCCCTTCGATTTCCGAAACCACGAAGAAGCCGACACCCTGGCCCTTCGTTGGTGGGGGAATGACGCGGCAGTAGAATACGAGGCCAGCCGATCCACCGACCGTTTTTCCGGGCGGTTCACCCTTCATCCCAACCTGGTGAAAGCGCTTGGTTCGCAGCCCGATCTCGATTTCAGAACCCGTGCCGGCACCAACGCCCTTCGCGCCACCTGGGCCTGGAACGATCTGCAGTTCATCGGCGAAACCTCACGCAGCATCATCGACCATGCGATTCGCACGCTGAATAGCCGAATCGCTCTTGTGGTTCCGCTTCGACGTGTGGTTCGCGAACTTGGCGGCACCATTGCCGTGAACAGCCGCGATCTGGTTCAGCCCTTTTTCCGTTGGCACCGCCGATACGATCGAGGAACGGGGGTCAGCGAAAAAGACGGTCGGTTCATCTTCGGCCGCACCCAATCTGACCTGACGCTGACCACCCATGCCTTTGGCCTGACGGTGAAACGGCATCGTCGGCCCTGGTTCGTCGAGTATGCGCGCCACAGCCTGTCTGGAACTGAAACCCTCCGCAACAATCTGATCACCCTCGACCCCCTGTTCCTTTTCGCCACCAATGAGGTCGGGACGCTGGTGAACATTCCCCAGAAATACCCCTGGTCGACCCGGATCGGCGGCAAGTTCCGATTGCCTCGGAACTTCTCTGGGGAGTTGCAATATGCCCTTTCGGAAATCAGCTTCAACACGATACAAACCAACGATAAAATCTCTTTTTTCCGCAGGCGCCGGGAGCAATCCACAGACATTCGGGATTTCCGATACCGAGTCCATCGGTCGGAACTGGCCTTTCACCGCCCCGATCGGCACGGTGGCTGGTCGGCCCTGCTTCGCCTGCTGGTTCCACAGGAGATTGCTCGCCCGCCCAAAGAAGGGATGCCTGGGCCACCTGCTCCCGCTCCCGGGCCCGCTCCAGTAAAGGCAGAAGAAAAAATACGGGGCGGGTGGCAGCTCACCCTGGAGCGAACCTTCCTTTTCAAGTGAGGGAAGCCGCTCAGCGAGTCATGGTCTCCGCCGGGACCCAGTTTCCTTCCGGGGTCAGGATCTCGCAGGGGCGGTAGAGAGCCTTGTACTCCATGCTGGGACAGCCACGGACATAGTAGCCAAGATAGACCCAGGGCCGTTGGCGCTGCCGGGCCAGCTCGATGGTTTGCAGAATAAGGTAGGTGCCGAAGCTGCGGCGGGGCTGCGACAAATCGTAGTAGTGGTACACGGCGGAAACCACGTGGGGCGTCAAATCAACCAGCATTACCCCGCGCAGAGCCTCGCCTTCCCAAAGCGTGATTTCGAGCGCAGGAATGAGATTGAAAACAAAACTGAGGCAATACCCCGTTTTGCTTTCGGAGTGCCGGGGCCAGGTTTTTCGGGTCTGCTGCGCCCGATGGTAGGAGGCAAAGAGGGCGAGCCGTTGGTCATCGACCTGGGGTTCCCCGAGGCGCACCTCGAGCCCACGGTTCCTGGCCCATGCCCGCATTTGACTGCGATTGGGCCGGAAGGTTTCGACCGATACACGAATCGGTCGACATTCCTGGCATCCGAGGCACAAGGGGTGGAACATGGCCACGCCGAACTTCCGCCACCCTTGATTCATCCGAGCCTCATACTCGAAAGGGGATAATCGGCTGTAGATTTCGTATTCGAGGATGGCCTTCCGATCGGGAAGGTAGGAACACCGATCGGGGCCTTGAATGAACCGATCAAGAATGATCATCCTGCCCCCCCGCAGGGAACATCTTTTTTCGAGTTGCTCAGGCCAAAGCCAGCAGAGTTTTTGGGGGTCGGGTTTCCGGGGCCATCCGATGCAGCGAACGGAAACATCGTCCGTACATGCGAACCCCCCAGGATTGGTCCTGGGGGGTTCATGATCTTGGCGGCGACCTACTTTCCCACACAGCTGCCCATGCAGTATCATCGGCGTGTCCGGGCTTAACTTCCGAGTTCGGAATGGGATCGGGT
>QOQW01000038.1 GCA_003327425.1 Candidatus Ozemibacter sibiricus
AGCTGCGGAAGCAGCTTGCCGAGGGAAACACCACGCTTCCGAATCAGCTGAACAAGGAAATCAAGAACCCGACTCTGCGGTGGATCTTCCAGCTCCTTGATGGAATCACCCTCGTCATAATGACCAAGGGAGGTGAGGAGGTAACTATGGTGGCCAACCTCACCCCCCTGAGAGAGAAGATAATTAGGTTATTCGGGAGTCACGCTATGGCTATCTATGGACTTGAAGCAAATGCCCCAACATAGCCCAGAAATTCCCAACATTGTCTCGGGGTACCCGAAATGTCGGATTGATGCTCCGGCTCATGCGGAAAGAGCTCGGGGCCTTGAAAAACATTGCCATGAGCATCTGTGAGGCGTGGAGGGGCGTTGCCATCAGCCCAGAAGAGTGGGCAATCCTCACCAGCCTCCGGGTAAGAATCCAGCTCGATACCTCGTAGAAAGAGTCGCTTCCGTTCGGTCCTTCCTCTCTCTCCTATCCCGGGCCAAAAGCGCCACCACGACAAGCGTTTCCCAGCAATCCCTTCCCCAAAACCAGGAAAGGGCAGTATTCGACTTTCCCGAATTTGGGAATGGCTGCTACGTCCCTGCCCACCACACTCCCCGAGAGTTGTCAAGAGCCCTTCATTCTTTATCGCTGAAGAAAGTATGAAAACCTTGACAAGTAGAGCTCACTATGCCAGACTCTCCCTTGAGGGCCATGGTGTGGGTTCGGCCTTGGCCCTATATGCAAAATGGGAGGTTTGTTAGAAAATGCGATTGTATGCAGGAGCCCTTTTAGTCCTTACCTTAATCTTGGGAGCGCAAGTTCCATTGTTGGCCGATTCTGAGCCCTACCCTGAATTTTTTGAACTTAGCGATGTCGATCCGTATGTTTTCTATATCCCCCAAGGAGTTCAACCCGAGGTAAAAGGACACTCTAGCATGGGTACAGATAGCCTTTCCAAGAAACATGAGTCGCTGCTGGCTCAGGTGCCAGAGCATCTCGAACATCGTGGCCAGGTGGGCTTTCCCCAGGAGGTCGAGGGCAAAGCGTTGGCGAAGACAGGTCGTTGGCCGGGCACGGTCCATCACCCGCAGCCTTTTTCATCTGTAGGGTTGCTAGAGTGTCGGTAAAAGTCACTTTGTGGGGCTATCTCCAATCTCCTCAGAAACTCGGGAAGCGTAAGCCTGCGGTGGTTCGAGCTGGGCCAGTTCGGCAAGGATATCCTGATCTGCCTGGATTTGTTCAAATGATGGTGCGAGCTCGGGGGCAATTGACTGGCTTCAAGCTGCCTTGGAAGCGGGTCCCGGGGCAACCCCTGCTCAACTATTTGGAAGGAACGACCAAAAAACGGCTTGACCCGGAATGCCGGCTCGGGGTGACTGCCGAATTCCGTTTCCACTACAAAGGAAAACACTACAAAACGGAAATTATTGTGCAATTACAAGACCCCGAAAAGGATCTTCGGCTGGCCCATGTCAAATTACGCGAGGCCATTGATGGTTTGGTCTTCTCTTTGACTGAAAAAGAAATCAACTCCAGGAAAGTTTACAATCAGCAGAAAGGTCACTATGTTCCTACCACCGAATGGGAGATAACCAACTAAGACGCTGGAATGAATTTAATCCATTTCTAAGCGGTTGATTTGAAAGACCGCCGCAAGGAAGCGTTTTTTTGGCGCTGGGCTTGTGCCAAGCTAATTTGAATTCAAACAACAATCCCCCTGAAGGTGATAACCACCGTCAGGGGGTTGTGTTTCAGGCCGGGTTGAAGGACCTTCGCTTCCCCAGGGGAAAGGGGAAGTAGCGTGGAAATGAAAAACCCTTCCTTCGTTCGATTTTGCTGTCGAGGAGTGGAAAATCGTTCTTCAGATGGTGGGGGGGGTTCACCGGTGCGAAACCTGGCCCGTGAAGAACAGCAGGATGATGGCGCCCAGGCCGGCCAGCAGGGTGGCGCCGAGCATGACGCCCGCTCCGGGGCCGTTCCCGGCGGGGTTCGAGGGGGGCGGCGTCGGGACGGGAGCGCCCTTGACCGGGCTGACATCGAGCAGGCTCAAGAGCCGGTCGATGATGGCGAGCGCTTCGTCGCGGTCGTTCCACAGCACTTTCAGGCGGGCCTTGTCGAGATCGCGGCGGAAGGCGTCGACCTTGCCGCTGAAGGCCTTGGGGAACTCGCCTCCTCCGGCGAGCTTCTTGGCCCGATCGAGCGGGGCGATGGCCTGCTGCGCGGTCTTGCCGCCGCTTTCCTCCAGTAGAAGACGCCGCGCTTCGAGCAGCTCATTGCGAACAGCGATCAGCACACCGCCGCCGGCTTGGCCGGTCTGGGCCATGGTGGCCGGCACGGCTTGCAGCAGCAGCGACGCGGCGAGAACCAGGCAGCACATCTGACGAAGCTTCGGTTTCATGGGTGCCCTCCAGACAGAATAGTCTATTCCGATTGTACTCATTTTTGCCCCAACCCACAAACGGCCCGCCTGCCGCGCTTGTCCAGCGATGGTCTGGCGCGAAGCATCAGGCGGCGCAGGTCGGGCAGAGCAGGCGGCCGTCGCGGGTGCCTTCCAGATGCGTGGTGAATTGCGAGCAGCCAGGACAGGCATAGGGTTCGAACCGGCGTTCGAACGGCGTCCACAGGAAATCGGTCGGGCGGCGGTGCGTGCCGATTCGCATCATCACTCGCACTCGGCAGGCCGGCACGAGCAATCGCTGCAGGGCGAACGGGCGCAGTTCGGCCCGCAGGGCGGCGCGCTGGCGCACGTCCTCCACTTGCCGATGGAAGTCTTCTTCGATCGCCTTCCGTTTGGCCGCCTGCTCCTGGGGTGTCAGCGTCTGGCGTCGCCGATCGCTCTCGAGGGCCCTGATCAGTTCGGAGTAGTAGTCCTCCAGGCGGGCCAGATCGAGCGCCAGGCGATGCTGCAGCGTCTGCTGGAAGGCGCGCGCCTCGGCTTCGGCCCGCTCGATGGCGCTGGCTTCGATGGCAGTCAGCAGGTCTTTCGCCGGCAGGAATTCCGACCGGCGCGGGTCGTCCTCGGGGAGCGGAACCGGATCGATGTCATCGGGCAGGCCGCGCCCGGCGGGCAGGATGCGCCGGCTCGTCTCGAGAATATCCATGGTCAGCAAGCGCTCGCGGGTCTCGTCGCCGACCATCGACAGGCGGAAGCCGATCCGGCTGACCGGAATCAGGATCGACACCGGATCGAGGGCGCCGGGACTGCAGCGGGTGAAGGTGAAATCCCGCGCCAGATCGCGATCGAGATGCTTGCCACGCAGATGGATGTCATCGATCACCCCATAGCCGATGGGAATGGTCGCTTCGGTAACGGCCAGGGCCTTGTCGAGCAGATCGCTGCCCAGGCCGGCGAACACCCCTTCCCGGCGCGCATCGAAGACCAGTTGCGGATCTTCGCTCGTGCCCAGTTGCCGTGCCAGATCGGAGTCGAGCAGGGTGGCCAGGGTTTCCGAGCCATCGGGAGCGGGTTCGACCACGGCGTGGCGATCGGCGAGGAACTCCATCCAGAATCGCATCAACGGATTGGCGCAGGCGATTTGCGCGCCGGCTCTCATGCCTCGTACTCCTCCTGGAAGAGGGCTTCATCGAAGGCCTTGACCTTGTCGTGGGCCTGGCGGGCCTGCGTGACCGCGGCGGCCAGCTCTTCGAAGCGGCGGCTGCGCTCGTCCTCATCGGGAGAGGCCAGCCAGGCTTCCAGCAGCAGGTCTTCGAAATCGGCCTCTTCCCCGAGGTGGCCGAGCACCATGCCCATCTCGCCCACCACCAGTTCGAATAGGTTGATCTTCTCTTCGAGAATGGCGAGCATCCGCTCTTCGAGCGAGCCGCGCAGGCAGAAGTTGAAGATGAAGACGTCGCGGGTCTGGCCGATCCGGTGCAGCCGGCCGATGCGCTGCTCGATGCGCATGGGGTTCCACGGCAGGTCGTAGTTGACGATGGTGCGGCAGAACTGCAGGTTGCGGCCCTCGCCGCCCGACTCGGTGGCGACCAGCACGGGCACCTCGTCACGGAAGCTCTCGACGGCGCGATCGCGCTCGGGGCCCGACATCTCGCCATGGAAGACGGCATGCCCGATCTTGGCCTGCTCGAGGACGGCGGCGACATGGGCGAGCGTGGCCCGGAAGCGGGTGAAGATCAGCACTTTCTCGCCGGGTTTCTGGCGCAGCAAGGCGAGGAGCTGATCATCCTTGGCCGAATGCCGGAGCTGGCGGGCGGCGGCCAGACAGGCGGCGAAGGCTTCGGCGGCGGGACCGGGCGGCAGATCCTGCTCGGCGAATTTTTCCAGGGCCGGCCGGGCCGCCAGCGGCGACGAGCCGACCTGGCCCAGCAAAGCGGCGCAGGCGAGCCGCCGCCGATGATCGCCGGACATATAGAGCGGCGACAGCGCCCGGCTCAGATGGTGCAGCACGTCGAACTCGCGCGGCAAGGGTTCCACCTTGATGGTGGAGGCGAACCGCCGGGGCAGCCGCACATCGGTGAACCGCCGCGTATTGCGGATCATCACCGTGCGCAACAGGGCTCGCAACTGGTCGCGGTCCAGCGGTTCGGTCGGCTTGCGCGGCTGGATGAAGCGGGCGCGGAAATCGGCGGCGGTGCCCAGGGTGCCCGGCTGGAGCAGGTTGATCAAGTGGTACAGCTCCATCAACTGGTTCTGCACGGGTGTTGCGGTCAGCAGCAACAGGAATTTGCGGGGCAGGGCCTTGACCAGCCGATGGCTGCGCGAGGTGGCGTTGCGGAGGTGGTGCGCCTCGTCGACGACCACCAGATCCCAGGGTTGGGCGAGGCAGCGCTCGGTGTGCGGTTCGAGGCGCGCCAGGCCGATCGAGGCCAGCACGAGCGGACGGCTCCAGAACGCGACAGGGTCTTCCCGGGCCAGCGGCGAAGCGGTGGTGACGAATTCCAGGCCGAATTTCTCCTGCATCTCGCCCTGCCATTGCGAGACCAGGGCCGGCGGGACCAGGATCAGCACACGCCGGGCCAGCCCGCGCAGCAGATACTCCTTGATGACCAGCCCCGCTTCGATCGTCTTGCCGAGCCCGACCTCGTCGGCCAAAATGGCCCGACCGCGGAACCGGGTCAAGACGCGCCGCGCCGTCTCGATCTGGTGGCGGTGGGGGATGACCCCGACCAGCGACTCGGTGCAGAGCAGCTCGTCGAACTCGCGCATCAGGTGGATGCGCTGGGCGGCCCAAGCCACTCGGCAGGCCCGTAGACCTTCCTCGCCCCAGCGGTCGGTCAGGCGCTCGAGCGGCAGGCGAGCCTGGATGGCCAACGGCACCAACCGGCGATCGTCGGGAACTTTCAGCAGGGGCGCGGCGGGGCTGACGGTCCCGGCCTTCCCGGTGGGGGTGCTTCCCGGCGCGGGCTGGTCGCCCCGCCCGGCTCCTTGGCGTTTCACCGGCTGGTCATCGGCCGATCTGGGGGCGGTGCAGAACTTCTGAAAATCTTCCGCCGTCGTCGGGGCCCATTCAGGGATCTTCCCATATTGCCTCTGCAGCATCTCGTGGAACTGATGCAGTTTGTCCTGCCATTCGGCGGCGCGCTTCCGCTCTTCTTCTCGTCGTTTGGCCTCGGCCAGGCGTTCGGCGGTGCGACGGCATTCTTTGAGGCATTTCTCGCGATGCCGCTGCCACCGGTCGAGGAGGGCGCGGACGGTTCGCCGCACCGGCTCGCGATCTCCCTCATCATCGCGGCTTGATGCCGGCTGGCCTGGCATCTCGCACCATGCTTCGAGAGAGGTGGCAAAGCAGGCGGCCAGGCCTTCCAACACTTCTTCATCGCCGAGATGCGCCGCCAGCCGGAGCATCTCTTCGGCATCTTCGTAGTACAGGATGTCCACCATCGCCCCGAATCGGTACACGTTCAAGGCGGCCCGCTCATAACCAGCTTCCCGGAGCGGATTGATGATCCGCCGCACCACCGTTTCGTGGAAATCATCAGAACTGAGCTCGGAAGAACGCGGTTCTTTGACCACTTTCTTGAGCCAAGGGACGATCGCCTGGAAGGCTTCTGGCGTGACGCTTCGCTCGATGGCCCAGACGATCTCGCGGAAATCGTTATTCGAACAGGCCCGGTAGATGGCAGGCTCTTCGCTGACAGAGCGTCGGCGCTTGGGGCGGGCGGCTGATGAACGTGGCATGATGTTCAGCGTCGGCGTTGGCCCCCGATCAGCGGCGATCGGTGAGAGGAGCGGCGACCGGCTTCGCAGATGCGGTGCGAATAGCGCTCACAGGGCCGAATGGTAGAAGGCGGCGATGTCGTCGCGGAAGGCCTGGCGCGAGGCATCCCACGAATAGAACATGTGCCCGCCGGCATAGGTGCGGATCGTCAGATTCCGGCGCTGGTCGGGCAGCAGGCGCATCTGCTTCACCAGACGGGTCGAGGCGTAGTACGGCGTCACCAGATCGAAGGCGCCATGGGTGAGGAAGACCTTCATGTGGGGGTTGAGGGCCATGCCGTAGCGCAGCTCATCGGTCGCTCCGATGTGGCGGTGGAAGAAATGCTGCTGGCGGTCGTCCTGCCAGTTCTTGTTCACTTCATGGCTGAGCAGGTGGTAGTCGCGCTCGGTCTCGAGCTTCAGGGTCTTGCGCAACTGAGTGTTGATGCCGCCCGCGAAGACCCGGTCGAGCCCCGACAAGGTCGGGTCGGGACCGAACTCCCATTCCCGGTTGGGGAAGGGGTCGATGGCGGTGATCGAGGCATCGTACAGCCCGCAGATCTTGCGCTCGTCTTTCAAGAGCTTCTTGGCGAAGGTCCAGTGGGCGATCCGGCCTTCCGACGCTTCGAGGTAATCGGCCGGAATGCCGATGAACTCGGACATTTCCTGCAGGATGGCGGCGCGCTCGCGGGCCGGCAGATCGTCGCCGCGGGCCAGCAGGCGAGCCAGCCGCTCCTGGGCGAAGGCTTCCGCCGCCGCCGTGACCTTGGGCAGGGGCGTCCCCCGCTTGAAGCGGCGCGATCGGCCGTGGACCATGGCGGCCGCCGCCATGGTGGGGAAGACGTCGGTCCAGGCTTGCAGATCGTAATCGGACGGGTTGAGCGGCACGAACTCGAGGGCCGGCGAGATGATGATGACGCCGTTCAGGCCGACCCCGAACTGTTCCTGCAGGCGTTTGGCCATGCAGGCGGTGCGGAACCCCCCGTAGCTCTCGCCGGCGATGAAAATGGGCGATTCCCACCGCCGGTGCTTCGACAGGAAGCGCGAGATGAACTCGCCGAGCGACTCGAGGTCGCGGTTCAGCTTGAAGAATTCCTTCTCATCGGTTTTGGTCGACCCTTCCTTGCCGCCTTCCCCCGCTTTCGCCTCGGGCGTGGCCGGCTTGATCATGCGGCTGAAGCCGGTGCCGATCGGGTCGATGAAGACGAGATCGGTGAAGGGAAGCCAGGACTCCTGATTGGCGGCGATCTTCACCGGCGGCTTGGGGACGGTGCCGTTGGCGTCGAAGCACACCCGGTGCGGCCCCAGCGCCCCCATGTGCAGGTAGGCCGAGGCCGCGCCCGGCCCGCCGTTGAAGACGAAGGTCAGCGGCCGGCTCGTCACCTCGGCGCGCTTGGCCAGATAGGCCACGTGGAACATCTCGGCCAGCGGCTCATCCTTCTTGTGCAGCACCAGCCACTCGGCATGGGCCTTGAAGGCGAGTTGGCGTCCGCCGAACGTCTGCGTATGATCGGTGACCGATCCCGGTGGCGGCTCATACCCCTTCTTGGATTCGTCTTTCTTGGTCTCTGTCATGGTGGGCGGCTCCTTGCGCTTCGCTCGATGAACTGGCGCCCAGTATACCATGGGGGAAGACCTTGCCATCAGAGTGGGTCCCCAGGGTGGGCCGACGCATGCATGGGCCGGTTCCACCCATCTCGTGGCGAAGGCTGGTCAGGCTGTCCGATCGCCCAGTCCTTGGGTCGCTTCCGTCATCGCCAGCCTCGAGCGGCGGGCTCGCCACGCGACGAGATCGTCTGTAACATTGGGTAAGCTGGTGACGTATACCTAAATAGTGGACCTGTTCTATGGGCCAACGTCGAAGAAAGGGTGGCGATCATGAAACGATCGGTCGGGGCGGGGTGTCTGCTGCTGGTCATGGCGATCGGCTTGAGCGGCTGCACGTCGGAACAGCTCAAGAACAATGCCGGCCATGTCGCGGGAGTGGTCGGCGGTCTGGTCACCAATTCCCCGGGCGGGGCGGTTTCCAGCGGCATCAATCTGATCAATGACAATGTCCTGGGCGGGAACCGCTACGTGAAAACCATCAGCAAGATCGTGGGCACCGGGGTCGACGCCGGAACCGGCAACTGGGTGGGAGCGGGGCAAAGCGGCGCCGGCCTGATCTTCAACTCGATCAAGGATGCCCGGAACCCAAAGCCGCAGCCTGCTCCGGCTCCCGCACCGACGCCGCCTCCCGCGCCGACTTCTCGACCGGCGCCGGAAGAGGGCCTGCTGTCGTCCGATCAGGAATAGCCTTTCCCGCGCGGTCGCCTGATCGCCGCCGGCCGGTCGCCGGCGAGAGGTGAAACAGAAACGGCCCGGAGAAGCCTTCTCCGGGCCGTTCGCCACGCCAACCGCCTGAGGCGGTCAGCGGCTCATTCTTCCTGGACGCCGAGCTTGAGCTGGCTGCGGGGCAGCGGCTTCAGGCAGAAGAACCAGTCGAGGCACTGCTGATCGCTGGTGCTCTGGACGCGCTCCTTGGCCGCGCCGCACGACCCCGGCGGGGGGACGATGACATCCTCGCCGGGCTGCCAGTCGGCCGGGGTGGCGACTTTGTGGGCATCCGAGGTCTGCATGGCGATGAGCAGGCGCTTGATCTCCTTGAAATTGCGGCCGTTCGACAGCGGATAGTAGATCATCGCCCGGATCTTGCCTTCGGGATCGATGAAGAAGACGGCCCGGACGGCTTTGGTGTCGGCCGCATTCGGATGCAGCATGCCGTACTTTTTGGACACTTCCATCTTGATGTCTTCGATCAAGGGGAAGGTGACCTCGATGTTGCGCATGCCCCGGAAGCGGATCTTCTCTTTGATGGTGCGCAGCCAGGCGATATGGCTGTACAAGCTGTCGATCGACAGTCCGACCAGCTCGCAGTTGAGCGATTTGAATTCCCGATACATCTTGGCGAAGGTCATGAATTCCGTCGTGCAGACGGGGGTGAAATCCGCGGGATGGCTGAAGAGAATGACCCATTTGCCCTTGTAGTCAGCCGGGAAGTTGATCGGGCCCTGCGTGGTCTGGGCGGTGAAGGACGGGGCCGGCTCCCCGATCAGGGGGATCTGGTAGGCGGGTTGCTCAGCAGCGAAAACCCCGCTGGTGCAAAGAACGAGGACAACCACCAAACAGCATTTCAAAAGAAAACAACGCATGGCATCTGCCTCCTTGAGCAGGATTTGAGAATCACCAGTTGAACTGGATCGCGAGTACCTACTACTGTCATTCAGAGAAAGTCAAGGACACTGGCAGGAGCAGGCCGAATCAACGCGGCAGCCCTCGCTGGGGCCCCCCGCGGCGCCCTCGTCTGGCAACCAAACGCGGCGATCGACCCACCGGCCGAGCGCAACGCGTTCAGCCGCCGGCGATCAGGGGTCCAGGGGCCTGTGGCCCCTGGCCATGCCCACCGGTCGAGACGCGTCGTCGGCTCAGGGCTCCTTTCTCGGGTGAACGGCGGCCCGGCCCGGTTCAGGCTAGAACCTGAGCCGCGTACTGCCGGTAGAAAGCGGCCCGTTCGGCCGCGTCAGGAAGCTCGCGACGCGGCACGACGACGACCGACGGGCCGGTCGGGCGGGCGAACGACTGCTCGACGAACAGCTTCACGATGGCCGGCGGCACTTCATACAGCACATCGAACGGATCCTGCTGGGCTCGCCCCTCCCGGATCTCGCGCGTGCGCTCCCGCGTCCGGGCGGTGTTGGTGGCGATCAGCTCGAGAATGCGCCGGACATTGGCGCTGAGCGGTCCGCGGTCGATCTGTTCGAGCGGGGTGGTCCACAGGTTGAGCTGCTTGAGTTCGGCCAGCTCGGCCTCGGTCAGCTGGACGGGCGGCTCGAAATAGACCAGCTTGAATCGGTACGGCATGCCCGCATAGAGCGGATGCGGGTGCTCCATGGTGATCGGCGAGCGGTACTCGGGATCGGTGTTGACGCCGTTGTAGAACACGCTGTAGCCGCAGCTCAAGTAGAGATCGGTCAAACGATTGACCACCCACCAGGCGAGCGTGCTCTCCCAGGGCGCGAAGCAGGGGCCGTACGCCTTGAACAGCAGGTAGCGGATGTTGTCGCACGAGATGTTGACGACATTGCCCAGCTCCCGATAGAAGGTCGACTTCCCGCAGCCGGCCGCGCCGATGGGGATGATGAGGAGCGGCCGCTCGGAGGTCAGGGTGGCGCGGTTCCAGTTTGGGTTGGTGGCCAGGGAGTGGGCGATGAAGGCTTCGAGGTGGGCTTCGCCCTGGCGCACCAGCGCGGCCGGATCCTGGCGCGTGACCTGCGCCACGAGCAGGGCGAGGAAGGTGTTGATGACGTGGTAGGGGCTCAGCTTGAAGCAGAACGCGTGGTCGGCCATCGCCGCCACCGCCGCTTGAGGATCGGGGTCGGCTTCGATCAGGAACTTCCCTTCTCGCGGATTCACCCCGAAGATCGGCGTCTTGTACACATTCTTCGCCTCGCGCAGGTTCGCCCGGACGTCCCCGCCGGCCTCGATGGCCTTCAGGATGTTCGTCACGCAGAGCGTGACGTCTTTCTCCCAGACGAGCGAATCGGCCTCGTCGATGACGGCGGCCAGGCGAGGCAGTTGGTAGGTGCGGGCGATCTGAGCGAGGAAGTGTCGGGTTCCCTGGTGCATGGTCATACGTGCTTCCTTTGGTTGGATGAAGGTCCCTTTCAGGATACCGTATTCTCGATGCTCAGGAACAGTTTGAACCAACGATCGCCTGATCGAACAGCTCCTCTGAATTGGCAATACGCCAAGGTTTGCTCGATCAGGGAAAACGGGCTACACTTGGTGACGATGGGCAAAGGCCAGCCACTGTCCCGCGCGTTTTTCGAACAGCTCCTGGATGGCGCCCAAGGGAAGGCCGATGTCGCCACCCTCCCCTGGGAACCGCTCAGCCAGTTCCTTGAGCAGGTCCTGGCCATCGTGGCGGCAGAGCCCGCCCTCATCGAATGGGCCCCCCGGGCGACCGTGGTCGTCGGCGACACCCATAGCGATGTTCAGACCTCCAACGCCGTGCTGGACGCCTATCCCTCCACGCCCCTCATCTTCCTGGGCGACTACTCCGGCCGATGCCAGACCCGGTTCGACGATGTCCGCAACTGCCTGCTGCTGTTCGTGGCGAAATTCCTGAACCGGCAGCAGCTCATCCTGCTGCGCGGCAACCACGAGGACGAGCACGTCTGTTCCGACAACGGCCTCCGGCAGTCCCTGCGCGAGATCTACGGCAGCTCGCTCGGCGAGAGCGCCTGGCGGCAGTTCGTCGCCATCTTCCATCAACTGCCCCTGGCCGTGAGCATGGGCGATCTGATCATCCTGCACGGGGCCCTGCCCCAGGTCGCCTCGCTCGATGAGCTCCGCCGTCTGCCCAAGGGGGGCAGTTTCTGCGACCATCCGCTCATCACCCAGATCCTCTGGAATGACGTGAGCACCCGCGATGCCCTCGTCGAGAACGAGCGATGTCCGGGCTCGCTGGTCTATGGCCGGACCACGCTCTCCGAGCTGCTGGCCGCCGTCGGGAAGAAGGTGCTGATCCACGGGCACAACTTCTCCGCCAAAGGCGTCGGGGCCGACGGCGCCGACATCTGCCTGTACACCTGCACCACCTATTTCTACCTGCCGCGCGGCGGCCCCAGCGATCCGACCGATGTCCAGATGCCCGTGCCGGGCAATCTCCTGGCCCACTACGACGGCCAGGAGACGATTGAGGTGCGGACGATGCCGGCCTTCCATCTCGGCGAGATTCCGCTGCTGCAGGTCACGATTCCCCGCGATGGCCCGCCGCACGCGACGTACCTGCACTCGTGGCGATCGAATCTCTTCCACTTCTTCCACGAACGAGGGAAGAAGCAATGACACCCTGACGGTCGAGGAGCACCCATGCCTGTTGCGAAACCTGTTGCGAAACCTGTGACGATACCCGTGACGAAACCTGCGGCGAAACCCACTCGCCCACCGAATGCCGAGGACCAGGCGACCGCCTTCGCCCACGATCTGATCGAGTTCATCGCCGCGTCGCCGACCGCCTTCCATGCTGTGGCCGCCGCCGTGCGCCGCCTGTCGCAGGCCGGCTTCCAGCGCCTGGACGAGAGCGCCCCCTGGTCGCTCCAGACCGGCGGCAGATACTACCTGACGCACAATGATTCGGCGCTGGTCGCCTTCGTCATCGGCCGGGACGACCCCGCCACCAGCGGCTTCCGCATCGTCGGCACCCATACCGATACCCCTTGCTTCAGGGTCAAGCCCGCCCCCGAGATCGCCGCCGAAGGCTCCTACCTCAAGCTGAACGTCGAGGTCTACGGCGGTCCCATTCTGGCCACCTGGCTCGATCGACCCTTGTCGCTGGCCGGCCGGGTGGCCCTCGCCAGCCGCGATCCGTTGCAGCCGAAGACCGTGCTGGTCGATTTCGGCCGGCCGGTGGCCGTCATTCCCAGTCTGGCCATCCACCTCAATCGCGAGGTCAACGACGGACTCAAGCTGAACAAGCAGGTCGACCTGCTGCCCCTGCTGGGACAGACCCCCGCGACCTTCGAGAAGAAGGGGTATGTGCAGGGAGCGGTGGCCCGCGAACTGAAGGTGAAAGAAGCCGAGGTCCTCGATTTCGATCTGTTCCTCTATGAGCCCGGGCGGGGAGAGCTGGTCGGCCTCGAGGGCGAGTTCCTCCATGCGCCGCGGATCGACAACCTCGCCTCGACCCACGCCGGCCTGGCCGCTCTGATGGCCGCTGGCGCCGGGAAGGCGACGACCGTGCTGGCCGCCTTCGACAACGAAGAAGTCGGGAGCGCCACCAAGCAGGGGGCCGGCTCGCCCCTGCTGGCCACGGTGCTCGAGCGCCTCGTGCATGCGCTCGGCGGCACGCGCGAGGCCTATTTCCGCGCCGTCGCGCGGTCGTTCCTGATCTCGGCCGATGGGGCGCATGCCGTCCATCCCAACAAGGGCGAGAAGAGCGATCCCACCAATCGGCCCGTCCTCAACGGCGGCCCCGTCATCAAAGTGGCGGCCAGCCAGAGTTACACCACCGATGCGCCCTCGGCGGCGGTGTTCGAAGCACTCTGCCGCGCCGCCCAGGTGCCGGTCCAGCGCTTCCTCAACCGCTCCGACGAGCGCGGCGGGTCGACCATCGGGCCCATCTCGTCGGCCCATCTCGACATGCGGGCGGTCGATGTCGGCCTGCCCATGCTGGCCATGCACGCGGCCCGCGAACTCACCGGCCGGCGCGATCCCGACTACCTCCGGCGCGCCTTGCAGCAGTTCTTCCAGTCCTGAACGGGGCGCCGCCTCCGGGCGGCGCCTGGTCGGCCCGCGGGCCATCGTCGGCGGCTCGCGGGCGGCGGCCGGTGATCAATCGATCCGGTACCACTTCTTGGCGACTCGTTCGCCGTCCTTGAACCAGATCTTGGTGCCCAGCGATTTGGCGGTGAAGGGAATGCCCATCTGGTAGAGCGAGCCGCCGGTGACGTAGCGGCCGGGCAGCGCTCGGCTGAACTCCTCGGCCACCGAGCCCGTGCCGCGAGCGGTCTTGCACCCGTTGAGATCGATCTTGGCATCAGGCGCGAGCACGGCCAGCAGCAGCGGCGTGATGTCGACATCCCGCCCGCTGCGCAGACTGGCGAGAATGCGTTTGTTGCTGGCGACGAGGAAGGTGCCGGCGCCCATCGTCTGCAGCTCGGGCGCCCCGTGGCCCTTGATCTCGAGTTCGGTGATCTTGATGCCCTGCCGGTGGAGATCCTGCAGGAGGGCGATCAGATCATCGGTGGTCGACGATCCCACGCTGCGCGACACCTTTTTGCCGTCTTTCAGGTAATAGACGGTCGTCTTGTTGTTGGGGCGGAAGCCGCGCGACGTATCGGTGGGCACGTCCGTCCAGGTCGAGGTCGAGGGCGGGCGGGCGGGCTTCGCAGGCCCGGAAGGCGAAGCGGTCAGCGGCTCTTCCGGCGCCGCCGGGGCAGCCGGGGCAGCCAGGGCAGCGGCGGCCGCATCCTCGGTCGGTTCGGTCTGTTCGGTCTGTTCGGCTCCCGGTTCGCCGTCGGCCGGCCCGACTGCGGCCGCTGCCACGGCCGTCGCCGGCTCCTCGTCCACCCGGATCGGTTCGTCGTCGAACGGGCCGGCCGCGACCCTGCCGCCGCCGCTCAGCCAACTGACGATCACCAGGGCCAGGAACCACACCGTGACGCTCTTCTTCATTGCCGGCTCCCTTCGCTTCCGTCTCTGGACAGGTGCTCTCGTCTGAATTACGTCGCTCGACCGGCGAAGGTTACCAGCGGGTGGTCGAGCGGTCGGCCATGCCGTGCCGGCGAACCGTTGCCTGGCCGCGAGAAAACAAGACGGCCGGGCCATGCGGCCCGGCCGTCGCGACGGATCTGGCGTGTCCGGAGTTCTAATCGGCGAATTGCACCAGGGATTCCCGGAAGCGCTTGTACTGCGCTTGATACTGCTCGAGCACCTTCTCATCGCGGTAACGGATGCCGAAGACGAGCCGGGTGTTGGTCATGGGATCTTCGACATCTTCATACGAGCGGGTGTAGGAGCCGTCTTTGGCGGCGATGGTGCAGGTGCGCACCTTCTTGCCGTCTTTCTCGGTCTCTTCGAAGGTCACCTGCTTCTCGGTTTCAGGTTTCAACAGGATGTCGGTGGGATCGCCGTTCCATTGCGGCGAGAACACGTAGAACGCCACCGCCTGGTCGGGCGAGACGAAGAACGCGCTGTCGTGGCCTTCGGTGCTGGTGGTGCTCTTCAGCGAAGGCTCGGCCGTGAACGTGGCCGGGTAGAGGATCTCGAACCAGGCCCCTTGGAATTTCTTCCAGCCGGGGTCGGAGGGCTGATCGGCGGCGGGGGCTTGATTGGCGGCGGGAGGTTGATCGGCGGCGGGAGGTTGATCGGCGGCGCCGAGGCTGGCGGTGCCCAGCGCGACGGCCACCACGGCCAGCACGAGCGAACGCGAGAGAAGGTGTTTCATCGTGACGTCCTCCAGGGGTGATCTCGATGCCATTCTACCACCAACGAAGGTGGTCGGGGGCGCTGCCAGGGAAAACGCCCCTCCTTCCCGCCGGATTGGGTTGCGGCGAGGGAGGGGCGGCAGGCAGGCGCCTGGCGCATGGTTCTCGTTGGGGCGACGGGCGCGGGCTCAGTATCCGGTGCAATACTGGAAGTGCATCGGGTCATTCGGAAGCTGGTAGAACCCGTACTTTCGGAACACCTCGGCCAATTGCCGCTGTCCTTCGGTCATTCGGCTCGAGCCCATCGGATTCTCGGAGGCATTGAGATCGACCGCGATGCCCCAGGCATGGGTGCTCGGGGAAGACCCGCCTCGTTTGTTCCGGTTGTTGAAGCAGCCATCGAAGGACTTGATGTAGCGCGACAGGCCACGGGCCTTGATCTCTTCGAAGACCGCCTTCAGGCGGCCGGCGATCAGCCGATGGCAGGTCACCGCCACCATCTGGCCGCCAGGGCCCGCCGGCATGCTCACCGTGATCTGGTTGGTGCCGCGCGCCCCGAACACGCGCTCGATGCCGGCCCGACCATGGGGACGCTCGAGCGGCGGCACCCCGGCCACCCCGCTCGTGCCCCCGGCGGTGCTGCCCGTCGAGCCCGAGCCCCCGCCGGTGACGCCGGTTGACCCGCCGTCGCTCGATGTCGTGTCGCTCACTCCCGAAGACGTGCCGGAAGACCCGCCGCCGGGGATTTTCAACACCCACCCCGGGTAGATGAGATTGGGGTTCTTGAGAAGACTGGGATATTTGTCTTTGTTGGCCTCGACCAGCTCAGGATACCGGCTGCCATTGCCCAGGAACTTCTCGGCGATCTTCCAGAGCGAATCGCCGGGCTGGACGGTGTAGGTTGGCGTGCTGGCACTCGAGCTGGTCGACTCCGAGCCGCCCGTCGAGCCGGTGCTGCCGGTCGATCCCGTCCCGGCGGTGCCGGGCCCGGTGCCCGACCCGCCCGGAACGCCCATCAACTGAGCGATCAGTTCGAAGATCCGTTGCAGGAGATTGAGGATCCGCTCGATGGTGGGCCCCAGAGAATCGAGGTTGAAAGTGGAGGTTTCCGAGGAGGGAGATGGCGAGGTGCGGCTGGTGGGTGTTTCGGCATCGTCGCTGGTCGTATTCTCGGTGTCAGGGGGTGTCTCTGAGGAGACGGCGGGCGAGTCCTTCGTGACCGCCTCCCATCCAGAGATTTCTTCGTCAGATGAGAGAATGGAATCCTGGCCCCCCTCCTGAGCTGCTCTGATCATGGATGGGGCAGACCCGCCCATCCCGAACGATACCAGCAGAGCCATGGCGAAGATCATCATCCGGCGGTTCATAGGGGACCTCCTGCTCCGTTGACTGACGCCTATCAGCTACCTTTCCCTTATAGGCCTTACGTCGGAGCTGCTTCCCATGTTACACCTTTTTGACCGCGAGCTTCAGAGCACTCTGGGTGGCCTCGTACGACCTTCGTTCTGGACGTGAAAACGGCGGCCAGGGGGCGGGCAAGCTTGTTCCCTGTTTTGCGGCCGATCGCGACGTGAACCTGGGAAAGCGCCGTCATCGCCTTGCCTCTGGGGAAAACGTGGTGGTATGCTGAATCTGCCCGTGCCCACAAGAAGCTGCGCGACTCTCGACCGTTCCTGGCCGCGGCGGCCACGATGAGCTGGGCGGTCATCCCTGGTGGTCGCCCGAAGAGAACCGGTTGGGCGCGAACAGCTTCGCTGGCCGGAGAGGAGACACCCATGGCGTTGCCCAGGATCGGCTACGATGTCGGCAAGGTGAGTCTGCGCAACAACTGCTTCTGCTTCCTGCAGGAACACGTTGACCAGCACCCCGAGCGGGTGTGCATGAAGTGGGTCAACACCAGGAGCAAGCTGTGGTTCGACTACAATCCCTTCGCCCGCACCCTCACTCACGACACCTTCACCTACAAAGATGTCTATGACTGGGTCGTGCATGTCGCGGCTGGCTATCAGAAACTGGGCATTCAGAAAGGCGATCTCGCCCTGGTCTACCTGCCCATGATTCCCTGGATGTACGCGGGCATGTTCGGCTTCCAGATGCTGGGGGCCACCTGCATCTTCCTCGATTCGTTCGCGCGGGCCGAGCACCTCGGGTATGTCGCCAAACTGTGCAAGCCGAAAGTCTGGCTGTCGGGCGAGCGCGGCTTCGCCATGGCCGCCGGGCATCCCGACCTCGAGGCGATTCCCATCAAAATCAACATGGGCCCTTGTACCAGAACCTGGACGGCCCGCTTCGAAGACCTGCTCAAAACCCCCGAAGCCGCCGAGCCGGTGCCGCTCGAACAGGAGCATACCGCCCTCATCACCTTCACGACCGGTTCATCCGGCACGCCCAAGGGCGCCGACCGGTCGCATCGCTTCCTGGCCGCGCAGCATTACGCCATCGATGCCTGCCTGCCCTACCTAGAGACCGATCTCGATCTGCCGGTCTTCCCCATCTTCTCCTTGAACAACCTCGCCGCCGGCGTGCCCACCGTGCTGCCCGCCATCAACGTGGCCGAACCCGCCGACACCGATGCCTACGTGCTCTACACGCAGATCAAGGGCGAAGGCATCACCACCATGACCTTGAACCCCTCTCTGCTCAATGGCTTGAACAAATACTGCCTCGAGAAGGGCCTGACTCTGCCCGGCTTGCGTCGAGTCGCCGTCGGTGGGGCCGCCGTCTCGCGCGATGTCGTGGCCGATTTCGCCAAGATCGCTCCCCAGGCCGAACTCGTCGTCATGTACGGGTCGACCGAGGCCGAGCCGATGTGCCACATCACCGGCCGCGAGATGCTCGCCCAGCGCAGCGTCACCGAGGACGATCCCGAACTCGTCGATGCCGGCGTCAACGTCGGCCATTTCGCCGAGGGCCTCCAGTACAAGTTCATCAAGCTGGTGCGCGGGCCCGTCGAAGTCTCGTCCGATCAGCAGTGGGCCGAGCTCGAAGTGCCGCGCGGCAGCGTCGGCGAGCTGCTGGTCGCCGGCGAGCACGTCTGCCGCGCCTACTACAACGACCCCGAGGCCTTCCGCAAGTCGAAGGTGCGCGATCACCATGGCATCGTCTGGCATCGCACCGGCGATCTCGGCCGGCTCGACGAGAAAGGGCAGGTCTGGATCGTCGGCCGGCTCCACAACGTCATCGAACGGGCCGGCGAGTATCTCTTCCCCGTGCAGCCCGAGGTCATCCTGAAACGGCAGCCCTACACCCGGCTGGCCGCCTTTCTCGGCGTTCCCGACCCGCAGCTCGGCGAGAAGACGGTCTGCGTGATCGCCCCCAAAGACCCGGCCGATCTTGGCAACGCCCGATTGTGCGCCGAACGCGAAGCCGAGATCCGCCGCATCATGGCCAAGAACAAGATTCCGGTCGATCAAGTGATCTTCTATCCCGACATCCCGATGGACTTGCGCCACCGGTCCAAGGTGGAGTATGCCGTTCTGCGCGACCATCTCAAAAAAGCCGGGCTGGTGTGAAAGAATCGCGCCAACCTCTCTCTCTGAAGGAAATGCCTCATGACTGAGTCCAACGTTGCTCCTGCTCCCCTGACCAAGGAAGAATGCCTGGCCGCCATCAGAAGGCCCGGCGGCTCCTTTCCTTTCGAGGTGGTCTCCGAGATCGCCGCCCGCCGCGAGGAATTCCTGCCCGAGATGCTGAATATCCTTCAAGAGGCGGCGAATGATCCCCACCGCATCATGGACCAGGAAAGCTACCGCACGCGTCTGATCGCCCTGCACCTGCTCGCCGAATGGCGGGAGAAGAGGGCCTATCCGATCATTCTGAAGGCGTTCTCCCTCCCAAAAGATGAGTGCTACGATTTTTGGGGCGATGCCATCGACTCTCTCGGCAAGTTCATCATCTCGACCTTCGATGGCGATCTCGAATCGCTGATCGCGTTCATTCGGAATCGGGAGCATGACCAATACGCTCGCATCTGTGCGTTCTATGGGCTGTGCTCCCTCTACCTGTTCGGCATGCTGCCCCGTGACCGCTTCCTGGCGATCACCCGCGATCTGCTGGCCGAGTTCGACCCGGCGAAGACCTATGACGACACTGATTGGACCTATTTCTCCGGAGTGGTGGCCGGCTGTGCCCAGCTGCGCGTGCCCGAACTCGAACCTCTGGTGAAACGCCTGTTCGATCACGACATGATCGATTCGTGGTGGGTGACCTTCGAGTGCTTCAAAAAAGGGATGGCGAATCCTCAGATCGAAGAGGAAACCCGCGCCAACGCCCAATTCACGCCGGTGACGTCGGCCTGCGAAGAACTGAAAACCTGGTATGGTGGCAGAGAATTGGATAAGAACGCCTGGAAACGTGACTATGAGCTATCTTCCGAGGACGATGATGACATCCCCGAAGAATTGGATCTTCCTCCTCCTCCCCCTCCCGAAAAATACCCGGGGACCGGTCGCAACGAACCGTGCCCGTGCGGGAGCGGCAAGAAATACAAGAAGTGTTGTTTGACCTGAGGCCGGCGGTCGGGCCAAGGTCGGTTTCGCTGATTCGACGCCTGGAACGGGGCTGGGAGACCAGCCCCTGATTTTTCTTCCGACCATGTCACAAAATCCCCGGCGCGCTTGTCATTCGGATCAACATCGACCCCGCCGGGGCAACGAGCAAGAAGGAGGAGGAGATGAAAAAGTCAGCGCTCGGCCTGTTCAAGTTCTTGACCGTGGTGTTCCTGGGGCTTTCCGCCGGACTGGTCTGGGGGGCCTCGCTCGATGGCATCGGCCTGGATGTCGCCAAGCCCACGCTGTTCCAGGGTCGTGAATGTTTCGCGGCGATCGAAGTGCCTGCCCAAAACTGGGAAAAAGCGGCTGACCTGCTGACCAAACGGGGCACCTTGGTCGGGTTCTCCACCATCGATCGCGTGTCTGGCACCGACCGCACCACCATCGCCTACGGCATTTTCACCTTCGCCGGCGATGGCGAAATCCTCAAGACGTTGAACGCCTCTCTTGAAAAGAATGGCCTTCCTCTGCTTCGGCAGGTGCGCAAAGCCCGGGTCGACCTCTGCTGGGAACGCTTTTCCGTGAGTTATATGATCAATGGCCAGCCCTATGTGATCAGACTCGGCCGCAAATTCGGGAATTTCCCGGTCGGCGAGAATGGGGAGACCCCGCGCAAAGGTCTGGCCATGGCGACCGACGCCTGGAAGGATCCGTATCGCTTCACCGAGAAATACTTCGCCAAGCACTGCGAATACTACCTTGGGCCCGCTCCCCTCGGATTGGCCGGCAAGCAATGGATGGATACTCTGTCCATCCGCATCCTGACCACCGATCTCGGCCAGACCAGCCAGTTGATCTTCGCCGGCCGCGTCTTCATCCGCGGCTCGGGCCAGCCCTTCCCCCTGACCGGCAAATACGCCTACCCCTGGGAGGATTGACCGAGAGCCAGGCCCCGGTGGCGCGGGGCCGTCGGTACATCATCTCGCATCGCCAAGTCTCATCCAGCTAAGGGGCCCCTCCCCCTCCCCCCCGCCAGGGCCACCGGCCCTGGACCCTTTTTAATGGCTCTTGGCCGCAACACGCCCGCGTTGCCAGGAGCGGCCAAACGAGGCAGGCGGGCCTGGGGGCACCCTGCCTCGCCTGCTATTGTTTTGCCTAACAGGTCGAGGAAGAGATTGCCTGGGCGGGGGAACAAAGACTTTGCCCATCGGATCACTCTCCTGTAAAATAAAAGTTGACGCATGTAGAAATATAGGTTGCCATCCAATGCTTTTCATGTCATCATCCTGGGTTAGGGAAAACCGCTCGCCCGTCGAGGAATCCGGATGCCGATCAAGAGCCTCTATCGTGGAGCATCCTTCGAAATCTGCTGCTGGCAAGATGAAAAGGCGCAGAGCCCATTGGAAGGATTTTTCCAAGACCTCGTCCAGTCGGGGCACCCCGACCTCTGTACGATGCTGAATCTGCTGAAGCGGACTGCCGAGGTCGGCCCACCAAAGAATATCGAGATGACGAGGATGCTTGAAGGGAAGAAGGCCGAAGGACTGCTCGAGTTCAAGGCCGGGGCCATCCGGGTAATTTGGTTTTATGAGGCCGGGAAGATCATCATTTGCACTCACGGGTTTTTGAAAAAAGGGCGAAAGACTCCGCCCGGCGAGATCGAGAGAGCGCAAGAGATAAGGAGCCGTTACGATGCCGAGCAAGAAAGGAACCCCGCTTGCAAAGAGCCGTCTGTTCGCCACCCTGTTCGCCGAAGCCGAAAAACGCGATGAATACCACGTGGCCGGGATCAAGATCGAGATCGCCGAACAGATTTACACCATGATGGAGAAGAGGGGGGTGAATCAGTCGGAGCTTGCCCGGAGGTTGGGGAAGAATCGAGCCTACATTTCCAAGATTCTCAAGGGAACAACCAACTTTACGGTCGATACCCTCGTCAGGATTGCCAGAAAATTGGACGCCGAATGGGACATTCGACTCCGTGAATCCGATCGCCCGCAAAATAAGGTATTTTTCCTGGGCGATCGGTGGAGCGAGCGAATGAACTCCGGTAGCAATTTCGAGTTGATAGCTGCCAATGAACTTGGCGAAGACATCGGCTTGTTCGCCACCGGTGGGGAGGTCGGGTGATATGAGCCTTTCACCATTGCAACTGCATCGGTATTTCATCGAAGAATTCTTCTGCAAAGCTAACCCTGATTTCAAAGATGGTTCGAAGATCGGCATGAATGCCTTCCAAGTCTTTTTTGAAACCGGGGAGGAGGTAGATCCGCGGTTGCGGCGGATTCGATTGACTGTTTCCCAAGACATCACGAAAGGAGGCAACGAGCCCTTTGCCTTCAAGGTGGTGTTGGTCGGGTTCTTCGAAGTCGTCAAAGAGTTCTTCGAGAACCAAGGCCTTGAAGCGACCAACAAGTTGATCAACGTGAATGGGCCCGCCCTTCTCTATTCTGCTGCACGTGAGCTGCTGGCGCTTCTTTCGGGGCGAGGGCCGGATCCCAATCGGACGGTGGACGTGCTCTTGCCGTCGATCACTTTCCTCGATTTCCAGCCGATGCCAAAGACGGCGACCGGTCGCGAGGTGGTCGGTCCCAGGAAACTGCCGAGAACAAAAAAGAAATAGAACTTTCCTCGTCCGTCTCAGGGCCGACGAAGCTGCATCGAATAAGCGGCCACATCGCCTCTCAAGACCTATCTGGGCGCTGGAGCGCCTGCCTTGGCTCGCTGTTCGTCGCCACCCGCTCGCGAGCGGCGTCAGCAAAGGCTGTGGGCCAGATCCCAGCCCGGTGATCGCCAACGCAGGCAGGCCTTCATTTGCATCGGTGTTGCCTCTTGAATGATGGTAAGCGTTCAGCGAACGGTTTTGGCCACCGATTTTTGGGGCCAAAAAGAAACGCAGCAGAGAACAGCTGGAAGGCCTTGGCCTACTAGTCGTCTCTGCTGCTGATGGGGGTTTAGCGAATCAGGATTCCTGAGATTTGTGGTTGTGCCAGAGAGCTTCCGGTGGCAGGAGAGAGCGATCCAGGTTCATCGGAAGCAGAGCCAACCGCTCCTCTCGGGTTTTCGCCAGCGGCAACTTGTTGAACACATGCGAATGAGTGAAATGGTCCAAGGTGTCCGAGCCCTATCTCCCCAAATATCGAAAGCTGATGACCGCCTTCTTCAAGGAGATAGCCTCAGATCGTTTGAAGGTCCGGGTGATGTTCACCCAGAATGCCCATCGCCCCGTCGGGATTCCCGAAGATACGAGGCGGGAGTCCTACTTCAAGTTGTATTACCAGTTCATCAAACACGCGTTCGGCTGGGAGCACCGGTCGGATTCCAGGTTCAAAGCCCGGCTCAGGGTCTACTTCGATCAGTTTCCGCATACCGGGCATCAGGTTCGTATTTTCAGGCAATTCATTCTGGGGCTCAATAGTTCCCCGGTTTTCCGGGCGGCGAACCTGACGATCCGCGAAGACGACCTGGCCGAGGTCCGATCCCACGATCATGTCCTGCTGCAGTGTCTCGATATCGTGCTGGGGTCGATGGCCTTCCGGCTGAATGACAAGCACAAGGCCAGGGAACCCGGCCAACGAGTGCGAGGGAAGAAGACCAGAGCCAAAGAGCAGCTCTACAAGAGCATTTTCAAGGAGATCGAGGCCATCTCACCAAGGTTCAAGATCGGTATTTCGACCGGGACGCGGGGAGACCCGGCCAGGCGGTGGCATGATGCCTACCGTCACTGGCGCTTCTGCCCGAAGGAGCATGATGAGTTCGACCAGCCTCTGCCCAAGGGAGCCGGGAAAAAGTGAAAACCCCACTTGGCCTACATCAAGCACCTGACGCGAAACGTCAGGCTTCGGACAAGCAGGGTCATCTACAGTGAATATATTCCGTTCCCCCGAAGGCGTCAATGAATCATTCTCTTGATATCACGACACAACCTATCATGGGGCGACCATGGTCGAGCGGAGAATCATCCCATCTCAATCTGTTTCGACCCCCTGGTCCAGGTTGAGCGGACCTGTAGATAATTCAGAGGGGGCCGATCGGCTGCTGTGGTTCGCCTCTCCGCACCCTTTTGGAATCCGCAGGCCGGCTCGGGGCTGCATGGCTGACGGGCATGGCCATGGGCTCACTCTGCTGCTGCAGCGGCCCTCCGAACGCAGCACCATCTGACCGCCACGGGAAGGAGACGGTAGAATGAATCCGACAGGACCCAGTTCGTTTCGGGATGTGCGATGGCGGATCTCCTATCGGACCTCGTCGATGGGCCCCGATGGGAAGCCGATCGACATCCTGCACGAGTTCTACCTGCCGGTCCTGTCGCGGGCGGTTCGCTACGATCGCGTCGCCGGGTATTTCCGCTCTTCGTCGCTGGCGGCGGCCTCGCAAGGCCTGTCGAGCCTGGTGGGCCGGGCCGGGCGCATCCGGATGATCGTCGGCGCCGACCTCGATCCCCAGGATGTCGAGGCCGTGCTGGCCGGGTCGGAGCAACGGCTCGCCGACCGCCTGAACGAACGTCTGAGCCAGCCCCAGCACTGGGACCCCGCCACCATGAACGGGGTGCAGTTGTTGTCGTGGCTGGTGGCCCACGACCACCTCGAGATCCGGGTGGCCTTCCGGGTCCATGCCCGCACCGGGGAACCGCTCGCCGTCGATGCCACCTGCGACGGGTATGTCCATGAGAAGTGGGCGGTGTTCGAAGATCCGTTCGGGAACCGGATCTACATCGCGGGCTCCCTGAACGAATCGAAGACCGCCCTGGCCCGCAACGCCGAGAACATCGACGTCCACTGCGAATGGGACAACGAACGCGATGCCCAGCGGGTGAGCGAGGCCGTCGCCGATTTCCAGGCCCTGTGGGAGGACAGGAACCCGGGCCTGAAGGTGCTGCCCCTGCCGGAAGCGGTGCGGCAGAAGCTCATCTCCTTGTCGCGGGGGGTGCGGCAGCCGCGCGAGATCGATGGCTCGACGATGGCCCCGGTCTGCCTCGCCCCGCCCAGTTGGCGCGAGCGGCTGAGGTTCCTGCTCATCCGCGATGGGGCGCGGCTGCCGGGCGGCTTGTTCTATGGACTTGAGACCGCCCCCATTCAGCCCTGGCCTCATCAGGACGTGGTGGCCCGCCGCCTGGTGGAGGCGTTCCCCTGCTCGTTCCTGCTCGGCGACGAAGTCGGCCTGGGCAAGACGATCGAGGCCGGCCTGGCCATGCGGACGCTCTACCTGAGCGGCCTCGCCCGTCGCCTCCTGGTGGCGGCGCCGGCCAGCCTGACCAGGCAGTGGCAGCGGGAAATGGCCGCCAAGTTCGCGCTGTCTTTCCATCGCCTGCTGCCGGGAACCCCGGCGCGGCATGCCCTCCTGCTTCCCGAAGAGCGCGAGACGACCGGCCGGGACGCCTTCCAGCCCGACCTGCTGATCGTCTCGACCGGGCTGCTGGTGCGGGACGACCGCCAGGCCGACCTGCAGGCGGCCCCCGTCTTCGACCTGTGCCTGCTCGATGAGGCCCATTACGCGCGGCGGCAAGGGACCGGCTCGCCCGATCCCTGCCGGGCCCACCCCCGCTTCGGCAGGCTGTACCGGGTCTTCCGGGATGTCCTGCGCGACCGCAGCCGCAGCCTGTGGCTGGCCACGGCCACCCCCATGCAGTTGCACGCGGTCGAGGTCGCCGATCTGCTCGCCCTGCTCGGGCGGGTGGGGCCCTTCCAGTTCGAGCCGGCCCTGATGCAGGAATACTACGATCTTCTGGGGCGGCTCCTTCGTCAGGAAGGGTTGGAGGCCGACCACTGGGAATTCCTGCGCCAGGCGGTGCGCGGCGTTCAGCAGCAGGACCCGCGGCTGTGGCAGTTCCTGACCGATTCTGCCATCGATGCGGCGGTGCGGGCGATCCTGCGGCGATGGCTCGACCTCGACCATCCCCCGACCGCCAGCAGCGATCGGCGAGCGACGCTGCGCCTGCTGTTCTCCCTGGCCCCGCTGTCGCGGGTCATGCTGCGGCATACCCGCCGCCTGCTCGAGATCTATCGGGAACAAGGGTTCCTGCGCCAGAACCTGGCCCGGCGGACCATCCTGCCGATGCCTGCCATCGCCTTCACCGACCAGGAACGACGGGTCTACGAGGGGCTGGAAGCCTACTGTCGAGAGCTGACCGAACGCATCGCGGCCAACGCCCAGCAGCGGATCGTCACCAGCCTGGGCTTCTACCTGAGCTTCCTGCGGCTGCGCTTCGCCTCGAGCCTGTATGCCATCCGGGCCACTCTCGAGCGGCGCCGGGAAAGGATCGCCGCGACCCTGGCCAGCTTCGAAGCCCCTCTTCCGGTGGATGCGGACGAGGATCTCGACGAGGAAGCCCTGAGCGGAGACGACGAAGGCGATGCCGAGGTCGACCGGGTCCTGAAGGAGCGGCACCCCGACGACCTGCGATGGGAGCTGGAAGCCGTCGAAGGTCTGCTGGCCATGCTGAACGATCTGTCGGAGCCGTCTTCGAAGATGAACGAATTGATGAAGGTCATCGAGCGGCGACGGCAGGCAGGGGGCCGAATCCGGCAGATGGTCGTGTTCACCCGGTTCTACGACACCCTGACCGACATCGTCGAACGTCTGCGGCGCGTGGCGCCCGATCTGCGGCTCGGCCTCTATTCCGGCCGGGGCGGGGCCTGGCTGCGACCGGGAGCGACCGCCCTGGAAGCGGTCGATCGGGAACAGATCAAGCACCGGTTCCTGCGCGAGGAGATCGACCTTCTGGTCTGCACCGATGCCGCGGCCGAAGGGCTCAATCTGCAGACCGCCGACCTGATGAGTTGCGACTTCGATGAGACAGGGGTGATTCCCGAGGAGGAGCCCCGGAGGTTGCAAGAGGTCCTCGATACCCAGGCTGCGGCAGAAGCCGAAGAGTTCTGCTCCAATGCCCGGCTCGACCAGGTCAACGAGCTGGTCGCCCGCTCGCAAGAGCTGCAGAATCTTCTGGTGGGGCAGGGCCTCTTGGCCCAGCACCATTCTTCGGATAGCGAAGAGAGCTTATTCTGGAACGCGGTGCGGGACCTCGAGGTGATGGGGCAGGCCGATGAAGCGGTGACTCTGGACGGATTCGCCCCGGATCTGGTGGCGGGCCTGGTGGGGGTGGTGGTTCCCTTCCAGGGGCTGACGGGGGCTCCGTTCATTCGGGCGCCGGGGTTTCTGCAGCGAGCTTCTCTGGCGAGCATCTGTCGCCTGGCCAATCGCCTGGATGTGGCCAGGACCGAGCTGCTGACCTCCACCCTGCTCAGCCGCCTGGCGGAGGAAATCCAGGCCAAACGGAAGGACCTGTCAGCGTGCCGCATGGGGAGAAGGACAGGGCGTTTTTCCTGGTCCTGAACGGCTGATCATCAAGAGACGCACCTCTTTTTCACCTTTTCTGAGGGCGGTTCGGAAAGAAGGGCTGGACGGTTCCGGTTTTTTCGTCAGGACCGCGGCGAAAGGGCTCGACGCGTTCCGACCGTCCCTTGACGACAAGAAGAGACGGCCCGCGGGGGCCGTCTCTTCGAGAGCGTCTCGTGAGGTTGGACGTTAGAAGCTGTCAGTCAGGCTGGAGGCCGGAGCGCTATCGGAGCCGGAGGATTCGGTGCCGGTGGTGGCGCCGGTGGCGGGATCAGTGGTGGCGGGGGGCACGGGGGCCGGTCCCGGGGCCGGCTCGGGAGGACCTTTCACCACCGGCTTCACGCCGAGATATTCGGGCGAGAACATGAAGTGCTGGACGAGCACCTCGCGGCTGACCGTGCCGTTCTTCAGGGCCGTCAGGTGGTGCTTGAACCCTTCCTTGTCCGGAGCGCGCTTCAAGATGAACTTGTACAGGAAGTAGACATACTGCTCATCGGACATTTTGTAGAGATCGTGCTTGCTCAGGAATTCCTTGGAGAAGAAGAAATAGGTGACCAGCTGCTCGCGCTTGACGCCTTTCTTCAGTTGGTCGAGCCAATACTGGAAGCCGGCGTATTCGGGGTTTCGTCCGAGGATATGCTTGTACAGATGGAACACATATTCCTCGTTGGTCATGGCATAGAGATCATACGTCTTCCGCTGTTCGAGGTCTTTGATCTTGCGATCGAGAGCGGCATTGGTTTCGAGAATCTTCTGCCGGGCTCCCATGACCTGGACCAGCAGTTCCAGGAAGCGCTTCTGCTCTTCCGGCTTCAGTTTCATGAAGGCGTCGGCGTTCATGAAGCCGTCGACGATCTTGTTGAACAGGCCTTCATGCTCTTTCATCAGCTTGTCGAGCTCGGCCTTCATCGCCAGGAGTTCCTTGATGGCGGCCGCGGTGAGATCGCCGGCCAGGATGCGGTTCATCGCCTCCTGGAGCTTGGAGATGCGCGCCTGCAGGTCGACGAGCTGCTTGAGCTGGGACTCGAGCCCTGTCCAGGTCAGTTCGAATTTCTTGACGATCTCGAGCAGGCTTTGCTCGGCATTCTTGAGCGAGCTTTCGACTTTCTTCTCGACATCGGCCATCGCATCCCTGATTTTCTTCAGGGCTTCGTTCTGGCTCTTCGACAAAACGACGGGCGGCAAGTCGGGAGGGTATTTATAGTCGATGGCGAGGGTGAGCTGCGCCTTGATGCCTTCGTGCAGCTTCTTGAATCTCGCTTGGTACTCTTTCATCTTCTCGGGCGTCATCGACTTCTCGGCCTGCATCTCTTTCAGCAGGCTGTCGAGCGCCTGGCTCATCTCCAGGGCTTTCTGGCGCGCCTTGAGCCGATCATTCGCCGCTTGCATCTCGAGGTCGAAGATCTTTTTCTGGGCGTCGTGCAGGCGGTGATACTCGAGGGTGCGCTCGACGTTCTTTGGATCAGGTCGATAGGCGTGCTGATCGCGCACGGTTTGCGCCGCCTCGAGGTATTTGCCTTGATTCGCCTGGGCTTCGGCCTTCAGCGCAAACGCTTCAAGGTAATAGCGGTATTTTTCTTCTGGTTGGAATGTTGGATAACCCGGCGAAGGAATCGAATCGGGATGGTGGTATTTCAGGTAGATGTAACAGGCTTGTTCGAGGGCCTCCCAGTCCTTTCGTGCCTTGAGAATGCGAAGATACTCGATGTGCTTGTTGAACGGCAGGCGAGTAATGGCCTCGGTGTCATTCGGATCAGGGAATTTGAAGTCAGACGAATCAGACACCTGGGCATACCCGAGGCCCGCCAGAACGAGGGCCTGCACCACGACCAACCCCATCATCAACCAGCGCATGCGTGTCAACGGACTCATTTCTCCCTCCTGTACGGTTAGGTGAATGACCGTTCCCGGTCGACGAAAGACTTCCAAAAGGGAAGTATGCTGCAGTATGACCTCGAGTTGCAACTTTTTCCTCGCGGTTTGCTATCGCCCCGGCCAGGACTCCAGTGGAGGAGGGAAAACCGCTTCGGCAGAGGAAGTTTTGAACGTATTAGGTATCACGGTGTCTTTGGAAAGTCGTCCTGATACCTATGCTGATGTTTATGTTTGGCATGGTTGGGGCTGTCCGATCTGGGTGATGACGGGAGGCCTTAAGCCAGAAGACCCGCTTCAGCAGCGGGTCTTCGGGATTTTTTAGGACTTTCTAAGATCTGGTCGCCATGGAGGTGGCGTCTACCGAAGAGTGGTCGCGAAAAGCGCTTCCATGGCCAAAAAGGCTTTTTTTCTGGAAAGCAGTGATACCCAAAATGATACCCACCGAAATGGCATTGGGTGTCTCCGGCGGTTGGTTGCCATGATGGTAGCTAGAGCCCGCCAGCTACCAGGGGATGGCACCATTCGCGCCGCCAGCCTGCGCCTCGAATCGCCGGAACGCCCGGTCGATCACCTCGAGGCAACCGCCGCCAGCACCTCACCACCCGCCGGGAGGATTTTGCAACTCACTCGCCTTTCACAAAAATGTGACGTTCCAGACGTTCCACACGTTCCCGCGGCTCCTAGAGCCAATCTCCGCGGAACGTCAGTGGAACGTCAGGCAAAAGTGACGTTCCACTTTTGGACCCAGCCGGTATCATATCGCGATTGCGCCCCAAGGGCTGGCGCCACCCGGGCCGATTGCCGAATGGTCGTCGAGATCGCCGCGGCCCCCGCCGACCATGCCACCCGCCGGTCACCACCGCCGGCCATCGTCGCAGCAATTATCGGTGAATATCGCGAACCCAGTTTGGTAGCCATTTTCCCCTGTTTTGGGGGAACTTTGTTTTCCTATTTTTTGGGGGGGCCAAAAAAATTGTAAGGGGGGGGCTTGTACCTAGGCGA
>QOQW01000009.1 GCA_003327425.1 Candidatus Ozemibacter sibiricus
CTTCGACCGACAGGGAATTCCCCGACTGGTGGTAGCATGACCGCTCAACCCGCCGAACCGCCGTATGCGGACCCGCATGTACGGTGGTGTGACAGGGAAAGTTCGCGAGAACCTACCTATGTCGATATCAGCCCTCTATCGCAAGAGAGCAAGGGGCCGACCGACGTCCCGCGCTCCACCATCACGCGGAAAAAAACGTTTTGACCAAATGCCAGCAAACGAGCGTTTCGTTAGACCTTTCGCTCAGTCGAAGGCGGTAAAAAGCGATTGTTCCGGTTGCTCGTACGGGCTGGCAGGGCGAACCGCGCCGGCCGGCTTAATGGCGCGCCCCAGAAGCGAGAAAAGCCGGGCTGCCGCTCTCTTCGGGCGTTTTTGGGCAAGATCCTAGTACGACTACCGCACTTAGGCTGACTATTTTTCATCAATCAGCTCAACCATGCAGTTTTCGGGGTGCTCCAACCGATTTCCAAAAATCAGCATTCCGTGCTGGTTCTCGACCAAGTACGGTTGTCATACTAGGGAAACCGGTCTAAGGCCTTGATCGCACGGTCGAGGCTGACGGAGGCGCGGCGAGCGCGTGAAAGATTCCACGTGGATTGCGCAAAACGGGAGAGCTGAATGTTGTACCCGGGTCCAAGGCGGGCGTCGGAGCCGGGCGCAGGCAACAAAGCCCGCCGCAAGAAGGCTTTTGGTGAATGCTTTGCCAGCTTGATCAGGGTGGCTTTGGGGTCTGGGAGGGCTTCGGGAGCGAGAGGGACGAGATCGGGCGCGATGCCCAAAAAGGTGGCCACCCCCTCTTGGTCGGCCAAGAGCCAGGCTTCTACTTGCGGAACGGCGATCCGGAAGAGGAGGAGAGGGTTGGTGCCGTGCGGTAGCCAAGCCTTTCGTAGTTGCGGCGCGCAGGCGCCCTTGTCGCGGTCGAGGTCGGCGAGAATGAAAAATGGTACCGCCTTGGCCGCGCGGTTGTATGCGGAAATTCGCTTGCCGATCTCGCCGTAGCCGCCGGCGATCTTGACGGTGGCCACGACCATCCGGTCTTCTGCAATGGATAGAAGGCGCCTGGCGATCGCTTCGCTCAGCAGGTCCTCGACGACGAGATTGAGATGAATCACGGCTTCAGAAGGTCATCGAACGTGAGTTGGTGCAGGTCAGGGGGGTCGGTCTTGGGCATGACCGCTTCTCCCACCGAAAAACCGGCCTCGAGGAGGGCTCGAACCTCGGCGAGTTCCGAGGCCTTCTTCACTTGGGTGCCTTCTCGGGCTGGCTCGAGAATGAAGGTTTCGCCGCCCCCGATGCCATGGTCGCTCAGCAGATCGGGGCTATGCGTGCTGACGAAGATCTGACGGCCGCTCTTGTGCTGGAGACATGACATGAGGCCGGCCAGGCGTCTGATGATGGCAGGGTGGAGGGATAATTCCGGTTCTTCGAGCAAGAGAGGTCCGCCCTTTTCGAGGAGTGCCCAGAACAGTCCGATTAATCGGAGCGTACCGTCTGACAGGTCGTATTCCCGCTGTCGGGCTCCTCGCGGCCGCCAATGCCGATAGACGACTTGGAGGTGAGGGACGCCCCCTTCCTTCTCATCGATGGAGAAATCGAGCTTAGATAGCTGGGGAACGGCTTTGACCAGGGCATTCTCGATTTTCTTCAGGCGGCTTCGCCGTTTCTTTTCGCTGAGGCTAGCCAGGGTGCGAAGGAAGTCGCGACCGTAGGGGTCGTCGGGAATACCGGGCCCAGAGTATTCGCGAGCATGGCGGATGAGTTGGGGAACGAGGTGCGAATATTCGATGGTTCCTAGAAAATCGGCGATCTCGCGAAAGTCGGCGTTGGAGTTGAGCTGCTCGAGGTGCGTCTGGGTGAGTCGGATGGGATCTGCGCGATCCTTCGCGTCTGGTCGGTTTAGGATGAGGGTCTCGCCTCGCCAGACTCGCTCGAAAATGATGGCTGGTTTCTTGGGTTCGGTTTTCCGCTGATCGATTCCGAGTTCATACCGCCACACCAGAGGGCCGCCGGGTTCGTGGACGAGTTCTACTTCGATTTCGATGGTGGGCGCTCGTCGGGCCGCCAGGCATCGAAGGGAGGACAGTCCTTTACGGTTGCCGGTGATGGCATACTGCAAGCCTCCACCGTCTTTGACGATATCTCGCAGGAAGCGCAGGGCATCGAGCAGATTCGATTTGCCGGAGGCGTTGGGTCCGACCAGAAACACCCGTTCACCGCATTGGAGATCTGCTTGGAGGAAATTCCGCCAATTCTTGAGCTGTAGACGGCCGATCATCAAGGCCGGAGCCTTCGCAGAGGGCGCGAGACGAGTGGCGGGCGGAGATTCGATCATGAGGGGGCCACCTTGTTTCTCTGAATTGGCAGACTGGCGAGAATGCTATCAACCCAAAAACAACGTGTCAAATTCGCGGCGGCAAGCTTCATGGTGGCAGTCGTCGCCTTGGATGCCCACCCCGAGCCTGCAACCAGTCGCTTCTCAAGACAAGGTAGTTTCACCAAGACGTCAACATCAGTCAGAGGAAGGGATCGGCCCCTCCCCGGCGAAAGCAGGGTGCCGCATCGTCTGGGTCGGGGCGGCCTGTTCACCGGGGAGGGCGATCCTGCTTCGATCATGCTCCCAGGACGACGACAGATCGGGGCGGAGGCCGCCGAACCCGTCGTCGTCTGAGATGGCCAGGCCTCATTGCCTGGTCGGAGCGCTTGGATCGGCGTAATGGGTTGCCGCCACTGGCTGCCGGCGGGAATCGCGGACGTTCCGAAGGACAGGTGGCGCAGAACCTGGGTGCCGTCGGCGAGGGGTGCGGTCACGAGTTCGCCGTCACCGCTCATCTGCAGGTACCGCAGGAAGACATCGAGGTTGACGCTCTGGTCACGGTCGAAGAAATAGGCGCGTTTCTGGCGATCGTACGAGATCTTGATCTGGAAGAGGTGGTCCATCTTGGCGAGGTCGCGTTGCAGGGTACGATTCGAGAACTCGAATCCGTGCCGGACGAGGAAGGACTTGATGGCGGCGAAGGACGGGTACCGGTCGCTGGTGGCCTTTTCGAGGATGAAGGAGAACCGTCGGAGAGCCAGAGCCTTGGACATGCCGAAAAACCTCCTGGTGTTTTGATGAAATGGGGAACCCAGGGCCTTGCTGACTGGGTGGCGCAGACCGGAAGGGGGCGAGAAGCCGACGAAAGGCGGGAAAAACCAGACGGCCGGCCGGCTTGCCCAGATCACGGAAGCCGGTCGGCCCTCGGGGTCAGGGAGAGCGAGCGATTCCTCGAGGCGGAAGAACCGGGAGAACCTTCGCGGGACAGAGTGGCAGGGCCCCGCCTGCCTCTCTGGGAGGCTAGAGGTTCCTAGGAGTCAGGAAAGAGAGGGGGCGAGGTTCCCTATCTTCGATGGATTCTCGCTCTCTCTGCTGTCATGCAGCCGTGGTGGCCGAATCGAAGGGGGGCTGAAATCTTAAGGGGCCTGGTGGCCTCCTTAGGCATTTGGGTGTCCTAGGACCGGAATAATTGTTGGCAAAAAAGTTCCGAATTCTGGAGCCAAAAGCGCCAAATCGGTATTGTATTGAGGGAAAAGCTGAAATATGGAAATGTTAGGTGCTTTTTGGGAGGGTGAGTCGAATGCGATGGCCACCCCGCGGAAAGGGTGGCGGGGTTCGGCCCGGAGGCGAAGAATTTCAAGAACTGCGGGCGCCACTGGAGCATGGCGGTGGTGTGGTTGCCGAGGGCCTTCAGGAACTCGCCGAAGGTGATGCTCGCCGAGGTCCGCCATTCCTGGATGACGCGTTGCCCATCGAAGGACCAGGTTTCGGCGGAGGCTTCGGCCTGCCGCTGCCGGTGGACCAATCGCGTCAAAACGCCGATCTGATCGAGTCCTGTCCATGCTCCGAAGCGAGTCGTCGACGCCGTGGCGCGCGCGCCGCCAGCTCGCCGGTTCGTTGTCCGTTGGCCCTGAGGCAGAGGGTAGGAGAGGTCGAGGGTGCATCGGACCACCAGGAACAAGCCATCCATTTCAATGGTCAGGCTGAGATCAGCCGGCCAGGGTCGCCCCCCCTTCCTTTCAGCGTGCCGCAGATGCGTCGGCCCCGTGAGGCCAAACTGGCCAGCGCCTGACGACAGGTCATCCCGGGAGGAATGGCGAGCGAGATTCGCAGCCCCTGTCCTCGCTCCTCGAGTTCCACCGAAGGGACGCCGGAGGTTGAGGGGGTTCCGTGGACGATCAATGCGAAAGGGACGATGCCTTGCAACTTCCTGTGGAGCGGTCGGGCCATTCGAACCTCCTTCGTGGGTGGCCTGCCCCGAATTCCTGTCTGATGCTTCCAATGAAAATGGTCCACTGACTACGCCAGATCGTGGCGGTGTCAGCGCGCCCGAAGGTTCCCAAGGGCGCAGACAATGCTGGTTGCGGGGTTGGGGGCGGCGCTTCTGAGGTCGGCCTGGCCGTCTCACAGGGCAACTCGCTCGCGGCGTCGACCCTGGGCTGGTTGTGCCCTCAACTGCGGGCGAGGGTGACGTCGAGGGTGTGCCAGTGCTCGGTGAGGAAGCCGATGCCATCCTGGCGGAACAGCTCGGCTTCGACGCAGCAACGGACGCGGCGCAGGAACTCCTCGCGATCCTGATTCAAAATGATGTAGTCGTAGGACCAGGCGTGGGCGATCTGCTCGCTGACCCGGTGCAGGCGGCGCTCGAGGTTGGTCTCGGGCTGCCGGGCCAGGATGCGCTTCGACAGTTCGTCGATCGAGGGCGGCATGATGAAGATGCCGATGACCTTGCGGCGCGAGATCGAGCGCAGACGATGGAACCCGTTGAAGTCGAGTTCGACCAGCAGGTGGTGCTCGTCGTCGGCCATGATCAGGCGCCGGGGCGATCCGTACAGTTCGTCGTTGTAGGTGCGGGTGAACTCGAAGATCTCCTTGCTGGCCACCAGCTCATCGAAGCGGGCCTGGTCGACGTAGTGGTAGTCCTTCCCGTCGCGTTCGCCGTTCCGGCGCGCGCGGGTCGTATAGGTCGGCGAGCGGGTGATGACGGGGGCGAAGGTGCGCTCGATGAAATCCAGCGCCGTTCCCTTGCCGGACCCGCTGGGGCCGGAAATGACGAACAGCAGGGGTTTGGGCTTCATGCCGGGCAGAGCGTCGGGTTGGGTCATCGGAAAGCACCGCCTTTCGCAGAGGAATGACCGTCGCCAGGCGACAGCGACACTCTAGCAGATTCCCGCTGCCCGGCCAAGGGCCCCGGATCTCACTGCATGGCTCGGTTCTTCGCTGTTTCGTGTGAGTTCGCCCCGAAAGCTTGGTGGCCTGCGGGATTCCTTGCTTGGGGGATCATCCGCACCTCCGGGTCCCCGAGCCCCAGGCCCAAGGGTATCGGGGAAGCGGCCCCAAAGCAAGGGCTGTCCGCGGCTTTCCGCCTTGGTGCCTTTACCCGCTTCAAATACCGTGGACCTGCGGCCCGGTTTCTCAACGAGGTTCACGATGACGGGCATTCGGTCCTTCACCTTCCCGAAAAAAGCTTCAGGCAATGGCTTTGCTTTCCTGGCGGCATGACGCTACCATGACCTTACGCCGAGCACTCCAGAAAAGGAGCAGGACGACAACCATGCAGAGGGTTTCGAGCCGGTGGGAAGGCGAACCAGCCTGGCGGGCGACCCGGCTGATCGTGATGATGCTGGTCTGGGCAGGCACGGTCTGGAGCCAGCCGCCCGGGTTCCGGTTCCCTGAGGGGCCCTCTTCCGGTCGCTCGGGCGGCCGTCCGATCACCAATCAGTGGAAGGCCGAGACCGAGCCTCGCGTGCAGGAAATCAAGCAACTGCTGACCGAGGGCCTGAACAAGATGAACGGCGAGGGCTACGAAGGAGCAGAGCGGGCCTTCCGTCGGGTGCTCGAGATCTTCGCCGGCATGCCGGATGTGCCGGTCGCTCAGATCGCGGTGGTGCGGCAGAGCCTGGCGGAAGCGGTGATGAAGCAAGGTCGCTTCGACGAGGCCATCGCCATTCTCGAACAGACGCTCGCCCTGGTGCGGGCGAGCCAACGGCCTGACGAGGCCCGGGCGGGCGGCCTGCTGCTGCGGATCGGTCGCGTGCAGATCGAAGCCGGTCGGGAGGAAGCTGGCCGGCAGAGCCTTCGAGAAGGGTTCGCCTTGCTTGAGAAAGATTCGATCGGCAACCTGGAGCTGCTGCTCGAGGAATACAGCCACGCGGCTTCGCTGTTCGAGTCGCGGGGCCGCTGGGAGTGCGCCGAAGAATGGCTAAAGAAATGGCGTGATCTGTGCGAGGAAGTCCCTGGGCTGGTCCGCCTGGAACGCGGGGCCGCGCATTTCCGGCTGGGGGCGACCCTGGCCGCGCTGGGGCGCTGGCAGGAGGCGGCCGCGGCCCTGCGCGCCGCCATCGGCGTGTGGGAGCCGCGGCTGCCGCCGTATCACGCCGACCTCTTCGAGGCTCGCCGCCGCCTGGCGGAGGCGTTGTTCCGCCAGATGGCCGACGAAGAGGCTCTGCTGGTGCTGGTCCAGGTGGTGGTCCTGGCTCCCAAGGTGCATGGGGAAAGGGATCCTGCCCATCTGACGGTCTGGGCCGAGGTCGCCGGCTGGTACGACGAGATGGGCCGGGGCGATCTCGCCGAGCCCCTGTGGCAGGCCGTGCTCGACCAGCGTGGGGCCGCGACGGCCGTGGCCGGTTGCGCCCTGGCCCGCCGCTGGCTGGCGCGCGGCGAGACCGCACGAGCCGGTCGGCTGCTCGAAGAGCTGGTGGCCGGCCGCTGGCGGGCGCCGGTCGGCGATGACGCTGCCTGGCGTCTGCGATTGGAGCTGGCCCGTCAGTATGATCTGGCGGGGGCGGTCGCTTCGCAGCAGACGGTCTTGCGGGGCCTGCTCGAGGGGATGCCGACCGTCGCCGTCGTTTCCTGGCCGGTGGGCGGATGGGCGGCCCTCGAGGCGCTGGGTGGCAGCCTGGCGCGTCAGGGCCAGCTCGAGGCGGCCGCCGAGTGCTTCGCCACCCTGGCCTCGCTGGCCAGGCTGGCGACGGGGCCGGTCGAAGCGGGCCAGGGCTTCGGAGCGCGCGCCCTGGCCGCTCTGGCCGACCTGGCCGCCCTTGCCGCGGAGAAGGCGGGCGGGGCCGGTGCGGCGAGCGTCGCGTCCTGGCAGGTGCATTGGCCAGCCGCCGCGGCCATGCCTTCGCCGCCCTCGGCAGAGGCTTCGGCCCAGGCGTGGTTCGCCGTTGCCGCGCATGCCCTGCCCTGGAACTCCCCCGACCAGGCGGTGGCCTTCGCCGCCTGCCTCGAGGGGCAGGAAGGGCCGTCCCGGCGCTGGGTGGCCGAGGCCTGGTTCCGCCTCGCCGCCCGCGCCGGCGAGGCTATCGCCCCCGGGGGCCTGACCGTCTTCGGTTCGGGCGGTGGCCACGGGCCGTTGCCGACAAGCTCTGGTTCCTCGCTCGTGCGAGAATGGGCCGAGACCACGGCGGCCACCGCTTTTCGTCTCACCGAGTGGGTGCGGGCCGGCGGGTTCCGGGCCCGGTACCGCTTCCCGCCTGGGCTGGGCCGGAACGGCCCCGCCGAAATCGACTGGGCTCGCTGGGGCCTGCCCGCCCAGGGCGTCGGCGGGCCAGAGACGCTCGTGGCGCCCGAGGCGCCCGTGGCGATGGCCCCCACGGCGACCGGTCGCTTCCGTTCCGCCGAGCCCGCCGGCAGGGGCGAATCCTCCTTGCGCCCGGCCACCCAGCCCGGCGACCATCCAGCCAGCGCCGGCCGACTCCCGGCCGCAGGGCCTGCCGGCGAGCCGGAACTCGCCGCCGTCTGGGCGCGCGAGTTCCCGGTCTTCTGGCAGTGGACCTGCCCGCCCCCGCCATCGGTGGCCACTCTCCAACAGCAGGGGTTGCGGCCCGGCGAAGCGGCTCTGGTCTGGTGGGTGGGGGAAGACCGCCTCTACGGCTGGTTCATCGAGCGCGAGCGGTGGTGGTTCCGGGCGGTGCCGCTGGACCGCGCCAGTCTTTCGCGACTGGTCGGGGCCTGGCAGACCGGCCTGCGTGACCGCGCCGGGCCGGCGACGGTTCAAGCCCATGCCCTCGCCCTCTATCGCACGGTGGTCGAGCCGTTCCTCCCACCGGCTTCCGAGCCTCTGAACCGAGCGCCAGCCGCCCCCGGCCTGGCTGCGACGGGTGTCCTCGCGCTCGCTTCCGAGGCGACGCTGGCCGATCCCCGGGCGAGTTCAGCCATCGTTCCAGCGCTCGCTTCGGGCGCGGCGGCGCCCGCCGAGGACTCATCCGTCAGTCCCTCTGCCCTGCCTCGCTTGCATCTGCTAGCGCCCGGGCCGCTGGCCGGCCTGCCCTTCGAGATCCTCGTGACCGCGCCCGGCCCCGACGATTTCGCTCGCATGTCATATCTTCGCGATAAGTACCAGATCATTCGCCAGCCTTCGTTGTCATGGTTGGCAGCGGTCAGAGCCTGCCCCGCGCCCGGGGCGGCCGCGGCCGACTCCCCATCCTCTTCGTCTTCGCCGCCGCGCCGGCTGTTCGTGGTCTTCGGGGCTCCCGCCTATGAACCCCCGCCCGAGGCTCGCGTGACCGCCCGGCTCAATCCGGGAGCGGGCCCCCTGGCCGCGCTGCTGGCCTCGGCGGCCCGCCGACTGGAGGCCGGTCGCGGCGAAACCGGCCCTGCCGCCGAGCGGGCTCGCGAACGTGGGGTCTTGCCGGGGGCGGCCTCGGAGACGGCGCTGGTCACGACTCTGCTGCCGGCTGGCCAAGAGGCGGTCAGCCAGGTTTTGACCTCGCGCCGGGCGAGCGAATCGGCGCTGCGCGCGCTGGATGCCTCCGGCACCCTGGCTTCGGCCGCCCTGGTCCATCTGGCTGGAGTGGCGGTCATTCCTGGCCCTGGCGATCCCTGGCCGGCGCCTGGCCTCGTCCTGTCGCTCTATGACGACCCAGCCAGAGACGGCTGGGTGCCCGGCCCCGACCTGGCCACCCTCCGCTTCCGCGACGCCTGTGTGGTGACCTCGGGCTGCCTCGATCGGGCTTCCGAAGAAGCAGATGGCTTCAGGGCTCTCGCGTCCGACTCGCCCATCGGCTCGCGCTCGGGTTCGACCACCTGGTCGACGGGGCAAGTCCCGCCAGCGTCGCCGACCTCATCCGCATCAGACACCTCTTCCCGCGGTTTTCCAGCAGGAATGGTCGCCGCCGACCGGCCTCCCCTGCGGGAAGACCTGGTGCGGGTGCTCCAGGTGGCCGGGGCCCGCCGCCTTCTGCTGGCGCGCGCTCTGCCCCCTGCTGGGCCACGTCTGGCGTTCCTCAAAGCCTTCCTGTCTGCCCTGGCGAACCGCCTGGCGGGCCACGGCTCTCAGCCCCTTTCCTGGTCTGGCCTCCTGGCGCAGGCCACTCAAGCGGGTCTCGATCCTTCCCTCCACCCCGCTGACCAGGCTCTCTACGAAGCCTGGGGCGATTGGTGAAGGAGGCGCTTCGCCATGACACCCGACCAATCAGACCGATCAGTCCGAGTTTGCCGCGCCAGGAAGGCGCCGTTCCTGAGAGAACGGCCACCGGCGGCTCGGCTCTTGGAATCGGTTGTGCCATTCCCGAACAAACATCCGACCGGCCCCCTGGGCCGCACACACGATCGGCCAGCCGCCCCATCCGGCTGGCGGAACGGAGGGCGACGATGATGCACGCCAGCGCGCGCGGAGGAGTGGGATTCGCCAGTGCCGATACCCCGCCCCGCTTCCTTCCCGATACGACGTTCGACAGTCGGCATGTGCGACTCGAGATCGCGGTCGATCTCGCACAGCAGAGCCTGGAGGGGTGGTGCCGGCACACCGTGTGCCTGCTCGGCGAGCGCGTCGAGACGCTCGTCTTCCATGCCGTCGATCTCGAGGTGCAGGAAGTGCGGGTCGGAGTCGGGAAAGGCGCGCCGCGGGCCGCGCGGTTTTCGGTGGCAGACGGCTGTCTGACCGTCCGGCTGCCGCGGCCGTTGCCCGCCGGCACCGAAGTCCAGGTGGCCATCCGGTATGGCCTGCGCCGCGCCGGCCCCGGGCTGCACTTCATCGCTCCGACTCGGGAATATCCCGACTGGCCGCGGCAAGCCTGGACGCAAGGCCAGAGCGACGACGCGCGCTGCTGGTTCCCTTGCCGGGATGTGCCGTCCGAGAAGGCCACGAGCGAGATCATCGTCACCGTGGCGAAGGGACTGACCGCCATCGCCAATGGCCGGTTGGTCTCCACCACCCATGACGAGCGACGCGGTACCTCGACCTTCCATTGGCAGATGGAGCAACCGCATTCGATGTATCTGTTCTCGCTCGTCGTCGGCGCCTTCGAAGAGTACCAGGAACCCTACGCGCGCGTGCCGCTGTTCTTCTATTATCCGCCCGGTCGTCAGGATGAGGCCCGTCGGGGATTGCGGGCCACCAGGGCGGCGATGGATTTCCTGCTCGCCGAGACCGGCGTGGCCTATCCCTATGCCCGCTACGCCCAGGTGACGGCCTTCGACTTCGGGGGCGGCATGGAGAACACCTCGGCCACCACCCAGACCGATCTCGTGCTGCTCGATGAACGGGCCGCCCGCGATCTCGACTTCGACAAGCTGGTGGCCCACGAGCTGGCCCACCAGTGGTTCGGCGATCTCGTCACCTGCAAGGATTGGACGCATGGCTGGCTCAATGAGAGCTTCGCCACCTACTATGACGCCCTGTTCCAGAAGTATGACAAAGGGCTCGACGAGTTCCGGGTGGCCTGCTGGTCGATGGCCGAGGCGTATTTCGACGAATGCCAGACCTACCAGCGGCCGATCGTCACCCGCGTCTGGCGCGAGAGCTTCCAGATGTTCGATCGGCATTTGTACCAGAAGGGTGCCTGCGTGCTGCACTGGCTGCGTTCGCAGGTCGGCGACGAGGCATGGCGGCGCGGGATCGGCGCCTACCTGCGTCGGCATGCCTTCGGGGCGGTCGAGACCAGCGATCTGGTCGCCGCCATGGCCGCGACCACCGGGATCAACCTGGAAGCCGCCTTCGAAGACTGGATCTTCCGGCCCGGACATCCCGAATTCAAGATCGTCTACGCCTGGGACGAACGGAAGCGCGGGGCGATCGTGCGGGTCGTCCAGAAGCAGGCCCTCGACGACCGCAAGGCCGTGTACAAGCTGGCGTTGCCGGTGGCCTTCGATCTGCCGCGCGGCCGACGGCACGAGCGGCTCGTGCTGACCGAGCCTGAGCACGCGTTCTTCCTGCCGCTGCCCGCCGCGCCCCGCACCTTCATCGTCGACCCGGACAGCGAACTGCTGCTCAAACGGCTCGAGGTGCTCAAACCCGCCGCGCTGTGGGAGGCTCAGCTCGACGATCCCAACCTGCTGGTGCGGGCCGAAGCCATCGAGGCGGTGGCCGCCCGCGGCACGCCCGCCGCCGTCGATCTGCTGACGGCGCGATATGAGCGCGAGACCTTCTGGTGGGGGCGGGCCCGCCTGGCGACCGCGCTCGGCAAGATGGGCCTGCCGGCGGCGGTGACCGCCCTGCGGGGCTGGCTCGCCGATCGGCATCCGAAGGTGCGGCGGGCCGTGGTCAACGCCCTCGCTCCGTTGCGGCGCCCCGAACTGGCCGGCGAATTCCGGCGCCTCTTCCTGGAGGATCCCAGTCTGTTCGTGGCCGCCGATGCCCTGCGAGCTCTGGCCAACACGCACGAGGCCGCCGCGCGCCCAGCCATCGCGCAGGCGCTGCAGACGGCGTCCTGGAACGAGACCATGCGGGTGGCGGCCGTCGACGCCCTCGCCGAGATCGATGGTCGACCGGCGGTCCTGGCGCCCTTCCTGCGCCCGGGCACCCCGGCGCCGGTCAAAGCGGCTGCCATCAAGCATCTGGCGCGGCGGCAGGCCGGCGAACCCTCCCTGCCGCGGCGGCTGCTGCGTCTGCTGGATGACCCGGCCCGGCTGGTGCCCCTGGCGGCGTTGCACGCCCTCGAGCGCCTGGGCGATCCGGCGGTCGTGCCCGAATTGCGGCGGCGCCTGGCGCGGGAGCGCGATTCGATCCTGCGCAGCCAGCTCGATCGCACGATCCGCTGTCTGCGCCTGGGCAGAACCGACGATCCGCCCGCGCCCGCCCGCCGGCGTCAAACGTCCAAGGCCTGACCCGCCGGCGATGGGAGTGGCCTCGATTCCTGACTGGCTGAGCCCTGCCACGGTCGTCAGCTAGAGGAATCGGCGGCTTGGCCGTGAGTGAAGGAAACGGCGCTGCAATTCCAAGGAGCCGCCATCGGCCATCCCTCGCCACCGTCATGGCGAGTCGCCGTGGCTCCCGCGAAGCGGTCGACCGGCCGCCGAACGCATCGCGCTCGGTCAGCGGCAACCAGGGCTCCCGAGGATGAGGACTGCTGGTGAAGCCCCCAGAATTTGGAGAGGCTTGCCCCGGATGGGGCGCCCTTCTGGGTGGTGGAATTTTCTGTGGATCCAGCGACGGGAGGGTTGACAGAGGGGCCATCGTTAGACTAACCTTCTGAGGTTAGAGGGATCTTGATATTTCTCAGCTGCCTTTGCCGAAGGCTTTTCTTTCGAGCATGAGGACCTGCTTGAAGAATGTTACGGTCTGGGTGCCGAGGGTTGCTGTTCGAGCTGCCGTTGTCGAATGGCGCCCGCGGGTCTTTTTTCCCTGATAAAATAGATGCGGTCTAGGCTTTTGGAGGAACCATGAAAACGCGTTCGCTCGTGGTGCTTGCTGTCCTGCTGGCGGTGTACGGTCTGGCCACTGGTTGCCGTTGGGGCGGCGGTGGTGGTGATGAAAGCTGGTCTGTCGGCCCGAATACCAACGTGCCGACTGGCGTGCTGGTGGGGCAGGTCAGTTCGGTGCCCGTGGCGACTGCGCTGCGGGCGCAGGTCGTCAGTCCGCCCTACGAGGTCGGGTTGTACGCGTACGGCATCAACCATGATCTCGAGCCGGTCTTGATCGATGGCGTGGCCACCCGGACCACCGACACGGCTGGCGAGTTCCGGTTCGAGAATGTGCCCGGCAACCTGGACAACCTGATCCTGGCCGCCCGCGTTGGCGATCAGGTGTTCGAAGGATTCGTGCCATTCGTCGATACGACGCCGGGAACGACGACGCAAGCCCTGACCATCGACCCGACCACGGCTTCTCTGACGCGGCTGATCCATGCGGGGGCGCGGGCCCGTCGCACGCTGGGCATTTCTCGCGAAATCCAATTCGATCTCGGCGAAGTGCTGGCCCGCCTTTCGCCGAGCGCGCTGGCCGCGCTTACTCCCGCCGAGCTGACCGTCGTGGCTGAAGCCTTCACCCGCCGCGAGAAAGCGTGGCGGGAGGGAGCCGCCGTGGCGGGTCTCGACAGCGCCATCGCCGAGTTCCGCGCCAAGACCCGTCAGGCTCTGCGCCGGCTGATCGTCCAGATCAACCAGGACCGCTCTCGCCTGTCCCGCGACGAGGTCTGGAAGGGCTACGGCAACGCTGTCCGCCAGGAAGCTGCTGCGCGCACGCCCGATTTGCTGCAGATCTACGACGATGTCAATCAACAATTCCTGTCGTCGGCCTCGACCGCTCTGTACCAGGTGCTGCCGATCGCCGTCCGCCAGGAGCTGGAACGAACCGTCGAGCAGGAACGGGTGTTGACCCAGGTGACCGCCTTCTCCTCTGCCATCCGGACGCTGGCCGAAGGAGTGAGCGGGTTCGGCGACGTGCTGGCTGGTCTCGAGTATGCTCTGCGCCGGACAGAAATCGAAGTGCGAGAGGCTCCTACCGCCGAAGCTGCGGCCAAGGCTTTCTCGGGCAACCTGACCGACCAGATTCTGCAAAGCGCCATCTGGGATCTGCTGAAAGCGCTCGGTTTGTACAACGAGTCAGCGGGCCCGGCGACTGCCCTGCGGGGACGTGCCGTGCTCGGTCAGATCCCGCCGCCTGGTGGCACGACCCCGCCTTCGACCCAGCCGCCCACGCCTCCCGATGCCACGACCCCGCCTTCGACCCAGCCGCCTACGCCTCCCGATGCCACGACCCCGCCTTCGACCCAGCCGCCCACGCCTCCCGATGTCACGACCCCGCCTTCGACCCAGCCGCCTTCCCCTCCAGCACCCCCAACAGGAGGGACTCCTCCCGCCCCGCCGTCCGGTCAACCACCTACCCCAACGGGGGGAGGACAGCCTGCCGAGCCGCCGCTGTTGTTCCGGCTGTTGCCGACCCAGGCCGACTTTGCCGCGTTGGGCTGGCCCTATGGCCCCGGGAACCCCCCGCCGACGCTCGAACTGCGTCGTGAGACCCGCTTGCGGGCCCGGGCCATCATCTCGCGCAAGGTTCGAGAATTGGCGGCAACTCATGCCGCCTTCGGAGCCCGCTTCAACACCGAAGCCCGCCAGTCGGCCCTGGTCCTGTTGCTCGCTGGCGCTCAGGATATCGGCCTGACTCTGCCGACCCCTCCCACTTCCGGCACCACTGGAACGGGCGGCGGCACTCCTGTTTCGCTGACCTCAACCAGTACCATGATCGGTATGGTGGTGGCCACCGCCTCTCGCACCATCGGTGGCAAGGTGTACGCCTTCGCCATCGTTCCTGCTCCGGATTCTCCGGCCGCGCCGGCGACCTGGGGCTGTCTCGCCCTGGCGCGCGGCGAAGGTATCACGCTGACGGCCACCGCGGCGAAGGTGCTCCTGACCGTGCGAGTCGAGACCGGCCCCACCGGAACCTCGCCGCCGGCGGTGGCGGTCACCGCCATCGGTGCCGCTCCTGCTGCACCCCAAGGGCCGGGCGGCACCGGCCCGACCGGTGGCACCACCGGGCCCGGTGGTTTGACCTACGGGCCCACCACCGATTTCCAGGGTGTTTTCAAGAAATCGTCGACGGGCGCCATCGTCTATAACAACGGGATTCTCGATACTCCTGTCTTCACCGACGATCAAGCGACCCTCGAGCGGTTCGTCGGGTGGTCGGTCACCTTCCGTGGCAGCTACGTCTATGAAAACACCCAGCTCAAGGGGGTCCGGGTCACCGCTTCTTCCATCGCCATCCGCTCCAGCGACCACTTCACCCCTGGTCCTACCGCGTTCGACGGCACCACTCGCACCTTCGGGTTCAAGGTCGTGCCGCCGTCGGGAAATATCACCTCCCTCCCGCCGCTGACGATCCTGACGCCCACCGATGAAATCCGCCTGGACAAGACCGATACCGGCTATCTGTCGGCCAACGAATCCGGAATGGTCATCGGCAATGGCTTCTACTTGCTGGTAGCCGCTACCGATGATGATGAGCCATACTTGCTTTCCCTCATCGATACCCAATCGCCTCGCGATCCTTCGCAGTACTACCTGACGGCGACCACCACGGCTCGGGCCCTGGTATTGGTCGATCCGACCTTCACCCGCCAGACGCGTACGGTATTTGCCAATCTCTTGAAAGCCTATGCCGCGCACCCCAAGCGGGCCGAGCTCGAAGCGGCGGTGGCCGACGCCCTCCTCACCAAACCTTCCCGACCCTTCGGTCGCGAGAACACCGCTCTCCATGCTCTCATCAGCGAGATCTGCCAGGATCTGGCCAATGGCAGCGGGGTGATCGCCTCCCAACGTCGAATGATGGCCAGCGTGCAGGCATCGCTTGGTCAAGTCGAGCCTCCCTGGCTCGAGGTCTATGACGCCGATACCGGCATGACCGGCCATGCCAGCAGAGAGATCAAAGCGATCAATCGTTCGTTCTGCCATTATGACGTCAAGGTCGAGGCCGATGGACAGGTCGTGCGAACGCCGCTGAACCTTCCCACGTGGCGTTTGCCGAAGCGGGTTCTGCTCGACTACAAGATCTGGCCCCCCAAGATCGAGTTGTTGACGCTGGCCGAAATCTTGATCGATCCCCAGAAAGACACCGCTCCGATCGTCCTGACCTTCGAACAGAACCTGGCTCTGTCGGTATTTGAAAGCGTCATGCGATTGATCATCGATGCCATCGGCCTGGCCACCCCTGATGCCGAGAACATCGAGAAAGCCTGGAAGCTGGTGGGGAAACTTCCGGGGCCGGTCTTGAATTTTCTCAACAACCTCAACAGCCTGCAGCCGAACACCAAAGAAGAGGTCGAAACGTTCCTCAAAAACACCCTCTGGGATGCCAGCAACGAAATTCTCTCCGCCCTGTGGGACCTCTACCAAGAAGTCATCGGAACGCAGATCAAGCGAAGATGGGTGTTGACCACGGCGCGGATCTATTTCAGCAAAGCCTGGGCCTGGGGCAAAGCGGCCCTCGACATCGTCGATCTGGCCGCGGTGTTGTACTCCGGATGGAAAGCCCCCAAAATCTTCGTCGAAAAGGGCCGCATCATCGAGAAGTCATTCAGTAATCGGCCGGCCTGCACCGGTTTCACCAACCATGATTTCGCGAAGGTGTTCAGTGTGCCTTGTTCCTACACGTTCGAGATCGCCGGGTTCCACCTCGGCAACACGGCGAACGATCTGACGCTCGAGCTCGGCAAAGTCCAGGCCACCATTCTGGAATATCGCAAAGAGCCTTCGCCGTACGCGTATGGGGCTGCGATCACGCGCATCAAAGCGGTGTTCCCACGTGGTGGCGATCCTTCCGACAATGGGTCCTTCACCGTCCGCATCTCCGATCCTGCCTACCGGATCGCCACGCAGACCATCTCGACCAGCGCCTATCTCATTCCTCGCGTGTTCGGGATGGATCCTTTCGTGGGCGGGGGTGGCAGCGATCTGCAAACCCTGACGCTGTACGGCGATGCCTTCGGTTCTTCGCAGGATGGCGGCTACGTCGAGTTCTGGCAGGTCGGCGAAGGCCAGGAGGTCAGCGTCAAGGTGCAAACGGTCAACAGTTGGAGCAACCAGCAGATCACGTTGCCTTTACCGGCCGGCCTGATCAAAGAGAAGGAATACATCGTCACCGTGTTTTCCAAGTGGCATCCCGAATACAGAAATGGGGGCTATGTCTACTATCCCCTCGATTCTTCTGCCGCCAGGATCGGAGAGCCTGGGTACCATAGCTACCTGTTCCGGGTGATGAACCCGCGGTCCGAGCATCTTGGCAGCATCTTGCGAGGCCGGACGGCGACGGTCGTCGGATACCATCGCACCTTCTCCATGTCGACAGGGAAAGGCCCCGATCCGATCATCAAACTCGATGGCGTGCCGTTGGCCATCACGAGGACCCTCTTTGATGATTACGGAAAGTCGTTTACGACCGTCGCCATCCCTGCCGATTCCCCGGTAGGAAGGCGGTCTCTCACGGTTTCCTACCATGGGCTCACCGACAGCTACACGCTCGATATCATGGAATGATCCGCCGTTCGGTCCAGCCATCCCTGGCGTGGCCGATTCCGGGCCGGGCTACGGTGTCCGCCATCGCTTCTCCTGTTGATCCCTGGCGTGAACGGGATTACGCCCGCGGCGTTTTCCTCTGGAGGAACGCGAAACCGCTGGGGGAACGAGGAAAGATCAGGCCGGTTCCTGATTCCAATTCTTAGGGGCAGCGTGACCAGCTGGCCGGCCCGACACGTCATGTGAGCAGGCGGAAGCAGGGGACCAGAGACCTGCGGTCGGGGATGTCGTTCGTTAGGCGAGGGGGGCCTGCCCGGGTGGCAGCCCAATGGGGGCGGGCTTCCCCGCCGATTGTCTTGTCTGAAAAGAAGGGGTGAGGTATTCTGAAGGCGGTTTCATCGTTCAGACATCGCGAAGGGAGGGAAGGCCGGCATGGTGTTTTCACGGTTATTCCGCTTTGTCATCCTGGTTGGGGTGGTGGCCACGGTCGGGGGGGCGCTGCCGCTCGCCGCTGGAGAGCGCCATGAGGCGGCGCTGGTCGAGCAGTATCGGCGCGATCTCGAAGATCGCTTCACCAACAGCATCGGCATGGAGTTCCGCTATATCCGGCCAGGGTCCTTCCAGATGGGCTCGGTCGATGCGCTCGCCCATCCTGATGAGCAGCCGGTCCACGAAGTGACCATCCCGCAGGGGTTCTACCTGGGCGTCACCGAGGTCACCCAGGCCCAATGGGAAGCGGTGATGGGCTACAATCCTTCGCTCTTCAAAGACCCCGACCGGCCGGTCGAGAAGGTCGCCTGGCTCGAGGTCGTGCAGTTCATCGAACGACTCAACGAGAAGGAAGGCACCGACCGCTACGCCCTGCCTACCGAAGCCGAGTGGGAATACGCCTGCCGGGCCGGGTCGACCTCGCCCTGGTTCTGGGGCGACGCCCCCGATCCGCGCTTCGCCTGGAACCGGGACAACGCCGGGGGCACCACCCAGCCGGTCGCCACCCGCCTGCCCAACGCCTGGGGGTTGTACGACATGGCGGGCAACGTCTCGGAATGGTGCGCCGATCTGTATGCCAACTACCCTGGCAGTCCGCTCGAGCCACCGGCGGTCGATGAGCATCCCGCCTATGTCACCCGCGGGGGCTCGTGGGCATCGCGCGTCGAAGATCTGCGCAGCGCCAACCGCAGCCGGCTGTGGCACCACTATCGGCTGTCCCTGACCGGCTTCCGGGTCAAGGCTCGCGCCCTCGAGGCCGCGCCTCCCTCAACCGGTTCGGCTGGTGAGGCCGGTCCCGGAGCCCGCTGATGCACCGCCCTGGGGTCGCGGGCGGGGCGCCGGCCGCCGCTGCCGCGACCGGCGTCGGGCCGACCCCCGCGGCCGTCGAATTCGATTTCGACGCCGTCTTCGCCCCGGACGACTATCTCTATTTCTACGAGACCACGCTGCCCCAGGAGCGCTCCCGGCGCGAAGCCGACTTCATCGAGCAAGCCCTGGACCTGCAGCCCGCGCATCGGATTCTCGACGTTGCCTGCGGGCACGGCCGGCTGACCAATCTCCTGGCTCGTCGCGGCTACCGGCTGACCGGCGTCGATCGCAGCGCCGGGTTCCTCGAGATCGCGCGCCGCGAGGCCCAGGCCCAGGGGCTCGCGGTCGACTACCGCCAGGGGGACATGCGCGATCTGTCCTTCGACGAGCCGTTCGATCGGGCGCTGCTGACCTTCACCGCCTTCGGCTATTTCAGCGACGACGACAACCTCCTCGTGCTGCGGCGCATCCGGCGCGTGCTGGCGCCGGGCGGGCGGTTCCTGTTCGACGTGCTGAACCGTGATACTTTTCTGAAGCGTTTCGTGCCATCGCTGGTCACCGAGCGGGGCGACGATCTGATGATCGATCGCACCAGTTTCGATCAGCGCCGCGGGCGGGTCACCACCCACCGGACGATCATCCGCGACGGCCAGCGCCGCGACATGCGCTTCTCCATGCGGTTGTACAACCTGACTGAGCTCGAATTCTGGCTGCGCGAGGCCGGGCTGACCCTCGAGCGGGTCTGCGGCGGGTATAGCGGCGGCCCGGTCGATCACGAGGCGCATCGGCTGGTGCTGATCGCGCGCCGCCCAGACTGACGGCCTTGCCACCCCAGGAAGGAGATTTCGTATGATCTGTCATGAATTTCATGGCTCCAGACGGTGGATTGTGCTCCCCGTACTGTTGGTGATCTGGACCGGGATCACCCTGCCCATGACCGAAGCGGCCCCGCCGTCGTCGGCGGCCACGGCTCCCGACCTTCTCGACCGTGATCTCGACGTCAACCCCGTGCTGGCCCAGGCCGTATCCGATCCGGCGGCTTTCCAGGCCCACGTCAAACGGGACCATGCCCGGTTCCTGAAGAGCGCCGCCCGCCTCGAAAAGCTGGCCGAAAGCCTGTTCCGGCAGGGATCGCCCTTCGACCGCGTGGCGCCTGGCGAGCAGCTCACCAATGCCCGCCAACTGAAAGCGGTCTACCGGGCCTGGTATTCGTTCCTGTACAACCTGAGCGTCATGGCCGAACTTGCCGAGAAATACCGAGCTGGCTGGAAGGATCCGACCTCGGGGGCTCTGCGGGCCGCCTTCGAGGGGTATCTGCTCGGCGTCGATGCCAATCTCTGTCGGCTGGCCATCGTGTCGCGGCTGGTCGAGTTCGCCCAGACCCGTCGCAAGCTGGAGACCCTGCTCAACGAACCCCAGCCGGCGTTCAAGATTCCCGATCGCGCCTTCGAGCGGGTGTCGCTGGCGGCGGTCAGCCCGATCAACCTCTATCGGCTCTATCGTTTCCACCTGTCGCACCAGGACGACCTCGAGCGGTTCTACAACGGCGGCCTCGACGGCGTGAAGCCGCGCATCGACGTCGAGGGGCGGCTCAAAGCCTACTACGATGCCTACCGAGCCCTGGCCGATCGCCTGTTGAGCACGATCGCCAAAGAGCCGGCCTGGTACCGGTACGTCTTCGGGAAGATCGGTCATGCCCTCCTGGATTTCATCTTCCCCGTCCAGAAGTCGCTCTTCACCTGGGTCGGCGATACGCGGGTCAAGCGACGCCAGACCCGGTGCATCAGCCCAGCCCAATTGCATGAGATGCAGAAGCACCTGCAGCCAGGCGATATCATCCTCGAGCGGCAGGAGTGGTTCCTGTCGAACATCTTCCTGCCAGGGTTCTGGCCCCACGCCGAACTCTACCTGGGCACGCCGGCGCAGGTCCGGCGCCGCTTCGATGCCGATCCGGCCGTGCGCGCCTGGGTCCAGAAGAAGGGGGTCGGCAGTTTCGTCGACTACCTGGCGAAGAAGTATCCCGAACCGTTCAACGTCTGGAACTCGCCCAATCCGTTCGATGGGAATCCGCAGGTCGTGCTCGAGGCGATCAGCGAGGGAGTGGTCTTCAGCTCGATGGAGCATGCCAACCATGCCGATTACTGCGCCGCCCTGCGGCCGCGCCTGTCTCTGCTCGACATCGCCAAGGCCATCGATCTGGCGTTCTCGTACTATGGCGCCGGCTATGATTTCCAGTTCGATTTCGCCACCGAAAGCGACCTGGTCTGCACCGAGTTCGTCTGCAAGAGCTACGCGCCGGCCCATGGCAAGAAAGGCCTGGTCATTCCCATGCGCGAATACCTCGGTTCGCCGGTGCTGCGGGCCGACTATCTCGTCGAGACCTATGCCAGAGAATTTGGCAAGCCCGATGCCCAGCTCGAGTTCGTCTACTTCCTGAAAGGCGATCCGCAGGGCCGGCCGGCGGTGGTGTCCGACGAACCCACCTTCCGCACCTCCTACCTCTGGAAGGGAGGGCTCAAGAGCAAGCCTGATTGAGGTCGGGCCCGGCCCGCGCCCTTCCCGCGCGTGCCCCGAACCTGTCATTTCCCCCTCTTCCCTTTCGGGGAAAGAGGTGGTATGTTTGTGCCCCGCCTCGCGACGGCCGGCCTCGCCACTCGATCTGGCCGGCGGCCGCGAGGGAAGTCTTCGACATCAGCCCGGTCTCTGCCCAACGCCCACCTGCCATGCACCGCCGCCAAGCCGAAGAGATCGCGCGCCGGCGCACGTTCGCGATCATCAGCCATCCCGATGCCGGCAAGACCACGCTGACCGAGAAGATGCTGCTGTTCGGCGGAGCCATCCAGCTGGCCGGTTCGATCAAGGCCCGCCATACGGCTCGCCATGCCACCTCCGACTGGATGGCCATCGAACGCGAACGTGGCATCTCGGTGACCAGCTCGGTGATGAACTTCTGCTTCCGCGACACCGACCTCAACCTGCTCGACACCCCCGGCCACGCCGATTTCTCGGAGGATACCTACCGGGTGCTGACCGCGGTCGATTCGGCGCTGATGGTCATCGACAGCGCCAAAGGGGTCGAGCAGCGGACCCGCAAGCTGATGGAAGTCTGCCGGTTGCGCAACATCCCGGTCATCACCTTCGTCAACAAGCTCGATCGGATGGGCCTGGCACCGCTCGCCGTGCTGCAGGATATCGAAGACACGCTGCAGATCGAGTGCGTGCCATTGACCTGGCCGATCGGCATGGGGCGCGACTTCCGCGGGGTCTTCGACCGGCGGCATGGCGAGCTGCGCCTGTTCCGGCCCGGCACCGAGCGGCGGCCCGACGACGTGCAGATCATCGGCGATCCGGCCGATGCCCGCCTCGATGACGCTCTCGGCGAGCAGGCGACGACCCTGCGCCAGGACCTGGAGCTGCTCGATGGGGCCTGCGCCCCCTTCGATCAGGCGCATTTCCTGCGGGGCAGCCAGACCCCGGTGTTCTTCGGCAGCGCGCTCAACAACTTCGGGGTCCAGGAGGTGCTCGACGCCGTGGTCGATCTGGCGCCGCCGCCCCAGCCGCGCGCTACGGCGACCCGCGTGGTGCGGCCCGACGAGCCCGCCTTCACCGGGTTCGTCTTCAAGATCCAGGCCAATATGGATCCCGGGCATCGCGATCGCATCGCCTTCGTGCGCATCTGCTCGGGACGGTTCGAACGCGGCATGAAGGTGCGGCATCTACGCGAGCAGAAAGATCTGATCGTCAAAGATGCCACGCTCTTTCTCGCGCGCACGCGCACCAACGTCGAAGAGGCCTGGCCGGGCGATATCATCGGCATCCACACGCGGGGGCGGTTGAACATCGGCGACACCCTGACCGAGGGCGAGCCGCTGCAGTTCCTGGGCATTCCCAGCTTCGCCCCCGAGCTGTTCCGGCTGGTCGTGCTGCGCAATCCCTGGCGGGCCAAGCAACTGCATCTCGGATTGCAGCAGCTCGCCGAAGAAGGGGCGGTGCAGCTCTTCCGGCCGCTGCATGGCGGGCGCGATTTCATCCTGGGGGCCCTGGGGCCGTTGCAGTTCGAGGTGACCAAGGCCCGCCTGCGCGATGAATACGATGTCGAGATCGATTTCCAGCCGCTGAGCTATACCGCCGCCCGTTGGGTCTATGGTACCGACAAGGCCCGGCTCGACAAGTTCATCGCCGACCATCCCGACCACCTGGTGCGCGATCTGGCCGGCGATCTGGTCTACCTGGCCGGCGACAGCTGGCTGCTGGAGCGCAAGATCGAGCAGTGGTCCGACCTCGAGTTCCGCAGCGTTCGCGACCAGGTCGCCCTGGCTGACGGGCCGCTCTCGGCGCGCTGATTCAGCCAGGGCTTCCGGCGCCGAGGCGGCGATCGCCACCTCGGGGGCAGCCGCTGGCGCGGCGACACCCTGCCGAACATCGCCAGGGGCCGGCGGCCCCTGACCCCAGATGACCGCCATCGAACGCGCCGCATCTGGCAGGGGGAGCGACCAGGGCGCCACTGGCAGGAACGAGGCGGTGGCGCGGCCCTCCGCGAGGCCGATCGGCGGCGGCCCGGCCGGCGCTCACCGCTGGGTTCGAAGCGGGGCCGGGGCATGGTATCATGCACGCAACCGCAGGCCGGTGGTATTCCCCTGCACATCATGCATCGGAGGACCGCGATGAACGATCAGGTTGCCCTCAATCCCAACAAACTGGTGAGATTCCTCAACAAGCCTCCTGAAGAATTCACTCGAAAAGATCTCATCACCTTCATCGAGAAGAACGACATCCGCATGCTCAACTTCCGCTATGTGGGCGGAGACGGCAAGTTGAAGCTCCTCAATTTCATCATCAACGACCGGCGCTACCTCGATAAGATCCTGGCCGTGGGAGAGCGGGTGGACGGCTCGAGCTTGTTCTCCTACATCGATGCCAGCGCCAGCGACCTCTACGTCGTGCCCCGCTATCGCACCGCGTTCGTCAACCCGTTCTGCCAGGTGCCAGCGGTCGATGTGCTCTGTTCGTATTTCGACAAGCATGGGAAGCCCCTCGACATCGCTCCCGAGAACATCTTGAAGAAGGCCCACGACGCGCTGAAAGCCAGAACCGGCATGAAGCTGGAGGCGCTGGGCGAGCTCGAGTTCTACCTCTCGTCCGAGCTCGACAAGATCTATGCGATCACGCCGCAGAAGGGCTACCACGAGTCGCATCCGTTCGCCAAGTGGGAGATGGTGCGGGTCGAAGCGATGAAGCTGATCTCGGAGATGGGCGGCCGTATCAAATACGGTCATGCCGAGGTGGGGAACATCGTGTCGGGCGATTGGGAATACGTTCAGCACGAGATCGAGTTCCTGCCGGTCGACGTGCAGGATGCCGCCGACCAACTGGTCGTCGCCAAGTGGGTGATCCGCGAGGTGGCCTACAAGCATGGCCTGGAGGTCAGCTTCGCGCCCAAGATCATCGTTGGCCACGCTGGCAGCGGCCTGCACATCCACTCGCGCCTGGTCAAAGACGGGAAGAATCAGATGGTCGACGAGACGGGGGCGTTGAGCGTCACGGCCAAGAAGATGATCGGAGGCCTGCTCGAACTGGCGCCTTCGCTGACCGCCTTCGGCAACATCGTCCCCACCTCCTATCTGCGGCTGGTGCCGCATCAGGAGGCTCCGACCAATGTCTGCTGGGGCGACAGCAACCGCTCGGTGCTGGTGCGCGTCCCGCTCGGCTGGCGCGGCGTCGACAATATGTGCGCCGAGGTCAACCCGCAGGAGAAAGAGCCTTTCCATGATCCGATGGCCAACCAGACCGTCGAACTGCGCAGCGCCGATGGCTCGGCCAACGTCTACCTGCTGCTGGCCGGGATCGCGGTGGCGGCTCGCCGTGGGCTCGAGAATCCCGAGTCGTTGAAGTTGGCGGAAAAGCTTTATGTCAGCGTCAACGTCGGCAAGCATCAGGCCCACCTCAACCTGCCGCAGCTGCCCGCTTCCTGCTACGAGGCGGCCGAGCGGCTCCTGCAGGATCGGGCCTTCTACGAACAGGATGGCATCTTCCCGCCGGCCATGATCGACGGGCTGGCGGCCAACCTCAAGACGTTCGACGACAAGCAGCTCAGCGAGCGTCTGTTCGGGGATGGCGACGCGCTCATGCACCTGGTCAACAAGTACCTGCATTGCGGGTGATCTGACGACCACGCCCGTTTCGGGGGCGGGGCGGCCGCCGGGAGATGGTTCCGGTCGGCCGCCCCGCGCTTTCCGGCGGGCCATGCCCGGCGACCATTCAGTGGCTGGTACCCGCGCTCTTCAAGCGTTGACATTTCCGAGGGCGGGGTCTAGGGTGGGGGTGAGGGTCTTGCCTGCCGTCTTGGCAAATCAACCTGCGATTGGAGGACTTCCATGGCCGTCGATCTGGAACAACTGCTCCGCCCTGTCGACAACCCCGCGCCTCCCTTTCCCCCCAAGGTGGTCACCTTGGCCAATGGCGAAAAAATGGTCATTCGCCAGATCGGGCGGGATGACATTCCCACCATCCTGCCCTTCGTCGAACCGCTGATCCATGTCGAACGCGACTACTATGACATCGTCGCCGCCCGCCTCTATGCCGAGCTGCTCGGCTACTATCGGCATCGCGTCCAGGACGAATACGTGCTGATCGCCCAGGTCAACGGCGAGCTGGCCGCCATCGTCAACGGCCGTCGGGTCAATCCCCAGGTCGGCATGTCCTATCACACCCTGTCGCTGAAGCGCGGCATGCGGGTCGGGGCGCACGCCTTCGCGGCCAAGATGGAATACCACATCGACATCATGAAGCAGGAGGAAGTGCTGGTCGTCGCCGAATCGCCGATCGGCTTCCGGCGCTGGATGATCGAGTACAACCTCGAGAAGCGGTTCCATATCCAGCATGAGCTGGGCGGGGTGCCCAGCTATGCCCTCACCCGGGAACTGTTCGAACGGGCCCGCCACAGCCTGATCGTCGGCAGCCGCCCCGTGCCCAAGCCTCTCCTCGAGAAGGCCATGGAAGCCATCCTGCCGCCGTCCGACCCGCCCAAACCGCCCTTCGACCCGCTGGCCGCCACCCGTGCTGCCTATGATTCGACCGGCACGGCTCTGCGCATCCAGCGCCGCAAGCTGGAAAGGGGGAAGTGACGCATGCGTGACGTCTATGTGATCGGGATCGGCATCACCAGTTTTTCCCGCCTCGAGTACCCGCTGGTCGAGATCGCGGCCTATCCGGCCGTCATGGCGATGAAGGATTGCGGCCTGAGCAAGGTCGACCACCTGTTCGTCGCCAACATGGGCGCCAGTCGGCTCAATCACCAGACCGGCCTGGCCAGCGCCCTGGTCGACCACCTCAGCCTGACCCCGGTGGGGGCCGAGACGATCGAGAACGGGCCGGCCTCCGGGGCTTCCGCCATCAAGGCCGGCTGGATGGCGGTCGCCTCTGGCCTGCATGATACGGTCATGGTGGTCGGGGCCGAGCGCATGCGCGAGGCCAACAACCTCGAGACCACCGACTTCGTGGCCTCGCTGACCCATCCGCTGGCCGAGCAGATCTACGGCGTCACCCTGCCGTCGCTGGCCGGCATGTTCACCCGGCTGTACATGGAAAAGTACGGGGTCACCTCGCGGCACCTGGCCATGGTGGCGATCAAGAACCACAACAATGCCATGCTCAACAAGTTCGCCCACCTCCATGAGCCGATCACCCTGGAAGGCATCCTCGACTCCGATGATGCCCTGACCAACAATCCGATGGTGGCCGATCCCTTGCGGTTCTACGACATGTGTCCGGTGTCCGATGGCGGGGCCTGCGTGATTCTCGCGTGCGCCGAGGTGGCCAAGAAGGTCAAGCGTCCGCTGATCCGGCTGGCGGGAGTGGGGCAGGCGACCGATACCCACTGCGTCCATGAGCGCAAGGAGCCCACCGACCTGCTGGCCGTGCGCGGTGCCGCGGCGCAGTCGTTCAAGATGGCGGGGATCAAGCCGTCCGATGTGCAGGTCGCCGAGCTGCACGATGCCTTCACCATCCTCGAGATCGCCGAGAGCGAGGAGGTCGGGTTCTTCAAGAAAGGTCAGGGCCATATCGCTCTCGAGGAAGGCTATACCAGCTTGACCGGCAAGCTGCCGATCAATCCCAGCGGTGGCCTCAAGGCCAAGGGGCATCCGGTCGGGGCCACCGGGGTGGGCCAGGCCCACGAGATCGTCACGCAGCTGCGGGGCGAGGCGGGCGAGCGTCAAGTGAAGAACGCCCGGGTCGGCTTCACGGTCAATTTCGGCGGCTTCGGCAACAACGTGGTCGCCCTGACCTTCATCAAGGAGAAATGACGATGGAACGGCACATTCTCGGCTACAAGTGCCGCGGCTGCGGCCATGTCTGGTATCCGAACCGCGCGGTCTGCCAGGACTGCCGGGGCACCGAGTTCGAACCGGTGCCGCTGCCCAAGACCGGCAAACTGCTGACCTTCACCGTTCTGCACAATCTGGCCGTCGACTTCGAGGTGCCGTCGCTGACTCTTGGCATCGTCGAACTGTCGAACGGCAATCGGATCACCGGCCACCTCAAGATCGACCAGCCCAAGATCGGCATGAAGGTGACCGGGAAGGTGGAGCCTGTCCGCCAAGTGGGGTACCACACCTCCTACGGCATGGTGTTCTACAAAGGCTGACGGCCTCCCGAAGGAGCGGCTGGCCTCCCCGGATCCGCTGAATATACTCCCAAAAACGGCTCCCGTTGGGGCCGTTATTTTTTTGCCTTCGGGGTGGGGCTGGCGGCGCCGACATTGACGAAACCGGGTTTCATTCGTAGGATTGAAAGAAATACTTCGAGCATGACCTGGAGGGTACCATCTATGCCACGGACGCGCCCTTCCTCGATGATGGCCTTCTTCCTGGTGGCGGGGTTCCTCGCCGTCGGCTCGGTGGCCGAGGCCGGGTTCTTCACCACCGTCGGCCGCATGATCAAGGAACGCCAGCAGATGTCGCAGTCCTCGCGCAATGTCGCGGGGGCGGTCAAGGCCTTGTACCGCGAACGTAAGTCGGTGGCCGCCTTCGCCCAGAGCGCCGCCACGTTGGTGGCCGCCTATCGGGGGCTGACCAACAAGGCCAGCGCGGCGGCGGTTCCCAAGCTGCTCGAGATCGCCCGGGCCATCACCACGCTGGCCAATGAATATGTCAATCTCTCGCCCAAGGTCAGCAAATTGTACAAAGACATCAAGCCCGATCTGGATTACTTCGCCACCCTCAGAGAAGATGAGGATGATCGAGAAGTGCCGCTCGGCACCACCGGCCGCAAGATCCTTCTCAAATCGCTCTCTGACAAACGCATCAACAAGCTGGCCGGGGCCCATGGCTGGTCCCGCGTGTGGGGCGCCATCAAGGACGACCCCATGAACCTCTTCCGGTGGGGCCGGCTCAAAGACGAATACCAGTATGGCAAGGTCGAAGGCCAGTATGTGCTGAAGTGCGCCCAGATCGCCTTCGAGACCGAGTCCTATTACCAGGCCGCCACTGCTTCGATGAACGAGCTGCTGGGCATTCGCAATGAGATCAACGGTATTCTCAACGGCAATCTCGACGCCCTGCTCGGCATCGGCAATACCATCAATCGCATCCAGGGGGCGGTGGGCGCGGCGGAATCCCTCAGCGAGATCCTCAACGCCGGGGTCAACAACCTCGGCACCCGCTTCGAGCAGCTCAACCAGATCCAGGAAGCCTACGTCAAGCAGCACCAGACTTATGTCGCCAAGTACGGCCAGATGGCCTCCCAGACGGCCGGCAACCCGACTCGGACGACCACGACCACCGGCACGACTTCGACCGTGCCCCGGCCGTCGGGCACCGCCCCGGGCCAGTCGATTCCGGGCCTCGGCACGCCTGATCTGGCCACGGCCATGGCCATGTACCAGACCGCCTACCAGGAATACATCCGTATCACGCAAGATCCTGACGCTTCGCCAGCGGCTCGCACCAAGGCCATCGCCAATCTGCAGAAGGCTCGCAACCTCGTCGAGACGCTGAAAGCCAGATCCGCTCGCTGATTCCCTGCCATCGTTCCGATGCGGCGAACCGGCCGGGGGCGACGGAGCCCGGCCGGTATGCACGTCTTGGTGCCGATAGGGGGCGATAGGGCCACTCGGTGAGGGCGCTCTCGCGTGGTGACGGCCCTGCGCGGTGGGAATGACCCCCACGATCGTGGCGAGCCTCTGATGGGGGCGATCCCCCGGTGGTGGTGTGGCTCTCCCGCCCCGGCCATGAGTCCGGCGATCGGTGGGGAATGACCGGTCGGCCCCCATCGGTCGAAGGTCGGTGCTCGGTGCGGAACGACCGGTCGTTCCTCTTGTTGGTTCTTGAATAGGACGATGGGGAACGGTACACTGGCCGGTATGAAAGAAGGCCTGCCAGGATCGACCATAGGGACGGGCGCGGCGACCATCGGCCCGGCGCGGCGGCTGACTTCCCTCGCCCCTGGGGCCCTCCCCGGGGATCGGTTGTCAGGGGGGGCGATCCGATGGCTTGGGTGGCTGGCGTTGATGCTTCTTTTGGTGGTCGCCCCCTTCGCCAGCCTGTGGTGGGTGATCGGGGTCACGGAAGCCGCTGCCACCCGCCGGGAGCTGGCTGCCGCCGAAGAAGAACTGGCCGATCTCACCGCTCGGCTCGGCAAGCTGGCCTCGGCGAAGAGCTACTATCAGGAAGTGGTGGAGCGGCTGGCGCGCAGTTTCGCATGGCGCACCCCCCAGGCTCCGATCCTGGAACGGTTGCCACCCGGAACCAGTCTCTTCTTGTTCGATGAGCACGGGCGGCGCCTCGCGCATCCCGGGTTTCGCCGCGATCTGCAGGTGGTCTCCCAGCGGTTCCTGAGTGCTCTCGTCCGCCTGGCATCGGAACCGACCTTGGTGATGACCAAGGCGGAACGGCAGGTCGGCGAGTCGTTCGCGGGCGATGCCGAATGCCTGTTGCGTCTGGCACGGAACCAGGGCCGACTCTGCGATCTGCGCCCTCTGGGCATCGACCGGCTGGGCGGCTGGTTTCCCGTGCGATTCCGCCATGGCCGACCGGGGTCTCTGGTGGTCTGGATCGAGGCGTCGCGGATCCCGCGACGGCGTCTGGTGCGGCAGGCGGTCGAGCGCCTGCAGGTCCTGACAGGGCCACGCTACCGGTTCGCCTGGCTTCACCTTGACCGACCCCGGCAGCATGGCACGGGGCGCGGGCGCCGGGTGGCGGCGCGCTGGCTGCCGATCCTGCGTCGGCCACGACTGTCCGGGATCCTGCGGGTGGCCTTTCCATCAGGTTCCCCGCCTGGCTCGCCCGCAGAACCAGCGTCTAGCCTTCATGGCGGGGCTGTCGCGGGGTTGCCGCGTGATGACGTGCTGCTCGGGATTCATACCCTGGCAGAGGGGTTCCGGGTGGTGGCCGGCCGGCGGGTGCCGCGGCCACCCCGTCAGTTCGCGGGCTGGCGAGCCCTGTTGGTGGTGCTCGGCGTCGAGGCGGTCCTGGCCGCGTTGTGGCAGGCGGTGTTCGGCGTATCCCTCACGCTTTCCGTCCGCACGCAGTTGATCGGAATCTTCGGGCTGGCCGGCCTGGCCGGTCTGGGGGCCCTGCTTGGGGTGTCCCAGATCTACCGCGAATCCCGGCAGGAGGCGTTGATCCGCGAGAGTCAGCAGCATGCCCTGAGCACGCTCGAGAAGATCGATGGCGCCTACTCCTCGGCGTTCTCCTTCCTGGTCCGGGAATACCGGGAGCTGACCCAGCGGTTGATCAGCACCGATCGGCCCCCGGCCGAAGTGATGGCCCCCCTGCGGCGTTGGCATGCCGAGGGGTTGATCGACATGGTCTGCCTGATCGACCAGCATGAGAAGGTGGTCTTCCGCCTGCCCGAGACGGTTCCGGCCTATGCGGCGCTGCCCGTCTCGCAGAACCTGTTCACCCTCCTCCAGAATCTGGCCGTTCAGATCTTGCGCAAAACGGGAGGCGGGGAAGCGGCGGGCGCGGCCGGGCGTGGCCCGGGGGAGCCGGAGACGAGCGAGGCGGTATCTGGCCCCGTTCCCCTCGAAGCCGGGACGCCAGGGTCTGGCGCCGTGGAGCTTTCGGCGGATGAGGCTTCCCCGCGACGTCGGTCGATGTTCTCCATCCTCCTCGACCGTCCCATCGATGATCTGATCAAGAATCGGGCCGGCCTGCAGCAGGTCAGCCTGGCCGGCGAACAGAAGGCCGCCTTCGTCGATCTCGCCTACGGGGCGGACGGCAAGCCCCGCTACTGCCTGCTGGTGCTGCACGACCGGAAAGTCCTCCAGGAGCGTCATCTGCGGCATATTCAGGGGGTGTTCCAGCGCAACAGTTCGTTCCGGGTTCTGGCCTTCCCGCAGGAGGAGGAGAGCGGAGTCCCGGCGCTGGGCGACCCCGAGCAGCTGGCGGCGCGGGATGTGGTCCGGTTGCGCGAGCTGGTCAGTCAGACCAGAACGGTGGCCCACCGTCAGGGACGGCTGGGCGTGGCCGAATGTCTGCTGTCGGCCATGCCGGGCCGGACCATGTCCGAGTATGCGCTCGCCCTGGTCACCCCGTTCGGTCCCATCGCCGAGCGGGCGCGCGCCATCAGTCAGACCTTCGGTCTGCTCACCGTGATCTCGCTGTTGTTCACCCTTTTGCTGAGCATTCGGCTGGCCGGCGCTCTGCTCGGGCCGATCCGGGAGTTGACGACAGGGATCGAGGATCTGACCTCCCTGCGCCTCGACCGCCCGGTGCAGATCGCTACCGGCGACGAACTCGAGGAGATCGGCAAGGGGCTGAACGCGATCATGGCGGAGATGCAAGAGCTGGCCCTGGCGCGGACGGTCCAGGAACAACTGCTGCCCGCCGGTCCCCTGCGCGTGGGAGCGCTTGAAGTCCAGGGCTGGATGAGGCCTGCCTCGGATGTCGGCGGTGAGCTGTTCGACTACCTGGGCTTGGCGGATGGCCGGCTGGCGTTCATGGTGGCGGATGTCTCGGGGCAAGGCATCAGCTCGGCCCTGGTCATGGCCATGGGCAAAATGGCGCTGCGGCTGCATCTCGACACCGAAGCCCCGGTTCCGGCGGCGGTGTTGCGGGCGGTCGATCAGCACCTGCGGCTCCATGTCCGACGGCTGGCCAACGTGGCCGTATTCCTCGGTCTGGCTGATCCCGCCACCGGCATCGTGACCTATACCGGGGCGGGCTCGAGCCAGGCGTTCCACGTGGCTCGAGAGGGCCGGGTCCACGCCCTGCCGGTCGGGGCGATCGGCTTGGGCGCGGCCCACTATCCCGTGCTCGAAGATCGCCAGCTCGCCCTGGGACCGGGAGATCGGCTCGTGATCTGCACCGATGGCCTGCTGTCCGGGGCGACGGCAGGCCCCGAGGATCGTGGCGAGCCACGCCAGACGGTCGACTTGCCGAGCCGGCTGGCCACGGTCGCTACCCAGCCGCTGGATCGCGTGGGTCCTGCCCTGTTCCAAGCGCTCGAGGTCGCCGCCGGTCGGGGAGCGACCCCAGAGGATCAGACGCTCCTGGTGGTAGAACGGGCCTGGCAGGAGCGGTCCGCATGACCCCCCCGTCCGCTCCTGCGCCGCCTTCGTCCGCGACCGCGACCACCAACTCGCGCCGGATCTCGCTGGCCCGGTGGCTGCTGGACATCCTGACCGTGTGGGGGCTGCCCGCCTTCCTGTTGTGGTGGGGTCTGGGGCAGTTCGGCCAGGTTCTCCTCCAGCGGGCCGCCCGCGCCGAGTTCGAGCGGCTCGAACGCGAGGTCGAGAGCCTGGCCCAGAGATCCGATCCCCGGGTGTTCTTCCAGAAGCACCTGGCCCGCCTGTTCAGTTCCCTGCATGGCATGCCGGTCCGTCGCGAGGTTCTGGAAACCGTGGTGAAGGGCTTCCAGAAGGAATGGCCGCCCGGGTTGATCGACCTGACCTTGTTCGATGTCGAAGGAACGATGCTGCCGATCGGAGATCCCGTCCCGGAGATGCAGCTATTGTTCGACCTGGCGCGGGCGCCGTGGACCGTCCCGCTCGACCTTCCCCCGCGGGTGAATGCGCAGTTGCTGCGGGTGGTACCCTCGCCCCAGGCCTTGCTCAAGGTGCTGAAAGGGCGGCCCAATCGCGTGCTGGCGCTGGGGGGCAGCCGTCGCCATACCTGGGGGTTCTACGATATGCGGCCGGCGCAGGGCAACCGGGTGGGCGGGCTGCTGGCCTTCCTGCACCAGGAGGCCTTGCCGCCCGACCTGATCCTGCGCCGGGTGCTGAGCGAAGGAGCGGCCGGCGATCTGGGGTTCCTCATCGAGGAGGGGGCGGCCCAACTTCCTCCCGCGCTCACGGGCTTGACGCGCGAGGAGATCCTGACCCGCTACCATCTGGAACCGACCGGCCGCTTCCGGCTGGGCGGCCGGTTGGTGGTGGTCAAACGGCTCGATCCGACGACCCTGCTGCTGGCCGGCACGCCCTGCCCGACCCTGGGCTGGACGGGCCCGCTGGGGGTGTTCGCCGTCTACCTGCTGGGCAGTCTCGGGCTGCTGCGGCGCAGCTACCGGGCCCGGGTGCTGGGCGAACCGCTGACCATCACGTTGCGGGCCAAGCTGATCGGCTATTTCGCGGCGAGCTTCGCTCTGCCGCTGGTGGCCGTGGGGTTCCTGGTCTGGGCGTTTCTGGAGGACCTGCGGGAGGCGGCCCTCGATCGGCTGCGACAGGAACAGTTCCGGCGCCTGTCCGAGGTCGATCGTGGCTTCGCCGGGTTTGTGGATCGGCAGTGTCGCCAGTATCGCCATCTGATCGCCATTTGGCGCCGGAATGTGGCTTCCCCCGCTTTCCTGATCGCCGAGGCGGAACGCGGCCACGCCGAGTTGCGCTGGGACAACCTTCATCTGGTAGCCTCGACGGGTGAGTTGCTGGTCACGCAAAGGACGACGCCGGCCGAGATGCGCCGCAGCTTCGCCCTGCCCTATGCTCAGCGGAAACTTCTCTTCCAGTCGTGGATCGAACGGGGAGCAGCCATGCCTGCACGCGACATCCTGTTCATGACCATGGAGCATCCCACCGACATCGGCCCCCTGCCGGAAGCTGAAAGCTTCCAAGCCGTGATCCGCCAAGCAGCGGCACAAGCGGGCCAACTGGCGATCGATCAATACAATCGGGTCCATGGAGTGGGCGGGACGCGGCAGCGCACCGCCTCCCAGCTGGCGCTGGAGACCATGATGGAAAGCGAATCGATCGGTTTGCTCGACGCGGCGCGCCGGGGGTTGGGCACCTTCGTCCCGATCGAGGGCAATCGCGAGCTGGGATTGATCTTCGGGGATGTCCTCCCGGGGCCGGCTGGGGAAGGATGGTACGCCGTCTTCATTTTCAATAACATCATGAGCTTCGAGCGGGGGTACCTCGAGGAATTCTTCGGGGCCGCCAATCGACCCGCCAGCGGCACTCCTCTCTGGGAAGGAGAACCCTGGGATTTCCGGGCCGTCAGCCTGCATCATACGACTCCCAATTTCCCCACCATGAACGAATTCCGCAAATTCCGCGACCTCTTCGCCCTGATGGAAGCCTCGCCGCGGCCCCTGGCTCGCGCCATGACGCTGGATGGCCGGGAGGTCGAGGTGTGTGCCCTGACCACCTCCTTCCTCAAGCATTATCTGCTGGTCGGGGTGATCGATCTGGAGGCGTTCGATGCGCGGCAGACCCGCTTCGAGCGCAAGGTCTGGGGGTTGTTCGGGTGCCTGGCCGGCTTCGGGCTCGCCCTGTCGTGGTTGCTGGTGCGGCGGTTCCTGCGGCCCGTCCGGGATTTGACCGAGGGGCTGGCCGCCATTCGAGCCAAGGATTTCGACTGGCGGCTGCCGGTGCGGTCGGACGATGAGCTGGGGCGGCTCGGACAGGCCTTCAACGAGGCCATCGCCAAGTTGCGCGACCTCGAGATCGCCCATGCGGTGCAGGTCGACCTGCTGCCCCAGAAAAGCCAGCGGTTCGGGGCCTATGAGGTGAGCGGGGTCAACATCATGACGCAGGCGGTGGGCGGCGACTATTTTGACTTCATTCCGTTGCCGCACGGCCTGGTGGCCATCGTCATGGGCGATGTCTCGGGGCATGGGGTGTCGGCGGCCCTCATCACCGCCATGGCCAAAGCCGCCTTCTCCATTCTGTGTCAACGGTTCCCTGACCGCCCCGAAGGGGTGCTGGCCCGGGTCAATCGGGAACTGCTGACCCAGGTCAAACGGGCCAAGATGATGACCTGCTTCCTGGGCATCCTCGACCCGCAGAGCGACCGCATCATCTGTGCCAATGCCGGGCAGAGCTATCCCTTCCTGATCGGCCCGGGAGGGCCGGCCGAGATGGTGCGCCTGCCCTCCACGCCGTTGGGGGTGCGCAGCAAATTCACCTGCTCGCGGGAGGTCATCGCCCTTGCCGGGCGCACCTTCATCCTGTATTCCGACGGATTGGTCGAGGCCGTCAACGAGCAGGGCCAGATGTTCGGATATGACGCTTTGACGCGGGCGGTCGAACAGGCGATCGCTTCGCGCCAGGAAGACGTGGTCGGGCAGGTGCTGGCCCGCGTCCGGGCCTTCACGGGCGCGGTGCCGTGGGGGGATGATGCGACCCTGGTGGTGATCCGGCCGCTGCTGCAGCACTGACCCGGATCGGGACCCAGCGTCCGGCCCAGCGTCCGGCCCAACGGCAGGTGTCGAACGCCCGGGCGCGGCGGGCCGGGGCCGCGGGGCAGAACCTGGTCGGATGGTCGGGCGCTGGCGTGCGGAGCTGGCGGCGGGCGGTCGGTTGCGGGGCTGGCGGCGGATGGGCGCGAGGCTGACCCGGGCGGTCGGTCGTGCGGTGGGCCTCAGGCCGCCTGGGGGCCGGTGCCCGTGCGGGTGGCGGGGGCGGCGAAACTTTGCAGGTAGACGATGGCTTTGCGGGCGAGCCGCCGGTCTTCTTCGGTGGTCGCTTTGCGGGCGAACTCGCGCAGGGCGGGCAGGTAGACGGGGTCTTTCTGGAAGGCCATGGCCAGCATCACTTCCTGCCGGACGGCCGGGGATTGGTCGTTGAGCATGGTGATCAGCAGGCCGGTCACTTCCTCGCCGCGCATGCGGGCCAGGATGTAGACGCCGCCAGCCCGCAGCCGCTCATCGGGATGGGTGGGCAGGGTGAGGAAGGCTTCGAGGATGCGGCGGGCGCCGAAGGTCGCCAGGGCGGTGCGGGCTCCCTCGGCGATGGCTGGCACGGTCGACTGGACGAAGGGACAGAGGTGGAGGATGGCGCCAGGGCCGCCGTTGGTCTGCAGGCCATGGATGGCGGCCAGGACGACGCGCAGGTCCTCATGGAAGAGGAGGCTGGCCAGCACGTCGGTCACGGCGGGGTCGCGGTAATGGCCCAGTTCGCGGGCCAGGAAGGCGAGCCGGGCGGGCTCGGGGCGGGTCATGATGTACTCGCAGAGGTGGGGAAGATGGTCGGGATTGCGCTGCAGCAGGAGCTGGCGCAGCTCGCCGTCGGTGATGGCCAGCATTTTGAGCTTGCCCACAAGGTCGACTTTGAGGGCTTCGGGGGAAAGATCGATGGTGACGTCGTCATCGCCGACCAGGAACCCGGCGTCGGTGCCGCCGGGCAGGGGCGAGCGCGCGGCCGGGCGGGGCTCGGGGGCCGGCTGGAAATCTAGGGGCATGGGCCGGGACAGGGCCTGACGGCAGAGCTTTTCCCAAACGGCGTCGACCTTGGCGTCGGGGGGCAGACGAGGTCGAGGCGGGGTTTCCATGGTCTCGCTGAGGCGCGCGGCGGTGGCGAGATCCATGTCTTCGAGGGCGGTGGGCGGCGCGGCGGGGGCGGTCGCCGCGGGCCGGGCCGCCGGCGCCGGCCGGGGTTCGGGTGCCGCATCGGCGGTCGCCGGCGGTTCGTCGTCGGCGAGGGTGGGAGGCGGGGCGGCCGCCCGTTTGGGGGCGGTTTGGGGAGCGGCCTTGGGGGCAGGCCGGTCGACCGGCTCGTCGGCGGCGGTCGCGGTGGCTGGTGGAGCCGTCGGGGCCGCGGTCTTGGCGGCCGGCGGCTTGCCCGCCGGTTTCGACGATTCGGCGGCGGGGGCGGCGGCCTGGTCAGAGGTCTTGTCGCCAGCCGTTTGGGCAGTGGACCTGGTCGTGGCCTTGGTCTCGGCGGCCGCCTTGGGGGCGGGTTTGCTGGCCGGCTTGGGTTTGGTCGGCTCGGCGGGGGCGGTCTCGGCTTTCTTGGTCGGGGCCGGTTTGGCGGCGGGCTTGGTGGGTTCCGGCGGCGGTTCCGGCGGGGATTCGGCGGTGGCCTGGGTTGCTTCCTGGGGCGGCGCGGCGGTGGAAGGCGGCGGGGCGGCGTCGGGCTTGGCTTCCCCGCTGCCTGTCGCTTCGCTGAGGGCGGCCAGGGCGGCCAGATCGGCGGTTTGTCGGGCGGCCCTCCGCTTCTGGATGAGCTTGACGCCGCCGATCAGCAGACCGGCGAGGCCTGCCACCAAGAACTGCCAGTTCTTTTTGGCCCAGACCGTCCAGTAGGCGGTGGCGGCGTTCTTGTGCGGCTGTTTGGCGGCTTTGGCCACGCCGAGATGAACCAGGGCCTTGGCCAGATCAGGTTTCTTGCGGTTGGCCAGCGCCAGGCCCAGCGCATAGTTCCCCAGCGGATGCCTGCCGTCCTGGTTGACCAGGGCCTGGGCCTTGGCTTCGATCTCGGGCCAATTGGGATTGGCGGCTTCGATCAGGGGTTCGAGCACCGCCACCAGGGCTTGCACATACATGTCGCGCAGCTCGGGGGCGTCGCCGAACACCTCCTGTTTGGCTTCCAGCAAGGTGATGACTTCGGCGGGCTGGCCGGCCTCGAGCAGTTCGGTGGCTTTGTCGGTGAGGGCTTTGATCTCTTCCGGCGAGGGAGGTTTCGGTTCTTCCTCGCCGCCAGCTCCTTCTTCCCCGGCGGCGGGGGCCTCGCCCTCGGCTGGCGCCTCCCCCTCGCCGGGAGGGGCGTCAGGCTTCTTTTCGGCGGCGTCGGCGGCGGCATCCTCCTTGGCGGGGGTCTCTTCGGCCAGGAGCAGGCGGCCGGTGGTCTGGAACACCAGAGCGACGACGAGGACGAACAGCAGCCCGGCCAGGGTTCCAGAAGGGAACCCGGGCAGCCGTCGCGCGGCCCTGCGCAAGAAGGCCCTGACCCTATTTCCCCTTCTTCGGACCATGGATCACCAGCCGGAGCAGCTCCATTTCGGCTTTGATGCGTTCGTGCGTGTCGGTCAGACGGTCAGGCAGTTGGTCGATGCGTCGGCGGCGGCCCTCCCAGGGGTAGCGGTCGGAGAGATACTGCTGGGCTTCGGCCGCCTTTTTGGCCTTGATCTTCTCGGCCAGCTCCAGGGCTTCTTTTTCATAGAGCAGGGGCGGATTGGCCGGGGGACGCCGACAGCCCGCCGAGCTGACAGCGAGCAGCAGCGCCAGCAGCAGCAACCAGGGGCGTTTCATCCGAGGGTCTCCAGGGGGCGGTGGGTCATGCCATCCTCCCGCATCGAGGGACATCGGGACCGGTCATCGCCGGTCCAGGCCATCAGGGTATTCGGCTGAAACCTCGGTTTCCTTTAGAATCAGGAGCAGAGAGAGGGGGGGGAATTTCCAGCGTTTCGCCCGGTTGGCCATGCTTGGGGAAGGGCTACCGGCTGGGCGGCCGACTGGTCGGGGCCGACCCCGAGGAGGGCGCTGGCGCTGCTGCCGATCCTGGTTCCGGGGGTTTGCGGGGGGTGATCGTCAGCTCGCTCTTGGCCATGACGACACGGGAGTAGGGGGGCACCGACTCGGTCAGCCAGACGTTGCCGCCGATGACCGACCCGCGGCCGATCACGGTGTTCCCGCCCAGAATGGTGGCGCCGGCGTAGATGACGACCTCGGCCTCGATGGTGGGGTGCCGCTTGGCGCGTCGGATAACGTTGCCCTGGGCATCGCGGGGGAAGTTGAGGGCGCCCAGGGTCACGCCCTGGTAGAGGGTGACGTTGCAACCGATGTCCGTGGTCTCGCCGATGACGACGCCGGTGCCGTGGTCGATGAAGAAGCCTGGTCCGATGCGGGCGCCGGGGTGGATGTCGATGCCGGTCCGGGAGTGGGCATACTCGGTCATGATGCGCGGGATGAGGGCCAGGCCCTGCTCGACCAGCAGGTGCGCGACGCGATAGATGGTGATCGCCTCCAGGCCGGGGTAGCTGAAGATGATCTCATCGAAGCTGGTGGCGGCCGGGTCGTTGCGGAAGGCCGCCTTGACGTCGAGATCGAGGATCTCGCGCAGGGCGGGCAGGCCGGCCAGCAGATTCTGGGCGACCATGCCGGCATAATCGTGGCAGTGCTTGCAGGAGGGATTGGGATACCGGCAGGTGTGGAGAGATTCGCGCAGCACCTGGGTGCGCAGCCGCTCGAAGACGTGGGCCACCCGGTAGCCGATCTGTTCCTCGATGGCATCGAACGACAGGCCGGGCTCGCCGAAATAGCCGGGAAACAGCAGGAACTGCACGTCGGCCAGGATGCGGTAGATCTCCTGCTTGTCGGGCAGCGGACTGCTGTCGAAATGCTGGACCTTGTCGGGTTGGTCCTGGAAGGTCTTCAACAGATCGGCGGTCAACTGGCGCAGCAGCTTGTTCATGGACCGAGTCTCCTCTCTTGCTCATTCCGCTCTGAGGTCCGGGCTGGCGAAAGGGCGGCGGGAAGAGCGGCGCCGCGCGCACGGCGCGGCACCGCCGGGCTTGGTTCTTCCTGCCATTTTGTCATCCTGCCTTGGCTGGGGAGCCTTCCACCCGCTGGAGGTGGCTGTCACCACCCCTGCCGGGCGGCCGCTTCCCGGTTCTGGCGGGCCTGGAAGACGAAGGTGGCCAGATTGGTCTCGCGGTTGGGCAGGATGGTGCCGTCGTAGATCATGTCGACATACGGGATCTTCTGGCGCAGGGCGACCTTCAGGATCGAGCTGGCGATGGTGCTGGGCATGCAGGTGAAGGGCATCGCGTTGACCACCCCGTTGAACCCGTCGCGGGCGAACGAGAGGGCGCCGCCGATCGACAGGATGGCCTCGCCGTTGATGTGGTTCGAGAACAGACCCTCGACCTCGTGCAGCAGATGGGCGGTTTCGTGGTCGAACCGCCCGCGCAGCAGGTCGCGGAAGGGGAAGCCGAGGATGCCCGCCACGGCGCGCTGGTACCGACCGGTCAGCCACTCGCGAGCCACCTGGCCGTAGGTGCGCAGGCCGGGGTGCTGGCGGGCGGCGGCGACGGCCTCGGAGATGCTGGTATGGGTGGTGTAGTCGATCCATTCCGCGATCGAGCTGGTGTAGGTCTCGCAGCCCATCTGCTCGAGGGTGCGCACCAGGTGCTGGTTGCTCTCCTTGTGGGTGCGGACGTAGATCTCGCCGACGATGCCGATCAGCGGGCGGGCCTCGCGGCGACGCTCGATGGCGGCGAAGGCTGCGGCGGCACGCCGGGCCGCTTTGAGCAGGCGCAGCCCGCCGCCTCGCCGGATCGCCTCGATGCCATCCTGCATCGCCTGCGCGAAGACGCGGTCGGTAGTGCCTGGCGTCGTTTCGTAGGGGCGCACGCGCCACAGGGCCTTCTCCATCAGGTCGGCATAGACGATGGCTTCCCAGCCGAGCTTGCGGAAGGTGTCGGCCTGTTCATCGTCGAAGAAGCCATTGCAGCGGTAGGCGTCTTCCGAGCTGGGGGAGATGATGGGAACGGCGCCCAGCCCGTAGCGGTCGAGCAGCAGCCGATGGAGCCGGTTGTACTGGCCGAACCGGCACGGTCCTTCCGTCTCGGGCATGAAGAAGGCGATCTCGTTCTCGACATCGACCTTGTCGGCATGCAGTTGGTTGAGCAGGTTGAACATGTCGCCGGTGGTGACCGTGCACGGATAGCATTCCTTGCCTGAGGTGTGGCGCTTGCCGAACTCGATGCCGGCTTTGGTGTAGGTCTCCATGACGCGAGCCTTGCAGCCGACGCCTTCGAAGGCCGCGGCCAGGGCGGCCGAGCCTTCCGACATCTTGGGGAGGTAGATGGTGCGTCCGCGCAGGGGGGCGGTCGCTTTGCGCGGCTGGATGTGGACATCCTTGCCCAGGACCTTGACCTGCCGCTGGTTCTTGATGACATCGAGGAACGCCAGCAAGCGGGTCTCGACGCCGGCGCCCGCCGAGTGCTCGTCGAGTTCGAGTTCGAGGTAGGGGCGACCGGTGCGGGCCATCTCGTGGTTGAAGAAATGCAGGATGAACGAATCGGGGCCGCACGAGAAGCTGGTCAGGTAGAGCCCGAACAGTCGGGGATCATGGTTGATCAGGCGGGCGGCGCGCAGGATCTTGCCGCCGAAGCCCCAGTACATGTTCGGATAGTCGTCCTCGATGCGGTATTGGTCGATGTCGAGGAACTCCTGCGGGATGGCCATGATGCCGAGGCGGCTGAAGGTGGCGAACAGGTTGAGGTTGGTGCGGGAATCGTAGGCGCTGTAGGGCCGGCCGACGACGACGATGGCGCGCTGGTCGCCGAGCTTCTCGAGGAAGGCGGCGCCGATGCGCTTGAGTTCCCGATCGAAGGCGGTGAGGGCGGCTTCGGCCTTCTGCCAGGCGGCGTCGAAGCGGGCGGCCTCGAACGGCAGCCCGAGACGGACGAACTCCTCGCGGAAGGACTCGCGCAGCCGCTCTGGGCCTTCCTTCAGGTAGATGGCGGGCATGATGATCTGGCGGTCGTCGAGCCGGAGGGCGGCCTTGACCATGTAGGTGTTGGCCTCGAGGTAGGGGCAGTAGTAGCCCTTCTTGCCGGCCGCGGCGTGCATCTCGATCATCATGGGCAGGAACAGGTAATCGCACTGCCCGATCAGCTGCCGCGTGTGGCCGTGCGAGATCTTGACCGGGAAGCAGGCTTCGCAGGTCATGGCCTCGATGCCATCGTCGACGATGCGGTGGTCGGTCTCGGGGGTGATGACCACGTCGTAGCCGAGGTCGTGCCACAGATGGACCCAGGCCAGCCCGAGCTGGAAGAAGCTCAACGAGCGCGGAATGCCGATCACCGGCCGCCGCGCGGCCCCGGCCCCGGGCGCTGCCGGCCCGGCTGTAGCAGGATCAGAGGCTGAAGCCGTGGCCGAGGCGTCCTGGCCGAGGACCCGGTATTTGCCAGCCATGGCCTTGAAATACAGATTCTGCCGGATCTTGTTGAAATCGGGCGCCCGCACCGCGGCCTGGGCCCGCGACTCGTACAAGCCGCACTCGCCGCCGTAGATGGCCTCGTCCTGGCCGATGCGATAGACCTGGAGCTTGCACTGGTTGTGGCAGGTCGGGTTGCGCTGGCAGATCTCCTCGATATGGGAGAACGGCGCCTCGACCACGTTCCAGTCGCGGAACCGGCTGGCGAAGGCCTTCCCCGCGCGCCGGGCCGCCTCGCGCTCGTCGCGAGCGTGCAGGGCGGCGCCGATGGCGCCCATCACCTCGCGGTGCGGCAGGGTGATGATGGGGCGGCCGGTCACCATCTCGAAGGCGGCGACCACCGATTTGTTCAACGATGGCCCGCCCTGGAAGCTGATCACCTCGCCGATGCGCCCGTCCTGGACGACCCGGTTGAGGTAATTGTGGACCACCGCCTGGGCCAGGCCCGCCAGCAGATCCTCGCGGGCGCCTCCCATCTGCAGGTAGGACATCAGGTCGGACTCCATGTAGACGGTGCAGCGCTCGGTCAGCTTGTAGGGGGCTTTGGCGGCCAACGCCAGCGTTTCATACTCGTTGGCGATGTCGATGCCCAGTTTGTGGGCGGTCTCCTCGAGGAAGCTGCCGGTGCCGGCGGCGCACACCTTGTTCATGCGGAAATCGACCACGAACCCGTCGGCCAGGGCGGTGTACTTGGCGTCCTGGCCGCCCAGCTCGAAGATGGTGTCGACATCGGGGCGGAAGAAGGTGGTGCCGCGCGCGTGCGCCGTCACCTCGTTGACCACGTCGTCGGCGCCGACGAACAGGTTGGCGACTTCGCGGCCGGAGCCGGTGGTGCCGATGGCCAGCACGCGCAGGCGGCCGGTATCGACGGTGGCCATGGCATGGCGCAGGGCCTTCTTGATGGCGACGACCGGCTGCCCTTCGGTCGGGATGTAGCGCTTGTACAGCACCCGCCCGGTCGGATCGATCAGCACCAGCTTGGTGGTGGTCGACCCGATGTCGAACCCCATGTAGACCTCGACGGGGTCGGTGCCGGGGGGAAGCCCGAGGGCCTCGCCGCAGGGGGTGAACGGCGCCTTCTGCAGGCAGAGCGGCGGGGTGGTGACGGCGGCGAAGGCGGCCGAACCGCGCAGGGCCTCGATCTCGGCGGCGCGCACCGCTCGGCCCTGCTGAGCTGCCTGGGCGGCCAGGCAGGCCCCGAACGCCCCGATGGACGTGTGATGCGGCGGGACGACGATCGGCATCTCGAGGATGGTCTCGAAGGCCTTCCGCGCCAGGACGTTGGTGGCATAGCCGCCGATGAAGGCGATGGGCGGTTGCAGGTGCCGGTTGGTGATCAGGGTCGATTTGAAGTTCTTGGCGACGCCCTCGTGCAGTCCGGCGATGATGTGACGGATGGCGATCCCCTTGTTCTGCAGGTGGATCATGTCGGATTTGGTGAAGACCGTGCAGCGGCAGGCGACGTTGGCCGGTTGATCGGACTTCAGCCCCTCTTCGATGAAACGGGCCAGGATCGCTTCGATGCGAGCCTGCGGGTCGGCCAGCTGGGCGAACTGCGGCAGGTCGGCGTAGACCCGTTCCGCCTGCTGGTCGATGAAGCTGCCGGTGCCGGCGGCACAGGCCTCGTTCAGCTTGAAATCCTCGAGCAGGAAGCCGTCGCGGCTGGGTTCGACGACCAGCAGGGTCGAATCGTGCCCGCCGATCGAGATGACGGTGCGAGCCTCGGGGAACAGGCGATACAGGCCGCGGGTCTGCGCCGTGGTCTCGATCTCGAAGAAGGTGCCGGTGGCTTCGGCCATGGCCTTGCCATGGGTGCCGGTGAAGACGACGCGCTCGATGGCGTCGGCGCCATAGCGAGTCTCGATCTCGCGCAGCAGTCGGGCGCACAGCTCGACGGTCTGGCCGAAATGGCGACGATAGGGCAGTTCCTCGAGGAACTCGCCGGTCGGGGAACAGATGGCGGTGTTGATGCTGACGGATCCGATGTCGAATCCGATGGTCAGTCGGGGGTGTGCCATGGAAGCCTCCTGGTAAAGCTCGGGGAAGGGCCATTCTACCATGAAGAGAGCGGCGAGGCAACTTGGGGATGGCCTGAAATGAGCATGGAGAGCGGGGCGACGCGGAATCTGGGGGCTGGCGTCCGATCGCTGCCCGCGTGGGTTGCCGTCCGGCCCGGGCCCGTGAACGAGCGAGGGGTTGACCTGGAGCCGCGGCCCGTGTAGGGTAAGACCGCCGAACCGGCCATCGGTCGTGCCCGCGTTCCGCTCTTCTCGGCTCCGGTCGTCAGGGGCGCGGCGCCATCATTTCATCGGAGGTCCAGGTATGCCCCTGCAGGTCCATCATCGGAATCCTCGGCTCGAACGCTGGGAGGAACGGCTGCTGCAGATGTTCGAACGGATCGATGGCATCCTCGAGGAACGCTATGCCGGGCGCTTCCGGTTGAAGCCGTCGCGACCGCCGCACGGGGCCGGGGTGACCCGCGATGCCGACGGTCTGTTCGACCTCGGCGTATCCTTTTCGGCCGGCATCACCTCCGAACACGGACCGGGCTATGTCTTCCAGATCCGGATCGCGACCGGCGATCCGGTGCCGGAAGAGGTGCGCCAGCAGATCGAAGACGAGGTGGTGGCGCTGTTGAACCAGGAGATGCCCCGCTATTTTCCCGGGCTGAACCTGCGCCTGGCCAAGGAAGGCCACGCCTTCCGGATCTACGGCGACCTCTCGCTGGATACCGACCTGCCGCCCGACCTGGCCTGATCGGCTGGGCGCCGCGCGCGCCCCCCCTGCTCGCTTCCGGGCGACCGCCCGCCGGCGCTCGGTGCCCGCCCCCGGCGGTGAACCTTCCGGGCGGGCGCGTGAACCTGACCGGAACCCAGGGTGCCCGCGTGGCGAAGCCGGTGGCGGTCAGTCCCAGCCGGAGGCGGGCTCCTGGTCGGGGAGCCGGTCGGGAAGCGAGCCGGGAGGCAAAGCCCGCGGTGGGAACCCGGTGCCCGGTCCGGGCAGGTCGAACGTCGGCGTGGCCGGGCGGGGCAACGGGGGGAAGGCTGGTTCTGCCGCGGTCGGCACGGCCGGGGTCGGTTCCTCGCTCTTCGGGACCGGCATGCCGTAGATGGCGCCGTTGCGGCAGAACACCAGGTCGAGCCGGCCATCCGGCAGCGGCGGATGGAACATGGCGTTCTCGACGCAGACCCAGGCCGGCTCGCCGGAAGCGGCCGGCAGATAGGCGAACGAGCCGTGCCTGTCCAGGAATGATGATTTGTACAAAACGGCCATGCCCCGCCGATGGGGGTGGGCCGTCAGGATCGGCCCGAGATCGCGGCGCCAGACCACCTCGCCGGTCGAGACATCGAGACACTGCAGGCCGGAGCGGTCGGCCAGCATCACCAGATCGCCCACCACCTTGGCCGCCAGGAAGGTGGCGCCCAGCCGGGCCGTCCAGGGCCGCCGTCCCGATAGCGAGGCGCCGATGACCTGGCGGCCGTCGCTGGCCACGATGCCGATGGTATCCCCTTCGGCGAACACGTGATGGAGTCCGGGACTGTCGAGGCGCAGGCGCAGCGCGCCAGTCTCCTGCTCGGCGCCGACCACGCTGCCCTGCGAGGTGACGAACAGGAACAGATCCTGGGTGGGAATGGGCGGGAAGATGGCCACCGGCCCGGAGAAGCTCCAGAGCGGCTCGCCTGCCTCGAGGTCGTAGACCTGCAGCCGGAACGTGGCGCCCGGTCCATCGTCCTGCCCGTAGGTGCAGGCCAGCGCCACCCGCCCGACCGCGGTGTGCTGCACCGGGTTGGGGAGCTGGATGTCCCAGAGCGGATCGCCCGACCGGCCTTCGACCGCGATGAGGGTGCGGGCATCGGTCGGGACCAGGAGCCGATCGCCCGGCAGCGCCTGCGGTGGCAGGGGGGAAGTCTGCAGGGTGGCCCGCTCCCAGAGCAGGGTCAGGGCTTCCCCGCGGTAGGCGCGCAGCCCCGCTTCTCGGTCGGCCACCACCACCGCCGACGGCAGGGCGACCAGCGGGTGGCGTGGGGGCCGGGGCAGCGCTTGCCGGGCTACCACCTGGCCCTGCCGGTCGAGCAGGGCGATCTCGCGCCGGTCGCCCAGCACCGCGATGTGGTCGCCCAGGCGGCACGGCGCGGTCAGGATCTCGCGATCGAAGTGCGCTCGCCAGGCCGGCGTCGACCCTTGCGGGGTCAGCCACACCTGAACCACGACCAGGGTGAACAGGACGAGCAGCGCGCCGACCGCCGCTTTCTTCATGCGGGCCCGGGGCTCGGCAGGCGAGCCACCTGATCGAGGATCAGCTCCACGCAGCGGTCGATGTCGAGCCGGCTGGTGTTGAGCGTCAGGTGGTAGAGATGCGGATCGGCCCAATCCACGTCGAAAAAGTCGGCGATGAAGGTGCGGGCCGCCTCGTCGCTCTGCGCGATGACTTCACGGGCTTTCGCCTCATCGACCTTCTGCTGGTCCATGATGCGGGCGATGCGGGTGGCCTCGTCGGCGACGATGCGCAGATGCAGCGCACTGGGGTGGTCGGCCAGGATGCGGGCCCCGCCGCGTCCGATGATGATGGTGCGGTCCTTGGCTGCCAGTTCCCTGATGACCTGCTGCAGCACGGTCAGGTACTCGTCTTCCTTGAACTCGGTCTGGGGAAAGGGCGTGAACAGATCGATGCCGTCCCAGTCGAGAGGGCCGATCCCGAAGGGGTGGAAGACTCGCCCGCCTTTGGCGATGCTGGCCAGGGCCTCCTGGAAGAACACGCTGATCCGGTTGTAGGTCTCCTGATCGAAGTCCTGCAGCTCTTCCTGGGGCTTGCCCATCTTCTTGGCGATCTCGTGCAGGATCTCTTTGTCGGCGCAGGTGTAGTGCAGCGCTTCCGCCAGTTTCAGGGCGATGAACGATCCGCCTGAGCCGATTTCCCGGGAAATGGTGATGATGGCCATCCTGTCATCCTTTCCCATGGAGGGTCCTGGTCCCTCCATGCGTGTCTCCGGACTCCTCCATTATCAGGGGGGCCGGCCTCGAATGTCAAAAATTTCCGGAATTGTGCCGATGACCTCTTCGGTACGGAACGAATCCGTACGATGAATCAAGTAGCCGGTCCACACTGACAGATGGAGTAGCGAGTTCAAGGAGGGAACCATGGTCCACCCCGGAATGGTAGGAATCACCGAGTTGATGACCGACGACAGCTTCGTGGATTGGATGGAGGAGCAGGCCGAAGAGCTGCTGGAAAACCTCTCCACCTTCGAAGTGTATTCGCTGTATTGCGCCCAGACCGGGGAGGATTGATCCCCGCTTCGCTCCACCCCTTCGTTCGCTCCGCCGCCGCTGCCCCGCCTTGCTGCCTGCGCGGGGCAGTCGCTTTTTCGGCCGATGAACGGGCGGCCCGTGGCCGAGCCGGTCAGGTCGCCGGCGGCAGCCGCTCCAGGAGATGACGGGCCAGCCCCCCCGCGTGCGAGGAGGCGGCCGCGGCATGGCGTTCCAGCGCGGCGCGGGCCTTCTGTCGCAGCCGCGCCACCGGATCGTTCGCCGCCATGGCCGCCAGCAGGTGCAGGGCGAACGGCGCACCCAGCACGTCGAGCGCGTGCAGGGCGGCATCCCGGTTCCACAGTTCGCCGTCCTGGGCCAGGTGCCGCAACAGCCGGGGAATGGACGTGCCTTCGATGCCGGCCAGCGCCCGGAGCGCATTGGCCTGGACCCGATGGTCGGGATCGTGGATGAGCGGGATCAACCGGACGATCGCTTCGTCGGAACCGATGGCGGCCAGCGCTTCCACGGCATTGGCCCGGACCCGGTGGTCGCGATCGGCCAGGTACGGGGCCAGCACCTCGACCTGCTCGGGGCCGCCCAGGTGCCCGATCGCCGCCACCAGGGCGGCGCGGACCTCGGGGGCCGATTCGCGGCTCAGCGCCTGGATCAACCAAGGCAGGGGGGCGCGGGCGCCCGCTTCGACCGCCTGGCGGGCGGCGGCGAGGCGCCGCGCCGGATCGAGGGCGGCCAGATCGCGCTGCCAGGCCTCGTCAGCCGCTGGTGAGACCGGTCGGCTGGGCTCGGGGGGCGCCTGATCGCTCGGACCCCGCGGATCATCGGGGGCGGCCGGGCGTTCGGCAGGAGCCGGGCGTTCGGACGTGGCTGCTGGCGGCGGCGTCGGCGCTCGGAAGGCGGCGAAGGCGCGTCGGGCGTGATAGCGCACACCGGGCGACGGATCTTCGCTGGCCAGGCGGAACAGCAGATCGAGGGGCGGCGGGCCGCCGGCCTGCACCAGGTCGAGCAGGCCCTGCATCCGCTCCGCTTCGTCGGGCGACTCGAGCCGGGAGAGAATATCGGCGAGGCTGACCTTCACGCGCGGCCTCCGACTCGCGGCCCAGAACGCGCGCCGACCGCTTGTGGGGCTGGGCGGGGACCGTCTGGCGGTCGGCGTCGCCGACGGGCCCGGCCCGGGCAGGGCTCAACCAAGGCGCAGGTCAGGCGGAAGCCTTGGGGCCACCGCGTTCCTGGCCTTCTGCCGATGCCAGATATTTGGCGAATCGCTGCTGCAGCGCATCACGCAACTCGGTGCCCCCGGGGGGGCCGTGCAGGAAATCCATGAGGGTGCCGATGCGGGCCAGCAGGGTGGGGGAGATCCGGTGCTCGAGAGCGCAGGCCTCCGGTTCGGCGAGTTCGGCCGGCAGGCCCAGAACGGTGGTGAACAGATCGGCCAGGATGCGGTGCCCCGCGCTCATCCGCCGGATGGCGGCTTTGCCATCGCGCGTGAGGGTGACCGGTCGGTAGGCCTCGTAGTTGATCAGCCCGAGGTGGGCGAGGCGCCGCAGGGCGCTGGTGGCGGAGGGCGTCTTGCAACCCATCCGGTCGGCCAGATCGGTGACCCGCACCGCTCCATACTGGGTTTGCAGCTCGTGAATCAGCTCCAGATAGGATTCCAGCGTTCCCGACAGGCCGCCCTTAGGCTTTTTCACACGAACCTCCCGCTTCGACTCTGGACCGCGCACAGGTCGCGCGCGATGGGCATCCGGCGCACCCTCCGCCCCGCACCTCGCACCAGGCCCGGCGAACGAGCAGAACCGCCGATCCGAGGGCGAGAAGGACGACCAGCGCCAGGTCATACCCTCCCGGGCGGGCGGCCCAGGCCTGCAGGGCCAGTCCGCCCTGGTAGACGATGAACCCGACGATCCATGCTAGCATGGCGGGAAAAACCAGGGCAAGGGCGGTGAACCCCCACGACCCTGATTCCCGCCACAGCACCCCGAGCGTGGAAAGACAGGGCACATAGAGCAGGGTGAACAGCATGAACGCGAAGGCCCCCAGCGGGGTCATGCCTTCCTGCCGCATGGCCGCCCCGAGGTCGTCATCGACCGGACCATAGAGGACGGCCAGCGTCGAAACGATGCCTTCCTTGGCCAGGAACCCGGGAATCAAGGAGACCGCTTCGCGCCAGCCGAACCCCAGCGGGGCGACCAGCGGGTGCAGGGCTCGTCCCAGTCGGGACATCCAGCGGCCGGCCAGGCGCTCCTGATCGCGGGCCCGCACGAGACGCGCCACCGCCTCCCCGAGATCATCGCTCGGCGTGGCCTGCAGGCGGGCGATCTCGGCATCGTACGCGCGGCTCAACGGCACCTCGCGCGGGAACGCCGACAATACCCAGATCAGGATGGATCCGAGCAGGATGACCGTCCCGGCCTTTTCGATGAAATGCCAGATCTTTTCCCACAGGAAACCGCGCATCGTCCGCCAGGTCGGCAGCCGATAGGGCGGCATCTCGAGCAGGAACAAGCCGGTGGAGCGTGGGCCGCCCAGCGAGGCGGCCGCTCGGCCGATGGCGAACAGCACCAGCAGGTTGATCAGGTAGATGAGGAAGAGCATCGTGCCGGGCCGGTCGGGAAAGAAGGTGCCGCACAGCAGCACCAGCACCGGCAGGCGGGCCGAGCAGCCGACCAGCGGCATCAACAGCATCGCCAGGCGCCGTTGCCACGGGTGTTCGATGATCCGGGTGGCCAGGATGGCCGGCACGTTGCAGCCGAAGCCCATCAGCAGCGGCACGAAGGCGCGCCCGTGCAGGCCCATCTTCTGCATGAAATAGTCCATCAGGAAGGCCGCTCGCGCCAGATACCCCGAATCTTCGAGCAAGGCCAGCCAGAAGAACAGGATGGCGATATTCGGCAGGAAGACCAGCACTCCGCCGACCCCCGCCAGCACCCCGTCGACCAGCAGATCGCGCAGCAGGCTGTCGGCGAGGCGGGCCTCGACCGCCTCGGTCGCCCACGCCAGGGCTTCTTCCACCCAGGCGGCGGGCAGCGCCCCCAGCGAAAAGGTCGACCAGAACACCACCGCCATCATCAGACCGAACAAGGGAAGCCCCCACCAGGGATGGGCCAGCACCCGGTCGAGTCGGGCCGTCAAGGGATCGATGGGCGCGGGCGCCGGCCGATAGCACCCGGCCAGCACCTCGCCGATCCGGCGGTAGCGGTCGGCCGCCAGTTCGCAGGGCAGGGCGGCGACCGACAGCGGACGTCCGGTGCCGCGGGCCAGTTCGGCGGCCAACCGCTCTTGAATCGCTTGCAGCGCTGGCGAACGGGAGGGCGATCGGACCTCCACCAGGGCCTGCAGGGCGGCCAGTCGTTGGCTGGGCGTGGCCGTGGCCGGCTCGTGGCCGAGCCAGGCCAGGGTGGCCGTCAGGGCCGCCTGCCAGGGGGGCGGCAGATCGATCACGCCGGCGGTCGATCGTGGGCGGGTGGCCGCAGGGTCGCTCGGGGGCGGCGCCGGAGCGTTGGCCGGGGTGGCGGTCGGGGGTGGCGCCGGAGCGTTGGCCGGGGTGGCGGCCGGAGTGGCGACTGAGGTGGCGGTCGGGACGGCGACCGGAGTTGACCTGGCCGATCCCGCCAAGGCCTCACCACCATGGTCACCGGCCCCGTTGCCCGCCGGAACATCGTCGGCCAAGGCAGGGGCTGGCGCGGGCCCGGTCGGCCAGGGCTTGCCGCGCCGGCGGCGATGGCGGCCGCCGCCCCGCTCTTGCGCGGGGCCTGCCCATGGCGAGGGGCGGTCGGTAACCAGCCGCGGTTTGCCAGGTGAAGCGGCGCGTGGCGACAGGGCGGCCAGGCGGTCGGCCAGCAGGCCGGGCAACGCCTGCCGCAGGGCGTCGACGCCCTCCCCGGTACGCGCCACGGTGGGAAAGACGGGGCAGTCGAGCTGCCGGGCCAGAGCGGCCGGATCGAGCGAGGCGCCGGTGGCGGCCAGCGCATCCATGCAGTTGAGGGCGATCACCGGCCGGAAGCCCAGCTCCCGCAATTGCAGGGTCAAAAACAGGTTCCGCTCCAGGGTGGTGGCATCGACCACGTCGACCACCACTCCCTCCCAGGCCTCGTCGAGGACCTGGCGCACTACCCCTTCTTCTGGGGTGAGAGGGGTCAGGGAATAAGCGCCGGGCAGGTCGACGACCCGGATCGACCCCTGATCGCCGGCCAGCTTTCCTTCCAGGCGTTCGACCGTGATGCCGGGCCAGTTGCCGACATGCTGCCGCTCCCCGGTCAGGGCATTGAACAGGCTGGTCTTGCCGCAATTGGGGTTGCCGACCAGGTAGATGGCCGGCTGTGGCAGGTCGTGCGATGGAGTGAAAGAGGTCACCGCCGGTGCGGCGGCGGCGGATCGATCCCGATCAGGCGGGCCTCGGCCGCCCGCAGACCGATGCGGTAGCCGCGCACCTGGAAGGTGGTGGGATCGCCCATGGGCGCCCGACCGATGGCGGTGATCGGGGTGCCGGGGGTGAACCCCAGTTCCAGTAGCCGCTGCCCGGCCGGATGCGACAGATCGATGTCGCGGATGGTGGCGGTCTGGCCAGCCCCGAGGTCGGTCAGGGTGCGGTTGTCGCGAACCATAGCTGCCTCAGAAAGAGTGATAACGCAACAAAATTTAGTTTCATCTAAGAAAAGGATAGCGTTAAATCATTGCTAAGGCAAGTTAAATTGTACACGCCGGATCAGGGCGAGGTCCTCGGGGTGCGCCGATCGCCAATGCCTCAGGGCAAGGTCGATTCCAGGGGGGCAGACATTTTCCTCGCAATGCCCGAAATACCTATCTCCAGGGCATGTTCGCCAATCAGCCGGTTGGATTGCCGCTGATCGTCGGCGGGGTCGGATGGCTGCCGAGGGCCCGCCCCAGGCGATCGTGCCAGCGGCGGGGGCCGGCGGGCGAGGCCCTCGCCGGGCAAGAGGGTCGCCAGGGGCGAGGCGGGTCAGCTCTGCGGCGCCGCCGAAGCCGAGATGGCCCGCTCGCTGGCCCACAGTTTGATGAATTTGATCTGCTCCGACATGGTGCGCGACAGGGGAACGGTATTGCGGATGATCGTGTAGAGGTCGTCCTGGTGCAAGGGGGTGCCCCGGTGGAAGGCCTCGACCATGGCGGCCTCGATGACGTGCTCGATCTCGGCCCCGTTCCAGTATTCGGTGGCCACGCTGAGCAGGGTCAGGTCGAACTGGGCGGGGTCGTTCCCCCGGCGGGCCAGATGCACCCGGAAGATCTCCTCCCGTTCGCGGTCGCTGGGCAGGTCGATGAAGAAGACCTGGTCGAACCGCCCCTTGCGGATGATCTCGGCGGGCAGCAGGTCGATGCGGTTGGCGGTGGCGGCGACGAAGACATCGGCTGACTTCTCCTGCATCCAGGTGAGGAAGGCGGAGAAGATGTGCGAACCGGTGCTGCCGTCCTTCATGGCCACGCTGCTGATGCCGCCTTCGATCTCGTCGATCCAGAGGATGGCGGGGGCGACCGCCTCGACGAACTTGATGGCGCGGTGGAAGGCCGCCTCCGGGGTGCCATAGAGTCCGGAGTAGACCTGATTCATGTCGAGCCGGAAGAGAGGCAATTGCCACAGATGGCTGATCGCCTTCACCGACAGCGACTTGCCGCACCCCGAGATGCCCATCATCAGCAAGCCGCGCGGCGGCGTGATGCCGGCCGCCGCCGCCTCGGGCGAGAACAGCTTCTTGCGTTTGATCAGCCAGTCTTTCAGATTCTGCAGGCCGCCGACATCATCGATGCTGGCCGAGACCCGCACATACTCCAGGATGCCCGATTTGCGGGCCATCTGCTCCTTTTCATCGTGCAAGGCCTGCAAGAGGCTCTCGGTGATCGTCTTCTGGCCCCACAGCAGTTTGTTCAGGCTGAACTGGGCCTCGGCCGCCGTGAACCCTTTCAGGGTCATGGCCGCCTGGGTGATCTGGTCTTGGGTGAGGTGGCACTCGGCCCCCTTCTTGGCGGCGGCGGCCAGCGCACGTTCGACGATCTCTCGCAGCTCGGCCAGATCGGGCAGGGGGAAGTCGACGACGAAGACGTCTTTTCCCAGGGCGGGCGGCACCCGGAAGTCGGGCCCCAATAAGAAGGCGAAGCGGTTCTGCCCCCGGAAAGCCTGGGCCAGATCGCGAATCCGGCGCTGGATTTCGGGGCGGTCCAGGTAGGTTTGCAGGTCGTGCAGCACGAAGAACCCGGGGTCAGGGTGGGCCAGAATCTTGTCGAGGGCGAGGTCGGGGGTCGGCGCCGGATCGAGGACCGTCTCGCCGCAGGTCAGGCCATGGCTGAGGTCCCAGCGGATGAGGGGACGGTCGGCGCCGAAGACCGAACGCGCGAACAAGCCCAGGGCGGCGACGGTCTGATCTTCCTCCCAGGTGTTGATGCCGATGACCGGGTAGCCGGCGATCAGCGCCTTCTTGATCGGGCTGACCCGCTCTGTGCGCATGGGTCAGATCTTGGGGTGCTGAGCGGTCGGACGGCGCCGGTTCGACCAGGCGAAGTGTTGGTTCTCGGTCGTGGTCGGCGCGCCAACCGCCTGCCGGAAGAGGTCGATCTCGAAAAGCTCTCGCAGGCCCCCGGGAAGGGCCGCTCGTTCACCCAGGGGAGTGGCGACGACCGGGGGCGGGGTGGTCTCGCGTTGCACGTTCATGGAGCACCTCGTCGAAGGGGTTTCTCCCCTCCATTTAACCACAAAGCCGCAGGGCTGAAAATACCAAAAAATGTTCTTGACCTGCCTCATTGTTTGTGATATGCTGCCTCTCCTGCCCTGAACGATCCCGCTCGACCGGACGCTGGCAGGAAATCTCGGAGGAACCTGAACGCTATGGCTCATCGGAATGTGTCGCCAATGTCCAAGGTGGGAATGATCTTTTTTGCTCTGCTCGTCGCGGTCGCTCCGGCCGGAATGGCTGCGCGGTTGGCCGATTTCGACCAGCAGTTCCTCCAGGAAGTCCAACGGAATCACCAGACGGTATCCCACAAGACCGGCCTGGTCCTGACCATCAATCGGCTGCTCGACTGCTCGGCGACCGGGCGCATCGACGTCGCGCTCATCGGCCTCAATGAGGCCCCGGAATGGGTGGTCGAAACCTGGATGCGCCACGAACCCGAAGCCAAGGAAGTCAGTCTGTCACGGTACCGCATGATCCTCAATGCCGGCAAACCCCAGTCCAGGACCGATTTCTACCGCTTCCGCACCATCCGGTCCGATGGCTGCGTCAGCGAGATCCTCTACCAGAATCTGCCGCGCGAGAAGCGGGCGGCCCTCATCTTCCAGTTCGAGAACGGCGACCCCACCGGTCAGTTCAAGAACCTCGCCACCGTCCTGGAAGACCTGCTGGCTTGCGTCGAAGAAGGCAGTTTCACCGTCGAGAAGGTGGCGTTCACCGATGTCCCGCAGCGGGTGCACGACCTGTGGCGCCGTCACGTCGTGCCTGATCTGCAGGATCGCCCCGTGCTCGCGCAGGAGTTCACCGCCAACACCCCCGGCGGGATCGAGACCTACTGGCGGCTCAGCGCCTCCCTTCCCGAGAGCGCGCACGAGCAGACCCTGCTGATCTACCGCGACCAGGTCGTGTTCGACATCGTCGACGACACCGTCAAGACCTTCTGACTCTTTTTCCTGACTGCGCACGGGGCCCCGTCCGCGGGCCCCGTTCCCTTTTGGTCAGATGCCGCTACCGACCGCGTCGAGAGCCTTCCAGACGTCGAGCGAGGGGGGCGGGGCGATCCGGAAGTCGCGCAGGACGAGGCTGGGGCCGCGTCCGTTGCTCGTGCCCAGTTGATAGCCGCGAATCAGGAAATTCTCGGTCGTGCTCTCGTACTGGGGCGGGGGAAAGGCCTGACCGAACGAGCTGTCGGGGCCGATCACCATGCTCCAGTTGTCGGGCAGGTCGGGCGAGACGTTGACGTTCGACAGATCCATCGAGGGGAGCCGGTCGGGATCCAGATGGATGAGCAACCGTGCGTAGTAGTTGGGGAAGGGCCCTTCTTTTTCGCGGGCCGTCAGCCACAGGCGCGTCATGCCCTGGACGGCCGGATCGACGAAGACGAACAGCACATCGCTGGCCAGGATGTCGATGCTCTTGATCGCCGTCCAGTCGAACATCAGATCGAGAGGGACCATCGGGAAGGGCGTCGACGGGGCGAAGGTGGTCTTCAGATAGAACCGGTCCTCGCCCTCCTCGAAAGCGTAGGCCTGTCGGAAGGAGAAGATCTCGGGCAGCTTCAGCAAGAACTGGGCCTTGCCGGTCACCACCATGGTCTCGAGGTAGCTGCGGGCCTTGTCCGCCAGCGTCGGGTCGAGGGTGACCGCTTTGACCAGCAGCCGGATCATCCCGGGCAGGTCGCCCTGCAGGCGAGCCACCCGGCCGGCCAGCAGATGCTGGGCCGCGCTGGCTCCGCCCTTCGCGATGATGGCCGTGATCTCGTCGCTGATGCGCGCCAGCATCTCTTCGTCGTCCAGGCCCGCGATCTCGGGGTCTTTTTCCACCGCCTCCTCGAAGGCGTCGAGGGCGGGTTCCTTCTCGCCCCGCGACCAGTGCTGCATGGCCAGTTCGAACAGGGCCTGCGGGTCGCCGCCGGCCGCCTTCTCCTTGGCCTTGGCCAGCACCTCGTCGGAGGCGCGCGGGGTGCGCTTGCGAACCGGAGGCACATACGGTTTGGGCTTGGACTGGCGAATGACGAAATGCCCGACCGTCGGCCCCCAGGTCCAGTTGTCGTATTTCCATTCCTTGGTGCCGAGGCCGCCGTATTTGCGGTAGAGGTCGGCCTTGGCCAGCTCATTCCGCTCGCGGGCCAGCTTTTCCTGGCATTTGCGGATCCAGAACATGGCGCCCAGGTTCTTGGGGTCGAGCTGGAAGATCGATTCGAACACGGCGATGGCCTCTTCATACCGTCGCCGGTCGAACAGATGGATGCCAGCCTGGGTCAAGCGGGTCAGTCTGATGCTGAGCGGCAGACGTTGATACTGCTGCAGGTCGATCGAGGGTTCGGGGGGAGCGGCGAACCCCGACAGCAGAACGGCGAGGCCGATCACCAGAAGGCCGAACGTGCACAATCGTCGCATGGCGGGTCTATCGGCAGGGGGCGGAGTTTTCCTGAGCGACCGGGCTGTCGCAGAACCGCCACCCGCGAGCGCCGCGCACCATCGCGGGGCCCCAGGGCCAGCCCGGGCCGGCTCCTCCGCCCGCTCAGGGTCACGGCGAGATCAGAATCGAGAAGTCGGTCTCCATCATGCGGAACCCGTTCAGGTAGACAATGCCGAGCAGGACGCGCTCCCAGGGCATGTCGATGATCCGCATCGTCATGTTGCCCGTGATCTGTTCGGTGAACCGGATGTCGATGCCCGAGAAGTTGCGCAGGATGCGGCCGATGGTCGGCAGCTCGAGGTTGCGGAAATCGGCATTGAGCCGCTTGCCCCGCGTGATCTTGGCCTTGAGGGGAATGTGCATGACCTTCCACAGATCCTCGAGCAGGCCGCGTTCCCCCACGTAGAGACAACCGTCATACAGGCGCCACTCGAATCCGCGGGGAGCCAGGGCCTCTTGCAGAACCTGTTCGACCGTCTCGCCCTTGACTTCATTGAGGTTGCCCCGCACCGCCCGGCTGACCATCAGCGACAGGCCGGTCTGCTGGCTGATGGCGGCCAGCAGATCGCGCAGATCGACGAACCGCTCGGTCGGCTTGAAGGCCTGGCGCAGAGGGTTGTCGGCGACCGGGGCCGTCGGCGCCCGCGACGGGCCCGCCGCCGGGGGCCGGGGCGGGGTGGCGGTGGCCACGAGGGAGGAGGCGGAGGAAGGTGTCGCCGTGACGGTGGTCGGCGCGCGCCCCGCTCCTGCCTCGCGTCGGCGGGGCCTGGCCGCGGTTTGACCTCGCCCGGTGGCGGCAGGGGCGATGACGGGGGCCGGGCGGTCAGGAGCGGGGGGCGGGGTGGCGACCGGGGTGCCCCCGGCCATCGGGGTGGCTAGGAATACGGTGAGCGCCCATGGCAGGATGATCCTCTTCTTGTACATTCCTCTCTGCTCCTGGTCGGGGCGTGGGTTCTCATTCCACGTCCCCGAGGATGTCCTTGATATCCTGGCTGTTCATGAGCCGTTGCATTTTCTCGTTGTTCATCAAGAACTGGTAGTCGCCGCTCTGGATGGCCTGCATCACCTCGGGGTCATTCAAGACATCGACCATTTCGGGGGAATCCTGGAGGGCGGTGACCTTGTTGAGGAAATTGCCATCCATCATCATGGATTGCACCCGCGTGTTGACCTGCTGCTGCTGTTCCCGCAGGTCGTCAGACCGGCTGGGAGCCGGCGTCACCGGTTGTGGCTGGGCGCGCGCGGGCGGCGCGGCGGTGGGGCGAGCGGCCGCGCCAGGGCGTTGGGCGGGGGCGCCTTCGCGAATGGCCGGGGGAGCGGCGCCTTCCATCACGATCGACACCACCTGGCTGGCCGGGATCTTCACCTCGCCCATGGACGTTGTCAGGATGCGGTAGGTATCGTTGGTCATCTCGAGGACTTTGCCGCGGATGATGGTCTGGTCTTTGAGCTGGATGACCTGCTGGGCGGTCAGAGGGCCGGCCGCGACCAGAACCAGGAGCGCGGCCAGAAGCGTGGAAGCGGGGACGAGACGACAGCGATGCATATTCATGCTTCCAATCTAGCGGCCTGTGGTCCTGATGTCAAATGGGCCGGTTGACCTGCCGCGGGGGGAAACGTATAATCCTTCCGCCATTTCGGAAATTCAAGGAGGGATTATGCCCAAACTCCACGAAGTCTATAAGTGCAAGCATTGCGGCAACGTCGTCGAGGTCGTCCACGCCGGGGCGGCCAACCTCGTCTGCTGCGGCGAGAACATGACCCACCTGGTCGAGAACACGGTCGATGCCGCCAAGGAGAAGCACGTGCCGGTCGTCGAGGAGACCGCCCAGGGCTTGCTGGTCAAGGTCGGCAGCGTCACGCACCCGATGGAGGAGAAGCACTACATCGAGTGGATCCAGCTCCTCGCCGGGGAGAAATCCTACACCCATTTCCTGAAGCCCGGCGACAAGCCTGAAGCGTTGTTCCCCATCAAGCCGACGGCCTTCACCGTGCGGGAACACTGCAATCTGCACGGCCTGTGGGCCGCCAGCAAGTAATCCTCGTTCCGAGAAAAACGCCGGGCCTGGCCCGGTGATCCTTGGCGAGAGGGGAACGAAGATGCGAGACGTCGTTTAGTGCCGCGCGGGGACGGCCACCTCGACCGAGGTGCCGTCCCCGCCAGAACGTCTTGCCTCCCCTCAGGGCTTGGGATGGCTCTCCTGACGCGACCGGCGGGTTCGCCGGTCGCGCGGATTTGTTGGCGCTTCCAGGATCGGCTGCGGGAAGGTCACGCTGCGGGTCGCCATCCGCTGCAGGGGGTCGGTGCCGGTGATGCGCAGCGTGCCGCCCGACGGGTAGCCGTCATCATTGACCAGCAGGCCTTCCATGATGATCTGGAGGGTCCAGGCCCGGCCGACGCGGTCGGTGCCGGTGAAATGCAGGGTGCCGGTCAACGGACCCTGCCGGGACACCACCCCCTTCAACCCCAGGTCGCGCCGGCCGCGTCCGTCGAACCGCAGGTCGACGTGGACGTTGGTGCTGATGGGTCGGATCCAGCCGTTGAGCCGGGTCTGGAACTGGCCGAAATGGCGGTATTCGTAGGCATTGAACGAGCGGTCGCGGACGACGATCTCGTCGGGCGAGGTCTGGTACCAATGCGGGAGCGGGAACGGTACCAGGCCGACCAGCCTCGTGGCCAGGGCGGGAATCCGCAGGATCTGGCGGATCAGCGGGGCGCTGTGCGGGTTCTGCGGCAGGTCGCGCAGGGCGCTGACCGCCCGGGTGAACCGCCGCAGATTGGCCGCGGCTTCCGGCAACAGACCGTGGCTGGGCACGGTCGGCGGCAGGCCGGGCGCGGTGGGCACCAGCGCCGGCGGGGGCGGCGGGGCGGGCGGGCGGAGGCGGGCCGGCGTCGCCGGCGTGATGCGGGACCCCCGGATGTGGACGCCCGCGGTGGAAGGCCCGGGCGGGGTGGTCGGGACCGCCCCCATCAGCCCCAGCGGCGGCGGAGGAGGAAGCGGCGGAGGCGCGCTCGGTGCCGCTGCCCCGGTGGTGGGGCTACCGGGAGCGGCCGGCAGCAGGGCCGGCGGCGCTGGAGGCAGGCCCGCGCCCGGCGTCGGGGGCGGCACTGGCGGCACCGGCGCCATCGGCCGGTAGGGCGCTTCAGGCAGGAGGGCCGCGCCGGTCCCTGTCCCGGGCGAGGCGCCCAGGCCCGGGGCGCTGCCGGGGACGGCGTTGGTTCCCGCGGGCAAGAGGGGGGCTGGCACGACTGCCGAGGTGGGGGTCGCCAGAGGCGCGCCCCTTCCGGCCATCGCAGCGGCGGCCGGCCCGCCCTGACTCGTGGACGAGGTGGGCGGAGCCACTGGCAGCGGCGGAACGACCAGGGGCGGCGGCCCGGCGAGCGTCGGGGGCGGCGTCATCGGTCCGGCGCTCAACAGCGGCGGTTCCGCCGTGGCCGGCGTGCCACGGCCCGCGGTCGGGGCCGCGGTCTGGGCAATGCCGGCCAGTGGCATGAACAGGCCGACCAGGAGCAGAAGCGACAGGCAGCAGCAACGCGTGCGGGACATGCGACACCTCGACAGACGGACAGATGGAGAACGTGGCCTCAGCATACCCGGTCCGGCCCCATTGCGCAAATCGCCGAATCGCCCTCGGCCCTTCCGCTGGCGATCTTTCTCTCGCCACGACGCGGCAGGACATGTCGTATTTCCCAGTTCTTCTCTCTGCGCCTTCCGCAGAAAAGGCAAGCGTCGCCCGCTGGTCGCCCGCTGGAGCGGCTGGAGTTGGACGGTGCCCTGGATAGAGAAAGCCCGGCCCTCTCTCCCCCTCCGCTCCCTTGAGGCAGAATTTCAGCGGTTTGCGCTCTCCCCTTGAATTTTGGCCCGAAATGCGCTACCATGCAGAGGACATGGGGCTGTAGCTCAGCTGGGAGAGCGCGACATTCGCATTGTCGAGGCCGTCGGTTCGATCCCGATCAGCTCCACTTTTTCGGAGACCCGCCTGGTGCGGGTTTTCGTTCTTTTAGGCCTTCTCGCTAGGCATCAGATGACGTAGGCCACGTGGTCCATTTGCCTCCAGCATCTCAGTCCGATTATCCTGACGCCAGGAGCCTGTTGCATGAATCCGTTTTTCGGACTTCCGGCACAAAGCGCTCCTGATCAGGAGCGTGTTTGCTGGTGGACCGTACAGAAAAAATGGCCCTTTTGGGCATTCATGCAACAGCCTCTTGAGTTTTCGCATATCGGCCTCCTGGGAGCCTGTTGCATGAATATTGATTTTTTGGTTGTACTTTTTGATAATTCATGGTATAATCGGACATCTTCTTGTGAGGCTGGTTACATGGCTCCCAACATCAGATTCGCCAACCGCGATCAAAACTTCTCGCTTCCCCCCGATGTCCGTGAATCGTTGCCTGAAGGGCACTATGCTTGGTTCATCATCGATGCCATCGATAGCATGAACCTGAAAGTTTTCTATCGGAAGGCCCGAGCCGATGGCAGGGGTGGTGCTTGGTATGAGCCCAAGATGGTGGCCACCCTTCTGGTCTATGCCTATTCGTTGGGAGTTCGGTCCAGCCGGAAGATCGAGCAGATGTGCGAAGTCGACGTTGCCTTCCGAGTCATTTGCGGGAACCTTCGCCCCGACCACTCTTCCATCGCCCGATTCCGACAATGTCACGAGAAGGATTTCAAAGACCTTTTCGCGCGAGTCCTCGAGCTTTGCCGAGAAGCTGGCCTGACCAAGGCAGGAACCATCGCTCTCGATGGGACGAAGATGGCGGGCAATGCGTCCTTGGCTGCCAATCGTACGGAGGAAGCGATTCGCCAAGAGATCGACCAGATCGTGGCTGAGGCCCAGGCTGTGGATGCCAAAGAAGACGAGGAATTCGGGAAGCGCCGGGGCGATGAATTGCCGTCGAGCCTTCAGAGCCGGAAGTCACGGCAACAGCGGTTGGCTGAATGCCTTCGCCAGATTGAGGCACGGAAAGCGGCGGAAGAGGCGAAACGGGAAGAGATGCTGCGAAGGCGGAAGGAGCAAGAGGCGGCTGGTCGCTCCCCTCGAGGGCGACCTCCTAAGGAGGAGGCGAAGGCTCCAGAGCCGAAAGCCAATGTGACGGATCCGGAGAGCCGGATCATGAAGAACGGCAAAGGATATGTCCAGGGCTACAACGCTCAGGCGGTGGCCAATGCGCACCAGATCATTGTGGCAGCCGAAGTCACCCAGGATCAGAACGATTATCACCAGCTTCATCCGATGATGGAAAAGGCCGTGAGCAACTTGGAAGAAGCGGGCGAGACGGTGATGCCGAGATCAGCGTTGGCCGATGCGGGATATGCGACCGAAGAAGCCTTGTCCAAGCCACTGCCAGCAGGGATGGAAGCCTATGTATCTGTGCGGCGGGAAGGTGTGACGCTGGGGAAGAGCGAGCCGGCTCCTCGTGGACGAATTCCACAGAACAGTACGGCCACTGAACGAATGGGCCGGAAACTGAGGACGAAGCAGGGAAGAGCGAAGTACAAGCTGCGGAGTTCGCTGATTGAACCTGTATTTGGACAAATCAAAGCGGGTTCGATGGCCTTTACTAGGTTCAGTCGAAGGGGCGTCTCTGCTTGTGATAGTGAGTGGAAGCTGGTTTGTGCGGTATTCAACCTGAGGAAACTTTGGAAACACAAGGTTTCCTCTGGGAAAGGAGGGCAAATGATCCAGTGAGGGTGGTGGGGGGACCCCCGTTTTGGGGGCCACCTTGTGGATGAAGGAAGGGAACGATCGAGCCTTTGCCCCCCCCCCCAGGGCAAGTTTGTGCAACAGGTTCATTATGCAGGTAAAGCCCCTTCCTTGTATTTAGCCATTCAAAGCATGCAACGAGTTTTAGTAAAAGCCTTAACTAGTAAGCATTTTTGTTTGACTTTTCTTCCAGGGAGTATGGTTTATGACCAGACTCTGATTAACTTTGTGGCAACCGGTTTCGCTTTTTTTTCATCTTTGTCATGTCCTATCCATGAGCTATGGGGAAATTTTTTCGGAGCCACCCTAGAAGATCGGCCTCGTTACAATATTGTTGACTGCTTCGAGACCTTCCCCTTCCCGCCCGGGGTGCTCGAGACCGCGCGGGGCGATGAGGCGGCCCAGGCCGTGGCCGCCACCTTGCCCGAACCCGTTCGCGCCTCGCTTGACCGGCTCGAAAAAGCCGGGCGCGCCTACTACGAGTTTCGCGCTTCCCTGATGGTGAAGAACAATGAGGGCCTGACCAAGACCTACAACCGGTTCCACGACCCCGGCCACGACGGCACCGGCATCAACGGCCGTGCCCCCGCCGACGTCGTCGCCGACATCAAGAAGCTCCGCGCCCTGCACGCCGAGATGGACCGCGCCGTCCTCGACGCCTACGGCTGGGGCGACATTCCCACCGCCTGCGAGTTCCTGCTCGACTACGAAGAAGACGAAGACGACGATGACGAGGGCGCCTTCCGCCGCCGCCAGAAACCCTGGCGCTACCGCTGGCCCGACGAGGTCCGCGACGAAGTCCTCGCCCGCCTCCTGAAACTCAATGCCGACCGCGCCGCTGAAGAGCGCAGAAAGGGCCTGACCGCCGGCCCCAAACGACCGCCCGCATCGTCAGATGACGACTCCCCGCCCGCCGACCTCGACCCCGCCCCCAAACGCGGTCGCAAGAAGAAGTCTTCAGCTTCTCACGCCACCCTGCCGGGGTTGTCACCTGCGAACGAGGACTCCGAACCGTGAGCAGTCTTGCACTACCCACACCCCACCTGGTGATCCTGGCCGGCCCGAACGGCGCCGGAAAGACAACCTGCGCGTCACGGTTGCTTCCCCCCGGCGTGCCCTTCGTCAATGCCGATGAGATCGCCAAGACTCTGCCCGGGTTCGAAGGCGTCGCTCAGGACCTGCGAGCCGGCCGGATCCTTCTCGAAAAGGTTTCGCACTTCGAGCAACATCGCCAGAGCTTTGCCATCGAGACCAATCTGGCCAACCGCGCCCTGCTGAAACGGATCGAACGACTGCAAGCGACCGGATACTCGGTGACCATGATCTTCCTGTGGCTACGGTCGGTCGATCTGGCCATCGACCGCGTCATGGAGCGGGTTCGGCGCGGCGGGCATTCCGTTCCGGCCGAAGTCATTCGCCGGCGGTATCGGGTCGGTTTGACCAACTTCCTGAAGTGGTATCGGGTTCGAGTCGATTCATGGTTCATTTTCGACAACTCCCTGGGAGAGATACGCCTGGTTGCTTTACAAGAGAAGCCTGGAGCGGAGCAGATATTTGAAAAGGACCTTTGGCATAAGATCAGGAAAGGGGTTGCCTTGGATGAGTAACATCCGAAAAGAACCAGTCCCATCCCCCCGTGCGAGAGACCTCGAACGAAAGATTCAAGAAGCCGTCCGGGAAGCCCTTCTCGACCACCAGCGCGCCGGAAACCCCGTCGCCATCTGGCGGGACGGCAAGGTGGTCATCGTCCCCCCCAGCAAAATTCTCGAGCTTCTTGCTCGAGGTCGAAAGACGCCGCCCTCGCGGGGTGAATGACTCATGGGCAGGGCTGGTGGTCGTGATTCCCACGCCAGCGAAGACCCTGTCATCTGATCATTGCCCGGCCTGGTCGACAGGGGCTTGGGCCGAGAAACGGCGCCCGAAGGCCCGCCCAAGAAAGAAGGCTGACTGATGGCCAAACAATCCAGAGAACGAACACCGCCAACCAAGGACCAATCTGCCGAGATGCCCATGGCCGGATGCTCGACGACCAGCGCCCAGGTTCGACAGGGGTTGGTCGAGGCGCTGCGGCTTGACCTCGTAGGTCCCGACAACGATCACCCCTGCGCCCGGGAACTCCTGCCCGAAGCGCCGAATCGGTGGTATCTCACCGGCTATCTGGTGCCGACGAACGCGCCGTTGGCTCAACGCTTCGATGAGACCTCCACCGAAGAGATCGATGCCGCCGGCGACGCGCAAGGAATCGACGATGCCGACGCCCCCGAGCAGAAGGCCGCCAGCCAGAAGAGCTTCCTGCCGTCATCGCTGGGGCTGAGCGTCATCGTTCCCGCCGATGCCGATGAATTGCGGGCCACGGTTTCGTGGGGCGATTACGTCTGGGAATCCGTCGACGGCACCCCCGAGCCGGGCCTGGACGCCCTTGATGGTTGCGAGAGCGATGGTGTAGTTCGCGAAGCTGTGGTCCCTCCAGCCACCCCCGCGCCGACCACGACGAGCTACCAGACTCCCGACCAAGAAAAACTCACGTGTAAAACCCCGGCCAAGGAAGCCCCCCTTCGCCGCCCCGGAACCCCTGAAACCAACGGCTACCGTCGCCTTCCCCGGTCAACGACGGTCACCGTTCCTCTGTGCATTTCCGAGAAACCTCGGGCCGTGCCGCTGGTGGGCAACCCCGGTGTACAACTCGTGGTCACCATCCGCCAAGCCTTGGCCCCCGGCCTGCCGGGGGGCGCCAAGGCCGTCTCCATCTTTCTGGTCAACGGTCGTGACCCCCAGGAACCCGGTTATCGCGCGCGAGTCGGCCATCGATGCGGCCGGTCTGACCGTGCTGATGCGCTACACCCTCCGCCTGCTGACCCTGGACCAACTTGGTCGTGCCGCCGGCCTCATCTGCGCGCTTGAACTGGAACGGGAACGACAGCCCGGCCGATTGGGGGCTTGGCCCTTTGAGATCGGCTTGTGGGTAGGGCAAGCGGCCACCCCCAACATCCTAGGCGGCCAAGGAAATGCCGGGAAATTCACCGCCTATACCAAGCTGTTGGCCTTCAAGCGCGATCCCGGCCACAATCCGGCGCCGATTCCCTAGCGCGGGCCTTGGAGATGGGCCGGCTGTGTTCCAACGATCCGATCTGTGCATTGCACGCGCCGCGCGAGCATGATCCCCAACCCCTGCATGGGAGCGCCTGTCATGGGTGTTTGTTGATTTCAGAAACCTCGTGCGAGCAGCGGAACGATTTCCTCGATCGTTCACTGGTGGTTCCCACCATCGAAAACCTCGGTGCCGAGTTCTTTCTATCTCCATGAGCGTATTTGAGCCGTTCCATGCCTTGGATGCTTGGCAGCTCGATGAGCTGGCCAGCGTCCTTCGAGGTGGGCCACGGGCCACCACGCTGTCCAGCCATGTAGTTGGACAGATTGTTGGTCCCGACCTGGTCATGCCCATCATGCAGGCCTTGGAAACCGCCGTGAAGAACGGTTGGACGCTTTCGCAGGCAGCGGAAGTCCTTGGCGAGATCAGCCGGTCGCGAAGGCTGGGCCAAGCCGACGCCTCGGCCTTCGACCTCTCGTCCTGTCGGGGCCTGAAGTGCCCGGCGTGGTCACCCGCGACACCAAGGCTGTCGTCCACACCCTGATCGAGGAGTGCCGGAGTGACATCCTCCTCGTCGGCTATGCCATTCACCACGGCCGGGACCTGTTCCAACGGTTGGGGGAAAAACTGGCGGCCGACCCGTCGTTGCGTGTGAGGTTCTTTTTGAATGTGCACCGTACTCCTGGCAATGCTTCCACCTTGGCGGCCCAACTCGTCCAGAAGTTCGCGACCGAATTCGCGACATGGCATTGGCCGTGGAGGCCAAGGCCGGAAGTTTGGTACGACCCTCGATCGCTTCAGCTCGACCCGAAGGCCAGGGCGGTTTTGCATGCCAAGTGCCTGATCGTCGATGCCGCAATCGCTTTGGTGACCTCTGCGAATTTCACCGAGGCCGCTCAGGAACGCAACATCGAGGTCGGGATCATCATCCGCGATCAGTCTTTCATCCAGCGCTTAACCCTTTACTTCGAAGGCTTGCGCCAGACCTGCCTGCTGCCCCTCGGTTCCTCATCGACCTGGTGGGTTTCCCCGCCATACGTGGGTAGGCTGGCCACTCTCCGATCCCTGCGTCCCCGAGGAGGTAGCCTCATTCTGAAAAGAATTGGACCTTCTCGCCGATTTATGCTATCCCGGTTCTAAGGGTACCAGGCTCCAAAGGATGGCAGAGTTGTGCGTGGCGGCCGGATGGAGCCCGCTCGCCGAGGGCGGTGGGGAAGGGGGCCAGCGGATTTGCCATCCCCCATTTGGTGTGCGGTGCCCAGGGAACTATCGTTTGTCCAGGAGATTTGTCCCATGCCCAAGAAAGGTCACAAGAAGAATCCCATCGTCATCAACGTCCATTCCGCGACCGAGGCCCAGCACTATGCCGCTATCTGCGCCGAGCATGGCTGGCACTTCATCATCGGCATGAATCCTCACGAGCCTGTCGATCTGCGGCAACTCGAAGAAGCCAGGCATCCGCCAGAACCCCTGACCGCCGACGCCCGACCCGATCGCAACGCCCCCTGCCCCTGCGGCAGCGGGAAGAAGTTCAAGAAGTGCTGTGGGGCCTGAACGGGGGCCCCTTTGTTGTTGTGCGCACCTCGACCTCTGCCGAGCCTCCCCGCCGATACGCTGGCAACGAAAAGCCGTCGTTCAACCAGGCTTGGAAAGCCCGCCCTGGAAGAGGAGAAACGAATCGTTTGTTGAGCCGATCCCCAATGGGGATGAGCTGATCCGAATACCTAATGATGGAGGCCACCTGCCCATGGCACGCTCGCCGAAAGTCGTCTATCAATTCAAGATCACGCTGCAAGAAATTGATCCCCCCGTCTGGCGTCGGATTCAAATCCCAGCCACGTATGATTTCTGGCAATTCCATGTCGCTATTCAAGATGCCATGGGGTGGTTGGATTACCACCTCCACTCCTTCGAACTCACTCAGAAATTTCGGCGAAAACCTACAGTGATCGGCATTCCCGACCCTGACTGGAATGATCCGCCGACCATCCCGGGCTGGACCGTGAAGGTGACCGACGTCTTCCAAGAACTGGGCCAGCGGATGACCTACAATTATGACTTCGGGGACGGCTGGAGGCACGAGATCCTGTTCGAAGGGATGCTCCTGCCCTCTTCCGATACGAAGTATCCCGTCTGTCTGGCCGGCGGTGGCGCTTGCCCGCCCGAAGATTGCGGCGGTCCTTCAGGCTACGAGGAGATGCTGACCATCTTGAAGACTGGAAAAGGCAAAGCGTTCCAGGAAATGAAAGACTGGCTCGAGCATCACCAGAAGTGCTACTGGCCTTTCGATCCCCGCGCGTTCGACCCGGCCAGCGTCCGTTTCGACAACCCCAAGAAACGCTTCAAGACGGCGTTCAAAAAGGGGTGAACGACAACCTCCCGGCCGCGTCGCCGCCGGACGACCGAGGTTCGGTGGCGGACGGCGCTGGGGTCAGCAGGCGGCGCCGAGGTCGGCCGAGGCCAGAGGGGCGCGGCGATCGCTGCGCGCGGGGATGGGCTCAATACCCGCGGCAGTACTGGAAGTGCATGTAATCGTTTTCAACCTGGGTGAAGCCGTGCTTGAGGAAGATCTCGGCCAGCTTCTTCTGCCCGGGAGTCTGCCACCTCTGGCCCATGGGGTTTTCCGAGGCGTTGAGGTCGACCGCGATGCCCCAGGCATGGGTGCTCTTGGTGGTGCCGCCCCGCTTGTTGCGGTTGTTGTAGCAGCCGTCGAAGGTATGGATCTCGTGGGAAAGGCCCTTGGCCTTGATCTCTTCGAACACGGCCCGCAGCTTGTCGGCGATCAGCCGGTGGCAGGTGACGGGGATGTCCCGTCCCCCGGGGCCGGCCGGCATGGTGACGGTCACTTGGTTCTGCCCGGGGGGGCCGAACATCCGCTCGATGCCCTCACGGCCGTAGGGAGGCGGCCCCAAGGTGGAGGCAGGGGTGGTCGGACGCGTGCCGGAGTCATTCCTGGGCGGGGTGGAAGGAGCATCTGGGCCAGGGCGGGAGGACCCGGGGTTGCGGGGCGGTGCGGTGCGGCCTCCCCGGCTGGCGATGATGTCGACGAGCCGCTCGAACAGGCGGGTGAGGCGTTCGAAGATCCGGGTCAGGCGCTCGAAGAGACGCGCCCACGGGTTGTCGGGCGGAGTGGCCGTTGGGCCGGTCGCCGGGGGTTCGGCCGGGGTCGGCGGGGCTTGTAGAGCCGGTTCGGCGCCGCCCTCGCCCTGGGGGTCGTGCTCCTGGAGGGTTCTCTGCATGTCGATTTCCGCTCCCGCCAGGAACGGTTGGAATACCAGCACCAAGGCCAGCGCCAGGGCCGTCCAAGGCCGTAAGGGTTGCACGGGAAATCGCATACTCCCTCCTCCTGTTTGGCTTTGTTCAATCTTACCAATATCTGCAGGAAGGTTACACCAGCATCGCCTGCCGCTTCCAGTCGAGCCGCTTCCCTCTCCGAGCCAACCTCTCCCCGCATCCAGCGTGGCCAGCCGACACGCCTCGCCCTGGCCACCGGGGCGGCGCTCCCCCGCCCGCCGAACGCGGTGTGTTCGGCAGGCCGAACCAAGGGGTCCAGGGGCCTTCGGCCCCTGGCGGTATCGATGGAGCCAAGTCGTTCTATTAGCTCTGAAGATCATCTCCTCAAGAGTGGAGATTTTGATGCCTCCTTTGCACGGCTGGTCGCCAAGGCCGGCGAACCGTGGTATCCTGCCGCCGGTCGGGCCTCGTGCGCCGACGATGCCATCCCACCGGAGGTCCGTTCCATGCTTTTGACGCCGAAACAACGCAAGCACCTCGAGGCCCTGGCCCACGACCTGGAAGCCGTGGTCCGGATCGGCAAAGGCGGCATCACCCCCGCTCTGCTCGCCACCGCTCGCGAGGCCCTGCAGGCGCGCGAACTGATCAAGGTCAAGATCCTCGACAATGCCGAGATCGAGCGCGAAGAGGCCGCCGCCGCCCTCGTGCGGGGCACCCGGGCCGAGCTGGTCCGGGTCATCGGTCGCGTCATCATCCTCTACCGGCCCAATCCCGACAAGAAGCACCGCATCGAGTTCCCGGCTCCCGGTGCCGCTCGGGCCGAGACCGGCGACTCCGAGGCCGCGCCTCTCGCTCGGCCGGCGCGCGCCGGGCGGTCATCCCGCGCCTCGTCCGCGCCTCGTTCTCGAGTCGGGGAAAAGCCCGCCTCCAAGAAAGGGCCATCGCCTTCCCGCTCCACGGGCCGGAAGAGCCCGTCCCCCAGCGCTCGCACCCTGACCCGCCGGGCCATCGGCCGCCCGCCTCGCCCCTCTCGCCCGCCGCGCCGCCGCGGGTAGCAGGCTCCTGGCCTGCCCACCGGGCGCTCGCGCTTGCCGTCAGGTTCCCAACGCCCTCCGAACCGAACGGCCGGTGGCCGATCGCTGAGAGAGCGGGCCTGGCTTGGCCGCCCCGCACGTGCTGGTCGAGGCCTGGTGTGGTAGAGTGGATGACGACCCGACCTTCGTCGAAGCAACCGCCATGTCGCCCATCAACGATTCCTTTCGCAAATACACCTCGAACCGGGACATCCTGCATGACCTGATGCCCTTGCGCATGCGGGAGATCCTGCTGGTGGCGCCGCCCTACGATGCCTTCAGCCTGGAGCATGACGCCCCCCTGTCCGAGGTCATCTACGACGAATACAACCAGCTCAATCTGGCCAATGCTCCGCGCATCACCAGCGTCTCGTCCGAAGAGGCCGCCGTCCAGCGCATGCAGGGCCGCCGCTTCGACCTGGTCATCGTGCTCAGCCGCGTCCATCGCGTCGACTGGCGCAGTCTGACCACGCGGTTGCGGGCCATCGATCCTCAGATCCCGATCCTGCTGTTGCTCAACGACAACGCCGAGATCGGGTTCTTCGACCAGAATCATCACCTGCTGGCCGGCTTCGACAACGTCTTCGTCTGGAACGGCAATTCCGAGATCTTCCTGGCCATGGTCAAGCTGGTCGAAGACCGGTTCAATGTCGCCAACGACACCCGCATCGGCCTCGTCCGCGTCATCCTGCTGGTCGAGGATTCGATCCGCTACTATTCGCGCTACCTGCCGGTCCTCTATCGCGAGATCGTCAAGCAGACCTACCGGCTGATCGTCGAAGAGCACCTCGACGAGATGCGCAAGATCCTGCGCTTGCGGGCCCGGCCCAAGGTGCTGATGGCATCCACCTTCGAGGAGGCCATGGCGATCTACGAGCGGTACCGCGACTACCTGCTCTGCGTCATTTCCGATGTCGCCTATCCGCGGGGCGGCGCCATCGACGAACTGGCCGGGGTCGAGCTGATCCGGCAGGTCCGGCGCCAGAGCCCCAACCTGCCGGTCCTCCTGCAGTCGTCGAATCCCGGCAATGCCCGGCTGGCCGAGGAGATCGGAGCCGGGTTCATCGACAAGAACTCCGAGAGCCTGGCCGACGATCTGGCCAGCTTCTTCTACCACAAGCTCGGCTTCGGGCATTTCATCTTCCGCGACAACACCGGGCGAGAGCTGGCCCGGGCCACCACCCTCCCCGAGTTGAAGGAATGCCTCAGCCGCATTCCCGCCGAATCGGTGCTCTACCATGCCTCTCGCGACCATTTCTCGGCCTGGCTGATGGCGCGCGGCGAGATCGCCATCGCGCAGGTCGTCTTCGACGCCAAGGTCGACGATTTCAGCAGTGCGGAAGATCTGCGCCGCTTCCTGGTCGACGTCGGCGAACACGTCATGCGGCGCAATGTCACCGGCCAGGTCGTCCCCTTCGACGAAGCCTACCTGGGCGATGCCTGGGACCGCTCGATCATCCGGCTCGCCAAAGGCTCGCTGGGCGGCAAGGGCCGCGGCATCTCGTTCGTCAATGCGCTGCTGGCCGACCTCCAGCTCGATCAGCAGTTCCCCGGCGTCGAGATCCGCATCCCGCGCACCGCCGTCATCGGGGTCGATGAGTTCGCGGCCTTCCTGCACGATAATAAGTTGTACAAACTGGTTCTGGAGTGCCAGGACTACGATGCCGTCAAACGCCGCTTCCTGATGGGGAATCTCACCCCCGACCTGGTCCTGCGCCTGCAGCGGTACCTCGATCGGGCGCGGTATCCGCTGGCCATCCGCTCGTCCGGGATGCTCGAAGATTCGCAGTCCCACCCGCTGGCCGGTCTGTACCAGACGTTCTTCCTGCCCAACAACGACCCTGATCCGGCCATCCGCCTGCAGCAGGTCATGGAGGCCATCAAGCTGGTCTACGCTTCGGTCTACTCCCCGGCCGCCCGCGCCTACTTCGAGGCGATCGGGTTCAAGATCGAAGAAGAACGCATGGCCATCGTCCTCCAGGAGGTGGTGGGCGACCGCCATGGGTCGCGGTTCTACCCGCATATTTCGGGCGTCGCCCAGTCCTACAACTTCTACCCGGTCGGGTACCTCGAGCCGGGCGATGGGGTGGCCCAGATCGCGCTGGGCCTGGGCCGCTACGTGGTGGGCGGCGAGCCCTCCTTCCGGTTCTGCCCGGCCTATCCTGACGTCGATCTCACGCCGCCGTCGCAGCAGGCGAAGTTCGCCCAGACCCATTTCTACGCGCTCGCCCTCGATCGCCGGCATCCCGACCTCTTCGCCGGGGACGGCGCCACGCTGGCCACCCTGCCGGTCGAGGCGGCCGCGGCCGATGGCACGCTCGACCACCTGGTCAGCACCTGGGACTACCGCGAAGAGCGGCTGCGGATCGGCATGAGCGGCGTCGAAGGGGTGCGGGTGCTCAATTTCGCGCCCATTCTGAAGCTGCAGGCGTTTCCGCTGGCCCCCATCCTGCAAGCGATGCTGGGACACATCAAAACGGCGATGGACACCCCGGTCGAGATCGAGTTCGCGGTCGATCTCGGGCCGCGGGAAAGGCGACCGCCCACCTTCCATCTGCTCCAGATCAAGCATCTGGGGCTTGATGAGCGCGACTGCGGCATCGATCTGGCGGCGGTCGGCGGCGAAGATCTCTTCCTGCTGACCGACAAATGCCTGGGCAATGGGGTCGATCTGACCCTGCAGGACATCGTCTGGGTCGACCCCGAGCGGTTCGATCGGGCGCGCATGCCCGAGATGGCGGCCGAAGTGGCCGAGCTGAACGAGAAGCTGAAGCGCGAGGGGCGGAAATACCTGCTGCTGGGGCCGGGCCGCTGGGGCACCCGCGATCGCTGGCTCGGCATTCCGGTGGGCTGGGCCCAGATCTCGCAGGCTCGCGCCATCGTCGAATTCGAAATCGAAGGGTTCGCGGTCGAGGCCTCGCAGGGATCGCACTTCTTCCACAACATCACCTCGATGAACATCGGGTATTTCACGGTGCCGCTGCGTTCCCCCCCCTGTCGACTCGACTGGGAATGGCTGCGGGCCCAGCCCGTGATGCAGCGGACGGCCCACCTCGTCCATACCCGGACGCCTCACTCGCTGCCCCTGGTCATGGATGGCCGTCGCCGCCTCGCGGCCCTCTTCAAGAAGCCCCGGACATTCTGACGGGCGCGCTCGCGGCCTGGCCTTCCGGCGGTTGGGCGAGACGGGGAAAGCCCGACCTGCCTGGTGCTCTGAGGCGGCGGCCGATCGTCGGGCCGAGGCGATCTCCGGCGGAATGAGGTGGGCGGATCGGGATTTTGATACAATAGGGGGGATTTCATCTCAGGAGTTCGACCATGTGGGACTACACCAATTCCGTTCTCGATCACTTCACCAATCCCCGCAATGTCGGCGAGATCGAAGATGCCAACGCCATCGGCGAGGTCGGATCCCTCGCTTGCGGCGATGCTCTCAAGCTGTTCCTCAAGATCGACCAGCAGACCGGCCGGATCCTCGATGCCAAGTTCAAGACCTTCGGTTGCGCCAGCGCCATCGCCTCGGCCTCGGCCCTGACCGAGATGGTCAAGGGCAAGACGATCGACGAGGCCCTGAAGATCAGCAACGACGACATCGCCCGTTTCCTGGGCGGCCTGCCGGAGCAGAAGATGCACTGCTCGGTCATGGGCAAGGAGGCCCTCGAAGCGGCGGTCGCCAACTACCGGGGCGAGAAGGTCGCCGCCCATGAAGAAGAGCCGCCGGTCTGCAAATGCTTCTGGGTGAGCGAGAAGAAGATCCGCGAGGTGATCCTCGAGCACAAACTGACCACCGTCGAGCAGGTCACCAACTACACCAAGGCGGGCGGCGGCTGCGGCGGCTGCCTTCCCGACATCAAGCGGATCCTGGCCGACATCATGCATACCCAGGCGCCGCCGGCCGAGCGGCCGAAGATGACCAACCTCCAGCGGATCCAGCTCATCAGCCAGACCATCGAGAAAGACGTCGCGCCGATGCTGCGGGCCGATGGCGGCAACATCGAGCTGGTCGACATCGACGGCACGCTGGTCAAGGTGCGGCTGAAGGGAGCCTGCGCCGGCTGCGCCGGGGCCAAGGCCACGCTGCAGCACCTCGTGCAGGAGACCCTGCGCCAGAAGGTGTCGCCCGACCTCGTCGTCGTCGAGGAGAACTGACATGCCGCCGCGCCAGGTCTACCTCGACAACAACGCCACCACCCAGGTCGCCCCTGAAGTGCTCGAGGCCATGCTGCCCTTCTTCAAAGACCTCTACGGCAACCCCAGTTCGATGCATGCCTTCGGGGGGCAGGTGGCCCAGCATGTGCAGCAGGCCCGCGAACGCGTGGCCGCTCTGCTCAACGCCCATCCCGACGAGATCCTGTTCACCTCCTGCGGCACCGAGTCCGACAACCATGCCATCAAAGGCGTGCTGGAGGCGCATCCTGAGAAGCGGCATCTCGTCACCACCAAGGTCGAGCATCCCGCCGTGCTCAATGTCTGCCGCTACCTCGCCAAGCACCACGGCTACCGGCTCACCGAGCTGCCCGTCGACCGGCGAGGCAACCTCGATCTCGACCAGGTGGCCGCGGCGCTCACGCCCGATACCGCGTTGCTCAGCGTGATGACGGCCAACAACGAGACCGGCACGCTCTTCCCGATCGAGAAGATCGGCGCCATCGCGCGCGAGAAAGGCGTGACCTTCCATACCGATGCCGTGCAGGCCGCCGGCAAGCTCCCGCTCGACATGGCCAGGCTGCCGGTCGATCTGCTCTCCATCTCCGGGCACAAGCTGCATGCCCCCAAGGGCATCGGCGTGCTCTACATCCGGCGCGGCACGCGGATCATGCCGTTCATGCACGGCGGCCACCAGGAACGCGGGCGGCGGGCCGGCACCGAGAACGTGCCATACATCGTCGGCCTCGGCCGCGCCTGCGAATTGGCCCGGGTCGAGCTGTTCGAGGAGACCAATCGGTTGCGGCAACTGCGCGACCGGCTCGAGCAGGGACTGCTGGCCAGGATTCCCAGCACGCACATCAACGGCAACCCTGACTGGCGGCTGCCCAACACCACCAACCTCGGATTCGAGTACATCGAGGGCGAGGCCATCCTGCTGCATCTGAGCGCGGCGGGCATCGCCGCCAGCTCGGGCTCGGCCTGCACCAGCGGCAGTCTCGAACCGTCGCATGTGCTGATGGCCATGGAGGTGCCGTTCACCTACGCCCACGGATCGGTGCGGTTCTCGCTGTCGAAGTACAATACCGACCAGGATATCGACTACGTGCTGGCCACGCTGCCCGGCATCGTGCAGAAGCTGCGCGACATGTCGCCCTTCTACCCGAAGGATGCCCCACGCGTCGTCGAGACGGCGAGCTGAGCGGGAAGGGGCGTGAGCGGGGGCGGCGCAGACCGCTGATCGGCTCGAGCATTGTTCCGTGAGCGGGGGCGGCGCGGACCGCTGATCGGCTCGGGCATTGTGCCGTTGGGGCCGAGGGTGGTCGCGCCGGCGATCGGCCTTGCTCGCGGCCCTTTCCCGGCGGCGCGTCGGGAAACGGGCCGACCGCGGCCAGGGCGGTGGGCCGCGCTCCCTCGCACGCCTGGTATCAGGCGGCGGAGCGGGATGTGCTGACCGCCGGGACGGTCACGCCGGGGGCTTGGGAGCGGGGGGGACGGCGAAGGCGCGCCGCAGTTCGGCCTCGACCACGGGCGGCACCAGCGCGCTGACGTCGCCGCCGAAACGCGCCACCTCCTTGGCGATGCTCGAGCTGAGGAAGGAATACTGGGTCGACGACATCAGGAAGATCGTCTCCAGTTCGGGGGCGAGCTGTTTGTTGACCGAGAACATCTGCAGCTCATACTCGTAATCGGAGACCGCGCGCAGCCCCCGGATGACGGCGCAGGCGCCGATGGTGCGGCAGAACTCGACGAGCAGGCCGTTGAAATGGATGGCGCGCACATTCTCGAAGTCCTTGATGACTTCATTGATCATCTCGACCCGCATCTCGGGCGTGAACAGGCACTTCTTCGTGGGATGAACGAGGACGCCCACGATGACATGGTCGAAGATGCGGGCGGCCCGCGTCAGGATGTCGAGGTGACCGTTGGTGAAGGGGTCGAAGCTGCCGGGGTAGAGCGCGATTTTCATGCGTGCCGGGATTCCTTGATCCAGTCGAGCAGGTCATGGCCCAGTTCCTTGATCAGGCGCGAGAAGGCCATGATCGGGAAGCCGACCACGTTGAAGTAGCAGCCCTCGATCCGCTCGACGAACAGCGCGGCCAGGCCCTGGATGGCGTAGGCGCCGGCCTTGTCGTAGGGCTCGGGGGAGTTGACGTAGTGGCGGATCTCGCGGTCGGACAGTTCTTTGAAGAAGACCTTGGTGATCTCGGCGCGCGACACGGTGCGCAGCCCGACGGGATCGACCAGGGCGAGGCCGGTGATGACCTGATGGGCGCGCCCCGACAGCGATTCGAGCATGCGGCGGGCGTCGTCGGGATCGCGCGGTTTGCCGAGGATGGTCTCGTCGACCACGACGATGGTATCGGCGCCGATGACCAAGCCGTCATGCAGGTTCTTGGCGGCGTGGAAAGCCTTGAGGCTGGCCAGTTTGCCCGCCTGCTCGACCGGAGTCAGGTGCTCGACATCTTCGGCCCGCTCCTGGTAGGGCGAGCGGATCACCTCGAAGGGAACGCCCAGCTCGGCGAGAATGGCCTTGCGCCGTGGGGACTGCGAGGCGAGGAGCAGGCGGGGCAGGGGACGGGCAGAGCCGGAAGCAGGGGAAGGCGCGGGCGTCATGCGGTTCTCCTGAAGAGTTCGAAGGCGAGAGCGGCCACCAGCAGGCCGGAGGGAATGGACAGCCAGACCATGATCGTGAGATGGAACCAGAGGGGGAAGCCGGCCCCGGCCCACAGGCCGATCGTGCCGAGCTGCGCGAGGTTGTGGGCGACGGCACCCAGCACGCTGATGCCGGCCAGGCCGAGCTGACCCCGGCCGGCGCCGATGGCCAGCGTCATCACGACGGCGGCCGCCAGGCCGCCGGCCACGCCGAGGAGGTGAGCGGGGGAGAAGAGCAGGCCGAGCGCCAGCCCCGATAGGAGGGAGCGGACGAGGACCAGGCCCACGGCGAACGCCGGCGACAGCCGGACGATGGCGAACAGCACGATGGCGTTGGCCAGGCCGGGTTTGACCCAGGGCAGCAGGTGCGGCAGAGGCGCTTCGATGACCTGCAGGGCGGCGGCGACGGCCGACAGCACGCCGAGCAGGGCCAGCCGCGCCAGCGGCCGGTCATCGAACCGCACGCCGGCCACCAGCAGGCCGCGGCTCGGCGTCGGTGGCGACTGGCTGGCGGGCGCGGCCGCGGCCGCGGCGGCAGGACTGGCGCCCGCAGAGCGAACCGCGACCCCCGCGACGTGGTCGGTCGCGGGCGCGGCCGGGAGCGGGGCCGGCGAGCTCCGCCAGGCGTCGGGGGCGGCCCCCGCGCGAGGGGCCGCGGCCGGGTCGGGAGCGAGGGCCAGGGTCATCGGGTCACTCCATCCAGGGATCGATCGGTCGTCAGACATTCTACACCAACGCCGTTGGGCGCGCAGCAGGTGCCGTGGGGGGCCTCCACCCACCCGGTCAGGATGCACAGGCGGGTCGGGCAGGGCGAGGATGCGATGCGCACCCGGCCGGCGGCATCCCATTCGATGACGGAGGGGCCGAGCACGCCCTCGATGGTGATCGGCGTCGGGGAGGGGGCGGGGAAGAACCGTTCGCGCTCCGGATGCCCGGCCACGAACACGCGGTAGCCGGCGCGCCCATGGCTCGCCGCGCGGCCGTCTCGCCACCAGAGCAGCCCGGTGCCCACCAGCAGGACCGCGATGAGCAGCCCATCGACGGGGGTGAAGAATCGGCGCTCGAGTTCGCGCATCTCAGGGCCGGACCCGCTCGAACCAGGCCGGGCCGGCGGCGCTCAGCCAGACCGGGCCGGTGGCTGGCAGGAAGAGCGCGGGCAGGTTTTCGCGGTCGGCGGCGAGCCGAGCTTCGACCGGCGGCATGGCGAACAGGGCGGTGCTCCAGATGTCGGCCAGCAGTGGAGAGCTGGCGATGACGGTCACCGAGCGGTACCAGCCGGCCGGCTCGCCGGTCCGCGGGTCGAAAATGTGATTGATGCGCCGGCTCCCCACCATGAGGAACCGCTCATAGTCGCCAGAGGTCGAGATCGCCACGGGCTGGACGCTCTCGACGTAGGCCAGGGCCCCGCCGTCGCGGGGATCGCGCACGGCCACCCGCCAGGGCTGGCCGTCGGGTTTGCCGCCTTCCATCCAGAGATCGCCGCCATCGTCGATGAAGAAGGCCGGGCAGCCCGCCTCTCGCAGCACGGCGGCTGCCCGCTCGATGGCGAACCCGCCGGCGATGCCGCCCAGATCGATCTGGGCGCCGGACGCCAGGGTGATGGTCAGCCCGCCGGTGGCGGTGGGATCGGGGGCGAGAGTGACGAGGCGGGTCCAACCGACGCGCGTCAGGCACTCGCGCAACTCGTCGGCCGATGGCAGCCGGCCTTTCTGGTCGTAGAAGCCATAGGCGCGTTGCAGGACGCTGAAGGTCGGGTCGAAATACCCCTCGGTGCGGCGGACCGCTTCATCGGCGCGGCGCAGCAGGTCGGCGAACCAGACGCTCGGCTGATGCCGCCCGCGCAGGTTCAACAGCGTCAGTTCGGAGTCGGGGCGATGGAACGACGCCAGGCGGTCGACCTGATCCATGGCCTGGAAGGCGGCGCCGAGGGGATCGGGGTGGCGGGCGCCCGGCCACACCTTGAGGGTGACCAGGGTATCCATCATGATCCGGGTTTCGACGGCGGGCCCTGCCGCTGACGGTGGCAGTAGACCGAGCGCCCAGAGCAGGACCGCCGCGGCCAGCAGCAGGCCCACGGTGGCCAGGGGGATGCGGCCGCCCGACTGGCGGAGATCGGTGGGCGGCCAGGGGGCCCGTCGGCTCATCCGGCCGGCGCCGGACGGGCGGTCGCGTGCAACGATGTTCATGATGACTGCATCCGCATGGTTTGGGGGAAGGCGGCCCGATCTCCCTCGGCCAATCCTTCCGGATCGCGGAACCAACCGGCCAGGCTGTGGCGGTGTCGAGCGCTACGTCGCCTGCGCCGGCCGGCGGTCGTCAGGTCGGGCAGACCGCGGCGAACCGCTCGAGGCGGGCCAGGCACCGGTCGCGGCCGAGCACGGCCATCACCTCGAACAGGCCCGGCGTGGCGGTGCGTCCGGACAGACCGAGGCGGCAGAGGTGGACGACATCGCCGAACTTGCGGCCTTCCGCCTCGGCGAACGACCTGACCAGGGCTTCCAGGGGACCTTCGGCGAACTCGGGAGCGGCGCGCAGGCGTTCGAGCAGCCGGTTGAGCAGGCCGCGGGCGCCGCCGATCTTGGCCGCCTTCTCAAGTCCCTTGGCGTCGTAGGTGGTGGGGGCGGTGAAGAACCAGTCGGCCATGGTCAGGATCTCGTTGTAGGTCTTGAGGCGTTCCCGGTACAGGCCGGCCAGCTTGACCAGGGCGGGTTCGTCGAGGCCGCCCGGGAAGCCGGGAATCTGGGCGAGCCAGGGCCGTAGCTTCGCCAACAGCGTTGCGGGCGAGAATCGTTTGATGTACTCGGCGTTCATCCAGGTCAGCTTGTCGAGATCGAAGATGGCGCCATGCGAACTGACGCGGTCGAGGGTGAATTCGGCGAACAGCTCGTCGCGGCTGAGGATTTCGCGGGTGTGGTCGGTGGGAGCCCAGCCGAGCAGGGCGAGATAGTTGCGGAAGGCCTCGGGGTCGTAGCCCATCTTTTCATACTCGACGACCGAGGTGGCGCCGTGCCGCTTGCTGAGCCGTGCGCGATCCTTGCCGAGAATCATCGGGATGTGGGCGAACCAGGGCAGCGGGGCGCCCAGGGCCCGATAGAGCAGGATCTGCTTGGGGGTGTTGGAAATGTGGTCCTCGCCACGGATGACATGGGTGATCCGCATGTCGATGTCGTCGACCACCACGGCGAAATTGTAGGTCGGCATGCCGTCGGATTTGACCACGACGAGATCATCGAGCTGATCGGAGGTGAACGACAACCGGCCTTTGGTGATGTCGTCCCATTCGACCCATTCGCGCTCCGGGCGACGCAGGCGCAGGACGAACGTCTCGCCGGCGGCGATGCGCCGTTCGACCTCGGCCCGGTCGAGGGCGCGGCAGCGACCGTCATATTTGATGTCGACCTTGCGTTCGGCCTGGTCTTTGCGCATGGCTTCGAGGGTTTCGGCCGTGCAGAAGCAATGGTACAGCTTGCCTTCGTGAAGAAGCCGTTCGATGGCGGCCCGATAGCGGTCTTCGCGCTGGCTCTGGAAGTAGGGACCGTGCGGCCCGCCGACGTCGGGGCCTTCGTCCCAGTCGAGGCCGAGCCAGCGCAGGCCATCGAGGATGGCTTTGGTATAGGCTTCCTGCGAGCGTTCGAGATCGGTGTCTTCGATGCGCAGGACGAAGACGCCGCGATAGTGGCGGGCGAACAGCCAGTTGAAGAGAGCGGTGCGAGCTCCGCCGACATGGAGATGGCCTGTCGGGGAAGGCGCGAAGCGGACGCGGACCGGTGTTGACATACGAGGTGTTCCCCCTTGTGAACCCTGCGGCCGAGCGGCCGGGAAGGCAGGATACCGCAAGCCGCCCAGCGGTGCAAGCCAGGCCGTCCTGGCGAGGCGTGGCATGCCAGGTGGAAAGGGCTCCCCGAGCGGAGCGACACGGTCATGGTCGACGGCGCACGGTTGCGCCGACGCTCTGCGGCCTGCCGGTCGCGGCAAACGCCGATGGGACGAGGGTTGGAAAATTACCTGCACCTGCCCATTGACTCGCGGCGGCAGGGTGTGCTATAAGAGAAAAACCACAGGCTTGTAGCTCAGTTTGGTTAGAGCACCACGTTGACATCGTGGGGGTCAGCGGTTCAAGTCCGCTCAAGCCTATTTTTATTTAAGGCCTGTTGATGAACCCGTCGAACGCCTCTCCTTCCCTTCTCGACAATATCCGCATCGTTCTGGTCGAGCCCCAGGGCGCCTTGAATGTCGGTTCGACCTGCCGGGCCATGAAGAACTTCGGCCTGCGGCACCTCTACGTGGTGCGGCCCGGCTGCGAACTCGATCTCGATGCTGTCAAGATGGCCCTGCATGCGAAAGATCTGCTGCAGTCGGCCAGAGTGGTCCAGACCATCCCCGAAGCGATCGCCGGCAGCGTGCTGGTGCTCGGCACCGCCAACCGGCGCGGGGAATACCACGAGCCCAACATGACCGTCCGCGAAGGCCTGGAGCGCATCCGACGCGATCTGGCGGCGGGCCCCGTCTCGATTCTCTTCGGGCGCGAGGAATGGGGTCTGACCAAGGAAGATCTGGCCTTCACCCAAGGAACCATCCGCATCGTCACCCACCCGCAGTTTACCTCCTTGAACCTCGCGCAGGCGGTGCTGCTGATCGCCTATGAATTGTACCAGGCGTTCGGCGACCTGCCGGCGTCTCCGAAGCCGCACGCCGACAATCCATTCGAGCAACCCCCGACGGTCGAGGAGCTCGATCGCTTGTACAAGCACATGTTCTCGGTGCTGACGATGTGCGAGTTCCTGCCCCGTACCAATCCCGACGGTTTGTTCCAGATCATCCGGGCGTTCATTTCCCGGGCCCAGGCGCGTCGCCGCGAGGTCAACATCCTGATGGGAGTCTTCTCGAACGTCGACGGCTTCATGAAGAAATACGTTCGTCACCGGGCCGGCAAGCCGCCCGCCCCCGGGGAGGCCCCTTTCCCGCCCTCCGCCGGGCGCCCCGCCGCGGGGCGGATGGGCGGCCTGACTCCCGATGACGAACCTCCCCCCGCCCGTTCGCCATCGCCGGCGGCGGGGCGGTCGCCCGCCGGTTCGCTCGATCCCGAGCCCGGCGTCTGAATCTCTGAATTTCTGAATCTCTGCCCTGACGGCGAGGCGCCTCCCTTCGATTCGTCGAGGCGCTTGCCTCGAGTGCGCCTGGGTTGATCATGGGCTGAGGCTCGTTCTCGCCGAGAAGGATGTCCGCTCGGCCACCCCAGCGGCGAGGAGCGGCGAGGCCTCGCTTCCCGCTTCCCTGGCCTCTGCCGGTCGCGCTGGTCAGCGCTGGTCGGCGGCTGGTTCGCGGTCGACAACCAAAGACGAAGGTAGACGACGGCCAGCCTTGCCAGCGGAAGCGATCGCTGGCCGTCGTGAGAAACCGCTAGAAAGGACGAGCCTGCCGCGTAGGTTGCCGCCGTCCGGTCGCCGCGCGCGACGGTTGAATCCCTCTCGGCCTGGGGATCAGATCGCCGGGGCGGGCCGGCCCGGCTTCAGCGCTTGCCGGGAGGAGGCGGGGCTTTCGGCTCGGCTCCCATCTTCAGCTTGAAGATGGCCAGGCGTTGCTGGATCATCTTCTGGAAGGCCGGCATCAAGGCTTTGGCCAGTTGGGCGAGCGCGCTCTCCTGCAAGCGATGGACCTGGACATGGCCATCCTTGGTGATGATCAGCAGGGCGATCGGCCGCATGAACCCGCCGCCGCCCCCGCCGATGCCGTGGCGATCCTTGGTCTGTTCGTTCCTGCCCCGCTCCGGCCGTTCGGAGGCTTCTTCCTGGCCGAACAGTCCTTCCCCGACACCGAAGCCGAGACCTTTGACCAGCACCGGCACGATCGTCAGATCGCCGACTTTGAGGGGAGCGCCCAGCGTTTGCGAGGAATCGAGGGTGCCGGCGATCAGTCCGGCCAGTTTGTCCATGGCGGGCAGCAGCATCAGCTCTTCGCCCTCGGGGGCCCCCTGAACGCTCGCGGCTCCCGCCAGGATCAGCATCACCACAAACCCCAGAGCCAGTCGTCGCATGTCATGTTCCTCCTTCGGTCGGTGCATTCTCCGACGGTCCGGCCAGGCCGGTCCGTATGAGTCCTCCTAGGCCGGCCAGGGTGAGCAGGCCGGTGAACACTCCGCCGACCAGCGGCAGAGCCCAGATGATCAGCAGGCTTCCTCCCGTCAATAGCACAAGATGAAGCGAGAAGGCCTGGGGCTCGACGCGGGAGAGCGCGGCCGCCAGGCCGCTCGCGCCGCTCATCAGTCCGGCCGGCATCAGCAGCAGGCCGATCGCGGCCCCGACCACCGGCAGCACCATCAGGCCCACCACCGAATGGGCCAGCAGCCCGATCAACGCCAGCAGCACCAGCGTCAGCAGGCTTCCCCAGCCGAACGCCCGGGCGGGAAAGGCACGGAGCGCGTGCGCGCCGGCGACGAGTCGGCTCGGGATGAGCAGATGCAGGGCCAGGCCGGCCATCCACCAGGCCAGCAGCAGATCGCGCAGCACCCGTCGGCCGAGCTGGCGGAGCCAGCCGAGCCATGGCGGCGGCGGTCGCCCAGGGCGGTGGTCGCGCCTCGCCAGTGCCGTGCGGAGCTGGTCGAGCCAGGATGTCAGCAGAGTCTTGAGGGAAAGATCGGTGGACCCATCGCCCATGATCTCCGCCACCCAGCGCATGAATTGTCCCCAGGTCGTGCCGGGACCGGCGTCGAGTGGCTCGATCCGCGTGCCCGACGCATCCTGGATCAGCAGATAGCGGGGGGTCAGCGCCAGACCGGCCAGGTGGAGGCCTGCCGTGGCCGGCCCACCCCATGCCCCCTGCCAGCCGTCGGCCTGGACGACCACGGTGATGGTGGCGTGGCCGAGGCTGAGGGGTGGCCCCACCAGGAGAGGCGCCGAGCCGACGACCAGCGGAAGACGGCCCACCGTCTCAGGACCAAGGGCGGTCGGAGAAGACCGCGTGGGTGGGTCAGCCAGCGTGCCGTTGGCGATCCAGCACATTGCCCACACGGCCAACCCCAGCCGGATCCCCCTGAGCCTCCCCATGTCGCTCACCTCTCCATTTCAGGGTAGGAGCGAACCTGGAAAAAGTCAAACGTCGTCGCCGCAGGCGCCCCGGTGACGCACCAGGGCAGCATTCCCGGAGGGGGTTTGAATGCGTGTATCCACCGGTTAGAGCGTCGGAGCGGCAGGTTCCTGGCCAGGGTGTTCGGCCGGCCCCAAAAGGGTGCGGGCGCAAAGCCGGGCGCCGGATGGTCGACCGCGGCGTCGGTTGGTCGACCGCGGCGTCGGTGGCCCAATGGCAGCGTCAGAGGCTCGATCGTGGCGTCGGTGGCCCCATCGCGGCGTCAGAAGCTCGATCGTGGCGCCCGCTCGCAGGGTTTCTCGGCGCTGGCGATTGTGGTACATTCCCCCCCAGGCCCGAGGCGGGACCACGGACCGGGCGTTTCGGCGCGCGGTCGGCGGTTCGAGGTGCGGGCCTGACGTGGCGGCATGATCCATTCCTGATGACGACTCACGATTCTTCCCAGATCCCTTCCGATCTCACGCCGGCGGGGCGCCGGATCGCCATCCTGGCTTCCGTGCTGGGCAGCTTCCTGACGCCCTTCATGATCTCCGCGGTCAATGTCGCCCTGCCGGTCATCGGCCGCGAGCTGGGGCTCGATGCGGTGCTGCTCAACTGGGTGCCGACCGCTTTCCTGCTGGCGTCCTCCGTCTTCCTGCTGCCGTGCGGGCGGCTGGCCGATCTCTGGGGCCGGAAAGCCGTCTACCAATGGGGCATCGCCCTGTTCACCGCGACCTCGCTGCTGCTCGGCCTGGTCGAGGGGCCGGTCGGCCTGGTCGCCCTGCGCGCCCTGCAAGGCATGGCGGGCAGCATGGTCTTTGCGACGGGGCCGGCCATCCTGGCCTCGATCTTCGGCCCGGGCGAGCGGGGGCGGGCGCTGGGCATCAATGTGGCGGCGGTCTATTTCGGACTGTCGGCGGGGCCGTTCCTGGGCGGGGTCATGACGGTCCAGTTCGGCTGGCGCAGCCTGTTCCTCGCCCCGGTGCCGCTGGGCGTCCTCGCCCTGGTGCTTCTCTGGCGCGGCCTGCCGCAGGAATGGCGCACCGCCGGTCCCGCCCAGCCCTTCGATCGCGGCGGGGCCCTGCTCTATGCGGCGGGGCTGATCGCGCTCATCGTCAGTCTGTCCTTCCTGCCCGGGGTGGCCGGCTGGAGCCTGCTGGCCGTGGGCGTGGCCGGGCTGGCGGTCTTCCTGTGGTGGGAAACCCGGGTTCAGGCGCCGCTGCTACCGGTGGCCCTGTTCCTCGACAACCGCGTGTTCGCCTTCGCCAATCTGGCTTCCCTGATCCATTATGCCGCCACCTACGCCAACAGTTTCCTGCTCAGCCTCTTCCTGCAGAAGGCGCGGGGCCTGTCGCCGCGGGAAGCGGGCACCGTGCTGGTCGTCCAGCCGCTGGTCCAGGCCGTCTGCTCGCCGGCGGCCGGGTGGCTGAGCGATCGCTGGGATCCGCGTCTGCTGGCCTCGGGGGGCATGGGCCTGACCATGGCCGGCCTGGTCGCGCTGGCCGGCAGCACGGCCGCGACCTCGCTCGCCTGGCTGGTCGTGGTGCTGGGGGTGATGGGGTTCGGCTTCGCCCTGTTCTCCTCGCCCAACATCAATTGCGTGATGAGCGCGGTCACGCCCCGCGATTACGGCCTGGCGGCCGGGGTGCAGAGCACCATGCGGGTGCTCGGCCAGATGACCAGCATGGCGGTCACCATGCTGCTGTTCGCCCTCCTGATCGGGGCGGTGGAGATCGATGCCCAGCGCTTGCCGGCCTTCCTGCAGACGTTCCGGCTGGCCTATCTGATCTTCGCCGGTCTGTGCGCTCTGGGCATCCTGGCCTCGCTGGCGCGCGGCCCTGGGCAGCCGCCGCGCGCAGCCCCGCCGACGGTCGCGGCCCCGCCCACGACGGCGACGGCCGGCCCCCGGGCCGCGCCGGTCCTGCCACCGGCGGGGAACGCCCCTGCCTCATCCCTTCCTTCCGGAGACGATCATGGCTGAACCCCCTTCCCTGTTCATCGGCGACCTGCATGGCGGCGGACTCGTCCTGTCGTGGCGCTGCGGCTCGCAGTGCCGCCATTGCCTCTACGGCTGCGGTCCCCACCGGCAGGATGGCGCCCCGGCCGATGAGGCCGCCTGGGAGGCCCTGCTCGACCATCTGGCTCGCATCGCGCCGCGGGCCGTCTGGCACATCGGAGGCGGCGAGCCCTTCCTGCATCTGCAGCGGCTGAAAAGCACGGTGGCCGGCCTGGCCCGGCGCCGCCTGCGGCTCGAGTACGTCGAGACCAACGCCTCCTGGGTGCAGGATCAGGCGCAGGCCGAGCGCGTGCTGGGCGAGCTGCGCGAGCTGGGGCTCGGCACGGTGCTGGTCAGTCTGTCGCCCTTCCATGCCGAGTTCGTTCCCCACGGACGCACTCGCCTGCTCATCCGGGCCGCGGAGAACGTGCTGCCGGGCGGCGCCTTCGTCTGGATCCCCGAGTTCGCCCACGATCTGGCCGAGGTCGATCCGCAGGCGAAATTGTCCTGGCGGGCCTTCCTGGCCGGGCGGCCGGCCGGCTACGCCCTGGCCCTGGCCGATCGCTACTACCTCACCACGGGCGGGCGGGCCGGGCGCTATCTCGCGGCCCACGGGCGGTCCTTCCCCTGGGAGAAGGTGGCCGGACGCGCGCCCTGCCGCGAGCGGCTCGCCGATACCTCCCACTTCCATGTCGATGGGGAAGGGTGGTTCGTGCCCGGTCTGTGCGCCGGACTCGGCCTGCCGGTCCGGCGGCTGCCCGGTGCCCTCGACCTGGCCGGCTTCCCGGTGCTGCGCTTCCTGGCGCGAGCCGATCTCGGCGGCCTGGTCGAAGAGGCGGCGCGGCAGGGGTTCCGGCCGCTGTCCGGCTATGCCTCGCCCTGCGATCTCTGCACCCACGTTCGTCTGTTCCTCTTCCAGACCCGTCGGGCCGCATGCCCTGAGCTGCAGCCGGCCGGGTTCTACGACCCGCGCTCCCTTCCCGGCTACGGCGCCTAGCCGGGCAGGAGGGGGCCGCAGTCACAGACGGGAACCGGGGGCGGCGCGACCGCCTCACCCCCGACGTGGACCGCGACGATGGTCACATCATCGGCCGGGGGAGCCCCGGCGGTCTCGGCTGCGGCCCAGGCGCGCAGGTTGGCTTCGGTCTCGACCGGCGAAGGCCCGATCAGGGCCGGCAGGCGGGCGGCGAGCGCCTCGTAGCCGATCGGGCGGCCATCGGGGCGGATCGCTTCGACCAGGCCGTCCGAGAAGAGGATGAGGCGGTCGCCGGGGCGCAGGTCGTGCTCGACGACCTGCAAGGCCAGACGTTGGCGGGAACCCAGCGGGTAGTTGACCTGTGGCAGGTAGGTGCCGGTGCCCGCCCGGACCCGCAAGGGAAAGCTCTGGCCGGCATTGATCATCGACAGCCGTCCGACGGCGGGTTCGAGAACGAGGAAGACCACGCTGAAGGTCTTGCGACGCTGGAGCGTTTCGAGCAGGACCCGATTCAGCCGGTGCAGGATCTCCAGCGGCGGCACGCCGTCGAGCGCGAGGTTGACGCTCAGGGCCTTGGCCATCGCCATGACGAGCGCCGCGCCGACCCCGTGGCCGGACACATCGCCGAGGGCGACCGCGACGGCCCCCTCCTCCAGGCGGAGGAAATCGTAATAGTCGCCCCCCATTGCGGTGGCTGGCACGCAACGCCCATAGACCGACAGCGTCTCGGCCTCCAGAAGGGTTCGGGGAAACAGCCCCTCCTGGACGATCCTGCCCACCTCGAGATCGGCCATGGTTTCGAGCATGCCGTCGAAGGACTGCGCCAGCCGCGCGAATTCGTCGTTCCCGGGCCAGGCGATGCGGTGCCGGAAATCGCGGCGGTCGACCGCTTCGATGCCGCGCGCGATGGCCTGGATGGGCGCCAGGAACGTACGTCCCAGCAGCCAGCCGACCAGCGCTCCCAGGCCCAGCAGCAGGGCCCCGAAGAGCGCCAGACCATGCCGCCAGCCGCGCAGTTCGGCGTCGATGGGCGTCAGGGGGGCTTCATGGAGCAAGGTCAGCCCCTCCAGCGCGATACCCGGCTGGCCGGTCACGAGGCGAGGACCGTTCAGGATCCCGTCCAGCCCTGCGCTGGGACCATGACCGGCGACTTCCCGGCGGAAGGAGTCCTGGGTCCGGCCCAGGCGTGACAGCAGCAGGACCCGCTGGGGGTCGGGGCGGCCCGGCGCTGACCAGCCCGCCGAGTGGCGTTCCTGGGCGTACCAGGTCAGCAGGGTCCCTTTGGGGAAACGGGCGTCGTGGCGGCAGATGTCGCCGATGAAATGCTCCTGCAGGTCGAGCTGATACCACCCCAGGAAGGCCAGGAACTCGGGCTGGCCGGTGGGCGAATACCCTGGCCAGACGAACAGCAGGTTGTTGGAACGGCCAAGGCGGAAGTCCATCCACCGGTCGGGGTGGCGGGCGAACTGGCGCAAGAAGGTGGAGGTGTCGATGCCGCCGGCCACTTCCATGACCCCTTCCAGGGGCTAGGCGCGGTCGGGCCGCAGGCCGGCGGCGGCATCGGCGGCGAACACCTGTCCGGCCACCAGTTCGAACAGCCATTCGGGCACTTTGGCGCTATGGGTATTGTCCAAGGCAGGCGCTCGCGGAACCGCCGGGCCCGCAGGGCCTCGACGCCCTTTTCCAGATGGGCGATCGGTACCAGGAACTGCTGGGACAGGATCTGCGCCACGCCCACCGCCAGGAGCAGGATGGTCAGCACGATCACGCTCACCCCCTGGCGCAGGCTGGCCAGATCCGCCCTGATGGCCTGGTCGGTGGAAATGGCCACCAGAGCGAACCGGTGCAGACGGCGGCTGGGCAGACCGGTCAGCAACAGGGTCTGGTCGCCGGTGCCCACCCGGCGCCGGATCCGCAGATTGGCGATGCCGACGGCCTGGGCCAGGTGGCGGACCAGCCGGAGATGGCGGCGGCGGGCCAGGTGCCAGCGTCCCTCTCCCATCTGTTCCACGGTCCCGACGGTGATCAGGTCTTCGCCGCGCAGGAAGGTCGGCAGGACGCGCCGGCCATAGTCGCGCTCGAGCCTGGGCATTTCCCAGGCCATGGCTATGACGAAGAGGGCCTGACCGTGGTCGTCGTAGAAAGGCCACATGAACAGAAGCTTGTGGGAGTTCTCCACCTGGAACCGCAGGAGCTTGCCCAGCTGGCGGGCCGCTTCCCAAAACAGCTCTTCTTCGAGAGGGTCCAGGTGCAGATCCCCGGGCGCCGAGGCGGTGGCGTCGGGCCGCAGGGCCGTCAGCACCGTTTGCGCCGCTCGTCGCATTTGCCGGAGCGAAACCGCGCTCTGGCGGCCGGTCACGCGGTGGAAGGCCCCCTGCAGCAAGGCCTCGCCTTCGATCGTGAAGACCTCTTGAAAGTGAGGGCGGAACCGCCGGTGCCAGAGGGGCGCCAGTTCTTTGATCTGGCGGGCCAGGGGCGCGGCGGGGGCGGGTGGCAGGCGCAGGGCCTGTTGCAAGCGTTGCTGAAAGGCTTCCAGCCCGCGGTCGAATCCCTGGTCGAGACTGGCCAGGCGGCTCAGTACCTCGGCGTGCCGACGTTCTTCGAGGATGGCGGCCCGATCCCAGAGGTAAAAGGCGGTCAGGCCCGACAGCAGCCCCAGCGGCAGGACGGTGGCGACCAGGATCAGGAACACCAGCCGCGAGATCAAGCGGGGATACGGTCGCTGCAACAGCCGGCGCCAGCCGGCCGCCCGCCACTGATCGCCGTGCCAGAGGGCCGCGGTGAAGCGGTCCAATTGGCGGGCGACGACCTGGCTGGTGTCGGCCGATCGCGCCAGCGAGCTCGCCGCCCGCTCCAGGCGAGCCGCGGCCGCTTGCCGACACACCTGCCAGGCTTGCTGACAGTAGGCTTCCCAGCCGACGCCCAGCAGCAGCAGCGGCATGCCGCACAGCAGTCCGGCCAGCACCAGAGCGGGGCCGGCCCCCACCGGCGAGGGCGCCGGGGCGGTGGTTGGGCTGCTGGAACGGTCAGCCGTCACGGCCGCGGCCGGGCGCTGCCGCGCCCACCAGGGCCAGGCGGAAGGGCAGGGCCCGCCTCAATTCCGGGTGTAGACCCATCCGCCCAGGCGGCGGATGACGGGGGCGGACAGGCTGGCGAGCTGGTCCGGGCCCCGGGAGTCGAAGATCAGCGACTCGCGGAAATGGATGACGAAGACGAGGTGGAAGTAATCGCGCCCGTGCTGATCGTAGGCGGTGTGGTATTGCACTTTGACCAGCCCCGGCAGGTCGGCAGGCAGGTAGTCCTGGGGCAGGACGACCGGATAGGTGCCTTTCTGGCGGCGGTGCTGTTCGATCCGCTTGACCAGCAGATCGCCTTGTTCGACCCACACCGGAAGCCAGTCCTCGGTATAGGGTTCGAGATAGAACGCGGCCAGCAGAACCCCGGCGGCCAGCAGCCCGGCCCCCAGGATCAAGCCGATCCGGAATTTCACATCGAACATCGACCCTCCCCGCCCACGGCGCTTCGCCCGCGTGGCACGCGATCATTATAGCCTGGGTTCAGCGGGGGCTCAATCCCTGAAGGCCAGGGGCTGAGCATCTGTTCGGCGGAAGACGGAATGGTTTTGCCCCACGAAGCGCTCGGTCTTCCAGGTGGGGGCGGTGCCTGCCCGGGGCTGATGGCCTGGCCGACGGCTGTTGGCCCGACGGATGGCTGGTTGCCCGGCGATCGTTCAAACGCGCGGCGGCGGCCTCGACGGATGATCCACGATGCCGGCGGCCGGCGCGCTGCCGGCGGTGCGGCGCGAGGCCGCTCTCAGCGCACGAAGGTGCCCAGGATCTCGAGGTGGTAGGTGCCGGGGAACAGGTCGAAGGCATGGACCTGCTCCAGGCGGTAGCCCATCTTGCAGATCATCACGGCGTCGCGCCGGAAGGTCATCGGGTTGCAGCTCAAATAGGTGATCTTCTTCGGCTTGATGCCCGACATGCCGCGCAGCACCCGCTGGGAGAGCCCGGTGCGGGGCGGGTTGACATGCAGGGCGGCGATGACGCCCTTGGTGAACGGGGTGCCGAAGATCGATTCGGCCTTCCGGCACAGGAAGCGGGTGCGGTTCGTTCCCTTCAGCTTCTGATTGCGCAGGGCGTCCTGGTAGGAGTCTTCGTTGCACTCGACCGCGACCGTCTCTTCGAACCGGTTCTCGAGCAGCAGGGTCTGGATGCCGATGCCGCAGTACAGGTCGATGAACTTTCCTTTCTGGGCGATGGGCTCGTGGATGGTCAGCAGCGTGTAGAGGATGGCTTCGGCCCCTTCGAGGTTGTTCTGGAAGAACGACCGGGGCGACACCACCCAGGGCCGCTTCATGAAGATGAACGGCTCCTGTTCGCGCATCAACGTCAAGCAGGAGGTGTTCTGCGCCACGATCTCCAGGCGGCCGAGCGACGTGTGCGTGTTGAAGAAGGTGCGGAAGGCTTCCAGCGTCGCTTCGTCCGGGGGTTCGCGCAGGGTGATCAGGGCGTGCTGCTGCGGCGGCAGCGTGCGCACCATGATTTCGAGGGTGTTGCGCGCGAGGTTCCGGGTGGGGGCCGATTCCAGGAAGGCCCGGAAGGCGTCATACATCGCCATGTTGGGGGCGCACTGCACGATGCAGCCCTTCAGATTGACCACATCATGCGAGCGGTACCGGTAGTTTCCCAGCATGATGGTGCCGTCGTCCTTGACCTGGACCTTCAGCTCCATTTTGTTGCGGTAGCGGGTATCGCTGGTCGGCTCGATCGGGTACACCTTGCGGGGCGCGAAGGGCTTGACCAGGAATTCGAGGTAGGCTTCCTTCTCCTTCCGCTGCACTTCGGGATAGAGATGGAGCCAGTGGCAGCCGCCGCATTCGGGGAAATTGGGGCAGGGCGAGAGCTGCCGATGGGGGGAAGGTTCGATCAGTCGGGTCAGGGAGGCCCGCGCGTAATCGGTCTTCTGCTCGAGGATGTCGATCTCGGCCTTGTCATGCGGCGCCCCGTAGGGGACGAACACGACCTTGCCGTTGAGATGGCCGAGCGCGTCGATGCCGTAGGTCATTTTCTCGATGGTGATGGTTTCCATGCGTGCGTTCCCTTCTTCCGAACAATAGGTTGAACCCGCCCGGCCCACGCGGGGGGAAACAGGTGGCTCCGGCGCGCCTGTGCATTATCATCCCTGGCTGGCGGGCTTGTCAACCCCTCCGCCCCGCTGGCCGCCCGCCAGACGGCCCTGCCGTGCCCTGCCGTGCCGAGGCCACGGCGCCGCTCTTCGGCCCGCGCCGGCGCCCCTTGCCGCAGTCGTGCCGAGCGGTGGGGCGGCTTCAGGCTCGGAAGGGCTCTTCCCCGCGCCTGATCGATGCGCATCGGCAGCCCGTTCGTTCGCGCCGCTCCCGGCTCGCCCTCATGCCGAGACAATTTTCCTGTGGCCCTGGGCGTTCTTTCCGCTTCCCATCGCGATCCATTTGTGCTATACTCCGCCCTGTAGACCTAGGGTCGTACCCAGGAGGTCGATGCTTGGGTCTTCGATATCAGTCAAGGAGTTCAGTCATGTCCATCGAAAAAGAAGTCAAAACCAAGGTCATCAACGATTTCAAGCGGTCGGAGAAAGACACCGGTTCTCCCGAGGTGCAGGTGGCCATCCTGACCACCCGCATCAACAACCTGGCCGCCCACTTCGAGGCCAACCCCAAGGATCACCACTCCCGCCGCGGCCTCCTCAAGATGATCGGCGCCCGCAAGCGCCATCTCACCTACCTCAAGAACAAAGACTACGAGCGCTACCAGGCCTTGATCAAGAAACTGGGAATCCGGCGCTGAGGATTAGCATTCAGAAATGGAACAACCCGTACATATCGTCGCTTCCACCGTCGGCTCTCAGACCATCACCTTCGAGACCGGCCTCATGGCCGGCCAGGCCGACGGCGCCGTGGTCACCCGGGCGGGTGACTCGGTGGTCATCGCCACCGCCGTGGCCAGCAAGACCGTTCGCGAGGGCTGCGACTTCCTTCCCCTGACGGTCGACTATTTCGAGAAGACCTACGCCGCCGGCCGCATCCCCGGCGGCTTCTTCAAACGCGAAGGGCGCCCCACCGGCAAGGAGATCCTGACCTGCCGCCTCATCGACCGCCCCCTGCGGCCGCTCTTCCCCGAGCACTACCACAACGACGTCCAGCTCGTCTCCTTCGTTCTGTCCTATGACCTGACCAACCAGGTCGATATCCTGGCGATGAACGCCGCGTCCTGCGCCCTGCTCATCTCGCCGATCCCGTTCACCAACCCGATCGGCGCGGTGCGCATCGGCAAGATCGATGGCCGGCTCATCATCAATCCCTCGCCGGCCCAGTGCGATATCAGCGACCTCGATATGGTCGTGGCCGGCACCGAACAGGCCATCACCATGGTCGAGTCGGGGTCCAACGAACTGACCGAAGAAGAGCTGCTGGAAGCCCTCGCCCTGGCCCATTCCCAGATCAAGATCCTCGTCGGGGCCCAGAAAGAACTGGCCGCCAAATGCGGCAAGCCCAAAACGACGGTCGAAGCGCCCCCGCCCGAGGTCGAACTCGAGGCTCTCGTCCGCGAGACCGTCTTCGCTGACATCAAAGACGCGCTCTCCACCGCCGAGAAGACGGCTCGCAAAGAGAAATTCGCCCGGCTCGAAGAGAAGCTGGCCGCCCGGCTCGTCGAGGTCTACGGCGAAGAGAAGGCCGCCGAAAAGGCTAAAGCCGCCCACACCATCCAGGAAAACCTGGTCTATCACGAGATGCGGCGCATGATCCTCGAAGAGAATCGGCGCATCGACGGGCGCGGCCTTCGCGAGATCCGCCCCATCTCCGCCGCGGTCGGCTTCCTGCCCCGCACCCATGGGTCGGCCCTCTTCACCCGCGGCCAGACCCAGTCCCTCGGCGTTGTCACCCTGGGCGCCCAGTCCGATTCCCAGATCATCGACGGCATCGACGAGGAGTACAAGAAGCGGTTCCTCCTGCATTACAACTTCCCCCCGTTCTCCACTGGCGAGACCAAGCCCATGCGGGGGCCCGGCCGCCGCGAGATCGGCCACGGCGCCCTGGCCGAGCGGGCGCTGGCCCGCGTGCTGCCCGACGAGAACGAGTTCCCCTACACGGTCCGGGTCGTCAGCGAGATCCTGTCCAGCAACGGCAGCTCCTCGATGGCCAGCGTCTGCTCCGGCAGCCTCTCGCTGATGGATGCCGGCGTGCCCATCCGGGCCGCGGTCGCGGGCATCGCCATGGGGCTGATCAAGGAAGGCGACAACTACAAGGTGCTCAGCGACATCCTGGGCGACGAAGACCATTTCGGCGACATGGATTTCAAAGTGGCGGGCACCAGCAAAGGCGTCACCGCCCTCCAGATGGACATCAAGATCCTCGGCGTCACCCTCGATATCATGCGTGATGCCCTGCAGCAGGCCCGCGAAGGGCGCCTCTTCATCCTGAGCAAGATGGCCGAGGCGATCTCCCAGCCTCGGGCCGAGCTGTCGCCCTACGCGCCGCGCATCGTCACCATCGAGATCGATCCCGAGAAGATCCGCAACGTCATCGGGCCCGGCGGCAAGATGATCCGCCGCATCCAGGATGAGTTCAAGGTCCAGATCGATGCCGAAGATGACGGCCGCATCATGATCATCAGCCCCGATGCCGAAGCCACCCAGAAGGCCGTCGCCATGATCCGCCAGATCACCGAGGATGCCGAGGTCGGCAAGGTCTACACCGGCAAGGTCAAGCGCATCATGAAGTTCGGCGCCTTCGTCGAGATCCTGCCCGGCATCGAAGGCATGGTCCACATCAGCCAGCTCGATCACAATCGCGTCAACACGGTCGAAGACGTGGTCAACATCGGCGATGAGATCACCGTCAAGGTCATCGAGATCGACAGCCAGGGCCGCGTCAACCTCTCGCGCAAAGCCCTGCTCGAACCGCCGGCCGGCCTCGCCGCCGACGGCGGTGACCGCCCGCCGCGCGGCGATCGCCCCCCGCGTGACCGCGGTGGCGATCGCGGTGGTGACCGTGGTGGCGAGCGCGGCGACCGCCGACCGAACCACGGCGAGCGGGGCGACCGTCGTCCCCAAGGCGGTGACCGCTCCGCCCGCTCCGGCGATCGTCCGCGCCACGACCACCGCCCCCGCCAGGACGACCGACCTGCCGCCGAGCCTCGCTCCCACGATTCCTCCGCCGGAGGGCACGAACCCCAGGATTGACCGGCGATTCCTGCGAGTCCTCTCCCGCCGCGCGGCGCCCTTGGCCGCGCGGTTTTCGCTCTCGGCGGGGCCGCCCTCGCCGCGCGTTCGGCCTGCCCGCCAGCTCCTCCGTCTGGGAGAAGAGCGACCGAAAGGGAGCGGCCTGCGGCGTCCCCGCAGCCCACCGTTCCCGGGCGGTCGCCTGAGAAGGCCGGCCGGCCCATCGCCGGCGATCTTCCGACCCGGTTTCGGGCAGCGTTCGTGTTTGCTAAGAAAAGGGGAGAGGCCAACCGCCCTCAGTTGAGGGCCCGGGCCACCTCGGCGTCGAGTTCGGCGCGCAGGAGCATGGCGGCTCGTTGCGGGGTGTCGGGGGTGCCGCCGATCAAGGTGCGGATGCGCAGCAGCTGGCGGGTCGCTTCCTCGGCCGAGATCCAGGCGCCGAGGGCGTCGGTGTTCATGGCCGGGTAGGCCTTCTGGGCCACCACCCGCAAGCGCCGCATGCACTGGACGTACTTCACCTTGTTGGTGATGTAGCCGTCGCGATCTTTCAGCATGAAATGGCACTCGGCCAGCGTATCGTAGACCTGGGAGCGGTGGTGCAGATCGTTCTCGGGGAGGTTGTTCAGCACCTCGGTGAGCAGCGAGATCGCTGCGTCATAGCGGCCCGCCGCGTAGAGCGACTTGGCCTCGCTGATCTCGGGGATGGGCACGGCGGCCAGCGCCCGCATCTCTTCGAACTCGGGCACACGGCGCGGCCGGATCGGCACGACATCGGGCGGCATCCGTTCCAGGCGGTCGGCCATGTGGCTGGTGAAGGCGTTGATCGAGGCTTCCACCCGACCTTCGTTCAGGGTGCGCTTGGCTTCGGCCAGGCGATTGCTGAAGGCCGGCGAGTAGGAAGGCGCCGCCGGTTCGCCGGCCTTGGGTTTCTTGTAGGTCGAATAATCGACGTAGATGCGGTCATGCGAGAACCGCTTGATATCGGACCGGAAGATCGTGTTCAGGAAATTGTAGATCAGCGCGACCAGGATGATGATGAACACCACGGTCGGCCAGCGCCGTTCTTCCATGTTGAGGATCATCAGAATGTCCTGAATTCGTCGGTGGTGCAGAAATAGCCGGGATAGGCCGCTTCGGCCAGCCGGACGCGGCTGTAGAACTTCCCGACCAGGTCGACCTCTTCGTCGCGGCGATCGCCCTGCTCGTCGATCTTGTTGTGGAGCCGCAGCACGATGAAGGTGGTCAAGGCCGCCTTCTTGGGATCGTTGAGGGGGCCTGGCACCGGGATCACCTGCACGGTGGGCGGTTCGGTCGGATTGGCCGAGTTCCGCTTGAAGACCTGCTGATAGGCCTTGAAGGTGAAGGACGCCACATGCTGCAGCATCACCTTCTCGTGGCGCGCGTTCTCGGTGCCTTCATACTGGGCAGGCGGGCCTTCCTGGAAGCTCATCGGCGTGCGCAGGAACCGCAGGTAGCCCGGCACCTGCGATCGGGTCACCGAGCCGTCGGGGTTCCAGGTGTATTCGATCTTCAGCACGTTGATGGCATAGTCATCATATTTCTTGTAGGTGCCGCGGAGGGTGTCATAGAAGATCTCGTCGAGCGGCGTGCGGGTCAGCTGGAAGCTGTAGAACCCGAATTTGCGTTCGGCCGGGTCGACCGTGTAGAACCGGTAGGCCGCGGCGATGTCGCGGGCCAGGCGGTCGAGGAAGATGCGGGTGTCGGCCTGCATCTGGCTTTGCGAGACGGTATGCCGGGTGGTCTCGCGGCCGCTCATCCAGATCTTCCAGGCGTAGCCCATCAGGAACGAGACGATCAAGACGGTGACCACCATCTCGACGATGGTGACGGCCCGTCGCCTCGGAACGATCTCAGAATTTGGCGCCATATTTCACCACTACCGTGCCGAACCCCAGACTGAATTCGCGGTCGGGTTCCCGCCATTTGATCTCGAGTTCGATCCGGAACTTCTTGGGATTGTTGTCGTCATCCGCGTCGGCCACGACCTTTGTCATGAACCGCCCGTAGTATTCGGGGTATTCGATGGAATCGGGATCGCTTTCCACCAGCTTGCCCTTGACCTGCTGGAAATCGTGGAACACGCCGGTCGGTTCGCGCATCTCCCTGGCGATCGCGTCGAACCCCATGGCCCGGATCTCATCGATGATCGTGCGCCCCAGGCTCTGGGCCACCATCAGGTTCTTGGCCTGCGCGGTGGTCTTGTGGCTGCTCTGGAAGAGGACGATCAGCGGCAGCAGCCCGAACGAGAAGACCATCAGGGTCATCAGCAGCTCGGGCGTGCTGAAGCCGTTGGAGCGACGCCCGCGGGGGCGATGGCGCCTCATTGCGTGGCTCCCGTGAAGTAGAGGTGCTGGATCTTCGGGCTCAGATGCACGGAATGGACCATCAATTCATCTTTCTCGTCATAGTCGACCTTGATGTTGTAGACCCCGTTGCCTTCGTCTTTGAAATAGAAGGGGCTGTTGATATCGTGCATCACCCACAGATCGCCGTCGAGCCGGGCCTTCTTGACGAAGAAGTTCACGTAGTTGCCCATGATCGAATTGACCTTGCTCTGCAATTGCGACAACTGCTCGGCCTTGAATTTCTCGGCCCACTTCTTGGGGGTGGCGGCCGGGTCCATGCCGAGGGCGCGGTATTCATCATCGAGGAGGGTGCCGGAGGTGGTGCGGATGCCCGCCATCGAGAAGACCGAGGCCTGGATCACCTTCCCGTGGCCTTCGATGACCATCTGGGCCCGGTCGAAATCGGGCCAGCCGACGCGTCCGGTGGCGCGGTCGATCAGCACGGGATAGTAGACCAGCGTCAGGTGGCTGGTCTGCCGATGGGCCGGATCTTTCAGGATGCTGCCGCGGATGACGAAGTTGCCATCGGGGCTGCCTTCGGTGCTGTACATGCCGACATAGATGATGCCCTTGCCTCGGTAGAGCACATCGCCGCGGGTGACGAACGAATCGAGGGAATAGCACCCGTCGAGGATCCAGGTCTTGCCGTCGACGGGGTCTTTCGGGATGTCGTCCACGCTCTTCATGCGGATCGTCGTCACCCGGTTGAAATCCTTGTAATTGGTCGGGTAGAGATTGAGGTGGTTGTTTTCGTCGATACCGCCCGGCACCGACGGATCACGGGGCTGGAAGATGGCGCGGTAGCCGGCTTCCAGGCCGGTGAGGGCCCACCGGGGCGCGAACGAGACCACGTTCCAGCAGGTCCGGCCGATGCGGGCGAAGAACTCGCCGAAGCGTTCCCCCCAGCTTTCCGGATTGCGGTGATTGCCGTAGCAGAGCGAGAATTCGGGCCAGCGCTCGATCGGATACCCGACCTGCATGGCCTCGGGCCCGCGAATCAGCCGGAAATGCAGCGTTTCGCCGTAGATCTTGGTCTCGTTGTCGTATTTGGCATCGCCGGGCACCCAGCGATGCTCGATGCGCAGGTGCGGATCGGGGTCGGGCCAGTTTTCCGCGATGCGGTTCGGTTCGAAATAGCTCGGCACCCGATCGGGCACATACCGCCAGGGGAAGCGGCAGTAGGGTCCGGCCGGCAGGAACAGCTGCTTGACTCGCTTGCCGCGCACGTAATCCTTGGTGGTCGAGTCGCCATAGCTCGACAGGAAATCGCCGATACTCTGCCAGATGTTCTGGTCGCCCCGCGGGATGATCCCTTTCAGGTAGGTGTTGTGGCCGAACATCCGCTTTTCGCTTTCGCTCATGTCTTTGTAGTCGTTGAGCGTTTCGACCAGGATGTCGTTGCCGAACATCTTTTTCGGTTCCCACAGGGCGCGGGCCGGGAACGGCAGATAGGACAACCCGTTGTAGGTGACGCTGTACTGGAAGGCATGGTTGGGCCCGGGCCGGCCATTGGGATCTTTGCGGCTGAAGGCCCATTGGTAGGCCGGCCGGTCGGTCGGCGCGAAATCGGGATTCTCGAGGCCGATGACCGCCGGGCCGTGCAGGTAGACCCGCGATTGGTAGGGGTGGTTCCACAGGACCAGCCGGCCGTTCCCCAGTTGGAAGTCGTTCTTGATCTCGTGCTGGTGGTTGCGCGGATCGGGGCCGAAGATCGTGAACATCGTGTAGTTGCGGGCGATCGGGCCGACGTTGACGATCTTCATGTCGCGAGTGATCTGGTACAGGAACTTGTGCGACTTGGTGCCCTGCCGGAAGCCCACCGTGACGTCGAGCCCCAGGCTGAGCTGATAGTCGAGGGACATCGGGCCATTGAACGATTTGTCGCGGTCTTTCGGCTTGTACACGCAGTTGGGGGAATTCATCGGCCGGCAGTCGATCGGCCGGTAGTCCATGATCTTGGCCCTGATCTTCTCGATGAAGAACCCTGCCCGCGTCATGTGGTGAGACAGCAACAGCTTGGTCTGGGTGACGTACGGCGCGAAGTCGGGCAGGATGTCGAGCAGGCTGGGGTTGAGGGCGGTGCGGTCGGGGAAGAACTTGGCGTCTTTGCCCTGGTTCAGCAGCGGCCCCATCTTGCCGGCGGCCGTCGGGTCGCGGAACTGCTCCTCGAGCGCCAGGAAGCACTCATCAGCGGCCGCCTCCGCGATCTGCTGCGACATGGTGGCGTAGACCGACAGGGCGGCCTGCGAGTATTCCACCGAGCTGCTCTGCATCAGGAACAGGCCCATGAAGGCCAGCAGACCGAGGATGAGGACGGCGATGATATAGGCAAACCCGCGCCGCTTCATGTGTCCTCCTTTTGCCCATGGCAAAAAGCCCGATCCGATCGGTGTTTGTTTCTAAGTGTAACATACCCCTCCCCCCCCGTCAAAGGGGGAGGGGAAGGCGATCGCCGCCCGGGGCGCTCGCTCAGGGTTCCTTCTCGCCGAAGACCTCGGCCGTGAAGCGCAGGAGCTGGGCGTCTGGCGCTTTGTGGGAGCCGGGAGGCAGCCCCGCCTTCAGGCACAGATGCTCGAGGAAGGTGTCGCGATCCCAGCCGTATTCGGTGGCCACCTGCGGCAGCAGCACCCCCGACCGGAACCCCTTCTTCAACAGCAGGCCGTCACGGCCGACCACGATCTCGTCGAGGTTGGCGACCGGGATCATGGGCGACAGCACCGAGATCTCGATGTCGATCTCCTTCAGCTCGTCGAGGGTGACCTGGGGAAACCGCGGATCGCGGGTAGCCGCCGCCACCGCCATCTCCTGGATGGCCTCGCCCAGCGGCTCCACGCCCTGGAGCAGGCCGATGCAGCCGCGCAGCTCGCCATGCTTCTTCAGCGTGACGAACACGCCGCACTTCTCGGCGAATCGCGGGTGGCGGAACGTCAAAGCGGGGCGGGGCCGGCCGGCCAGAACCGCTTCGAGCGTGGTGCGGACCGCCGCCAGTGCTTCCTTGTGCATCTCGTTCATCGCTTCTTCCTCCCTTGTGGCGGTCGCCGTCTCAGGGGTGGACCCCTGGCCGAGGCGGACCGGGCCGCTGCCGGTGCCGCTCCCGGGTGGCGAGCTCTCTGGTGGCGAATGCTCTTGACGGTCGATGGCGGGGGTGGAGGCGGGCAGGCCCTCTGCTTCGCACAGGATGGCCGCATACCCTACCACCTGACTGGTATCTCCTGATGCGGCCGAGGAATCGGTCCGCGCCAGCAGGCGGGCCCGCCCCCCGGCCGCCTTCATCAGGGTGGTCAAGGCCAGTACCCCGTTGAGGCCGCACAGTTCGGTCGTCTCGCGGCGACAGGCCTCGAGCAATCGGGGAGCATCCAGCGCCAGGACCGCGTCGATCCCCACCTGATCGAGGCGCTGCGCCGTCGCCGCATCGTGGTAATGGGACCAGTCGGTCGAGGCCACGATCAGCACCCGCCCGGCCACGCCGGCCAGATGGCGGCGCAGCAGGTCGCCCAGCCGCAAGCCGTTTTCGGGCGGCCCGCCGACCGACAGAAACACCGCCGGGCGGGCGCCCACCGTCTTCAGATAGAACGGCAGCAGCACTTCGAGAGAATGCTCGGCCACATGCTGGCGCGGGTCGACCACCAGGGCCGGATCGGCCACCAGCAGCTCCTGGCTGGTGGTGGCGTCGGCGGGCACCGGGCCCAGCGGCGTGTCATACCCGCCATCCGCCCAGAGCGAGACGGTCGGTCGCCCCGAGCGGTGGTCGACACCCAGGAAATAGACGCGATCGAAGGTCTGCCCGGCCACGCTCTTGAAGCCGAGCGCGGCCGTCGGGCCGGAATACTGGTAGCCGGCATGGGGCACGATCAACCCGACCAGGCGACTGGCGGTGGCGGCCGGCTCGACGGCCGGCGCCCTGGCCAGCAGCCCTTCGACCAGCGGGCCCAACGCTTCGGCGGTACCGGGATAGAACGCCCCCGCCACGGCGGGCGCCCGCAGGGTGCCGCCCCAGGCGGGAAGTCCGCCGACGATCAGCCCCCAGACCAGCAGGCCGACCAGGCTGACCAGGCCAACCAAGCCGCGCCGGTCGCCTGGTCGGAGGGCAGCGCCCGTTCGCGAGGAGCCGGACGTGGCAGGCAGGGCGATACGCACGACCGAACTCAGGCTTCCAGGCGGGTCAGGCAGTGCAGAAAACTGGGCGACAGCTGCCCGGCCGCGACCTCCTGGATCGGACCGGTCATGAACATCACGCCGCGCTCGTCCTGGGTGATGATCAGGTCGCCGCCGGGCATATGGATGGTGACGGGCGACGTCAGCTTGCCGCGCTTGATGCCGGCCGCCGTGACCGCGGTGGCCCCGGTGCCGCAGGCCTGGGTCATGCCGCAGCCTCGCTCCCAGACGGTCACCTTGGCTTCATGCGGCGACAGCACCTCGACGAACTCGACATTGATCCGACGCGGATGGTTGGGATGGGTCTCCAGCCAGGCCCCGAGCGCGATCATCTCGTCCTGGGTCAGGGGCGACGACAGGAACAGCATGGCGTGCGGGTTGCCGACGTTGACATACACCGGCTCGAGGGTTTCCCCCTGCCAGTGGAGCGGCTTGCAGTCGCCGGGCGGCAGCAGTTCGCCGGTGGAAACGAGGTCGAACGTGGGTTTGCCCATCTCGACCCGGTAGAAGCACATGCCATCGCGCACCGCTTCCGAACGCACTTCCTTGACCCCGCTCAGGGTCTCGATCAGCACGGGTTCGTGCCCGAGATGGTGCGTCTTGTACAGATGGGCCACGCCGCGAATGGCGTTGCCGCACATCTCGGCCTCGGTCCCGTCGGTGTTGAACATCTGCATGCGGCAGTGATGGGCCGGATCGCGGGGCGATTGGATGAAGATCACGCCGTCGCCGGCCAGGCCCCGCCCCGGGTCGCACAGCAACCGCAGCACCTTGGGCCGTTTCAGCACCGAGAGGTCATGCCCCATTTCGTCGAAGAAGATGAAGTGATTGCCGAGGCCGTGCATCTTGTGGAAGCCGAACATGCGGTGTTCTCCTCAGTGGAAATGATGAGCCAGTCGGGAAAAGAGCCAGAAAGCCACGCCGATGGCGGCCAGGAACAGGACGATCGTGCGCAGGTCCTTGCGCTCCAGGTGGAGGTCGCGCCAGTTGCCCAGCACGAACAGGATGCTGATGCAGGGCAGGACCGGCAGCCCCGCCCCCAGGAAGATCGCCGCCGCGACGGTGAGCAGAAAGCCCGCTCCCAGCAGCAGGACATTCTTGCGGAGGCCGAGATCGAACCGGCGCGCCGCCTGGAAATAGATGCCAAAAAACAGGAAATCCGTCAACCCGATCAGGAAGGGAAACGCCGCCGGACCACCGCTCAGGAGCGGGAACCGCAGCAGGAAATAATGGATCTGGGCCGACCGGATGATCAACGCTGTCGCCCCCTGCGCGACGCTCCAGGCGTCGGCCAGGGTCGCCACCAGGGCGATGGGGATCAGATGGCTCTTTTCATCGATTCCGTCGCCGATCCACAGGCCGATCCCCGCGGCCACCAGCAACTGCGCCAGGCACAACAGGAAGATCCGCCACGGGCTCTCAGGGATTTCCTCCTCCAGGAAGTCGGCCACCCGGCCGTGGATTTCGTTGCGGGCCACGATCACCCCGTCGGTTTCGGGCAGGCCGGCGTGGGCGGTCGTCCACAGCACCACCCCGGAAGTGATCGCAGCGGCCCGTTCGATGGCCGCCGTCCGTCCGGCCAGGGGCCGGGCCGTCACCAGCACCAGGGCCAGGCCCACCGCCCCCAGGGCGAGGTAGGTCGTCCGGTGGAGGGCCAACCTGGAAAAGGCGTTGACCCAGGCGAACGACAGGCCGATCACCGCGGTGGCCGACAGGAACAGGGCCGCCGCGCGCGGCAGCTCAGGCAGCCCGGGCTGCAGGAGGGCGACCCCACCGAAGGCCAGGGCCCAGGCGACCGTCACCCGGCCGAGCAGAGCCCACGGGCGCGGCCGATCACCCTCCGGGGGCGGAGGGGGGGACGCGCCGGGGCCGGCAGGCCCGGCCGCCTCTCCGGCGGCCCGTTCATAGGTGGCCATCTCCTCGACCGCGCTTTGGCTGGCGGCCGTCGCCTCCTCCGAGGCAGAGTCGGCCGGGGCGGCGGGCGCGAGCTCTGGGGCCGCTCCTGGAGACGCCGCCCCCTCCGTGACAGGGTCCGCCGGCATTCCCTCGGCGGGCGCGGGTCGAGGCGAAGCAGGGGGGACGGTCATCGCGCCGGGCGCATCCGCCAGCGGGAGAGCGGAGGAAGAGAAAAAGCCCGGGGGCGCGATCGTCGCCGGGCCGTGACCGACGGGCTCACTTGCGGGTGGCGCCGCGCAGCAGATTCAGGCTTTCCGAGGCCAGGGCGACGAATTCCGGATCGGTGTTGCTGCGGATCGCCTCTTCATACGCCTTGATGGCGTCTTCCTTGCGGTTCAGCTTCTCGTAGATGCGGCCCAGATGCAGATGCACCTCGCTCGAGATCGGCTCGTGCGTCAAGCGGAAGATCTTCATCGCCCGCTCCTGCACTTTGAGGGCCTGCTCGTACTGGCCCTTGCGGTAGTGCACCCAGGCCAGGGAATCGAGGTAGGTGGCCCGATTGGGCTTATCGAGCTCGAGGGCCTTCTCGATCAACTGCTTGGCCAGTGGCAGCTCGCGGTTCTGGTCGGCCAGCAGGTAGCCCAGGGTGTTGGCGATCGCCCCGTTGTCGGGCATCAGCTCGACCATCTTCTTGAAGACCCGGATCGCGTCATCGAACAGCTTCTTCTCGAGGAAGGCCGACCCCATCACCGACAGCACGCGCAGATTGCCGGGATCGCGCTCGAGCAGGGCTTCCCACTCCTTCCGGGCTTTCTCGAGGTCGCCCATCTCGAAGAAGACCACCCCCAGATTGAGGCGGGGGCTGATGTCGGATTCATCGAGCGAGATGGCGCTGCGGTAGATCTTTTCCGCCTCCACCAATTCCTTGGTGCCGAGGAAGACGTTGCCCAGGTTGATGCGGGCCTTGACGTTCTTGGGGTCGAGCGCCAGCACCCGATTGAACAATTCGATGGCCCGATCTTTCTCGCCGAGGACCGAGTAGACCAGGCCGAGGTTGTTCATCGCGTTGATGTGATCGGGCTCCATCTTCAGGACGGTCTCGTATTTGTTGATGGCCTCGAAGAAGCGAGACGTCTCGTGGTAGGCGACGCCCAGATTGTAGTGCGCCTCGGCGGGCAGATTGGGGTCGAGGGCGAACGCCTCTTCGTAGGCCTTGATCGCTTCGTCGATGCGATTGGTGAAATAGCTGGCCATTCCCAGCAGATACCATGTGTAGGGCTGCCGCCGGTCGATGGCCAGCGTTCGCCGCAGGTACGAAGCCGCTTCGGGGAAGCGTTCGAGCTGCAGGTAGAGTTTGCCCAGGTTGCGCAGGGCTTCCGAATACATCGGGTCGATGGCGACGGCCCGCTTGAGCATCTCTTCCGCTTTCTGCGTGAGGCCCTCCTGCAGATACAGCAAACCCAGGAAATTATGGGCCTCTTCGGAATACGGGTCGATGCTCATCGCTTTGAGGAACGATTCCTCCGCCTTCTTGTTCTGCTCGAGGATCAGGAAGTTCAACCCCTCGTGGATCAGCCGGCGCGCTTCTTCTTTGGGCGTGATCTTGTCCTTGTCTTTGGCCGAACCGAATCCCGGGATGGCCCCCGCGAGCAGCAGAACGACCAGCGCGATGCCGAGCAGGCGAGGGGGCAGGAGGGGCCGGGGGAAGGCGGAAGGTGTCATACGGGTCTCCTGAATGGCGTCAGAGGTCCTCCATGCGGCTGTCGGATTCGCGGATGGAGGCGTTGATGGCTTCTTCGATATCGCGCAGGGCGATGTCGATCGACTTCAATTCTTTCTCGGCGGCCTGGGCCGAGGCGAGGTAGAGGGCGAAGTTGCCGTCCTTGCGGGCGCGCAGGGCGCGCCGACCGTAGGTGGCCAGGGCCTGGCTGCCGTCCTGGATCTGCTTGATCAGGGTGTCGCGATTGGGGACATTGGCGAATCCCAGGATGCCGCGCACCAGATCGAAATCCATGTGCATCTTGCGGGCCAGGCTCATCAGCGCCTTGCCATGATGCTCGCTGGGGGCGAACCGGTAGCGGGCCTGGTGCCGGGGGCTCTGGAACCGGCCGGCTTCGACCTTCATGTCATGGGTGTAGCGGTACAGGACCTTGAGCCGCTGCAGGTTGGCGTTCAAGATCTGCGAGAGCATGATCTCTTCCTTGACGCTGGGGCTGCCGATGGCGCGGGGCGCCACCTGGACGCAGGCGACGGCCAGCAGGAGAAGGGTCAGGACCAGCCATTTCTTCGAGCTGAGCATGGGAACTCCTTTTCGCTCTACGAGATATTCTACCCCGGTTGCCGCGCAAGAGCAACGGGGCCGGCCGCCCCTGAGGCGGGCCGACGCTCCTGCCATCGGGTGAAGGCGCGGGTTTGTTTAGGGCCGCGCGCGTGGTATCATCGAATGGCTCCGGGATGTCCGGGCCCATCTTCTCTCGCGTTGGAGGTCGCCATGTCTCGCGCTGTGGTCGCCACCCAGAAGGCTCCTGCCGCCATCGGTCCGTACTCGCAAGCCATCAAGGCCAACGGCTTCGTCTTCACCTCGGGGCAGATTCCGCTGTCGCCGGCCACCGGGGCCCTGGTCGCACCCGACATCGAGGGGCAGACCAGGCAGGTCATGGAAAACCTCGCCGAGGTTCTCAAAGCCGCCGGCACCGATTTCAGCAAGGTGGTCAAGACCACCATCTTCCTGGCTGACATGAACGATTTCGCCAAGGTCAACGAGATCTACGCCAGCTACTTCCCGAAAGACCCGCCGGCGCGCTCCACCATTCAAGTCGCCCGCCTCCCCAAGGACGCCAAGGTCGAAATCGAAATGGTCGCGATTGCCGGCTGATGTAGAAGATCGGCCCCTCAAAATGAAAGGCCGTTCCCGCCCTGGAAGCGGAAACGGCCTTGTGTGGCCGACTGCGGCGGCGTCGACATGCCCCCCCTTAGGCTGGCAGTCGAAGTTGCTAGTTGACCGGAAGTTCACCAGGTTTCACGATATAGCGAATGAATCTGCCACGGACTTGACCAGTCTGGTAGTATCCGAGATCGCCGGAATCTCCGGATTGGATGTTGGCTCCTGCCCGGGTATATTCGGAGGGATCGAGCAGCTCGAATTCGGCGAATCCGATGATGCGAACCGATGAACCGAAATTATATTGATCAGGCGAATAGACCCCATTCGGATGGTCTTGCCCTTGGATGTCATAGATGGCCGCAGCGTTGGCATTGTGGGGGTTATTGATCGGGACCTCGGGGGGAATATCGGTGATGGGGACGATTACACGTCGCGAAGGCGAGGCCGTCGAGTCGCCGAAAACCCGAAAACTGACGCCTTGGTCGGTGGGGCCGCTTTGGTTGCCGGGTTCGGGAATGATGCGATCGCTGAGCTGCAGGGGCTGGTTGAATCCGTACTTCAGCCGGTCGCGATAGTCGTTGGCCCCCCCGCTCACGAAATTATCGGGATCGATGACGCCATAGTTGTTCTTTTGCTTTCCAACGACAGGCACGTTGCCGCCTTCATTGACGTCTTTTTCGACGAGTGACCCCAGCAGGACGTTGTTCAAGACCAGTCGTTTGGTCTGAACGTTGTAGTGATAATGGCCTCCCAGGAAGGTGAAAGTGCCGGAACCCTCGCTGCCCCAGATGTATTTCGCCCAGTTCTGGTTGGAATTATCACGCCCGAGAATGGTGATGTCAGGTTTAAGGTAGGTTGTGATGAATGACGCCGTATGCCCTTGACCCGTATCACAGTTCGAGGCGTGGTTCTGGATGCGCGGTTCGGTCGAGGGCCCGGTCAATGTGAACACCTGGTTGGTGGCTCCGCTCCGGGAGTTGATGTTGGAATACCAGGTTGCACCGGATTTTCGCGGAAACGTCATGTAGCTGAATCCGGTGAAAGCCATGCAAGCATTATACGCTTGCGTCGGGGTCTGGCCTTGACTGATGCTGCGTTGCCACAACGAAAGGTCGAGGGTCTCGGGGGCGAAGCATTGGGCAAACAGGAAGCCTCCCAACTGGACATGCTCTTTGATGCGTCTTGCGACTTCCCATTTCATTTTCTGCACCCGATTGGCCCGGTTGAACCAACCATCTTGCGTTGGAGGAAGAGGCCTCGTCCCATCCGAATACACGGCGTATTGGGGCTTGGGGCGGGAATTGGCATCATCGGTGAATCCTTTGGACGTGGCGATGTTCAGTACCGTGGGCCATTCCCGGCATTGCGGCCGTTCGGGGTCGTCTTGGCAGATGTAGACTCCGCTGATCGATTGCCAGAGCACACCCGTGTAGGTCGCCTTCTCGCAGCAGCGACGGCGAACGTTGGCGCAGTTATGGGTGTTATCATTGGGGGTGGGTTTATAGCCTGCGGCCCACGTATCACTGGTTGCATTATAGAACCCGCGACAATAGGAGCACATCCGGTCGCGAACGGTGTTTCGTTGCGAAGTATTCGAGGTCGGTCCGAGACGTCCATTATCTTTGGCAACTTTGCAGGTGTCCAACCATTGGGAGCACCCACCATTGAACCCCGTGAAGTCTTCGTGGTGAAGGTGGACCCAGTGGTAGAACTGCAATGCGCCGTCGATGATCTCGCCATCGTAGATGCGGTTGCACCGAGAGGCGTTGTAATTGGCGGTGCGCGTCCAGCCATTGGAATGGATCGCTGGTGGGAGTCCATACGTTCCATAGGGGATGCGGGCAGTCTGTAACACTTGTTCGACCGGGTCGGGGTCATCTTGCGAAGAATAGACGGCAATGCGCGGTCGGTTGTACAACTCAAGCACGTTGGGGTTGACGGCATTGAAGATGGCTTGGATGTTGTCGCGGCCTTCCACCACGGTGTAGTTGACCCCGTAGCTGTTGCAAGTTTGAATGATGGCTTGGTCATAGTTCAACAAGAAAGATCCGCCACGGTATCCGAGCAACCAATAAGCTGGGACATACCCAGGGTCGTTGTCATCGATCTTCAAGCACCAGAACACCACGCCGTAGGCCCTCTGGAAGCCGGTTTCGCTTTGTGAACCGGCATCCATGGGAATCAAGATCATGCGGTAGTCCTGGGTCGGTGGCGGCGGGTTGTTGCCGCCGCCGCTCCCGAGCTTCAGGATATATTCGGTTCCTGTGGCGAACGATTCGGTCGGATCGAAGAAATCGATGCTATAGGTGGTGCGGGTAAGATCTTTGACCACACCGTGGGGAATCGCCAGAGGGATGATGCTGGCGCCCTCGGGAGGCCCAGAGCGGCTGGCGGCGACCCGGTATTCCTGAATGCCGAACGCCCCAGCGAAAAAGCTGGGCGAAGAACTGCGGCCGATCACCTCGAGTTCGTTGGCAGGGGTTATGCGGATGGTGCAAGAAGCGATCTCGGCCGGCGTCAGCCCATTGGCGGCGAGGACTTCTTGGACTTTGGCTCGGACTTCGGTCAAATACCTGCCGGCAGGGCCGCCAGACTCGCCAATGCGCTTCTTCAACCAATCATTTCCAGCTTTCCAGCCGGCATTCACGGCGCCTTGAATCCGGGCGTGGCGGTAATACGCCAACCCGGCGTCCGTGACCAATCCTGCAAGACCCACGAGGAGAAGGCTCGAAAGGGCGGTCAGGAGGAGAATTCCTCCCGTGGTCGGGCGGAACTTCTGTCGCTCTGAGAACCTTTGCATAGCTAAACCTCCCATCTTGGGCCGATCGGGGCAGGGTGACTATTCTTTTCGCTCCCGTGCCGTGCACGATACTTGATATTCATTCCTCCCGAAAATGAACCCGAATCCGGGGGTGATCAGAGGTACGGTTGCTGTGGCTGAAATGATGACTTCCTGGGAGCTATCGCCCACCCCGCGAATATCTGGTTGGCTGATCCATAGGGGGGGGATCCATGGAGAACGCAGTTGGTGAAAGCGGTTCAAGACTTCGGAGAGCGGTGTGTGCGTAGAGCTGCCATACGCTCCGCGAATCAGCGAAAACTGCCGGCGCGTGGCCAGCCGCGTCGCGGATTCGACTTGATGGGAGAGCGAAGACCAGGCATGGAATGTCCGCGCCAGATCGAAAATCGCGAGGAGGAAGAACAAGAAGATCGGGAGGGCGAACGCGAGTTCGACCAATCCTTGTCCGTGGCGGCGGCGAACGGGAGCCATGAGCAGCATGAACAACCTCCGGTGAGGCTCTCAGCGATTGACGAGGACCAGGGGGATTTTGTAAACACTGAACACTCGCAGGGGAAGGGAGGGGTTCCCTTGGATGATTTCAGCCAGCCGTTGGAAGATTGGGGTGTAGAGAGGGGATGAAGATATCAGGGTGACGCGGACAGCCCGGTCTCCTGATGCCAGCAAGAAAGGATTCACATATTGGACGGTGATGGGTTGGGTCCAGGTGGGGGGGCGCTTGTTCATGACATAGGCGGTCACCTGGCTGGCGCTCATCACCCCCTGAGTCCCGTTGCTTTCGGCGGCAAACTGGGCGGCATCGTTGCACAATTGCTGCAAGACGAGAAGATTCCGCAAAGCGAAACCGAAATCGACGATGCCCGCAATGACAAAAAGGACAAAGAGACCCACCGCCAACGATAACTCAACGATGGCTTGCCCCCTCTTTTGGCGATGGCCTAGTCTGAAGAGCCAGCGAACAGGAGTGGGCCTCGTTCGGATCATACGTTTCTCCATAATGGGTAGGAATCGGCACCCGGGCTGTGAGGCAGGGAACTCCCAAGGGGTACAGTTAGCAACAATTATGCCACAGGTAGGATGGGGGGGAAAACCTGATTTTCTGAGACCCCACCCCCTGGGAGGTGGTGTGGCAGGGTAGGCGTTCGGGATCATCAATGCGTGGTTTTTTAACCGCATAGGGAAAGTTTGTTCGTCTCCCTGTCAACGGGAAAAGCTGGTATTTCCGACCTTAGGGCGGTAGAACAATGGGGAAGAGGGAATGGGCAAGATCGGCCATGCCCGAAGTCCATGGTTTTGCCATCAGTTGGCCAGGAGATTTTACGAACAAGAACCTGGCCCCCACGGGGGAGCCAGGTTCTGAATGACAAAGCGGTTTCTTGGTGGTCTCAGCGAAGGGTAGGTACCACCCCGAACCCCGATGTGGGCAGGGGCGTGGTCACTTCAGGAGTGACGCCCAGCCAGCCGACGAGAGCGCGTTCAACTTTGGCGGTGGTGGAATCGTCCCCGATGGCCCAATCGATGATATTCCCATTATCGTCTTTCTTCGGGGTAGGAACGGCGCCATATTCGGCAATCGTATAGAAGCCCGCGGGGAGATCCTGGAGATGGAGATACCCCAGGTCGTTGGTAGTGAACCCAGCATAGATGACCGCGGGGATTTCCGTGCCGGAGCGGACGGAACGATAGTATAAGACCAGAGTGGTAGTGCTGGCGAGAGGCACGAAGGTGTCGGGATTCCTGAGTTGCCCGGTGATGCCGCCGGTAGTGGCGTTTTGGGTCACCAGGCGGACATCGGGGATCTTGAATCCTGTGAGATCACTCCCATCACCTTTGGATTTGGGCAAGGTGGTGGAAGTGGTGATGGTTGTTCTCTGAGAAATGACCTTATTCTTGCCCTCAACTTGGAGGGTGAAACTCTGCGCAAAATAGTTCGATTTGGAATAGGTCAATGTCCATGTTCCAGAGGCGATTTTTTCCAGGAAATAATACCCGTTGCCCGTGGTGGTGGTGCGGTAGAACTGGCCCGTCTGGCCAGGAGCGGATAGTTCGACCGTGGCGAACATGATGGGAGCCCCATGCGCGGTATCGATGACCCGGCCGATGATGTCGACCGTCTCTTGGGTCGCTCCTGGGTTGCGCGATAGCGGAATGGTCGTCGAGCTGATTTTGCCAGCGACGATTTCGACCACGCTGAAGGTGGTGCGGTAGATATTCGCGGTGTCGGCTACCTTGAGGTTGTAAAACCCGGGGTTGAGCTGATCGAAGGTGAATGAGTTGTTGTTGAGAGCGGCCATGCGGGCCAGCTCCCTATCGCCGAGGTAGATCGAAACGGACAAGGCGGCCGCGGTTTCGGTGATGGCGGTGTTGCGATCCGCTTCCACCAGAATGCCGAAGACTCCCCCCGTGGTCTGGGTGGACGAGGCGGTTTGCCCTGAGGCGGCTGGAACGGTGGTGGACAGACCGGCTCCGCTGGGATTATTCCCTTGGCAGCCGGACAGAGCCACGCCGGTAAGGAGCAATAGGATGAAACCGAACCAAAGCGAACTGCCTTTCGGATCCTCAGAAAAATAGGGGGTTCTCACGGTTTTGGACTCCTTTCAGGATTGATTCCTGGGCTGAGGTCGATCATGGAGAGAGCCTGCGGTCAGGCGTATCCCGTCGCCAGGCGCGAGCCCATGCTGTCGGATGGTCCCTGCTGGCAATTCCAGGGCCGAACGGGCATCGCCGTGCCATCGGGTGAGGCCGATCCAGGGTCGAAGATGGGAATAGGCGGCGACGACCACGTTTTGTTGATCGAGGAACAGGACATCGATCGCATAGCGCATGAACAGCATATGAACTGATTGACATGGCTCCAGCAGCAGCCCCGTTCCCGGCTCGAGGGAAGACGTGAACATCAAGCCTCGAAATCGCTGCCAGAAAGTGTTGGCATAGCGTATCCGATCCCCGATCAGAGCGCCCTTGTCGGTCAGGACGGTGAGATACATGGCAGACCCCGCGAGGCGAGGGTAAATAAGCTGTCGTCATTTTCCTTCCATATCTTGACCGGCTTCAAGGATCTGGAAGACGGCGGGGGCGCCGATGATGATGCCGACATTCGGGAAGATGAAGAAGACGAGGGGGATCATCATTTTGACAGGCGCTTTGGCGGCTTCTTCTTCGGCTCGCTGTCGCCGTTTTTCGCGGAGCTGGTCGGATTGGATCCGGAGGACCTGCCCGATGGAGACGCCAAGCTGGTCAGCTTGGACAATCGCGGAAACGAAGGCTGACATGTCGGGATGGTCGAGGCGATCGGCCATGTCTTTGAACGCATCGCGGCGCGATTGGCCCATCCGGATGTGGCGGAGGGTCAAACTGAATTCATCGGGAATGGGACCTCGCATTTTCTCGACGACTTTGTCGCAGGCGGCATCGAACCCCAGACCGGCTTCCACCGCGACGGTCAGCAGGTCCAGAACGTCAGGCAATTGTTTGGTCACCGCATGCAGCCGATCAGCGATTTTCCGCTGGAGGAACATCCGCGGTCCGAGCACACCGATGATCAAACCGAAAATGCCGCCCATGACCAATTGCATCGGCTGCCATTTCAAGACCACGCCGAAGGCTACGGCGACCGAGGGCGCGATGACCAAGCACAGATTTTGAATGACGAGGAATTCACCAACGGTCAAGCCCCCAGGGTATCCTGCCTGGGCCAGCATCTTGCGGATATTGCTTTTCTGGGCTCGTTTGATTTCTTTGGGATCGCGTTTCCCGGCCATGCGAGCGAGAAGCGGTCGAATGATCCGATCGACGAAGGGCTTATTCAGCTCTTCCGGTCCGAGGGTCGCGCCTGAGGCGAGCTGGCCGGCCTCGCCATCGAGTTGCGCGAGGCGATTCTGGATATCATTTTGAGGTGCGCCAGAGGGGAAGAGCAGGAGAATGACCAGGAAAACGATGAAGGCGCCAATTCCTATGAACAGGATTTCCATGATCCTCTCCTCAGACCTCGATATCGATGATCTTCATGATAATGTACATGCCGATGGCCTCCCAGATGAGTCCGGCCACGATGACGAACCAGCCGCGGAACGGCCCCTGTTTGAAGGTGAAAATCTTCATGATGAACTTCGGATTGAGGATGAAAATGGCCCCACCGATGAAGAAGGGGAGGGCGCCGACCAGCAACCCGGAGATCTTGGCCTGGGCGGTTTTGGTCTGGATGTCGCCTTTGATGCGCATGCGCTGCCGGATGGTATGGCCGATTTTGTCAAGGATTTCCGCCAGATTGCCGCCGACTTGCCGCTGGATGAGGACGACCGTCGTCACCAGATCCCAGTCTTCGCTTTCGACGCGGCTGTTGAGGGCCCGCAGGGCATCTTCCAGGTTCATGCCGAGGCTGTTTTCTTTGAGCACGCGACGGAGTTCGGTGGACATCGGAGGCGGGGCCTCGCGGGAGACCATTTCCATGGCCTGGAGCAGGGAGTAGCCGGCCTTCAGGCCGTTGGACAGCATGATCAGGCAGTCGAGAATCTGATCATTGAAGGCGGCCACCCTTTGCGCTTTTTTCAGGGAGACGACGAGATTCGGCAGGTAGAACCCCAGAATGCCTCCCGCGATGCCGAAGATCGGGTTCTTGAGAGAAAGAAGACCGAACAAACCGACTCCCAACAGGAATTTGATGGCCATGTATTCATTGGCCTTCAGGGGGATGTCGGCTTTGGCCAGGAGTTCGGCGATGCGAGCGGCTTGCCCTTTGGGGGTGATCAATGAACCGACATTGAAAAGAACCTTTTTGATGCCGCTGGTTTCTCCGCGGGTTTCGCGGAGCCAATCGTCATCTCCTTCCTCGATAGCTCGGGAACTCGTGTCCCTATCGACTTCTTCTTCCTCGGGAGGGGTATAGGCGCGGGCGGCCATCTCGCTTTCGACGAGATACTGCTCCATACGAGCGCGGACATCATCCCCGGGGGCTTTCCCGAAGATGGAGAACAGGAGCAGCACGAAAGCCAGGGTGGCAATTCCGACGACACTTACGAAAATGAGTTCGAGTGGCACGTTCTACCAGCCCTTTCCGGTGTCGGTGAAAATGTTCGGGGGAAGATGGATACCGTGTTCCTCGAATTTGGAGGCGAACTTGGGGCGGATGCCCGTCGCCTTCAGCCGGCCCAGGATCTTGCCCTTGGCATCGACCCCGGTCTGCTCGAAGCGGAAGATGTCCTGCATGACGATCTTGTCCCCTTCCATGCCCTGGATCTCGGTCAGGTAGGTGATCTTGCGGGAGCCGTCCTTCAGGCGGCTCTGCTGGATGATCAGATGGACGGCCGAGGCGATCTGCTCGCGGATGGCACGGACCGGCAGATCCATGCCGGCCATCAGCACCATCGTTTCCAGACGGGCCAGCATGTCGCGCGGGGTGTTGGCGTGGCCGGTGGTCAGCGACCCGTCGTGGCCGGTGTTCATGGCCTGGAGCATGTCGAGGGCCTCGCCGCCGCGGCACTCACCGACGATGACCCGCTCGGGGCGCATGCGCAGAGTGTTCTTGATCAGGTCGCGCATGGTGACGGCCCCTTTCCCTTCGATGTTGGGGGGGCGGGTTTCGAGCCTGACCACGTGCGGCTGGCGCAATTGCAGTTCGGCGGCGTCTTCGCAGGTGATGATGCGTTCATCTTCCGGAATGAACGAACTGAGGATGTTGAGGGTGGTGGTTTTTCCCGAGCCCGTGCCGCCCGACACCACGATGTTCAACCGGACCTTGATGCAGGCCTCCAGGAATTTGGCCATCTCTTCGGTCAGGGTGCCGAAGCGGATCAGATCCTGGATGCCGAGGGCTTCCTTCTTGAATTTTCGAATGGTGATGGTCGGTCCGTTCAGGGCCAGGGGCGGGATGATGGCGTTGACGCGGGAGCCGTCGGGCAGACGAGCGTCGACGTAAGGGACCGATTCGTCGATGCGGCGTCCGATCGGGGCGACGATGCGCTCGATGATCCGCATGACGTGGTCGTTGTCCTTGAATTTGATATCGGACAGGATCAGCTTCCCCTTCTTTTCGTAGTAGATCTGGTAGGGGCCGTTGACCATGACCTCGGAGATGTCCTCCTCATCGAGGAGCTTCTGGATCGGCCCATACCCGATCATGTCGTCGAGGAGGATCTGGCACATCGCCTCCATTTCGCGAGGGGCCAGGGTCACATTCAGTTTGGGGCTCTCCTCGGCCGTCACCTGCATGATGCGGTCGCGCAACATCTGGCGCTTTTTCTCGATGTTGCTCTCGACCATGATCGCCTGAGGCATGTCATCGATCAGGCGGGTGTGGACCTTCTCTTTGAGCCGCTCGAAACCGGTGATCTCCCGGGTTGCCGCAGAGTCGAGAAGGCCGGATTTCTCGGTCTTCTTCTCTTCACTGAGTCGCGATAGCAAGCCGCCCATGTCGTTGTCCTCCTTAGGGTTACGATCCGAAGATCAGCTTTCTCAATTTCAGCAGGGCCCCGCCGGACGCCGGGGCGGTGACCGGGGTCTCGTCGCCGACGATCAGCGTGGTCATGGCCTCGAGCGCCCTGGCCAGAGGGCTGTCGGGGAATTTTACCACAAACGGCTCGCCTTGGTTAAGCGCCGATTGGGCCGTTTCCGCTTCCATGGGTACGACCGCGAAGATCGGGATGGCCAGGCCTTCTTCGATGTCCTTGCGGCCGATGCCGACGTTGGGGATGTCTTTATTGATGACCAGCTTGACCTTCGCCATGTCGTATTTGATGTCGTTGAGGGTTTTCAGGCAGAGCTTCGTATTCTTCAGGGAACTGATCTCGAGGGTGCCGACCAGCAACACCAGGTCGGTCTGGTCGAGGATCTGCAGTTCGATGGTGCCGAGGTGGGGGGCGGTATCGATGATGATGTACTGATAGATCGGCGCCAGCGTCTCGAGGATGGTCTTGACATGCTGGGGCTTGATGGCGTCGGCGAAGGCTGGTTCGATCGGGGCCAGCAGAAGATCGAGCCCCGACGGATGATTGGTGAGGTTGGCGTCGATCTTGCCGGCGGTGATGTCCTCTTCCTTCTCGACGATGTTGTAGATATTGCGGCCGGCCTTTTGGTTGAGGGTGATGGCGACATCGCCGAACTGGAAGGAGGCGTCGATCAGCAGGGTGCGCTTGCCGCGCCGCGCCAGACTGATGGCCAGGTTGGTGGCCAGGGTGGTGCGACCGACCCCGCCCTTGGTGGCGAAAAAGGACAGGATCTCGGCGCGGGCCTCCTCCTGCTGGAGGTCGGGGCGGTCTTTGATCCAGTTGTTGAAGGTGTTGTGGATGGCATCGGCCAGGTCGCTGCTCGAGAACGGCTTGGTCAGGAAGTCCTTGGCCCCGGCCTTCATCGCTCGGCGGAAATACTCCTGCTCGCTCTGGATGGACATGATGATGACCTGGAGGTTGGGGAGTTCCTTGGCCAGGATCTCGGTGACCTTCAGGCCATCCAGCTTGGGCATGTTGATGTCCATCAGCACCACGTGCGGCGACAGTTCGCGAGCCAGTTTGAGCGTCGCTTCGCCATCGCCGGCTTCCCCGATGACCTGGATGGAATCATGGCTGCTGAGCATCCGGCGAACGTTCGAGCGCAGCTCGACCATGTCGTCGGCGATCAAGACCTTGATGCGGCGGGGTCGCATTCCTTCACATCCTCAAGGGGTCAGGGGAAGAAACGGCCTGGGCAGGTCACCCAGGCCGTTGCTGTGCTTCACGGGAACCGGGGTCTCAGCGGCCGGCTTCCTCCGGGAAATGGCTGGCTTTGATCTTCTGGAAGAGATCATGCAGCTTTTCCAGGCGGTCGCTCCGGCGGGGGACAGGCACCGTTTCGAATTTCTTGACCGGCAGGGCATCTTTTTCTCGCCCGATGATTTCCGGCGTCAGCAGGACGATCAGCTCGTTTTCCTCGACCCGGTCGCGCTCCCAGCGGAACAGCCGACCAAGATACGGGATACGCGAAAGGCCGGGGACGGATTCTTTGCTGACGATTTTGTTCTTGGTGATCAGGCCACCCAAAATGATGGTTTCGCCGTTGCGAGATTTGATGGTGGTGCTGAGGCTGCGGGTATTGATGGCGTTGGTGGTCTCGTCGAAATCATCGCGCTTGGCGAAAACCGAGAATTTGAGCGAATCATCCTGGACGAACAGGTCCCTGATGGCCAGTCGGAGCATGGCGTTGTATTGCCTGGTCAGAGGAGCGCCCAGGTTGTCACGACCGACCAGGACTTCACGTTGAGTACCAGTCTGGAAGAAGGCGATCCCTGGATCTTCGTCAGGCTTTGTTCCGATGGTCGGCTCTTTCCCATCGGTGATGTCCCCTTCCCCCAGCCAGCCGGTGCCGGCGATTTTCGTGGGCTTGGTGTTGGCGTAGCAGATGAGTTTGGGGTTGGCTAGAACTTTGGCTTTCCCGGCTTTTTCGAGAGCATTGATCTGGGCATCGATGATTTCGAAACGGTTCAGATTATTCATTTTGAATGGATTGACCCGATCAGGTACTGGGGCAGGCCCTTGTTGGACAGCACCGCGGAAATCCTTCGAAACATTCTCATAGAAGTTCACGATGCCCTGCTTGAGTTCGCCACCCAGCTCATTCGCGCTACCCCAGCGGATACCCAATTCCTTGGTCGTTTCTCGCCTCATCTCGAGAACATAGGCTTGAAAAACCACTTGGGTGGGATTGGAGATGGTGAGAAGGTTGCGAACCGATTTCTTGGGGTCGTCGACGAAGCCTTGGACGATTTCCTGCGTGCGAATATAGTCATTCTGGGTCTCGACGGTGCCTTCGAGGATAATCATGGCATCTTTGCTATCAGTAGCGAGAGAGGAACCTGGAGGAGTGCCTGGGCCTGTCGCCGCTGGATCGGGTTCTTTCTTGGTGACCACGGTGACCTTGACGGTCGGGATCTTGATGGCATCCTGGATTCTCTGCGCGAGAGTCACGCTGGGTTTGACTTCCAAAAGATTTTCAACCTTGCGATCACCGACCAGGCTTTTCAACAATTGTTCCGCTCTGGCTTTTTTTTCTGGAGCGTCGACCATGCCTCGAAGATAGACCACATCTGGGAAAATGGCCAAATTTACTCCGGGCTCTCCGATCAGGGCGTTGAATTTGTTCTGAAGGATGTCTTCTTCCTGATAGGTGTTGACATCGTGGATGAGTTTATTGCCATTGGGATCCCAGAGGATGACCTGCGTGGAATCGGGTTGTGTTCCGACGCTGGTAAAAACAATTTCTTCATCGGTGACCACTGGAGCGTCGATGACTCCCTGCTTGACGACAAATACCCGTTTAACCGGAAAAGAGGTCTTGTAGATAAAGGATTTCCCCAGAGGAATCAAAATCCGGTCAGCGTAGGCAGGGGAAGAAAGCCCAGTAGCCAGAGCGAAGGCCAGCACAATTGCCAGAAGCGAAAACCACCGAAGGGTTTGGGGGGTGTTACTGGTCATGGTCAGCTCTCCTCTTATTCCCCAGAGGGATTGGCGATATCGACGGTCTGGGGGGCGGGGCGGTTGGTCGTGGCTAGGGATGGCCGCGGAAGGGAGGTGGGAACAGGGCGATTCGTCGTCTGAAGGGGGTAGGTTTCGCGGATCAGTTCCCGTCTGAGGTCTGAAGAGCCATACCAGATCTCCACTTTGTCATCCACGAGAGGCCGCGTGGGGGTCGGGGAGGTATCGATCCCCGCGGCCACCATAGCTGGGGTTGCCTCGATCGGGGTGGTAGGGGCGGGAGAAGAAGGCGGGCTGCCGGAGCCAACCACGTTCACCGCTGGGTTTTCGGGAGGTTTGGGAAGAGCTGCTCTCGCGTCAGCCACACCTTCCTCGGCTTCCATTCCCAGCCCCTTCAACACGGCTTTTTCGGTGGCGCCCGTGGTTTGCACCCGATTATCTTTATCTTTGGGGTTCTTGAGGACCAGGCGGAATGTCACACCAGAATCAAGAAACATCAAGCGTTCCAGCTCTTCAGGGGTGACGGCGAGAGTGACCAGATCGACTTTGGCAGCGGCGATCGCAGGTGGGGTCGAGGCAAGAGAGCCATCGAATTGGAACATATTGCCAACGGCCAACACCAGAATGTCTTGCAAAACGATTTTGGAAACCGTCTCTCGATTTTTCAACTTGAACGTGGCTATGACATCGACATAATTTCCCTGTTGGATGAATCCTCCCACCCCGGTCACCTTGGAAACGGCGATGGAAACTGCCCGTTTTCCGGGAGGGATCGCGTGTGCCAGATCGGGAATGGCGTCTTCGGCCAATAGCCGCTGCTCGGTCATCACATCGCCCTGGAGGATGGGTACGGCAGTAAACCGATTCGCCAGGGAAGCTATCGCAGTGAAGGCGTTGGGGAAATGCAACGCATCGGAAGCATTGATTTCCTTGATCTCAAACATCTCATTCAATAGTTTAGGTTCGAGGCGGGTCCGGACGGGGATGCGCTTCTTGGCGACCACTAATGGTTTGGTTTCTAGCTTGGGAGGCAGGATGCGTAGGTCGCTTTCGCGTGGGGTACGCTGGATCTTCTTCCACAGGGTACCTGCGACCAATATGCTTAGGATCAATGCGACAAGAATGGCTTTTCTATTCATCTGGGGTAGATCCTCCTCCCGCTAGAGTGTCACAGAACATAGCATACTCTAAGGTGAATACGCAACATGGCGATCTCCTCAACGGACGACTATGATCCTGAGAATAGGGATTGTCAAGGAGATTTTTGCGGCCGCCACTGGCCGGGGTGAACAGTGCCGCGTCTTCCCTGCTGCAATTGCTTCTTTCAGGCGAAAGGGGCGAGGCGACGACCGCCCCCCCTTCCAAATCGGGCAGGCGAGCTGATAGCGACAGGAAGGTGTTAGCTGGTGGCGCCGAGAATGCGGCGGGGGACCTGGAAGGCGGCGGTGGTCGCCAGAGGCATACGTCCGCCGTAGATGCGCTGATAGAAGGGAGTGAACAAGGGGTGCCGGTAGCTGAGTCGCAGGATGATGACGCGGGATCCATTCACCAAAGAGGTGTTGATGGTCGGCTGGATCTGGCAGCCCTGTTGGGGGTCGGAGGAAAACCACCAGGCCGGCAGTTTCGGTCGGGCGGTATCGGTCAGATAGTTGACGATGTCGGTGGTGGTGACATTGCCGTTCCGCTTCTCGGCCGCCCACTGCGCTGCTTGATGCGCGGCGTGCTGCAGGGCCATCAAACGGTAAAAAGCGAAGCCGAAGTCGATGACGCCACAAAAAATGAAAATGAAGAAGAGGGGGGCCAGGAGGGCCATTTCCGCTACGGCCTGTCCTTGCCGCCGTTGACGCCTCATTTTGGGCCTCCGAGTGACACCAGAATTGAGAGGATAGATGTAGGATGCCCTACAAGAATACCCTACCGCCGGGGGGAAATTCCTGTCAATGGGGCGCTGCCTTTCGAGCGATCTTCCAGCTGCTCACCACAAGGGCGGAAGATGCAGGATACGGGCGAGAAGACAACCTAGAAAGAGGTCTTGCCCTAGGTAAAATTTGTATTGCAGGGGATCTTGGGCATCGGGCAGCCGCTTCGAAAGGAAACTGCCCGTCAGGTAGCTGGTGGTAAGCATTGCTAGCGCCTGCTTCCCATGATTGAGGTAGAGAATGAACAGGGCGTGTGGCAAACCCACCGCACTCGCGATGAGGAAGACCCAGATCACATATTGGCATCCTCCCCATGCCCCTATGCCTCCTAGGAGTTTGACGTCGCCCATGCCGATGAGCCCGAACAAGGCCAGCCATAGGTAGAGAGCGATTCCCAACAAGGTGGCCGCCATGCTCCAGGCCAGGCCGGAGACCCCAGCCCAGAGGAAATGGGCCAGCCACCCAGAAACCATCATGGGGAAGGTCAGCCAATTGTAGATCTTGCCCGTTCGCACGTCGGTGACCATCGCCACCCCGGCTCCCAGGATGGCGACGATCTGAAACCATGACAAGGCGGCATCCATGACAATCGACCGCCCCCATTCTTAGCAAAAAAGATACCACCCCCCCGGAGGTCCGGGGGGTGGTATCTCTCGTCAGCTGTTCACATAGCCCAGGACTTTGGCGCGGATGCTTTTGAGAAAATCGCGGCTGGCGCAGATGTCGGCTTCGGGCTCCCCTTCCCGATGCAGGAGGACGACCCCGCCGGCTTGGGAGGCCAGGATGCCCGCATCGGGATAGTCCAGCAAGCCCGGGGTGTCGATCAGGACCAGCTCGACCCGCCGTTTCAACTGATCGAGCAGATCGATCATGGCCACCGAGCCCAGCAGCTCGGCAGGACTGGGAGGCAGCGGTCCGGAAGGGAGCAGGCCCAGGTGTTTGACCATCGTGGGCTGGACCAGACTGAGCCCCTCCCCGCCGCAGAGGGCGGTGCTGAGGCCCTGGTGGTTGCTGGCGTCGAACACTCGATGGAGAGATGGTTTGCGCAGATTGGCGTCGACCAGCACGACCGAATAGCCGGCCTGGGCGAACAGCACGCCGAGGTTGGCGGCGAGCGTGGTGCGGCCCATCCCGGCGCGGGCTGAGCAGATCAGGATGATCCGGGTGCCGGAATCCGACAACGCGATCTGCAGATTGGAACAAAGCGCCTTGTACGGTTCGAGGCGAGGAGAGTCGGGATCGTTGAGGACGAGCAGCCGGTCATCGTGGGGCTTGATCCGGACGGGGTCGGGCTCGGGAAGCGCCAGCCGCACCGGGTTGAGGGCAGGGAGCTGCAGAAGGGCCTGGACCGGCTCCAGAGCTGGCCCGCCGGCCGTGCCGGCCATCAGAACGGGCCCCGAGACCGAAACGATCTCCGCTTTCATGGGGGCGGGGCTGTACAGCAGGAAGATCGCCAGCAAGGTGCCGCCGACGAAGGCCAGGATCTGCCGCTGGATGTAGGACAGACCGGCGGGGCGGGGTTCCCCGCGATCCTTCTTCAGAACCTGGATCTGGCCCATGCGCGTCGTCTGCTTGAGGGTGAGGTCCTCGAGCTTCATCAGCACTTCCTTGTACAGACCTTCCAGGGATTGGCGCCGCGACCGCAGAGCTTCCAGCTCCGCGCCGGCCGCCTGGCTCCCCAGATTGGCCGCGGCCAGCGTCTGCAGCTTGTCCCGCAGGGCCCGCAGCCTGGCTTCCCCTTCTTCGATGCGGCGCTGGGTTTGCAGAAATTCGGGATTGAGTTCCTCGCGGTCACGGACCTGCGAGAACCCTTTGAGTTTGCGTTCGAGGCGGTCGATCAGCGAGGTGGCCTCGATCACCTTGGGGTGTTTCTCGCGGTAGGTCTTGAGCAGGTCGAACAGGTGGTTGCGCGCCTCCGACAGGGCGTTGGACGTGTCGGTATACGACCTGGTCAACTCGCGGCTGGAAACGACCTTGATGCGAGGCAGCGATTGCAGGTGCTTGCGCTGCTGCTCGAGCCGGGCTTCCAGTTGCTGGATCTCCTCCTCGAGAGGAGCGGCGTCGGGATGGTTGATGGCCGTCGCACGCCCCTCCAGCTGGGCGATCTCCTGGCGATTGGCTTCCAGTTTCTCTTCGAGGAGAGCCTTCTTGCGCTCGAGAGCCTGCATCTCGAGTTCCCCGGACTCGCCGGCGAATTTCAGGAATTTGTCGGACAGGCTCTTGATGATGGTGGCGCTGAGTTCAGGCAGGACCTCGGGGTCGGAATGCCGGACGGTCAATCGGACCAGCCCGGAGCCGGCATCTTCCAAAGTGAACGGTTCCTGACCGAAGGTCGACGCCGGATCGAGGCCGCACGCCCGGCAGATGTCCTGCAGCGTCTGTTTCTGCGACAGGATGCCGTTCATCGAAGCCGCCAGGCTGGTGGCACCTTCCTGATCGGACGCGAGAATCCGCAGCAGGGCGGTGCTCTCGAACACCGGCGGAAAATGATGGGTGATGAGCGTGGTCAGCAGGACGGTGCCGGCGATGATGAAGAACGCCTGGGTCCGGTTCCTGCCGAGACTGCGTAGGATCCCTTCGAACAGGCTTTCCTGCGCCATGGGTGCCTCCTCGACGCGATGTGTCTGCTAGATCTCATCGGCACAAGCCCCCGGAAACCTGAGCGGTCGCCGGGGGCCAGTCGGAAGGCGGACGAAGGGAGGGAGTCAGCGCCTGCGTTGCTTCAGCGGTAGAAGGCGTTGATCGTCTGGGCCACGTATTCCAGCCCGCCCGCTGGGATCTCGGGGTAGATGGGAAGGGCCAACGTGCGTTTGGCGGCGGTTTCCGCCACCGGGAAATCGCCCTGGCGGTACTGGAGGTAGGAGAAGCATTCCTGCTGATGCAGCGACAGGGGGTAGTAGATGGCGCACCCGATCTGCTTTTCGGTCAGGTGCTGCTTCAGCTCGTCGCGGCGATCGACCGCGATCACGTACTGGTTGAAGATGTGGTACCGGCCCTCGCGCCGCACCGGCACCTGGATCTTGGGATTGTTGGCGAAGAAGTGGTCGTACCGGTCGGCATTGCGGCGGCGGCCCTCGGTCCAGCCGGCCAGCAGCGGCAGCTTGGCGGAGACCACCACCGCCTGGATGGCATCGAGCCGGCCGTTCATGCCGACTTCGGCGTGGTAGTACTGGCGCTCGCCGCCGTGCACTCGCAGCGCCTTCATGCGCTTGTAGAGAGCCTCATCGTTGGTGGTGACCAGGCCGCCGTCGCCGAAGCACCCGAGGTTCTTGCTGGGGAAGAAGCTGAAGGCGCCCACGTCGCCGAGATTGCCGGCCTGCTTGTCGCCGTACTTCGCGCCGATCGACTGGCAGGCGTCTTCGATGACCTTCAGCCCGTGCCGGCGGGCGATGGCGTTGATGGCATCCATGTCGCAGCACTGTCCGAACAGATGCACCGGCATGATCGCCTTGGTGCGTCGCGAGATGGCCTTCTCGATCTTGGTGGCGTCGATGTTGTAGGTGTCGGGCTCGATGTCGACGAACACCGGCCGCGCCCCCACCCGATGGATCGAGCCGGCGGTGGCGAAAAAGGTGTACGGGGTGGTGATGACTTCGTCGCCATGCCCGATGCCCAGGCCCATCAGGGCCAGCAGGAGCGCGTCGGTGCCCGAGCTGACGCCCAGCGCATACTTCACGCCGATGTAGTCGGCCAGCTCTTTCTCCATCTTTTCGACCTTGGGGCCGAGGATGAAGGCTTGACTTTCGATGACCTGCATCAGTTCAGGCATCAGCCGGTCTTTGTACTGGGCGAACTGGGGTTTCAGGTCGAGCAGGGGAACGTTCATGCGCATGCCTCCGGTCGGGGTCCCGCCGGGGGCTGCCCGGACGGGCCAGGTGAAATCTGTCACAAACCGGGGACACCGTACCACGAACCCTCCGTGAGGTCAAGCCCTGCGCGTTTATCAGACCAGTCCAACCCAGCCTCCAGCCCTCGTTGCAAGTCTGGTCACCCCGGCGGGGCCGACGGCGAACCCATCGACCCGGCGGCCGGACGCGGGGCGTTCGGCCGCCCGTGATCAGGGGTCCAGGGGCCGGCGGCCCCTGGCGGTGTCTTCGGAGTCGAGGGGCCAACTCCTTCTGAGCGCTCTGCTGGGCCAGCCTGCCAGTGGCGCCGGCGGGGCGGTTCATGCTATAGTCCTGGTCGTGAAATTCATCGATGAACTGGTGATCGACGTCGAGTCCGGCAAAGGCGGGGACGGCATGGTGGCCTTTCGCCGCGAGAAGTTCGTGCCCTACGGTGGCCCCTCGGGCGGGGACGGCGGCCGGGGCGGCGATGTGGTGCTGGTGGCGACTCGCGACCTCAACACCCTGTTCGAGCTGGGCTTTCAGCGCCTCTATCAGGCCGAACCTGGCGAAAACGGCCAACCCAAGAACATGGAGGGGGCGAACGGCCGTCCCTGCGAGCTGCGCGTGCCGGTCGGCACCCTGGTCTATCGCGACGACACCGGCGAATTGCTGTGCGACCTGTCCGAGCCGGGGGCGCGCTTCGTCGTCGCGCGGGGCGGTCGGGGCGGCCGGGGCAACGCACGGTTCGCCAGTTCGGTGCGTCGCGCCCCCCGTATCGCCGAGAAGGGCGAGCCTGGGGAACGCCTGCGCCTGCGCTTGGAACTCAAACTGCTGGCCGACATCGGTCTGGTCGGGCTGCCCAACGCCGGCAAATCGACCTTGCTGGCGGCGGTGAGCAACGCGCGGCCCAAGGTGGCCGACTATCCCTTCACCACGTTGGTGCCCCACCTCGGCATCATCAAGCGGGAAGGCCGGCGGGCCTTCTGCATGGCCGATCTGCCCGGACTGATCGAGGGGGCCCATGCGGGGGCCGGGCTGGGCATCCAGTTCCTCAAGCATATCGAACGCACCCGCCTGCTGTTGCACCTCGTCGATCTGGGCACGCAAGATCGAGCCGCGGCGCGTCGGGCCTTCCAGACCATTCGCGCCGAACTGGGGGAGTATGATCCAGCGCTGCTGGAGCGGCCCATGCTGGTGGTGGCCACCAAGCTCGATCTGCCGACGGCCCGCCAGAACTGGCCCGCCTTCCGCACCTGGGTCAAGAAGCAGGGCTTCGAGGCCATGGCCATCTCGGCGGCGACGCATGAGGGGGTCGATGCCCTCCTCGATCACCTGGCGGCCACCCTCGATCGGTTGCCCGCGCCGCCCCTGACCGTGGCGACGCCTGAACCGGTCATCGAGTATCTGCCGCCCTTCGAACTCGAGAAGGTCGCGCCCGGCCAATGGGAAGCCCGCGGTCGCGAGATCGAACGCCTGGTGGCCATGACCGATTTCACCAATGACGAGGCCATTCTGCGGTTCAAACGGAACGTGCAGAAGATGGGCTTCCTCGATGAACTGGCCCGGCAGGCGGCCGCTCCCGACGATACCGTCAGCATCGGGGATATGGAATTCCAGGTCCGGGAATTCGCCCTTTGATCAACGTTCTGTGAAGATCGTTCCGTGAAGACCATCCGGTGAAGATCATCCTGTGAAGATCGGCCTGTTCGGGGGCAGTTTCAACCCCATCCATCGCCAGCATCTCGCCATCGCCGAAGCCGCGCGCGAGCAGGCCGGCCTCGACGAGGTCTGGCTGCTGCCCGTCTTCCACCCCGTTCATAAGGATGACGCGGCCCTGCTGCCCTATCCGCAGCGCCGAGCCCTGGTCGAAGCCGCCATCGCCGGGCGCCCCGGACTGCGGGTGAGCGACCTGGAACGGGACCTGGGCGGACCCTCGTTCACCAGCCGGTTGGTTCGTCACTGTCGCCAGACGTGGCCGCATCACGTCTTCCACCTGATCATCGGGGCCGACTCCCTCCAGGATCTGCCCGGCTGGCACGAAGCGGAGACGCTGGTGCGCGATCTGCCTTTCCTGGTCGTGGCGCGGCCGGGCATCGCCTCTCGGCTGTCCCTGCCCAACGATGCCAGCCGGTGGCTCGCCGTGGAACCCGATCCGGTGTCGGCGCGGGCGATCCGGGAGGCGCTGCGGCGCGGCCGTTGCCGCGGGCTGCCGGTGGCGCCTGCGGCGATGGCGCTGATCGTCGAACATGACTGGTACGGGTGTCTGGGGCCCGCCTACCGGGCCTGGTTCGCCGCCGTCCGGGCCCGGATCGCTCGTCACGCGCGGTCCATGCAAGAGCACCTCGAAGGGGTGGCCCGGCAGACGGCCATCTACGCTGCGGGGTTGGGCCTCGACCCCCGCCAGGGGTATCTGGCCGGCCTGGCGCACGATCTCTTCCGGTTGGCTTCTCCCGCGGTCCTGGCTCGATGGGGGAACAAAGCCCCCGGGCGTCCTTCGGCCCTCGAGCGGCAGATTCCCATGCTGGCGCATGGCCGGGCCGCCGCCGGCTTCCTGCAGCATCTGCGGCCGCCAGTGCCCGCCGCGGTGGTCGAGGCGGTGCGGCGACATACGTTTCCTCGGCTGCGCATGGCCCCTCTGACCCGCGCCCTGGTCATGGGCGACGCGCTGGAGCCCGGTCGGGGCAAGCCGGAGTGGGACGCCATTCGCGAAGGGCCGCATTCCCTGGCCGAGAAATACCGGCTGGTCGTGGCGCGGAAGCAGGAGAACGCCCGGCGGCGGAGCGGCCGGACCGCGGCGGTTGCCAGGCCGGCGCCTGACGGAGCGGCCTGGCCGATTCCCCATGATTGAGATCGCGGCATGACCAGATCGAAGGAATCCTCTGCGACGGCTCGGGCTCCCTTACTGTCGAAGGTCAGGGCCTGCCATTTCTTCCACCATCGGGGATCAGCTCTCGCTGAAGTGGTGTTCTTCTTGCTGACCGTGACCTTTTTCCTCGGTCTGGCCCGCAAATGGACCTTGGTGACCCCGCCGGACGAATGGGTGATGACCGAGTCGGGCGGAGCCCTGGTCGAAGGGCAGAAGCCAGGGCGGCTCAACATCCTCGTCATGGGAATCGACTCGGTCGAGGGGACCCACCGGACGGATACCTTGTTCCTGCTCGGCATCTCGCCGGCCGAGCGCAAGATCGCCATCCTGTCCATTCCTCGCGATACCCGCGTGGTGATCAACGGCGTGGGTCGCAAGATCAACGAGGTCATGGCCCGCTTCGGGGAATATGTGCTGCGCTCGATGATCGAGAACCTGATGGAGATCCGCATCAATCGTTCGGTCAAAGTCGATTTCCAGGGATTCATCAACCTGATCGATCTGATGGGGGGCATCGACATCGTGATCGAGCAACCCATGCACTATGATGACCACTGGGGGAAGCTGCACATCCATTTCGACAAGGGGCCGGCGCATCTCGATGGCAAGAAGGCCCTCGAATATGTCCGCTTTCGGGCGGATGCCAATGCCGACCTGGGCCGGATCAAGCGGCAGCAGAAGTTCCTGGCGCAGGTGCTGGCCAAGCTGCAGACGCCGGCCATGCTGATGCGGTTGCCCACCCTCCTGGCGGAAGGGTTGAAGCATGTCGAGACCGACCTGAGCCTGGCCGAGCTGCTCGAGCTGGCGACGGCAATGCGCGGCGGCCCGATCGATGTGCAGACCATGTCGTTGCCGGGCGAGGCGCGCTATGTCGACAAGATCAGCTTCATCCTCCCCTACAAGGAAGAAGCGGTCAAGATCGGGGCCAAGCATTTCTCGAATCTCATGGTGATGGAGCTGGATGCCAGTTTCACCGTGCCGTTGCCCGCGTCTGATACCCCGGCTTCAGGGGTGGCAGAGCTCGCCGGTGGAGGCGCGAAGGCGGCCACCAGCCCCGTGGCTCTGCCGGCTACCAGGTCCGCGCTCCTGCCGGCTACCAGCTCCGCGCTCCTGCCGACTACCTCCCCTATGCCTCCGCCGGCGGCCTCTGGCGCGCCCGATCTGCCGGCCTCGGGGGCCATGCCGTGAAGACCGCTCTTTTCGATTTCGACCTGCCGCCCGACCTCATCGCCCAGGTCCCGGCGCCGGAGCGACCGGCCTCGCGGCTACTGGTGCTCGACCGGGCGACCGGCACCGTCTCTCATCGTCGGTTCGCCGATCTGGCCGAGCTGATTCCTCCCGGCGATCTGCTGGTGGTCAACCGCTCTCGCGTGATTCCGGCCCGTCTGTTCACGGTGCCAGAGCCGGGCCAGGCCGCCGCCGAGATTGTATTCGTCGAAGATCTCGGCGCCGGCCGATGCCTCGCCATGGTCCGCCCCGGCCGGCGGTTCCGGTCCGGCCGGGTCCATGCCTTGCCGGGTGGCGGGCGGGTGCGGGTCGAGGCGGTTCGCGACGACGGGCTGCGGGTTCTGCAGATCGAGGGCGAGACCGATAGCGTGGCGGTCTTCCGGCGCTACGGGGAAATGCCGCTGCCGCCCTATATCACCTCGCGGGAAAGCGATCCCGACCGCTACCAGACGGTGTTCGCCCGCGAAGAGGGCTCGGTGGCCGCGCCGACGGCCGGCCTGCATTTCGACGCCGCCCTTCTCGACCGGCTGCGGAACCGCGGTGTGCACATCGGAGAGATTCTGCTGCATGTCGGCCTGGGTACGTTCAAACCGATCGAGACCGACGAGATCGAGGACCATCACATGCACGCCGAACGCTACTGCGTCGAACCCGGTCTGGCCGATACCTTCGCGCGGGTGCGGGCGGCCGGGGGCAAGATCTGGGCGTGCGGCACCACCAGCGTGCGCACGCTGGAGTCGGCCATCCAGTCCGACGGAACGCTGGCCACCGGCTGGCGCGAAACCAGCTGTTTCCTGCGGCCCGGGCATGTGTTTCGGGCGGTCGATCATCTCATCACCAACTTCCACCTGCCACGGTCGACCCTGCTCGTTCTGGTGGCCGCCTTCGCCGGCCTGGACCAGATCCTGGCCGCCTACCGGGAGGCGGTGGCCGCGCGCTACCGCTTCTTCAGCTTCGGCGATGCCATGGTGATCCTATGACCGAACCCTTCTTCTCCTTCCATCTCGAATACGAGTCCCGTGAATGTCTCGCCCGCGTCGGGGTGCTGCGCACCCGTCGCGGGGAGGTCAGAACCCCCGTCTACATGCCGGTCGGCACCGCCGGTTCGGTCAAGACCCTGTCGCCCGAGGAAGTCCGGGCCGCCGGGGCGTCGATCATCCTGGGCAACACCTACCATCTCTACCTACGCCCGGGCACCGAGGTGCTCGAGCGGTTCGGCGGCCTGCACCGGTTCATGGCCTGGGACCGCCCCCTCCTCACCGATTCGGGTGGCTTCCAGGTCTTCTCGTTGAAGAAGCTGAACAAGATCACCGATGAAGGGGTGCTGTTCGCTTCCCACCTCGATGGGGCTCGCCATTGGCTGACCCCTGAAGAATCGATGCGGATCCAGCGCGCCATCGGGGCAGAGATCATGATGGTGCTCGATGAATGCTGCCCCTATCCGGCCGACGAGGCGACGGCTCGCTCCGCTCTCGAACGGTCGGCGCGCTGGGCGGCGCGCTGCCGCCGCGACCACCCGCCCGGTCGCAATGGCCAGGCCTTGTTCGGCATCGTTCAGGGCTCGACCTATCTGCCCCTGCGTCTGGAGTCGCTGGCCCGCACCGCCGAGCTGGGCTTCGAAGGGCTGGCCATCGGCGGGTTGTCGGTCGGGGAGCCGAAGGCCGAGATGATCCGCATCCTCGACGGGCTGATGCCGGCCATGCCGCGGGAATTGCCGCGGTATCTGATGGGGGTGGGCAGCCCCGAAGATCTTTTCTATGGCGTGGCTCGCGGCATCGACATGTTCGACTGCGTGCTGGCCACCCGCATCGCCCGGCACGGCGCCGTCTTCACGCGGCGCGGTCGCATCGACCTGACCGCTCTGCCCTGGCGGATGTCCGATGAGCCGATCGACCCGCGGTGCGCCTGCTACGCCTGCCGCACCTTTTCCCGCGGCTACCTGCGCCACCTGTTCAAAGCCAAGGAACTGCTCGCTCTGCGCATGGCCAGCTTGCACAATCTGACGTTTCTGATTAACCTGATGGAAGAGATCCGAGCCGCCATCGTGCAGGGGAATTTCCTGACTCTTCAACGGGAATTCCTCGCCGGCTATCTCAACCAGGAGGATCTGTCATGAGCGCCACCGAGAAGGAATTCCTGCAAGAGGGGATGACCTGCCTGAAAAACGGCGATCTGGAGCGAGCCGAAGAAATCTTCAAAGACTTCTTGCGGCAATTTCCAGGCAGCGACCTGGCCGACAACGCCTGCTATCAGATCGCCCAGATCAACCAGAAAACCGGGCAGAAAATGAAGGCGCTGTCCTGGCTCGACTACCTGCTGAAGAACTATCCCGACAGCGATGCCGCCTATTTCGCCAAGGATGAGCGCGAGGAGCTGCAACGGGAACTCGATGCGATGGTGCCTGGTTCCCCCGAAGAAGCGTTCTCGAAGGCGAAAGCGGCGTTCGAGCAAGGAACCCACGAGGTGGCCGAGCAGCTCTTCCGCGAGTTTCTCGCCCACCACGGCACCCATCCCCTGGCCGGTGACGCCCATTACCACCTGGCGGTGATCTACGCCCGGCAAGGCCGAGCTGATGCCGCCCGTCGCCATGGCGAGATCCTGCGGCGAGACTTTCCGGGCAGCGATGCCGCCTTCATGGTCGGCTACCTCCTTGGCCAGAAGGCCTGAGAGATCCCTGAACATTTGACGGAAAAGGTCGCGCCCGCGGGCCAGAGGCCCGCGGGCGCCAGCCGCGATCGAGGAAGGTCAGTTGGGGGTGCCGTTCTCCGAGAGGAACACCTGGATGGTGAAAACGGTATTCCCATCCTCCTGCAAGAGGATGCCGGTTTTGCCGCCTGAGATCCAGCCGCGATTCTGGTTCACCGCCAGGACTTCCAACGGATAGCCGGTGGGCAGGCCGGAGAAGTAGGCTTCAGCGGTGTAGTTGTGACCGACCACATCCACATAGGGAACCACATCTTTGCCGCCCTGTTTGACATAGATCCTGACAACCTCTCCGTTGAGCAGGGTCCCCGGCGCATCGGGCTTGGGCGGCGACGATTGCAGGACGACGCGCAGGTCGCGCCGGATGGGTTCGATGTTGGCGAAGTCGCAGTCGATGCCGCCGATGATGCCGCTGGGACGCTGGGCAGGAATGTTGACCGCGGGATTGATGGTGATCAGATCATAGCCGCGGATCTTGCATTTGATCGCCACCTGTCCGACGGTCACCGGTACATTTGGGATGGTATAGACGACATTGCCCTTGAACGTTTCGGCGATATTGTTGGCCATGGTGGCGACCACGCGACCGCTCGATTCCGCCCAGAAGGTCCAGTTCTGGAAATCCGGGGTCTGTCCGGCCTGCTGGCCGATCACATAGCCGGGCAGATTGCGCAGCGTGCCGGAAATGGAGACCGTCATGGGAGTCATCTTGATCAACCCCAGATCGGTGGGGGTCGAGGTGATCTTGATCGGACCCGTGGCATAGGGCTGATAGTTTTCCGCCGTGATCAGGTAGTTGTGGTCGCCACCCTCCAGGCCGGTCCATCCGCCCTCTTTGAAGTCGTTGGCCATCTCGAACAGTTTCGATCTGATCTGCTCATCGGGAGACGTCTGCTTGACGGTGAAGTTGCGAAGGGGGTTGCCGGTCACCGCATCGACGGGATACCCTTTCAGAGTGCCCTTCGAATAGGCGATATTCTTGACCATGGTCATCACCGGCGCCTGGACCGTTTCTCCGTTCTGGATGGTGGCCGTCACATAGGGTGTCGTCAGAGAGCCGACCAGGAAGATGTAGCCGGGTTTCTGGGCGCTGATCTGCCAGGTGCCCGGCTCGAGGTCCGACAGCCAGTACTGGCCATTGGCGCCAGTGGTCGTGGTCTTGCTGATGTTGCGCTGGCTGTGGGTGCCCGAGATCAGCACGTCGGCGATCGGCTTGTTGGTGATCGTCTCGAAGACGTGGCCAGTGGCTGTGCCGTTCTTGACACCCAGAGAGCCCTTTTCGCACCCGGTCAACAGGATGCTGGACAGGGCCAGTCCCACGAACAGAAGCCATCGCATGTGTGAATGCCGGAAGTCGCTTCCCATGGTTGCCTCCAGATCGACGGTTGAAAACTATCCAGACCAATCATCGGCACCTTCCAGCCAAAGTCTGAAAAGAAATCGCGAACGGCGGAGGAATTTTCGAGCCATGCTGGCCCGCCCGCTGGAGACGGAGCGGCTCTTCGAAAATGACCGTGGGGTGTCGATAGCAGGAGTGACCCTTCGGGGTCGGGTCTAAATTTTCCGTTCCGGACGGTCGATGGAATGATGAACGACACTGCCTGCGACTTCAGCCTGGAGGCCTCAGCATGAACCCTGCGAAGAGAACCCCCTCGGGATTGGGCATCCTGCTGATCTTCTTCTCCCTCTTGTTCGCCGTGGTGGGTTGCGAGAAAGGCACCCTCGGTCTCAAAGGCGGCAGCATCTCGGGGACCGTCCTCGACAGCCGCACGTTGGTGGGTATCAGCGGGGTCAACATCACGGCCGTGACCGGCGAGGGCGAGACGCGCTCGAGCAAGTTCACCACCACCGATTCGCGGGGCAATTACCACATCTCGGACATGCGGGCCGGGGAATGGTCCCTGTCGTTCGACAAATTCGGGTACAACCCCATCTACGGCGATGACAACTCCACTGCCTCGGTCAAGGTGGTGGTGGTCAATAATGAGCACCGCACCGTACCAGAAGTGCGTTTGGTACAGAATTTCACCAATCAGTACATCGTCATCAAGGGATTGCTGAAAGATGCCCGCAATGGCACGGTCATCACCTATGGCACCGTCCAGTTCATCTTCGGGACGCAGGCCTTCAATAATCGCCTGCCCAGCGAGTTCCAGAGCGGGTTTTCGGTGCCGGCCCAGACCGGCCCTCTGCCGATCACCATCAAGGTGGCGGGCTACGATACCTATACCACCACGCTGCCAGATGGCGTCACCGATCGCGATCTGGGGGTCATTCAGCTGCAGCCTCAGACCTACAAGATCGTCGGGGTCTGGAAGGATGTGCCGGGATGGGTCTTCCGCGACAATCCGACCGCGACCATCGTCGCCTATGCGGGCAATCGGGTGGTAGCCACCACGGCCGCCCAGCTTCAAGCGCAATCCTTCGAACTGACCGGCATTCCCATGGGCACCTCGGTGTCGGTCGAGTGCACGATCAAGGGCTACCGGATGAATGGCCCCATGCCCATCGTTCCCAACAGCGATTTCCAGGGGGTCGTCTACCAGTCGTTTTCGCTCAAGACGAACTTCGCCCCCATCATGCGCGACGTGCGCGTGGTGGTCACCGGACAGTCCCTCACCAACAATGACCGGGTCGGCGCGTATTGCAATGAGACCGGCACGGTCTGGCCCACCACCATCGTCACCGGGGGTACCTTCGGGTTCGGGGTGCCGCGGGTCATCGATCTGGGGATCAATCAGGTGCCTACCGGCTACACCCTTTCCTTCACTGGCTACATCGTGGATCAGGGCCGCACCGGGACGGTCCAGGTGCAGATCAACGACGACGGGGCCGATCCGCAGATCGTGACCATCCCGGTGAGCTGACGGCATGAGCAGGGAAACACCCTTCAGGAGGTTGGACGTCATGAATATGCGCAGGTGGAATGGCTGGCTGCTGGCCATCCTCGGAATCACGATCACCCTCGCGCTGGGCTGTGAAAAAGGCGCCCTGGGCGTCAAAGGATCCCTGGTGACCGGTCGCCTGGTCGATGCCGACTCGCCTGCCGTTCCCGTGGTCGGAGCGCGGGTGACCATTTACTCCCAGCAACCTCCGACCGGTCTGGCCGAGTTGGCCGTGGGTCAGTTCTTCACCACGGTGACCAACGCTGAAGGGCGGTTTGTCTTCGAAGGGGTGGGGCCTGACAAGATGATTCTCGAGGCCACTGCCATGGGGTATGAAGATTTTCGGTATCCCAGCGCTTCCGCCCCGATTCAGAACTTCTACGTGGAAAACAATTCCCATCAGGATCTCGGCGTCCTACAGATGCGGAAGATCGCCAATCCTCTGAACCGCACCACCATCATGGTCAAAGGCCAGATTCTCGATGGGAAGAGCAAAGACGAATTGCCTGCCACCGCGACCCTGAGCATCTATTTCGATGGTCAGAAATTTCAAGACCGCGATATCACCTACGCCGAATTCAAGGCCGGGTTGACCATCCCCGCCAAGAACGGCGATTATGAATTGACCATCCTCACCCCGAACTATGCTCCCTACAAGAACACCGATGATCCGGCCAACCCGGTCAACGGGCGGGTGGACAACGTCCTCAACATCGTGCTTACGCCCATCACCTACGATGTGCGGGTGCTGTTCACCAACAAGCCCTACTACATCAACAATCGGGTGGTGGAGCTGGGCACCAATGGCCAATTCAACACCGGCAACAAAGACAAGTGTCAGGTCATGATCTTGAGCAAATATCTGGTGAACGGGGAAAAGAAAGTTCTGGCCTCAGCGACCGCGGTGGATCTCGACCCCTACGAACCTCAGGTGGTACTCTCCGGCATTTCGCTGCCGGCCGAAGTGCGGGTCTTCCTGTCGGGCTACAAGGTCATCACCACCGATATTCCCTTCCTGCCCAACACCCAAGGGGTCATCAAAGTCGAGATGAACATGATGTCGACCCTGTTCACCAATGCCATCATCCGGCGGCCGGCCGCCTTCTCGATGATGGTGGATGCCAATGCCAACGCCTCCCCGCCGCTGACCCTCAGAATCGACGATCGCGTTCAGGTCCGGGTGCGCGGCATGCCCGGAACCGATCCGGTCACCCAGCAGGCGGTGGTCACCGACGTCGAGTGGGGGCCCGCCCCCTTGTGGACGATGGATGCGATCGACGATCCGATGGGTGGCGATGAAACCCCTGAATATCGCTCCCTGCCTTGTGGTTACATCCTGCCCTTCGAGATCACCGCCTGGCTGGCCACGACCAACGTGGTCAACACCAACTTCTTCTTCGTCGAGCCGGTGCGGGAGGGAGAAGCCGTGGCCACCTTCACGGCCAACCTGTTGCTCAGCAACAAAGCGCTGGTGCTGCCGCGCAACTGATCGACAATCCAGTCCTGTCTCATCGCTCGCCCCCCTCGCCCGAGGGGGGCGAATCGTCTCTTGGCGGTTCCATCAGATGGCCATTCACCTGCCCCTCCTCGGTCTTCGGACTCCTGCTCGCCATCATGCTGACAGACACGAATTCCTGTGGCCGAATTGACTCGCCGGATTGGATGTATTACTCATGGAGCAACGGCCACAAAGGAGACGACCATGGACAGTCGCCACGGAGACTACGAACAACAGCAGATTCGGGCCATCGAGGAATGGGAGGACCGGCCTCCCTCGCATCTGGCGCGCGCCGTCGGGTTCTTCTCGGCGCCGCTGACCTGGGCGGCCAAGCAGGTGGTGCCCGAGCCGACGATGGAGCAGGCGTTGAATGCCGCGTTCACCGCGGCCTCGGCCGTCTCGGGCAGCGACGATCTTCTGCAAGAGGCCAAAGCCCTGGGCTTCACCGCCACCGCGGTCACCGATTTCCGCGATGCCCCGTTGCATGTGTCGGATTGCCTGGTGGCCTCGGTGACCAGATGGGCCAAGGGGCTGGCCGGCGCCGAAGGCGCCGTCACCGGCATGACCGGCATCCTCGGCCTCACTGCCGATATCCCGGCGTTGATCATCCTGGCCATCCGGACGATCCGCAAGATCGGCTATTGCTATGGATTCGACACCGCTCGCGACGAGGAACGGCCGTTCGTGCTGCATTGCCTCAGTGCGGGCGCCGCCAATGGGGTCGAAGAGAAAAAGGCGGCCATCGCTGCCGCCATGGAGCTACGGAACGTGCTCGACCAGCCCGCCGAGACCGCCCTGAAGAAGACCGAGAGCGAGATTCTCAGCCGTGAAGCGTTCGCCGCGGCGGTGCGCAATCTCGCCAAGCAGCTTTGCATCAACCTGGCGCGCCGCAAAGCGGCGCAGGTCATTCCGGTGGTCGGCGGCGGCATCGGAGCCGCGATGAATGTGCTGTTCATCACCGACGTGGCCGAGGCCGCCCACCGGTTGTATCAGAAGCGGCGTCTCGAGTGCCAGACCATCGATGCCACCCGGGCGCCGGTCGCCCAGCGCTGAGGGTTCCAGATTCCGTTGCGAGGCGTGCTCTTCCCGCTGACCTCCTGGGGGCGGGTAATAGCCAGTCTGGGGAGCAGGGCGAGGGAAGTGGTTGCCCTGCCTTCCCCATCTGGGGAGTCTTCCTTCTGGGGGAAAGGCTGTGGTAAGATGTTCCAATGCGTTGGTTGGCGCTTTTCGCGGCGTTGGGGCTGGTGGCCGCCGCCTTCGGGTGTGGCGGCGGGGCGGGCGGTCCCGCGGCTCAACCGGTGGCGCCGGGGCCGACCCCGGGGGTCGCCCTCTCTGGCACGGCCTATTTCGCTGACCGCCAGTTGTATGGCGGGATTCCCATCCTGGTTCGTGATCTGACCGGGCGGCTGGTGGCGGCCACCCGAACCGACGTCAACGGCCGGTTCGCTTTTCCCACGCTTCCGGCGGGGGTCTACGATATCTCCGCGTCGGCCGGCGATGCCGAGGTGGTGTTCGCCGCCGGCGTCCAGATCACCGGCGCGGGGCGGGCCCTGCCTGAGGTCTCGCTGCTGGGCATCCAGACCGCCCTGGTCGACCAGATCGGGGCCTACAGCGTCCGGATCACCTTCCGTACCAACAAACCGGCGCTGTCCTCGGTCGAATACGGTCCGGCCGGGGATTTTCCCATCACCCAGCCGGTCTCGCAGTTCTTTGCCACCGATCACCGGATCACCCTGATGGGCTTATCCAACAACATGCCCTATGGGTTTGCCATCCTGCTGGTCGGAGAAGATGGCCAGAAGTTTCGCTATGATGGACTGTCGGCGCGTACGACATCGGGGCTCGGGCCCTCCCAGCTCTCCATCGCCATCAACAATGGCGCCTACGAGACCCAGAGCCCGGTGGTGACGCTGACGCTGCTGGCCAAAGACGCGCTGTTGATGCGGGTAGGCAGTTCAGAAGACCTGTCTGGCCTCGATTGGGAGGCCTACAGCCCCGAAAAATCATGGACGTTCGATGCCACTCCTGGCCCCAAGCGCGTCTTCTGCCAGTTCCGGGATGCGGCGGGGTTGCTCTCGCCGGTGATCGGCGATTCGATCCTCCTGACCGCCGGGAGCGGCGGCTATGCCGGTGTCTGGATCAATGGCGGGCGGCCCTATGCGACGGATACCGCCGCGGTGCTCACCCTCCTCTATCCCGGGGCCGAGCAGATGATGCTGGCGCCGACCTCCGCCTTCACGCTCTCTTTCTGGGAACCTTACGTTCAATATCGTCGGTGGACGCTCAGCTCCGGAGACGGGGAAAAGACCGTGTATGCGAAGTTTTCCGGCGGGGGCGCCGACCCGACCAGGGTGTATTCGGCGAGCATCTACCTCGATACCTCCATCCCCACCGGTACCATGGTCATCAACAGCGGGGCCGCCAAGACCGCGACCACGGCCGTCCAGCTCGAGTTCGCCTTCCGGAATGTTCCCGTCTCGATGCAGATCAGCAACGAGACGCCGCCGGCCTCGAGCACCCCCTGGGAGAGCTATGTCACCCCCAAACCCTGGAAGCTGGCCGCCGTCGGATCGGGAACGCGCACGGTGTATGCCCGCTTCCGCACCCGGACCAACCTCGAATTCGGGCCCTTGAGCGACACCATCGAGGTCGACGACACGCCGCCCGTCGGCAATGCGGCCGCCATCCGCAGCTCGGCCGACCCCCAGGCGGCGACCTTGACCAGTACGCTGGCGGCCTCGTTGCCGGTCTACCTCCACTTCGACGTGGTCGATGCCTCGACCGAGCGCGCCGACTACGCCATCACGGCTGGATCGGTGACCAGCCCGCTGGCCGGGGCGTTCAAGAGCATCGGACGGCCGTTCCGCCCGATCGCCTTGACCTCGGGAGCCTTTCCGGCCGCCGAGAGCACGATCTGGTATCGGTTCGTCGACGAGATCGGCAACACGTCGAGCCTGGGGTACTTCCCCTTCACCATCGATGGGCCGCGGTTGATCGTCACTCCCGCGGAAATGGTGGTGCGGTCGGATGATCGTGTGCAATTCACCGCCGTAGCGACCAGGACCGTCGGCGATATTGGCCCCATCAACTGGTTCCTCACCGGCCCAGGCACGATCAACAACGGTCTGTATGTCGCTCCCTCGCTCATCGCCAACGAGGCCACCGCGGTGGTGACCGCGCGCTCCTCCTATCAGCCCGAGCTGTCGGCCCAGGCCCTGGTCTATCTGAAACGGCGGGTCGAACTGGCGGTCAGCGAACCGCCAGACAGCACCGAGCGTCCCTTGACCGTGGTTTCCCGCACGCTCGGCTTCAACACCTCGGTGTCCTACCTCGTGACGGTCTACAACAGCACGGCGCCTTTCGATCTGTATGAAAGCCCCGATTCTCCTCAAGGAACCGTGGCCATCACCGACCGCCAGGTGCTGGCCGACCGCTATCGGGCCCGACTGACGTATTCCTCGCCAGCCCTCGGCGGAGCGACCTTCACGACCACGGTTCGGATTCGCCCTCGCGACAATCCCTCGGCCTCAGGCACCTTCAACTTCTCGGTCGATGAAATCCCAAATCTGAATCTTTCACCCTTGCAAGTGGACAATGCCACGCCCGGCGCGCCGGTGACCTTGACCGCCCAGGTGCAAAGCACCACCGCCGAAGAGGTGGCCTGGTCGATCCATGACGGAGCCGGCAGTTTCGATCCCGTCGCCGAGGTCACCACCAAGGTCACCTCGACATCGCATCAGGTGCAGGTGTATGGCCGTGATACCCGACAGGTGGAAACCATCAAAGTGCAGGCCCAGCTCGTCAGCCGGCCCACCAAGATGGCCACCAGTACCATCACCGTGATTCCTCCCGTGCGAGTGCTCATCTATCGCAACGTGAACCTGACCGAGCGCTTCCCCAACGATACCGCCGATACCGTGGCCGAGGTCGGGAAAATCCAGTTCTATGCCGAGGTCACGCCCAGAAACATCAGCGACACTTCGGTCACCTGGACCGTCAACGGTGGGGCTGGCGACTCCACCACGGGAACCATTTCGCCAGCGGGGCTCTATACCGCCCCCGAGCAGGTCACCCTCGCCAGCGTGCGGGTGAAGGCCACCTCGAAGTATGATACCTCGGCCAGTCATGAAATCTCCGTGCGGTTGAGCGATTTCTGGGCCCTGGTGCGGGGCAACATGGTGGATCGGGTGACGGGGGCGCCGATGCCGGTCAATGTGGTGGCGGTGCATCCCTATACCGCCATCGGCAAAGACTTCCAGGTCTTCGCCGGCACCAGCGGCTATGGGGTCTGGAACAGCGCGTTGCCCGATACGATTCCAGCCACCAGCAGCCACTATCCTTGGAAAGGAGTGCAGGGACTGTCCATCAACGGGTATGATCCCGACCTGCGGTACGTGATCACGGCTCTGGCCATCCGCCCCGATGGTCGCGGCATGTTCGCGGCGACGCTGAAGGGCCTGTATTTCATCCCGTTTCCCGCCTCGTTCAACAATGGGGTCGTCCCGGATCTGACGGCGACCCATGTCGACCTCGATGCGGTCGGGATCGCCAGCCAGACCACGATTCTCACCGTCACCATGGGCCGGACGAGCGATGAGGTGTTCCTGTCGACCAGCCGGGCGGTCTGGCGAGTGGCGACGGAGATCGTCGGGACGACGATGAATCCGGTCCAGAGCAATACCGTCCTCGATCTCGAGAACCCGACCCGGGAATGGGAGACCCGATCCGAAACGGTCGGCTCTCCACCGGTGACGATCTACGTCACCGCCTTGAGCAACCAATTGCAGCCCAATCCCCTGCTCGGCGTCCGGATCCATTCGCTGGCCTACGATGCCTACAATGATCGTTTGTTCGCCGGCGGCGAACAGGGTTCTCTGCTGAACATCGGTCAGACGGAAACGGGGAATCTGACCAGGCTGACCAACACCAAGATCTTCTCGGGGTCTGCCGGCATCGATACCTACCTGGGGACGGCGTATGTCAAATCGGGGGTTCCAGTACAATCTGTCACCAATAGTCAAGAGAACGATCTCTTCCTGGCCTTGGCGCTCGATCCCAACACTCGGACCACGCTCTGGTGCGCCAGCGTGACGGGGTTGAAGCGCAGCACCAACTCAGGCCGAGATCTCATCTCCATCAGTTTCGGTGGTTCTTCGGTCAATACCAAAAGCGTTCTGGTCGACCCGACCAACGTCATCAACGTGATGTCAGGCAGCGAGGACGGGTTGTACCGGTCGACAGACGCTGGCAGTTCCTGGACGCGGATCCGGAGCGGGCTGGGCAATCACAAGACGATCAATTCGCTGGCTCAGGCCAGTGGAGCAGCGGGGGAGCGGCGGCGGGTCTGGGTCGGCACGACCGGCGGAGTCTTCCTGGGTCGCCAATCCCTGGATCTGGAGTAGCGGATGGCAGGCGAGATGCGAGAACGGAGTTGGGGTGTCGCTCTGTTGGTGGTCGGCATCGCGGTGCTGGCCGGGTGTCTCGGCGGTGGCGGTGGTGGTGGCGGTGGCGGTGGCGGGGGCAACCCCATCGGGCCGATTCTGCCCCCACCGGATGACGTCTTGCTGGTCCGGATGATCACCCCCGAGCACAACTCCACGCATGTCGCCGGCAAAGACATCATTCTCTCGGCCGTGGCCGTGCTGCCGATCAACTCCTCCACCGCTGTCCAGAAGGTGGAGTTCTATCAAGGCCCGACGCGCCTCGGCGAAGCCCTCAAGCCGCCGTTCACCTATACCTGGCGGAATGTCCCTGTCGGCGTCTACGAGCTGTTCGCCCGAGGGTTCACGCTGACCGGCATGGCGACCGATTCCGCCCGGGTCACCATCCGGGTGACGGGCGGCGGTCTGCAGGAGCCCGAGGTGGCGATCATCCAACCGGCTTCCGGTTCGCGATTCGCCATCACCGATACGATTGCCATCATGGCGTCGGCCAGCCGATCGGGAGGCACCATCCTCATGGTCGAATTTCTGGCCAACGGAGTGGGGCTGGGGTCTGCCCCCGTGGCCCCCTACACGTATGAGTGGGCCAATCCTCCCGTCGGGAACTACCTGCTGACGGCGCGGGCCATCGACAATTTCGGGCAGATCAAGACATCCGAACCGGTGCCGATCTCGGTCGCGACCTTCGTGAACCGTCTGCCTACCGTCGCTTTCACCCAACCCCCGGCGGGCACCCAATTCCCTCCTGGCAGCAATATCAGCCTGGTGGCTTCGGCCAGCGACAGCGACGGCAGCATCGTTCGCGTCGATTTCTTCGCCGATGCCCTGTTCCTGGGCGTGGCCACCCTTCCGCCCTATACGGTGGTATGGCGCAACGCCATGGCGGGCTACTATCATCTCAATGCCCGCGCGACCGACAACCTCGGTGGGGTTTCGGCCCCCGCTTCCATTCCCATCATGGTAGGGCAGGCCGATTTCAGCTTCCGAACCCCGCCCAACAATTTCGTCGCCTCTCGTACCGGTTCCGTGACCTTGAGCGTCGATCTCAGCCAGATCGCCAGTCCGGTCCAGCGGGTCGAATACTATCGTGATTTCACTCAGAAAATCGGCGAGTCGGCGGTGCCGCCGTATTTCCCCTTCGAATGGACCCCGCCCTCGCTGGGAACCTATATTCTGTCCGCGCGCGCCTATGAGTACGGCGGTCGGATCAGGGATTCCGGGGTCATTTTCGTTTCGGTGGCCGACACGCCGCAAGTGCGGATCGCCAGCCCCAGCCAGCCTCTGGTGCTGGCAGCCGGGTCCAATCTGACCATCGTGGTGGCGGCCTCGGCCTCGCCGGGAACCATCACGCAGGTCGACCTGTTCGCCAATGGGCAGTTGTTGACCCGATTGGTGCCACCCAATCTGACCACCTACCTCTGGTCCAATGTCCCAGGCGGGACGTATGCGTTGACCGCCTCGGCCACCGATAACAATCAATTGGTCGGGGAATCGGCCAGCGTCACCGTCATCTTGAACCACCCACCCACCGTGGCGATCGCCAGCCCACCGAATGGGTTTAACGCCAACCCGGGATCGAGTCTGCTGATCGAAGCTGTCGCCACCGATTCCGATGGCACGGTGCGGGAAGTCCGATTCTATCGCAACAACAGCCTACTGGGTACGGTGACGGCGCCGCCCTACAACTACCTGTGGGCCTCGTTGCCGACCGGTACGTCAGATCTTGCCGCGGTGGCGGTGGATAATCATGGCTTCCTGGCCACCTCTTCGCTTGTCCGGATCGGGGTCGGAGGACCAGCGGTGGCGATTGCTTCGCCGGCGGCCAGTCCGGCGGTGGTCTCGATTCCCGTCACCGGTCTGGGAGCAACGGCGTTCACCCTCGTGGCCACGGCTCTCGATGGCTTATACGGTATCACGTCCGTCCGGATGTTCGTCAACGGCGTCCAGGTCGGGATGTCGCCAGCTTCCCCGCTGACGGTCAATTGGGTGCCGACCGCGTGGGGCAACCATACCATCACGGCCAGCGCCACCAACTCTCGCAATGCGTTGGGCGAATCGACACCGGCCACCTTCACCCTCAACGATATTCCGGTGGTGACCATCGCTTCGCCGGTCGCCAACATCGCGGTCACCAAAGGGACAATGGTGCGAGACATCCGCGCGGTGGCCACCAATATCGTCGGTTCCGTGACTGCCATGACCGTTTATGGGAATGGCGTCGCGCTGCTTCCTGCCAGCTCGAGCAATCCGCTGACCTTTTCGCGGGTCTTTGCCAACCCCGGGACGTTCGTGCTGACTGCCAGTGCCACCGATTCCCTGGGAGCGACAGGTCACTCAGCCATCGGACCGACGATCACCGTGTATGACGTTCCCACCGTCACCTTGACGAGCCCGGCCCCCAACACTCTCTGGACCAGCCCCCCGCTGCCGCTGAACGTGCTGGTGGCCGCCGATGCCACTATCAGCGATACCACGATCAACAACGTCCAGTTCTTCGCGAATGGCATCAGCATCGGAACGGCATTCGCCCCGCCGTTCTCGGTGACCTGGTCGCCGGCGACGGTCGGGGTCTACTTCCTGACCGCCAGTGCCACCGATCAGCGTGGTGGCATCGGCACGTCGACGCCAGTGATCGTCACGGTCAACGATCGCCCGACCATCGCCATCGCCAGCCCGGTGCAAGATCTCTTCATTCGCCGCTACAGCACCGTTTCCGGAATCACCTTGGTGGCCACCAACACGGTGGGAACCATCACCAGCATGGAATTGTACCTCAATGGCGTGCTCGAGACGCCGGGGCAGACGAACAATCCTCTGGTCGTCTCGAAAACCTTCATGACTCCGGGGGTCTTCTTCTTGACGGCCAGTGTGTCCGACAGCCTGGGAGCCACCGGTTCCTATAACCCTGGCCCCTTGCGGATCACGGTCATCGATACGCCGACTCCGGCCACCATGCCGACCATGGTGATCAATGGCGGAGACCCCCAGACCTTCCAGGCCACGGTCACCCTCAACATCAGCGCCCCTGGGCAGGTGGCCATGCGGGTTTCCAATGATATGAATTTCGCCCAGGCGCCTGATGAGGTGCCGCCGGTGCCGCCGATGACCAAGACCTGGGTCCTGCCCAAAACGCCCGGGGTGAAAACCGTTTACGTACGATTTGAAGATATCAGTGGCAACTATATTTTCGTGAATGATTCCATTGAAGTGGTCGGGCCGACCGATGCCGCTTTGACCACCGACGATGCCATGCCGTTGGCGACCAACGTGGTCAACTTGAAGCCGTTTGCCAACGGGGCGACGGAGATGCTGATCACGGAAAGCTATGGCAATCTCACCTCGGGGATCGGCTGGGCTCCCTTCCAGTTTGCGACCACGACGGTCTTGCTCCCCCATTCTGGCAGCCATCGCATCTATGCGAAATACCGCAATGCCGGAGGGATCGAGACGGCCATCCTGACGTTGGATGTCACCGTGGCCTCCCCGCCGGTACCGGCGTCGCCCACCATCCTGGTCAACCTCGGAGACGAATTCACCACGTCGGCCAGTGTGGCGGTCACCCTGTTCCCAGGAGTTTTCACGCACTATACCCTCTCGACCACCGGGGCTTTTTCCAGCCCCGAAGATCCCATCTCCGGGTTGCCATTGGGCCCGTTGGGGTATCCGGTCATCGACCCTGTCGGCTTGCCGCCCCAGGCTGGCATGAAGACGGTCTGGGTCCGCTTCCGCAACGGTTCGACGTTGTGGGTCGCCAGCGACGCCATTCGTCTGGATGGCCCGACGGGGGCCGCCTTGACCACCAACGATGCCATGCCGTTGGCAACCTATGTGGCGAATTTGAAGCCCTTCGCCAATGGGGCCACTCAGATGATCCTGTCCGAAAGCTATGGCAATGTCGCTGCGGGTCTCGGCTGGGCTCCCTTCGAGTACGCCACCACCACTGCTTTGCTGCCGTTCACGGGCACGCATCGCATCTATGGCAAGTATCGCAACGCCGGCGGAGTCGAAACCGATATCATCTGGCTCGATGTGTCGGTGGCCTCGCCGGCGGCACTGGGGTCTCCCAGCATCCTGGTCAATATGGGCGACACGTTGACCGAAACGGCAACCGTGACGGTGACCCTTTTCCCGTCGGTCTACACCCATTTCCAGTTGTCGACAACCGGTGCCTTCACGGGGCCAGAAACGCCGGTCGCCTCACTGGCGACCAACACGGCCGGCCATCCCTATGTGCCCGGTGTGCAATTGAAACCCCAGGCGGGCATACAAACCGTCTATGTGCGCTTCCGGAGCGGGAGCAACTATGCCGACACCTCGGATTCCATTCAGGTGGTGGGCCCGACCGGGGCTGCCCTGACCACCGACGATGCCATGCCGTTGGCGACCTATGTGGTCAATTTGAAGCCCTGGGCGGTTGACGCAGCGGACATGATCGTCTCGGAAAGCTATGCCAATGTGGCAGGCGGGGTGGGGTGGGCGAGCTTTTCCTACTATATTGCATCATTCCCGCTGGTAAACTACAACGGAGTGCACACGATCTATGCGAAATACCGCAATGCGGGCGGGGTGGAAACGAGTATCGTGTCGTTGAACGTGACGGTGGCGGTGCCGCCGCCGCCGATGCCGGCCTCGCCGACCATCCTGATCAATCTCGGCGATCCCATCACGCCCACGGCGACGGTGACGGTCAATCTGTTCGAAGGCAGCTATACGCACTGCCAGATCTCCACAACCGGAGCCTTCACCGGGCCCGAGATCGACATCTCGACGCTGCCGACCAACACGGCGGGCCGGTATATCGGCAATGTGCTGCTGAACCCGCAACCTGGGGTCCAGACGGTCTGGGTGCGGTTCCGTCAGGGCAGCACGTTCTACACGGCCAGCGACACGATCGAAGTGGTGGGCCCGACGGCACCTGGGCTGACCACGGACGATCCACAACCGTTGACGGTGGCGGCGGTGAATCTGAAGCCGTCGGCGGTGGGGGCGGCCGAAATGATCCTGTCGGAGAGCTATGCCAACGTCGTGAACGGGGTGGGGTGGATGGCCTATTCACCCTATGTGGCGGCCTTCCCGCTGGTGAACTACAACGGAGTGCACACGATCTACGCGAAGTACCACAATGCGGGCGGGGTGGAAACGAGCATCGTGTCGTTGAACGTGACGGTGGCGGTGCCGCCGCCGCCGCAGCCGGCTTCGCCGACCATCCTGGTCAATCTTGGCGATGCAGTGACCGAGGCCGCGACGGTCACCGTCTATCTCTCGCCCGGCCTCTTCAACTACTGCCAGATCTCGACCAATTCGGTCTTCGTGGGCCCCATCTATGACATTTCCGTCTTGCCAACCCACTCGGTGACCGGGTTCAAGTACATCAGCGATGTGGCGGTCGACCCGTGGGATGGAATGCAGACCGTGTATGCCCGCTTCCTGGCGGGTGGGCTGGTGGCCGAGGCTTCCGATTCCATCCTGGTTCGGGGACCGACCAACTCGTCGATCTCGACGGCGATGGCGCAACCGCTGGCCTCGTTCGGCGTCTTGCTGAATGTGCAATCGGTGGGCGCCTCCCAGATGCGATTCTCCGAAAACTCCTCAGTGCTATCCACCCTTTCGTGGGAGCCTTTCGCCTCCACCAAATGGTTCACCCTGGCCACCTACACCGGTCAGCACACCATCTACGGGCAGTTCCGCAACCCCGGTCTGGTTCAGAGCGGCATCGTCTCGCTCAATGTGACGGTAGCGTCGACGACCCTGGCCGAGCTGAACGACGGGGATGCCCTCATCTACACTGGAACGGCCTCGCTGCGGTTGTATTCCAATACGGCGGTGCGCTACCGCCTCTCCCGTGACAACAATTTCGCGGCTTCGCCCGATCTTGTCTATACGCCCAATCGGCCGGATGGCTCATGGGTCGGGACCTATGCCTTGCTGCTGAAACCCGGCTTGCAGACGGTCTATGTCCGTTTCGAGGATGAGACAGGGAAATTCACCTACGCCCAGGATTCGATCCAGGTGGTGGGCCCCTCCAATCTGTCGCTGACCAGTTCTGACACTCAACCGCTGGCGACGCATACGGTCAATCTGCGGCTGGCCGCAACCAATGCCGATCGCATGTTCATCACCGCCACCGAGGCCGAGTTGTTGACGCCTGACTGGTCGCGGCCCTATGCGACCACCGCCTCGCTGACCCTCAATCTGGTCAATGGTTGGCATACCATCTATGCCATGTTCCGGAGCGCCGGCTTGATCGAGACGGATCCGATCAGCCTCAATGTGCTGGTCGCCGGCCCCAGCCCGGCGACCGCCTCGGTCGTCATCAATGGCGGCGATGCCAATACGCGCAGTGCCAACGTGCAGCTGACCCTGTCTTCGCCCGACTCTCAGGTAGGGATCGATTCCATGTGGATCAGCAATACCGGGGATTTCTCGGGAGTGGCGGCTGAACCCTATGCGACCACGCGGAGCTGGCAGCTCTTCGATCTGCCGAATGATGCGGTACCTGCTGGAATTCGTACGGTGTACGTCCGATTCCAGACCCGGTTCGGATTGGTGACGGTCTCAGATTCCATCAATGCCGTCGGTCCGGCCAGCCCGACCTTGTCGACCCCCGACACCATGCCCCTCAACCGCACGTACGTCAACCTGAATCTCTATGCTCAGAGCCCCGATGGGCTCGCCATGGAAATGAAGGTGGGCACCAACCTCGATGCCGTCACCTGGGAGCCGTATGCCACGACCAAAGCCCTGGCTTTGCCCGGGGTCGGGAATCATACCGTCTTCGCGAAATTCCGTTCGTTCTATGGCGTGGAATCAGCCGTGCAAGCGTTGCCGGTCTCGGTCCATGCCACGCCCCCGACCAACAATACCGCCGCCATCCGGCAGACATTCAATCCCACGTCGGCCGAAATCACCGAGACCCTGGTCGGCTCTCTCCCTGTCTACCTGCATTTCACCATCAATGACAGCCGAACGGCTTCGATCGCCTATTCCGTGCTACCTGATACGGCTCCGGCGCCGACGACGTTCGCCAACGTCGTCGCCCCGCCCGTCGCCCCGATCAGTCTGACCGAACCGACGTTGCAGCGGTTGGTCAATAATGTCTGGTACCGATTCGGGGACGGAGCGGGCAACTGGACGGCCACCCAATTGAAATCTCTGTATCTGCGGGGGCCGGGCGTCCGGATCAACCCACGGGCCGTGACGCTGGTCTCTGGCCAGAGCCGTGTCTTCACGGCCACTCCTGAGAATATCTCCGGTCCTGTCATCTGGCAGATGCTCTCCGGCCCTGGAACCATCGATGCGAATGGCGTCTATACGGCCCCGTCCAGCATCCTGTCGCCGGCGACGGCGACCATCAAAGCCACGATGGATGCCGATGCGTCGGTCTATGACATCGCCACCATCACGCTGGCCACGCAGGTCGAGTTGTACTGGAATCGCACGCAGAGCCCGGTTCAGGTCGGAAAAGTGGCCACCTATGTCTGCACCATTCTGAATTCCAGTCAGAGTTTGTATATCTCGGTGCCGCCGGCCTTTGGCTCACTGGTGATCGCCACCCCGCCGCTCTATCTGGCGACGGCCACCATCGTGGAATGCCTCTACACGGCGCCTGGCGTGGTGCCCGCTTCCCCGACCGTGACGATGACCGTCAACTCGCTGCAGGATCCCTCCAAGTCGCAGGTCTTGACCGCTGTCATCAGTGCCGGACCGGTCGTGACCATCACCCCGACTTCAGGAAACGCCCAGGCGCGGCGACAACCCATCACCTTCACCGCGACGACCGATGCCTATCCCTCCTCCATCACCTGGACCATCATTCCTGGGACAGCGACTGGATCTTTCTCTGGTACCGGGGTGGTAACGGCCACCGATACCGAAGCCATGTCCGGCGGCTTGCCGAACCCGCACACGGTGACCTTGTACCCAAGTGAGAAGGGCGGGACCTTGTGGGTGGTCGCCTCCTGGACCAACGCCGGCTCGCCGCCGCCCACCGCGACCGCGACGATCACGGTGCGCGATGCCGTCACTGTGACGATCAGCCCGGTGGCGACCTCGGCCCCCTCGGTGATTCAGCCGATCCCGTTCGTGTCGACGGTGAAAAATGGCGAGAATGGGGTGACCTGGTGGTATCGCAGCGCCGGCTCTCCGCCTGGGCCCCTGTACCCCGGCAATGGTACCGCACGGGATGAAGGAACCCTGGCCTCCAGCGGTGTCTACACTCGTCCGGTGAACATTCCCGCCGCGGGGCCGCTGATCGAGATCATCGCTTCTTCGGTCGATGATCCGTGGGTGGCGGCCATCGCCACGGTCACGTTGATGCAGCCCGTCGTGGTCAAGATCGGAAAAGGCTACAACTATGTCGATCCGCCGCTGGCATCCGCCGAAATCCTGTTGGAGGTCGATTCGCTCAAGCTGATCGCCAGCGTCAGCAACTCGCCGGGCGATACCACGGTCTCGTGGTATGTCAACGGGATCCTGGGGGGCAACAGCATCTACGGAACGATCGATAATCAGGGGCTGTACACCGCGCCGGGATCGATGCCCTCGCCCAATGCCTTCAACATCATGGCGGTATCGAACTATGATCCGTCCAAAAATGCCACGGTGGCCATTACCTTGCGTGATTTCTGGCAAAAGCGCTCGGATGGCCTCAAAGACATCAGCAATGCCGATCTGCCGATCACTTCGCTGCGGGTCGACCCCTTGTGGCCGAGAACCGGAGATAATCCGATCAATGGCAGCGCTCCCTTCTTCATCTTCGCTGGGACGAACGGGTTCGGGGTCTGGGTCGCCTCGGCCGATTCGACCTTGTCGACGGCGCCTGCCCCCCTTGAATGGATTCCCACCGCTCTGGGTACCAGAACTCCATTTGCCGGGAGCCAATATCAAGTCTACAAAATCGACGTCAATCCGGTGACGGGGGATGTCGCGGCCGCCACCGAAAATGGGATTTATCTCATCCGCTCGAACAGCAGGAAATATGATTCGTTCTCTCAGATACTGAGTAATCCAGTTCGGTCTGTAGCGTGGGATATGAATGATCCGCGGTACTTGTATCTGGCCCGTGGGAATGGCATCGAGCGGATCCTCTTCAATTCGGCGTCAGCATGGCCCTATACCATTGCGGCCCAGGAACCGTGGTGGCTGAATGTCACCTACTATCTGAAAGAAACCCGCACTGGACAGCTCGGCTCCCCGCCGGCCAATGTCGATGTGGTGGCCTATGGCGATCCGAGCAAGGGAGCCACTCTCTTCAAGAACTATCCTCAGGCCCTGGCCTTGGCCAGAACCGACAGCAATCGGCTCTATGGCGGGTTCCGCTCCGGGGAGATCGGGGATTTCCCCTCGGCCCGCACGGAGATGAACCCCTTGGCGCTGGTCATCTCCTCTGTTGCCAATCCGGGCCCGCCGCCGGTTCCGGTTCCCGGAGCCACCGACTGGTTCTTCGATGGGCCGACCGGCATCGCTTCGTCCCCGCAAACCACCCGCTATACCTTGGTCAATCAGACTGATCCGCCCCGGCCGGTCAATGTGACCCCGGCCGATTTGGGCATCATCTATGACATCTCGATCGATCCGGGCAATCCCAACACCCTCCTGGTAGCGACATCCAATGGGGTGTATCGTTCGATCAATGCCGGCCGCACCTTCACCTTGCTTGCGAACAAGACCAACTGCTATGCGACCCTCATCGATCCGACCAACGTGACCTACTTCTTCTTCGGCACGGAAGACGGCTTGTACCGTTCGAAGAACGGTGGTGCCACCTGGACGAACATCCAATCCGGCCTCTCAGGGACAAGAACCATCTACTCCTTCACCCTGTCGCCCGGTCCGCCCGGCTCCAAACGGCGCATCTGGGTCGGCACCTCGAACGGGGTCTTTGCCGACGGTCGCTCGCTCGATCTGGAATGATGGCAGAGATCGGGGAACGGGGGCATGGAGGCCACGGGCGGCGTTGGTCCCGTTCGGAGCAGGGGGCCTGAGCCCGTGGGCGAGACCGTGCGTCGGTCTGGATCAGCCGATACGATGGCCGTGGCGTGGGGCTCTGACCGTGCGTAGGTGCGATCAGCCGCGGCGGATCTCGTCGTAGCGTTTCTTCAGCGCCTGGATGTCCTGCCACATCTCCCAGTTGGGGCTGCCCACCGCGCGGGATTGGTTGCGGAGCAGGTAGGACGGGTGATACATCGGCATGCACGGAATGCCGAAGATCGAGGTGAACCACCGGCCGTGGATCTTGGTGATGCCCGGCGCGTCAGGGCCGATCACGTACTTGACTGCGGTATTGCCGAGCAGAGCGAGCAGTTTGGGGCGCAGCAGCGCGAGCTGTCGCCGCAGCAGGGGTGTGCAGGCCCGCATCTCTTCGAGCGTTGGCGTGCGGTTGTCGGGCGGGCGATCTTTCAGGATATTGCAGATATAGACCTCCTCGCGCCGGAAGCCGGCCGCCGCCAGGATCTTGTCGAGATGCTGACCGGCCCGTCCGACGAAGGGCCGGCCGGTGGCATCCTCGTCGGCCCCGGGGGCTTCTCCGATGAAGACCAGATCGGCCGGTACCGGCCCCTCGCCCAACACGAAATGCGTGCGCGTCTTGTACAATTCGCAGGCGGTGCACTTCAGCCCGTCCTGGCGGATGCGCTCCATAGTGTCGTCGGGCGGGCAGACCTCGTCGGAGGGAGGCTGGTCGGCGGTCGGTTCGCCCCCCCCGGCCAGGTGGGAATCATCCGCTGATGGTCGCGGCCGGTCGGCGGCTTCCAGGGGCGGCAGGGTCGCGCCATAGGGCACGAACGGCGGGGCGTCGACCGGCAGCGCGATTTCCCGGTCATACCGACCTTCTTCGGTGGGCGGGGTCAGCAGGTCGAACAGATCGGGCGGTCCGGCGGGCGCTTCCGGTTCGTTCTTCTTGCGCTTGGCCATGGCCGGGGGTCAGCTGCCGTCACTCTGGGGCGTTTCGCGGAAGACCCGCATCACGCCATTGACTCGTTCGATGGCCCGGATCAAGGTCATCAACTGGTTGGAGTCGCGCACCTCGACGACGAAGTCGAGCATGCCGGTCTTCTTCTTGGTGGTGCGGGCGCTGGCCGAGAAGACGTTGACGCCCTGGTTGGCGATGACGGTGGTGATCGAGTTGAGCATGCCGGTGCGGTCGGTCGTCTCGATGCGGATGCGGGCCATGTAGGCCGAACTGTGTTGATCGGCGGGCGTGCCCATATTCCAGCGGACGTCGATCAACCGCCCTTCGGGCTGATTGTGCAAGGCCTTGGCGTTGGGGCAATCGGTGCGATGGACGGTCACGCCGCGACCGCGGGTGATATAGCCCATGATGGGGTCGCCCGGAATGGGGTTGCAGCAGCGAGAGATCTTGACCAGCGCGGAGTCGAGGCCGCCCGCCACGATCTGGGGGCCGCGTTTGCCGGCGCGCTTCTGCTTGCGCAGCGGCTCGTTGGCGGAGGGCGGGGGCGGGGTGGGGGCGGGGCGGTTGACCAGTTGCGGGCAGAGCTTGCCGATCACCTGCTGCGCCCGGATCTCGCCCGCGCCGATGCCGGCGAACAGTTCGTCCCAGGACGGGAAGCCGAGGTTCTTCACCTCTTCGACCGCTTCGGGGGCTTTCAACTTCTTCTCGAGCTCTTTGTCGCCGCCCATGCGGGCGAAGGTATCCCAGAACTCGTGCGACCCGCTGGCGATGTATTCGTCACGGAATTCCTTCTTGAGCCAGTTGCGGATCTTGCGTTTGGCATTGGTGCTCTGGACGAATTTCAACCAGTCGCGACTGGGGCCTTTCTGCGTCTTGCTGGTGACGATCGAGACGATGTCGCCGTTCTGCAGCGTGTAATCGAGCGGCACGATATGCCCGTTGACCTTGGCTCCGATGCAACGGTGGCCGACGTCGGTATGGATGGTGTAGGCGAAATCGATCGGCGTGCTGCCGCGCGGCAGCTCGATGACGTCGCCTTTCGGGGTGAAGACATAGACGTGATACTGGAAGAGTTCGACTTTGACCGCCTCCATGAATTCGGAGGCGTCTTTGACGTCCTGGTACCAGTCGATCAGATTGCGCAACCAGGACAGTTTCTCTTTGTAGTCGGGGGCGGCGTCTTTGCCGCCGCTTTCTTTGTAGTCCCAGTGGGCGGCGATGCCTTCCTCGGCGATGGCATGCATCTCCTCGGTGCGGATCTGGACCTCGAGCGGCTTGCCCTCGAACAGCACCGTGGTGTGGAGCGACTGGTACATGTTCGGCTTGGGAACCGCGATATAATCTTTGAAGCGACCGGGAATCGGCTTCCAGAATTTGTGCACGATGCCGAGGGCGCCGTAGCAGTCCTTGACCGAGCGGGTGATGATGCGGATGCCGAGGTAGTCGTACAGCCCTTCCAGCGGCAGCGAATACTTCTGCATCTTGTTGTAGATCGAATACAGATGCTTGGGGCGCCCGGAAATGGTGGCGTGGATGTGCACCTCCTTGAGGTGCTTGCCGACCTCGACCATGGCCTCCTGCAGCTTGGCTTCCCCTTCCAGGCCCTTCTCGGCCAGGAAATCGCTGATCTGTTTGGCGATCTCGGGCTGCAGGAACATGAAGGCCCGGTCTTCCAGCTCGGATTTGATCTTGTAGATGCCCAGACGGTGCGCCAGCGGGGCGTAGATCTCGAGGGTCTCCTGGGCCACGTACTTCTGCTTGACCGGCGGCAGATATTGCAGCGTGCGGATATTGTGCAGGCGATCGGCCAGCTTGATCAGGATGACCCGCACATCGTTGGTCATGGCGAACAGCATCTTGCGGAAGTTGGCGGCCTGGGCCGAGCTGGCCGAGCTGAAGAAGACCTTGTTGAGCTTGGTCACCCCTTCGACGAGACGGGCCAGCGTCGGCCCGAACTTCGCTTCGAGATCGGCGATGGTGGCGGCGGTGTCCTCGACGACGTCGTGCAGCAGCGCGGCGCAGATTGAGGTGGAATCGAGGCGCAGTTCGGTGGCGACGATCATCGCCACCGAGTAGGGATGGACGAAATACGCTTCCCCGGAAGCGCGGAACTGGTCTTGATGGCAGCTTTCGGCGAACTTGTAGGCCTCGGTGATGCGGGCGAAGTCCGCCTCAGGGTTGTAGGCCTTGACAGCCTCGATCAGCTCTGTGAGGGAAATGGCTTATCCTCGGTCGGCGCGACGGCGAAACTCTGGATGGCCTCTTCGAGAGAGGCGAAGACGGAGAAATGATGGGTGAACTGGGTGATCAGGAAGACCCGGCGCATTTTGGGGCTCAGGTGGGCTAGGCGCAGGTCGCCCTTGCCCTGGCGCGTCTTCTTCAGCCCGTGCACCAGGACTCCCATGCCGGCGGAACTCATGTACTTCAGATTGGCCAGATCGATGACCAGTCTGGTCTTGCCCTGGTCGCAGAGTTCGTTGATCTTGTCTCGCAGCAGGTCGGAGTTTTCGAACGTGATCTCGCCGCGGACGTCGACGACGACGACCCCGTTTTCACGCTCCTGGCATTCGATGGTGAGGCTCATGGTCTCTCCCGTGGAAGGACTGGCTACACAGTAGCATCAGCAATGCGTGCTGTCAAGCGGATTACGGGGGCTCCGGGCCCAGGGAAGCGCCATCCCTGGCGGGCGTGAGGGGCCAAGGGGCGCGTCACGGCCACTCGTTGGGCAGGCCGGTTTCGCGGATGCCCAGGTGGTAACTCAGAGATTCCAGCTCCATGGCGAGATCGACGTTGTGGACTGTCACTTCCTCGGTCGACGAAAGTTTGACCGGGGCGAAGTTCAAGACCGCCCGGGCTCCGGACAGCAGAACGTATTCGAACACCTCGGGGATCGCTTCGGCGGGGACGCACAAAATCAGGATCTCGATGCCAAGCGCCTTGACCAGCCGGGGCAGCTCGGAGATGTGATGGATGGGCCCGGCCTCGCCGTAGACCTGATTGAGAACGTGCGGGTCTTTGTCGAACAGGGCCACCACTTTGAAATTGCGCTTTTCGAACCCCTTGTACAAGGCGAGGGCGTGCCCCAGGCGGCCGCCGGCGCCGATGATGCCGACGAGACGCGTCTTCTGCAGGCCCAGGATCTGGATGATGTGATCGCGCAGCTTGAGCACCGAATAGCCGACGCCCCGTTTGCCGAATTCGCCGAAATAGGCGAGATCCTTGCGGACCTGGGCGGGGTTCAGATCGAGGCGTTCGGCCAGTTCCCGGGATGAGATGACCGAGACGCCTTCTTCGTCGAGAAGGTTGAGGCAGCGAAGGTAGATCGACAGTCTCCGGACCGTGGCCTGGGGGGGAAGGACCTTCTTGCCCACGGGAAGCCTCTCTGGATCGGAGAATCAAGATGCAGGCTGCAACCTACCATACCCGCGCCGCAAATTCAACCGCTGCTTCAGGGCGAACGCCAACCTGAAACCATTATGTATGCCGACAAGACAGCCTCGGTCCGGCCATGGACCAAGCCGTTGCCCCAGCCGACTCGTGCTGGGTGTCCGGCCGCCGGCCGGCAGGGGACCAGGGGGCCGTGGGCTCCCAAGACCATTACCGGTGGTGGAGCCGCTCCAACGGCTTGGGTCGCCCTTCTCGGGGTCGAATCGCTCTGCCGCCGTGCTGTCGCCGACAGGCCTCGCTGGTCAGGCGAAGCGCGGCTCACGAAAGGTGAACCCGCGCAGGAAGTCGGCAACGGGCAGGGGGGAGCGACCTGGTCGTTGCAGAACCAACAAGCGCAGCGACGTTCCCTCGCCGCACGCCACCTGGACGCCGCTTTCGGCGTCGGTTCGCACGATGGTGCCGGGGCTGGCGTCGACCGGGCCGCCGAGCGCGACCCGGCCGATCTTCAGGCGTTCGCCGCCGTATTCGGCCCAGGCGCCAGGGCATGGAGTCATCGCTCGCACCAGGTTGACCAGAACGGGAGCTGGCTTCCGCCAATCGAGGCGGGCCAGCTCGGGGGTGATCTTGGTGGTATAGGTCGCCTGACTGTGATCCTGGGGGCGGGGGATGACGCGGCCGGCCGCCAAGTCGCGCAAGGTCTGCAGCAGCAGGGGCGCACCGCGCTCGGCCAGCCGGTCGTGCAGGGAGGCCAACGTGTCTTCCGGATGGATCGGTATTTCTTCGGCGGCCAGGATGTCGCCTTCGTCCATCCGCTCGTTCATGCGCATGATCGTGTTGCCGGTCACGGAATCGCCGTTCAACAGGGCGAAATGGATGGGAGACGGCCCGCGGTAGCGGGGCAGGAGAGAGGCATGCAGGTTGACCGGGGCCATCGAGGCCGCTTCCAGGACGTCGCGGGGCAGGATCAGCCCATAAGCCACGACCACCAGGAAATGGGGGGCGAGGGCGCGCAAGGCGGCGACTGCCTCAGGGTCTCGCCGAAAAGAAGCCGGATTGGCGACGGGAAGCCCGAGGTCGAGCGCGACGCGTTTCACCGGCGTCATGCCGGTCTGGTGGCCGCGTCCTTTCGGGCGGTCAGGCATCGAATACACCGCCACGATCCGGAAATCGGGGGCGGCATGCAAGGCCCGCAGCGCGGGAAGGGCGAACTCAGGGCAGCCCATGAAGACCACCGAAAGCGGAGTTGACCCCCGCGCCTGGTGGTCAGAAGAAGCGGAGACCGGCTTGCTGTCCACCCGTCAGGCTTCTTCGTCGGCCTGGTCGGCGTCGTCGTCCGGTTCGAGCGATTCGCCGGCCGCGATCCGTTCCAGGTCGCGCTTGAGCTGGATGCGCCTGGCCTTGGATATACGATCGATGAACAGCACCCCGTCGAGGTGGTCGAGTTCGTGCTGAATGGCCCTCGCCAGCAATCCGTCGGCCTGCACCTCGAATTCTTTGCCCTCGAGGTCGGTGGCCCGGGCGATCACGCGGGCAGGGCGTTCCACTTTTTCCCGCAGACCTGGGAAGGAAAGGCAGCCTTCTTCGCAGATTTCCTTGCCGGAGGTCTTGACGATTTCGGGGTTGATGAAGACCATCGGGGCATTGCCGGTGTCGATCAAGAACAGGCGGAGGTTGACGCCCACCTGAGGGGCGGCCAGTCCGACCCCATGGGCTTGGTACATGGTCTCGAACATGTCTTTCACCAGCGCCCGCAGATCATCGTCGATGGTGGTGACGGGCTTGGATTCCTGGCGGAGCGGTTCTTCGCCGTAATGAAGGATGCGTCGTTTCATGCAGTTCTCCTATGCAGCGACCGGACCGATCGGCTGGCGCGCTGGCGAGGCCGATCTCTTCCAGTATACACCAGGTCGAGGCGCCGGAAAAGACCGGGCAAGCAATGCCGGCAAGCCCTGTGCCGTCGTCTGGCACAACATGTCAACGCGGTCGCCTCGAGCTCTACGGCGTCAGAGGGGTGTCGAGCCGACCGTTGGGCTGGGGTCTGCTCTCAGGTCGGTCGCCAGACCCGCTCAGCCAGCGAGGGGCGGCCCCGGCGGGCCCGCTCAGAGAACGAAATAGGGGTCGAGGTCGACCGCCACTTTGACGCCGGTAGGCAGGGGCGTGGCCAGAGCGGCGCGGATGGCCGCGGTCAGGCGCTCGCGTTGGTGGTCGCGCAGGAGCATCTGGAACCGGAACTGATTGTTGATGCGGGGAATGGGGGCGGGGGCGGGGCCCAGCAGGTCGGTCGGGTCGAGCCGGTCGGCGGCGAGGAGTCGGTCGCGGAAGGCCAGCGCCGCCGCTTCGCCCTTCTCGGCGGTCGGGGCGGTGAACAGCAGCGACGCCACCTGGCGGAACGGCGGGAACCGGCTGGCCTCCCGGTGGGGCAGTTCCTCGCGATAGAAGCCCAGGTAGTCTTCGGTCAGCGCATAGCGGATGGAATGATGTTCTGGAGCATAGGTTTGCAGAATGACCGTGCCTGGTTCGCGTCCCCGGCCGGCCCGGCCGGCCACCTGCGACAGCAGGGCGAAGTTGCGTTCGGCCGCCCGAAAGTCGGGCAGCCGCAGGAGGCTGTCGGCCGCCAGAATGCCCACCAGCGTGACACCGGGGAAATCGAGCCCTTTGGCCACCATCTGGGTGCCGATCAGCACATCGATCTCGCGGGCTCCGAAGCGGGTCAGGATCTCCTCCAGGCTGCCTTTGGCGCTGGTCGTGTCAGAGTCGACCCGGGCGAGGCGGGCCTGCGGAAAGTAGCGGCGAGCTTCGGCCTCGATCCGTTGCGTGCCCGCTCCGAAATACCGGATGGCCTGGCTGCCGCACCCCGGGCAGGTGGTGGGCAGGGGGCGGGCCTCGCCGCAGTAGTGGCAGCGCAGGATCCGGCTGCCGCTGTGATAGACCAGCGAGACCTGACAGCGCGAGCATTCGACGGCCTGGCCGCAGGCGCGGCAGAAGACGAAACTGCTGAACCCTCGCCGGTTGAGGAACAGGATGGCCTGCTGGCCGGCCGCCAGCGTGCGGCGCAGCGCCTGGCTCAAGGCTTCCGAGAACATGCTGCGATTGTGCCGGGCCACCAGCTCATGGCGCATGTCGACCACCTGGACCTGCGGCGGAGTGCGGTCGGCGACGCGGTGTCGCATCTCGACCAGCCGGATGGTCCCCTGGGTGGCGAGGTGGTAGGAATCGAGCGTCGGCGTGGCCGATCCCATCACCAGCAAGGCGTTCTCGAGCCGGCACCGCTGGCGGGCCACCTCGCGGGCATGGTAGCGCGGGGCGTCGGCCTGCTTGAAACTGGCTTCCCCCTCTTCGTCGAGAATGATGGTGCCGAGACGCGGCACGGGGGCGAAGACCGCGGAACGGGCCCCGACCACGACCGGGCAGATGCCGCGCCGGATCAGCTCCCACTGATCGAACCGCTCGCCGTCCGAAAGCCGACTGTGCAGAATGGCCACCCGGTCGCCGAACCGGCTGCGGAAGCGGGTCACCATCTGCGGCGTCAGCGCGATCTCGGGCACCAGCACGATGGCGCCTCGCCCGGTCGCCACTTCTTCGGCGACCCAGCGCAGGTAGACCTCGGTCTTGCCGGAGCAGGTCACCCCGTGGAGGAGGACCGGCTGGCGATCGCCGCGGGCGGCGTCCCGGATCACGGCCAGGGCCTTCTCCTGCTCGGCCGACAGGGCGACCAGGGGCGTGCTGGCGGCCGGACCGCGCAGGGCATTGTCGACCTGGCGGAACGTGCGTTCCTGCCGGGTCTCGACGATGCCTTTGCGGACCAGCGCGCGCACCACGCTGTCGCTGACGCCTGCCTGTCGGGCCAGCTGGCCGGGCGTCAGCGGGGTGTTGACCCGCAGCAGGCATTCCACCGCCAGGCGCTCCTTGGGGGTCAGCGCGGCCAGATCGAGCGGGCGATCTTGAGGAAGCACCAGGACGGTGGTGGTGCGGGGTCCGGCCGCCCGCGACAATTCGTGTTCGAGGGCGATCAGCCCCTGGCGCGTCCATTCCGCCAGCCAGCGACTCGCTCGTGGGAAGGCTTCGGTGAAGGCCTTCAACGGGGCGCGGCCGCGTTCGGCCAGCCAGCGTCCTTCGGGAAACGAAGCCTCATCAGCGGTTCCAGCGCGGGGGCCGGGCCTGACGAAGCGGCCGATCTGTTGCTTCAGCCCGCCGGGCAGCATGCAGTGGAACGCCTCGCCCGGCGTACAGACGCAGGTTTCGGCCATCCACAGCCCCAGGGCGACCAACGCAGGGGGAAGCAGCGGGAGCGGATCGAGCACCTGCCGCACGCCCATGGTCGGAAAGCCGGGGGGGCGGTCATGACAGGCGATCACATAGCCGATGAGCAGCCGATTGACGAGGGGAACGACCACCCGGCACCCCGGCGCCGGCAGAGGGGCTGGGCTGACCGATGTCTTTGTCGCCGTCTCTGATGCAGGTGAGGTCGCCGTCCGCTGACCTTCTGTCTCGGGCGTCCTGGGCGCATCCTCCAGGGCGCTGCTGGTCGAGGCGAAGGGAGGCCAAGGCCCCGAGTGAATGGTGGAGCCATGCCCTTCTTCCCCGGGGGGCCCACCCTCTACGTCGAGGTGGTAGGTCAGGTGGTCCTTTCCGATGTTCAGGGGAAGGGACACCTCGAGGTACCAGCGCATCGGTCTTGCTCCCGGGCTTACGGGCTCCCACAACGCGCCGTCGCCCGTGACGGAAGGAAGGGGCTGGCGTTGCCGACCGGGGAGCCGAGATCGCCTATATGGTGGGTGAGGCGACCGGGGATGTCAAGGGATGGGCGAGAAGGTGCTCCACCAGCCGTTCGAGGGCGGGCTGGGCGGTGAGTTCGGGGAAGACCCGAACGTGGTCCCGGTCATACACCGTCAGGGTCCCGTCGGGGGAGCGCACCACCGGCAGCACCCGCCCTGGGCGGTCGGCCAATCGCGTCAGGTCTGCCAATTCCTCAGCAGGAGTGGCCGGCGTGAAGAATGGCACCGTCAGGCCATGACACATCGGCAAGGGGGCATGGACGGCGGCAAAAGACAGCTGGATGGCCGCGGGGCGACGCCGAGCGGAGGCCGCGGCGTCTGGACGCCCGCACGCGGAGCGGGCAGGGGCGGGCGCTTTCAGGAAGGGGCCGCCATAGGTGAGGATCAGCAGATCGACGCGGGCGGGGCCCGGCTCGTGCAGCTCTACGCCGGCCAGGGCCAGATAGTGGCGCAGGTCGTCGACCCAGCGGGGCGGTCGATCGCTGGCCGTGGCCAGCGGGGCGGGGACCAGATGCTGCACGCTCACGCGAGGGGGAGCGGCGTCAGGGACCGCCCGCTGGCGCAAGGAGCGGACGAGGCGGGCCAGGACCTCCTCGAACTTCCGGGGCCAGGTGGTGGGAAGGGCGGGCAGCGCGACCACGCCGATGATCCAAGGGGGGCGAGCATGGGAGGGCAAAGCCACTTCATCAGCCCCCGGGGCCACCAACAACCAGGGAATGGCCGACCGGCCGCGCGTCTGGCGCGGCAGCGGGCCTGCCTCGGTCGATGGGGGGCGGGTGGGTCCCTCTGCGGGCGGCGAATGGGCGAGGGCGGCAGAGGGGCGAGCCTCCTCGGTAGGACGCCGTCGGGCCTCGTCGCTCCGGCTCTCGAACCCGGCGATGGCCTCCGGTCCGCTCGCGGGCAGCAGAGGCTGCGGCGCGCCGCTGAGCCAGGTGGCCGCGTTGGTGACAACGGCCACCCCGAGATCGGCCTGCCCTCCCCCTGGCCAGCTTGGAAGGTGACTGGCGGCGACCGGTGGCGCGCCCGTCAGCAGGCGGATCGGCTCGGGGGGCAGCCAGTGCTCGGCGCCCGGGGCGAGCGTGCAGCGCACCTCGAACCCGGCCTGGACAAGCAGCCCCAACAAATCGCTCGCCAGCGTACTGGCGAGCCCTTGTTCGAAATGGACCTGGAGACGGTGGCGGCGGGGGCTACTCTTCGATCTCGACAACCAGCGCTCCCGAGGCGATCTCTTCCATGGCGACCTTGACCGGATTCTCGTCGTAATCCTCGATCAGTCGTCGCTTGCCTTCTACCAGCATCTTCACACGGTTGGAGACAGCCATGACAGCGTCGAATTTGTTGGGGATCTTGGCGGTGATGTCGGTGCGGGAACGGAACTTCATGAATCGACCTCCGATTCGACAGTCTCGATGTCTTTGGGATGAGTGGGGGCATCCCCCTCCGCCTGGTCGGCGACTTTGCGGCCCATCAGGCGGAGGGCGGCAGTTTCCGGGTTGATGGCGGACAGAATGACGTGGTTGGAATCGGTGACCACGATGGCGCGTGTCTTGCGGCCATAGGTGGCATCGATCAGGCGTCCCTGCTCCTTGGCATCTTCTTTGAGCCGTTTGATGGGTGCGGAGCCAGGGCTGACGATGGCGACGATGCGGCTGGCGACCACCACGTTGCCGAATCCCACATTCAACAGTCGGACCTTCATCCGGCGCTCCTATTCGATGTTCTGGACCTGCTCGCGGATCTTCTCGATCTCGCATTTGATGTCGAGGATCTGCTGCAGTATCAGGAGATCTCCGATCTTGTTGCTGATGGTATTGGCCTCCCGGTGGAGTTCCTGGGCCAGGAAATCCAGCCGACGCCCGATGGGCTGCTTGCTCTGCAGGGCCTTCTCGAGCTCCTGCAGGTGGCTCTTGAGCCTGGTGATCTCTTCCGAGATGTCGGAGCGGTCGGCCCAGATGGCGGTTTCCACCGCGATGCGGTTCTCGTCGACGCCAGCGACCCCGGCCAGCTCTTTGATGCGAGCCGCGAACCGGGTCATGAATTCCTGCTTGAAGGCCGGCAGGCGTTCTTCGATGACCTGGATCTGGGCGGCCAGCCGGGCGCGCCGCTCGCGCAGATCGGCGGCCATGTTGGCGCCCTCCCGGAGGCGACTGTCGACGAAGGCGGCCACGGCCTGCTCGACCACCGGCTGGATGCGGGCCCACAACCGTTCGGCATCGGGCCGGTCGGTGTCCATCTTGACCGCTCCCGAGAGGGCCAGACACCCATCAAGATTGAGGGGCAGCTGGCGGCCGGTCTCCTTCTCCAGCTCGTGATGGAGCTGGATCACGCTCTGGAGGAACGATCGGTTGACGATCAAGCGGGCGCTGGGCGCATAGTCCACCACCTCGAGGTGGAGATTGACCTTGCCGCGCGAGATCCGCTCATGCAGCAGATTCCGCAGCTGCCCTTCCGCCCAATTGAACCCGTAGGGAAGATGCAGGTCGATCTGCAGGAAGCGATTGTTGACCGATTTGATCTCCACGGCCACCCGGCCCTGGGCATCGGTCAGTTCGGCTCGTCCGAATCCGGTGAGACTGGCTATCATGAACCTTTAGTCTACCCTGTCTCGGCGCGAAAGGCAAATGGAAAATGCCATCACCGGAAAGCCCCTGATCAGCCGTCTCGAGAGAGGCCCGGGGCGGGCCCTGCGCCACCGCGCTTGGGGAAAGGGGAAGGGAGGGCCGGTTTTCCTCATGAAAGGGGACGAACGCCTGCCAGGATGGAGGCGGTCCTCCTTCCGCCGGTGATCCGGTCGGCCGGTGGTCATCCCTGCGTCATGCCCTGGCAAGGGGGGAAGGGAATGAGTCCGGGCGCAGGTCAGGATGAGCCTGCCAGGCCTTTTCAAGATCCTGGTAGGTCTTGAAATTCTTGATGCCGTAGGCCTTCCAGCCGAAGAACTCGCGCGGGTGGAAAAACTGCATGCCTCCGAAGGCCTGCCGGGCGTTTTCGGCGAACCGGCGGTCGGAATCGCTGACATCCTCGCCCGGAGAACCGTCCGGCTCGCGGTCGACGCCCTCCTTCCATCCGGCATCACCCACCATGAAAGAGCCGGCCCAATCGATGTCTCGTCCGAGCTGGCGCTTGACCAGCCCAGCCAGACGTTCGAGCATGCCGAGCTCTGGTTTGCGGTCCGGGCCTTTGCCTTCGGCGAAGTCATAGTAGTGGACCGACCCGCCACCCGCGGCCAGTCGGGCCATGGTCGTCTGCAAGGCCTGATCGGCCACGGTGGCAGTGATGTAGCCATGCTCGATGCCGGCCTGGTTGGACAGAATGGCGATCAGATACCCTTCGCTGGCCACGCGGGCCAGGGTGGGAGCCACCAAGGGCAGGATGGCGACGTCGTCGCCGGCATTGGCCGAGACCTTGCCGCTGGGGGCGACCCGCAGGGTGCTGTCGGCATCGAACAGCGCCAGGCGGACCTTGTCCCCGTCGGCGGGCGGGCGGAAGGAAGGGGCGATCACGCGTCGGCGGCCGGGCCAGGGGGGCGTCTGGGCACGGGTGAGCGACGGTTGGCGCTTCCAGAGGGTTACGAAGAGCAACAGCAGGCCCAGCACCCACCACCAGATTCTTCTCATAGGGCTTTCTCTCTGGTTGGAGGATTTCCCACCCCATGATAAATGAAAACCCCCGCCCGGGCGAGGCGGGGGGCAAGACGACGCAACGGCCGTCGATTATTGGTTCTTGTGGCTCGATTCTTCGATGGTGCGCACATCGATGAGCCCGGGGGCCCCGATCTCCAGCGGAATGCGCAGGATCACTCGGTTGCCGGCCCCGTCGCTCACCACGGCTTGTACATGATAGACATTGCCGGTCAGACCGCGGCGGAAGACCTCTTCATACCGGTTGATGAACTCGCCCGGTTGGTAGTCGGGCACGGACAGCGCGACATCGAGCCGGTGACCGGGACAGCTGTGGTCATACGCCTGGGCGGTCACCCGGAACCGGGCATCCGGGTAGACCTTCAGAGGAATCTTGTCGGCCTGCAACGACTTGAGGACGGCGTAATTGCCGGGCGGAACCGGCTTGAGGGTTCCCAGATCGTAGATTTCCTGGTAGGGGCCGACGTTGGTTTCCGTCGAGGTGCTGACCTGCGCCTGGAAGATGTAATCCTCGAGGGCTTTCATGTTCTTGACGGTCAAGGTGCGGGGGCTGAGCGTGGTACTGTCTTTGATCCCGCCGATGATCTCGACCATCAGGTCGAGGTTGGCCTGGTCGGTGATGAACACCCGCATCTGGGGGGGATCATTGTCGTTGACGAGCGTGGTGAAACTGGCCACGCCCGTGGCAATCGCATTCCCGCTGCCGTCTCTGATCAGGGGAGCTGGCGGCTCTCTGGTGACGGGGTCGAGCCAAGGATCGCCGTCGGGGCGGTCATACACCCAGAACAGGCTGGGATGCAGGTGAGGATTGAACACGGGCGCCATCAGAGATTTCGCTACCACAAAAGGCGCCGTCGGCAGAGTTCGATAGGTGATCGTCGCGACTTTGCCATTGCAGCTTTCGGTGAAATTCGAGGGAAGTTCGGTGGTGACGTTCGACAGAGCCGCCGCCCTTTTCCGGAAGAAAATGTTCCGTTCGCTGCTGGAATCGTCAGGATCTCGTTCGAAATCTGGAATCCCAGAGAAGGACGTCGAGGGGGTGGATACGGAGGAATCGAACCCGAGCATCGTTGTCGCCTCGTCCCGCAAGTTGAGGTGGACATCCCGGCCGGTTGTGAAAGCCATGCGCAGGGATGGTGGGAAGCGAAGCATATAGTCATGCGGGTTGTTGTCGATCAAGGCAAGATGGATTTCTGTCGAGGGGAACGGATCGCCTGAGGTTAGGGGTGAAGTCAAGGTGAATCCTTGCAGCGTTGGTCCGGTGGTATCTTTCAAGCGCAGCACGCAGGTCTGGCCGGTGGGCCAACGATAGCCGGCGTAGGGCAGAGGATCGGGGGAGGAGAGATAGCTGCGTTCGACCTGGGTGGTCTTATCATCACCGGGGTATTCGATGTCTTCGACCAGGGAGGCGCTGTAGGTGTCGGTCAGAATGCCTCGGTCATAATTTTTCACGGTGACTTTCGACCATTTGCCGATTTTGTACTTGAACGCCACGCGGAACGCATACTTGTCGCGCAGATCGCTGGCCGACAGTCCGCCATCCAGTGGAATCGGCAGTTTCATCCAAGGCGTTTCCACCGAGAACAGGAACCGCCGACGATTGGGTTCGGTCGCGCGATAGTCGGGGATGAGCTTGACCCGGGGGGTGACTGACAAATCATCGAACAATTTGTCGATGACGCGTTCGGGTTGGTAATTGGGATTGAGCGTGCCGCGAGCGATGACTTGCCATCCATTGTTTTCGCCAGCGATCCCCCGGTAGAGGAGGTGGTTCGTGGGCAAGGTGGGATCGGTTTGCGTGAAGTCCTTCTCGGGCTGCCCGTACGGGTTGAATTTGGCACGAATATACCATTCGTACGAGATCTGATCCAGATCCCGAGCGAACTCGCTGTCAGGAAACGCGACGCGCGGCGAAGCGAAATATTGTTTGTTATCCGGCCCCAGGAGGACCCGGTAGTGGTCGGAGGTCGGCAGGATACCGCCCATGGCGGTAAAGTAGGTGTCTCGGGGTTCGGGGATCTCCGAAAGGAACATCAGGCTGCCCGAAGCGACCAGTTTGATTTTCTGCGTCTGGGAAGCGACATAACAGCCGTCGGCTGGGTCCCAGGCTGATTTCTGGCCCGTGCCTCCGGGGACGACCACCTCGACTCTATTGATGGCCAGGGGATGTTCGGGAGTCATGTTCTCGCGCGAGTCGATGGTGATGCGCAGCGGGGCGCCGAATTTGACGCTGCCGGAGAGGATTTCGTGATACTTGCCGTCGACGTAGAGGCCGTTCCTGGAATTGCTCCAGGCGAAGAAGTCCTTGGATGGGATCGGTTCCCAGGAATAGGCGGGGTAGGGCAGCAGGCTGTAGTCGCGATAGTTGTACTTGATGCCGAGGTAGACGTTGAAGGTGGCGACGTCGGTACCACGGGGCAGGATGGACCGGCGGAAGGTGTAGCTCCACACCGGGGAGGTCAGATACCCGCCCACTTCATTGAAGGAATCGACGACCTTCTTGCCGCCGTCGGCGAGGAAGGGTTCATCGAAGGGGTTGCCGGTATCGATGAACTTGTCTTTCAGGATGACGAAGCGGAAGCCCACATTGCCTCCGGCCAGCAGATCGGTGCGGCCAGTGTAATCGCCGACGAACGTGACCTGGGCATCGGGCTCGAAGACCGTGGTTCCGGTGTTGGCGCGGATGGTCGGGAACAACCCGCCGGTCACCCAGGGCGGTGCGCCGATGTTGACGATGGCGAAGTCGTTGAGGGGCGCGCTGGCCTCGAAGTCGAGCTGGAAGTTGTCGAACCGCTGGCCGCGGCACCCGCAATTGATGTTGTAGACCATCTGGCTGTAGATCGAGTTGCCGATGAAGAAGCTGCCCCGGTTGATCCAGGTGGTGACGGTGGTGAGCGGGTCCAGCCATTGGGTGCGGGAGATGCCGTAATAGGTGGCACGGTCGTACTGATATTTCCACCACAGGCCATAGCCGGTGACGGGCGGGGTATATGGGTTGTTGGAGGCCACGATGCGCGGTCGAATGTAGGAGCCGAACTGTTTCGACAAAAAGTACAGGTCGCCCTGGCCCTGGTTGTAATCATCGTTGCCGACCACGCCGAAGAAGTCGGCCGTCGCATAGGAGGTGTCGGTGACCTCGACGCCGAGAATGTGGCCGGAGTTGCGGCGGGTGGGAGTGGTGTTGGCGCTGGCGGCGACGTTGTAAGGTTCGCCGGGGTTCCCGACGTAGAAGAGGATCACCTTGCCGGGGTTGCCGTCCCAGCCGTACTGGTTGTACTCACCATACACGTCGGGGTCGCGGTGCCAGATGTTCCCTATCCGGATCCGGACGACCTCACCGGGGATCAAACGAGACGGTGACGCCGAGGGATCGCGCTCGATGGCATACTCCTGGTAGGAAAATTCGGTGTTGGCGGTGACTCCGCTCAGGTCGAACCGGTGGGCGATGACGTAATCGAGCACATAATCGCTATTGAGCGCCGAACCGTTCGGACGGTCGATCAGGTAGTCGGGGCGGTAGCCGAAATATCCCTTCCCATCATTGTCGACATGGTCGGGCACGTTGTTACGGTTGTTGTCGCTGATTTCACCTTCGTTCACCGCCGCCTGGTTGATCTTGTACACCGGTTCATACACGATCAATTGCTTGCCTGACAGCGCATTTCGACAGGATAGGCCGTACATCGCGGTGGCAGCATGGCCGATGACGGTGGGGTTGGGGTTCACGCGCGTGATCTCGAGAACGGGGCCGTTGGGCGAGCCATCACGGATCTCGACCAGTTGTCCGGCGTCGTCCCGGATATCATAATAGATGTGATTGAGGCTGGTATTGGTGTTGACGTTGTCGGCGACGAAGGTGTTGCCGTGGTTGTAGTACGAACGATAGTACATCAGGGTATCCACGAATGCGTCGCCCAGGTCGACCCCGACGTCGAAGATCTGGGTCATCTGATTGAGATCGTTGGTGAGCGGGTTGGAGAGATTGGCCTTCATGACCCGGTTGTTGGTCATCAGGTAGTTGATGCCCCAGGAGAACCCGTTGTTGGCCTGAGGCTGCCAGACATGCTGGAGCGAATACTGGCGGGTGGGATGGTAGACCAGCAGATCGTCGGTGGGCGAGGTGCAGTTGACGTTGATCGACTGGGCGGTATTGATGTCGCCTGATTCGATGATGTTGGTCCAGTTGAGGATGGTGAGCTTGTCGAAGGGCGGGCTGCCGTATTCGGGTTTGACCCGGGCTTTGAAGCTCTCGCGCTGCAGGACGTTGTTCTTGAAATCGAAGCGGAAGATGGCGGGGTTGTTGGCGATGCCGTAGCTGCCGAGGAACAGGTAGACCCGCAGAGTGTCGCGGGGGTTGGAGCTGCCCGTAGAGGTGCCCATGAACTGGCTGACGGCAATATCGAAGGGGATCTGCTCGGAGAGGTATTCGTTGGAGTTGATTTTGTCCCAGAGGGTGTACAGCTTGGTGTTGGGCCCCCGATAGATGTCGAAGCGGACCACCGACTGGCTCTCAGCTGTGAGTCGCAGCGTGATGATCCCGTTCAGGTCGCCCGGGATGGTGCCGGGGCCTTCCGGGGAGCCGGGTGGGACCGCGTTGTTCGTATACTCGCCCCATCCGGCGGTGGGCAGCACGGCCAGTCGTTTGGCGCCGGGCGCCACGAACAACGGCACCTTCTCGTGGTTGTAGACGGTTTCGACCTTGGTGACCGGATCCACCTGGAGGACGAAGACCTTGCCGTTGCGGTTTTCCTGGTAGAAGTTGCCGGCGGCCAGGAAGGCAGGACAGGCCGACATCAAGATGATGGTGAGGACCAATGCCATGGGGTTCAGGGGCCTGCGGTGGTAATTCATTCTTCCCTCCCCGATTGGTTTTGCGCTTCCTGCAGGGGCCATCAGCCGCCGCGCTGGCGGCGAAGGAACGCGAGTATGGTGTCCCGCTCCAAGGAGCGAGTCTTGTACAAATCGAATATCCGTGCGAGCGCCTCGATCGTCACGTCTTTCTCATGGAAGGTCACGTTGCCTTTCAGGACCCGGCGTCGGACGCCCAGATTCTCGAATGGCCGGCAGAAGACCTGCCGGGCTTCGAAATATTCCCCCACCAGCGTTCGCAGGAAGGCGGGATCTTTGATGCTTTCGAAATGCCCGCCGCACCACGCCTTGGGATCTCTGGGCGGCAGCGGCTTGCCGAAAGGCAAGGGAGAAGAACCGGAGGCTTGATGGACCAGGTCTTCGAGATCTTTCAGCTTGCGTACCTTCCAGCGGTCGAGGAGGTCGAGGGCCGGGGCAGGGGGAGGGGCGGTCTCCCGCTCGCTGGGGGAAGCTCCGCCCAGATCGAAGGTCGGAAGATTCAGGACCAGGGCGGCCTGATTGGCTTTGGCCTCTTCTTCGACCGCGGTGAAGATCTCCTGAGCGATGCGGCGCAGGTCTGCTTCGGGGAGTCCTCCCAGGAGGCTTTCGGGGAATCCGCCCAGGATCTGGTGGGTCAGCTCGGTCAGCCGTCGCCGATGCTCTTGGGCCATTTCGGCGTATTTCTGGTATTCGACCCAGGACGGGGGACTGGCCACGCCCTCAGCCTTGGGATCGGCGGGCCGGTTGTTGGCCGCCATCTCGGCGTTGACCTTCCCGAGTTGTCCTTCCATGGCAGCTTCCAGGTCGGCGATCGCCTTGCGCTGGTCGGTCAGGTCATTCCAGGCTTTCAAGCCCCCGGTAGGCGGGGTGTAAGGCGCCTGGGAGACGAATTTGCCGGTGCGATGGTCGAAATTCCGCATGGCTGGGTGGAAGGTGAAAAGGATCGGCAGGTCGACGGTGACCAGCGTGAGTTCGGTCGGGGGCCGTACCGTGGTTGGCGTGGCGGTCGCCGTCGATGATGTGGTTGTGGCGGAGGTCTCGCCGGCTGCCAGGCCTGCTGCCATGGGATAACTCATCGCCCAGACCAGCAGGCCCAGGACCGTCAGTGCTCGATGGGAAGAACGCGCGTTCAAGGGGTAGCAACCTCCAAGTCGTTTGGCATTGGAGACCTCAGGGGTGGGCTCCTGAGATCCTCCAATTTCATCCTACTGGGGGGATGACGGAGTTGCAAGGTCATTGGCCAGTGTTCGAAGCAGCACGGCGAATTCATCTTTCATAAGGCTTATTCCCATCAGGAGCTGATCTTCAGAGGGGGTAGAGGAATCGCTGGCGGTCAGAAGGCGGCGCCCCAGGAGAATCAGGTGATTGGCCGTGGGTTTGCCTGGCGGGCTGCAGAGATCAGGAATTTTTTCCAGAATCGGGAGCAGCCGACCCAACGCCGGCCCAAGGTCGGCCAACTGCCGAGCCACAGCCAGGGCCTGGATTTCCTGGAGGGCCAGTGCCGCTTCCAAGAGGTGGCGGTGGAACAGGGGGAGGTCTTCCCGCGGGAGGCAGGCCAACGATGAATAGAAGACCGTTTTCACCAGGTCATGGGCGGCCAGAAGGTTTTCCTGCTCCAGAGTGGTTCGGAGGGTTGCTACCGCCCCTGACAGGGAAGCAAACGCCGACGAAGAAGCGGCCGCCGGGAACGGTGTGAATGCGGACTCTAGAAGGGTCCAGGCGTGCCAGACGGCTTGTCCGGCAGGTCTGGCCGTTTCGATGGTCCCCAGGGCGCCTGCCAGCCGAGCCGCGGCCTCGGCGAGGTCGAAGATCCTGGTGGTTAGCGTGGTGGGCTTCTGACTGCGAGCGAGAAGGCGCAGGAGGTTGTCGTCGCACCCTGCCACCTGGGAACTCGCCGTCATCATTCCCAGCAGCAGAATGAGGGCCGTTCCCCCTGATTGGGCTGCTTGGCTGGCCTTGCGCAATTCTTTCCTCCTGAGCCTTTCTGGTAGTCCAAGGGAGGGGAGGAGATTAGGAATCTCCATTGGAAAGTTTACTTAGCAAAGAGAGTACCACTCATCATAAGTAAGGAATGAGAGCACGCTTCAGGACTTCACCGCTCAGCCCTGGTCTGGCCAGGCCCAGGCGACCCACCCAAGGTTACCCCGCCTCGCTTGCCCTTGATTCCCCTCCTGGTGGCGATGTACAAAGCCTTCGGGGCCTCCAGTCGAGCGGAAGAACGCTCGGGATTTGCGGGGAGGGATGGTTGGAATTTTGAGTTCTGAAGTGTTCAGGCCATCGGTAGACAGCGGGAGGATTGTAAAAAAAACTGACATTTTGGAAGGGAATTTTACGGAAGGAGAAATCCTGGAATGGACTCGCCCGCAGACGGTTCAGAACCGCGAAAACAGAAGAGGCCTCTTCTTGATTGCGCTTCCATCGGCCTTTCCCTCGGGTCACTCCGGGTGGGCGATGGCACGTGGTTGTGATGTGACGTCACTCCCTTCGGCGATTCTCTCGCAGGCATCGGCTTTGCAGAAGATACGGCGGCCAGACGGCCAGACGCGGTCTCAACGGCCCTCGGCTTGGACACTTGCAGGAGCTTGCCCGGCATGGTCATGCCAAACCGTTTTCCCCGGCGGAGGGTCGCGTGGGCAGGTTGACCATTGTTCGGTGGCCAGAGTATGGACGCTTCTTCCTCCCTTCCCTGCAGCCGTTGCTTTTTCGCGAGGGAGACTCTAGAATGAAGGGAGAATGAACCCTGGTTCCCACTTCCAGAAAAGAGATCGCCAAGTAAGGGGCCATCCTCGCTCACCAGGAGGAGCTATTGATGACGGTCCGTCCTGCGGATAAGGGGGATCGAAAGGATCAGGGGACGGGAGGATGGCCTCCCCGCCCGGGTTTGACCCTCCCCGAAGTCGTCTTGGCCATGTTCGTTCTGGCGACGGCCCTCATCCCCATTTTCGGATTGCTGACCCAGGATGTGAAAGACACTGATATTCTGGTCAGTCAGACCTTTGCGGTCGATCGGGCCCGGTTGGTTCTGAACACGCTGCTCGATGAGGTGCCTTTCGACAACCTGCGGCCCGGCAATCCGGCCATCCTCGATGGCCCCAAGGCCGCGCAATGGGCCGCTCATCTATTCCCTGGAGCTGCTCGCCTGGGTTCGGGCTATGCCTGCGAAGGCATCGCCACCGACGGTCGGGGCATTTCCTATCATCTCTATGTCCGATCAGATCCCATTGAAGACACGACGGCCACTTACACGGATGGCGAGCTGTTTTTCACCTACTATCCCAATCCCACGGTGGAAGACCAGCAACCAGGATGGGCTTCGATGGCTGAGCGAGCTACCATCGCGGAAGTCAACGAACAACGCCCCTCCATCTACACCCCCGGGGGAATCGACAACCCGGGCCGCGTTCTGCCTCCCTACCGCTATCTGAACGGCCCCCCCAATACCACTCTCTGGGGGCCCCAGCACGAATTCATCACCGGCCGCCGGATTCGCGTCGATCAACGCATGGTGACGCGTCCACGCGCCGATGGGCGCTATTACCTGATGCAACGCATCCTGCTGCAGATTCGCTGGAATCTGGCCATGTCGGAATACTCCCGTCCGACCAGTCCAACCGGGCGCCCTCAGCGCTTCCATGTCGTCACCTTCAAAGGGGACCTCCAATGATCGCTCTTCCGCCTTCCCGACGGGGTATGGCCCTCATCGTGGCGCTCGTGCTGGCCTCGGTGATGATGGTGACCTCGCTCTACCTCTTCAAAAGCGGGCGCGAATATCGATCCCAGCTCTATCACGCGGTGCGTGACCTGCAGGCCCAGTATCTGGCGATGGGGGCCATGCAGCATGCCGAACTGAAAGTGCGGTATTTCCCGACCGAATTGTACGATGCCAGCGAATACAGTCTCGGCAAAAACCCCTATTTCGATTTCACCGAACTCACGCCGACCGAATATGCCAACCTCGATCCCATCCGGCGCGCCGAATTCTCTTCGGTGGCGCCCCATGTCCACCTGGCCGGCCCGTTCAATCCCGGGCCGCGCTTCATTTCGGCGGGCGAGCTGCACGTCGATCCGGCGGCCCGCTGGGGGTCGCTGAAGTCGCTCGATCCGGCCGATGCCGATCCGGCCAACTTCATGAGCTACGCCACGAGCTGGTTCGGCACCGAGGGCTGGCCCAAAGAAGAAGATGGACGAACCCTGGTGCGGAACTCTGACCTCTATTTATGGAAGTACCGGTCCGACCTGTCCAATCGCAATTCCATCCAGCCCGCGCTGGCCTTGCGCCGGAACACGACCGTCGACTGGCACCATTTCGATGCCCCGACCCACAGTGATTCCCCCTACGAGGGTATGTACGAAGTCACCAAACTGCGGGTGCTGTCGATCGCCGGGCAGCGCCGGCTCAATGAAGAGGCCATCAATTTCTCGGTGGTCGCCACCATCTGGGACCCCACCACCAACCAGCCGTATTCTCATCGGCTGGAGAAGGTGCTGCGGGTGAAACGCCGATGAGCAGCCGCCGGTTGCCGCCCTGCCGCGAGGCCTTCACGCTCGTCGAAGTACTCGTTGTCGTCGTGATCCTCAGCGTCTTCCTGGGGGGAGCCTACACCTTGTTCTTCGGCGGGCAGCGGGTGGCCGGCAAAGCTGCCTGGCTTCAGTATACCGCCACCGACTTGCGACAGGCCGAGCTGGTCATCACCAAAGCCATCCAGACCACCTCCTATCCCTCGACCCTCTTGCCTTCCAAGATGGTGGATGCCGGCGGCACCATGACCACGCCCGGCCCTCGGTCGGCCGCGTTCTATGTTCGCCTCCCGCTAGGATTTGGGCGCAAGACCGCGGCCGAAGTGATCAGCGCGCCCAATGGCATTCTGATGGCCATGGCGCGCTGTTCGCCCGAAAAACAGGGATTCGGAGCCGAAGATCGAGTGGGCTCCTTGACCTGGATGCTGTTCCGCATGGTGCCTTGCCCCGAAAAAGCCGGCCAAGGCACCTTGATCTATGAAGAGCGGCCGACCACCTACCGTACCACTCCTCCAGATTATGCGGCCAATCTGACGAGCGATCCTCTCACGGCGCCCGTGGGCCTTCGTATGGAACTGGTGCGCAACCTCGAATTCGTGACTATCTCCGGCGTCGCTTCGCACACGCCCAACCAGATTACCATCACCCTGACTGCGGTGTATCCCAAAGACCCCCAGGTCATCCGCGAAGGCACCTCCGCCGCCGTGCCCAACGTTGGTGTCGGCACCCCCTGAATCCCTAGTTTCTCCGGCCCCGCGCCTGCGTCGCCTTCCCTTCCCCCTGCCATCGGTCCAGGTCAGCACCGTCCACCGGACGGCCCATCGCACTTGTACGTGCCAGCAAAGAATATGTAGTACAAGATGCTGGAGATCAGGTAGCACCCGAAAGTGATGGCGAGGCAAGGGGCGTACCCGTGGTGCCGGATGATGCCGCCCGAGACGAACATCGAGCCGGCCCAGGCCAGGTTCCAGGCCGAGCTGTCGGCGGCCGAGGCCCGGGCCCGGAAGGCCGGGGGGATCCGTTCCATCAGCGTCTCCTGGCGGAGCGGCGAACTCATGTTCATGAATGCTCCCCGGAAGATGAAGCAGAGGGCGCACAGCCAGAACTCGTGCCGCCAGGCCATGATCGCCATGAACGGCAGCGATAGCATCTGGGTCAGCACCACCCCTCTGGCCGACCCGAACCGGCGCGCCAGCCACGGCGAAGAGATGCCGCCGATCGCTGTTCCGAACTGGCCGAGCGCGAACACGGTGCCGATCTGGGCGATGGAAGCCCCGGTCCAGTCGCGGAAATAGAGGTTGAAATAGGGCACGATCATGCCGGCCCCGGCGCCGATCAGCGCCGAGGTCATCATGAACCGGGTCAGGAGCGGCCAGGCGCGCGCCGCCTCGCCGGCCACGTCGATCGGCGTCCCTCCTGGCGGCCGCGGCCCCGACCGCGACAGGCGCACGCCCGGCAGGATGGCGAGGAAGATGAACCCGGCGCCGGCCAGCAGCGACAGCTGCAGACTGCGGTGCTCGGTCATCGGCCCCATCCAGGCCGACGAACGGAAGAACCCCGGCAGCCAGCCCGCCAGGAACCCCGAGAGAACGTTCATGGCCAGCACCAGCGAGAAATTCATGCTGAACAGGTAGGGCCGCTGGCGGCGATGGCTGTGTTCCTGCAGGAACGGCTGGACCGCCACCATCATCGCCCCTTGTCCGCAGCCGGCGATGATGGCCGCCAGCACGATGGGCCCCACCGCCAGCGACTGGCTGGCCAGGAAATACCCTGACGAGATGGCTGATAGACCGATCAGATAGGCGGTACGACGGGAGGTGCGATCTGCCACCCACCCCATCGGAATCGAGGCGAGCGCCGCCGCCAGCGACTGCAGCGCCAGCAGCCGGCCGATCGCATCCTCCTGGTAGCCGCCCGATTTGAGATAGAGATTGAACAGGACGGCGAAAATACCGCTGCCGAGCCCGACCAGGCACTGGGCCGCCAGCATGCGCCGCAGCGCGGGGGAGAAGGTCAGGACCATCAGCAGATAGGTTGATTTCATGGGGTGATTGCAGGCCCGACCCGGCCCCGATTCAGAGGAAATCGAGGACGAACTGGGACGGGCGCAGGACGTGGAGCCACAACTTGCCGGTCAGCAGATGGGTCAGTCGCAGGAACAACGGCGTGATGATCTGGGAATGGGCGTTGGTCATCACCATGAGCAGGAAGATGGCGAGATTGTAGGTCTGCAGGCGTTGCATGACGGCGCGCACCCGTTCCCCCCCGAGCCATATCAGGACCTTCGACCCGTCGAGCGGAGGAATGGGCAGCAAGTTGAAGAGCAGCAGGCCCAGATTCATGGTGAAGACGCGCGCCAGCAGCCGGTACAGGAAGTTGACGGTGGGATCGCGCAACGCCTGGAGCAGGGTGGGGGAAGACGCGGTGAAGGCGAACCACCCGCCGGCCAGCAGGCAGAGGAGCAGGTTGCCCAGCGGCCCGGCCAGGGCGACGAGCCCGTAGCCCAGGCCCGGCGGGCGCAGCCGGGCGGGATCCACGGTGACCGGCCGGCCCCAGCCGAAGGCCACCGGGGAACCGGCTGCCGTCAGCATGAGGGGCATGACCGTGCCGACCGGATCGAGATGTTCCATGGGGTTCAGGCTGACCCGCCCCTGCTCGCGCGGCGTCGGATCGCCGAGGCGGTCGGCGGCCCAGGCATGGCAGAACTCGTGGAGGCCGATGCCGATGATGAAGGCCGGCAGATCCATCGACAGGGTGTTGATGATCTCTGGGTTCATGGCTGACGAACATACCACACCACGCTTTGGAATACCATGCGGATCGGCTTGACAAACCCGCAGGCATGTCCCATCATGGTGCCCACCCTGGGACCCTGCCGGATCACTCCCTCTTTCCATGTTTTCTGGGGCCCGAGAGGAGAAGCACATCATGGAAGATTTCCGCTCCTTCATCGAGAACAACCTGGTGGCGTTCGATGGCGCCATGGGGACCATGCTCTACAGCCGCGGCGTGTTCATCAATCAGGTCTTCGAAGAACTCAATCTTTCCAATCCCTCGCTCGTGCAGCAGATCCATCAGGAATACCTAGCGGCCGGGGCGATGGTGCTCGAGACCAATACCTTCGGGGCCAACCGGTTCAAGCTCACGCCGCACGGCCTGGCCGACAAGATCGAGGCGATCAACTTCCAGGGAGCCAAGAATGCCCGCCATGTCGCCGGCGATCAGGCCTGGGTGTTCGGTTCGATCGGCCCTCTGGGCATCCGGATCGAGCCCTGGGGCAAGACCTCGGTGGAAGAAGCGGAGGCGGCCTTCGCCGAGCAGGCGGCCGGGCTGCTGGCCGGCGGCGTCGACGGCTTCATCCTCGAGACCTTCTATGACCTCAACGAGATCCGCCAGGCGATCCGGGCCGTGCGCAAGCTCACCGACAAGCCGGTCATCGCCTCGATGACCATCAACGAAGAAGGCTGCGCCCTCTACGGCACCACGCCCGAGGATTTCACGCCCAAGCTCGACCAATGGGGGGCCGACCTGATCGGCCTGAACTGTTCGGTCGGTCCCAAAGCCATGCTCGACGCGGTGGAGCGCATGCGCAAGCTGACCGCCAAGCACCTGGTCGTCCAGCCCAACGCCGGCATGCCGCGCTCGATCGACGGTCGCATGATCTACCTGTGCAATCCCGAATATTTCGGGGAATACGCCAAGCGCTTCATCCAGGCGGGCGTGCGGGCCGTCGGCGGCTGCTGCGGCACCACACCCGAGCATATCAAATGGGTGCGCAAGGAGATCAAAGCCCTCGAATCGCCCGGCCGCCGCGTGTTCGTCGTGCAACCGATCAAGGCCGATCGGGTCGACGCCAGCGCGCCCCAGGTAGCGGTCGTTCCCCTGGCCGAGAAATCGGCTCTGGCCAGACGGGTGGCCGAGAAGAAATTCGTCGTCTGCGCCGAATTGACGCCGCCGAAGGGGTGCGATCCGACCAATGTCATCGAAGCGGCCCGCCAGCTCAAGGAGCATGGCATCCATGCCATCAACATCCCGGATGGCCCGCGGGCGTCGGCGCGCCTGAGCCCGCTGGCCATGGCCTCGCTCATCGAGCGGGAAGTCGGTATCGAGACCGTGCTGCACTACTGCTGCCGCGATCGCAACATCCTGGGCATCCAGTCCGATCTGCTGGGGGCGTATGCCATCGGGCTGCGCAACATTCTCTGCATCACGGGCGACCCGCCCAAACTTGGCAACTACCCGGAAGCCACCGGGGTCTTCGACATCGATTCCATCGGCCTGACCAACGTCGTCCATCGGCTCAATCACGGCAAGGATCTGGGCGGCAATCCCATCGGCAAGCCCACCGGCTTCTTCTTCGGAGTCGGCGTCAATCCCGGGGCCATCGATCTGGCCACCGAGATCCGCCGCTTCGAATGGAAGGTGGATGCCGGCGCCGAATTCGCCATCACCCAGCCCGTCTTCGACATCACGCTGCTCGAGCGTTTCCTCGAGAAGATCAGCCATGTCCGCATCCCGATCATCGCCGGGATCTGGCCTCTGGCCAGTCTGAAGAACGCCGAGTTCATGAACAACGAGGTGCCTGGCGCCTCGGTGCCCGAGCCCATCATGGCCCGCCTGCGCGCCGCGCCCACCCCCGAGGCGCAACGCGAGGAGGGCATTGCCATCGCCCGCGAAGCGCTGACCAAGGTGCGCCCCCTGGTCGAGGGCGTCCAGATCAGCGTGCCATTCGGTCGCGCCCCGGTGGTGCTCAAGATCCTGGAAGGCATTTCCTGGTAGGCGGGAAGCGAGCAGCCATGCGCCGACTCACGCCCGAATCCTTCCTGAACCACCTGCGCGAACGTGTGCTCGTCTTCGACGGGGCCATGGGCTCCAACTTGCAGACGTTGGGCCTCACCTCCGACGATTTCGGCGGGCGCGACGGCTGCAGCGAAGCTCTGGTGCTGTTCGCGCCGAGCGCCATCCGTCGCATCCATCGCGAGTTCCTCGCGGTCGGGTGTCGGGCCGTCGAGACCAATACCTTCGGGGCCACGCGGCTGGTGTTGCAGGATCACCAACTGGCCGATCGGGTCGCCGAGATCAACCGGGTCGCCGTCCGGCTCGCCCGGGAAGCCATGGAAGAAGCGCCCGCCCGCGATGGCAGCCCTCGCTTCGTGGCCGGCTCGATCGGACCGACCTCGAAGATCCCCTCGCTCGGGCAGATCTCCTTCGCCGACATGGCAGCCGCCTACGAGGAGCAGGTGCAGGCCCTGTGGGACGGCGGGGTCGACCTGCTGCTGATCGAGACCTGCCAGGACCTGCTGCAGACCAAGGCCGCCCTGGCCGGCGCGCGTCGGGTCTTCCGGCGCGAGGGCGCGCGGCTGCCGGTGATGGTATCGGTCACCCTCGAAGCCGCCGGCACCATGCTCGTCGGTTCCGATATCGGGGTGGTGCAGGCGGTGCTCGAGCCCTTCCCCTGGGTCGATGTGATCGGCATCAACTGCGCCACCGGCCCGCTCGAAATGGTGCGGCACGTCGAATTCCTCGCGCGCACCACCCGCAAGCCGATCTCGATCATGCCGAATGCCGGGTTGCCCGAGAACGTCGGGGGCAAGGCCGTCTATCGACTGCGCCCCGAAGAGCTGGCCTCCTACCATCGCACCTTCGTCACCAAGGATGGAGCAGCCATCGTCGGCGGCTGCTGCGGGACCACTCCCGCCCATCTGGCCGCCGTGGTCGAGGCAGTCGGGCACCTGACTCCCCGGCCGCGCGAGGTCGTGCCGCCGCCCACTGTCGCCAGCCTCTATGGCGCGGTCTCTCTACGGCAGGATCCGCCGCCGTGTCTGGTCGGCGAACGCACCAACGCCAACGGCTCGCGGCAGTTCCGCGATCTGCTCCTGAAGAACGATCTCGATGGCATGATCGCCCTGGGCCGCGAACAGGCGCGTGGCGGGGCGCACCTGCTCGATCTGTCGACGGCCTACGTGGGTCGCGACGAGAAGGCCGACATGGCGGCGCTGGTGCCCCATTTCGCGCGCCAGGTCAAGCTGCCGTTGCTGATCGACTCCACCGATCCGGCCACCATCGAAGCGGCCCTCGAGCGGCATGGCGGTCGCTGCCTCGTCAACTCGGTCAACCTGGAAGATGGCGGCAAGAAGCTGCGCGAAGTGGCGGCCATCGCCCAGGAGCATGGCGCCGCCTTGATCTGCCTGGCCATCGACGAGCAGGGCATGGCCCGCGCCGTCGAGCGCAAGCTGGCGGTCATCCGTCGTCTGTTCGCGCTGCTCACGGGGGAATTCGGCTTCCGGCCCTGCGATCTCATCTTCGATCCGCTGACCTTCACCGTCGGCAGCGGCGATCCCGACCTGCGCACCGCGGCGATCGCCACCCTCGAGGCGGTCGAACAGATCGGGCGCGAGTTTCCCGACTCGTTCACGCTCCTGGGGGTGAGCAACGTCTCGTTCGGTTTGCACCCCGACGCGCGGGTCGTGCTCAACAGCCTGTTCCTGGCCGAGGCGGTGCGGCGTGGTCTGTCGCTGGCCATCGTGCATCCGGCCGGTATCCTCCCGACCTTCCGGATTCCCCACGATCAGCGGGAGGCTGGCCTGGCCCTGCTGTTCAACCGCAGCGGCGATGGTTCCGACCTGGCCCGCTTCATGGCGCTCTTCCAGGGCGGGAGCAGTGGTCGTCGGGCCGGCGAGCCGCCGGTCGCCGCCTCTCCCGAAGAGCGATTGCAGCGCCAGATTCTCGATGGCGACAAGAGCGGCCTGCCCGCGCTTCTGGACAGCTTGTTGAGCCGCCTGACCCCGGAAGAGGTCATTAACGAGCATCTGATCAAGGGCATGCGTGCGGTCGGCGAACTGTTCGGCCGCGGCGAGATGCAACTGCCTTTCGTGCTGCAGTCGGCGGAAGTGGTCAAAGCGGCCGTGGGATACCTCGAGCCGCGCATGGCGCGCAAACCTGCCGAGCCCGGCAAGACCGTCGTGCTGGCCACGGTGCGGGGCGATGTGCACGATATCGGCAAGAACCTCGTCAACATCCTGCTGACCAACAACGGGTATCGCGTGATCGATCTGGGCATCAAGGTCGACGTCGATACCATGATCCGGGCGGCGCAGGAACATGCCGCCGGAGTGATCGGCATGAGCGGCCTGCTGGTGCGGTCCACCCAGGTCATGCGCGAGAATCTCGCCGAGCTGAACCGGCGGGGGCTGCCCTTCACCGTGGTGCTGGGCGGGGCGGCGTTGACGCGCGAGTTCGTCGAGCAGCAATTGCAGCCCGAATATGCCGGTCGGGTCTTCTATGCCGCCGATGCCTTCGAGGGGTTGACCATCCTCGAGCGGCTGGCCCAGTCGACACCGGCGATTGCCACCCCGACAGGGAGGGGCGGCCCGGCGGCCGCCATCGTCGAGCCGTGTCCATCTTCGGTCGAAGGTGCAGCCTTGCCGTCTGGGGTGCCGGGCGCCAGTCAGGTGTCGGCTGGCGGGGCTGCCCCGGGCGCATCCCAGCCATGCGAGAGCAGCGGACTCGCCGAAGGCCTACTGACCAATGTCGCGCCGCCACCGGTCGGAAGCGGGCGGAAGGCCCTGCCCCCGCCCCCGGTGATCGAACCGCCCTTCTGGGGCGTTCGCACGCTCGAGATCGGGATCGACGACCTGGCCGATCGGCTCGATCCGGCGGTGCTCTTCCAGGCGCGCTGGAAGTTCGAGCGGGGGCAACGGGACGAAGCGACCTGGCAGGCCCAGCTCGACCGTGAAGCCCGACCGGCGCTCGAGCGCCTGCTGGGCGAGTTGCGGCAGCCCGGGCGCGCCCGACCTCGGGCCTGCTATGCCTACGTGCGGGCCCGGGCTGACGGCGATCGCCTGCGGGTCAGGCCGCCGCGGGGCGGCGCCGAGGTGGTCTGGCAGTTTCCCCGCAGCGCCCGGCCGCCCCATCTGGCGCTCAGCGATTTCGTGGCGGACGATCGCGACGACCTGCTGGTGCTGTGGGCCGTGACTATGGGGCCGGAGGCCGAAGCCTGGGGGCGCCGCCAGTTCGTCGGCGATCGCTATCGCGAGTATTTCCTCTGGTTCGGCCTGCTGGCTGAGCTGGCCGATGGCGGCGCCGAGTTCGTCCAGGCCTGGGTGACCCGGGAAGTGGCGGCCGGCCGTCGGCTCGATCGCATCCCGCCGGCGCGGGCCCGCCTGCCCCTGGCCGGAACCCGCTTCAGCTTCGGCTATCCAGCCTGCCCTGATCTCGCGGCGCAGCACACGCTGCTGTCATTGCTCGAAGCCGAGACCATCGGGATCACTCTGACCGAAAGCTCCCAGATGGTGCCGGAAACGTCGGTGGCCGGGCTCCTCTTCTTGAACCCGCACGCCCACTATTTCGCCATGGCAGGGTAGCCGGTTCGGCCATGGCTTTCATCCTGGAGATGCTGGCGGGCGCCGTGGGCCGGCTGGCCGCCCTCGATGCCGAGGTCTTCCGCATCTTCTGGTTCACCGTGCAGATCGGCCTGGCGGGAACGCTGCTCGGCGTCGTGGTCGCCTTGCCCCTCGCCTGGTGGACCTACGGGCTCGCGCCACGGTGGAAGGCGCTGGTGCTCATCGTGCTGCAGATGCTGCTATCGGTGCCGACCGTCATCGTCGGTACCCTCGTGTACCTGCTCATTTCGCGACGCGGGCCGCTGGGCGCCCTCGAGATGTTGTTCACCCCATCTGGCATCCTGATCGGCGAGGTGATGCTGATCGTGCCGCTGGTGACCGTCTTTTTGCATTCCAGCCTGGCGCAGATCCCGAATGGACTGGTCGAGACCGCCCGCAATCTGGGATATCGCGGCGCCCGCCTGCTGGCGCTGCTGTTGCGGGAATGCCGGGCCGGCGTGGGCGCGGCCGTGGCGGTGGGGTTCGGGCGGGTTGTTTCCGAGGTCGGGGTGGCGATGATCCTGGGCGGCAACATCAAAGGCTATACCCGCACCCTGACCACCGCCATCGCGCTCGAGACCGCCCGAGGCGATACCGAACTCGCCCTGGCCCTCGGCCTCCTGCTGCTGGCCGTAGCCTTGGGCAACGCTCTTCTGGTGCATGCCATCCAGGGGGCGGCCGCGCGCGCGGGTGGTTCCGAGGAGGGGACGGTTTCGCCATCGGTCGTTCCGGCCGCCGACTGGGCAGGGCTTCCTGCCGAGAACGAATCGATGCCGGAGCTGGCTCCGATCAAGCTGGAAGGGGTGACCTTGACCCTCGCTGATCGCCCCCTGTTCCGGAATCTTTCCGCGACTCTGCCGCTGACGGGCGGACTGGCCGTGTCCGGGGCCTCCGGGGCGGGCAAGACCACCCTGCTTCGGATGATCGCGGGGTTGGTGGTGCCGGCCGCCGGTCGGATCGACCTGGGCGGGCGGCGCGCGGTGCTGGTGTTCCAGCGACCGTTCCTGTTCCACGGAACGGTCCTCGATAACCTTCTGGCGTCGACGATGGAAGGCGCGCCGCGGCGGTGGGGCAACTGGCAGGCTTCGACGTCTGAGTCCTCGTCAGGCTCCGGAAGGGTTGGGGTCTCCAGCGGAGGGGCCGGTGCCCATTCGCGTTCCGGCGCCAAGGAAGCCAGGGAACGAGCGGCCACCGCCCTGGCTTCCGATCTGGGAATCGCCCAACTGCTCCATCGAGACGTCAGCGGCCTTTCGGGGGGCGAGGCCGCCCGCGTGTCGCTCGGACGGGCCCTCCTGGCCGATCCCGACATTCTCTTGCTCGATGAGGCCCTCGGGCATCTGGATGAGCTGGCGCTGGGATTGGTGCTGCAGGTGCTGCGGCAGTTCATGTGGGGCGGGGGCGGTCTGGTCCTGGTCACGCACCATGGCGGGTTGGGGCAGCGGCTTTGTCGCCATCGACTGCGTCTGCAGGCCGGGGCATTGCACCCAGAACCCTGACCAGGGGCCGCCCTTCCCCGGAGGCGGTCGGGCCCTGTTCTGGCGGTCGAGCCAGCTCAGGAGCGGCTGGATGACGAGGCCAGCCAGTCGGGCAGGCGGGTCAGGTCGGGCAGGCGAGTGGTCCAGAGATTGGCGCGCCGATCCAGCGGATCCAGGATCAGGGCGCCCATGCCCACCCCACGTGCCCCGTGAGCATCGATGTGGACGATGTCCCCGATGTAGAGAACCTCGGCTGGCTGGAGTCGCGCGGCGCGCAGCGCGAGCCGGAAGATGGCGGGGTCGGGTTTCTCGTGGCCCACGTAGTGGGAATCGAGAATGAACCGGAAGAAGGGGGCCAGCCCTGCCTCGATCAGTTGTTGCCTGACCTGCCCGTCGCTGTTGGATATGACCCCGAGCAGATATCCCTCGCTGGTCAGCTGTTCGAGCACCTGATGGGTGCCAGGCAGGAGGAACGACCACAAGTTGCGCTGTCGATGCCGTTCCCGCAGGCGGCGGACGCATTCTTCCAGTGGAGGATCACCTGCCTGAAAGGAAAATCCCAGATGGCGCAGGACGCCGCCTATATAGAGGGGCCACCAGGTGCCGATCGGCTGGCCGGCCGCCATGGCTTCGTCGATGGTCACGGAGCCGAATTGAACAGCGGCCAGAAGATCGGCAGGCGAAAAGGCGGTGCCGAGCACGGCGCCGGCGACCTCGCCGATCGTGGCGGGGTCTGGATAGAGCAGGGTGCCCCCCACATCGAAAAAAATCCCCTTCCAGGCGGGCGTTGGAGTAGAATCACCAGAGGAACGGTTCATGCGAACATCTCCTGCATTGCGTCAATCGAAGCGCTCGGCGGCCAAACCTCGACGGGTTTCGCCCATGGCCGCCATCTTCCCGATGGGACGGATTCTTCGGGGGCCGCGGGTGTTCCTGCGCCGGTTGGACCGTGGCCAGGCCGAGGCCTACCAGCGACTGCTCGAGCGCAACCGCCTCTGGCTGCAGCCCTGGATGCCCGAGGTGCCGCATCCTCTGACGGTGGCCGATCTGCGGAAGATCATCGCGGGTGAGCACCAGGAGCTCAAACGCGCCCAGCGCGTCGATCTTGGTCTCTTCCGTGCCCAGGACGGGCAATTGATCGGCAAAGTGGCCCTGCATTCGATCCAGTGGGGGGTCAGCTTTTCGGCCGGCCTGGGCTACTGGATCGATGCCGATCTGGCTGGGGCCGGGCTGATGACCGAAGCCGTGGCCCGGGTGGTAGCGGTGGCCTTCGAGGAAATGGGCCTGCATCGCCTGTGGGCGGGGGTGCAGCCGGCCAATCGCCCTTCTCAACGGGTTCTGGAAAAGCTCGGATTCGTTCGAGAGGGGCTGCATCGGCAAGAACTCTTCATCAACGGCCGTTGGCAGGATCAATATTTCTTCACCCTGCTCGAGACCGAATTCTACGCCAGGCGCGCCCAGTGGGTCGTGAAGGGATGGCTGGGCGATTGATGACGAGGCTGGCGAGCTATTTGTAGATCTCCTTGTACAGGAGTTCGGCCTTGTCGGGGTGGACCTTCTTCAAACGGTCATAGACCGCCAGGGCGTTGGTCTTGTCGTTGGTACGAACGTAGACCATGCCCAGCATCACCAACAGGTCGCGGTTCTTGGGGTCGCCTTCCAGCGCCTTGTTCAGAGCGGCGACGGCTTTTGGGTAGTCGCGCAGTTTGTAGTAGGCCGTCGCCACTTTGGCCAATCCGACCTGATTGGCGGGGTCGATGTCGATGATCTTGAGATACTGGTTCAGGGCCTGGTGGTAGTTGCCCTGGGCGAACGCGTCGTTGCCATTCTTCAAGAGTTCGTCGATGGAAGCGGTGGTCATGTCTGTTCCTCGTCTTGGTCACTGTCTTGGGGCGGGGTAGAAATAGATGATCTTTTGCTGGATGTCAACGCCCCAGTCGGTATTGCTCTTCTGGGCCACGATGTCGAGGAGTTCATCGAGGGTGATGTCGTCCTCTTTGAGGGTGACGGCGAAAGAGGGGAGTTGGTCGAGGCCCTGAATGGTGAAGGGGTCCTCGGCTTCCTGGCCATAGACGTTGATGGAATGGCTCAACAGGGTCTTCCCATCGTAGTTTTCGCATTCCCAGGTCTTCATCACCATGAAAATGGCGGAGCTGGTGTCCTTGGGGAAAATCGGCAGAGTCGGGTTGGTTGGAGGAGCTGCCGGGGCCGCGGGGGTGGGTTGGGCTGGATCCTGGGTTTTCACGACGATCTCCCCAGGCAAGGGAGGAGGCGGTGGTGGCACCTCGTCGGCCGGTAGATTCCCTGGGACGAAGAGGGGAGGAGGCTCAGGGGTGAGGGCGGGCGGAGGAGTCTTCGGAGGGGGAAGGGGGATGAGGCTCTGGGCTTCGGAAGCCGTCGGGGCTCCCTTCCCAGGTGTTTTGGCAGGAGGAATGTCCGCCGGGAGTGGAAGGATTTCGCCACCGCTCTGATGGGGGGGGCGGCTGGCGGGATTGGTCGAGGTGGCGGTCTTGGCCGGCGTGATCTGGGGCGGGAGAGGGATGATCGGCAACTCGGTCTGTGCCCATCCAATGCTGGGGAACCCTAGAATCCCCCCGAGGATGATGAGGTACAGTGCCCTGAGCATGCTACCCTCCCGATAGAGTGACGTTCCTTGTATTATAACGTAGAATACCGGACAAGGTTTGGCAAATTCCGCTTGCCGAAGTCCCTTGTCCCTTGTCGAGATGGTATCCGAACCGCTTGCGCAGGCTGCCTGACGGCGCCGGATCTCTCAGGAGAGCGAATCGGCCAAAGCAGAAAAATTTTGTACCGACCTCTTGACTTGTCGGTCGAAGGGTGGTATCTTACAAAAACCTCCCACGCGGGGGTACGACCCAGGCGAGGGCAACCTCCCAAGGTCGCGCTGATTGACAAGGGAATCGAGGGAGCCAAGAAAGCGTTCAGGTAGGGGGCTCTGCGAAGAGCCTTTGAGTTGAAATGATGAGTTGATCAGACTCGTCTCTGTGAACGAATGAGGCTCGGCCGGCGG
>QOQW01000039.1 GCA_003327425.1 Candidatus Ozemibacter sibiricus
AGCTGAGGAGAATGATTCCGAGAACCATTCCCTGTCGCCGACTCACCCTCCCCTGACCTCCCTGACAACCAGCTCACGGCAGGGGGTTCCCACCGGAGTTTTCAAGGAACAAATTTACCAGAAAACTCCTCCATCCGCCAAATTTCGCCCCTCAGCTCAACGACATCGAGGGCCTCGGCACCTCCATGAATTGCCCCACCTCGAGGTGCCAGCAAGTCGATCGTCGACGGAAATTCCGACCCCTGGCCATTGCGGATTTTCGGTGGTCTGGTATAATTGATGACAAGGTGTTTGGGTACACCTGGGGTTTTTCGGGTAAGGTTTCGTTCTGGGTAAAGGTTCTTGGGTAGGTTCTGGGTTCAAGGTTATTCGTTCATGGGTTTCGTGGGTAGGTCCAATGGGTCATCGGGTATTCCAAACTCAGGAGTAATCAGTATGAGGAATCAGACGCTCAAGCGGCTCTCCAAGGTCATGACTCTGGTCCTGCTCGCCACGTTCGCCCTCGAAGCGCCTCTTCTGGCGGCCTTCGAAGCGATCAACGTGAACGTCGGCGGACAGAACATCGCAGTCACCCCCGGGCAGTGGGTCTCTGTCCGCCAGGGTACCCAGGTGGTGCACTACAACGTGCGCTACATGGATGGCAAACCCGTGGCCCTCGAGATGAGCCAGTACATGAAACTCATCTTCGGTGGCGGTGCAGCCGGTACTGCGGCGACCTCCGCCGGCACCTCGGCCACCACCGCGGGGTCGGCTGTCCAGACCCCCAAGACCTCCACCGCTCCCAGCTCCGGTGGGTCCAGTTCCATCTTCTCTTCGCAGTCCAGCACCGCGGGCCAGGCGTCCAGCAACGCCGGCAAGGGCGTTCTGGGGACCCCCGTCTCCCAGTCCAGCGCGCTGGGCACCGTTGCGGAGAACAGCGCCGCCGCTTCCGCCCAGACCTCGGCCCAGTCCTCGGTCAAGGTCGACACCACGGCGGCCGCGGGCCAGCCTTCCGCCCCGGTCACCATGCAAGCCGATGCCGCCCAGAGCGGTGCCAAGACCTCCGGCGGCTCCTGGATCAAAGACGAATTGAACGCCTACGGGTCCAAGATCAAAGACAGCTTCACCAGCGGCAAGGAAGCCGGCAACAAGTTCGGCACCAAGACCTACGAAGGCGCCAAAGACGGCATCAACAAGGTCGGCGAAGGGGTCAAGGGCGCCGGGTCCAAGATCGGTGATCTGCTGCGGGGCGCCAAAGACCGCATCGCCAAGATCTTCAAGCGCAATCCGGCCCCCGCCAAGGGCGACGCTGGCCAGAGTGGCCAGAGCGGCCAGAGCGGCCAGAGCGGCCAGGCGGGCGACTCCGGTCAGTCCGGCCAGAGCGGTCAGTCCGGGCAGTCGGGCCAGAGCGGCCAGTCTGGTCAGAGTGGCCAGTCTGGTCAGAGTGGCCAGAGCGGTCAGTCCGGGCAGTCCGGCCAGTCCGGGCAGTCTGGTCAGAGCGGCCAGAGCGGGCAGTCCGGGCAGTCCGGGCAGAGCAGCCAATCCGAGCAGGCTGGGCAGGCCGGTCAGTCCGGCCAGAGCGGGCAGGTTTCCCAGTCCGAACAGGCGGGTCAGGCTGGACAAGCTGGCCAAGCCGGCCAGGCCAGCGGCAAGAAGCCCGGGTTCTTCTCCAAGACCGGCGAGAAATTCAAGGCTGGCTATGAGGCTGGCAAGCAGATGACCAACCAGGGCTTCCAGAATGTCAAAGAGAGTCTGAAGTCCGGCTTCAGCCCCAAGAACCTCCTGATGACCGCCGGCATCACCGTGGGCGTCGATCTGGGCATGCAGATCCTCCGCGGTGAGAAGCCCTCCCTCCAGAAAGCGCTCAAGACCGTCTGCTCCGCCGAGTTCGCCGGTGGCGTGGTCGGCTCGGTGACCGGCGCCGCGGCGGGCAGCTTCTTCGTTCCCTTCCTGAGCGCCGTGCCGGTCGTCGGTGGCGTCCTCTCCGCTCTCGCTCCCACCTTCGGTTCGATCGTCGGCGGCTCCGTGGGGGCCTACCTGGCCGGCGACCTGAAGAATGGCCGGTTCAGCATCCGGGAAGCCTTCAAGCGCGTCGACTGGGTCGGCGTGGGTGGCCAGACCGTCGGCTCCGTCCTCGGCTCCATGCTGGGTTCCATGATCTTCCCGCCGTTCGGCACGATCATCGGCGGTATCGCGGGCGGTATGCTCGGCAACTGGGTCGCTCACAAGATCGCCGGTCTGTTCGGCAAGGGTGGCGCCGGGTATGGCTCGATCGCGATGCCGGTGGGCACCAACCCGTTGGGTGATGCCGGCCAGGTGGTCGGCGGCGTCGGCGTCGGCGCGATCGCTGGCGGCAGCGAGATCCCGGTCTCGGGCAACCAGACCTCCGCCCCCGCCGTCACCATCGCGGGCGATGCCGAACCCATCGGCACCTACGCGTCCGAAGTCCAGCTGGCCTACGCCAAGTACCAGGAACTCTATCGGCTCTACAACGAGCTCCTGGCGCAGGGCCGCCAGTCTGACGCCATGAAGGTCGCCCAGGAAATGAACAAGGCCAAGGCCGAGTACGAAACTCTCAAGGCCAAGAGCGCCAAGTAATCCCGCCCTTCGAGGCACAACCCCGGGAACCTCGGTTCCCGGGGTTTTTCCTTTTCACTTTGCCTGCGGCTCGAGGAGTCAGAGGACTTTCACCGCCGAACCCGCCGCCCATCTTCTCTCGCTTCCACCACCAAGGCTGCTCCAGCTTCTCTTGCCGGCTTGAAGGCGTGCGGCAGGGAGCAGGCTCAGAAAGGCTCTCGGCGAGATCGGCGCGGTCCGCCCCCCCCCTTTCGCCTGATGCCCAGGGGTGACCAATCGGAATGAACTGCCAAGGGTTCGGAGGATCGCCCCCCTCACCCTTTCGCGAGGCTCCGGCAGAACAAGTCGACAGCCAGCCGGGCAGCCGCGGCGATCTGGCGGTTCAGAACGTCGTCTTGGCGTCCTCCGACGTGCGCCACTTCGGATCCATGTTGGCGGAGACCGCGGCCCGCACCGTCGCCACCAGTTTCTGGTGGTGGATCTGGGGTTCTTTCATGCCTGGCGGAACGATGCCGACCTGGATGTCCACCAGGAATTTGATCTGGTCCGCATCGTAGGGGGATATCGTCAGATCGAGCACCTTGTCGGCCAGCACGCGGGATTTGCCGTCGGCCGTCCGGGTCACCGTCTTGGCCGCCGGATCGAACAGATAATCGACCTTGGTGTACCGTCCCTTTTCTCCGACCAGCATGGTCCAGGTGCCGCCGCTGCCGGCGAACTGCGTCACCACCTTGGTGCGGTTGTTGAGTTCGATGGTCACCGAAGCCGCCATGTCAGTGATGTCTTTTTCGATGGCCCGCAGCACCAGATCGGCCATCGCCTTGGCTTCCCCCTTGGCTTTGGAGATGGCCGCCGCGTGCGTCATGCTGCGCAAAAAACTCCAGACGCCACCCGTGACGATGATGGTGATGGCCGCCACGACCAGCACTTCCATGAGACTGAGACCTCGACCGGATGAAGGAAGGCGGTTCACGGCTTGACCATCATGAAGAAGAGCGTTTCGGGGGGATGCGGCTGATTCTTGTAGTCCCTCCAGGTGACGGCCGCTTTGAAGTGGAGGACGGAATTGCGGGTTTCATCGACCCGTCCCTCCACGGTTAATTCGAAATCTTTGTATTTCTTCTGGAAATCGAGGACGTCGAGTTTGGCTTTGGTATAGAAGCGATCCGCGAGGGGGGAGAACGTGGTATTGGCCCCCACGGCATCGGCGACATCCTGGAATTTCTGGCTCATGACCTCCGACCTGACGGATTCATTGATCTTGCGAGCCATGGCCAGTTTCGTGGAATCGATCTCGCGCTTCGCCCCTTCGGTGATGGCATTGTAGATGGGCCACGCCGCCAGAATGAACACGAACACCGCGATCGTCACCTCGACCAGCGAAAATCCGGCGTTCCTAGAACTTTTCATACTCGAATCGAGCCCACCTCTTTCCGACCGAGACAATATACCTCTTCGGGTCGAATTTTCCAACGTCGCGCATGACCGAAAGCGGCGAGACCCGGCAAGCGGCCGAATTGTAGAAGACTTCGGTGGACTCGATATGATCGCGGTCGAAGTGGTTGAGCACGAGGTTCCCATCGATGGCCAGCATGTGCCCGCCGGCATTCCGCAAGCAATCGTTGGAGAAGCAGCTCGCCTCGATCCGGCGGCAACCGCCCTGGACGCGGATGTAGCCGCGCCGGGCGATCAGGGTGAAGATGGTCTGACCCAGCGGGCCCAGGCGCTTGACGTCGGCATTCAGATAGATGTTGTCCTTGACCACTAGGATGCCTTTGCCATCGACCTGGAGCGGTTGGGAGACATTCAGGTTGCCCTTGACGTACACGACCCCGTTGATCTTGAACGGGCCGCCGGGCCCGGAGGGGAACAATTCGCGATCGGCCCAGAAATCCGATTCCGATTCGAAGAAATGATTGGCCTTCTTGGCATACTGCAAGGTGCTGTACAGGTTCGGCGGCATGTTCCGCGGGTCGCTGGGCTTCCAGTCATTGGCGCTCTGGTAGGGCGGCAGGCCTTGAATGCCGTAATCTTTGTATTTGTTGATGTACCGGATGTAGGCCTGGGATTGGTCTTTTTCATCATTCTGCTGACCCCGCGGCTTCACCCCGAACAGGATATTGGCATACCGCATCTGCAACCTGGCTTCCACCCGCAGATTCAACGGATATTCGAAATGACCGTTCCCGAACAGGAGGGTCGGCCCGCTGAGAGCGTCGCAGAAATTCAAAAGATTGAGAAGGTGCTTCAGACCATAGGGATGGTTCGGCCAGGTGTCGGGGGGAGGTTCGCCCCCCCTGAGGACCGGGAAATCGACTTCATGGGGCCGATCACTCGGATTGGAACTGGTCCAGTTCTTGAACCAGTTGAAGGTGGGAATCAACTGGAATTTATCGGCACCCATGTGTTTGTCCATCATCATGGCATTGAATTCGGTCAACCACGGCTCATCTTTCGTGCCAAGGAAGGTATTGATTTTCATCGGGTCGGGACCGGCGCTGTTGATGCGGACCATGCCCGGAACCTGACAGACCGAATCGGGCCCCACTGCCCCCCCGCCGCCGGTGAAGCCGGTGAGGGCCGCGTAGGATGGAGAGGCAGAGGCATCGCACGGCAGGTTGTGGATGACCAGGGTCGCAATGCCGGCGTCGGTCCAGTTGATGTTTCCATCGACCGGCCCGGAGGTCGGGGCATCGCTGGGCGACTGCTCGCATAACAAGCTGGAATTGGCGATGAAAAACGAATATTCCGGGGCGACGGGCTGAATGTCGGTCACTTTGAAATGGCGGTCGGCAATCAGCTGCCGCCGGATCACCTCGCCATTGGGGGCAGCCCCATGCGGGCGGTATTCAACCACCGCCCGCAGGCGGATGATACCGCCCTTTTCGACCACCCGAGGCGCGGGCGAATAGGCGGTGCTCTTGTCAGCCTGGTCTTTGATCATCTGTTTCAGGGCATTAAAGCCGGCAACGATCGAGTCGCGCAGGATCTGCGCTTCCCATTGCATGGACGCCATTTTTCCTTGAATGGAGGCGCCCATGGCCTGCCGAAGGATGGCCCCAAGCGTCACCTGAGGTTCGCTAATGTTGACGTATTTCTTGATGAACTCTTCGAAATCGATGGTTTTTTCCCAGGTGTCCTCCCACAGGGGGAGCAGCCTCGGCCCGAAAGGGAGCAGATTGGGGATACCGACTTTGATCACGACGACCGCCCTGGCCACGGTGTTGCTGATTTTGTAAAGGATGACCTTGGCGTCGGCCACGGCGTCCGCAACCAACCCGAGAACTTCTACCTCGCATTCATCCTGGTTGGTTTTGTTGGGCAGATAGTAATCCAGCTCCCAGTCTTTGAACCAATTGGCGATGGCCTGGGCACTGCCGGCATCGGCTCCGAAATCATCGAGGAACCTGGCGGGATAGTTATCCAGAGACGAGCCTTGGGTCGGCGGGGCCTTGATCGACACGCCAACCACTTGATACCCGCTCCGGGCCGCGGAAAACGCCTCTGCATTCAAAATCTGACAAAAGACCGTGCAGGAAGCGAAGTCTCGCCCCCCCAGGTCATTGTTGATCAACGTCTGGATAGGGGCCATGGGGGCAGATTCCCAGACCAGGTCGATGGGTTTGTTGAAGACCGTGGCATCGATCGGGATGTTGTTGCCGCTGTTGTCGCCGAGCGAGGAGCCCTGGATGGGGGCGGGAATCCGGAAATACGGATAGAAATTGGGGTCATTGGGGTCGTTCATGGATTCTTTGATATATCCGATCGCGACATCCACCGCGGCTTCGGCCAGCGCCTCCGCCTTCTTCTCATTGCTCATCAAGCGGGTGATGTGATGCCGCGATACATTCGTGCGCGTCGAATAGACGACGATCACCATCAACACCGAGATGACCCCGATCACGAACAGGTAGGCCGACCCCTGGCGCAGGAACCTTCTGGCTCGCGGCTGCTCAGTCATTGAAGATCTCCTCTCTCAGCCGGATTTCCCGGCGCAGCTTCTCGACGACTTCCGAGCGTTTCGATTGGTCTTTGGCATCTCGCATACGTGCCTCGACCAGGGCATCGAAGACCGAGGAATCCCGAGAGGCCATCAGGATCTTGATGGATTCCTCGTACCCTTGGCGGTTGTGGGGGTCTTTGGAGATGCCGAGAACGGACAGATCTTCCGTGCTGGCGAGTTCCCCCTGTTGCCGAAGTGCGTCACAGTATTTCTTCAGGTCTTTCATTTTGGCCGCCGCGGCCCGCATGTAATCGAGGGCCAGATACCGGGATACCGGAGAAGCATTCGGATCGGACAGGGACGCGGCGAACAGATTGTAGGCCAGAGCGTAATCGCCATCCCGGAGGGCCTGGTGACCGGCACGATAATCCTTGAGAAGACGCAGGCGGTAGACTTCCCGCGTGTTGGAGGCCAGGTGGGGATTCTTGATGTGGCCTTCCAGCCAGGCACGAGATTCGGCCTGCAGATTCTCGAGATCGCGCTTCGATTCGGCCAGGCGGGCCGCCAGTTGCTCTTTGGTATCTTGAGCCACCCCCCGCGATTCCTCGTGGGCTGGCAGGGCCGGGGCCTGAAACCCGGAACCACCGGAACTTCCGCTCCAATGGGCAGGAGTGCCACCCGAACCAGCGAGCGTTCCGCGCCCCTGAGCAGGGTCTTCCGCATTCTGAGGGGGTCTGCCCCAGGACCCTGAGTGAGAGGAACCGGCCTGCTGGGTGCTGGTCGTCGGGGACCCTGATGAAGGAGCATTTCCAGAACTCGCGGCCGGCGCGCCGAGTTTCCTGCCAGCAGAGAGCAGGAAAAACCCAAAGACACAGACGACCAAGGCCACGACAGCCACGACGACCAAACGCTGCCGCTGTTTGTCCATCATGATGACCTTTCTGGTGGTACGCCCAACCGGGTAGAATGGCCTCTCCTACCATTCATTATACTCTTCCCAGGAACAGAATGTAACAACCGCCTTGGGGCGGGGAGAGCCCACGCACGGCCTCTGGGAGGTGCGGTACGCGCTGGCTGGCGGGAAGCATTCCCTGCCGCGCGTTTCAGCGCTTTTTGGCCGCCGCTTCGATCTCGGCTACCTCGGACGGCAGCAGGAGCAGGGCCTCCGCCACCGTTTCCAGCAGGAGCCGTTCGGAGTCTTCCAGGACGCTGTCCTCGAGGGCCTTGGCGTAGAGCCGCCCATAGAGAGCGCGGGTATCGACGGGGCCAAAATCGCCCGCGGTCCGGCTGGTGGCGCGCGTTCGCACTTCCTTCATGATGGCCTCATACCGGATCGGATCGATCAGCAGCCGTTCCCGAATGGCACGGAGCATCTCGCTCTCGGTACGATCCAGGATGCCATCGGCCAGGATCTCCTCGAGCAGAATGCGGAAGACGCTTTCGACGGTCAGGCGGGTGTCGCCAGGGAAAGGCGTCACCGGTTGCGGGATGGTGGCCAGAATGTCGACCAGCGGTTCGGGGGCGGGGAGTCGATCGAGGTCATCCACCAGCCAGGGTGCCAGGATCTCCTTGGACGGCAGCCAGGTCACCGTCCCATCCGGCAGGGTCTTGCGCCAGGACACGGGTTCAGGCGTGAATTGGACGATGTCGACGTCCGCCTTGCCTTCAACCCAGGAGGCCCGGATCGCATCACCCTCATCGACCATGATCTTCCGGACCGGACCGTTCTCCCAGGCGATGCGGTGTTCTCCAGTCATGACTTCGGGCAGATCCCAGGGGGTGACGCCCCATTCCTGGTCGACCTGCACCCGCTGCCCGGGTTGCTTCGCTTCGACGCGGAGACGCCCTACCAGACGCAACTCCCGCGGCACATTCCCATGCCGCAGGGTGCGGAATCGCTCCTGGCAACGCCGCGCCATCTCGATCAAGCCCGCCTTCCAGAACAACCGAGCCAGGCCGAACCAGGCCTCCGGCACGGCGGGGAAGGCTCGTTGCACATATACGAACAGCTTGACCGCGATCTCGACCTGCCCTGCCTCCAGCGCGGCATGGGCGCATTGCAGCAACAGGCGCGGATTGGCCTGATCGTAGCGAGCGGCCTCGGCGAAATCGCGCAGGGCCTCGTTGCCGCGCCCCAGCCTGGCCAGGAGCGTCCCGCGATTGATCAGCCCCGGCAGACTGCGGGGATTGGCCGCCAGGGCTTTGTGAGCGGCCGCCAAACCAGCCTTCGGGTCAGGTTCGGCCAGGGCCAGGAACGCCCAGGGGAGATCATAGCTGGGGTCGAGACAGGTCGCGGCCAGATAGCACCGGTGCGCCCAATCGGTGGCCTGGGCCTGCTCGAGATGGGCGCCGATCAGCAGCAAGGCATGGGCCCGCCGCCGCTGGGGCATGGGTTGATCGGCCGGGCCGGCCGCGAGGTGGTCGCGCACGGCCAAAAGCTGGGCCGAACGCCAGAGGGCGGCTTCCCGCCCCAACGCCTCGACCCAGGCCTCGGGGGCGGCCTTCACCTCGGCCGGCGACAGCGGGCAGGGCGGCAGGGCCAAGGGGCCTTCGATCGAGAATCGGAGGGTCGGCGGGTTGGTCGCCAGACGCAAGGCCACGCCCAGGGCTTTGCCGGTCCTGGCCAGCTCCTCATCGGCCAGCTTGGCCAGGTCGTCCGCGATGAAGCCGATGTAGAGCCCATAAGGGCCGGCGGCCAGCTCGCTCTTCTGTTTCAGATGATCCATCAATAGGCTGCCCAGGGCCAGGAAGAAGCCACGACGCTCCTCCATCTCGCGGGGGCCCATGAAGGAGGCCCGCAACAAGATCAGATAATCGCGCAGGCGGTTCCCGGCGAAGGCCTCCTGGAATTCGCGCAAGACCCGCTGTTGCTCTTCTTCGTCGCGAGAAATGCGGGTCACCAGCAGCATCCACAGACTTTCCTTCTTCATCGGTCCCTCCCCGAAGGGGTGTTGGCGCGCCGCAGCCAGCGCTTCTCCCCATTGGGGCCATCCTACACTGCCCGGCCGGGGTTTTCAAACTCGCCCGCCGCCGTTTGCGTTTTCCACCATCCGAAGGTATGCTGGGTCGCGGGCCGATTCGCCGCCCGCCACCTCACGCAAGGAGACCACCATGCTCAGCAAGACCATGGCCAAAGCCATCAGTCAGCAGATCACCAAGGAATTCTATTCCGGCTACCTGTACCTGTCGATGGCCTCGTTCTTCGAGAGCGAGACCCTTCCCGGATTCGCTCACTGGATGCGCATCCAGGCCCAGGAAGAAAGCTGCCACGCGCTGATCTTCTTCAACTACCTGAGCGAACAGGGCCATCAAGCCGAACTGGGGGCCATCGAGGCGCCGCCCCGCGAGTTCAGCTCTCCCCTCGACGTCTTCAAAAAGACCCTCGAGCACGAGAAGCAGGTCACCAAGTCCATCTACGGCCTGATGGAGATCGCCGTCGGGGAAAAGGACTTCGCCACCCAGCGGTTCCTCGATTGGTTCATCAACGAGCAGGTCGAGGAGGAAGCCACCGCCCATACGCTGGTCGGCAAGCTCGAGCGCATCAAGAACAGCTCGGAAGGCCTGTTCATGCTTGACAACGAGCTGCAGACCCGCGTCTTCACCGTGCCCGCCCCTCTGGCCAACAAAATCTGACCGAGGGCGCGTCATCAACGGGCATGGCCGACCGGCCATGCCCGTTTGCTTTCTCGGAGGCCGTGGCCGCCGAAAGTCGCACCGCCCGCCTCAGCCAGCATGGCATCCACCTTCCCTCCGGCACCCCAGCACCGGCCCGCCTCAAGGCACCAGGTCGGCGATGGTGGTCAACCGCTCCTTCCCGACGATGCGGACCCGGCCGGCGAACCGTCCCCCCTTCACCAGCCCGGCCAGCCCTTTGGCGCCGAATCCCTGCACGAAGACCTTCCCCGGCTCCGGTCGGTCGGCTCGGACCAGGATCCCCTGGCCAGAAGGATCCAAAAGGAGGATGGTCCCTTCCAGCCAGACTTCGGGGCCTCGCGCCGAGACCGATGACGGGGTGGTCTCGCTCCGGTCGACCACTGGCGAGGACTCCCTTCCACCCGGTCCGCGACCGGGCCATCCCATCCAGGCCAACCAGATCACCCCGGCGAGGAGCACCGCCACGCCGCCCCTCAAGAACCAGGCTCGACCGGGTGTGTCGCCCGCCGCGGCGCCCGGGGCGGGGCGCCTGGCCTGACGCCGCCGCATCTCTTGAATGGCGGCCAGCGCATAAGGAGGCGAAGCAGGCGCTGGGACAGGGCGGGGTGCCGCCGGCAACTCAGCCGAGGCGGCCTTCGCCTCCGCATGGGCGGCGGCGCTCGAACCGGCGCGCGAAGCCTCTCCGGCCTTCACCATCGGGGACTCGCCACTGCCCGACCGAGCGGCGCCGGCAAGCGAGGGAGCCGTCGCCAAGTTGGGTTTGGCGACCCCAGCCCCGTCCGCTGGGAGTGGGGCGTCTCCGACCAGACGGGCCAGGTAGGCCGAGGGCGTCTCCCGGATCAGGCCGGCCACGACCAAGGACTGGGCGACCGCCTGCAGGATGCCGTCGAGCAGCTCGCGAGCTGCCCCGCTTCGGGCCCGCCGCAGGTCGGCCAGACGCGGCGCCGCTTCCAGTGTGGGATTGGCTGCCACCAGCGCCCCGGCTTGTCGCAGCAATTCCGGATCCTCTTCCCGTCCCAGGAAGCGCAAGAGGATCTCGCCGATGCTGGGATACGGGAAGAACACCGCGTGAGTCAAGGCGGCGGCCCGCTCGGCAGGATCCTCGGAGAACAACAGGGCTTCGAAATGGCGCAGCGCTTCCTGGGGATCCCAGCGGTAGAGCAGACGAACCGCCCGACTGCGGATCCCGGGTACTGGATTGATCAGCAGGGGGACGATGAGGTCCTTGAGGCTCTCGGGATGGATCCGTTCGAGGGCTTCGATCGCCGCGCCCAACACCCGCGGATCGGGATGCCGGCACAATTCTTCGAGCGCCTTGGCATCTTCGTAAGACCCGAAGGACTGGAAGAACCGCAGCACGAACGGCAGCGCCGGCGCCGACAGGCTGCTGGTCCAGCCGGCGGCCCGCAGCGAGAGGGCGACCAGCGGCGCCTCGACCACGGTCACTTCTTGCAGGGCCAGCACGAGCGACAGTTCGTCGCGCGCCGGATCCTCGAGCAGCGCTTCGATTTCCCGGACCAGCCGGCCGGGCGACACCCGCGGCCGGTTTCGGTCAAGACGAGCGGTCAGCCGCTGCAGCACGGCACGACAGGCCGGATCGGGTTCGGCGGCCACCGCCGAGCGCCAGGCGGCCAGGGCGGCTTCCGTCCATTCGAGGGACTCCCACCGAGCGAGCGCGGCGAACCGTCCCGCGGGATCGGCTCCGCGAAAGTCGGCGACCAGGGCGGCAATGACCTGCTCGATCTGCATGGCGGCCTTCCCACGGTACCTGTTTTCGCTCTCCGCTTCAAGTTCCCCCAGGCCAACCGGAATTCTCCCATCCGGAAAATCGCAGAATTTTCGCTTGACCAGCCCCTGCAACTGTGGTAGAGTGGAATGTCAAAGCAGGACTTCGTCCTCACCTCGAGCGATAGCGAACAGGTTGCGCCGGCCAGGCCGGCTCTGAATGTTTGTTGTCGTCGAGGGAAACGAAGCCTGTTTCCCTCGAAATCTTTTTCTGGAGGTGGAAGTATCAAAGAGAATGTTCGTGTCAATCGGATGATCAGGGTCCCGCAGGTGCGCCTGATCGACGACACCGGAACCATGATCGGGATCGTTCCCATTCAAGAGGCGCTCCGGATGTCGGAAGAACGAGGCTACGACCTGGTCGAGGTCGCAGCCCAGGCCCAACCCCCCGTCTGCCGGATGATGGATTACGGCCAGTTCAAATACGAACTGGCCAAGAAACAGAAGGAAGCCAAGAAGAAGCAGAAGGTCATCAAGCTGAAAGAGGTCAAGGTCCGACCCAAGACCGATGAAGGCGATCTGCAGACCAAATGCAACCGCATCCGGGATTTCCTGGGGGATGGCGACAAAGTCAAGGTTTCGGTGTTCTTCAAAGGACGCGAACGCGCCCACATGGAGATCGGATTCAAAGTCGTCGAACGGATGAAAGCCATTCTCGGCGACGACGCCGCAATCGAGAAAGATGCCGCCATCGAGGGCAACACGATCACGATGATACTTCAGGCCCCCAAGAAGAAGTAATCATACCCCACGGAATTTACCGCAAGGAGGTTGCCCATGCCAAAGATGAAGAACCACAGCGGGGCGTCCAAACGCTTCAAGGTCACCGGAAACGGCAAGTACCGCCGGTACCAGGCCTATGGCAAGCACATCTTGACCAAGAAATCGAGCAAGCGGAAACGCGGCTATCGCCAGTCCCAGCTCATCGAGAAGTGCCAGGAAAGGCTCTTGCGGGAACTGCTGCCCTATTCCTGACGCCAGACGTGCCGGCCCCCGAGGCCGGGCCCAGACTGACCCGGAGGTACAATCATGCCACGCTCCAAGAGTTCCTCGAATTCCCGCCGCAAGGTGAAAAAGCTGTTCCAGCTCTCCAAAGGCTATTGGGGAGCCCATCGCAACGTCAAGAAGACAGCGAAGGAAACCGTCAACAAAGCCCTCCATCACTCCTTCACCGGACGCCATGACCGCCGGCAGAACATGCGCTCGCTCTGGATCATGCGCATCAATGCCGCCTGCCGCCAGAACGACATCTCCTACAGCGTCTTCATCGGCGGCCTGAAGAAGGCCGGCATCGGGCTCAACCGCAAGGTCCTGGCCGATATGGCCGTCCAGGATCCAGAAGCCTTCAAGAACATCGTCCAGATGGCCAAGGGACAGGCAGCCGCGACCGCCTGAGACCCGGCAGCCCTCGTTGTTCGTCGCAGGCCCTCCGGCCGCCGCCTCGGCGGCCGGTTCTGTTTTTATCCGAGCTGAGCCCGCGGCCCCCCCCGCCCACCGCCCCCGGGTCGACCCGGGTGGGGCGCTTTTTCCGGGCCTTGCGCCGCATGGCGATGTGGTATACTTCCCTCCCATCGAAGACCTTCCCAGGAGCAACCGTGAAACGGATCGCCTCCCCCCAGAATCCGCTGATCAAGCGAGCCCTGGCCCTCCATCGTCCGGGTGGGTCCGCGGCGGCGGATGAGATCCTGATCGAGGGCGAGAAGCTGCTGCGCGAAGCCCTGCGCTCAGGAGCAGAGCTGCGCCACCTCTTCATCCAGGAGGGAAGCGAGGAGCGCTGGCGCGACCAGGCCGACCGGGTGGTGCTGGTCCCGCCGACCCTGCTGCGCCGCCTCTCGCAGCTCGACACCCCACCGACCGCCGTGGGCCTGGTGATCCCCCCCGCCGCCCCCCCTCTCGAGGCGCTGCTCTCCAAGGCACGCACGCTGATCGTGCTCGACCGGGTCCAGGATCCCGGCAACCTGGGCACCATCCTGCGCTCGCTCGAAGCCCTCGGCGGCGACGGCCTGCTCCTGCTCACCGGCTGCGCCTCGCCCGCCAACCCCAAAGTCATCCGGGCCGCCATGGGCTCTTCCTTCCGGGTCCCGCTGCTGACCGGCCTCGAGGGTCCGGCGCTGCTCGCCCGCCTGCGAGCGGCCGGCTTCGCCTGCCTGGCCACCGGCCCCGCCGGCGACGACCTGCGCCACGCCCCGCTGCCCGCCCGCGTCGCCTTCTTCCTCGGCTCGGAAGGCACCGGGCTGGCCCCCGCCCTCCGCACCGCCTGCGACCGTTGCCTGACTATTCCCATGCCCGGCCCAGCCGAATCCCTCAACGTGGCCATCGCCACCGCCATCTGCCTGTACGAGCGGCTGCATCGCCAGTCGCCCGCCCCTGTCATCCCACCGTTGCGAGGTACGCCATCATGACGGACAATCCCGAAACCCTCTGGCACCAATTCGACGAGGAACGCCGCCGAGCCGCTTCCAGCAAGGATGCCGAAGCCCTGCGGATCAAGTACCTCGGCAAGAAGGGCCCACTCAGCGCCTTGTTGAAGACCCTCGGCAGCCTGCCCCCCGACCAGCGCAAGACGGCTGGCGAGGCCATCAACCGCCTGAAGGCCCGCCTCGAACAAGCCGTCGAGCAGCTCATCGCCGAGTTCGCCGAGCGGGAGGCCGACGCCGCGCTGCGCGCCGATCTGCCTGATCCCACCCTGCCCGGCACCGTCCTGCCGATGGGCTCCCTGCACCCGGTGACCCAGATCGGGCTCGAGGTGGCCGCGATCTTCCTGTCGATGGGGTTCTTCCTCGCCGAAGGCCCCGAAGCCGAAGACGAATACTACAACTTCGAGGCGCTCAATGTGCCCAAGCACCACCCCGCCCGCGACATGCAGGATACCTTCTACCTCGAAAACGGGCAGGTGCTGCGCACCCAGACCTCGCCGGTGCAGATCCGCACCATGGAGATGATCAAGCCCCCCTTCAAGATGATCGCCCTCGGCAAGGTCTACCGCCGCGACAGCGACATCACCCACTCGCCGATGTTCTCGCAGATGGAAGGCCTGGTGGTCGGGGAGAACGTGTCGATGGCCGACCTCAAGGGCACGCTCGCCGCCTTCGCCGAGAAGATGTTCGGCCGCCGGCCCACCCGCTTCCGCCCCAGCTTCTTCCCCTTCACCGAACCCTCGGCCGAAATGGACGTCCAGTGCATCTTCTGCGAAGGGAAAGGCTGCAAGGTCTGCAAGAACTCAGGCTGGATGGAGATTCTCGGCTGCGGCATGGTCAACCCGCGCGTCTTCGAGGCGGTCGAGTACGACCCCGAGAAATACACGGGATTCGCGTTCGGCATGGGCATCGAACGCATGGCCATGCAACGCTTCGGCATCGACGACATCCGCCTGCTGTTCGGTTCCGATATCCGCTTCCTGCGACAATTCTGAGGAGACTGCCGTGAACATCCTGTTGAGCTGGCTTCGCGACTACATCGACATTCAGGTCCCGCCGCTGCAGATCGCCGATGCCCTGATGATGGCCGGCATCGAGGTCGAGGCCATCCATGAGCCCGGCAAGCACCTGCAGAAGGTGGTCGTCGGCCGGATCCTGACCCGCGCCCCCCACCCCAACGCCGACAAGCTGTCCCTCTGCACGGTCGATGTCGGGCAGGCCGCCCCGCTGCAGATCGTCTGCGGCGCCCCCAACTGCGACCCCGGCGCCAAGGTGCCGACCGCCCTGGTCGGGGCCGTGCTGCCTTCGGGCTTCGAGATCCGCGTCGCCCGCATCCGCGGCGTCGAATCGGCCGGCATGCTGTGCAGCCGCAAGGAACTCGGCCTGGGCGACGACCATTCCGGCCTCTACCACCTGCCGCCCGAGGCCCCGGTCGGGGAAGACATCGTCAAGGCCCTGGGCATGGACGACGTCGTCTTCACCATCGCCATCACCCCCAATCGCGGCGACGCCCTCTCCCATCTCGGCATCGCTCGCGAGCTGTCGGCGCTGTTCAACCTGCCCCTGCACCGCAATTCCCTCGATGATGCCAGAGGCGATGGCGATATCCGCGAGCAGACCGCGGTCACGCTCGAGGAGCCCGCCCTCTGCCCCCGCTACGGCGCCCGGATCGTCCGCGACGTCACGGTCGGCGACAGTCCGCGCTGGCTGCGCGAGCGCCTCGAGAAGATCGGCATCCGCAGCATCAACAACATCGTCGACATCACCAACTACGTGATGATGGACATCGGCCACCCCATGCACGCCTTCGATCTCGACAAGCTCGCAGAGCAGCGCATCGTGGTGCGGCGGGCCGCCGCCGGCGAGAAGCTGCACTGCCTGGATGGAGTCACCCGCGCCCTCGACCCCTCGATGCTGGTCATCGCCGACGCGCGCCGACCGGTCGCCCTGGCCGGCGTCATGGGCGGCGAAGAGACCGGGGTGACCGCCGCCACCAGGCATGTCCTGCTCGAAGCCGCCTGCTTCGACCCGGTCACGGTGCGAAAGACCGCCAAGGCCCTGGCCATGACGACCGATTCTTCGTATCGCTTCGAGCGCGGCACCAACATCGACAACGTGCCGATCGCCCTCAATCTGGCCGCACGCCTGATCCGCGAACTGGCGGGCGGCCGACCGGTCGGCGGACTGCTCGACGCCTACCCCGCCCCGCCCCCGCTGCGCCGGATCATGCTGCGCACCCGCCGCGTGGCCCGCGTGCTCGGAGTCGACCTCAAGCCCGCCCAGATCGAAACCCTGCTGCTGCGCCTGAAGTTCGAGGTCAGCCGAGAAGGCGAAACCCTGTGGGTGGGAGTGCCGCCCTTCCGGCACGACATCGAGCAGGAGGCCGACCTCATCGAAGAGGTGGCCCGCCTCTACGGCTACGGCAACATCCCCGCCACGCTGCCGACCTTGTTCTCGCAGCCGGTCCTGCCCACGCCTCTGCAGAGACTGACCGGACAGGTCCGCACCGCCATGGTCGATCAGGGATTCCACGAGATCATCACCTACAGCTTCATTCCGACCACCATCCACGAGTCGCTGCGCGAGGGGCCGCCACTGGCCATCCGCAATCCCCTGTCGGAAGACCAGGGCCACCTGCGCACCAGCCTGCTGTGGGGCATGATCGATGCCCTGACCCGCAACATCTTCAACGACGAGTATGACCTGCGCTTCTTCGAGATCGGGCGCGTCTTCCGACCGGATGCCAGCGGCTTCGCCCGCGAGGCCGATCACCTCTGCCTCGGGTGCGCCGGGCCGGCCAACCCCGCCGATTGGCGCCATAGCAAAGAGCCCTTCGATCTCTACCGCATGAAAGGCCTGCTGGGCCGCCTGGGCCACCTGCTGCCGGTCGAGTTCGAGTTCGCCCGCGGCAACCACCCGGCCCTCCATCCGGCCCGCCAGCTCGAGATCAGCTGCCAGAACCGGCGGCTGGGCGTGGTCGGCCAGATCCATCCGCGGTTCCGCACCAACAAGAAGCTGCCCGAGGAGTGGTTCGTCGGCGAACTCGACCTCTCGGCGCTCAGCCAGTTGAAACCGCGCAAACGCCTGATGCAGCCGATTCCCGCCTTCCCGGCCATCCGGCGCGACCTGGCCATCCTCCTGCCCAAGACCGCGACCTTCCAGGATGTCGAGCGCATCGTCCGCGAGGCCGGGGGCGAGATCCTTGAAAAATGCGCCCTGTTCGATGTATACGAAGGGAAAGGCATCGACCCCGACAAGCGGTCCCTCGCCCTGGAATTGCGCTTCCGGGCCAAGGATCGCACCTTGAAGGAAGAGGAGGTCCAGCCGAAATTGGAGGCGATGATCAGCCAGATCGCCACCACGCTGGGAGGAAAACTGCGGGAATGATCGTCCAGGAGTGGATCGTCGTCTTCCAGCAGGTGTCCAACTGCTATGTGCCAACCCTCATCCTCCTGTTCCTGTTCTTCTTCGCCTGGATGGCCTTCATCTGGAGCACCATCGCCGGGACCGGGCAGAAATCCACGCCTCTGTCCGCCATCATCCAGATCGGGTTCTGCGGTCTGGCCTGCGTCGGTTGCGGGCTTGGCACCCTCGGGTTCCTGATCACCCCCGACAACACGGAAGCGGTCTTCGATGTTCTGGGCTTGTTGAAACCTCTCAACCTGGTGAGTTCCTACGTCCAGGTCGTCCTGCTGTGGGCCTTGAAGAAACTGGCCTGAGCCATCCCTCGTCTTCGTCCCAATCCGAGCGACGGCGGGGCCGTTTCCGGCGAGGAGAATAGATTCCATCGTGGAGGAAAAGCATGTCCAGATACCTGCCCCGCCTGCTTCTGCTGTGCCTGCTCGTCATCGGATCCGCCCTGCCTGTCCTGGCTGATGGCATCATCATTCCGTTCGAACCCGACGACCCGATGCCGCGCCGGGTCATCTTCCGGCCCCCGGAACCCGACCAGGGCTTCACCGTCCCCCTGTCGGTGACCCGGCATCGGGTCAAGGTCGAGATCAAGGACATGGCCGCCTCCACCAAGGTCGATCAAGCCTTCTACAACCACCTCAACCGCACCATCGAAGGGTTGTACATCTTTCCGTTGCCGGTGGGCGCTTCGATCAGCGGCTTCGCCATGGACATCGACGGGAAGATGACCAAGGGCGAACTCCTCGACGCCGACAAGGCGCGCGGCATCTATGAAGACATCGTCCGCCAGATGCGCGATCCCGGCCTGCTCGAATTCATGGGCACCGGCCTGTTCAAGACCCGCATCTACCCGATCGAAGGGCTCAAGGAGAAACAGGTCAAGATCGAATACCAGGAAGCCCTCAAGACCGAAGGCAACCTGATCCGCTACGTCTATCCCCTGAACATCGACCGGTTCACCCAGGAACCGATGAAGGACGTCTCGATCGAGATCCGCATCACCTCGAAGACCCCTATCACCACCATCTATTCCCCCACCCATTCCGTCTCGATCAAGAAGCATGGCGACCACGAAGCCACCATCGGCTTCGAGGCCGACACCGTCCGCCCCGACAAGGATTTCGTGCTCTACTACGCCGTCTCGCAGAAGGATCTGTCGATCTCGCTGCTCACCCACCGCCCCGATCCCACCGAAGACGGCACCTTCCTGCTGATGCTCTCTCCGCGCTCCGAATTGCAGCAGAAACAGGCCCCGGCCATCGACGTGGCCCTGGTCATGGACACCTCGGGCAGCATGGCCGGCCCCAAGATGGATCAGGCCCGCAAAGCCTTGGAATACTGCGTCAACGCCCTCCAGAAAGGCAGCCGCCTGTACCTGGTCTCGTTCGCCACCGAGGTCGACGTCTACAAGACCGAGCCGCAGGAGATGACCGACCAGCTCCGGCAGGGGGCGCTCGAATACATCAAGCGCCTGGAACCCGTCGGCGGGACCAACATCTCGGAAGCCCTGTTGCGCGCGATCCAGGCGCTGAAGAAACAGGGCAGCGACCGCCCCGCCTTCATCGTCTTCGTCACCGATGGCAAACCCACCGCCGGGCTCACCGAGCCCAACGAGATCCTGCGCGAGGTCAAAAAGGCCAACGACGGCCGCATCCGCCTGTTCACGTTCGGCGTGGGCGATCAGCTCAACGCGCCTCTGCTCGACCAGCTGGCCGAGGAGAACGGCGGCACATCTGATTACGTGGGCGAGTCGGAAGATATCGAAGCCAAGGTCTCGACCCTGTTCGCCAAGCTGACCCATCCGGTGATGACCGATCCGAGCCTCGAAATCCGCAACGTCGAGGTAGCCCAGATCTATCCCCAAAAGGTCCCCGACATCTTCAAAGGCACCAATCTGATGATCGCCGGCCGCTATCGCAAGCCCGGCGACGCCCTCGTCTCCCTCACCGGCAAGATCGATGGGCAGCCGGTCAAGCTCGACTACGAGGTCACCTTCCCCGAGCGCGAGACCGAGAACGGGTTCGTCGCCCGCATCTGGGCCACCCGCAAGATCGGCTACCTGCTCGAACAGATCCGCAAGTCGGGCCCCGACCAGGAGCTGAAAGACGAGATCGTCCGGCTCGCCAAGCGGTATGGCATCCTGACGCCCTACACTTCCTTCCTGGTCTTGGAGGACAAGGAAATCCGCGGGCCCAACCTGCGTCGCGCCATGATCCCCGAAGATGCGGTGGGCGTCGCCCCCAGTCCCGCCTTCGAAGAGGCGAAGGCCCGGTTCTCCGCCGATGGCCTGCGCAACAAGCAGGAAGGCGCCGATGCGGTCGATGCCTCCATGGAAGTGCAGGCCATGAAATCGGCCGCCGCCCCGGCCCCGAACATGGCGCCCGGCGGCAGCCCCACCGTCGGCGGGTTCTCCGGCCGCCTGCGCGCCGCCCAGGGCGAGCCGGGGCGCATCCTGCAGGCCCCGCCCACCAAGGCGGTCGGCGAACGCACGTTCTATCTGATCGACGGCAAGTGGGTCGACAGTCTGGTCACCGATGACAAGGCGCCCTTCGTGATCAAAGCCTACTCGGAAGCCTACTTCGCCCTTCTGGCGAAATACCCGACCATCGGCAAATTCCTGGCCGTCGGCGACCGTGTGGTGCTGGTGGTCGACGGCCGCACCGTCGAGATCAGCCCCGACGCCGGGATCACCGAGAAAAGCGATCTCTTCTGAGGGCGTCTTCGGCTCGTCTCTCCGACCGCCGGCCCGCCGGGCCGGCGGTTCTGTCATCGCCCGGCGATCGGCCTGACCCTCGCCTCGCCACTGCCTGACCGTCTCCCCCGACAACCGCCCGGCCGCCCCATCGGCAGGTCGGCCATGCAGGGGCCGCCGGCCTGTGCTATCATGCGGCAAGTTTCGGAGGGAAGGAAGAACCGTCATGGAAAAATTCATCAGCCTGCTCGGCATCGTCATTCAAATACTCATCTGCTACGCCCTTTCCACCAACCGCAAAGCCATCAACTGGCGCCTCGTCGCCATGGGGATGGGCCTGCAGCTCGTCTTCGCCTATCTGATCATCAGCACTAGCCCTGGCAAGGCGTTCTTCGCCCTGATGAACGACATCATCGTCACCATCCTCAACTTCACCACCGAAGGGGCTCGCTTCGTCTTCGGCAACCTGGCCGATGCCGGGGCGGCCAAGGGCATCGGCTTCTGCTTCGCCACCCAGGTCCTGCCGACCATCATCTTCTTCTCGGCGTTCATGACGGTCCTGTACCACCTGGGCATCATGCAGAAGATCGTCTACGCCATCGCGGTGGTCATGCAGAAGACCATGAAGACCTCCGGCGCCGAATCCTTGAGCGCCGCCGCCAACATCTTCGTCGGCCAGACCGAAGCGCCGCTGGTGATCAAGCCCTTCGTGGGCAAGATGACCCTCAGCGAGCTGAACTGCATCATGGTGGGCGGCATGGCCACCATCGCGGGGGGCGTCATGGCGGCCTACGTCGGCATGATGAAGGACCGGTTCCCCGAGATCGCCGGCCACCTGATGGCGGCCTCGGTCATGTCCGCCCCGGCCGCCCTGGTCTTCGCCAAGATCATGGTGCCCGAGACCGAGGTGCCTGAAACGTCGGGCGGCTGCGAACTGAAGGTCGAGAAGATCGACCAGAACATCATCGATGCCGCGGCCCGCGGGGCCTCGGAAGGCATGAGCCTGGCCATCAACGTCGCCGCCATGCTGATCGCCTTCATCGCCTTGATCGCCATGGGCAACGCCGCCTGGCAGCTGGTCTGCCGGTGGATCGCCGCGGCGACCGCCCTCGATCTGTCCGCCTTCGACACCCTGGAGGAGCTGATGGGCTGGGTCAATGCGCCCCTCGCCTGGATCATGGGCATTCCGACCAAGGATCTGCTGGTCGCCGGCCAGTTGCTGGGCGAGAAGACAGTGCTCAACGAGTTCGTCGCCTACGCCCACCTCGGGGAGATCGTCAACGGCACCTTCCTGCGCGACGGCGTACCGGTGGTCATCGATGACCGCACCAAGGTCATCTTGACCTACGCCTGCTGCGGGTTCGCCAATTTCGGCTCGATCGGCATCCAGCTCGGCGGCATCGGCGGCCTCGCCCCCCATCGCCGCGGCGACCTGGCCAATCTCGGCATCCGGGCGCTGATCGCCGGCACCTTCGCCAGCTACCAGACCGCCAATATCGCCGGCCTCATGGTGGGATGAAGCACATCATGGACATCCCCGATATCCTGGTCGAACTCCTCCATTTCCAGCCGCGGTTCCCGCGGGAGGCCATCCTGGCCGCCCGCGCCCGTCGCGCCGAGATCATCCCCGAGCTGCTGCGGATCCTCGATCACACGGCCGATCACCTCGACGAGATCCTGGAAGACACCGACTACATGGGCCACATCTTCGCCGCCTTCCTGCTCGCCGAGTTCCGCGAGCCGCAGGCCTTCCCCCGGCTGGTCCGCCTGCTGCGCCAGTCCGAGGCCCGCCTGCAAGCGCTGTGGAGCGACCTGCTGCACATCTGCGTGCCGCGCCTGCTGGCCGCCACCTGCGGCCCCTCTCCCCTCCCGCTCCAGGAACTGGCCGAAGACCTGACCTCGCCGCCCCGGGCCCGCCGCCAGGCTCTGCAAGCGCTTCAGGTGCGGTACCTCAACGACGAATGGTCACGGGAAGAGCTGGTGAACTACCTGGCCGGTCTGCTGCGACGGGCCCGGACCGATCCCCGCTGGCAGGATCCCGAAATCCTCGGCGAGATCGCCTGTCTCGCCTTCGAGATCCATCCTGACGAGCTGATGCTCGACCTCCAACCCCTCTACGACCGTCACCTCGTCGCCGAGTCGGTGGTCAGCCAGGCGGATCTGCGCGGCAGCCTGGGCCGCCCCCTGGAAGAGGTCATCGCCGAAGCCCGCCAGGACCCCCATCACCGTCTCCCCTTCGACATCATCGCCGAGATGGAAGGCTGGCCCTGCTATTCTGATCGTCAGCACCGGGCGCATCATCCTCTCTCGCCCGCCGAGGCCCTGGAACGAGAGCGCTTCCTGCGCCAGTTCGCCGGGGAAGCCGAGGCCGAGGCCGAAGAGATCGGTCTGGCAGGCCAGGCTCATGCGGCAGGCGAAGCCGACCCGAACGACGACCACCACCCCTCCCCCAGCCCGGCGCCGGCCCCGGTCCGCGCGGCGGAGGTCCCTGGCCGCAACGACCCCTGCCCTTGCGGCAGCGGCAAGAAATTCAAGAGGTGCTGCGGCGACCGCGCCCATCTGCATTGAGCCAGGACGCGGCCCCGCCCCGTGCCCCAGGCGAGCGCGCTTCCGGCGCCCCTGGCCGCGTCCACGGGCCGACGGCCCGGCTCGGGCCGCGCCGGTTACTGCCGCCCCGGCCGGTCTGCCGTCGGGAAAAGGCCGAGAATCTGCGCGCGCTGAGGAGCCGCGAAGGAGGCGATGATCAGATCGGCCGGGCTCAGGTCCTGGTCGCCGGATTGCGGGTTGCGGAACCCGATGCAGAACATGCCCGCCGCTTTGGCGGCCCGGACGCCATTGCCGGAATCCTCGATGACCACCGTGGTTTCCGGGGGCAAACCCAGAAGGGAAGCCGCTCGCCGAAAGATGTCGGGAGCCGGCTTGCCATGGACCACTTCCTCGCCCGTCACCACCACCCGGAAGAACGGTCGCAATCCGGTCTTGCCCAGCACGCACTCCACATTCCGTCGCGCCGAGGAGGAGGCCAGGCCGATCGGCAGGGCCCGCTCGTGCAGGGCCATGAGCAGCTCCCGGACGCCCGGGATGGCCGGCAGCGTGGCCTGGGCCTGCAGGAACCGAAAGAACCCTTCCGCCTCGGCCTCGACCAGGTCTTCGACCGCGTCGGGCAGCCCATAGCGCTGCTTGAGGTCGGCCCACATCGTGGTCATGCCCATCCCGGCATAGCGAATGAAATCGCGCCGGTCGATGGCGATGCCGCGCCGCCCCAGCACCTCGACGTTCACCTGGAAATACCAGGGCTCGGAATCGACCAGCACCCCATCCATGTCAAAAATGACGCCTTTGTACATATTGTACCTTTCGTCAAAATATATCAATGAATCTTCCCGCTCGCCCGGCCGCCGCTCCCCGGAGGCGACCTTTCGCGGCGAGGCGGTGACCGGGACGGTCTCGCGGATTCCGCCCCCGACCCTCGGGATGGTATCATGGAAGCGATTCCCGAACCATGCCCTGCCGTCCGTCTTCCGGCCCGGGAGGTCCGCCATGATCGTTCCCGCTCCCTACCATCGCCTCGTCGCCCGCGCCCTGCTGCACCGAGACGGCGAGCTCCTCCTCGTCCGGCAGCGCTCGCTGCGCTCCGGCCGGCCGTTCTGGACGCTCCCCGGCGGCCTGGTGGAGCCCGACGAAACCCTGGCCGAGGCCGTCCGACGCGAATTGCGCGAAGAGACCGGCCTCGACGCCGATCCCCTCGGGGTGGTCGCCCTGCAGGAACTGCCCCACGTCAATCTTCTCGAGGTCGTTCTGCTCTGCCAGCACCCACGCGGCTCCTTGCGGACCGGGTTCGACCCCGAGCTGGCCGACCCGCACCGGATCCTGGAGGTCCGGTGGTTCCCGCTGGCCGCCCTGCCCCCGTGCCAGCCCGCCCCGCTCCTCGCGGCCCTGCTCCAACAGGGCATCGATTCCCTCCCGCGGCTGCCCCTGCCCCACCGCCTGGCCCTGGATTGAGCGCAGGGCCCCGGCTCGACCGGCCTTCCGGCTCGACCGGCCCATCAGCCAGGCCGCCACGGCACTTCTGCTCAGAACGCTGGCGGCAGCGGGCTCCGCCCCGCGAAGAACGCGCGGCCGGCTTCCTGGACGACCACCGGGTCGCGCTCGTTGCACATCCGGCGCCGCAGCTGGGAGGCCCCCGGATGATGCCGCAGATAGGCGAAGAGATGGACCCGGAACAGCGCGACCCCTTTGGCCCCGTGCTCCATCAGCATTTCCCGCAAATGCCAGCGGAAGATGCGGAACCGCAGCGCGCCATCGTCCGGCAGCGGCCGCCCCAGGAGTTCGGCGAACACCCATGGCCGGCCGATGGCGGCGCGGCCGACCATGAACCCCCGGCAGCCGCTGATCTTCTGCACGGTGGCGAGATCTTCGGGCGTCGCCAGATCGCCGTTGGCGATGAAGGGCACCTCGCCGCATTCGGCGCCCAGTCCTGCCAGGAGCTCCCATTGGGCCCGGCCGGTGTAGCCGGCTTCTTTGGTGCGCGCATGGACTGCCACGGCGGCCACTCCCCGATCGAGGACCATGCGGGTGAAATCCCGCACCGTGATCTGGTTCGCCGACCATCCCAGGCGGAATTTGACGGTCACCGGCAGCGACACCGCCCGGCGCACCGCCGTGATCACCTCGCCGGCCAGGCGCGGATTCTTCATCATGGCGGCCCCGGCCCCGGTCTTGACCACCTTGGACACGGGACAGCCCATGTTGATGTCGATCAGATCGCAGACCCCGGACGCTTCGACCAGGGCCGCCGCTCGCGCCATGGTATCAGGATCGGCGCCGAAGATCTGGACGGCGAAGGGGCGCGGTTGCCCGAGGAAGCGGGTCAGGGCGACGGTCGGGGCCGATCCCAGCGTCAACGCCCGGGCATTGGCCAGTTCCGAGACGGTCAGGCCCGCCCCCAGGCGGGCGCACACGGCTCGGAACGGCCCGTCAGCCACGCCCGCCATGGGGGCCAGGATCAGGCTGTTGGGCAGCGCTACGCCGCCGATGCGGAAGCCCGCCGTCAGTCCGGTGGAGGAACGGATGTCGGCCAGTTCCCAGGGCTCGCGAGAAGCGGACGGCGCCGGGCCTTCGGGGACGACCGGGGTGGCAGGACAGCAGCGGCTCATTCGGTCATCGCATCATTGAAGATGGAGGAGCAGTTCCGTCCCAGCTTCTTGCAATGGTACAAGGCGATGTCGGCCTTCTTGATCAGCACCGGTTTGCTCGAGGCATGATCGGGGAAACAGGCGATGCCCAGAGAGATCGTCACGTGCAAGGGTTTGTCCTGGCCGGGGAAGTCATGGCCCTCGACGTTCTTGCGCAGACGCTCGGCCACCAGCTGCGCGCCACGGGCATCGGTCTCGGGCAGGATGATCGCGAATTCCTCCCCGCCGTAGCGAGCCGGGATGTCCACGGTATCGCGCACGGTCTGTTTGAGGATCTTGGCCACCTCCATGAGGACGATGTCGCCCTGCTGGTGGCCGTAGGTGTCGTTGAATTTCTTGAAGTGGTCGATGTCGAACAGGATCAGCGAGACCGTGGTGTGATACCGCTTGGCGCGCAGGATCTCTTCCTCGAGTCGGGCCTGGAAGTAGCGATGGATGAACAGCCGGGTCAGGCCGTCGGTGATGGCCAGCTCGTACAGCCTGGCATGTTCGACGGCCATCGCCGCCTGCTGGGCGAGCGCTTCCATCAGGCGCTGATCTTCGGGGGTGAAGCCGCCGGGCTCGAGCTTGTTGACCACATTGATCACCCCGGTCACCCGGTCTTTCACCTTGAGCGGGACCGAGATCAGATTCTGGATCTGCGCCTCGTAGTCGACCGTCGATTCGTAGCTCTTGAACAACGGATCGCGAGAGCCTTCGTTGACGATGATCGAATTGCCCGATTGCAGGACCGCCCCCGCCACCCCTTCTCCGCGCTTGATGCGCGTGGTAGTCTGCAGCGGGGTGCCCGGCTCGACTCCCTCCAGGCCCCAGACGATCTTGGTCATCAGTTCGTCGGTCTGATCGACCTGCAGCATGATCGAGGCCCGGCGGGCCTTCAAGGCGCGGGCCGCCATCTCCAGGATCTGCCGGACCAGCTTCTCGGTATCGCTCTGGAAGTTCATGGCCTGGCTGGCCTTGAACAGGGTTTCGATCTCGAAGATCTTGCGATCGAGCGCATTGCGACTGGCTTCGAGCGTCACGATCATCTCGTTGAAGCGGCTCGCCAGCAGGCCGATCTCGTCATCGGAAACGACGGGCAGCCGGTAGGTCAGATCGCCGGTCGCGACGACCTGGGTGCCCTTCATCAGCTGATCGAGCCCCGAGGTGATGAACTGGGCCAGGGCCACCGAGAGCAGGATGCCGGCCAGCATGGCCACCATCGAGATCAGCAGGATCCGCCGCCGGCTCGTCGCCTTGGCTTCGGACAGACGGCCGAACGTGTACTGCAGAATGATGGTGCCGAATTTCGATGACCCCACCTTGATGGGAGCGACATATTCCACGAGTTCCTGGTCGGGCACGGGCAGCCGGGTCGGCGCCTCGATCGCATCGTAGCGATCACGCACCGCGGCAGGCATCTTCTCTCCCAGCTTGGAGGCCGCATCGCCACGCACCCGGTGGGCGATGTACTTGCCGTCCAGATCAATGATGGTGATCTCGCGGATGTCTTCGCCGCCCAGGATCACCCGCTCGGTGTACGGAATGAGCTCATCGTAGGCCTCGCGAATCATCGGATCCTGGCAGGCCAGCGCCAGCGTCGAACAGAGCAGCAGACCATTCTGGTCCATGCTTTCGGAGAGCAGGGCCTCCTCGCGCCGCGAGGTATTCACCGAGGTCAGGGCGATGATCAGTCCGACCAGCAGGGCGATCCCGCAGATGAACTTGTACTTGAGGGAAAACCTGATCACCGGCGGTGCGCTCACCGCTCAGCCCTCCCCTGCTCCGACATGTCCGGCTATCCGCGATTCTTCAACAGCTCGTACACCTTGCGGGTGTATTCGTAATCGGCATCGGCGGCGGGCATGAAGCCCTGGACATCGGTGCAGTCTTCGAGAACCTTCTTGTACTGAGGATCGTCGATCTTCAGCTTCAGGAAGGCCTGGCGGATCTTCTCGGCCAGGTCTTCGGGCAGATCTTGACGACAGACGATGGGCTCGTTCGAGATATCCTGCGTGGTGGCCAGGATGGTCAGTTCATCCATCTTCTCTTTTTCGCGCAGGGTCTTGCGGGCATCGTCGTAGCACGCCCCGGCATCGTATTTGCCGAGCAGCACGTTGAGCACCACCGAATCATGCTTCTGCAGGAAGCTCGCCTCGGCGAAATCCTTGTCAGGATTGACTCCCGCCTCGATCAGCAGCGCTTTGGGGAAGATGTACCCCGACGCGGAGTCCTTCTCGACCCAGGCGAATTTCTTGCCCTTCAGATCGGCCAGCGTGCGAATGCCGCTGTCGCCGCGGGTGATGATGATGCCCCGATAGGAGGTGGTACCGAACCGCACCGGTTTGACCAGCAGCCGCATCGGCACCTTGCCCATGTTCTCGGCATAGGTCAAGGTGCCCAGCCAGGCGATATCGATCTCGCCGCGGCTCAGTTTGGTCATGATCCCGTTGTAATCCGAGGCCAGCACCAATCGGGTCTCTTTGACCCCCAGCTCCTGGCGCAGATATTTCATCAGCTCTTCGTGCTTGCGCACCATCTCGGTGGCATTGGTGAACGGGATCCGGCCGATCTTCAGGACGGTGTCGGCGTACGCGCTGCCACGCCCGGCAGCGGGAGCCGAACTGGGATTGGATCCGGCGCCCGGACTCGAGGCCGGGGGAGGCGAGCCTGAACCACCGCACCCGATGATCAGGAATGTCGCCACCAGGAACACGCCGATGCCGAACAGCGCTATTGCTCGCCCGGAAAGAAGTTTCCTCATGATCCTTCCGCCTCCGTGCACGGGGGTATACCCCGGTGGTATACCATAAAACCCCGCCGAGGGAAACGCCAGCCATCAAGCGTCAGCAATTATCGGTCAACTCATGAAACCATCACCCAGTGCTAATTTCCAAGAACGAAGTCCGGAATGCCTCATCAATTCATCCTTTGGCCATTCTATGTGCCTTGAAGCTTTTGCCGAAGCCGAT
>QOQW01000010.1 GCA_003327425.1 Candidatus Ozemibacter sibiricus
TGATCGGCTTCGGCAAAAGCTTCAAGGCACATAGAATGGCCAAAGGATGAATTGATGAGGCATTCCGGACTTCGTTCTTGGAAATTAGCACTGGGTGATGGTTTCATGAGTTGACCGATAATTGCTGCATCGACGACGGGTCGTTCGCCGAGAATCCCGTGCTGATCGAATTCATGCACGACCTGCGCGAGGCCGGTCGCGCCCTGCACCTGTTCGGCCTCCTGTCCGATGGCGGCGTCCATTCCCATCGCCGCCACCTGTCCGCCCTGCTCGCCATGGCCGCCCGCCATGGCCCGCCCGCCGTCTATGTCCATGCCTTCACCGATGGGCGCGACACCTCGCCCACCGATGGCATCCATTTCGTCCGCGAGCTGCAGGACGAACTCGCCCGGCTGGGCACCGGTCGCATCGCCACGCTGGTCGGCCGCTACTACGCCATGGATCGCGACGGCCGCTGGGATCGCCTGGAACGGGCCTATCAGGCCTTCGTCCATGGCGTGGGACACCGCGCCACCGATCCCGTCCAGGCGGTCGAAGCCTCGTACCAGGCCAACGTCACCGATGAATTCCTTCTGCCGACGGTCATCGAGCAGGATGGGGCTCCGGTCGGCCTGGTCCGGGAGGGCGACGGCATCCTGCCGTTCAATTTCCGGGCCGACCGGCTTCTGCAGTTCCTTCGGATGTTCACCGAAGAAGGGTTCCCCCATTTCAAACGCCTGGACCAGACCGTCCGCGTCCTCACCCTGGTCCCCTTCGGCGAACGCTTCTCGTTTCCGGTCGCCTTTCCCAGCGGCCCCCTCCCTGACGTCCTGGGCCAGGTGGTGGCCGAAGCCGGGCTTCCCCAGTTCCGGGTGGCCGAGACCGAGAAATACACCCACCTCACCTGGTTCTTGAACGGCCGACGAGAGGCCCCCTTCCCCGGCGAAGAACGGTTCCTGGTTCCCTCGCCCAAGGTGCGCACCTATGACCTGGAACCGGAGATGTCCGCCTTCGCCATCGGCGACATTCTGATGGAACGAGTCCAGATGGCCCGCTACCCGCTGATCATCGCCAATTTCGCCAACGGCGACCTGGTCGGCCACACCGGCGATCTGGAGGCCGCGGTCCAGGCCGTGAGCACGATCGATCGCGTGCTCTCCAAGGTCATCCCGGTGGCCTACAACGCCGGCTACGACTGTCTCATCACCGCCGATCACGGCAACATCGAGAAGATGGTCCGCCTCGAAACCGGCGAACCCTGCCACACCCATACGGCCAACCCTGTTCCTTGCTGCCTGCTGGCCCGCGGCGCTCTCGATCTCGCCTCCGACGGCAGTCTCGCCGACGTCGCGCCCACCGTCCTTGAACTCTTGAACCTGCCGTGCCCGGCCGCCATGACCGGTCAGTCCCTCCTGGTGCGCCGGAAATGACGGCGGCGGGCGCGGCGACGGTGCCCCCTGGCCGGCTGTTCGTCATTTCCGGTCCTTCCGGTGTCGGCAAGACCGTCCTCTGCGCGCGCCTGATAGAACGCTTCGCCCCGAACATGGTCTTCTCCATCTCGGTGACCACCCGCCCTCCCCGCGGCGGCGAGATCCCCGGGCGAGAGTACTGGTTCTGGTCGATCGAGGCCTTCGAACGCGCCATCGCCGCGGGAGAACTGGCGGAATGGGCGCAGGTCCATGGCCACTACTACGGCACGCCCAAGGCCTTCCTGATGGAACACCGGGCGGCCGGACGGCATGTGCTGCTCAATATCGATGTCCAGGGCGGCATGAAGATCCGCGCCGCTTTCCCCGATGCCGTGCTCATTTTCCTGGCCCCCCCGTCGTTCGTCGTGCTCGAGGAGCGATTACGGCGCCGGAACATCGATGCCGAGGAGACGGTCCGCCGCCGCCTCGCCAATGCCCGGGTCGAGATGTCCTTCCAGAAGGAATACACCCATACGGTGATCAACGACACCCTCGAGGAAGCCGCCCGCGAACTGGAAGACCTGATCCGGATGCACATCCAGAGCGGTTCTTGACACCCTCCCTCCCCGTTCCTATAATCAAGACATATCTTCGAGTCATGGCACTTTTTCACCGAATCCATCAACCTGGAGGCACCAACATGCGCAACCGGAACACGATCCTCGCTCTGGCCGCTTGTCTGCTGGTCGCGGTAGCGGGCTTCGCCGCCGATGACGCGGCCCCCCAACCGCTCGACGTCAAGCTCAACATCGTGGCCGGGCAGGTCAAGCTGACCCGCGTCGGCAAGACGCTGGCCGATGTCCTGACCACCGGCGTGCCTCTATTTCCGGGCGATCTCATCGAGACGTTGCGCGAATCGAAGGCCGAGTTGGTCTACGGTGATGGCGCCATCATGCGCATCAAGCCGCAGACCTTGATCGAGGTGCAACCGTTCTCCCTCAAGATCTTCAAAGGCAAGATGTGGCACAAATTCACCAAACGGGGCACCGAGTTCGTCATCGACACCCCCAGCCTGGTCGCCGGCATTCGCGGCACCGTCTTCGATGTGGCCGTGTCCTCCCGCGGCAAGGCCGTGCTCTCGGTCATGGAAGGCGCCGTCGCCGTCACCGGCAAGACCCGCTCACCCAAGCGCTTCCTGGTGAAGAGCGGCTGCTCGACCCACGCCGAACCAGGCGAAGATCCCGTCCCCCCCTACAAATTCAACCTCGAGCGCAAGAACGTCGAGTGGGCCGAGGCCGAGTGGGTGGCCGGCGACCGCAGCATCGATCAGCTCTTCATCAACTACCTGAACCTGAAGAGCGAATACGGCGAGAACGATCCCCGCACGCTCGAAGCGCTCCAGGCCCTCGAAGCCGCCAAGAAAGCCAAAGCCGCCGAGCCCAAGAAGCAGAAGAAATAGCGGTTCTCCCAGACCCCATCACCGCGGGGAAGCGCCAGCCAGCGCTTCCCCGTTGTGTTTTTTCCGTCCCAGACCCGGCGCTCGTCCGGCCGGTTGGCAGACCCTCTGGCGGTCCGCCCCCTTCGTGGCACGGAAGGCAGGCCGCGCCGTTCCATCCGATACACCAGCGACCGCCCAGCGACCGCCCAACGACCGCCCTGCTTGCTGCCCCTCGCCCGCCGGTTTCCGCAGGCTTCCCAGCCACCATCGCAGGGGGAAGCGCTCGATGCGAGCCCTGTTCGCGACGTCGGCCTGACCCAGAATCGCCCGACCTACGCCGAGCCGGGAGTGCAGGCATTTTTGTGTTTTTCCCCGACCAGATTTCTGGTAGAATCTGCCCGGCGCATGGAGGTCCACTCGCCTCCCGCCAAAAGTCATTCTTCTGTGGAGGAAGTCATGCGGGTAGCACAAGTCCTGATCCTGGTCGCCGTTCTGGTTCTGGTAGTCACCATGCCAGCCCTGGCCTGGGAGCGCGGATTCACCTGGGACAACGGCGGCAAGATCGCCCTGGCCCGGAATACGACCGTGCAAGTGTACGGCTGGAAGAACGATCTGTTCGGCGACGTCAATGTCAAGGGCATGAGCCTCGACCTCGACGACGAAGCCGATTTCAGCGCCAAAACCCGCCTGGGCCTGACCATCACCCACGGCCTCTCGAAAAAGAACAATCTGCTGCTGACCTACAATAGCTTCGACCATAGCGGACGCATCAACAAAACGGTCACATTCGACAATCGGAACTACCAGGCCGGCGCCAACCTTCAGCTCAAGAACCGGTGGTTCGACCTGACCTGGTCCCACAACCTCAACTTCTGGAGCCAGGGCGGCACCTCCAGCCAGGAGCGGCGGGGCGGGTTCATCGACGGCCTGCTCGGGATCAAGATCAGCCAGGCCGATCTCGACGTCGCCGGGTATGCTCCCGTCACCAACGCCTACACCACCGGCAGCTGGAGCGAGTCCTTCCCCATCCCCTACATCGGCCTCGCCGCGGGCAGCCAGGTGGCGAAAAATCTGTGGCTGGACGGCCACCTCAAATTCATCTCGGTCAACGTCGGCGACGGCAGCGTGCGCTCGATCGATTTCGACCTCAACGCCGCCTTGCGGCTGAACCCCCAGCAGAAGGATACCGAGTGGTTCGCCACGCTCGGCTACCGCTCGTTCAACATCGACGGGGAAGCCGACAACGACAACATCAACGTCGGCTACCGCGGTCCGACCTTCGGTCTGCTCGCTCGCTTCTGAGCCGCCACCGATCGACTGGCTGCCAGACCTGCCTGGTCGTTTTGGCCAGCGGGTCTGGCCGCTGCGCATCGTCGGGCGCGTCCACCTTGCCAGCCCCGACCGGCTGGCTACGTGAGAGAACATCGCCAGGCGAAGAGGATCGTGCCCACCAGCAACGCCAAGCAGCACCAAGACTGAGCCGACGAACCCGGGCCTCAGCGCATGGTCCACTTTGTCACACCTGGGGTGGGGCACTCGTACACGCGCGTCGTGCTATGGTGCTCGATCATCACGACGAGGAGCGGTCGCCCAGTCGTCCTCCGTCAGCTCTCCGGGCGGCTCCAGCCGAAACGCCTGTTCAATCTTCGCCTGGCGGGCAGCGGCGGGTCTGTTTCTTCGCGCCGTGCCGCTTCTTGGTGTCGAGTCGGCGGGCCTGGGAAGCCCGGGTCGGGCGAGTCGGGCGACGGGGGCGCGGCGGATGCAACGCCCGGACGACCAGCTGCCGGAGTTTGGCCCGGGCGTCTTCCAGGTTCTGTCGCTGATCGGGGCCGGCCTGACTGGTGACGATGATCTCGCCGGCCTCGGTCAGGCGGCTGCCGGCCAGGGCCCGCAGGCGGGCCTTCACCTCGGAGGTCAGGGCGGCCGAATTGGCCAGGGCGAAGCGCAGCACCACCTTCGAGGCCACCTTGTTGACGTTCTGCCCGCCCGGACCGCCAGACCGAACCGCCGTCCAGGATAGATCGGCCGCCGGAATCACCACCGTTCCCTCGATGACCAGAGGCTCGTTCATGGCGCCTCTCGCGGGGCCGCGGTGCCACTCCCCTTCAAGTGCGCCTCGAGCCAGGCCAGCGGCCGGTCGAGGTCGATGCCGGCCAGGCAGTTGCCCCGCGCACAAGCCGCGCAGCGCCCCGGACAGCGCGGATCGGCCGGCTGCACGACGAGGCAGCGCTCGCCGACCGGGCCCCACCGTTCGGGGGTCATCGCCGGCAGCAGCGGGAAGAAGGCGACGGTGGGCAGGCCCAGCGTAGCCGCCATGTGCATGGGCCCGGTCGAGCCGCCCAGGAAGCCCCGCCCGTGGGCCAGCACCCCGAGCAGGCCGCCCAGATCGGGAACATCCGCGACGAACCCCAACCGGCCCCGCTGGGGCGGCGGGAACTCCTCGGCCATGGCCGCTTCGCCCCGCCCCATGGTGACCGCCACCGCCTGCCCGGCCCGCAGCAGGCGGTCGACCAACTGTCGATAGCCGGCGAGGGGAAGGTTGACCGCCGACCCTCCGTGGCCAGGATGTACGATCACCGGCGCGACGCCCGCGAGGCCGGCGCGGTCCAGAGCCGCCCGACCGGCCGCCCACCGTGCGGGCCCGACCCGGAACCACGGGACGGGCGGCAACGGATCGTCATCGGCCGGCAGGGTTTGACCGTGCGCGGCCGCCAGCCAGGCCCGCGCCAGCTCGCGATTGTACCAGGCCTCGTGGTGCTCGTTGCGCGAACGATGCTGCACCACCCGATGCGTGAGGAAGACCTGCCAGAGGTTGGAGGCGCGCCCGACCCGCACCGGCACGCGCGCCAGCCAGCACGCCAGCATAGCGCGGGGAGCGGGATGAACAAGAATGGCCGCCGCGAAGCCGCCCCGCCGGATGACCTGGGCCAACCGCAGCAACGATGGCCGCCGGCCGTCGGGCGCATCGTCGGCCAGGATGCCATCGACATCGGAATGTTCGGCGACCAACGGCGCGGTATAGGACCGCACGTGGGCCACCAACCGGCAGTCGGGCCGCCACCGCCGGATCTCCCGAAAGGCCGGCAGGGTCAGCACCAGGTCGCCGGCGCGATCGGTCCGGGAGATGAGAATCGCCTCAGCCGCCATCAGCCGTCGAGGCCCTCAGCCATGGCTCGAGGCCCCCTCGGCGCGGGCCGAACCCCGCACCCGGCCGAGCAGGTCGGTCACCGCCGCCATCATCTGGTCGACGCCGATCGAGGTCAAACAGACGGTGGTGCCACGCGGACAAACCGACCGGCGGCACATCTGCCGACAGGCGTCGGTCTGCACGAAGGCGACGCGATCGGTCAGAGGACCGGTACGCCGCATGTCGGTCGAGCCGACCGGCACCGCCACCGGCACCTTGACCAGAGCGGCCAGGTGCATGGTGCCTGAATCGTTGGCCAGCACCAGGCGAGCCCGCGACAGCAACAGAATCAGCTCTTCGAGCGAGGTCTTCCCCCCCAGATCGAGGCCATACGCCCCCAGTCCCGCCACCACGGCGGCGGTCAGGCCGGTTTCGGCAGCGGTTCCGGTAGCGACGGCGCGCCAGCCCAGCAGCTGGGTCAGGCGCAAGGCGGTTTCGGCGAACCGCTCGGCCGGCCAGCGCTTGGCTTCGCCGTAGGCGGCACCCGGGGCGACGACGAAGAAATCCTCATCGTCGGCCAGGCCGAAGCGCCGCCGCACCGCGGCGGCTCGCCCCGGGTCGACCTTGATCGAGGGCAAGGGCGCCGAGAAATCAGGGAGCCCCGCCGCCGCGACCAGATGCGCATGCAGACGCGACTCATGCAGATGCTCAGAGCGGGCGGGCAAGGGCAACGCCAGCGTCAGCAGCGGGGAACGTCCCTCGCCGGCGTAGCCGACGCGCATCTTCCCTCCCGCGAGGAAGGCCAGCCAAGCGGCTCGAAACGAGCGCGGCAGGACGATGACGACATCGTAACCGGTGCGCCGCCAGCGCAGGATGGTCGGCAGCGACCGCCAGAACGGGGCCTTGGTATCGACCGCCCAGACCTTCCCGACCCCCGGATGCACATGGTACAGCGGCGCGAGGTGCGGTCGGGTGACCACGTCGACGGGCCGCCCCGCACCGATGGCGGCATTGGCGATCGCGCCGTAGGACATCACGACGTCCCCGACCCAGTTCAACCCGAAGAACAGGACATTCATGGTCTGGAATGCTCACTCATGGGTCCGGATCAGGCCCCGGCAGGGCGTTGCCCCGAACTCCCCGGCGCCGGCCAGCCTGCCCCCGCCACCAAACCTGCATCATTTGTACCATTTCCAACAGAGTCATGGAGTGTGGCGGACTCATGGCGCCTGACGAACTCCGGTCGGAACGTGAGAGGCGGGCGGTTCCCAGACAGATGGCGCGGGTCTCCCAGGGGGCGCCGCCGACATGCCCTGCCGCATCCCCGCAGGCGGGTCGGCGGCTCGCCATCGGGTGGGTCCCTCCTCGGCGGCCGCCGACGGCGGCGTGGCCTGGGCCAGATGGTCGAACCACCGCCGCAGGTCGGCGGCGATCGTGCCCCAATCCAGGTCCCGGCAGGCCCAGTGGCCTTCGGGGCAGGTCGCGCGCTGGCCGTGCAGACTGCATGGTTTGCAGGGCAGGTCGCGCGAGATGATCCTGACCGCGGCCCCGGGCAGCGGGCTGAACCCCAGAGATGGATCGGTCTGCAGGAAGATGCCGACCACCGGCACCCCGACGGCGCGCGCCAGATGCATGGGCCCCGAATCGGTGCTCACCACCCCCCGCGCGTGCGCCATCACTCCCGGCAGCAGATCGAGGGGCAGGCGCCCCCGCAGATCGACCACCCCCGCCGGCAGCGACAGGTCGGCCCGGTCGCCGATGGCGGCCAGACGAGGCCAGATGGCAGGCACGGCAGCCAGCGCGGCCGGCGGCAGGACTTTCCCCGGATGGGCCGCCCCAGGATGGATCAGAACGAAGGCCCCGCTCGCCAGGCCGTGCTCGTGCAAGAAGGCATCGACGCGCGGCGAGCAGGACGCAGGCATGACCAGACGGCCATCGGGCGGGGCTGCCGGCTCGCCGATGGTCGCGAGGTACCGCTGCCAGACCGGCCGGGGGTCACCGCCCCGCAAGGGGTACCCGCCCCGCATCGCCGCCCACTGCTCGGCCCACGGGCGTTTGGCATAGCGGGTCACCGGCGCTCCCAGCAGCCATCCCAAGGCCAGGCTCAGCGGCTTGCCCTGCAGATCATGCACCCGCCCCGGCCGCCACGTGCGCAGGCGACGGGCCAGGGGCAGCAGATCGCCCATTCCCCCCAGGAGGTGCACGGTCGCGGGCAGCCACGGCGCCAACGGCGCCCACCGCCGATGGATCACCCAATGGAGGTCGATGCCGCGCCGGAGCAGGGCCCGCGCCGCCGGCACCGCCAGCAGGATATCGCCCAGGGCGGTGAACCGCAGCAGGATCTCAGGCGGCATCGGCCAGATAGCCGCTCTGGCGCAGGGCCGCCACCGTCCGGCGGCTGGCGCCCGCCATCCGGTCGAGCACGGCCCGCGCCTGTCGCCCGGCCGCCAGGAAGCGGGCAGGATCGACCACCGCCTCGGCCAGGACCTGCCGCAGAGAGGCGGCATCAGTCACCTCGAACAGGGCGCCGGCTTCCCGCAAGGCTTCTCGTTCGGAGGGGAAATTCCAGGTGTGGGGACCGGTGACGATCGGCACGGCATAGGCGGCGGGCTCCATCAGGTTGTGGCCGCCATGCTCGACCAGGCTGCCGCCGACGAAGGCCAGCGAGGAGATCGCATACAGCTCGCGCAGCACGCCCAGGCTATCGACGAGCAGCAGATGCGAGGCCGGACGCCGCCGATCGCTCAAGCGGGCGACGTCGAGGTGCCGCTGCTGCAGCGACCGCTCGATCTCGGCCACGCGATCGATCTTGCGGGGGGCGATCACGACGGTCACGTTCAGGCCCTTCCAGAGCGGATCGAGCGCCTCGAGGATCAGCTTCTCCTCGCCAGCGTGGGTCGAGCCGAAACACCACACCTGACGGCCCGGCGGAATGCCGTATTTCACTCGCAGGGCCGCCACATCGCAGGGCCCGGGCTCGATGTCGTATTTGAAGCAGCCGAGCGGCGTGATGCGGGCCGCCGGCACCCCCAGCCGCTGGAAGCGACGGGCGTACACCTGATCCTGCGGGTAGACGAAGGCGAGGTGATCGATGGCCTCCTGGAACAACGGGCGCAGCAAGCGCATGAACCGGACGGTGCGTTCGTTGATGCGCGCGTTGATGATGCCATAGGGAATGCCGCGCCGACCGAGCGTGGCCAGCAGCAATGGCCAGATCTCGGTCTCGCTGATCAGCAGCAGACGTGGTTTCATGCGGGTGAGGAAGGGGCCGAGGTACTCGGGCAGTTCGATCGGCAGGAGCGTGGCATGCCCGCACAACCCGTCATCGACCAGACGCCGGTAGCCATCCATGGTGGTGGCCGAAGCGACGAGACGGTCTTTGCCGACCACGCGCGACAGCTGATTGAGGAAGGGGCGCAGCGTGATGACTTCGCCCAGAGAGGCGCCATGCACCCAGATCGTCCCTTGTTCGATCGGGGCGGGAGGCTCGTACCCACCCTTCCGCAGGTGGATTTCTTCCTTTTCGAGACGGCGGGGCGGGAAGAGGTCGAGCAGTTCGACCACTCCACGCAACAGCCACTCGTACCCATTCAAGGAGAATGCCATCGGTCATCTGCCCCTGGGGCGTCCCCTGCCACTATAGACGGCCGCGCACGTTTCCGCAATGCCCAGCGACATTTTCACTGAGTCCTTTTTCGTTTTTTATGTAAACCAGAAGCGGTGCCATCAAGGGAGCAGACTCCATCAGTCGCTTCGCCCCCGGCCTGTTCAGGAATCGCTCGCTTTTCCGGCCGGCCGTGTCTTCCAGCGCCGATGGAGCCAGAACCATTGTTCGGGCCGCGCCCGGATCCAGGCTTCCAGTCGATTGGTGAAGGCTTGCGTCAGCGCCTGCCGGCCCGCCTCGGTGTCAGGAAATTCCTCGGGGAAGATGGGGGGCGCGATCTCCAGGTGGTGCGGAGGTTGCGGACGGCCAGGGTGCAGTACCAGACAGACCACCGGGGCGCCTGTCTTCAGCGCGATCGTCGCCGGCCCGACCACCGTCGAGGCCTCTTCCCCGAAAAACCGCACGAAGATGCCCCGCGTGCCCGCGTCCTGGTCGCTCATCAGCCCCAGCAGATGGCCCTGGCGCAACGCCCGCAGGATCTCCCGCAGCGAATAGCCCGAATCGGTGGTCTCGACCCCGTCACGCCGACGCATCTTCTCCATCCAGGCATCGACCGCCCGGTTGTTCTGCCGCCGCACCACCACCGTCATGTTGAACCTGCGCCGGCACAGCCACGGCGGCACCAGCTCCCACAGGCCGTAGTGCCCCGACACGATGATGACCCCGCAGCCGCGGGCATGCGCCCGCTGCAGGTGCTCCAGGCCGGTCGCCCGGATCCGCGCATCGAGTTCCTCGCCGGTCAGATAGGCCAGGGAAGCCTGCTCGACGGCGTTCTCGAAGAACGTGTCATAGACGCGCCGCCCCAGCGCCATCGCCGCCGCCGCGTCCAGGCCGAGATGGCGCTGCAGCGCCTCGACCGTATGCCGCCACCGCACGCGCAGCACGTCGCGCGCCAGCCAGGCCACCAGCCGCCCGACCCGCCGGCGGCGGCCGGCGTCCCAGGCGGCGGCCGCCCGCGCGAGCCGATCGAGCCAGGCCACTTCGACCTGGTGGAGCCACTCGACCAATCCCCCCTGTTCTTTCATCGCCATCATCCTGCTCCGCCGGCCAGCCTGGTCATTCAATGCGGCGAGACCAGCGCGCTCTCATGATCAACGGCGGCGGCGCCCCGCGCCAGGCTTCAGCGGCTGAGGGAATTGGGGGCGCAGCGGGCGGAAGCAAGACGCGTGCGCCATCCCCTCGGTCCGCCGGCAGCCTTGGCTGGGCCTCTCTATAGTTCATTTTTCTCCCACAACACCTGTCGGGAATGTCGAACCGTGAGCAATATAATCCGATCTTGCTCAATTCGATAGACGATGCGAAAAGTCTCCCAAGGAATTTCTCTGATTTCTCGATTTCTAAAATCCATTAATTGTCTTCCCAATTTTGGGAATTTCTTTAATCTCTCAACCTCTTGAAAAATTCCTTCGACAAACATTATAGAATTCTGCTGGCTCTCTTGTGCGATGAATTCTGCAAACTCAGTCACCCTCTCAATGGCAAATGGTGACCAAATGATTTTCATTTCCTTAATCCCTCAAGAATTCTCTTTTTGGCCAGGGTATGATCAACCCCTTTTCCTTCTGCAATTTCCTGCTCAGCCATGTGTATTTCTTGCAAGGTTTCAATCTGGTCAATCAGGGTTTCATATTCTTCCACGTCGAGAAGGACGGCGGCGCTTCGCCCACGGTGGGTAATCACCAGTGGTCTTTTGGTCTCGTGAACATGCTTAACCAGTGACGCGGCGTTTGCCCGAAACTCGGAGAGCGGCTTTATGTCTTGATTCAAATTGATTCGGCGCATACTCCCCCCCAAAGATAGGATAGTTAATTGTACGTTATTCTGTACATATTGGCAATGCGGGGTGGTTCCCTTGGTTCTCCCGCATGGCCCATCGCGCCATGGGCTGCCCGCAGGCTCCCGTCTCCGCCCGTCATCGCCTGGCCCGCCACTCCCGCCTTGCCACCCACGGCGATCGTGCGGCAAGCCTGAGCGGCGATCACACAGACCTCCCCTGCAGTTTGCGCTTCCAGGCCCGCAGGTACAGAGCAACCTGAATCAGCGGACTCGACCGCATGGCGATGGCCTCGACCGGGCAGACCTCCAGGCAGCAGAAACAGGAAATGCAGCGCCCATAGCGGAACCGGACGCCGTCGCGCCCCAGCTCCGCCGCCCGGGCGGCGCAGACCCGCGCGCAGGCTCCGCAGCGGATGCAGCGCGCCGGCACCAGCGCCGGCCGCGCCCAGATGAACCGCCGCAGCACGTTGAACAACGGCTCCGGAACCCGGTACAAGAGCGGCACGGCCGGCACCTGGAAGCCCGCGAACCGCCATCGCCGCGGATCATCGCCATGCCGCACCACCTCATCGAGGCTGGCCGGCCCCCAGCCCCGCGCGCGACACTGCCGCAGGATCGGCTGGTCGGCCGGCTCGATCCCCGCCACCGCGCTGGCGCCGAGATCAACGGTCACGGGGTCGCGCGCGGCCAGGAGCACGCCGGTCGGCACCGGCCGACCGCCGGCCGGGCCGTTGCCATCCATGCCGACGATGCCGTCCATCACATGCAGGCCCATCGGCACTGCCGCCGCCAGGTCGGCCAGCAGGGCCCCGAACTCGGTGGCGCGCGGCAGGCGCAGATGGAGCTGGGCCTTCTGCAACCCCGGCACCAGGCCGAAGTGGTTCTTGACCGCCCCGGTCAGCACGGTCAGATTGTGGGTCTTCAGCTTGCAGAGGTTGATGACCAGGTCGGCTCGCCAGTACCAGTCGGTGATCCGCAGGGCGAGCGGGCCCCGTGGGCCGGTCACCGTAATCTCGCGAGCCGGTTCGCGTTCGAGGGCCACCAGCTCGGCCCCGGCGCGATCGGCCGCGGCTCGGTAGCCCGTGGCTTCCCAGAAATCCTCGACCCGCTTCATGGTCAGCGGCGGGCTGTCGCCGATGACCACCCGCGCCCCGCGGGCGCGGCAGGCGGCGGCCACCACTTCCACCACCGCGGGGTGGGTGGTCGCCGCCGCGGCCGGGCTCTTGGCCGACAGCATGTTCGGCTTGAGGAACACCGTCATGCCGGGCCGCACCAACGCCGCGAACCCGCCCCAGGGCTCGAGCAGCCGCTCGACGGCCGGCGTCAGCTCCGCCGCCTCGTACGAGGCGCACGGCACGCAGGCCAGCACCGGCCGGCCTTCTTTCGTCGGACCAGGGTTCGAACCGATGACTGTCGCCGTCATTCGCTGTCCCGTTGCTGCCCGGGCGGCACCGGCCCGATGGCGGGCGGTCCGGGCGGCAGGCGCTCCCAGCCGGCGGCCTCGGGGTCGGTGGGCAGCGGCGGCTGCGGCCCCCAGCCCATCTGCGGTTCCTGCGGGCCGGCCTGCAGCAGGTCGGGCACCGGCGGGGTCAGCACCGGCTGGATCTGCCGCGGGAAGGGCTGGATCTCGAGCCCGTCCTCCCGCTCGATCAGGAAGCACTGATTGAGGTAGACCACCTTGGTCAGGATCTGGCAGAAGGGGACGTCTTTGAAGGAGGCATAGACCGGGAAATGCAGATCCTTCGGGAACTGCAGCGGCGTCTCGCCGCCCAAGGCGATCTGCCGCAGCACGAACTGGATGTCGTCCCCACGCGACACCAGCGACCCCGGCTTCTTCAACCCGGGGAAGCGGATGGTCAGCGCCTCCGGATCCGTCTTGCGCATCCGGGCCAGCACTTCGGTCCAGGGCTCAGCCGCGGGGCGGACGGGCAGCACCAGCAGCACCGGCCCGGCCAGCGCGAACCGGTGATGGGGCGGCAGGATCTTCAGCAGCATGCGCTCGAGGCTCTCGGCATGATGGCAGGGCACGACCGTCCCACCGGCCTGGAAGTGCATGACGGCGTGGAAGCCGAACCCGCGACTGACCAGTTCCAGCGCTTCCCACAAACCGATCGGATGCCCGAAGAAGGAGTAGCCGCGATGCCGGCGCGCCTGACGCGGCAGCGCCAGGGTCATCTCGATGAAACTGTGCGTGGACGATCGGTAGAACAGCACGGATTCTCGCCGGATCTCCTCGACCTTCCACTCGGCGTCGATCCGCATCTTGGGAATGACGTGCAGGCGCTGGCCCTGGTAGTAGATCCAGGCCCGGGCGTCACGCTCGTGGAACAGGATCGCCCGCACCTCGGGGTCGCCAGGCTGCGCCCGGACCATGATCGCCGCCGCCCGAGCCACGGGGCCGACCACCAGCCAGGCCAGCAGGCAGATGAACAGCAGCCGGCGGTCGAGCTTCGCGACCGCCGCCTCCCAACGGGGCCCCGGCCGGCCGCCGCGATCGGGCCTCGCCCACACCCTCGCCAGGGCCGCGAAAGAGCCTCCGGCGCCGCGACCGCCCCTGCCCGGCGGTTCGCCTCTGGCGCCCAGGGGGCCTGTGCAAGGGAAGGCGCCGACCCTCGGCCGGCGGCAGGCGCTGTCCCAGCCGTTCAGAGCAGGCCCTCCCGCACCAGCGCTTCGTAGATGAGCACGCCGTTGGTAGCGGCGCCCCGGCGCAGGTTGTCGGCCACCACCCACAGATTCACCCCATGCGGCACGCTCGGATCGACGCGCAGGCGGCCGACGAAGACCTCGTCGCGGTGCTGGCACTGCAGCGGCGTCGGGTAGACATTCCGGGCCGGGTCATCCATCAGCACGACCGACGGGCTCTCGGCCAGGGTGCGGCGCAGGGCCGGCAGATCGACCGGCCGGGTCAGTTCGAGGTTGATCGCTTCGCTGTGGCAATAGAAGACCGGCACCCGCACGACGGTGGGCGAGACCGGGATCGGCGCTTCCATGATCTTCTGGGTTTCCCTGATCATCTTCTCTTCTTCGCGGCAGTAGCCCGAATCGAGGAAGACATCGATGTGCGGGAAGAGGTTGAACCCGATCGGATGCGGGTAGACGCCCTCGGGCAGGGGCTGCCCGGCCAGCCGCGCGGCGCTCTGCCGCTCGAGGATCTCGATCGCTTCGAGGCCGGTGCCCGACACCGACTGGTAGGTCGAGACCACGATGCGTTTGATGGGATTGACGCGATGGATGGGGGCGATGGCTACCACCATCTGGATCGTCGAGCAGTTAGGATTGGCGATCAGCCCGCGATGGCGTCTGAGAGCGTGGGCGTTGACCTCGGGCACGACGAGGGGCACCCCGTCGTCCATGCGGAAGGCATTGCTGTTGTCGATGACGACCGCGCCGGCCGCCACCGCGCGGGGGCAGACCTCCTTGCTGACCTCGGTGCCGGCCGAGAAGAAGACGACGTCGAGACCCTTGAAATCGGCGCCGTCGACGGCCTCGACCGTCACCTCGCGCCCGGCGAAGGGCACCTTGAGCCCCTGGCTGCGGGCCGAGGCGAACAGGCGCAGCTCGCGCGGCTCGATGCCGTGTTCGGCCAGCACGGTGAGGAAGGTGCGGCCGACGGCCCCGGTCGCGCCGACGATGCCGAACGCATGCTGTTTCCTGGCTGGTGGTTTGGCTGTGGTCATGATTTCACCTCGCGTCTGTCATGGGGCATTCGAGAAGGAAGAGGGCGAAGCAGCGGCGTCCGCGGCGTCTGCAGCGTCACCCGCCGCATCGGCCGGCGGGCCGGCGACGGACGCCTCTTCTTCTTGGTCCTGTTCACGGGCTTCCTTCATTTCCTGGTAGAACGATTTGCGGGGCTCCGGGCGGTAGAACTGCTCGGGAATGCGCCCGACGGGCGGGGTCGCGCTGGCCGTCGCCCGCGTCGCCGCCCCCGGCGGCGGTGCGCCGGCCGCCGGAAGCACCGGGGCCGGCGGCCGCGGCGGTGGCCACAGGATGCGCCGCAGCTCCTCCACCCGGCGACGCTGGGCCGGCGAGAGGGTGGTCGGCAGGGCAGCGGTGCGCAGGTCGTTCGCCGACGCCCGGCCAAGCCCGACCGTGACCGAGGCAGCAGCGGTCGTCGCGGACGCCATGACCGCCCCCTCCGGTCCAGTCATTCCTGCCACCGGCACCGCTGCTGCTCCTGCCTCGCTCGGGCCGGCCCCGGCCCCCGACACCGGCGAGGCGGCCGCGACGACCGCCCCCGGCGGCTCGGCGCCGCTGCCCACCGAACGATCAGCGGCCGCCGGCGGCAACAGCCGGGCGAGTTCCTCGGCGGCGGCGACCCGGCGGCGCTGGTCGGTCAAGCGCGCTTCCAGGGCCGACCGCAGAGGGCCGGCCGGCAGGGCCTGGATCGCCGCCTCCAGTTGCGTGATCTTGCGCCGCTCTCCCTCGAGATCGGAGCAGTCGAACGTCTCGACCTCGGTCATCTCGCTGCCCGAAGCTGTGCGCTGCAAGGTCACCCGCGTCGCCTTCTGCCGCAGCTTCTTCCAATCGGGCATCTTCGGCGGGGTGAACTGGAAGCGGCTCTTCCCCGACGGCCCCTGCACCGGTCGCAGCTGACCGTCAGGATCAGGGTCGACCGGCTCGACCGGCTCCGTCATTTTTCCCGCCCCGGGGACAGGGGCTGGCGAATGGGTCGGAGCGATCGTCGCTTTTTCCATCCAATCGGGGAAGGGAGGCGCTTTGGGCGGCGCCGGCACCCCGGCCTCCTGCCCGTAAACCGGGCTGACGAGCAGCCAGAGCCCCGTCCCCCAGGCGAGGAACGATCCGATTCCGAACCGCGGCCGCATAGACTTCCTGCCCCCTCCACCTCACTATGGTGGCCCAACAGTACCATACCCGGTTCCTCTCGCACAATTCCCCCTCGAGCCCCCTAGCTCCTTTTCTGAGCAGGCTCAAGAAGAATTCGAAGGGGCGAGGTGCCGAATTCCCCGGTTTCCGGCCGGTCCTTATCTCTTCCGGCGCTTCGCGTATTTGAAAGCTCGCGTCGCCTTCAACGTCTGCCGGTGGGACCCGTTTCCGAGGCAGGCAAAAGCGGGAACGTCAGATCGTCGGAGGTGCCGGTGGCCAGATCGGGGCCGGGGCTGAACAACCGAGGCGCGGTGCCACCCTCGTAGGCAAACGGGGCATTGGTGAAGGGGTCGATGGGGTAGCGCTTCCCCTCCAGCCAGGTCTGCAGTTGGGCAATGGTGTCCGGCCACGCGTTTTTCTCTTGGCGGTAGGCATGAATCACCACCGCCGCTGCCCCGCCGCGCAAGACCGCCTTGCCGGTGAGCCATTGCGTATAGGACTTGGTCACGTTGGGCACCGCAAGCGTGGCATACGCATCGAGCAAATACCGCTCAGGCCTGAGCGCATACCCAAGCCAATGCCATCCCAGTTGGTCGATCCGGCAGACCAGTTCCCGGTTACGACGATCCACTTCCTTCCACAGGCTTCGTGCAACGGGATAGGGTTGTTCCGCCGCCTTGATCGCTTCGCCAAAGACCGGATCGAGGTAGGAATCGATCAACCGCCGATTGGCAAACACCCGGACCATGGCCCGAGGATTCCGCCCGTAGAGCCGCAAGGCATGTCCTTTTTCTATTTCTTGGGTTACGAAATGGGCAATACTGGGCAAGAGGTTTTTTTCCCTCCGAAGAGCCCGTTGGAAGGGAATGGCATGCGCTTCGACCGCTTCCAGCCAGCCGAGGACTTCCTGGGCCAAGGCCTTGGAGAGCTTGAGAGACGGCGCCAGTTCTGCCAATCCAAGGCCCGACATCCGCCGCAAGGCGGAGCCAACCATAACCCCTAACAACGTAGAACTTTCGACCTGCGTTTCCCGAATCTCAAGGTATGAACCAAGAATGGCAGGCCCGCAGATCGCGAGCAGCGCCCGCCGAGAATCGCCCTGGCGGGCCAGATCCCAAGCCAGCAGGCACCAGAACCGCGCCGTGTCACGCGCCTTTCGGAAATGCGGAGAAGGTGCCAGCGGATGGTTGAATTCCCGCTCGGGCCCGGCGACTGGCCAGGATGCCACCACCCGGGTCAGCCGGCGGACGAGTTCGTCCTGCATTCTGGCCCGCTCAGGGACATGCTCGAGATACTTGCGAATCCCATCGTCTGGTCCAAACATGTTTTCCCCTCTCGAGGAGTCGACCAGATCCCCCAGCGAGGGGGCCCCGGGCACCCAATCAGGAGGTTCGAATCCCGATGCCAGATCGATCTCGTACCGTTGGGAAACGGGCCACGAAGCGATATCCGCGAGCGGCGCCAGGGGGGGATCCTTCGCCATCATCCGGTTGAAGGCAGTGACATCGAGGTATAGCTGGAGGGCATTGTACCCGTGAAAAACCAGGCATGCCACAAAGAGCAACGCTCCAGTCCAAAATGGATGCCGCCGAACCCATTCGATCATGGACCTGACCCTCCATAGGATGTGATTGTGGAGCTGGGCTCAAGAATACCTGATTCGGCGGCCCGAAAAAACCTTTTTCGCCACCCGCTGGTGAAGAGAAACGGGGTCGAACTCCGGGGCAGGCCAATCCCAGGCCCTCCCCTCGAATGCTTTCCGGGCCCCATGAGCAAGAACCGCCAGAGTGGCCCCAGCCAGCGGAATCAGGTAGAATGAGTCAGGTCGGCATCGACAAGATCGGGGCCGCCCCCGAACGCCGTCCGACCCCTGGGAGGATCCCGTGACCCACCATGCCATGGTGTCTTCGCCAACTCGCTGCCCGAGGTTGTCGATGTTGATCTGGGCTGCCCTGATAACCAGTGCGATGGCCGCGTTCGGGACTCGCGCCGCCAGCGCCCAGACCGCATCCGAACCAACCGTCGCTCACCCCGAGCGGTTGACCCTCGAGATCATCGCCACCGCCCCGAGCCATTACCCGCGGGCGCTGGCCGTCGGCCGCGACGGCTCGGTCTGGGCGGCCTTCATGGCCGAACAAGGGGTCATGGTCGGAGGCGGGCTGGCCCGCGTGCGACCGGAGCCTCTCCTCCACATCGTCGGCCAGACCACACCGGGGTGGCGTTCCGACCAGGTCAACGCCCTGCTGGCCGCGCCCGACGGGGGAGTGCTGGCCGCCACCGAGCGCGGCTTGCATCGGGTCACCGCCGCGGGCCAGGTCATTCCCCTCGGGGAAGCCATTCCCTGGCAGCACCTGGCGGCTGCCGCCGACGGCGGCGCCTGGCTGGCCGGGACCGACCGCGAGCACCATCTCTTCGTCGGTCGGCTCGTCGGCGACCGGGTCACGGTGTTCCGGCCCCGGGGCAGGTGCCGAGAGGTTGTGCGCCTGTTCGCCCCGACCCCCGATCGCGCCGTGGTGGTCTGCTCCGACCAGGTGTGGCAGATCGGCCCGCGCGGCATCGTCCCGCTACCGCTCGCCGGTTCCCCGCTGTTCACTCCCCCGAGCCGCAGTCCGGAGCGACGCCAGCCGCCCATCTGGCTCTACGACGCCGCGCTGACCGCCGACGGCAGCCTGTTCCTGATCGGCGCGACCAGGCGGCTGGTGCGGGTGCCGCCGGGCCGCCCCCGGTACGAGGTGGTGGCGACCGGCTCCTTCAGCGAGCTGTGCGCCGGTCGGCACGCCCAGGACCTCCTGGTCGCCGACTTCGACGGCAGGCTCTGGCGATGGAACGGCCAGCAGCTCGAGTGCGTGCACGAAGATCGCGACCGCCGCGCCCTGCGCCGCCTGACCCTCGACTCCCACGGCTCGCTCTGGGCGGAAGAAGATCGAGGCAGCGCCCCGCACCGGCTGGTGCGCTTCGACCCGCCCTACTCGGAAGGCCCGCACGCCGTGGTGCCGCTCGATCTGCGTCCTGGCCTGCTGTCGCCCGGCATCCTGGCCTTGGGCGACGATGGGTGCGGCGGCCTGTTCGTCTCGACCAACGAAGGGCTCGGCTACGTTGCCGCCCCGCCGCCCGAGCCGCGATCACGGCCGGTTGCCGAACCGGCCCACGCCGCTGCCGGAGGTGCCATCATGCCTCGCTTCATCATTCGGGCCATTCCCATGGTCCATTGCAAACGCGGGCCAGCTGTCTGCGCCCGGTGCCGCGCCCTGGCCGGGCCCCGCCTCTGCCTGCTCGATCTCGATCCGCCCGATCGCGGCCAGGTCGAGCGCCGCGTCATCGGCCTGGAGATCGATGGCCAGAAGGTCTGGCGCGAATTCGATGTCGTCCGCACCTTCGTCGACGAGGCCGAAGCTCGCGCCTATGCCGCCGACCACGGGATCACCACGATCGACCTGACCCCGCCCGACGTCGACCCGCCCTGACCGCTATTTCGCTGGCCAGACCGCTCCCGTTCCGCCAACAACGATGGTTGTACGTCGGCGTCCCCCCTGCGCCTTGCCGCCGCGGCATTGACGAATGGCCGCCAAAGTAGTACCATTCCGCAACTTCCGGTCGCATGATCCTGCTGGAGGGTTGCTGTGAAGATCCTGGTGCTCGGTTCCGGCGCGCGTGAACACGCCATGATCCATGCCCTGGCCCGCTCTCCCTCCGTTCACAAGTTGTATGCCTGCCCCGGCAACGACGGCATGCGCGGGTTGTGCACCTCGGTGCCCTTCACCTCCAATGCCGATCTGGTGCGCTTCGCCCGCGAGCAGGTCGATCTGTCGGTGGTCGGCTCCTCGCGCTTCGTCGAAGAAGGAACGGTCGACGCCCTGATGACGGCCGGCATCCCGGTCATCGGCCCCGCCGCCGACGCCGGGCGCATCGAAACCAGCAAAGCCTTCGCCAGCGCGTTCCTGGTCAAGCACAACATCCCCTCGCCGATGACCCAGGTCGTGGCCAATCGCCTCGAAGCCGAACGCTTCCTGCAGGAGAACCCCTGGGTCAAGGTGGTCAAATGCAACGGCTTCTCTCGGGGGCTGGGCGTCGAGTTGGTCGACACCCCCGATGAAGCCTTGGCCGCCGTCGATCGGCTGCTGAAGAAACACGGCCCACCCATCATTTTGCAGGAGCGACTGACCGGCGTCGAGTGCTCCTATTCCATCCTGACCGACGGCCAGCAGTGGGTCAGCTTCAGCAGCTCGCGCGAGTACAAACGGGCCGGCAACGGCGACACCGGCGCCACCACCGGCGGCATCGGCTCGGTCTGTCCGTTCCCCGGGCTCACCCCCGAACTGGAAGAGCGCATCCGCACCCGCATCGTCATTCCCACCGTCAACGGTCTGCAGGCCGACAAGCTGATCTACCGCGGGTTCCTGTCGCTGCACCTGATCATGACCAGCACCGGGCCCAAGGTGCTCGAGATCAACGCCCGGCTGGGCGACCCCGAGACCCAGAGCATCCTGGTCCGGTTCCGGGGCAACCTCGCCGCTCTGCTGATGGACTGCGCCCTCGGCCGCCTCGATGCCACCGGCTCCGAGGTCGCCTTCGGCCGCAACTCCGCCGTCTCCGTGGTCCTGGCCCGGGCCGGCTACCCGAACGATGAATCGGCCGAGCCGTCGATCCAGGGCCTCGATGAACTGAGCGACACCCAGGTCTTCCACTCCGGCAGCGTCTGGCACGAAGCCGAGCGCCGCTTCACCTTCCGCGGCGGCCGCCTCATCACCCTGTCGGCGGTCGGCGAAACCCTCGCCGAAGCCCGGCGCAAGTGCTATGCCGATCTGTCGCGCCTCACCCTGCGCAACGTCCAGTACCGCAGCGACATCGGCGCCGAGAGCTGACCACGGCGGCCGCCCCGGCCATAAGCCCGAGATGAAGGGCCAAGACCTCTGGCCCTGGTCGGCCGTCAGACCCAGCCCCTGACCCGTCATCGATCAGCCGCCAGGAACAGGAACGCCCCCCATCGCTCGGGAGCGACAGGGGGCGTGGGTCGCCAAGCGAGAGCGGCCGCGCCGCCGACCCTCAGATGATCTTCTTGAGGAAGGTCAACTTCGACAGGGCCTTCATCAGCCACATCTTCTTGCCCGGCAGGTCGTCGGGACCGAAGACGGCCGTGACCTGGCCGTCGGCGTCGACCGCGATCTTGTACTCCTTGGACCGGGCGATGTCGCCCAGGATCTCGTTACGCAGCTCGCGAGCGAAGGCGGTCGATTTGATGGCCGCCACCACTTCCGAGTTCACATCCTGGCTGAGGTAGTCCATGTTGTAGGTGCCGACGATGCCGATCTTGCCGTCGAACACGAAGTTCTTCGCGTGCAGCTTGCGCTTGCCATAGTAGGTGAAGATGCGGCAGGTCGGAATCTCCTTGAGGATGCGCTTCCAGTCCGCATAGAACATCGCCTGGGTGGCCAGGCTGTCGGTCGAAGCCGGGCTGTTGGTATGGATCAGGATGCGGACCCCGCGCCGGGCGGCTCGTTTGAGCGCGGCCTCGGCCCGTTCGGTCAGCACCACGTAGGGGTTCTGGATGACGATCTCCCGCCGCGAACCATCGATGAACCGGATCAACTGATCGGCGATATCATTGCGCGGCCCGTACAGGGAATGCTTGTCGATGATCTTCACCGGGGCGGTATGGGCCCCGCCCAGCAGTTCGGCCTGCTCGAACCCGGTCATCGACTTGTACTGTTTCAGTTCGGCATTGAATTCCTCGAGGGCCTTGCTCGTGCGCCGGTCGGCCTTGGCCGGCTGGTACACCCCGCGCCCCCGGATGTATTGATCCATGGTGGTCACCGCGGCCTCAAGTTCGCGGCTCATGATATCGATGTTGCCCCACAGGTCTTTGGTAATGGAGTACTGCTTGAGCGGCGTGAACTCTTCTTCGAAGGCGGCCGCCAGTTGCTGGGCCACCGCCTGGCTGCGGATGAGGACATCGCAGTCCCGATAGCAATCAGGCATGTCTTCGGGGTTCACGTAATAATGGCTGGATACATTGCGCCCCCCGATGATCGAGTATTCCCCGTCGACCACGATGATCTTGTCGTGATTGGAAGCCATGATCAGACGGAGGTCGAAGATGGCGGTTCCCAGGTCTTGATGAATGGGATTGAACGTCTTGACCTCGACATTCGGGTAGGTGACCAGCTCCTGGATGAAGTCCTGGCCCATCAGCTTGCGCGTGAAGCCCTTGGTGCCGCGAGCATCCATCATGAACCGGATTTTGAGCCCTGCTTTGGCTTTGCGCAGCAGCAACCCGCACAGCGCCATGCCGAAGATGTCATCTTCGACGATGAAATACTGCAGATCGATCGAGGTCTTCGCTTCGCTGAGAATCTTCCAACGCGCATACCAGGCCTGGTTGTTGTCGTAGATCAGCCGGACGACGGCGTGGTCGTCCCTGGCCCCCCGGGTGCCAGGGAAGAGATTGAAGACCACATCGACCGGCGGCACATAGGGGGCCGCGATGCTCTCATACTTCAGCTCGAACGCTTCGAAATCGTTGAGCGCCCGCTGGAAGGACAGCAGCTTGCCGACGTAGCCGGTCCAGCGGAAGGCCTTGACCGGTATGGCCAACCAACTGGTCTTTCGGTAGCTGGCGTAGGCGGCCTCCATGGCATCCCGGCGCTGGTCGAGCGTCACCTTCCACTGGACATACTGGCGGGTGGCTTCGAGGTAGCGCAACCGGTCCTGGGCGAGGCGGGCGTACTTCCCCGCGTTGGGGTCGGCGGCGACCTCGGTCAGCACCTTGACCGCCGCCGCCGTGTCACCCCTCAGGTATTCATGGGCTTTGGCGATCTCATACCGCGCCTGGGCCCCGTACACCGTGGTGGCATGGGCGGCGGCGAACCGCTCGAGCGTCTTGATGGCCTTGTCGGCGATCTTGGGCCCCTTGTCGCTCCAGAGGTCTTTGAGGGTGCTCGACAAAGCCGGCGGCATCTTGTCGGGCGCCGAGGTCGTCGCCTCGGGAACGGGAGCGGACTCCGTCGCCCCGGCCCCGTTCGGGGTCGGCAGGGCGACCTCATCGTTGGTCGCCCAATCGTCGACCACCGCCGGGGCGGATTCGCCCGTCGCCACCGCCCCTTCATAGGCGGCTCGGGCCTGGTTGAAGGCCGCCGCCAGAGCTTTGACCTCCGCTTCCGGAGCGTTGCGGGCGACGGCTTCCTGATAATTCTTGTAGGCGGCCAGATACCGGTCGTAGAGGGTCCGCGCATCTTCGGCGGCCCACAGACCGGACCCCGCACTCACACACCAACAGACCAGCAGGAGGGCTACCCATCGCACGGTTCTCATCGACCGCACCTCCAGGCCACGAAAGTACTTTAAATTATATCTAACCTATGCCTGGAGCCGGAAGAGGTACCCTCTCCGAGCAGGTGGGAGCTCTACTGGTGCGTTAGAGGCCAGACAAGCCCCCATAGCCCGCGTCAGGAGGAGAAGCCCGCGCCTCAAGCGGTGGGCACAGGAAGCGAGGCCGGGGCGCCGGCGGCCGGCTGGCGACGGCGCAGCAGACTGATGACGAGCACCAGGAAGGCGGCGAAGAAGGGCAGGAAGATCATCCGGGCGAGGAACGGCCCCTGGAACAGGTAGACCTTGATGATGCCCGGGTTCTGTTGGGTGATGCGCAACGTATAGGTGCCCGATTCGGCGATCCCGATCGAGAAGGTCTGCCAGCCTTGGCGGGTGGCGGCGACGGTCGGTTTGACGATCTCCAGCTCGCGATCGTAGATCGTCAGCCCCGAGGGTTGCAGCACTTCGACCCGAGCCCGGGTATTGACTTCGCGAGCCCCCAGCGCGAACTTGACCGGATCGCCGAGTTCGGCGCCGAAGACCACCGAAGTGGCGAATGGCGGCGGGGGAGCCTGGGCCGGTTCGAGCCCGGCCTCGGCCACGGCGAGGGGCTGGTCGAAGTAGAACGGATCGACCATCAGCATCACCACCACCAGCCCTCCCGTCAGCACCACGATCTTCACACCGGTCCACAGCAGCCAGGTCGCCCAGTCGTACCCATCAACCGTCATGCTTCCCTCCCTTATCCGCGCGACAGCGTCGTGCCGAGATGCAGGCCCGCCGGGGCCTGGCCGAGGCGATCCGATCGAGAGCGACAGGGGGCAGGAGCGGTCTCTCCTGCCCCCATCGGTGGCTCAGCCATGGGCGGCTTCGGCTTTGGCGGCGGAAGCGAACTCCTTCCGGAGCGTCAACTGCCCTCCTTCCACCGCGAGCGTCAGGGTGGTCCCGTCGGGGATCCCGTTGGCGATCAACGACCGCGCCAGTCGCGTCTCGACCTCCTTCTGGACCAGCCGTTTGAGCGGGCGAGCGCCATACACCGGACTGTACCCGCGTTCGATCAGGTAGGTGCGGGCCTCGTCGGTCAGCCGCAGGGTGATGCGGCGTTCGTCGAGCCGCTTCTGCACATCGGCCAGCTGCAGGTCGACGATGCGGCTCAGCTCGGCCATGGTCAGCGGCTTGAACAGCACGATGTCGTCGATCCGGTTGAAGAACTCGGGACGGAAGGTCGCCTTCAGCTCGGCCAGCACGGCTTCTCGCGTGGCCGGGTCGATCTGCCCGTCGGGCCCGATCCCTTCGATCAGCCGTTGGGCCGCGATGTTGCTGGTCATGATGATGACTGTGTTCTTGCAGTCGACCGTCCGGCCCTTGGCGTCGGTCAGCCGGCCTTCATCGAGGATCTGCAGCAGCACGTTGAAGACATCGGGATGGGCCTTCTCGATCTCGTCGAACAGCACCACCGAATACGGCTTGCGACGCACCGCCTCGGTCAGCTGGCCGCCCTCGTCGTACCCGACATAGCCGGGCGGCGCGCCGATCAGGCGCGACACCGCGTGCTTCTCCATGTATTCGCTCATATCGATGCGGACGATGTTCTCTTCGGTATCGAACAGGGCCTGAGCCAGGGCCTTGGCCAGCTCGGTCTTGCCCACCCCGGTCGGCCCCAGGAAGATGAACGACCCGATCGGTCGCCGCGGATCCTTGATGCCGGCCCGCGACCGCAGCACCGCATCGGCCACGAGCTGGACCGCCTCGTCCTGGCCGACGACCCGCTGGTGCAGCAAGGCATCGAGCTTGAGCAGCTTCTCGCGTTCGCCCTCCATGAGCCGGCTGACCGGGATGCCCGTCCAGCGGCTGACGATGTCGGCGATCTCCTCTTCGGTCACTTCTTCCCGCACGAGGCGCCCGGTGGCCTGCTTCTGCTTCAGTTCGGCCTCGAGGGCCTGCAGCCGTTTCTGCGCCTCGGGCAGTCGGCCGTATTTCAGCTCGGCGGCGAGGTTGAGATCGTTGGCCCGCTCGGCCGCGGCGATTTCGAGCTGGATCTTCTCGATCTCCTCGCGCAGGGCCTGACATTTCTTGATGACTTCGCGCTCGCTCTCCCACTGGGCGCGCATGGCATCGCCCCGCTCGCGCAGGTCGGCCAGTTCTTTGCGCAGTTCGGCCAGACGGGCCGCGCTGTGCTCGTCCTTCTCTTTGACCAGCGCCGCTTCTTCGATCTGGAGCTGCATCGTGCGGCGGGTCACCTCGTCGAGCTCGGCCGGCATCGAGTCGATGTCGGTCCGGATCATGGCGCAGGCCTCGTCGACGAGGTCGATGGCCTTGTCGGGCAGGAACCGGTCGGAGATGTAGCGATGGGACAGCGTGGCCGCCGCCACCAGGGCCCGGTCATGGATATGCACGCCGTGGTGGACCTCGAACCGCTCCTTCAGGCCGCGCAGGATGGAGATGGTGTCCGCCACGTCGGGCTGTTCGACCAGCACGGGCTGGAAGCGCCGTTCGAGGGCGGCATCCTTTTCGATGTGCTTGCGGTACTCATCGAGCGTGGTGGCGCCGATGCAGTGCAGCTCGCCGCGCGCCAGCATGGGCTTGAGCATGTTGCCGGCATCCATCGCGCCTTCCGCTTTGCCGGCGCCGACGATGGTATGCAGCTCGTCGATGAACAGGATGATGCGACCCTCGCTCTGCTTGATCTCCGACAGCACCGCCTTCAGCCGTTCCTCGAACTCGCCACGGAACTTGGCACCAGCGATCAGGGCCCCCATGTCGAGGGCGAAGATCGTCTTGTCTTTCAGACCTTCCGGGACGTCGCGGGCCAGGATGCGCTGCGCCAGCGCCTCGACGATGGCGGTCTTGCCGACGCCCGGCTCGCCGATCAGCACCGGGTTGTTCTTGGTCTTCCGGCTGAGGATGCGGATGACCCGCCGGATCTCGGCGTCGCGCCCGATGACGGGGTCGAGCTTCCCGCGCTGGGCCTCGCGCACCAGGTCGCGGCCATATTTCTCGAGCGCCTCATAGGTCTGCTCAGGGTTGGCCGACACCACCCGCTGATTGCCCCGGATCTCGGTCAACCCTTTCAGGATGCGGTCGCGATCGATCTTGAAGGCGAGCAGCACCCGGCCGGCGGGCGTGTCGTTGCCGCTGGCGATCATGGCCAGCAGCAGGTGCTCGACCGAGAGGTACTCGTCTTTGAGGGCTTTCATCTCCTCTTCGGCCTTGACCAGCACCGCCGACAACGCGCGAGTGACGTAGATCTGATCCGGTTTGGCGCCGGGCCCCGAGACGCGCGGCTTGCGGCCGAGCTCGGTTTCGAGGCGCTGCTGCAAGGCATCGAGAGGCACGTTCAAGCGGTTCAGCAGGCGCGGGACCAGCCCATCCTGCTGGCCGATCAGGGCCAGCAGCAGGTGCTCGACGTCGACCTCCTGATGGCCGTACTGGACGGCCAGGTTCTGCGCCTGTTGCAGGGCTTCCTGCGATTTCTGCGTCATTCGGTTGATATCCATGGCTCACCTCGCTGACAACACGACTTCTCTCGAAGGGACAAGGCTTCCTCTGCCTTCCCCATGCCCGGTCGATCGGGGCATGGGCCAGCACCCTGATTTACTCAAAAATCATGCCAGGCACGAAGCTTCTCTCGGGCTGGCCTGCCACAGGGGAATGGATGTTATGCCCTCATTCCCCTGGCAGGTCTGCGACGTCGCACCCTCGGCCGAATGCGACACTTCTGTCGCACCCCCAAAGGGTCGGCCAGCCTAGGATCGCTGCTTCCGAAGCATCAGGAGGTCGAGCTGATCCTTCGGGCGGCCCGTCGACTCTTTATTCCGGATGAGGTGAGCACGAGACAGGAGCGGCACCGCCATCTCCTCGAGCTCCACCACCCATCGCTCGGCATACGCCTCATCGAAGGCCACCCCGTCGATGCTCGTCAAGATGTCGATGCGACGCGGAACGACTCCTATCTGAAACACGGTATCAGGCGAAGTGAAGTCCTGGGGGGTGAGATCGTGGGTCGGTGCCCCAAACGCCTTCAGCGCCCGTAAAACCCTGGTCGCATTCTCCGGCGTCGGGTTCACCCACAGGTCTAGGTCTCCGGTGGCTCTGGGAAGTCCATGAGCGGCCACGGCATACGCGCCTACGACCAGGAATTCAACCCCTTCGGCGAGAAAGGCGCGTAAGATGTCTTTGTAGTCTTCGTTCAGCATCTTCTGGTCGGTAGAAGGCCCAAGCCTGCCGGGTCAATTCCCAGACAGCCAGGATGCATTCGGCGGGAGGAAGATCGCTGCATTCCGCGTCCTGGGAAGCTTCCTGGCGGGAGAGAAGTCGGACTGACCGGCGGTCCATCTTCATCAAGTCATCCTTATCCACCCATTCTACATCCAGAGAAGAAGTTCTGCCAGCCACCTGGCGGGCCACCTTGACACCTTTCCTTCGCACGGGCTATACAGGCTTGTCAACGCGGTACATCACATCGAATGAGGAGATAGCAGATGGCGCAACGCGGCATTCGTGAGTATCACGGCAAGAAGATGATGGCCAGACACCTGCCGACGTATCTGGGCGGCGAATTCGGGTACGACGGCCGGATCGTGCTGGTCGACCGGCACACCGACTGGGCCCAGCTGAAGGAAGACAATCCCTGGCTGGGCAAGGACCTGCTGGTGGCCAAACCCGACCAGTTGTTCGGCAAGCGCGGCAAGCACGGCCTGGTGCTGGTGAAGAAGAACTTCGAGGAGACCAGGGCCTGGATCAAAGAACGGATGGGCAAGGAAACCAAGGTCGGCGACATCACCGGCACCCTGACCCACTTTCTGATCGAACCTTGGGTTCCGCACGACCAGGAGTACTATGTCGCCATCAAATCGGGCGCCGAAGGCGATACCATCTACTTCTCGCTCGAGGGCGGCATCAACGTCGAAGAGAACTGGGAGAAGGTCATCTCCATCCAGGTGCCGGTGCTCGAGGGCATCGAGAGCGTCGATGTCGAGAAAGCCCTGCCGAAGGACCTCGGCAAACATCGCCCGATGGTGGCGAAGTTCCTGATCGGCCTGTACAAGATGTTCGCCGATCTGCACTTCACCTACCTCGAGATCAACCCATTCGCCATCGCCGACAACAAGATCATCCCGCTCGATCTCGTGGCCAAGCTCGATGACACCGCCGAATTCTGCGCCGGCAAGCTGTGGGGCGACGACCTCGAGTTCCCCGCCCCCTTCGGTCGCGAGCTGACGCCCGAAGAGCAGAAGGTCCGCGAACTCGACGCCATGTCGGGCGCTTCCCTCAAATTGACCCTGCTCAACCCCGACGGCCGGATCTGGAACATGGTGGCGGGCGGCGGCGCCTCGGTCATCTACGCCGACACCGTCTGCGACCTCGGCTACGCCAAGGAGCTGGCCTTCTACGGCGAATATTCGGGCGATCCGAGCACCCAGTTGACCTACGAATATGCCAAGGTGATCATGGATCTGATGACCCGCAAGCCCCACCCCGAGGGCAAGTCCAAGGCCTTGATCATCGGCGGCGGCATCGCCAACTTCACCGACGTGGCCAAGACCTTCACCGGCATCATCATGGCCCTGAAGGAATACGCCGGGAAGCTGAAGAAGGTGAACACCAGGATCTACGTGCGCCGCGGCGGACCCAACTACCACGAAGGGCTGGCCAACATCCGCAAGGCCGCCGAAGAACTGGGGCTGCCCATCGAGGTCCACGGCCCCGAATACCACATGACCCGCATCGTCAAAGATGCCCTGCAAGCCTGACGCTGGCACGAAGGGAAGGAAGGACGCCATGAAACGACCCGATTACCTGCTGTTCGATCGCGACACCCGGTCCATCATTTTCGGCATGCAGACCAACGCCGTCCAGCGCATGCTCGATTTCGACTATTGCTGCAAGCGCGAGAAGCCCTCGGTGGCGGCGATCGTCGACCCCGGCCGCAGCGATACCTTCAAATGCTTCTACGGCAAGAAGGAGATCTTCATCCCGGTCTATCCCGATCTGCCGACCGCCTGTACCAAGCACCCCGACGCCGACGTGATGATCAACTTCGCCTCGTTCCGGTCGGCCTTCGAGACCACCAAGCAGGCCCTCGACCAGGATCAGCTGCGCACCATCGTGGTCATCGCCGAGGGCATCCCCGAGCGGTTCTCGCGCCACCTGCGCGCCCTCGCCCTGCGCCGCCACAAGGTCATCATCGGCCCCGCTACCGTCGGCGGCATCGCAGCCGGCGCCTTCAAGATCGGCAATACCGGCGGCACCATCGACAACATCATCGCCAGCAAGCTGCACCGGGCCGGCTCGGTCGGGTTCGTCAGCAAGTCCGGCGGCATGTCGAACGAAGCCTACAACATCATCGCCCGCAACACCGACGGGTTGTTCGAAGGCATCGCCATCGGCGGCGATGCCTACCCCGGCTCCAACCTGCTCGAACACCTCCTCCGCTTCGAAGCCAATCCGGCAATCAAGATGCTGGTCTGCCTCGGCGAGGTCGGCGGCGAGGAGGAATGGCGGATCGTCGAGGCCGTCAAACAGGGCAAGATCAAGAAGCCCCTCGTCATGTGGGTGACCGGCACCTCGATCAAGTACATGCCCAAGGGCATCCAGTTCGGGCACGCCGGCGCCAAGGCCGACGCCCGCCGCGAAACGGCCGAGGCCAAGAACCAGGCGCTGCGCGAGGTGGGCGTGATCGTGCCTGCCAGCTTCGACGACTTCGGTCAGGCGATCAAGCACACCTTCGACCAGCTCGTCGCCGACGGCCGGCACAAGCCCATCCCCGACGTCGAGGCGCCGCCCATTCCCATGAACTACAAAGAAGCCGCGGCCCGCAACCTGGTGCGGCGGCCCACCAACTTCACCTGTACGATCTCCGACGATTCCGGCGACGAACTGGTCTACGCCGGGCACAAGATCAGCAAGGTGATCTCCGAGAACTATTCGGTGGGCGAGGTGATCGGCCTGCTGTGGTTCAAGGAGCGTCTGCCCAAGTGGGCGGCCGATTTCATGGAGATCGTGCTGAAGCTGTGCGCCGATCATGGTCCCTGCGTCTCGGGCGCCCACAACACGATCGTCACCGCCCGCGCCGGCCGCGATCTGATGAGCGCCGTCGCCTCCGGCATCCTGACCATCGGACCGCGCTTCGGCGGGGCCGTGGCCGGGGCGGCCCTCTCGTTCAAGGCCGCCTACGACGCAAAGATGACCCCCGAGCAGTTCGTGACCTCGATGAAGCAAAAGAACGAGAAGATCCAGGGGATCGGTCACCTGATCAAGAGCGTGAAGAACCCCGACATGCGCGTGGTCCTGCTCAAGAAGTTCGCCAAGGAGCACTTCCCGAAGACCCCGCTGCTCGACTATGCCCTTGAAGTCGAGAAGCTCACCACCGCCAAGAAAGACACCCTCATCCTCAATGTCGACGGCGCCATCGGCGTGCTCTCGGTCGACATGATGTACGGCCTCGGCTGGGATGAAGAGCGCATCCAGAGCGTGGTCGACAGCGGCGGCCTGAACGGCCTGTTCCTGCTGGGCCGCACCATCGGGATGATCGGCCACTACATGGATCAGGTCCGCCTGAAGGCCCCGCTCTACCGCCACCCCTGGGACGACGTGCTCTACGATCTGCCCCCTCTGGTGAAATAGCCGCCCGCTCTCGACCACCGCGGGAACCCCGACCTCGGCGTTCCCGCGGTGTTCTTTTCGGCGGCGAACCGCCTCGCCGCCAGATTCGCCGCCCAGCCGAGAGCAAAGCTCCCCCGACAGGGTGAAGCAAACGGGAACCTCGCGCCGGCGAAAGAGTCAATTCCATCGAGGAAATGCCGATCTGGTATAATGGGTTCTGCAAGGGTTCGGAACGGCTGTTCCGAAGGGTGATCCAGATGGTCGGGCCGCCATCTGTCGATGCCGATCGCGGCGGTGGGTCCGGTTCCCGGGCCGCCCCGCCGGCTGACCAGGACGGTGCGAACCGTCCTGCTGCATGACACAGGAGGAGCACAATGGATCAACCCACACGTCCCAATCCCGACAGCGAAGCGGCCGAACTCAAGATGAAGCTCATCTTCGCCGCCGTGGCGATCGGCCTGCTGATCCTGAGCAAGCTCGTGTTCGGCTGGTAGGCAGCCGCCTTCCCACAGGTTCGACGGAGGTCCGGCGGCCTGGCCCCAGGGGACCTTTCTCCCGGCCAGGCCGACCGCACGGTCAGCGCCCCTCTTCCTCGGCAACCCCGCCAGGGGCCACCGACCCCTGGACTCCATGTCTCGCGGGAAGCCGAGCCCCTCGCGCTCGGGCGGAGGGAGCGACGGCGTCACCGGCGACCAGGCCGCGGCATGCTGGCTGACGACGACAAGAGCAGGGTTGCCCAGGCCTGACGGACATCGACCCTGACGTGGCAAGAAGCCGGCGTGGTATCATGAGCCAGCGCGGCGTCCAAGCCCGCCCGATTCCCGTCGGTTCTGCGGAGGTCTGCATGTCGTCATCCCTCTTCGCCCGCGTGGGCGGCCTCATACTTCTCGCGCTGCTGCTCACCATCGCGCCTGGGCGGGCCACCGAACCGAGCGAGCCGGCCCCGGCCGGCCCCTATGCCGACATGGTCCTGCGCCTGGGCCGGGTGCCCTTCGCAGGGCCTGGCGAGGTGGTTCGCAAAATCGGCTGGATGCAGGAATATCTGAAAAAGGCGGTCGGCGTAGCCGAGGTGAGGCTGGTCTTCTCGCGCGATCGCAACTACGAGAGCCTGATGACCAAGGTCGGGTCGGGCGAGATCGATATCGCCTGGCTCAGCACGGTGGCCTACCTGCGCGGCCGCGAGCGGTATCGCCTGCAACCGCTGGTCCGGCCGATCCGTGGCAACGCCACCTCCTATCGCGGCATCATCATCGTGCGCAAGGACAGCGGGGTGAAGACGCTCGCCGATCTGCGCGGCAAGCGGATCGCCTGGGTCGATCCCGAATCCTCGTCGGGCTACATCTTCCCGCGGGCCCTGTTGCTGCAAGCCGGTCTCGACCCCGCGCGCGACCTGCGCGAGGAACGCTTTCTGCAGAAACACGATGCGGTGGTCTGGAACGTCTTCCTCGGCAAGGTCGATGCAGGGGCCTGTTTCGACGACGCGCGCAAGCTGCTGGGCAATCCGCTGATGATCGAGCGGCTCGACGTCATCGGCCGCACCGAGCCCATCCCCAACGAGCCCATCGTCTGCCGGAACGACCTGCCCGCCCCCCTGATCGCCCGTCTCCGCGAGGCCTTCCTGGCGCTCGATGCGGCCAATCCCGAGCATCGCGCCTACCTGACCATCGATGCCGACGACTTCCAGGGGTTCGTGGCCGCCACCGACGAGGATTACGAGAGCGCACGCCGTCTGCTGGCCACGGTCGACGCCGCGGCGCCGCCGGCGTCGGGGTCGGCCGCGCTCTCGGCCCCTCGGCCGATACCATCGCCCCTCCCCGGGCCGCGTGCTACCCAAGAACTCGGGGAAGGGCCCGCCCCCGAGGCGCCCTCTCCATCTGGATCGGCGTCGCTCTCGGCGGCTCCCTGAACCGGCATGTTCCCGCGCTTCCCGGCGCCCTGTCTGGCCTGCTCCGTGTGGGGCTTCGGCTGCCTGCTGGTAGGGCTGGTCTTCCTGCTGGCCATGTCGAAGGTCGCCCTGGCGTTCCTGACCGGGCTCATCGAATGGTTCTTCGGGGTCATCCAGCTCGTCGTCATGGGGGTGGTCTCGACCCTGGCCGGGCTGTCGCCCTGGGCGGCGGTGCCGCTCGGCCTGACGCTCCTGTTCGTCCTGTTCTGGATGGTGCGCGGCTATGCCGAGCGGCGACAGTGGCGAGGTCTCGAGCGCGTCCGCGAGGAGTTCGTCCCGCTGCAGCGCCTGCTGCGCACCCGCGGCCTGCACACCTACCTCGCCCAGCTCGACAAGGTCCGCCTCAAACTGTTCGCCGAGCGAGACCGGGTCGAGGCCGTGCAGGGCCTGCTCGACGAAGAGCTGCCCCGTATCGAGGCCCGTCTGGGCGAGCTGAACGAGCTGCTCGGCCAGGCCGCCCAGGAGGACGAACGGGCCGAATTCCGCGCGCTCATGCGCGATCTCGCCGGCAATAGCGCCCGCCTGCGAGCCCGGCGCGGAGACCTCGAACAGTTCGCCCGGGCCCAGGTCCGGGTCGCGTCGCGGCTGAATCTCCTGCGGCAGCGCCTGACCGAAGTCCCGGCCGGCAGCGGAGATCTGCAGCCAATTCTGGCCGACCTCGATTCGATCTCGCTGATGGAAGACCTGTTCCACGACGGGCCGGCCACCGGCCCCAGCCTGCCGGAGGAAACGGCCTCTCCCCCGCCGGCCGCCCGGCCGCGGCAGGAGGCATGATCACCGGCCGGGCCAGCCGCTGCCATCGCCGTCAGGCGACGTCAGCATCGCGGGCCTACGCGGCGCGGCCGCCGCGAAGCTCGCCTCCCTGGGCAGGAGGGCCGCCCTGCTGCCCGGAAAGGGCTCAGCGACGAGAGCGGACGCGGCGCGGAGAAAGACGTGGGCAGCTCAGATCGGGGCGATGACGGGTCAGCTCGGGAGTCTGGGGAGGCTGGCGCCGCAGCAGCGCCAAGGCTTCCTGGACAGCTCGTTCGAGCTGGGGGTCTCTTCCTGCACGCCAGTCCTGGGGAAGGATCTCGACCTCGATGTCGGGATCGGTTCCGTAGTTCTCGACCTGATAGCCGACGTCCTGGAACCAGAAGCTGAATTCGGGTTGGGTCGCCAGACCGCCGTCGACGAAGGGGTGGCGGGGCCAGATCCCGATGACGCCGCCCCAGGTGCGCTTGCCGATCAGCGGCCCCAGCTTCAGCAGCTTGAAGCAATGCGAGAAGATGTCGCCATCCGAGCCGGCCAGCTCGTTGGTCAAAGCCACCAGCGGCCCGCCGACCGAATCGGCCGGGTAGGGCTCGGCCCCGAACCAGCGGGTCTGGATGTAGGCGATGCGGCGGCGCGCCAGCTTCTCGAGCAGGAGCGAAGAGACATGCCCGCCCCCGTTGTACCGGACATCGACGATCAACCCGTCGCGATCGATCTCGGCCAGGAAATACCGGTGGAATTCGGCGAATCCCCGCGGCCCCATATCAGGGACATGGACATACCCGAGGCGGCCCTGGCTGCGCTGGTGGACGAAGCGGCGGTTGCGCTCGACCCAGTCCCGATACCGGACCGAGGTCTCTTCGGGCAGCAGGACGACGCTGACGACCCGCGGGTTCCGGCCCCGGGCATCGCCGATGGTGAGGGCCACCTCGGCATTGGCTTGATTGGCCAGCAGGGCGCCAGGGGGGGTGGTGGCCGACAACGGGCGTCCCCCGATGGCCAGGAGGGTATCGCCCGGCGAAACGCCCAGGCCGGGCCGCAGGAGGGGCGAGGTCTTTTTGCTCTGCCAGGGGTCGCCCTCCAGCAGGTGGGCGATCTTCCAGGCCTTGAGCTTGCCATCCCAGGCCAGGTCGGCGCCGAGCAGGCCCACCGCGTAGGAAGGCTCGGGGCGGTAGTCGCCGCCGAATTCATAGGCGTGGCTGGTGCCGAGTTCCCCCTGCATCTCCCACAGGAGGTCGGAGAATTCGCCCCGGGTGGCCACGCGGGAGAGCAGCGGGTAGTAGCGTTCGTAGACAGCGTTCCAGTCGACGCGCGACATGTCGGGGGTCCAGAACTGGTCGCGCTGCAGACGCCAGGCTTCCCGATAGATCTGCCGCCATTCGGCCTGCGGCAGGATGGACAGCTTGACCCGGCCGAGATCGATCCAGCCGCTCTTCTTGCCGGGCGGTTCCCGGGCGGTGTTCTCGTCGGCCTTCTCGCCGGCCTTGATCAGGCGGAGGCGGTTGCCGATGCGGAGCAAAACGGTCTTGCGATCGGGCGAGACCGAGAAGTCGGAGATCTTGGCGGCGACCGTCTCGGTCTTGAGGGTCTCGAGGTCGAACATCTCGAGCGTGGCCTGGGCCGCCGGTTCGCCAGGCAGCCAGCTGCGACCGAGGGCGCCCATGACCGGCACATGGCTGAACAGCACCTTCCCCTTGATGGCCGCGATGCCCTGGTAGCGGGCCTCGGGCACAGGCAGGGCCTGCAGACGCTGCTGAATGCCCTCGAGATCGATCTTCACAGGCGGCGGAGCGGCCTTGGGGGCGGCTGGGGGTGGTTGACGGGCTCCTTTGCCGGCCGGCGCAGACCCGGCGGCGGCGGCAGTGGGAGCGGGGGCGGTCGGCGCCTTCCCCTTGTCGTCGCCCTCGACAGGTCTGGGCACCGGCAGCAGCGGGCTGGGCGTGTCTTTGGCCAGGATCAGCAGGTAGGGGCGCACCCCCTTCGGGAACCCTAGGTCGAAGTGCAGGTTGTCATACACCGGATCGAACTCGCGATAGGAGAGGAAGTACAGGTACTTCCCGTCGGGATCGAAGACGGGAGCGACATCCTGCAGAACGGCAGAGGTCACCTGGACAGGCTGGCGTTTTTTGACATCGACCAGCTTGATGGCGGAGGTATGGCGTGACAGGGCGCAGCCATAGGCCAGCCAGGCGCCATCGGGCGACCAGTCGAAGCCATGGATGGGCGCCAGACCGCTGGCGTCGAGCACGGCGACCCGGCGGGTCTTCAGATCGACGGTGATCAGCTCGTTGCGGTGGTTGGTCAAGGCCACCACGTCGGCCACCGGCGACACCTTGAGGTCGAGCGGTCGGCCGATGGGCAGAACGGGCAGGCGTTCGGGCGGGCGGCGCAGATCGAGATGGTGGATCTCGAGGGTTTCTTCGCCGTCGGCGTCGGAGACGGTGACGAAGCGTTCGCCATCGTTGAGCCAGCGGGTCAGGCGGTAGCGCACGCCATCCGGCTCGCCATGCTGGACGACGGGGCCTTCCCAATTCCCCATGGTGAGGGTCTTGCCGCGACAGACCAGAGCCAGCAGATGCCCGCGCGGATGGAGTTCGACATCCTCGAGATGGCGGGCGCCCTCGACGAATTTGCGGAAGAGCTGGGTGCGCGGGCTGTGGTAGGCGATCGCCACGGGCGCGGCCCGGTCGGTGACCGGATCGAAGAGGTAGAGATCGGCCCCGGCGTGGTAGACGATGCGTCGCCCATCGGTGGCAGGAAAGCGAACGTAGTAGTCCTCGTGGTGGGTGTGACGGCGGACATCCTGGCCGGAGGGGAGGCAGGAATAGAGGTTCCCCACCCCTTCGTGGTCGGAGAGGAAGAAGATGCGATCGCCGACCCACATGGGGTGGGCGAGGTTGCCGCGCAGGTCGAGCAGTTTGCGGAAGGTGCCCCGACCATCGGGGTCGATCAGGATGTCGCCGGCAGTGCCGCCCCGATAGCGTTTCCAGCGAGCGGGGTCGACGGCGTTGCGACCGAGGACGCAGGCCCCCTGCGGGCCGAACGAGATCGACATGGCCGGCCCGAGGCGCAGGGGCTGGGCGGGGCTGCCATCGACCGGCACCAGGTGCAGGTGCAGTTCGCGCGGGAAGGGCTGGCCGGCATCGCTGGCCACGATGACGTGACGGGCATCCCGCCAGCCGACGACGCGGGTGAAGGAGCCGAACCAGGTCAGGCGACGAGGCGGGCCGCCCGCGGCTGGCATCAGGTAGGCTTCGAGCGGTCCTTCGTCGCGGCCGGAAAAGGCCACCCACCGACCGTCGGGCGAGAGGGCGGGGAAAGAGGCCGCCCCCAGCCCGGAGGTCAGGCGGCGCGCGACGCCGCCGGCCGCCTCGACGGTCCACAGATCGTCTTCGCTGACGAAGATGATCTGGTCACGATGGATGGTGGGATGACGGTAGTAACCAGGCTGCGACATGGGGGCCTCCTCGAGGGGCAGGTTGAATGGACCCGGCCATTATAGATATTCCTCGCCAGAAACGCCACCGACCGCCCGACCCTGCGACCACTTCGCCAGGGCCATCGGGCGGAGATCGCGACCAGGGGCGTCATCGGGGTCGCACCTGGCCTGCCGGCGAGGGGCGGCGGCGGTGCCAAGGTCATGGCGACAGGATTCCCAACCCTCGGTCAGGCGTGTCGCAGGAGTGCGTCAGGATTGTCCGGGCACGATGGTCATTCTGGCAGAATGGCTCTGCATCAGTCGTTTGATGGGTGGTACAAAATTTGGATGAGAGGAGTCCGCTCGCGAGTGACGAGCAGGAGGGGGAACCATGAACGACGAGAAGCGCGCCGAGACTTCCGCAGAATCGATCGCCCAGGCATCGCCAGAGCGAGCCACCACGACCGACCTGGTCCCGGCGGCCGGCGGGCACGGCCGGCGGCCGCCGCCACCCGTGCCGCCCAGCCGGCGGCCTCGCCAGGAGAGCGGCGAGGAGCCTGCCGCAGAGCAACGCGGGGGATTGGCCCAGTGGTTCATCGCCGCCAACCCGTTGTATCTGGTCAGCGTCCTGTTGATGTTCCTGGGGCTGCTGCTGGTGAGCGGCGAAGCCAACACCCGGCAGGTCGGGGTCGAGACGGTCGCGCTGTTCTTCGGCATCCAGAACATCTATGAGATCTTGATGGTGGCGATGGGCATCTACCTGCTGCGCTCCTCGACCAACCTGCGGCACGGCAAGATCCTGCTGTTGTTCGTGCTGATCTTCATGGCCGATCTGACCTTCTACCAGGTGCGCATTTCGGCGCTCAGCGCGAGCTGGGGCCAGGCGATCTCGCTGCTCTACCTGCTGAGCGGCGCCGTCAAACTGGGGCTGGCCGTGCATCTGCTCCGGATCACCCCGTACTGGGACCGCCTGTTCTTCCCGCTGGGGGCCTTCGCCTTGATCTACTTCGCGCCGCAGTATGTCTACCATTCGATGGATGCGGTGGGACGGGCCGGCGCCGCCGCCGTTGGCGTGCCATTCTCGGGGGTGACCGAGATCTACATGATCTGGGTGCTGGCGGCGCTGATCCAGTTGCCGTTCATCGTCGCCACCTGGCGACGCAGCAACCTCCAGGACACGACCGCCCACCCCCTGCTGGGCAGCGAGCAGTCCTTCTACTGGGCTCTGCTGCTGGTGCCGTTCCTGGCCCTTCCCTTCCAGCTGGTCAAGAACATGATGGCCGACGCCATGGCCGCCAATCGGGCGATCGCCGACATGCCCTTCGTCTACGTGCCCTACCTGCTGGCAGGTCTGTTCTTCGTGCAGGCGTTCATCCAGAAGACCATCCGCCAGGAGGGCTGCCAGAACGGCTTCGATTTCTTCATGCTGATGGCCATCACCGGATTCGCCTGGGCGACCTGGCAGCCCGGCGAGATCGTGGGCCCCCTGGGCAAGGCCAATGTCCTGCTGGCGCTGGCCGGCCATATCGCCGTGGTCATCACCCGCCAGAACCTGTACAGCGCCGGCTTCCTGACCATGATCGTGATCTGGCAGTTCTTCGGCTGGATCAAGGCCGGTGTGGTGCGGGCCGCCGGCTTCCTGTCGGAGCTGTCGAGCCTGGCCTGGGCAGGCATCCTGATGACCGGCTCGTTCATCTTCCTGGGGCTGGGCTTCCTGCTCAGTCTCAAGAGCGGCCGCCAGGGCGCGCTGGCCAGCGGGTCCGGCACACCGGCCCGGCCTTGCTGAGACCGGCGCGGTCGCCCCGACCGAGGGGCGGCCCGACGCCCTTCCCCTGTTCCCGTCGGTTCCCCTCCCGTCGGCCCTGTTCCGCATCGCGCGCGGGATGGGGCCGGCCTCCTTCCCGGCCATCGAGAGACTGGCCAAAGAGCGAACGCCTGTTCCGTCGCAGCTGACCTCCCCGATGAGCACAGGCCGGGGAAGCCTGGTGAAGGGGCATGGGAAGGGAGAGGTCGAGGTGTGCTACACTGGGCATGCACTACTCCGGGAGGATTCTCGACATGCGACCGACGACCGTTTCCCCTGTCTATGGCCGGGCCTGCCGACTGGCCCTGGTCTGGATCCTGGCCGGCCTCGCCACCGCCTGGGCCGGCAATATCGGGTTCTATTCCGGAACGTTCGACCCCCTGCATGGAGGCCACCTGCAGGTGATCGATCGAGCCATCGACCTGTTGCACCTCGACGCGGTCTACTTGATGCCCAATGCCGATCCTCCCGACAAACCGGAAGCCTCGCCGTTCGAGGTGCGCTACGAGATGGCGCGGCTGGTCGCCGCCCGCCACCGGGCGGTCCGGCTGCCGGAACGGGAATTGATCGAGCAGCTCGCCAAACGCGCGCCGCTGACCTATGTCGCCGACCTGATGGCCGAGATCATGCGACGGGAAGGACCGACCCACACCTACTACCAGATCTGCGGCACCGATTCCTTCCAGAGAATGGTCGACAAGGGCTTCCTGCCCAGACCCGGGGAGCGTCGCATCGTGGCCGTCATGGCCCGCAAAGGATATGAGCAGACCGTGCCAGCAGCCGCTCTGCCCCTCGTCGCGCAGGGGCGGGTACGCTTCTTCGATCCCGATGCGCCCGAACTGAGTTCGACCCGGCTGCGCGCCATCTTCCAGGCCGGCGAAGAACCGTCGACCAAGGAACTGCCACCCTATCTGCTGCGGTTCGTGCAGCGTCGATTGCTGTATGGAGCCAGTCGGCCCCGATTGCGGATTCCGCGTGGCTACCGGACCATTCGCGGAACGTTTCCCTCCCATCTTTCCACCTCCGGAACGGCGGTTCCCCTCGCCTCCCTTTTCCCTCTCGAGGTGCTGACCGACCCGCTGACCATCGACATCGACCGCTACCTCGACCAGAAGATCCCTCGGGAGATCCAGGACCTGATCTTGAGCCGGGGCCTGCGGGTCATGGTGGTGGGGGGCCTGCTCGATGAGGCCCTCGCCTGGCTCGGGACTCAGGGCTTCGAACAGGGCACGATCTTCGTTCCGCTTGACCGGTCGAGGATCGACGACTGCTATGTCATCACCGCTCGCCAGCGCGTTCCCTACCTGGTGGTCACCAATCTCTTCGGCCAGGACCGGCTCGTCCAGACCACCCTGCAATTCGCCCAACTGCTGACGCGCAATCTGCTGCCCGCCTCCCATCTCGAAGTCTACACCGTCGCCGATTACCCGCATCTGGCCGAACGTCTGTGCCGAGAAGCGCTGCGCCGGCTGACGGCTGATCAACGCACCCTGATCGTGCTCGGGTACCGCGGCGCCCTGAACTTCGTGGTCTCCGACCTGTTGAAATTCCTCGAGCAGCGGGGGTTCGAAGCCTATGCCCGGCTCACTCTCGAAGAACTGGACCGCTTCATCGCGCCGTTCGGGCAGACGCATCTGCTGAAAGGCAAGGCCGGGGGAAATGCCAACTTCCCGTATTGGGAATACTTCCTGCCGGATGCCGCGGGTCGACTCACCCGGATCGTGGCGTTCCGGAATCTGTACGGAGACCAGACCGGCACGGTGCTGCGCGAGCTGGTACGGAAAGGGTTCCGGCAGGTGGTGCTGTTCGGCAACGCCGGGGCTCTCGCTCCGGGTCTCGAGATCGGGCAGGTGGTCGCCCCGGTGCTGGTGAGATCGGGGAATCGCGTCGTTCCTGTGCGCAATGCCGCCGCCTCTGATCTGCCGGCCGTCGCCGCCACCACCGTGCCCTCCATTCTGGTGGAAACGTGGAACTGGCTCGCCGCCCAGCAGGGCGCCCAGATCGTCGAGGTCGAACTGGGCCACGCCGCGGAAGTGCTGCGGGAATGCCCCGATCTGCAGCTCTACGCCGGGGTCCTGATCTCGGACCGGCCAGGGGTGGTCGACCTGGCGGCCCGCGACGAGGACTCTCCGGAATTCGTCGCCGCCAAGCGGACGTTCTTCTTCCGCCTGCTGCACCGGATCATCACCGGCGCGCCCGCCATCTTTCCCCGGTTCACCGCGGACCGGAGCCGTCGATGACCGCTCGCCGGCGGTTCACGCCGAACGATTCGAGGCCAGGGATGGTCGCCTGGCCGGCGATCAGGCGGCTCGACAGGCAGGCGAACCGCTCCCCCCGGTGACCCCGTTATCGACCTCGAGAGGAGAAAGCATCGCTCATGGAACAGCCGTTGCCGACCGCGAAGGGCTCGAAATGCCTCAATCACCCTGATGAAGAGGCCGTCACCCGCTGCAAGAGCTGCCGCAAACCGCTGTGCGTGCAGTGCTCCCTGCGCAAACCCGATGGCACGTATTGCAGCGAAGCCTGCTGGAACAAGGTGAAGCAGCATCAGGCCCGCTGGGCCCAGGACAAGGCCAAGGCGGCCGAGTTCGAGAAGAACGAAGCCGCCGCACGCTGGCGCGCCCGCCTCGTCTGGTTCGTGATCTTCCTGGCCCTGGTGGGCGGGGCGGCCTACTACCTGCACACCCACCCCGCCGCTCTGGAAAAGCTCACCCAGGCCCTGGCTCCGCTCCTGAAGAAGATCGGGCTGCAGCGATAGACACGCCGCCGCAGCCGGCCAGAGATCTTTGATCGGGTCGAACCGGCGGATGCCGATGGCTGGATTCAGCTGCGGCGGGCGACCGCTCGGAGCTGGTCGACGGCGGTCACCATCGTCGATGGCTTCCTCCTCCCTGATCAAGAACGAAGCAGGAAGTCGGGATGGTGGAACGGGGTGCCGAGACTGCCGTCGGCCCGATGGATGGTCAGGGCCGGCAGGGCCTCGTGGGGCCCACGGTAGAAGCGCTCGGCTTCGACCAGCGCCAGATGGGAGGGCTGCCCTTCCTTGGGGTGGACGAACTGGACGCGGCGCAGGCCGAACTGCGCCGCTTTCAGATAGTCGTGCAGCTCGTAGAAACGCCCGGTCGGAATGATCATGGCCAGGCGCGACCCGTAGTTGAGAAGCCAGGCGGCCGCCTCGACGAAATCCTTCAGGGTGCCGGCCAGCTCATGGCGGGCCAGAGCGCGACCCGGGCGGTCGGGCAGTCGACCCGTCCCGAGCGGGTAGTAGGGCGGGTTGGCCACGACCAGATCGAACGATTCCGGCAGCAGCCGAGCCGGAATCTCGCGCACGTCGAGCAGCTCGAAAGACAGGCCGGTCATCTGCGGGTTGAGCTGGAGATTGCGACACGCCAGGTCATGGAACTCGGGCTGCACTTCGAACCCCACCACTTCGAGGGAGGGTTGGCGGTATTTCAGCAGGAAGGCCAGAATCCCGCTGCCCGACCCGAGATCGGCCACCCGGACGATCTCCTTCCCGAGGCGCACGAAGCGGGCCAGGAGCAGGGTGTCGACGGCGAAGGCGGTCCCGTCGATCTTCTGGATCAGCCGCAGGTTGGTGCCTACGACCACGTCCAGGCGCTCGTCGGTATCGATGAAGACCTCGGTCATGTCGCAAGGCGACGACGCAGAAGTTCCTGGCAGACGAGGAGATCGATCTCGTCATCGACATCGACCGACGATTCGCGCGACATCAGGAAGGCGACGGTCTCGGGAGCGACGAACCGTCGAGTCTGCTTGATCCAGTCGGTGCGAGCGACGTAGACAGCCCCGTTGAGGGTGACGTAGGCGGGAAGGTCCTGGCGGCGGGCAGCCCCCTCGATCGGCGGCAGGATCGGGCTCAGCCGCGCATCTTCGTGCAGGCGGTAAGTCCAGTGCGGGCTTTTGCCGACGGGGCCGACCGAGACGCAGGCCGGCGCCCCCCGTTCGACGCACAACCGGATGGCCCCATCGATGTCGGCGGCGGTGCGCAGCGGCGAGGTCGGCTGCAGGAGCACCACCAGATCATACCGCTCGGGCACGGCATCGAGCGCATGCAGCAGCGGGTCGATGCCCGGCGTGGTGTCGGCCGCCAGCTCGGCCGGGCGCACGAACGGCACGTCGCCGCCCAGGGCCCGCATGGCCGCGATGATCTCGGGGTCTTCCGAAGACAGGATGGTGCGATCGAGGAAGGCGGAGCCCTGGGCGGCACGCCAGGTCCATTCGAGGAGCGACCGCCCGGCGATGACGCGCAGGTTCTTGCGGGGAATGCCCTTCGAGCCGCCCCGTGCCGGAATGACCGCCAGGACTCGCTGGCCCTCAATCATGGCCGGTCCCCTTGGCCGGCAGGGGCCGGGCCGGCACCCCCACCACCGTCACGCCGGGCGGCACGTCACGAGTGACCACAGCCCCAGCCCCCACCACGCAGCCGGCCCCGAGGCGGCGGCCTTGCAGCACGGTGGCGCCTACGCCGACATGGACTTCGTCTTCGACGACGACATCGCCCGAGAGCGTCACCCCTGGCGCCAGATGGACGTGCGCCCCGATCCGGCAGGTGTGATCGACCGAGGCGCGGGTGTTGACGATGGAATTGGCCCCGATCATTACGTCGGGTTGCAGCACGCACCCAGCCATGATTTGGGCCCCTTCTCGGAGAATGACCCGGCTGCCCAGCACCGCCGCCGGATGGACCAGGGTGGCGAAGACGAATCCCCTGGCCTTGAACCAGCGAAAGAGGTCGGCCCGCCGCCGCATCGACCCGACCGACCCGACCCCGTTCACCAGTTCGAAGTCATCAGGATCGAGATCGAACAGGGCCTCATTCGGTCCGAGGAAAGGAAGGCCCGCCCAGGCGGGCCCGGCCGGCGTCTCCTGCGCCGAGACCCCATGCAGCGTCCGGCCCGTCAGACGGATGACATCGAGCAGCACCGAGCCGTGGCCGCCCGCGCCGATCAAGATCAGCGGCCGCATCGCTCAGCTCCCCCGGCGAACGGTGAGGCTCGACCGGCGCTCCGGTCGGGGCGATGGCGGGCGACCGCCCGCCTCCATCTTGGCAACGACCATTCCCCTCGGGCCGCGGAGCTGTCCGCGAGGCACGGCCAGACGAGCCGGCAGCGATGCCATCGTCGGTGCCATCGTCGGTGCCGGTTCATGCGTCCTCCACCAGCTCGTCGGCCGCGTAGGCCCGGCGCGCCGGCCTGCCGAGCAGGGCGAAATACCGCATCGGCGACAGGCCGGTGCCCGGCCGCTTGATGCCGAGGTTGTCGGGCGTGAACACCTCGCCGGCGGCGATCGGGCGGAGCGCCACCAGGCTCTTGCGAGCGGCGGCGCGGTTGCGCATCTCGGCCGGAGCCAGCGGTCGGGTGGGATCGCCCAGTCCGGCCTCGACCGCGCGGATGCCTTCGACCATGGCCCGCAGCTCGGCGGGTTCGAGCGAGGCGCGGTGATCGGGCCCCGGCAGGTTCCGGTCGAGGGTGAAGTGCTTCTCGATGATCGTCGCCCCGAGGGCGACGGCGGCGAGGGGCAGGGCGATCCCCGGCGTGTGATCGGAGAACCCGACCTCGAGGCCGAAGGCCGCCCGCAGGGTCGCCATCGCCCGCAGGTTGGCGTCGGAGAACCGGGCCGGATATTCGGTCGTGCAGTGCAGGAGCCGCACCCGCTCGGCCACCCGTTGGCGCGCCGCCCGGTCGAGCCAGGCGGCTTGAAAGGCGGCCGGCGACAGGGCCGCCCGCCCGTGGGCGGGGTCCATCTCGCTCAGGCCGAACGCCAGGACCCCGAGGGCTTCCTCGATCTCGCCCAGCGTGGCCATGCCGGTCGACAGGATCACCGGGCGGCCGCTGCGGGCCGCGGCCAGCAGCAGCAGCGGATTGGTCAGTTCACCTGAGCCCAGCTTGAGCAGGTCGACTTGCAGCTCGCGCACCAGGAACGCCAGGCTCTCTTCATCGAACGGCGAGGCCAGGAAGCCGATGCCCGCCTCCCGGCAGGCGGCTTGCAAGGCGCGGAAATCGTCGGGCGCCAGTTCCAGCGCTTGCAGCATGTCATACTGGGTCGGCCCGACGCCGCCCGCCCTGGTCTGATAGTCGGCCTTGGCCGCCGTGCGGGTGACCAGGGCCGCCGTTCGGAAGATCTGGAACTTGACATAATTGGCCCCCGCCCGGGCCGCCGCCGTCACCATCTCGCGCGCCCGCGCCAGCGACCCGTTGTGGTTGACCCCGGCTTCAGCGATGATCAGCGTTCGGGCCATGCCGCACCTCGATCGAGATCGTAGAAGGTTTTCGTCAGACAGCTCTGCAAGGGATAGGTCTTCAAGAGGCGAACCACCTCGCGGGCGACGTCGCCATCGCCATAGGGCGAGACGACCCGCCGGCAGGCGGCCCGGAACGAAGGAGACAACGCCCTGGCGATGGCTGCCTCGATGGCCGCCGGGGTGGCGGCGCAATCGATCACGGAGGCGGCGCGCGGCCGCCCCTTCTGCCGATCGCCGATGTTGACCGACGGCACTTTCAGGAAAGGAGCTTCGATGATGCCGCTCGACGAGTTGCCGATGACCGCGGCGGCGAGCCGCATGGCCGCGACGTACCGAGTCAGGCCCAACCCTTCGGTGAACAAAACCCGCGCGCGATGCCGGGCGGCGAACTCGGCGATGGTCTCATACAGGGCGCTCGCCTGCGGATCGGCGTGAGGCCAGGTCCAGAGCAGGCGGGCCTGCGGGAACCGGTCGAGGGCCTCCAGCAAGGCCTGCAAGCCAGCCCTTCCCCCATCGGGGCTCAGCGTCTCGGGATGCCAGGTGATCAGGAAGAGCGGCGGGTCGAGGCGGAACTGCAGATCGCGTTCGAGGGCCGCTCGACCGAGGCGGGGAGCCCGTCGCACCGCCTCCAGGCCGGGGGCGCCGACCACGAAGACCCGCTCGGGGTCTTCGCCCAGCTGGATGACCCGCCGCCGGAACTCTGCGGCCGCCACGAAATGCAGATGGGCCATCTTGGTGATGGCATGCCGGATCGCCTCGTCGATGGCCCCCTCGGTGCGTTCCCCGCCATGCAGGTGCGCGATGGGCAGCCGCGCCACCAACGCCGCCTGGGCTGCCGCGAAGATCTCGTAGCGATCGCCCAGAATCAGCAACAGGTCGGGGCGGCGCCGCTCAAACACTTCGGCGAACCCGATGGTGCCCAGCGCCATGGCCTTGGCAATCGCCACCGGCGAATCGGTGGCCAGCAGCATCTCGACCTTTTCGGCCACCCTCAAGCCGGCCCGCTTCATTTCCGCCAGCGCAGCATCCCGGCCCCCGACCAGGTGGGTGCCGGTGACGACGAGCTGCAGATCGAGGGCAGGGTCGGCCGCGATCTCCTGCATGATCCAGAACAGCAGCCCGAAATCCGCCCGCGACCCGGTGACGACACAGATCTTCCGTTTGCGCACGCTTTTCTATCCTTGTCGTAGGAACCCTTGTGGAGGGCTGGCCGCCCCCCCCTCCGCCTGACGGTTGCCCATGGTAGCGTCGGACGCCAACAGCAGTCTACGTCGCCTTTTTCCGATGCGCAACCGATCCGCCAGGGAGCCAGCCATTTCCACCCTGCGATGTGGACCCAGCGGCAAGCGATGAGCACGCCGCACTGACGGCTCCCCGCCGCTTCGCCAGCGAACCCGGCTCAGAACTCGAAGCCGAACGAGAGGCTGTAGCGACGATCTTCGCGATCGCCAGGCCGGGGGCCGAGTTCTTCTGAATAGGTGGCGAAATCGAGCCGGGCTTCCCGGAATTCGGCCGTGAAGCCCGCGGTCGGATACCCGCCGCGCACCCCCGTGCGCACCTTGAGCCAGGGGACGACCAGGGCTTCGGCCCCCAGCCGCAGCCGGGAAAAGAAGGTACCATCGGTACCGGCGATGTCCCACAGGTCGGCGGCTAGCAGCAGCTTGCGTTTCCGTTCCGGCGGCCCGCTGAGCGGCTTGATCGTCGCCCCGACGGCCCACTCCCGACGCAACCGGCCGATCGACGGATCGACCTCGGACTCGAGCAGGTTGGAGACGGACAGCCCGAGCGTGGTGTCCCAGTCGTTCTTCAGGCGCCAGAACGTGCCGGCGTCGAAGTCGGCCGTCGCGCCCTTGCGCTGCTCGGCGCGCAGATCGCTCTCCGAAAGCTGGGCGAAATCGCGAGCATCGTACTCCCGATCGAGCGACCGACGCGACAGGAACTTCATCGTCGCCCCCCACCAGCCATGGGCGATATCGTTGAAAAGATTGCGTTTGCCGCCGGTGATGGGGCGGGCCACCGAACCCAGGAGCACCGAATCGATGTCTCCCCGCACCTGCAGACGCGGACTGGTCGGCCGAATGACGCCGATCTCGGTGACCGCCTGGTAGAGGAAGGCCCCCGCGAAGCCGTGGCCGTCCCGACCACCGAGGTAGTAGGCCAGATTGCCGGCGACCAGGCGCGCCTGCTGGCCCATCACGTCGGACAACTTCGCATTGTTGGCGGCACGCGATTCGGGCGTATCGGCATCGGAGAGGCCGTCGGTGCGATTCTTCACCCGGCGGAAGTCCTGGTTCATCTCGCCGTGGGCGTTGACCACGGCATAGCCCTTGTCGTTGACCTGACAGAGGCCGGCCGGATTGGCGAACAGGGCTTGATGATCGTCGGCGACGGCCACCACAGCCCCGCCCATGCCCTGGGTCCGCGGCGTCTCGTAGAACAGACGGTGGGCATACCGTGCCTCGGCCGCCGACAGACCGCTCATGACCAGCCCAACGGCCAGCCATAGGGCAAGGCGAACCACGAGGGTCCCCCCTTCATCTCGGCTCCGGCCAGCCGGTCGCCTCGCTCGGGCACGGCCGGTGACGGCCTTGTCGAAAAGGCCCCCCTCTTGGCGAGAGAACCAGCCGACCAGAGCAGCGAAGTTTTCCCCGGCCGCGCCATCGTGGGCCGATCGGCGGTGCATCAATCGTCTCCCCCGTCGAGAGCGCGGATGGCCGCCGCAAAGCTGGCGAGGTTGACCTCGAAATAGGGATTGGCCGCCTGCAAGCGCTCGATGAGATCGCCGACCGCCCGGATCGTCGCCCGGTTGCTGTCGGTGTAGGTTCCCGTGAAGGTCTGGCCGAGAACGGGGGAAATCAGCGTCCAGGGCTCGCCGCGCCCGTCGAACCCGAGCGCCAGGTCGGCGAAGGCCTGCTCGAGGGTCTCGCCATCAGCGGCCGGACCGCTGACCAGATCGCGGTAGAGGGTCGGCCAGGGCGGCGTCTTCCCGTCGTTGGTGTCGAAATCGATCTCGTCGTAGGCATCGAGACGACGGTTGTTGTTGGTATCGTATTTGTCGAGCAGCAGGCGGGTGGCGATGCCCACCTTCATCAGGCCCCGGGCGATCCGATCGGGGCGCTCCGGGCGGGCCAGGCGGCTCATCCAGGACAGGCCCTGGCTCACGAGCTGGCGGTCGCGAGCCAGCCAGGCAGTGCGGAAGCAGACGGGGGCCCGATCATAGGGACCAATGCCGTTCTGCAAGGCATCGAGACTGCGCAGAACCGCGAACCCGCCCTGTCCGGCCAGGGTTTCGCCTTTCCCTCGCAGGACCGGATCACCGGCATTGCCACGCTCGAGCAACGCGTCGAACCGCTCGGCCGCCGCCGCATAGTCGGCGGCGGCCAGGGCGAGATCGCCTTCCGCGAGCAGATCTTCGTCGGTGCGGGCGGTCAGGGCCGAATCGATCCCATCATACAGATTGCACCCGATCACCCCCGGCAGGCACAGAAGAATCCCCACGGCCAGGGCGACCACCTTGAAGGGAACGCGGGTCATGCGAACTCCCGATCCGAGATTTCCACCCCCTCATCGGCAGAGGGCGCCCGATCGTTGAGTCACCCGCGAGGTCGGCCGGCGAACCACTGCCTGGTGGGCCTTCCCCGGGCAGCCCCTTCCCCCTCGACCCTACCTGCCTCCTGGCGCGCGCTCGCGGCTCACCTGGCGGGCTCGGCCGCCTCTGGTTTCTGATCGCCGGGCCGCCAGCCCCGTCCGGCCAGCACAAGCAGACGGCGCCCCTCTGGAGTCGTGCAACACCAGAGATCCTCCAGCCACGGGTAGAACACCAGCAGCTTGCGGAAGGCGCGGCAGGCCGCGGCCGTCACGTTGGATGGCACGGCAGGCCAGACCAGGCTGAGAGGGAAGCCTGGTCGCCGCCCATCCAGAAGCAGCACGGCCGCGGCGAACGCCGGCTGACCCTGCCCTGGCTCCAGCAGACCCAGCACCTGAAAGGCCTGGCCCTGAACGGTCCGGCCGGTCACCAAAAGGGCGAGGTCATCCCCGGCGTTGCCCACCGTCACCGTTCCGGGTGGACCGGATTCGCCCATTCCCCGGAATCCCAGGCCCAGCTCATCGGCCAGATCTTTCTCCACCCCTCGGGCCGTCCGCTCATCGTCCACGGCCAGCGAACAGCTCTGCCCCGGCCAGATCAGGGTCATCGCCTGCCGTCCCGTCGGATCGCCGGCGGCCGACACTTTTTCCAGAGCGGTGAGATCGAGCACCACCGTGAAACTGGCCAGTCGCTCGTCAGAAAAGACCTCGCCCGGGGTGGGAACCCGGTCGTCGCTCAAAAGATCGACCGGCACCCCGGTGAAGGCGAACCGCGCCGCCAGCGCAGCAACCGGGCCGAACCCCATGAAGGTGAACGGGGGAGTCCAATCGTAGAGGAACAGCTCAAGATCGAGCCCGGGGGCAGACCCGGCCAGGCCGGATCGTCCCCCTTCCCCCGCGGGTCGCGCCGCGGGCCGCACTTCCACCCGTACGGGGCCCAGGCCAGGGAAGGCCGCGGTCGCCAGAGCGATCAACCGCTCCCGGGCCGAGGGCGAGCACAGGTGCATGATCGCCCCATCCACGGCCACATTGATGGGAGCCGACGCCCCGGCCGGCACCGGGGCCGCCAGATCGGCGGGACCAGGCCGCAAAGGAAAGGCCGGCACGGGCGGGGGCAGGGCGGGCGTCGCCGCCCGGAAGCGATCGATCTGGGCGATCGCCCGCACCGCCTGCTCGGCCAGCTCTTTCTGCGCCGGCTGACCCGCGGCAGGCGCCGCTGGCGCCCCCGCATCGGACAACAGGGCCAGCCGCTCGCGCGCCCGGCCGAGGATCTCTTCCAGCACGCGACGCCCGGCTTGTCGGTGGCGGCCCTGCCGGGCCCACCGGGCCACCAGCCGTACTGTCTCGCCAGGCTCGCGCGCCAAGGCATCCTGCAGCCGAGCCAGGAACGTGTCCAGCGCCTGACGGCCGGCTGGTTGATCCGGAAACGTCGGATCGGCACTGGCTTTCGTGACCAACGCCACCAGTTCCTCGCCCAACCCGATCCGTTGGCCGAGCTCCGTTTCCCCCCACGCCGGCCAGGCCAGGCCGACCACCACGAGGGCGGTCGCCCACCAGAGCGGCACCACCGTGCGGCGGCCCCATCTCTTGCGCATGATGCACCTCCCCTCAGCCCCTGCCTGCCTCGCGCCGGGCGATCGCTCACCTCACCCGGGCCAGTCCAAAGCCATCGAGCACCAGGGCCGTCAGGTCATCGACCGGATCGGCGGCATGGGTGTAGGCGAACACGTGGTCGACCAAGGCCCGGGCGTGGTTTGCGGGCGGCAATCCTGCCAAGCGCTGGCAGGCCGCGAGCAGGCCGGCCTCGCCCAGGCGTCGCCCGGCCGGATCCGGCGCCTCGGTCATGCCATCGGAGTAGATCACGAGCCGCTTGCCGGTGAAATCAGGCAGCTCGAGCGTCGCGAATTCGCGCGCTTCGAATAATCCGATGAGATCGCTGGGCAGATCGAGGAACCGCCCGGCCCCGCCCTCCTCGAGGAGGATGGGAGGCGGATGCCCGGCATTGGCCAGGTGGAGCCGCGTGGCCACCGGATCGTAGACGAACGCCTGGGCCGAATAGTAATGGAAGGTCGAGCCGCCCTGCTCGTAGAGGCCCGCCAGATGTTGCAGAATCTCGACCGGCGACCGCACCTTCCCCTCGAGCGGGATGAGATTGCTGACCAGAAACCCCGTCACCAGCGCTGAGGCCACGCCATGGCCCGAAATGTCGGCCAGCAGCCCCGCCACCGTCCCGTTGGCGCCGGGAAAGACCCGGACGAGATCGCCGCCGACCATCTCGGCCATGCAGCAGGCATGGCCGAGGAACGGCCAGCGCGCCAGCTGCTCAGGGCCGGGCAGCCATTGCCGCTGCACCGTCTGGGCCAGCTCGAGATCGCGAACTTCCGACGCCGCTTCCCGGAAGACTTCGAGCCCGCCCACCACGACGCCGGCGGCGTCTTTGATCGGCGTAACCGAGACGGCCATCGGCACCCGCGCTCCATCTTTGGCCCGGCTGAAGACGAAGGTGCGCGGCGTCCGGGCTCGTCCCTGCTCCATGGCCAGCGCGAGCGGACAGACGCTGGAATCGCACAGACTGCGTCCATGGCGGTCGACATGGCTCAGCACCTTGTCATGGCAGCTCCGTCCCACCACCTCGGCCGCCGCAAACCCGGTGATCCGCGCCGCCGCCTTGTTCCAGAACACGATCCGCCGTTGGCGATCGGTGATGTAGACGCCGAGATCCTCGAGGTTGTCGAGCACCTCGGTCATCGACAGGGAGAGCACCGACAGCGTATCCCCCGCGGCGGTCTTCGGCCGGCGGGCAGTCCCAACCCGGCCACCCCGTGGCGGCCTTCCGGCCGTGGTCTCAGGCCCCGAATTCTTGCGTGAGCTGGGCATACGCCTTGTTCAACAGATCGAGCGCCAACCGGCAGACGTCGCCGATGGTGGGGAACCAGCGCCGCATCATGCGGATCGCCTGCAACTGGCAGCGCTTGCGGTCGTCGCAGAGGGTCGGCAGTTCGTTGAAATCCATCTCGAACTTCACGATGATCATCTGAACGATGTGCATGAGATACAGTTGGAAATATTTGCCGAACTGGATGATCCGCCCGCGCTGCCGGACCATTTCCTCGTAGACCTGCTCGAGCCGATCGGCGGGGAAGCGGGCCAGGAAATCCTCGAGGGCGGTATAGCCGCCAGCGTTCAGTTCATCTTCGAAGGCCGCCACCATCCGTTCGCCGTCTTGACAGAACTTGATGACACCCTCGACTTCGGTACGCGTCTCCTCCATGATGCGCTTGAATTTGCGCCATTCCCGGGCGATCTCCTCGGCAGAAGGCGGCGCCAGGACCTGCGCCAGGCGCGGCCAGACCTCGACGTCCCGTTGGCAATAGCGGTCGATGGCCTCGCGCAAGGTCATGCGCACGGTGCCCTCGATGAAGGCCCCCCCTTCGGTCGCGTTGATGCAGGTGCCGCGATAGGCGGCCACATCGGTCACGAAGGTCTTGCGGAAGAGGTCGAAGATCTGGTCGGTGTAGACCCATTCTTCCTCGTTCCCTCGCACCTTGTACAACTGCGATTGCTGCAGATCGAGCTGGGTGATGCCGCTGGCCCCGGCCGCATGCGTCTTCTCGACGTTCGGGAAGGAGCAGTCCTGCCCGACCAAAATGATCGGATCGCAGCCCAGGGCCTCGAGCACCTTGAACGCCAGATTCGCGCAGGAAGGCCCGATCGGCAGCATGCCTTTCGGCATGTCCAGCCACTCGAAATGGGCGAACTGCCGGTAGACGATGACGGTGGGGCCGGTCCAGACCCGGTAGACCTGGGGCATGATGACCGGGGTCGCCGCCAGCCAGATCTCGCGCCGCCAGTCTTCGGGCACGGCGGTGAACAGATCGGCCACTTCCGGCAGGCGCTCGACCGACGCCGTGGCATGCGGCTTGATGCCATGCGCATACAGCACCTTCAACGCCGAATCGGCGCAGATCATCACGCACTTCCCCACGGCCCGCGGCAGCTCGCCGATGTTGCGATCGAGCGAGGGTCCGGTCGAGACCAGCACCCCCGGCACCCCGCGGAACGCCCCGTAGGCCTGCTTGATGCCCGGGTTGCGGATGATCGTGCTGAGGTTGCCCATGATGTTCTCGACCCCCACCATCGAATCCTTCGGGCAGTTCCCGTAGTTGAAGATGATGGTGTGGGCCGCCTCGCGGAAGGCGCGCACCATGGTCCGGAAATAGTCGGCATGCAACTGCGCCAGGACCGGGTGCTCGAAGATGACGAGCGTCTTGAGGAACAGCTGCACCCCGACCCCGGCCTGCTGCAACAGGCTGTGCAAGGCGGCGTAGGCCTCGGCCTCGGGCACCCCGACCACCCACCTCACCTGATCGGATTCGAGCAGGTCGGTCAGATCGACCGCTTCCAGGGCGGCCTTCATCGCCTGCGGGTCGGGCTCGATGACGATCACGCCGACGACCTCGGCCGCATGGTGCTGCAGACAGGCCCGCAGGTGGTAGCCAAGGCCGAGCCCCAGCACCATGATCAGACGCGCATTGCGGAAACGCCGGGCCTGCACCTGCTGCAAGGCCTCCTTGGCCGGATCGTACCGGCTGTGGACCTGGTAGGCCTTGTCGCTCCGGCGCACCGTCAGCGTCGGCGCCCCATTCTTGGCCGGCTCCACCACGTAGGTCAAGTCGACGGGGGCCGCGCGGTCGAGCATCCGAGCCAGCGCCGGGTGCCGCTGCCGCAGCACCTTCATGTTCCGCGCGTAGGGGCGACTGGTCATACCGAGCGACCGCCCGTCGGCAACGCTGGCCAGGCCGCCGACCACCGCCGGATGACGAGAGGCATCGTTGCCCTGATGTTCTCAGAGCCTGGTCTCGACGGTCGGCTGCCATACGGCGCCTGGCCGTCGCCCAGCCCGACCTGTCCTTCCGTTCGCCAGCGCCTCACGGCTGCCCTGCCTTTTCGAACAACCACCAAGTGGTGTCGTCCCAGACCTGTTCGACCCGCTTCCACAGGAAGCCGTAATCGACCAGGCGCAGCCGATCGCCATGGCAATCCCACAGCTCGCCGCCGAAATCACGCTTGTACAAGTGTCCTTCGAGCCCCCGATACGGCATGGCGACCGGCTGTGGACTGAAATACTCATTGAGCAGAATGTACCGATTGGTCAGATCGTACAACCGCTGATAGATGAGTGGCAGATCGGATGGCGGCAGATGGATGAGCACGCCGCAGGTCATCACCAGGTCGAACGGGGCCGGCGGCGAGAAGACCTGCAGCGGGGCCTGGACCACCTGGATGAACGACCGCTTCGCCATCTCGGCGCAGGCCCGGGCATTGATCTCGACGCCGGTCAGCCGGAAGGCCGGATTCAGCGCATGGAGCGCCTCGAGGTTGTAGCCCGCCCCCGCCCCCAGCTCGCCGATGGACGCAATGCCCTGGGTGCGCGACAGCACATGCCGGAAGAACGGGCACCGGCCTCGCCAGTCCAGACGGGTGCGCTCGAGGTAGTCATCGCCGAAGGATCCGGCCCAGAGGGCGGCTTGCTCGACCATCAATGGCCCTCCGCGTCGGGCACGGGCGATACCGGCCGGGGGCGAGCCGTCGGCCGTTCATCGGCCGGGCTCTGCCGCCTGAAGACCAGATGGGCCAGATGGTCGAGCACCATCCCGCCCACCGTCGCCGTGGTCACCCCATAACATTCGAACAGCCCAGGATGCAGTTCGAGAAAGGCCTCGTTCTGGCTCGCCGCTCGACGCAGGGCGAAGATCCCGTCTTTGAAATGGGCCAGCAGCTCGGGCGGGATGCGCTCGGGCCAGTCGCAGATGAACAAGGCGCGGGCCCCGGTGGCCAGGGCCTGGTCCTGGAGGTGGATCGACAGCGGGGAACTGGCCCCCAACACGCCGCTGGCGACGTTCTCCCGAGAGTAGGGTTCCGACCGCACGACGAACCGGGGCGTGATCTCGAAGGTGGCCAGCATGTCGAGCACGGCGGCCAGCAGCGGGCCTTCCCCTTCGAGTCCGAACGGGTACTGCACGAACAGCGGACTGATGGGTAGACGCCACTCGAGGTAGGCATGCCCCTGGCGGGTGCCGTGGCCCATCAACTTGAACCCAGCCCCCTCGAACAGCTTCCTGGCCGCCGCATTGTTCTCGAAGGTCTCGGCGCGCACCAGCACCGCCCGGCGGGTCACCTCCTCGTGGTGGAGGGCCTGTCCTAGAAGGTCGCGGCCGTAGCCTCTCCCGCGATGCTCGGGCGAGGTCATGATCGAGATGGTCAACTGGCCAGGCTGATGGCACGGATCGAACCGGATGTGCGCCACCGGCAGCCCCTCATCGATCAGCATCAGGCCGACCCGCTGCGGGTCGCCGAGCAGATCGCGGAACCACGCTTCGTGCGCAAGCGGGTCGATGACCCGGTCGTCGAAGCACCACCGCCGGGTCTCGGGGTGGTTGCGCCAGGCCAGGAGCACGCGACAGTCGTCGGCACAGATGGGTCGAACGATCTTCACAGCATCTCCCAGGTGAGGATCTCGTCTTCGTCGATGTCCCGGCTGGCCACCCGACCTACCACCATCTCCAGAAATCGGGTCGGAATGCCGTAGCCGGGCCGTTTCACCGCGATCATCTCGGCGGTCAGCCGAGTGCCGCGCGGAATGGGACAGGCCGCCACCAGACTGCGCCGGGCCAGCCGGTACAGCTCGGCCTCGGCTGGCGTGGCCCGCTTGATGGGACTGCCGAGAGCCGCTTCGGTCGCCCGCACCGCGGCGACCAGCGCCGTCAATTCGGCCGGTTCGAGCGCGAAGAGATGATCGGGGCCTTCCTGCGCCCGACTCAACGTGAAATGCTTCTCCAGCAGGCACGCGCCCCGGGCCACGGCCGCCACCGCCGCCTCGTGACCCATCGTATGGTCGGAGAACCCGACCGGCACCTGGAACGCCTGCCGCAGCGTGTCAATGGCGCGCAGGTGCAGGTTCTCGGGCCGGGCCGGATAGGCGATGGCGCAATGCAACAGGGCCACCTCGCCGCCGCCCGCTTCGCGCCAGGTCCGCAGGGCTTCTTCGATGTCGGCCAGATCGGCCATGCCCGTCGACAGGAGGAGGGGTTTGCCGGTGCGCGCGATGCGCCGCAGCAGCGGCAGATGGGTGATCTCGAAACTGGCCACCTTGTAGGCGCTCACTCCCACCGCTTCGAGTTCATCGACCGCTTCGAGATCGAACGGGGTGCACAGGAAGATGAGCCCGGCCCGCTGGCAGGCGCGCACCAGCTCGGGCAGCCATTCCCGTGGCGTTTCCAGGCGGGCGATCAGATCGCACAGGGTTTCGCCCGGACGCACCAATTGGCGCTCCTTCAAGTAAGAAGGCAACGGCGTCTTTCGCGAATACAGCTTCGCCGCCGAGAAAATCTGGAATTTCACGGCATCGGCGCCGGCTGCCGCCGCGACCTCGATCAGACGGCAGGCCGTGGCGAAATCGCGATTGTGATTGCTGCCGGCTTCGGCAATGATGAAACAAGGCTGCCCATCGCCGAGTCGGCGCGTCCCGATCTCCATCCGACCTCCTTCGGGGCCCAGGTCAGGCTCCGTCCAGGTCGATTGTACGTCAGCCGCCCTCCGAGCGCAACGGCCCGAGCTGCTCAGCCGTACCGGGTTTCGATCGCCTCGGCCAATCGCCGCGCCCCCAACCCATCGATCAAGGCCTGCTGCCGGCTGATCATCGCTTCGGCCAGTCCTCGATCGGTCCATAGCTGCAAGAGCAGCTCCCGGAGAGGCTCGGCTCGGAACCCGGCCCGGATATCGAGCAGCAGCGACGTCCGCCGTTTGCGAACGACCGTCGCGGTGTGCTTCTGGTTTTCCACCCAGAGCAGGACCACTCCCGGCACCCCGACGTAGTAGAGTTCCCACAACGTGGTCCCCCCGCCGGTGACCGCCAAAGCCGCTTTGCCCATCAACTCGGGAAACAGACTCGGATCATGGTTGAGCGCCCGCCGGCTCGGATCGGTGCGGGCCCAGATCTCCAGCAGATGGCGAGGACATGACGGAGAGACCGAAGCGATCACCGGCTGTGCCAGATCGGCCGGCAGCGCATGCACCACCTGCCGCAGCAGATCGGCCACATCGCCACCGCCGAGAGATACCAGCAGCGAGCCGTCTTCCCGCCAGCCGCCCGCCCGTGGCACCCGCAACACTTCGGGACGGATGATGGTGAACATCTCTCCGGCCAGGACGGCCGACCTTTCTGTCTGCCACTTGTAGAGGGCGGGCGTGACCAGCGGGTTGGGATTGATGATGAGATCGACCGGCAGTTCGCGGTCGCCCAGATCGTCGAGGGCGATGGTCGGGACCCCCGTCGTTTTCAGAGCCTGAAAATCGGCGGCCGCAAACCCATAAGAATCGACCAGGATGGCTCGCACCCGCCACTCCCGCGCCACCCGCGCCGTATCGCTGCCCAGGCCAGGGCGGGGGTCCAGGCCGGCTTCGATCGCCCGCCAGGGCAAGGGCAGTCCTTCTTCATCGACTAGCGGGCCCGGTCCGGCTCCTGCCCCGCTATCGCCGTAGAAAACAGGGTCCCAGCCCAGCCGGCGCAACTCGAGCGCCAGGCTTCGACAACGCATCAGATGACCGAGCCCCACCTGGGGGCCCCCATCCGCCCGAATCAGGATTCGTTTGTCGGCTCTGGCCATGTCGCCGCGCCCATTCAGCCCAGGCGCAAGGTCCGGCCTTCCCGCGCCGCCGACCGCCGCGCTCCCTCGGCACGCTCGAGCCCAGCGGTCAAGGCGGTCAGCTCCGGATGGGCATCGGCCAGCGCGAGAAGCTCATACACCGAGATCAAGGGTCGATCTTCGGCAAACAAGGCATACAAACGAGTGAAGAATTCGTAATCCTGGGGGTGGTCGAGCACGAACCGCCCCGCCGACCGATCGCGCCCGAAGCGCACGTTGCCGATCTTGAATCGATCAGGGTTTTCGCGAATGTACAAGGTGACATGCTCGCGATGCGACGGCAGCGTGGCCTCGGCGGCCACCCGTTCAAGAACGCGCACCGGCAAGGCTTCCACGTCGAACCCGACCGGCAGGGTGGGCGGATGGACGTTGCACGCGTATTCGTATCCCCCCTCGGTCAGGCAGGCCACCACCGCATCGATCTGTCCGGGATCGACCGCGGGACAGTCGGCGGTGATGCGGACGACCACCGCGCACGGCCAGCGCGCGACGGCCACCAAATACCGGGTCAGCACATCTTCGGCGGGACCCCGAACCCAGGGCACCCCGGCGGTCCGGCACCAATCGACGATGGCGTCGTCCTCGGGCCGATCGGTGGTGGCCACCACCACCCGCTCGACCCGCGCCGCCGCCGCGGCCCGGGTACAGACATGCGCCAGCACCGGCCGCCCCCGCAGCGGCAGCAGCACCTTGCCAGGCAGGCGGGTGCTGCCCAGCCGGGCCTGCACCACGACTTGGATACCGACCGAAGGGGGCGGGTCGCCCTCTGGCTCGTCCCTGAACCCTCCCCCCTTCGCCATGGTGGTGGTCGAGGGTCCGCCCGGCCCAGCGACGTGTTCAGCCCCGGTCGTGGCGTTGGCGGTCGTTGGCCCGTCCGGCGCCGGGGCACCAACGACCGACCGGGGGATAGCCGATGCCGAGTTCACCCCAGCACCTCGCGCAGGGCCTCGATCACCCGGGCGACCTCGGCCTCGCCCATGCCCGGAAAGATCGGCAGCGACAGGGCTTCCCGATAATACCCGAGGGCGTGGGGCAGTTCGGCCATCAAGGCGCTTCCCGCATAGAACGGCATCATGGGCACCGGAATGTAGTGGACCTGGGTGCCGATCCCTCGCTCCCGCAGCCGCCGCATCACCTGCCCGCGGGTCGTGCCAAGGCCGGCATAGTCGATGCGGACGATGGCCAGGTGCCAGGCATGCTGGCAGCCGGGCCGCACCACCGGGAACCGGATCCCCGGGTGACCGGTCAGTTCGCGCCGATAGCGGTCAGCGATGGCCCGGCGCCGGGCGAGGAACGCGGGTAGACGCCGCAACTGCACGAGCCCCAGAGCGCTCTGCAGCTCGGTCAGTCGATAGTTGAACCCCAGCGCCTGCACTTCGTAGTACCAAGGGTTGACCTGCCCGCCCGGCTCGCAAGCCTCCTCGCGGAAAACGAACTGTTCTGGGTCGCGCACAATGCCATGCGAGCGTAGACGGCGCACCCGCGCGGCGCGCCGGGCATCGTGGGTGACGACCATCCCGCCTTCCCCGGTGGTGATGTGCTTGACCGGGTGGAAACTGAACACCGTGAAATCAGGTCGGGGCCACTCGCCGATCCGCCATTCCCGCGCCTGGCCACTGCCGGCGGCGACGGTTTCGCTGCCGCTCTCCTGGCTCCTCGCAGACGCCTGACCCGACGCCGATTCTCCAGATGAACCCTGGTTCCTTGCCGGAGCGGTCCAGGTGGCTCCCAAAGCATGACAGGCATCAGCGATCCAGATCAGGCCATAGGCATCGGCCAGACGGCCGAACGCCGCCATATCGCACGGATGCCCGGCCAGATCGACCGTCACCAACGCCCGGAACGGCCGCCCCGCCCGGCGGGCCTGCTCCAGAACCGCCTCCGCCGCGGCCGGGGAAAGCGTCAGGTCATCGCCATCGATGTCGGCGAACGCCACCTCGGCCCCGACGAACCGCCCGGCATTGGCGCTGGCAACGAAGGTGATGGCCGGCACCAGCACCCGATCGCCCGGGCCGAGCCCGGCGGCCAGGGCGGCCAGATGGAGCGCCGCCGTGCCGCTGGAACAGGCCACCGCATACGGCGCTCCGACGGTGCGGGCGAACGCTTCTTCGAACCGCTCGACCAGCGGCCCCTGCGTCAGGAAGTCGGAACGCAGCACCTCGACGACCGCCGCGATCTCGTCCTCTCCGATCTGCTGGCGGCCATAGGGAATATCGGTCACAGCCATCCCTCGCGCTGCAACAGGGCCCGCAGTTCGGCCACGCCCAGCCATTCGGAATTGGTATCGCTGGCGTACTGGAACCCGGGCGGAACGGGGCGCCCCCTTCGTGGCACCTTGACCGGCCAGAAGGGGAATTCCGGCATTTTGACGAACCCGCTCGGGGTCTCGAACAAGGTGCGGGACTCATCGGCGGAGATCATCACCTCATGCAGCTTTTCCCCCGGACGGATGCCGATCACCCGGATCGGAACTTGCGGGGCCAGAGCTTTGGCCAGATCGACAATGCGCAGGCTGGGCAGCTTGGGAATGAACATCTCGCCGCCATGCATGGCGCGGAAGGCGGCCACCACCGTGGCAACGGCCTGCGGCAAGGTGACCCAGAATCGGGTCATGCGCTCGTCGGTCAAGGGAATTTCGCCCCGGGCGGCCGCCTCTTTGAACAGCGGCACCACGCTGCCCCGACTGCCGAGCACATTGCCGTAACGCACCACGGCGAACCGGGTCGGGCTCTGACCGGCATAGGCGTTGGCCGCGATGAACAGCTTGTCGGAACACAGCTTGGTGGCGCCGTAGAGATTGATGGGGTTGCAGGCCTTGTCGGTGCTCAGGGCCACCACCTTGCGCACGCCGCAATCGAGCGCCGCGGTGATGACGTTCTGGGCCCCCAGGATATTGGTCTGGACAGCTTCGAACGGGTTGTACTCGGCCGCGGGCACCTGCTTGAGCGCCGCCGCGTGCACGACGTAGTCGACCCCGACCAGGGCGCGGCGCAAGCGGTCGATGTCCCGCACATCGCCGATGAAGAACCGCAACCGATCGGAGGCGATCTCGCGCGCCATGCAGGCCTGTTTGAATTCGTCACGGGAGTAGACGATGACCTTGCGCGGCTGGAGACGGTCGAGCGCATGGCGCACGAACGCCTGGCCGAACGACCCGGTCCCCCCGGTGATCAGGATCGTCTTGCCCGTGAACATCGCCCCTCCCGCCTTTCACTGGCCGGCCTACTGGGCGACCACCCCGGCCGCCGCCTTCACCGCAAGCCTTCTCCCGCCTTCGCTGGCGAACCAGGCAATCCCCGTTCCACCATGCGTTCCGACGGTCACCGCTTCACGCTGCGGCCTCGCTCTGAACCAGATGGCCGGCCACCCCGTCTGTACCAGTGTGATTCGCGCTCTGGCCGAGCCGATGCTCGGCAGCCATCCTCGGACCGGAACGGAAGCCGCCAGCGTTATTTGCGGCTGGGACAGTTGGCGCAGTTGCCCATGTCGATGATGCTGTTGTCGCCGATGTTGATCCGCTGCTGCAACCCGAACAGACTCACCGAATCGCCGATCAGCGAGCTTTCCAGAATGACATGGCGCAACTGGGAATGGGCGTTGATGACGCTGTCGCGGATGATCGAATCCTCGATGTCGCACCCTTCGGCGATGCTGACATGCGGCCCGATCACCGAGTGGTGGACCCGCGCCGTCGGATCGATCGACACCGGCGGGATGATCACGCACCCCTCGACGCAGAAATGGCTGGCCGTCGACCGTTCGAGCAGATACCGATTGGTGGCCAGCAGGGTGTCGGGCTTCCCGCAGTCCAGCCATTCGTCGATCTCAGGAGCCCCGAGCTTGCACCCATCGGCGATCATCAGCTTGAAGACATCGGGCAGGTAGTATTCGCCCTTGACCGTCAGCTTGCGCTCGATGGCCTTGGCCAGGTAGTCCATGAAGCGCCGACCGTCGCGCAGGTAGTACAGGCCGACCTGGGCCAGGCGGCTGATCGGCTGATCGGGCTTCTCGACCATGTCGACGATGATCCCGTCGCGCATGACGTTGACCCCGAAGCGCTTGTAGTCCTCGACCTCTTTCGAGTAGATGAGCCCATCGAGCCCCTCGCACAGCCGAGGCAGGCGGGTCAGGTCGGTGACGAACAGCGTATCGTTGAAGACGATCAAGACATCGTCCTGCGGTCCGATGCGGGGAGCCGCCAGCCACACGGCATGGGCGGGCCCCAGCCGCTCCTTCTGCTCGATGAACGAGGCGTTCTTGTCGGGATATTTCTGGCGGAAGAACTCTTCGATGACCGAGCCGTTCTCATCGACGATGAGGATGTACTCGTCGACCTTGAGCTTGCTCAAGCCTGCCATGACGTGCTCGAGCACGGTCTTGCCCGCGACGCGCACCAGCGATTTCGGCTTGGTATGGGTGTGGGGCCGCAGGCGCGTGCCTTTGCCCGCGGTCGGCAGAATGACCTTCATGCGTTCCTCCCGATCGAATGGTACTCGAACCCCGCCGCTTTCATCTTGACCGGATCGTAGATGTTCCGTCCATCGATGATCACCGGGCGGGCCAGGGTCGCTTTGATGCGATCGAAGTCGGGCCGGCGGAACTCGTTCCACTCGGTGACGATGACCAGGGCATCGGCCTTCTCGAGCGCCTCGTAACTCTTCTTGACGTAGATGATGCGATCGCCGAAGATCTTGCGCGCCTCGTCCATGGCTTCGGGATCGTAGGCCTGCACGCGCGCGCCGGCCGCCAGCAGCTTCTCGATGATGACGATGGACGGCGCCTCTCGCATGTCGTCGGTGTTGGGCTTGAAGGCCAGCCCCCAGACCGCGATCGTCTTCCCTTTCAGATTGCCCTGGTAGACCTTGGACAGCTTCTTGAACAGCACCTCTTTCTGCTGCTGATTGACCGCTTCGACCGCTTCCAGGATGCGCAGCGGATAGTGATGCTGGGCGCCCGTGCGAATCAAGGCCTGCACGTCTTTCGGGAAGCAGCTGCCGCCATAGCCGGCTCCCGGGAAGATGAATTGATAGCCGATCCGGCTGTCGGACCCGATGCCTTTGCGGACATTGTCGACGTTGGCGCCGACCAGTTCGCACAGATTGGCGATGTCGTTCATGAAGGAGATCTTGGTGGCCAGCATGGCATTGGCCGCGTATTTCGTCATCTCGGACGACCGCACATCCATGATCAGGATCGGCTTCTCGGTGCGGACGAAGGGCGCGTACAACTCCTTCATCAGCTCGGCGGTACGCGGGTCGTCGCACCCTATCACGACACGATCGGGTTTCATGAAATCGTCGATGGCGTTGCCTTCCTTCAAGAATTCAGGGTTGCTGACCACATCGAAGGGATGGGTCTCGCCCCGTTTTTTCAACTCTTCTTGGATGACCTGCCGCACCCGATCGCCGGTGCCGACCGGCACCGTCGACTTGTTGACGATGATCCGGAAGCCATCCATGTACCGCCCGATGTCGCGCGCCACGGCCAGCACATGCTTGAGGTCGGCCGAGCCGTCCTCGCCTGGCGGGGTGCCGACCGCGATGAACAGCATCAGGGCATGCCGGACTGCGTCCTCGATCCGCGTGGTGAACGACAGGCGCTCTTCGGCGGTGTTGCGCTTGACCAGCTCCTCGAGCCCTGGTTCGTAGATGGGAATGATGCCCTTCTTCAGGCGCTCGATCTTGCTCTCGTCGGTATCGACGCAGATGACATCGTTGCCCGACTCGGCGAAACACGTGCCGGTCACCAACCCTACATACCCTGTTCCGATCACACCGATCTTCATGTACCTGGTCCTCTTGGCGGAAATTTGCGTATTCGCGGAGAGAGGTTATAATACCACATCCGGCCATGATCAAGACCCTCGACATCTACATTTTCCGACAGCTGATCGCCCCCTTCCTGTTCGGATTCTTCATGTTCGTGACCGTCATCGCCATCGACCCGCTGATGTCGGCCTTGCAGAACATCGTCAACGACAACGTCCCGATCACCGTGGTCGTGCGCTGGTTCCTCTACCGCCTGCCGCAAGACATGATCTTCACCTTCCCCATGTCGGTGCTGCTGACCACCCTGCTGGTCTTCGGGCGCATGTCGAAAGACTCGGAAACCATCGCCCTGCGGGCGGGCGGCATCAACTTCTACCGCATTCTCGTACCGGTCATGGCCTTCGCTCTCACCATCACTGCCATCAGCTTCCTGTTCAACGAGCTGGTCGTGCCCTATGCCAACCGCCGCGCCAATGAGATCCGACGCACCGAGATCCTCCGCCTGGTCGAGCCGGAAGCCTCCGAGAACTCGATCATGCGCGCCTCCGACGGCTCGTTCGTCTACGCCCGGAAAGTGTTCGAGGCCGCCGGCACCATGGAAAAAGTCCTGCTCGAGTACTACCAGGATGGCCGCCTGACCCGCCGCATCTCGGGCGCCACCGCCCGCTGGAACGGCACATTCTGGATTCTCGAAGGAGCCGTCGACCAGCAGTACGAGGGCGGCACCCTCGCCTCGCCCACCTTCATCCCTGTGCTGCCGCTGCCGGGGGTGCGCGAAACCCCGGCCGATTTCGCCCGCCAGAGCAAGAAGCCCAACGAGATGAGCTACCGCGAGCTGGCCGAGCGCATCGAGACCTACAAACGGACCAGCTTCATGGAGACGACCCCGCTCGAGGTCGATCTCGCCCTCAAAACCTCGCTGCCCTTCGCCAGCTTCTTCTTCGCCATCATCGGCGCCACGTTCGGCCTCACCCATTACCGGAGCGGCGCCTTCATCGGGTTCGGCATCTCGATCATCATCATCTTCATCTATTACGTGGTGATGAGCCTGGCCACCGCCCTGGGAAAGTCGGGATACCTTCCGGTCATGCTTTCCGCGTGGGTTCAGAACATCCTGTTCGCGGTGGTCGGCCTCTACCTCGTCAGCCGCATCAACGCCTGACCGCCCCGTTCAGCATGCTGCGCCACGCGCTTCCCGTCCAGATCCCGGAGCCATTGACCGAGACCCAACCCGCCGGCGACCATCGCCAGGCTCCTTCCCGGAAAGCCACGCCCCCCCTTCCGGACCGGCCCTCTTCCCTGGCCTTGCCGGTTCGCCGTTGGCACCCCCGCCAGACCTCCTGGCGGCCGTGCCGACGCCTTCCTCTCTGGCTCATCCTGCTGGTCGTTCTGACCTGGCCCGGCGTCACCCCGGCGCCGGCCCAGGACGAGCCGCCTGAGCTGCCGCCGCCCCTCCAGATTCTGGTGATCGGCAATCTGCAAGGAGCGACCGTCGGGTTCGGGCGCCCCGAGCGGGTCGCCCCCGCCGGGCTCGCCCCATTCGACCGCCCCCGACCCGCCGGCATGCCGGAAGATCCTTCCCAGGCTCACGACCCAGGGGATCCCGTGCCGGCCATCGCCTGGCAGACCCCCGAGTTCATCGAGACCTGGCGACGCGAACCACCCTGGGCGACCTTGGTCATCGCCGTCGGCAATGATCACTCCCTGTACGCTCCCACCACCTTCCTGGCCCCCGGCACCCTCGAAGAGTCATTGATCGAGGCCTGCCGCCCCGATGTTCGCACGCTCGGTCCTCTCGATCTGATTCCGTACCGGCGTGGCGGACGCTTGCCCCCGGCGGTGCAGCAGCGCGTGTGGTCGAATCCGCGTGGGGTCAACGAGGCCCCGACCCCATTCCCGGCCCTGCAGCGGATCGAGGCGGCCGGCCGCCGGATCGCCGTGCTCTGCCTGATCAGCGAAACCCGCCTGGACGACCTGCCGACGCGCGACTGGGGCATCGAGGGGGCGGAAAACCCCGCCCGCTGCCTGCGCCGTCTGCGCCCCGCCCTGACCGACATCGATCTGGGACTGGTGGTCTGCCACTTGACCGGCACCGACCTGCGTGAAGTGCTGGCCGAGGCCGACCCGCGCCTGCGCTTCCTGGTGGTCGAACCAGAGCCCGATGATCTTGATCCCCCCCGCCCCCGGGATACCAGGCTTCCAGGGGCCCCTTCCGTCACCCACCATGAGCATCCCGCTGAGCGCCCCGGTCGACGCGGCCCCCATGGCCAGGCCCCGGTCGCCTTGCCCCTTCCCGAATCTGTCACCCTTCCCCGCCACACGCCCCTGCCTTCCGATCGTCGCCCGCCGGTTTCCGCCCTTCCCCGCGGCCTGCCCTCTCCAGCATCACAACCACATCCCGATGGCCATTCTGCCCCACGCACAACGCTGGCTCCCCAGCTCGGATCCACCCCGAACACGACAGGCTCTGTCTGCTTCATTCCGCGATATGGCACCACGGTCATCGCCTACCGGTGCGAACGCCGGGAAGGCGCTCCCGACTGGGAACGCTGGCACCGCTTCTCCCTCGACCTCGCCCGCCTCGGCACCGCCGGCGCCGCTCGCGCCGACCCCGGCCTGGCCGCCTTCACCAAAGACTGGCGAACTCCCCGCTTCTATCTGAACCTCAAAGAGCTTCCGACCGGCGCTCTGTACCGACTGTCCCCCGACTTCCATGCCGATCTGGTCCGCCAGAGCGGGCGAGCCGACCTGGCGATGGTCGCCCTCACCGACGAACCGCCGACCGACCGTCGGGGGCTGACCCCCGCGTTTCTTTTTTCCCGCTTCGCCAATCGCTGGCTTCGCCAGTATGAACTATCGGGAACCGCCTTGCAAACGTTGTTTTTCGCCCTGGGACGTGGTACCTTTCCTCTTAGGATCGGTCTGGCGGGGGCCTCTTGCACCTTCCTGGGCGGGGTGCCCTACCAGTGGACGGTCCAGGGCAACCCTGTCGTCGACGGGAAAAGGTACCGAGTCATGCTTGATGCATCCCTCTATCACGATCCCCGGCTGGCCCCGGCTCTGACCGGCGGCCGCCCCGCGGGACGGCGCGGCCTCACCCTCTGGGATGCCTGGCTCGAGCTCCTTCCCCAGACCGCCCACGGGGCCCCAATCGCGGAAGGAGATCGGCGATGAGCCGTCAAACCGCCATGAGCATCACTTCCCTCATCTGCCTCGCCTGGGTCATCCTGTGCTGCTGCCCGCGGATCGTCGAAGCCCAGACCGCCCGCCAGCCCGAACAGGTCGCCAAGGCCCCCGCCAGCTGGACCCCCGATCCCGAGATCACCGCCCTGCTGGCCAGCGATCCCAGCCTGCTCGACCGCCAGCTCGACCTGGCCATGCGCAAGATCCTGAAAGATCCGGCCTCGCTCTCGATCACCATCATCTCCCGCGATCCCGTGGCCCGCAGCCGCGGGTTTCTCGACCAGGTGAGCATCCGTGAACAACGGGGAACCGTTGACAACCTGGTCCTCGACAAGGCCGACATCGATTTCTACGAGGTCCAGCTCGACACCACCAAACTCATGCGAGAAGGGCGGCTCGACACCATCTCGGTCAAGAACATCAACATGGATGTCATCATCCGCGAGGCCGATCTCAATGCCTACCTGGCCGGGAAAGCCAAGAGCCTCAAGGTCGACAACCCGCGCGTCGAACTGCATCCTGGCCGCATGGAACTGGAAGGCTCGACCCGCTACTCGTTCATGAAGGTCAAGTTCTGGGCCGCCGGCGGCTTCGAAGTGGTCGATTCGCGCGAGATCTGGTTCCATGCCCGCAAGATGAAGATGAACAACCTGGCCATGCCGCGCGCCTTCATCGGGTCGATCGTCAAGCGGATCAACCCTGTCCTAAATCTTGATAAGTTCCCTTTCCGTTTGAACCTCAAGGAGATCAGGATCGAGCAAGGGGCCCTCCATTTCACCAGCTTCCGACAGGAGCGCTGAACGGCGGCACCGCCGCGATCGCATCACCAGGGGCCCCCGCCGATCGGAAAGGGGTCGATCATGCGTCAGGTTGCTCTGTTGGCAGTGGTTTGCAGTCTGCTCGGCCTGGCCGCTCCGCTCGTCGCGCGAGAATTCCGCCCTGACGGCGGCGGCGAACCCACCTCTCGCCTCGAGGTCGAAGTCATCGGGGACGAACGGGGCACCCTGCCTCTCTTCTGGCCTGACCGGGGCTCGCGATGGAGCGAAGGGTATTGGCAAGGCACCGTCGAAGCCCGCGCTGGGGAACGCTACCGCCTGCGCATCCGCAACCGAACCGGCGGCCGCATCGGCCTGGTCATCGCCGTCGACGGTCGCAACATCATTTCGGGCGATCGCTCCTGCCTTCGATCGTCCGAAAGCATGTATGTGCTCAATCCTGGTCAGACCGCCGTCTTCCACGGCTGGCGCAGCGGCCTGAGCCGCGAGAATCGGTTCTATTTCACGACGGCCGAAGATTCCTATGCCGGCGCCTGGGGCGATACCTCACGCCTGGGCACGATCGAAGTGGCCGCCTTCCAGGAGCGAGCCCGCTTTCGACGGTTGACCCCGCTGCCCTCCCCGCCCTGGTACGATGAAGCGAGGGGGAAGGTCGCCCCCGCCGCCCCCCAGAGAAGCCGAGCCGAAGGCCTCGCGTGCGAGCGCGATTCCCGCCCCGGAACGGGTTACGGGGAAGAAGTCTATTCGCGCGTGCAGGAGATCGAGTTCGACGCCGAACCCTTCCCGTTCGAACGCCAGCTCATCCGCTACGAATGGCCGAGCGGCCGGCGTCGGTACGAGCCGGCGCCGCGCTATCTGCCCGAGGACGACCGCTCCGGGTTCGCGCCACCGCCTCACGGCCGCTGAATCCCCGCCGCCTCGCCGGTCCCCTGGAGCAGGGCATCCGCCAGGGCGCCGACCCGGGCGGCCATGATGAAATCGTTCTGGTGCAATCCCTTGATCTTGCCGGTCCGGAACCGTACCTGGCAGAACCCCCATCCTACCGTCAGCACCGGATGATGCCCCTCCGCCTCGGCCAGCTCGCCGACCCGGATGGCGAACGCCATCGCCTGGGCGAAATCGGGGAACTTGAACTTCCGCTGCAGGGCGGTCGCCTCCTCGACCAGCTCCCAACCCGGCACCTGGGGCAAGAGGGCCTGGGCTTCCGCCGCAGTCAGGGGCGGCACCCCACCCTGGCAGGGAGTACACTTCAGATCGCAAAGACTCATACAAACCTCCGGTCGGTCACAGGTCGAGCATGCGCTGCAATGCCAGGCGGGCCGGTTCGCGGATCTCGTCGGCCACACGCACCACGTTCACCCGCCCCGGATTCTCGAGCACATGCAGCAGATCGCGCGGGCTGTTCTTGTACATGTTCGGGCACATCGACGAGACCAGCGGCAGGATCGTCCGATCGCGATACTGGCGGGCCAGACGGGTGATCAGGTTGATCTCGGTGCCGATCACGATGGTCGACCCCGGCGGGGCCGCTTCGACATAGCGCACGATGAACCCGGTCGAGCCGGCCGCATCGCTGGCCGCCACCACCTCCTGCGGACACTCCGGATGGACCACCACCTTCGCCTCGGGATGGGCCTGCCGCGCCTGCCTCACCTGGGCGGTCGAGAACCGGGTATGCACGTGGCAATGCCCCTTCCACAGCAGAATGCGCGCCTGGCGCAGTACTGCGAGGGAATTGCCCCCGAGGGGCAGCACCGGATCCCAGAGGGTGATCTCGGCTGGCGGAATCCCCTGGGCCAACGCCGTGTTGCGTCCCAGATGCTGATCTGGCAGGAAGAACACCTTCGGTCGCCGCTGCAAAGCCCACGTCAAGGCCTTGCCAGCGTTGGCCGAGGTGCAGATGAGGCCGCCATGCAAGCCGCAGAACGCCTTCACCTCGGCCCGCGAGTTGATGTAGGTGACCGGCAGGAAGAGGTCGTCGGGATTTCCGAGTTCGGCGAGCTGTACCCAGGCGCTCTCGAGTTCGCCGCGCGAGGCCATGTCGGCCATCGGACACCCCGCCTCGAGATCGGGCATGACGACGGTCTGTTCGGGCCGGGTCAGGATATCGGCCGCTTCGGCCATGAAATGCACGCCGCAGAAGACGATCAGCCGCGCGTGGCTTTCGGCCGCCTTCTTCGACAATTCGTAGGAATCGCCCTTGAGATCGGCGAAGCGCACCACCGCCTCGGTCTGGTAGTGATGCCCCAGCACGAGGGCGTCGTCGCCCAGCGCCGCCCGCGCGGCCGCAATTCTCGCGAAGACCTCGTCATCTGACAGATCCGAATAGGGCTCGGAAGGGAAAGCATCCATGATCATCTCTCTTTCTATCCGGGCCCGGCACGGCCGAGCCCGCCTCGATGATGGTTCACAGACTCAAGCCCGGTGGTACCAGTCCTGGCACGACCCACAAGGCGACCCCTCGGGAAATTCCAGGGCCAGGTGCCGCCGCCGGAACTCCCGGGCCCGATCGCCAGCCCACAGCTCGGCCGCGGTCTGCTCGCGCAGATGGCCCAGCGGCCACTTGCCCTCGAAGTCATACGGGCAGGCCGTCACCGTGCCATCCCACAGGATGTGCAGACCCTGCAAGGCATGCAGGCACGGCCGTCGTTTCACCGGGCAGAACCGGGTCTCCCCCAGCCATGGCACCTGCCCGAGGAAGTCGCTGAAGCCAAGAATCTGCGCCCACTGGACTTTGTCGGGCGGATCGGTCAGCGGCCACCGGAAGAAATGGCTCTTGAACAGCGGCGTGCCGACCTTTTCCCAGTACTGCAGAAAGGCCCGCGCCGCGGCCCCGTTGCGCTGGTGCTTGACGAAGCTGAACCCCAGATCGGGAAACTCATCGGGCGCCGCCGCCTTCCGCTCGGAGGCCCAGGCGGTGAACTTCTCCATCGCTACCCAATCGCAGCCCGGACGCATGACCTCGAACCCTTGCCGCTCGACCGCATCGACGCTCAGTCGCACCTGGGTCAAGGCAGTCCACGGGAAGGACTCGGCCGGTGGCACCGCCAGCGACGTGCACAGCAGCGTCGGCCAACCGCGCAGTGCTTCGATCATCTCGCCGAGGGCTGGATTGGCCAGCGGCTCGCCCATGCCGCTGAACACGAACCGACCATCGAAGGACGGACCCAACCCCTCGAGATACTGCCGAAAAGCAGCCGCCGCCATATCGCCCCGCGGCCGTTGCATGACGGGCTGCGGGCAGCCGACGCAGCGAGCCGCGCAGCGATTGGTCGGCTCGATCACCACGCGGCGCGGGCCCTGATCGCACCAGTGGGCCTCCCAGCCCGAACGATGCAACCATCCGACGTAGTCGAACTCGCGACGGCCGAAATCGGGTCCCTGCGACCGCTCCAGCGTGAGCCAGGCGCGACGACCCACCAGTCGCAGATCGGCCGGGAGTCGCGGCCGATCGCGCGGCGCGTGGAACTCCCCGATGGGGAAGGAATAGAGCGGCTTGCGCAACATCCAGACCAACCCGCCCGCGGTCGCCATCAAATCAGGGTGACTGGCCTGCAACCCCTGCAGCAGTTCGGCTTCGAAGATCGACCAATTGGCGCCCAGCAATCGATCGAACGAGAGGGTGACATTGAATCCCTCGCGGCGATGCAGCGCCAGGCTCGCCTCGAGACCGGCCCGATCGACCAGCAGGTTGGTCAGGGGAACGACGATCAGGGTCTTCCACTTCCGCCGACGGGTCACCTCGGCCAACGGGCCGCCGGCCCAGCTCCCCAGGCCTGCGTCATCTTCCATCCCCCAGCGTTCAGGGCACATCCACCACGGCAGGGAGCGCACCTCGGCCCAGGGGTAGGTTTCGACCGGCAGACCGAGGCCACGCGCCTGCTCCACCAGCGGAGCGTCTTCGACGCGATCGGGCAGGAGCACGACCGGCCCCTCGACGCCGGGGATCCCCTCGAATCGCCTCTTGAAGATGGCTAGGGGCGGCCCCGCCGCGCCCACCGGCGCGGTCAGATCGAGCAACGGCCGCCAGCGCGAGCGGTAGCCATCCCCCCAGATCACCAGACCGACGGTCATCGGCACCCCCTCAAAACCGGCGAACGGCCCGCACCAGCAAGGGTCAGCGCCCGCGGCCTTCCCCGCCGGCTGGCAGCGGGCAGTCGCGGCCAGCCGCACCGCTCATGCCCCGTGCCCGCATCAGGGCGCGCCTGTCGTTTTCCCACGGGCCCGAAGCGGACGAGCGCAGCCTGCCGCCGCTCCGATCTGCCGGGTCAGGCCGCTGGCTGGTCATGTCCATCTCGCTCTGCCATTGCTTCATGGTTCGTTGCTTTCGCCGCTAGATCACGCAAAGTATCGGAAAAAGGATACGAGGTCGGCGCCCGATGTGCAAATGGGCACCGACCTCGCCAACGGCCTGGGCGATCGAGGTCAGGCCAGGATATCGATATTCTGGCCTTTCCCCTCTTCGGGCAGAGGCGTGACCGCCGCTTGCATGCCGACCTGGATCAGCTTCTTGGCCAGGTCGATACTCTGGGCCTGGCTTGCTTGCAGAATCTTCATCAGGTCGGCCACGGCACCGGCTCCTCCGCCTCCACCCACCCCATTGACCGCCATGCCCCCCACCCCCTTTCGTGGTCATCCCGCGCTACGCCGCGACGTTCAACCGCGGCTTCGGCGGCGTCGGCTGCCCGGGCGAACCGGTGTTCTTGGCATGCAGGCGGATCGCCTCCGCCCACGTGTTGCGCAGATCTTCGATCAGCGGCCGAATCTGCCGCATCGGCTCGGGATCCTTCTTGATGTTGGCCTCGGCCAGCCGGTCGAGAAAGAACAAGTAGAGCCGCTCGAGGTTGATCGCGATCTCTCCCCCCTGTTCTTTGTTCAAAGCGGTCATCAATTCGGTGAAGATGGCCTGTACTCTGACCAGCAGGTTGCTGATCTTTTCCATGTTCTTCTCGGCGAAGGCTTCTTCGGCCTGTCCCATGAACCGCAGGGCACCATCGTACAGCATCAGGATCAAGGTCTCCGGCGAAGCCGTATCGATCTGCGTCTTGCGATAGGTGTTGTTGGACGGAGCCCCGTTCGTCATGCCCTCACCCCCATCCGGGCGATGATCGCCTCGAGATCCTTGATGGCGCCCTCGAGCAAAGGCATCTGGTACTCGACGAACCGGCCGTGCGCCTCGAAGAATTCTTCCAGGCAGGAGAACCATGCCGAGCAGGCGGCGTCGGGAGCGTTCATCAGCTTCCGCAATTCCATGTTGTGGCGGGTCAGGAATTTGGCCTGGTGCACCGTAAACCACTGGAACAAGGGCTGGGCAGCGCCAACCTTCTCGTGCAAAGCCTGGGCATCGTCGAACTCGGCCCGGGAAGGCCCATCGAGCGAGGCCATCGATTTTCCTTCCACTTTCTTCCCCACCCTCCGCAATTTGTGCAACACCCGCCGACAATCGGCATCCTGCTGGGCCAGCTCGCGGCGCACCCCTTCGAACCACGCCCGCATCTCGGGCACCCTGACCCGCACCGGCTCGGCCATGGCTCGGCCGAGTATGTCGGCAATGGGGGCTCCTTTATGAAGATACTGATCGATCGTTTCGCGCAGGGTCTGGATCTTCACATGGTTGGTCATCACCCCGCCCTCGGTGGCGTTGATGACGGTCCGATCGGTCTGCTGCAATTGATCTTCGAACCAGCCACGGTACAGGAACATGTTCTCGTCGGTGTACAAGACCTGACCCGCCGCGTTGGTGAACCGGTGGGTGCCGCGACGCATGATGTATTCCAGCGTCTCCTGTTCGAGCGAACTGTACGGATGGACCTTGTCGAAGAAGACGTCATCCGAATACGACCCCCGGATGTACAGCCGACCATCCTGGAACGAGAGATCGAGCCCGACGAAGATGATGGGGTCGCAGCCCAGCCGCCGGGCCAGATCGAAGGCCGTGGTGGCGATCGACCCCCAGCAGACGACTCGCCCGATCGGTTCGCGCAGCGGCTCGAGCAACGCCCCCAACCCTGAGCCGAAATTCATGACCATCTGGGGCCCCCGATACCGCTCCCGGATATCGGGGCTCGTCATCGGCTCCAGGGCCAGCCAGACATCGGGCAGGTCCTCGACCCCGACGAAATCGAGGGAATTGAGGTACGACGGGTCGCCGGCGCACACGATGTGCGGGCGCATCCCCCGCGCCACCATGGGGCGCAGCACCGTATCGGTCGCGATCAGCAGGAACCGGTCCTGCACCTCCTTCAGCAGATGCAGATTCTTTTCGAGCGACGGCCCGGCCGCCAGCACGACGCCAGGCACCCCGCGGAACTTGTCGAACAGCCGTCCCACCCCCGGCAGGATGGCCAGAGCGACGACGTTGCGAAAGGTATTGGTGTGGAAGTGGTGCCCGGCTTTCATGATCGTTACCAGGTTGCCCTTGGACCGGTTGGCCTGGAAACGGATCTTCTCTTTCAGCTTGGCGAAATAGTCTGGAAACCGGGCCAGCGTCGGGGGATGCTCGATGATGGCCAGTTGTTCCATCGCCGCCCAGTCGAGAGCCGCGCTCCAGGTGTCGCCGACCTGATCGGGCGTCTGGCCGACGCACCAGATGAACCGCGGATCGTCCAGGACGGCCCGCAGATCGCGATGGGCCAGAGCCAGCCGGAAGACCTCGGGATCGGGCTCGATGACGAAGATGAGCCGCTGGCCGGGGGCATTGCCCAGACGGGCCTGGATCTGATCGAGCAGGTAGCCGAGACCGCACCCGAAGACCAGGGCATGCGACTGCCCGGCGTAGGCGCTCTCGACCTGCTTGCGCGCTTCCCCGACCGGATCGTAGCGACTGTGGTAGGTGACGGGCTTGCCCCCGGGTTCAGTCACGATCAGGGTGGGCGACCCATCTTTGGCGGGGAGCACGTGATAGGCGGCCCCTGCCGAGCGGGGAGGGGCGTGCGCGAGCAGCACCGCCAGCTGCGGCTGGCGCGCCAGCACGCGGCGGTTCGCTTCCAGGCAGGTGGTGGTCATGGGGCGCCCGGGCCCTCCCTTCTTCGGCACAGAATGCCGAGATGACCGGCCTCAGGCCGTCTTGAGACTGGCGAACAGCTCCTGGCAGTCCCGGAGCAGGTCGGGGCATTCGTACTCCAGTACATCGGCCAGACCGACCCAGTCCTGCGTCTCCTGCGACCGACGCAGGGTGCCAAGATACTCCTGGGTCTTGCCAAGAATCTGCTGCCGGCGCAGCTCTTTCCCCGATTCTTGCATGGCTTCGGCAAACCCCGCGGGAAGATGCGACAGCAGGGCCGCCAACCAATCCAATCGGTCGACCAGATCGAGGAACAGCGACATGGCCTCTTTGACCTGCCCCAAGCGCAAGGCCTCGGCCGTCCGGCCCGCCAGCTCGCCCAGCTGCGCCAGCACTTCCGCGCTGTCGGCCACCATGACATGCACCAGCTCGGCAGGGGTGGCCGCCAGCAGATCGATGGCATGGCAGTCAAGGACCCGATGAGCCTGCAGGGTCGCGGCATCCTCGGGATCGATGACCTTGCCGTCGGCGGTGATCTTGACGATGGTCAAGCCTTTCCCCTGCAACTCGGCAGACAGCGCTTCAAGCAGGCCGGCCAGAGTCACTTCGGGGGTCAGCCCGTCCACCTCGATCGGTTGCTCGTTGACCTGGATCTTCACCGCGGCATCCTTTCGGCCGTGCATGTCTGCCATTATAGCAGACCATCAGAATGGCGTCACTTGCCGCCGGTCAGCTGAGCCAACTGGTTGGCGAACGCCTGCGATTGCGTCTGATAGCGCGACATGGCCGACTCGAGATCAGAGAACTGCTTGATCAGCGCGTTTTCCCGATTGACCAGACGGTTGTTCTGCCGAATGATCTGGTCGTTGATCAACCGAATCTGGCGGTCCATTTCGCTGTTGGAATTGGCCACGCCGCTGCGCCCCACCCGCCGGGTCAGGATGCCATCCGACTTGGTGAACTCGTTGAGGACATCCTTCAGTCGGCGCGCGATGCCACGGCCCGATTCGGTGGTCGATTCCCGGGCGAACAACTCGGCCACTTTGTCGGGATTCTCGCGCAGCGCCCGATTCAATTTCTCCTCGTCGAGCACCTTCAGCACTCCCGACTGGGTTTCCTGGTAGGCCGAGCCGATCGCACCGGTCGAGATGCCCAGGTCGGACAGACTGTCGAATTCCTTGTCGACATTCTTGACCACGCCCGCCATCACCACTCGCATGCGGCTGCGCACCATCGACAGGGTGGAGTCGCCGGCCAGCAACCCGACCTTGAAGCGCGCCTCGTACGCTTCGAGATCTTCTTTCTTGAGGGCTTTCTTTTCATCGTCCGACAAGCCCTCGAGAGAAAAATCTCGCTTCTCGGTCAGCCGCGTGGAAATCAGGGAGATGGTCTCGTTGTACACCTTGAGGAACTCATCGATGCCTTTGCGCGCCACTTCGGTATCGGTGGTGATGGTGATCGTTTCGCCCGCGCTGCCGGTCACATCTTTCAAGGTGAACGTCACACCTTCGATCAGGTCGGAGATCTGATTGGATTGCCTGACCTGGTCGGCGCCGCCCGCCACTTCGTCGATGCTGAAGATCGCATTCTGCCCGACCTTCTGGGTCGCCCCCAGCAGACCGAGAGCGCTCAGGAAGTTGCTGGTGTCGGAAGGCGCCCCGAGCGCGATCGACAGGTTGCCGGGCTGGGTCGAGGTCAGTTCCAGCCCGCCCACCGCCGGATCGAACCGGGCTTTGACCCCGACCTTGGCATTGTTGTTGATCATCGAGATGATGCCATCGAGGCTCTGAGCGGCCGGATTGGCGATCAGGAAACTGACGCCGTTGATCGTGAAGGTACCCGCCGTCACGGGTACGGCCAGCCCCGAAGCGCTCAGCATGGCGCTCGATTTGATGTTGGACAAACCATAGGCGCTTTCCAGCGTGGAGCCGGTGGCGGCTCCCGTCACGCTGGTAACGGGCATGTTCATGAGGGACGCCAGATTGCCTCCCCACATGTCCTCCACCTTGAGGGTAACGCCGGGCCCTTTGGCGCTGGTGCGAATGACCACGCGCTGCGCGCTGGCATCATAGTATGCGTCTTCGATGCCTTTGATGTTCCGCACTTTGTCCAACACGCCATTCAGCGTATCGGTCGCCCCGTACGTGATGTCGGTGGATTCGCCATTGACCGTCACCCGCAAGGTGCCCGGGGTCACCCCGGCGGCCAACGGCGGTGACAGAGTGCCCAAAGCCGCCCCGGCCGCCTGGGCCAGGGTCAGGCCGAGGTTGGCGGTGCTGCGCGCTTCGGCGGCCGCCGCCTGGGACCCACCGATCAGCCCCGTCACCGTCAGGAAATTGCTGGTATCGGTAGGCGAACCCACACCGATGGGGGCCGACGAGCCATCTTTGCGGGTGAGACGGATGGTATCGGACTTCGCATCGTAGGTGGCATTCACATTGGTCGACGAGGTGATGCGGGCCAGTACGGTCTGCAGCGTGTCGTTCTGCACATCGACCGAGATCTGCACCCCATCGATCGTCATGGTGCCAGAACGCACCGTGGCCGGGAACGACTCGCTGATCAATTTGAGGCCGAAATCGGCCGTCGAAGCCGCCGCACCACCCCCGGCGAAGAGGCGACTGGCGAAATTCGAGCCGGGTTGGCTCGCCGTGTCATCCGTGAGCGTGAATCCTGTGTGGTCGGCGGTGTCAGTATTCGCCAGGACCAACCGACCGGTCGAAGCATCATACCGGAATTCCACCAGACGATGAGCGGGATTGCCCGTCGGAACCCCGCCCTTGACCAGGGCGCCCGTCGCATCGATCTGGTGATTGAGGGCCTGGATGGCCTCGCCGATGGTGGAAGCCGCCGTCAGGCCGGCCAGATCGAGAGAGACGCTGTCTCCGCCCCTGATCAGGATCAGCTTCGACGCCGGGTCGATCCCGAGATCGCCCAGGGTGGCATTCAGGCCAGATCGCATCTGGACGAGATTGGAAGCCCGCACCGGCACGGTCGAAGAAAGGGTGAACGCGGAGGAGGCATCGAACATCCGTGTTATGATGTCTCCCCCGCTGTCGGAAACCGTCATGCTCTTGCTCGTATCGAGCAATGTCAGACGCACCTGGTTGGTCCGGGTGTCGTACCCGGCCTGCACCTTGCCCTTGAGGTCGGCATCGGCATTGATCTGGGCATTGATGGCATTCACCAGATCAGCCGCCGTCGAGGCCGAGTTGAGCGTCGACAGATCGATGGTATGCGAGCCGCCCCCGAAGACAGTGATCTGCAGATTGCCCGGCGTGATGCCCAGGCCGCCCAGCGTCGTCGACGCTCCGCCCAGCGGCTGGGCGCTTTGAATTCGGTGGCCGGCCTCGAGAGGACCCGCCAGACGCCCGCTCGAGGCGACCTTGGTCGGCGTGGCCAGTTGCTTGATACGCAGGGTGTAGCTGCCCACTTTGGCCGAGGTGGTGGCCGCGGCGGTCAGGATCTTGTCGTTGGTCGAGGTGGTTTTCTTCGAGTTGAAGGTCCGGCTGAAGGTCAGATCGGTGGCCCGATTCTGCAGCTCGAACAGCTTGAGATTGATCTCCTGCAGGAGGGATTTCTGGTAGGAAAGGGTGTTGCGTTTGCGTTCCAGTCGCTCGACAGGGATCTTCTCGACCTGCATCAGCTTGTCGATCAGGCCTTGGGTGTCCATGCCGCTGGAGAGCCCGCCGACCCAGTTGCGGGAGATCTTGTCTACCATAAAGCCTCCTTGGCCGGGCCCGTCGTTCTCCCTGACGGCCGGCGAAACCCGTGAACCCCGGGACGTCAGCCCGAGCCGATCACGCCTTCTTGTCGAAGATCATGCCGAGATAATCCTGCATTTTGGCGAACAGTTCAAGCACTTCCTTCGAGGGAATCTCGCGGATCACCCGATTCGAGACCGAGTCGATCACGGCGACCATCGTCGATTTGGTCTTGTCGTGGATCTGGAACCGCAGCGATCGATCGAAGATGACCGCCGTCTGGTTCATCTTCTCGACGGCTTCCTCGACCTTCTTCCGTTGTTTTTCCGGATCCTGCTGCTCTTGTTGGGCCTTGACCGCTTCCTGCTCCATGGGTTGCGGAGTACCCAACGTGGGCAAGGTGGTGGCGGGGTCAGGGGGTGAGGCCCCTGCCGCGGGATCGACCATCATTTTCACATTCCCGATTTCCATACATCGCTCCTTTTCGAGAACCTTCCGACGGGGAAACCGACCGGCTCAAAGGTCGCGAGGAACCCCGCCCCCCACGGTCGGGGGGCGGGCGAATCCTCGAAGGTCGGCCTCCACCGGGAGTGGACCCGAAGAAGACCGTTACCGCAGCAGTTGCAGCACGCCCTGCGGCACCAGGTTGGCCTGCGCCAGCATGGCAGTGCCGGACTGCGACACGATCTGGTTGCGCGTGAACTCGATCATCTCCTGGGCGATGTCGGCATCGCGCAGCCGCGATTCAGCCGAGGTCAGGTTGCTGTGAGTGTTGCGCAGGTTGTTGATGGCGAACTCGAGCCGATTCTGGAAGGCACCCAGCTTCGAGCGCTCAGCCGACACCTTGTCGATGGCGTCGTTGATCCGACCCAGGGCCAGGCTGGCCCCCTCGATGCTGGTCATATCGATGACATCGACGCCCAGCGCCTTGGCCGACATGTTCCCCATGTTGACCTTCATGACCTGCCCCTGATCAGCGCCGATGTGGAACTGGGGCGAATTGGTGACCACATGGGCCCGGATGTTGGAATCACCGAGGCCATCCCCGATGACATTGATGGCGGACAGGCCGAGTTTGTCGCGCAGGTTGGCCGTATCGGTGGCGGCTCCCACGCTGATGGCGAAGTTCACCCGGCTTTCCGAATAGGTGCCATCGGAATAGGTCAGCCGGCCCAAAAGGGTCGAGGTGAAAGCCAGGCTATCGCCGACACGATCAGCCCGCACTTCCGACCCACCCGCCGCCAGCGTATTGTTGATATAGGTCAACATGGCCCCGATCTCGACCATGTCGGCGACCTGGGCGTCATCCGTCGCGGTGTAGATGGAGATGTTACCAACTCCGACGCCCACCCCATTGTTCTGGCCATCGACGATGCTGATCGCCACCTGGCCACCCGTCGCGTTTGGATCATACTGGCTGATGCCTTCGAGAACAAACGCTTTGTCTTTGCTGCCGGTCACCGAGGTGTAGTAGGTCCCATTCCGCATGCCGATCGCCTGCGAGTTGCCGCTCAGATCGATCCGGCTGGAGATACCCGTCGTGGTCGGATTGAACACCAATTTGATCTCTCCATCGGAGATCTGGGCTTCGAGCCCGCGGAAGTCGGAGTCGGCTCCGACCGCAATCGAGATCTGCGCCGTCAGGGCCCGCTGAATCCCGCGGAGCGTCCAGCGACCGGCGTTGACGGTGAGGGTCTGCGTTCCGGCATTGGCTCCCGACGAATCGTAGATATTGATGGTGAACGTTGCATTCGCCGCCAAGCTGAGCCCCGTTTCGATGCCCTTGTAACCCGCGACCTGCCCGGGTTGCGAATCGAACATGACATCGATGCCCGGAATCATGCCGTAGAACCGACTGTCATTGGTCTGCGCGGTCACCATGTTGCCGAACGGATCCATGGCGGTCCCCTTGATCACGCCGTTGGATGCCGCTCGGATGGTGCCGACGCCCAGAGCCTGGAGCAGTCCCTGGTCACCAGCGAAGTTGATGACGCCGCGTTCGCCCATGACCCCGGCCGTCACCTGGAAGTAGCCCCCATCATTGCCGGTGGTGGGGTTGATGAACTGGATGGTGGCATTCTTCTGATCGAGACCGTTGGCCCCGCGAATGGCCGTGTCGATCTTGTTGACCAGATCGCCGAGAGTGAACCCACCGTCGATGGTGATCTGGGTCTGTTTCCCCCAGGAATTGAGAGTCAGGGTCTTGGGAGTGGCCAGGATGAACTGCCCGTTGTTGTCATAGAACTGGGCGACTTTATCGAGGGTGGCCGAGCCATCGGCGAGAGTCCCATCAGAGCGCAGGGTGAAGATCTGAGACCGAAGCATCTGGGCCGCCCCGGCCTGGGCGAGAGCCAGGCTGATCGAGTAGTCGCCGCCGACCACCTGGCCGGTGACCAGGCCCTGGAAGTACTTCGAGCTTCCGGTGAACAGACCGGTCTGACTGCCGTCCAGCAGTTTCTTGGTATTGAACTCGGTGTTGTAGGCGATCCGGTCGATGTCGTTGCGCAGCTGCAGGACTTCCTTCTGGATCTCCAGGCGGTCGTTGGTCGTCAGGGTATCGTTCGAAGCCTGGATGGCCAGCTCGCGCATGCGCTGCAGAATGCTGTGGGTTTCATTGAGCGCGCCTTCGGCCGATTGGATCATCGAGATCCCGTCCTGGGCGTTCAGTACGGCCCGTGACAGCCCCCGGATCTGCCGGCGCAGCTTCTCGCTGATGGCCAGACCGGCGGCATCATCAGCGGCGCGGTTGATGCGAAGACCTGAACTCAGCTTCTCGATCGATTTCTCGAGGCGGGTCGAGGTCTGCGTGAGAATACCATGGGTCTTGATCGAAAGAACGTTTTGATTGACACAAAGAGACATGCTCTTTCCTCCTTGACTTTCCTCTCCGTACGTCCTTGTACGGAGTCACACAACCACCCAGGACTCTTAGCGGTCGGCCAGCACCCCCTTTCGAGTTTTTCCAGTCATCAAGACAGGGTTTCCCGTTTCCTATTCAGGGTATCGACCTCTTGGATCGGAAAGTTTCCCGGCATAAACATGGCTTTTCAGGCAAATTTGGCAAAAGAAAGATATAGACAGGCGTTTTTGCTCTGAACCAACTATTTTGCGGCCATTTTCTTTCTTTTTCGATCGCCAAAAACTTCCGGCGGCCCTCAGGGAGCTACCCCCAGAGGGCCGCCGAGAAGCTGATGGAACGGGAGGTGACCGTTACCGCAAGAGATCGAGCACCCGTTGGGAGGTCACGTTGGCTTGCGCCAGCATGGCGTTGCTCGATTGCTGGAGCACCTGGAACCTGGTCAGTTCGATGACCTCGCGAGCCATGTCGACGTCGCGGATGCGGGAGTCGGAAGCCGCCATGTTCTGCAGGGCGACGTTCAGACTGTTGTTCGTATACTCCATCCGGTTCTGGATGGCGCCCAGCTTGGCTCGTTCAGAGGAAATGCGCTGCAGCGCCTTGTCGATCAGCCCGATCGCCTCTTCCGCCACCCGGATGTTGGTCAGATCGAGGTCTTCGATGCCCAGGGCCCGGCAGTCGGTCCGGATGATGTTCGATTTCGCCGTGTGCCCTTGGTTTGGGCCGATCTGGAATTGGATGAAGGCATCCCGGATATGCATCGTGAATTTATACTGCCCGGTGCCATTGTCGTAGGTCTGGGGAATGACGCTCCAGACGCTCCGGATGGTATTGGCCGAATTGGGATCGCCCAGATCAGTGAAAGTGATGGAGCCATTCTCGCCCGGGGTGGTAGCGTAGAATCGCAAGGTCTGGGTACCCGTTTCGATCTCCACCGCCATCTTGGCCCCGGGCACCTGATTGACCGCATTGTTGTACAAGTTGGCGATGCTGGCCAAGGTGCGGAACGAACCACCGGTCGCCGGATCGCCGGCGGCCACCGTCAGCGAAACGGCAGTGCCGTTTTCATCGACCGTCAAGAAGTGCAGGTCATCGGTCGGACTGGTCCCGCCGACCACGTAGCCGAAGTTGGTCTTGGTCTGATCGTAGGCGAAATTCTGGATGACGGGAGAACCATTCACGGCGGCAATGGCTTGCCCATTGTACAGGCGGATATCAGTCAGAGGTGCACCCAAGCCGAGATCGACAATGCTGAATCCTGAGTAGATACCGGTTTCGAGAGATTGCAGCTGCAAGACCCCGCCGACGTCATAGGCTTTGATCAAAAGCCCGCCCATCTGCAGATTGATGGCTTCGGCGATCGATTTGACCCCGCCCGCCGAGTAGTTGGCGTTGAGGGTGATGTTGATGATGTTGGTCGGATCGTGCCGATCAGCGATGGCGAACCCCAGGTTGTTGACGCTGAAGTCGAACACGCTGACGACGCCCAGCCCCTTCAGGGTGCCTGGCGTTCCGCCGCTGCCCGTGTACCGTCCGGTGGCAATGCCCAGTTCGGTCGACCCGGTGTAGTTGGCGATGCTGACGTAGGCCGAACTGCCCGTGTTGGTGGTGTAGAACTCGATGGCATAGGAATCGTTGACCCGGGCCCGCGCGAAGCTGCCGCCGCTGATGAGCGTCGCATTGATGATGGAAGCCACCTGGGACATGGCGAAATCGCCACTGGGAATGTTCACGGTGACCGGAACCGCCGATCCGCCGGTGCGCGAGTCGGCCACCGTGAATTGGATGGGCAGGCTGATGCGCACGCCAAGAGTGGCGGAAGCCGTTCTCGCGTAGGCGTTGGTCGGCGGCTGGAAGACCAGATCGAGCCCCTCGATCAACCCGCTGGCGCGATGGCCCGCGATCTGGGTGTTGATGATCTTGCGCGAGCCGGGGGGCATCCCCAGATTGACCACCGCGATCGAATAGACCGGATCCACCGGCGCGATGACTTCCTGGAACCCCAGCGCCTTGACCAGGCTTTCCTCCCCGGTGAAGTTGACTCGACCGACCTTGCCATTCTTGCCCGAGGTCACGGCCATCTGGCCATTGTTTTCGCCATAGTCGTAGAAGATGGCCGACGAGGCCTCGAAATGGAGACCGTTGCCCAGCTGGTCGGTCGTCATGGCGGCCTGGATCCGCTGGGCCAGCTGGTTGAGCGTCAGATCCTTGCTGACCGTCAGGGCGCCTTGGTGATTATCCCCTTGAATGTACAAGGTCTGCGGCAAGTCGAGGATGAAATACCCGTTCTGGTCGTAGAAATTCGAAATCGACTGCAGCGTGGTGCTGCCCGAAGCGATCTGGCCATCGGTGCGGACGAAGATGGCCGAGCGCTGCACCTGGGCGGTCCCCTTCAACTGCCGAGGGCCGTAGGGGGTCATCTCCTCTTTGGGCATGACCATGACCGAAAAATCAGAGAAGGTGAGGACCGCGCCGGTCACCACCCCATCGAGGTTCTTCGGACTGCTCGTCGAGACGTTGGCCGTCCCGCTGCCATCCAGCAATTTCTTGGTGTTGAACTCGGTGCCCCAGGAGATGCGGTTGATATCCTCCTTCAGTTGCGCGATCTCTTTCTGGATCTCGAGGCGATCGGTGGTGGTCAAGGTGTCGTTGGACGCCTGGATCGCCAGTTCCCGCATGCGCTGCAACATGGCATGGATCTCATTGAGGGCCCCTTCCGCCGTCTGGATGAGGCTGATGCCATCCTGGACGTTCATGATGGCCCGGTTGATGCCCCGGACCTGGGTCCTCAGCTTCTCCGAGATGGTGAGCCCGGCCGCGTCATCTGCCGCTTTGTTGATGCGAAGCCCCGAGGACAGGCGCTCGATCGAGCCCGACAACCGGCTGTCATTGAACGCCAGGTTCATGTGGGCGTTGAGGGCGGTGACGTTGGTATTAATGCGCAGGGCCATGGTTTGCCTCCATACGTATCAGGGTGACTTATCTCTCCTTATGTGGGGCTTATTCACCCTGTCCTAATATCCCATCGGACTTCGTGGACCTCATCCATTAGGGCGAATTCCGATGGTTAAATCCGTTTATTAGGTTTTTTCTCGTCGTTCCTTCATTTTTCGTGCAGTACGGAACTACTTTGACTTTTTCTCCAGATTTTTGAGGATTTCCTGGGGCAGGGCCTTGAGGGCGTCCAGGTTCTTGGTCTTGGCCGCGAGACGATTCTCGCGCTGAATCTCTTCGTAGACCTCCCAACGATGGACCTTGACCGACTTGGGAGCGTTGATGCCGATCTTGACCTGGTCTTTCCCGATGTCGACCAGGACGATCTCGATGTCGTCCCCGATGATGATCTTCTCGTTGATCCGGCGTGTCAGTACCAGCATCAGCCCCGGCCCTCCTTCTTCGGAGAGTCGGTCGAGGCAGGCGCGTCCGCCGGAGGTTGAGCGGCAGCCGCCAGGCGGCGGGCCCGGTCTTCCATGGCAGCCAGGATGCTGGTTTTCAGCGAATGAGCGGGATTGTTCGAGATGATCTGGCGGCCGCGTCGTGTCTTGACATTGATCACCAGGGGCCCCTGGAGATTGGCCGTCATGTCGCGAGGGTTGTCGGGAATGGTGACGATGGCGTACAGCACGATATCCTCGACGGCTTGCACGCCGAGGAATTCGACATCGGCATCGCTGATTTCGAGATCGTAGGCGAACATGAACTGGAGCGGTTCGATGATGACGAACGCCAGGTCGCCCTTGTCGAGGCATTGCAGCCAGCGGAACGGCCCTCCATCCTGGGTATTGAGAATGACGAACCGGTGAGCGTCTTCGAATCCCAGGAGCCCTTCGGAAAACTCGACGATCTCCTCTGGGGCGACCTCGATCTCCCCGAAGCGCGTGGTGGTGATCTTCATACCTGACCGTTCTCCGCTATTTGAGGAATTCCATCAGCGTGGTCTGCATGATCTGGGCCCCGCTTTGCAGGGCTGCCCGGAAGGCAGTCTCGAGCATGGTCATCCGCGTGATGGCTTCCGTCATATCAACATTTTCGACCACATCAAGCAGTTTATTTAGATGCAAATTGATGTTGTCGCGTTTTTCCTGCGCGGCCGTGGCCCGATTCGTCTTGACGCCGACCTCGGCATGGAATTTCAAGACCCGCTCGATATCCTCCTGGATGAACTTGATGCTCTGCTCCGAAATGGCTTTGGCATCATTGCGCAGCAGGTTGTCCCGCAGATCGGCCAGGGTCGAGAAGATGCTGCGCGAGCCGCCCAGACCGAGCGCCGAGGCCGGCGCCGGCTCGCCGGGTTCCAGTTCCCTGACCTTGATGAAGGGCTGATCTTTCGTGTTGGTCAGGTTCAACCGCTTGCCGTCGGGGTTGATCCAGGCCGCGAGGTTGAACCGGTAATCGCTCCGCGAGAACCGATCGAGCAGCTCCCCGATCGTCTTGACACCGGTCAGATCGATCTCGCCAGAAAATTCGCCGCTCTGCACGAACACCTTGCCCAGGGGCACCCCGCCCTCATTGACCCGCAACGCCGAAATGCGGGTCGAATCGCGCAACCCGGGATCGACATCCCGGCCGATCAACCGGGTATCGAGCGTCCAGCCCGCGATGCCCAGGTCGGCCGCGGTCGTCGAGTCGACGTCGATGATCTCGAGCCTGCCCGTCGCCCCGTGATTCTTGTCGATGATCTCCAGGCCGTTGCGGGCGGCATTGATGCGGGCTTCGATGTACAGTCCGTTCCCCGGATCATTGAGCCGTTGCAGCACATCGTCGATGGTCACGCACCCCCGCAGATCGATGGCCTTGAAATGCCCTGCCTTGTCGGTGATGCGGATGGTACCGAGATTCACGCCTTGATTCGCGGTCCGGCTGCAGTTGAGGGCGGCCAGCTCGGTATCGCCTTCGACGGCCGGGTTCAGATCGATCCCCCCGATGAGGGTGGGCAGCGCCTTCAGAAAGATCGGCGCTCCGGTGATGGTGCCTTTGGCGAAGCGGCTGGCCCCGACGATGAACCCCAGGTCGCGCGCGGTATTGGTCTGTTCTTCGATCTGCAGCCCCGGCGCTCCGGCCGCGCTGCGGACGACGAACCGGTTGTTGACCTCGTCGAACGTCGCCTGGAACTTCTCGAGCGCGTTGATCCGGTCGAGCACATCCTGGATGGTTCTCGCCCCCGTCAGATCGACCGGCACCGGCTGGCCATCGGCCCCGCGGATGGTGATCAGGGCCGGTTCGGGGGGCGGGTTGAGATCGGCCAGGAGCGAAGCGGTGGTCAGCCCTGGCGGTTGCAGCGATTCCCCGATCAGGGTCGAGCCCTGAGTGGATCCGAGCAAGCCGAGCCGCCGCGCCATGGTGGTGATGTCGCGCACGGCGATCGGCTCCCCGTCGGGGAGGCCGCTGATGGCGAACGATTTGCCGGCCACCGGGGTGGTGTTGTCGATGACCACGATACGGTTGTTGGGCGCATCGAATGAGGCGGTCTGCCGGCCGCCGGTGCCCAGATTGATGGCATCGATGACATCCTGCACGGTGACCGCCGCCGACAGGTCGAGGCGGGAGTTGATGCCGTCGCGACCCGTGATGTTGATCACGCCCAGATGCACACCCTGGCCGCCCTTCAGCGCCGACAGGGGCGTGCCCAGACCGGTCATCTGCGGATCGCTGAACCCGTTGATGATGTTGGTCGAACCGGCGTCCTGCCACAACCCGAGGTCGGCCGCCGTATCCAGGCGGCCATTCACCTCGCGGATCTGGAAATGCACCCCCGGCACCGGCGTCGTGTTGTCGGTGATGACCATCCGCTTGGTCGCGGTGTCGAAGGTCGCCGTCTGGCGGCCGCCGGTGTCGTTGTTGATGGCGTCGATGACATCTTTGATGGTGATGGCGTTGCGCAGATCGACGATGACCGACACCCCGTCGCTGCCCGTGATGCTGAGGAACCCCTTCTCGACCCCCTTCCCGCCGTTGAGCGCGCTCAGCGGCGTGGTCTCGGCCTGAATGACGGGATCGAACGTGGAGATGATGGTGGTACCGGGCCAGGCGTCCTTCAACAGGCCCAGATCGGCCGCGGTGTGTGCCGGCAGGTCTTTGATATACAGCTGATTCTTCTTCGAAGACACCGTGAATTCGCCGGTACCGCCGGTCTTGTCGGTGATCTCGAGCCGTCGATGGATCATGTCGTATTTCGCTTCGAGGGCGGTTCCCCCATCGACAGCATTGATCCGGTTGATGACATCCTGGACGGTGACGGCGTCGGTGAGATCGATGCGACGGTTGAGGCCATCGCGCGTATTGATGCTGAGGAAGCCGAGATCGACCCCGCGCCCGCCGTTGAGACGCGACAACGGAACGTTGACCCCATCCATGGCCGGGTCGGACAGCCCGACCAGCACGTTGGTCCGTCCGGCGCTGCGATAGATGCCCAGGTCGACCGCCGTATTGGACGGCACCTCTTCGATGCCGGCCTCGAACGAGCCAGTGCGGCCGATCTGATGGAGCACATCATCCAGGCGATGGGCGTAGGTCAGGTCGATCCGGTGGTCGATGCCGTTGGCGTCGGTGATGATGATGATCCCAGGCTGCACGCCTTTCCCGCCATTGAGCATGGCCAGGGGGAGGTTGCCATTGAGCGGCGGCATGGCCGTGCTGAAGGACGGCTGGGGCACGATGGGTTGGCCGCGGAAGAACAGTTCGGCGCCCGTGATGTTCTTGGTCAGCAGCACCCCCTTCTCGATCTCGGTGGCCATTTTCTTGTTGTCACCGGCATAGATGACATCGAGCACGTGCTGCAGGTTCAACGCCGGCCGGGTGGTGCCATCGGGGAACGTCACCACGTTGGCCATGCTGCCCGGCGTCAAGCCGTTCAGGGTCTTGATCGGCTTGGTCTTGACGTCATGGCCGGCGAACAGGTACTCCCCGCCGATATCGGTGTTGGCGATGTCGACCACGTGCAGGAGCAGTTGCTCGACTTCCTTGGCGATGGCGTCGCGATCGGCCTGGACGAGAGTATCGTTGGCGCCCTGCACCGCCAGTTCCCGCACCCGTTGCAAGGTGGCCTCGAGGTCGGTGAGCACCGCATCGGTGTTGTCGAGCCATTCCTTGGTGCGGGCGATGTTGCGAGCATACTGAGAGCCTTCGAGCAGCTCGGTGCGATGCTGCATGGTGAGCGCGTTGTTGATGGGGTTTTCGGAAGGGCGCTGGATCTGCTTGCCCGAACTCACCTGGATCTGCGTTTTGTTCAGCTCGGCGTGATTGCGATTCAGCACACGCAGGAAGGAGTTGACCACCCATTGGTTCGACACGCGCATCATATCGGTTGCCTCCTGGACTGCCGCGGGTCTGGATCGCGGTCAGCCTGTCGGATCGGATCAGAGAGCTCAGATCATGCCGTTGATGATCTTGTCGAGCATGGCATCGACCGTCGAAATGGCTTTGGCGGCCGCGTTGTAGGCATGCTGGAATTTGAGGAGGTTGGCCAGTTCTTCATCGAGCGAGACTCCCGACAGTTCCTGGCGCTTGGCATCGAGCTGCACCATCAGATCATTGCGGTAGGTATATTGGCGCTCGTAGGTCTGGCTCTTGGTGGCCGCCTCGGTGATGATGGCATTGTAGAATTCGTTGAAGTTGGCCTTCCCGCCATTGAACCAGGGCTGATGCTTGATCTGGGCGATCCGGATGGCGTTGGCCCCGTCGCCATCGCCGTTGTACGAGGGCAGCCGGTCGGTCGGACTCTCGAGGGTGCCGCCGGCCGCCGCGATGGTGTTGACATCGGCCACGATGTGGTCCATCAAGGCGAAGTTCCTGGCCGCATCTTTGAAGGGGCGGTTGACATCATCGCTGGTCAGCGGTTGGAAGAAATTGCGTCCCGTCTGCCCATCGAGCCCGAAGCCCTGCCGGTGCACCGCGTTGACCTCGGCCACCAGGCGCCAGGCCATCTCGTCGAGCTTGTCGCGCAGGCTGTTGAGATCGCCGTCCCGCACCTGGAGCAGGCCCTTGATCTTGCCGCCCAGCACGATCGGCCGCAGGTCGAGCTGCGCCACCCCCGGGCTTCTGAGCTCCAGAATGACGCCGGGGATGGCGTCGCGCACCACATTGGCCGCCGACACATAGCGGGTCCCGCCCACGGTGAAGATGGCATCGCGCGCCGCCACCTTGGTCTGCAGATTGAGCACGGTGAACAGGTTGCTGGTACCGTTGGCATAGGTCATGGCGTGGGCCGTGCCTGTCTGGGTCGAGGTCAGCACCAGCTTGCCCCCCTCGTTGACCTGCGCCTGCACATTCAGGTTGGCCGTGTTGAGCATGGCGGCCAGGCCGGCCATCGTGGTGTGCTCGGCATCGAGGTAGAACTGGCGCCCGTTGATGACGAAGGTGCCGCTGGTCACCCCGAAGTCTGACAGGGGGCCGGTAACCGGGAAGAATGACAGGAACGATTCGGTCTGATGAGCCTGCGCCGTCTGCTCGACTCCCAGGGTCAGGTTCCGTTGCATGGCGGTATGCGAGATGACGGCCGAGGCCACCTCGGGTTTGTTCGACATCTCCGGGTAGGCCCCTTCCACACTGATCGTGTTGGGCAGTCCAGCCTCTTTCTGGACGATGTTCAGATGGAACGCGAAACTGTGGTCGACCAGCAGCTCGTGGCCGGCCCGCAGACGCAGGTGGCCCTTGCTGTCCCAGTCGGTGTCGACCTTGATCAGCTTCGACAGTTCTTCGATCAGCGATTGCCGGCGATCGCGCAGATCATTGGCCCGGCCCTGCCCCAGCTCGGCCGTCTCGATCTCGACATTGACCGCGGCGATCTGGGAGATCAGGTTGTTGGCCTGGGTGACCGCATCGGCCAACTGGTTCTCGATGCTGCCCTGGTAGGCATGGTCGGGCACGCCCTGCAACCGCCGCAAGCGCAGGTCGACATCCCGGAAGAAGGCGGCCAGATTCTGCGCGTTCTCGACGAGATTGGTGCGCAGTTCGGCACGGGAGGGACTGACCGAGAGGTCTTCCCAGGCGGCCCAGAACTTGTCGAGCATGTCGCGCACGGTGGCCTCGTTGGGCTCGTTGAAGATGGCCTCGACCTCTTTCAACAGGTCATTGGCCGCTTGGAACTCCTTCAACGACGAGTACTCGCGAACGATCTTCTCGTCGATAAACATGTCGCGCAGATGCTCGATCTTGGTGACCTCGACGCCTGTTCCCAGCTGCTGGCCGGTGACGGGAGCGTTGAAGGAAGGGATGCACCAGGGGTCGGTGGCCGAGAGAACGGCCCGCTGTCGGGCGTAGCCTTCGGTATTGGCGTTGGCGATGTTGTGGGACGTGACGTCCATCGCCGCGCGCTGGGCCAGGATCGCCCGTTTCCCCAGCTCGAGGCCAAAGAATGTTGCCCGCATGACGCCTCCTCGGCGGCGCTCTTCTCTTCGTCATCCTGACGTGCGCCCGGGAAACGTCCTTTTTTCCCCTATAATCTGTATCGGCTCACGATTCCGAAGACCTTAGGGGAAAGTTCCGTCGAGAAAGAAACCGCCCACCAACCCAGGCCACGGTCGGCCCCCAGGTGACACTGATGGAACACGAGGCGGCGCCCCGTGCCAGGGTCCGGACCATCGCGGGCGGGAAGCAGGACGCCTGCTCTCTCCGCTCAGGCCTTGCGGTCGATGAGGGCCGAAATGGGCTGCTTCGGTCGGGTGGGGCCGGCCGGACCATAGGTGGCCCCGCCGGGAATGCTGGTGATCAGCTTGATCGTGTACTGGGTCAGTTCGAGGGCCTGCTCGAGCAGTTTCTGGTTCTCTTCATTGATGGCGCGGATCTGGCCGCCCAGATCGCGCAATTGGGTGCCCAACATCCACAGGTCGCTCTTGGCATCGGCCGGTTCGATGCGCTCGAGGAGCTGCTCGAGGGTGAGAGCAGCGTCGCCCGCCACCTCGGCGGTGGCGGCGCGACGGTCGTCCTCGAGGTTCATGAGATGCTGGACCAGTCGCTCCTCTTCGGAGACGATGGTCATCAACTCGGTGGAGAACTTCTCGAGCAAGAGCTTGCGCTTGCGCTGCGACAGCTCGAGCAGCTTCTGGGAAACGGCCAGTTCCTGGCGAAGGACCTGCTTGAGCTGGTCGATCGGCCCTGGCACGTGGGGGTCAGCCCTCCCAGGGGTCGGTCAGCACCCGGCTGGCCAGCAACCGTTCGGCGACCTTCTCGGGGGGGATGTTGTACTGACCGGATTCGAACAGCTTTTTGATGCGTTCGACCTTCTCGGCCCGGATGTCGGGCTCATTGGCCACCACCTCGGCCGCGAAGCGGGCGGTTTCGACCGGATCGGCTTGCGGCACGGGCTTCCCCGCAAAGACCGGACGGGCGAGGTTGAGACCGCTGGGGGGGTGGAAGGTCGGCTTGGCCGCGCCGGCGGTCGCGCCGGTCGCCTCTTGCATGACTTTCTTGAATGCATCCCCGGAATCCCCCTGGGTCTTCTTGACCTGATCCTGGTAGATCCGCGCGATGTCGATCCGATTGGAAACCTTCATGGTTCCTCCTGACTCCCTGAGCTCTCCCCCTGGTGTCTGGTCTCGTTGGCGGGGGACACCTCCAAGACCGAATATCGGATGGATTTCCGGGTTTATTTAGCAGAATGCTTCCATTCTACGCATCAGGTGGCTGAAAGTCAAATCCCTTCCCGGCGCCACCCGCGCCAGATCAAGGCTGGATGGCCATCCGCCGGTGCCGATGGCGATGCCCAGCCGGGCAACGGCTGGACCGCCAGGCGACGACGGCACACCAGAACGGACGGCCCTGGACGAACACCGGCCGGATCACCGGCCGGGCTCTTCCATGCGAGGATGGAGGCGAGGAGGATGAGCCAGGGTCAGGGCGACGACCGACCGGGGCCGCAACGCCAGCAGCGCGTTCCGACAGGCGGCGAGCGTGGCGCCGGTCGTCACCACATCGTCGACCAGACAGAGGCGAAGGCCCCCGAAGGCCTCCGGACGCAGCCCCTGGGCCAGAGCGAAAGCCCCAGCCAGATTGGTGGCTCGTTCGTCCTCGGAGCATTCGGCTTGCGGCCGGGTGGCCTTGATCCGAACCAGGGCCCGACTGCCGGGTTTGTTCCAGACCCTGGCCACAGCCAGAGCATAGAGCCAGGCCTGGTTGAACCCCCGCGCCGCTTCACGCTCCACATGCAGCGGAACGGGAATGAACACGTCCGGCGCGGCCACCGACCACGGAGGACCGGCCACCGCCGCCGCCAGCTCGGCCAGGCGAAGGGCGGTTCGGCGCGACGGCCGGTATTTGGCGATCTTGATGGCTTCAGCCACCACTCCTTCATACGGCGCCAGAGCCAGGGTCTCCCCTGGGATGGCCAGATCGGTCACCAGGGAAGGGGCAACGAAGGACCGCATCAAACCTTCATCGCAGGATGGGCACAATACCCTTCCCCATGGGGAGGGCGACCCACAGAGATGGCACCGGAAGGGAAGAATGGCCTCGAGCAACGCCCTTCCCCAAGCACGCAGGGCCTCCTTCATCAGGAAGCCCTGCCCATGGTGAACGATGAACGGACCCTCAGAGGTCGCCAGCGTCGCCGCCCCGTTCGGCGCTGCCGGACATGCGGGTGCGCTTGTAGATGCCGCGTTTGCTGGCTTTGACGAAGGCCACGAAGTCCTGGACGAAGGGGTCGGCCATCTCGGGCCGGGTCTCGAGTTCGGCCAGCGCCTGCCGCACGTTCAGGGACGAGCGATAGAACAACCGATAGACCTGGCGAATGCGTTCGATGCTCTCGCGCGGCACCCCATTCCGCTTGAGGCCGATGCCGTTCAACCCGATCACCCGGGCAGGGTTGCCGTCGATCTTGACGAACGGCGGCACATCTTTGGTGATCTTGCTCATGCCACCGATCATCACATACCCGCCGACATGGCAGAACTGGTGGACGCCGACGAACCCGCCGAGGACCGCACGATCGCCGACGTGGACATGCCCCGCCAGGGTCGCGGCATTGGCGAAGATGCAGTGGCTGCCGACGTGGCAGTTATGGGCGATGTGCGAAAAGTTCATGAACATGTTGCCATCGCCGATCGTGGTGGTGTTCCCTTCGCCCTCGGCGAGATGGACGGTGACGAATTCCCGGAAGCAGTTCCCCTTACCGATCACGATGTAGCTAGGCTTGCCATCATACTTCAGATCTTGGGGCGGACACCCCAGGGTCACGTGGGGACACAGGACATTGTCTGACCCCAACGTGGTCCAGCCTTCCAGATGGCAGTGCGCGCCGATCCGGCAGTTGGCGCCGATGGTGACGTGGGGGCCGATGACGACATACGGGCCGACCTCGACCGAGGGATGGACATTCGCCCCGGGAGCAATGATCGCAGTGGGGTGGATGGTCATGTTGCAGCGCCCTTTCCCTTAGACGATGGTGAACATCAATTCCGCGGCGGTGACTTCTTCTCCGTCGACCCGCGCCTCGACCGCCACTTTGCCGGTATTGCCCCGCACTTTCAGCACCTTGACATGCAGCTCGAGACGATCGCCCGGCACGACGGGGCGACGGAAGCGCACACCATCGATGCCGACGAAGAATGGCAGCTTGCCTTTGTGCTCAGGCTGAGACAGGAACAGCACCCCGGCGACCTGGGCCATGGCCTCGATCAGCAGCACCCCCGGCATCACGGCGCGTTGCGGGAAATGACCCTGGAAGAACTCCTCATTGCCGGTCACGTTCTTGATGCCGATCGCCGATTTCCCCGGGTCGAGGGCGACGATCTTGTCGATCAGCAGCATCGGATACCGGTGGGGGAGGATGGACTTGATCTCTTCGTAGGTCATCATGCCGGAGGGCTTCCTTTCCTGGATCTCCTGGAACCGTTGACAGAGCCGGCGCGCAAACCGGCAGTTGTAGGCATGCCCAGTCTTGTGGGCGATGACATGCCCACGCAGCCTCTTCCCTATTAACGCCAAATCCCCTATCAGGTCAAGGATTTTGTGCAGGACGAATTCCTGGGGATCGCGCACGCCTTCGGGATTCATGCAGGTGCCATCGGCCTTGATGACCACCGCATTCTCGAGACTGCCGCCCAACGCCAGGCGCTTCTCGCGCAGCATGTCGAACTCATGAACGAAACCGAAGGTGCGAGCCCGGCTGATGCGGTCGAAGAACAGGGTCTCTTCGACTTCCACATGGAGGATCTGCGGAGGAATGAGATTCCCAGGGTAGGCCAGGGTGAAAGTCACCTCGAAGCGGTCAGAGGGCAGGTAGGTCAGGGCTCGATCGCCTTCTTCGAGCTGGCAGATCTCGGGAAGTCGGCAGAAGGTTCGGGGCAGGTCCTGCTCGACGCGGCCCGCCTGCCGCAGGGCCTCGGCGAAGGGGCGGGCCGAGCCATCCATGGCCGGCGGCTCCGGGCCGTCGAGGTCGAGCCAGAGATTGTCGATGCCCAGCCCGTAGGCCCCGGCCATCAGGTGTTCGACGGTATGGACCCGGGCCTCGCCCACGCCGAGAGTGGTGCCGCGCAGCACCTCGACCACATTGGCGATGGCAGCGGGGATGACGGGAGTGCCGGGCAGGTCGAGCCGTCGGAACCGGATGCCCTGGCCCGGCTCGCCCGGGCGGGCGGTCAGGCGGACGGGGCGCCCGGTGTGCAGGCCGATCCCTTCCATGGTGAAGGGGGCCCCGATGGTGCACTGCCGTTCGCCACTCATGGGTCTTGATCAGAAGGCGCGCAGATAGACGAGCCGATAGAGGCTGGCCTGGTCGTCAGGCGCATCGAGACGGCGGGCATACTCGACGCTGACCCCCGGATAGGGCCGCAGCTTCACGCCGACCGTCGTCTGGTCGTGGATCCGTTCCCCGGCCACGACCACGAGGGGAAAGACCGTCTTCTCGAGCCCGAAGAAGGTCTCTTTGTCGGTGGTGACCGGATCTTTGTAGACCCCGGCATGCGCCGTGACCCCGAAGGCTTCGATGGTCTTCGAGCCGGCCAGGAAGAAGATCTTCGAGCCCAGTTCGGTGCGGAAATCGGAGACGCCCCAGACGATGTTGGGCAGATAGGTGTCTTCTTCGAGCACGTTGAGCTTGAGGTTGAAGACCGTACGGTCTTTGGTGGCCCCGTTCAGATGGCGCACCATCGACACCTCGGCAAATCTGCCGAGCAGCTTCTGGGAAATCATGGTCAGGGAATGACTGTCGTCGCTGACGTACGCCGCCTCGCTCCGGCAATAGCCGGTCGGAATGGTGAAACAGGCCGAGCCCATGGAGCGCAGGCGCAGGCGGGTCCAATCGTCGGGCGGGGTCGCCGCCCAGGCCGCCGCCGCCAGGCTGGAAAGCCCGGCGAACGCCAGCCAGAAGGCCAGAGAGTGCAACAGGGAGTGTCGGTTCATGAGCCGTCCTTGGTCAATCGGGCCAGTTCTTCGGTCAAGCGGGCCAGTTCTGCTTCGAGGCGGTGAACGGTGCGCACCAGTTCAGGCAGTCGGCGCTGGGCCAGCATGATCCGCTTTTCCTCGGCATGCGGCTTGAGAGGGAACCCCGATACCACCTGCCCGGGCGGCACGTCCTCGGTGACCACGCCGCGAGCGGCCACCGTGGTCCCGCGGCCGACCCGCACGTGACCGACCGTACCGACCTGCCCCGCCAGGGTGACCCGGTCCTCCAGGATGGTACTGCCGGAGAGGCCGACCTGGGCCACGATCAAGCAGTCTTTCCCGACCTGGACATTGTGGGCAAGGTGGACCAGATTGTCGATCTTGGTGCCATCGCCGACCCGGGTGCAGCCCATGGTGGCACGATCGATGGTCACGTTGGCCCCGATCTCGACCCGGGCGCCGATCTCCACCACCCCGACCTGCGGGATTTTGGCATGGCCGGCGGCGGTGGTATGGAATCCGAAGCCATCGCTGCCGATGACGGCTCCCGAGTGGATGATCGAGTCGTCGCCGACGCGGCACCCCTCGCGCAGCACCACCTGCGGATAGAGGTGCGCGCCGGCGCCGACCCGGGCGCCGCGCCCGACGAACACCTGGGCATCGATCCGGGCCCGCGGCCCGATGACGGCCCCTGCCTCGACGACGGCCAGCGGCCCGACCATGGCCGTGGGATCGACCGTGGCGTCTTCATCGACGAAGGCCGTGGGATGGATGCCGGGCCGCCAGGGCGGTTCGGGATGGAAATAGGCCAGGGCAGCGAGCAAGCCCTGGTAGGCCGAAGGGAACCGGATGGCCGGCAGCGGCAGGGGCCCGGCCTTCTCGGCGGCGATGACGGCAGCGGCGCGGCTGTGGCGCAGCTCCTCGAGATGCTTGCCGACCTGTTTGACCTCGGTCAGAAAGGTGATCTGGTCGGGGCCGGCTTCCGTGATAGGGGCGATGCCGGTGATGGTAGGCCCCGGGGCGGGGCCGTCCAGGCGGCCCCCCAGGGTGCGCGCCAACGCTTCGAGGGTCAGGGCCATGACGGCTGGGGCTTCTGTATGCACTGTCAGAGGGAATGGCCATCCCGGGCGGGGAGATCCGGCCGCCCGGGTGGATAACGACTTACTTGCTCTTGGGCCTGGCCGGAGCCGCCGTTGCCGGAGCGGGGGTGGCCGCCGGAGCGGCCGTAGCGGGCGCCTTCCCCTTGTTCAATTCGGCGAGCACTTCATCGGTGATGTCGATGCCGCCGAAATAGCAGAACCGCTTCTCGAACACGGCTTCCAGCCCCTTGGCGGCGGCGATCTTCTTGATGACCAGATCGACGGTGTCGTCGAGCGTTTTGGACAGGGCGCCCATCTTCTCATCTTCCAGTTCGTACAGCCGCTTCTGGGATTCCTCGAAGAATTTCTGGATTTCGGAGTTGGCGTTGGCCAGGGCTTCCCGCTCGGCTTTCAGCTTGGGCTCGAGCTTCTTGGCTTCGGCCTCCTTCTTGGCGTCGCGCAGATCCTGAATCTGCTTGGCGGTCTGCATGTATCTGGTATTGAGATCGGTCAATTCCTGTTTCTTGGCGTCGAGCTGCTTTTGGAGCTTGGCCTTTTCGCTCTCGAGCAGCTCTTTGGTCTTCTGGGTCTCGGAATATTTGGCGAAGATCTTGGCGGCATCGACATAGCCGAACTGGAAGGCGAACACGGTCGAGCCCGCGAACACCAGCAGCAGGGTAAATGCAGACAGGCGAAGGGACAGTCTCATGGGATGTGCTTTCTCCTTGGCGTAGGTTTCTCTCCAGAACTCGATGGCGAACGCGCCGGGCCGGGCGGGGCCGGCGCGCTCAGAACGAACTGCCGAAGTTGAAGTAGGTGCGACCGTCGCCGCGATCGGAAGCCTTGGCGTGGTCGATGGCGACAGGGCCGAGGGGGGTCTGCAGGCGCAGGCCGATGCCGGCGCCGCGTTTCATGTCGAAGTCGCGATCGATGCGGTTGTAATCGAGGCCCCAGACGCCTCCCATGTCGAAGAATCCGACCACATCGAAGTTCTTGGCGATGCGCTGCCGCAGTTCGAAGTTGCCATAGACGATCTTGGTGCCGAGGAACTCGCGTTCCCGGTAGCCGCGCACCGTATCGCTGCCCCCGACCGAGAACATGTCATAGATGGGCACGAAGCCCTCGCTGATGGTGGTGCGCCCCGCCACCCCCTGCACGGCGAAGATGGTGCGCTTCCCCTTGGATACGGGGTAGTAGCGCCGCAGGGCCAGGACGTACTTGGTGTATTGGTTGTCCCCGCGCAGCAGGCCGCCGGTGGTTTCGACCCAGAACGAATCATGGACCCCGCCGGTCGGGCGGAAGCGGTTGTCGCGCGAATCCTTGTCGAGAACCATGCCGAGGGTCTGCAGGCGACCGTTGACCACGCCCAACGGGGTAGCGACGGTGGAATCGGTCTGCTTGATCTTCACGTCTTCATCGCGGAAGCGGAAGGACAGATCGACATCGCGTCGGATCCGGCGCCCGAGAGTGATGTTGCCACCCCGGCGCTCTTCGTCATATTGCGTCAGGGTATCGCCCGCGGCATACAGGTTGCGGGTGTATTTGGTGTTGTAGAGATCGATGCCGAAGCTGCGCGGCTTGTCATTGAGCCAGGGATCGAAATAGCCCAGCTCATAGGTCTTGATGCCGCCGAACTCGGTCTTCAGGTAGACCCGCTTGCCTTCGCCCTTCCAGTTGTTCTGCGAGAGGTTGGCGAAACCGACCAGCCCGTTGAGCGAACTGTAGCCGCCGCCGATGCCGGCCCGCCCCGTCTTCTGTTCGACCACCTGGATCACCAGGACCACTTCCTCCGGTTTGGCGCCCGGCAGATGATCACGCTTGACCTCTTCGAAGAACCCGAGATTGTAGATGCGCTGCAGATCGCGCACGATGATGTTGTTGTCGTAGATCTGGCCGGGTTTGGCGGTCAACTCCCGCCGCACCACCTTTTCCTTGGTCTTCTTGAGGCCTTCGATGCGGATCTCGGAGAGGATCCCTTCGGTGATTTCGATGAAGATCTTGCTGCCTTTATCTTTGACGTAGGCATCGCTGACCTTCGAGAACAGGAATCCTTCGCGGGCCAGCAGCTCGTTGACGTTCTGGATGTCCTGGGTCAGCAGTTTGGAATTGAAGACGGTACCCGTCTTGCTTTCCATGGCGGATTGGATCTTCTCGGCGGAGACCTTCGTGCAGCCTTTGATTTCAATCTCGCCGATGATGGCATTCTCTTCGACCTTGAAGACGAGGATCTTGCCTTTATCACCGGTCCGAACCTCCGCCCCGACGTAGGAGAAATAGCCCATCTCGCCCAGCCGGGCGATCTCGGCCTGGATGGCTTCAGGGGTCAATCGATCACCCGGTTTCAGACCGACATTCAGCAAGATGGTCTTTTCAGGGATCATCTTGGCGCCTTCTACGGCGAACCCCATGACGAGGTTGCTCTCGTAGGCCTGGGCAGTGGCCCCCAACGCCAGGGAGATCAAAATCGGCAGCAGGACGAGAGGGAGGATTTGTCTGCTCATGGTCTTCCTTTGATGCTAAGGCTGAACAAAGTATCGGCATATTACTGTCCCCCTTGAAGGATGTCAAGGCAACCCCCGCTGTCCGCCAGGCGAAGAGCCCGCCTCCGAAGCCCATTTTCGGTTTTCCCCGAGGGCACGGCTCCGATCGGATGCGGATGTCTTGGCTCCTCGATTCTCCAGCTCTTCCAGCGAAGGCTTGATCTTCCTGGGCAGGTTGATTATGCTGGGGCCAGGCGGACCGGTCTGCCCAGGCGACCGGTGTCGAACCACTTCTGAGATTGCAGGAGGCCGGCTGTGGCGAAGTGTCCAGACTGTCATCGTGAACTCCCCTTGAGCGGCAAGTGTCCCTTCTGCCAGAAGACGGCTGGCCCCACCGGCGGATTCTCCCTGAAAGGACTATTGTCGAAGTCCCCTCAGAACGCCGACAACGCCGCTCCTGGGGCGGGAAGCCCACGGCCGGCGCCCTCGCCGACCGCCACCCCCGCCGCCCCGCCCCCTGTCTCGCCGCCACCGGCGCCTCCGACCACGCCTCCCGTGACGCCTCCCACCGCCCCCGCCGAGGCCCTCCCGCCCCTGCCCGACCCCCAGCCCGCACCGCCGGCGGCCGCCCCTCCTTCGCCCGAGGCCCCAGCGCCGGACGCCGGTCCGTCCATCATGGCCACCCTGCGCGCCAAGGCCGGGGGCGCGGCCTCCGGCATGGTCCCGCCCCCGCCGCCGCCGCTGGGCGCCGCCGGCGCTCCGCCTCGCCCGGCGGCCCCGCCTCCGGGGCCGAAGCCGGCGACCGGCGCCAGCACCCCCGGCATGCCGGGCCCGCGCCCGGTCACGACTGGCACAGAACTGGTCAAGCGTTCGCCCGAGCCTGGTGCCGAAACGGCCGACAGCGAGGCCGGCGACGCCAAAGGCATCTTTTCCTCCCAGGTCACCGGCTTCGGCGACGAGGAAATGGAGTGCGCCGTGCTGGCCGGCCTCTTGAACGATAATTACATCCTCGAAACGGCGACCAGCAAAGGTCTGGTCATCGAACTGTTCTCGACCAAATACTCCCGCGCCGTCTGCAAGGCCATCCTGGCCCTGCGCGAGGAAAACCGCGAAGGCTCGCTGATCGACAAGATCGTCATCAAGAACAAGCTCAAGCAGATGGGCCTGTTCGACCTGCCGATGCAGAATTTCCTGAACCGGGTGATGGCGCAGCCCTGTCCCACTCTCGACCAGGTCCTCCATTACATGGAGCTGATGAAGGAGCAGGCCCTGCGGCGGAAGCTGAAGGAGATCTCGCAGACCATCGCCTCCTACATCGAGGCGCCGGCCACCGCCGGCGTCACCCTCGAGACCTTCACCAACAGCATCATCGAGGAACTGCGCAACGTCCAGAAGGCCAAGACCACCAAGCGGATCAACCTCATCAAGGATGAGATGAAGGAGATCATCCGCGATATCGACCAGCGCGAGATCAACGGCGAGGTCGAAATCATCGGGTTCTCGTTCGAGCCCTTCCATTATCTGAACATCGCGCTGTCGGGGTTCCGCAAGGGGTTCATGTACGCCATCGCCGGGGCGCCCCGCCGCGGCAAGACCACCTTCACTCTCGAACTGGCCACCGCCGTGGCGACCAACTGCAAGATCCCCGTGCTGTTCTTCACCTATGAACAGACCAAGAAGAACCTGACCTACCGCCTGCTCGCCAAGGAGAGCCGCCTCAACCCCGACTCCCTGCAGCGCAAGAAGGTCCGCTCCGACATGATCATGGATGCCAAGTTCATGGGCGGCTGGAAGAAGATGCAGGCCTACATGGACTACTTCTACATCATCGAGGCGACCAAGGCCGACACCATCGATCGCATCCGGTCCTATGCCTACAACGTCATGCAGGACTTCAACACCGAGGACATCATGATCTTCGTGGACTACATCCAGAAGATGCCGCTGTCTCGGGCCTACAATGACGAGAAATTCAAGGTCGAAGAGATCTCGACCGAGCTGAAGGCGCTGTCGATCGAGCTGAACAATCCGATCATGACGATCAGCTCGCTGTCGAAAGAGGGCTGCATGATCGACGCCACCCCCAACGCCGAGCGGCCCACCATGTACCATTGCAAAGGGTCGGGCGACCTCGAATACGACCTCGACTGCGCCATGATCCAGGCCAAGGACTGGGGCGACACCAAGGAGCTGCATGCCCAGCTCCAGCACAAAGCCGAAGAGATGGGGAAGGATGCCACCCGGGTGCCGAAGGTCGACGTGGTCAACCTCTACCTCGACAAGAACCGCGACGCCCCGGAAGGCATCTACTCCGTCATGCAGTATCTCTTCTTCATCGAAGACAACAAGTTCATCGAACTGGGACCGAAGTACGAAGACGATCGCTACCGGTTCAGCAAGATCGAAAGCCTGGTCGACGATCTCATCCAGCGCAACTACATCGTCTTCTACGACCGCGACCGCGAGTCCCAGCACCAGAAAGGCCGCGTCCAGATCAAACTGAAGAACGTCTGAGCCCCGCCCGTTGGGCGAGATATTCCTGCTATTCGCATCCCGATGGCCGCTGCGGAGGAGCCAACCGCTGCCGGGAACGATGTCTGAGCATCGTTCAGGATGCCTGGCGGCGGTGCTCCAGCAGCCAATCGGCTCGAGGAGGGTAGCCATGGGTCTGTACAGGTGGTTGCTGATCGTCGCCGTGATGGTTGGTCCGCTCTGGCCCGCACCGGTCGGGGCGCAACCGGCGGCTTCCACGAGCGAGGGGGCTGGCGAGACCCGCATCGACCGCCTGCTCGAGCGGATGACCCTCGACGAGAAGATCGGCCAGATGACCCTGTTCACCAGCACCTGGGCGCAGACCGGGCCCACCATGGACCCCGCCTATCTCGATCATGTGCGGGCCGGACGATGCGGAGCCATCTTCAACGCGATGACCGCCAGCTATACCCGGTGGCTGCAACGGATCGCCGTCGAGGAGACCCGCCTGGGCATTCCGCTGCTGTTCGGCTATGATGTGATCCACGGCCATCGGACCATCTTCCCCATTCCCCTGGCCGAATCCTGCTCCTGGGACCTGGCCGCCATCGAGCAGTCGGCCCGGATCGCCGCCATCGAGGCGGCGGCCGAAGGCATCCACTGGACTTTCGCCCCGATGGTCGATATCGCCCGCGACCCTCGCTGGGGGCGCATCGCCGAAGGCGCCGGCGAAGATGTCTGGCTGGCCTGCCGGATCGCCGAAGCCCGGGTACGTGGCTTCCAGGGCACCGACCTGCGGCGCCCCGACACCATCGCGGCCTGCGCCAAGCATTTCGCCGCCTACGGGGCGGCCCAGGCCGGCCGCGACTACCATACCGCCGATGTGTCCGAGCGCACGCTCGAAGAGGTCTACCTGCCGCCCTTCGAGGCCTGTGTCAAAGCGGGGGTGCGCACCGTCATGACCGCCTTCAACGAGATCGCCGGGCATCCTTGCACGGCTCATCCGTATCTGTTGAGCGACCTGCTGCGCGGGCGCTGGGGCTTCACCGGCATGGTCGTCTCCGACTATACCGCGATCAACGAGCTGGTACCGCATGGCTATGCCGCCGACGAGGCCGAGGCCGGCCGCCGCGCCGTGCTCGCCGGGGTCGACATGGACATGCAGGGCGCCGTCTTCCTCACCCATCTGCGTCGTCAGGTCGAACGGGGCGAGGTGCCCATGGCCCGCCTCGATGAGGCCGTCCGCCGGATTCTCACGCTGAAGGAGGAGCTGGGGTTGTTCGATGACCCCTACCGGTACTGCGATGAGGCGAGAGAGAAGCGGGTGGTCTTCTCGGCCCGACACCAGGCGGCAGCGCGCGCCATGGCCCGACGATCGATGGTGCTGCTCAAGAATGACGGCGGGGTGCTGCCTCTGCGCCCGAACCTGCGCTCGCTGGCTGTCATCGGGCCGCTGGCCGAGGCCACCGTCGATCTGCTGGGCAACTGGCATGCGGCCGGCGATGGCAGCAAGGTCGTCTCGATTCTGCAGGCGGTGCGCGAACGGGTCGGCCCGGGCTGTCAGGTGCGATTCGCCAAAGGATGCGAGGTCGAAGGGCACGACCGTTCCGGGTTCCGCGCCGCTCTCGCCGCCGCCCGCGACGCCGAGGCGGTGCTGCTCGTGCTGGGCGAGCGCGAGAACATGAGCGGGGAAGCGGCCTCGCGCGTCGATATCGACCTGCCCGGCGTGCAGAACGAGCTGGCCGAGGCCATCGCCCGCCTGGGACGGCCGACCGCCGCCGTGCTGTTGAACGGCCGGCCGCTCGCTCTGACCCGGCTGCACGCCGCGGTGCCGGCCATCCTCGAAGCGTGGTTCCCCGGCTCGCTGGGCGGCCGGGCCGTCGCCGATGTCGTCTTCGGCGACCATGCGCCCTCGGGCAAGCTGACCGTCACCTTCCCCCGACACGTCGGGCAGATTCCCATCTATTACAGCATGAAGAACACAGGGCGGCCGCTGGTCGCCGACCAGAAGTACACCAGCCGCTACCTGGACTGCCCCAACACGCCGCTCTACCCCTTCGGCCACGGGCTGACCTACACCACCTTCGCCTACTCCGACCTGCAGGTCGAACCGCCCGTCGTCGATGGCGGCAAGAGCGTGACCGTCCGGGTCACCGTGCGCAATACCGGCTCCCGTGAGGGCGAAGAGGTCGTCCAGTGCTACCTGCGCGACCTCGCCGCCTCGGTCACCCGTCCGGTCAAGGAACTGCGAGGCTTCCGCCGCCTGCGGCTCGCCCCCGGCGCCAGCGCCACCATCGAATTCACCTTGGGGGCTGGCGATCTCTCCTTCCGCCGCGCCGACGGCACCTGGGGCTGGGAACCCGGCGAGTTCAGGGTCATGGTCGGCGGCAGTTCCGATCTCACGCTCGAAGGATCTTTTCACATACGCGACAACTGATCATGCCTTTCTCTCCAGACTCCCTTCCACCTCTCGATCGCGCCTTGGCCCTGCTGCAGCAGGGCCGTCGCGCCGAAGCGGAACCCTTGTTCCGGCAGGCACTGGCCCTGGAACCAACCAATCTGGCTGCCGCCTATTCGCTGACGGTGCTTCTGCTGCAGCTCGATCGCCTCGAGGAGGCTCTCGAACAAGCCCAGATCGGAACCAGGAACCATCCCACATGTGCTCCGCTCTGGCATGTCCTCGGCCAGATCTGGCAACGGCTCGGGCGTCCGACCGATGCCCTGGCGGCCTACGATCAAGCTCTCGTCCATGACCCCACCTGCGTCGATGTGCTGATCAACAGCAGTGCGTTGCTCCATGAACAACGACAGTACAAAGAAGCTCTGTTGCGATTGCATCGGGCCGTAGAGGCTGATCCCTCACGCGATCTCGCCTGGGCCAATTACGGCATTCTGCTGTCAGAATTCAAACAGACCTTGCATGCGATCCATGCCTTCGAGCAATTGGTTCTGCGCAATCCCGACTACCCCTTCGGCCTGGGCCTGTTGACCTTCGAGCGCCTCCATCTGTGCGACTGGCGCGATTTTTCCTGGTTGTCGGAACAGATCATCAGCGGCGTCCGAGCCGGTCGGAAGACCTGCAAAACGTTGGCGTTCATGGCCTTGAGCGACGATGCGGGCGATGTTCGACGCTGCACCGAGATCTATACCGCGCACCAGCACCCGCACCGCTTCCCCCCCCTCTGGCGGGGAGAGACCTATTCCCACGCTCGCCTGCGGGTAGCCTACGTTTCTCCCGATTTCCGCGACCACCCCGTGGGACATCTCCTGGCAGGCGTCCTCGAGGGCCATGATCACACCCGCGTCGAAACCTACGGCATCTCGCTTGGGGAAAACGATGGCAGCCGCCATCATCAACGGATCGTGGCCGCTTTGGACCATTTTTACGAAGTGCTCGACAAGACCCCAGCCCAGATCGCAGCCTTGATACGCTCTTTGGACATCGACGTGGCCGTCGACCTGGCCGGCTATACCGCCGGCTCGCGAACCGATATCTTCCTGCACCGCCCAGCTCCTGTCCAGGTGAACTACCTGGGATACGCCGGCACCATGGGGCTGCCGTGCTATGATTTCATCCTGGCCGATGCGCAGGTGATCCCCCCCAACGCGCGCCATCACTATTCCGAGCAGGTCTTTGCGTTGCCTCACTGCTATCTTCCCGTGGCCAGCGGCTGTCCACCGGCTGTGCCGCTCCCGCGGGCCGCCTATGGCTTGCCCGACCAGGCCTTTGTGTTCTGTGCCTTCGGCCACGATTACAAGATCCATCCCGAGATCTTTCGCATCTGGATGAAGCTGTTGCAAGCCATCCCCGGCAGTGTTCTGTGGCTGATGTCACGGCACGAGACCACCATTGCCAATCTTCGCCAGGCCGCTCACCACCACCAGATCGATCCCGCTCGGCTGGTCTTCGCCAGCCGGGTGCCCCGCATCGAAGACCATCTCGCGCGCTATCAGGTCGCCGACCTGTTCCTCGATCCCTGGCCGTATGGCTCCCATACGACCTCGGCCGACGCCCTGATGGTCGGGTTGCCGGTGATCACCTATCAAGGAGGGGCTTTCCATTCGCGAGTGGCATCGAGCTTGCTGACGACATTGGGCCTTCCCGAACTGATCACCCATTCATTCGAAGAATACTTCACCCTGGCATGCAAACTCGCCAAGGACCGGAACCGCCTGGCGACCTACCGCCAGCGTCTGCAGGCCATCCATCCGCCCAGCCTCCTGTCAGGAAGACGTTTTGCCGCTTCTCTGGAAGAAGCCTTTGCCGCCATGCTGGCGGATCGCTTGCCCCGCCACCCTGCTCTGGAACGATTTATGCTGACAGCCAATGCGAGCGGCCCTGCGACATCGTCTTCCCAACCGGCACCTGCGTTCATCCTGCCCAGCGAAAACCCCAACCGGCCCGTCGAACATGATTCCCGGGTGTCTCGTTCCTCCCCGCGTCTGGTCATCGTGGTCCCCATTTATAAACCCACGCTCAACCTTTTGGAGCAGTTTTCCCTGGACCAGCTGAAGCAAACCGCCCTCCATCGCACGATCACCTTCGTTGGCCCTCGTCATCTCGATGTTTCCTACTACCGATTTCGTTATCCCGAATTTGGCATTCGGCTCTACGACGACCGCTATTTTGCATCGATCCAAGGCTACAATCATCTTCTGCTCGACCCCGATTTTTACGCCGGATTCGACTCGGCCGATTTTGTCCTCATCCATCAAACCGATGCCCTCCTTTTGCACGACGATCTCGATCAATGGATGCACATGGGATATGATTACGTCGGCGCGCCATGGCCAGGCGGCCTCGAGATTCTTCTCCAGTTTGGCCGTTACGCCAGGCATGGAGGACTCCAGGTCAAGGCGTATGTGGGCAACGGCGGCTTCAGCCTGCGTTCCATCCGTGGCACCCGCCATGTCCTGGTCGAACTGGGGGAAATGCGCGACTATTGGATCCGCTCCAACAGCAGTGAAGATCTTTTCTTCGGCTTTGCCGGCACCATCTCGAACGCCTTCCGCCTCCCCAATCAAATGGTGGCTGCCCGCTTCGCTTTGGAACTGGAACCACAAAAATTCTTCGATCTGCATGACGGAACCATCCCCACCGGGTGCCATGCCTGGTGGAAGCATGATCTGGAATTCTGGAAGGGAATCATCATCAAGGTCGCCGAAAAGCGGGATTCTGCAGGGATTAAGAATCCTGCACCGACGCCAGGGTTCTGATGAATGGGAACTGCCGAAGGATGAGGAGAAATCCTCTCCCCCCAGCCCTGGAGGGCATAAAAATTTCTGGAGATCTTCGTAGTGACAACCGGAGGACCTCTTGATGGAATGTGGCGTCTGTGGCGGAACCTCTTTTGTCCGGTTCCCGGTTCTGTGGCCCCAGCTCATCACTGATTGGCAACTCTCGCCACGCGAGGTTGAGTACATCAATCGCCAGCAAGGCGAGATCTGCCTCCAATGCCGGGCCAATCTGCGGTCGATCGCGCTGGCCAATGCCATTCGCCGCTTCTTGAATACGGATCAGGTATTGCGAGCCGCGCTCGCAGGACCGCCCGGAGCAGACCTGGCCGTCCTCGAGATCAATGAAGCCGGCAGCTTAACCCCGACCCTGAGGCAATGTCACGGTCACTGTCTTGGGGTTTATCCCCACGTCGATATCCACCAGCTTCCTTTTCCCGATGCCAGTTTCGATCTTGTCGTACATTCTGACACGCTCGAACATGTGGCCCAACCCATCCATGCCCTGGTCGAATGCCGCCGCGTCCTGCGACCGGGAGGAGCTCTCTGTTTCACCGTTCCGTTGGTCATCGGGCGTTTGTCCCGTTCACGGCAGGGACTGAGTCCCAGCTACCATGGAACGGTCACCACCACCGCCCCCGACTTCATGGTACAGACCGAATTTGGGGCTGACGCCTGGACCTACCTGATGGAGGCCGGATTTGCGGAAGTCACCCTGATCGCCGTGGAGTTCCCAGCCGCGGTTGCGTTCTTGGCTCGCCAGAACGGACAGTGGACCGGTCCAGCCGGCCGCGAACCTGCCACCTGATTCACCTCCGGAGGTTCACCAATGCACCCTTCTGCCATGCTCAACGGCAAACAATTCTTCGACACGTACCAATCGGCATTCGCCGATCTGCCCGGGGTCCTGGTGCTGGACATCGGAGCCCAGAATGTCAACGGCTCCCTCAAAGAAGTTTGCCCCGCAGGCTTTCGCTACGTAGGGGTCGATTTCGTGGCGGGGCAGGGAGTCGATGTGGTGCTGACCGATCCGTATGTCCTGCCTTTTCCTGACGCTTCCGCTGACATCGTGGTATCCAGTTCGTGTTTCGAGCATTCCGAACTCTTCTGGGTGGTGTTCCTCGAGATCATGCGCGTGCTGAAGCCCAGAGGCCTGTTCTATCTCAACGCTCCTGCCAACGGCATGATCCACCGTTATCCGGTGGACTGCTGGCGATTCTTTCCGGACAGCGGATTGGCCCTGGTGACCTGGGCACGCCGCCACGGCATGCGCGCCCTCCTCCTGGAATCGTATATCAGTCGTCAACAGCCAAGTCAGCAGATTTTCGATCAATGGAACGATTTTGTCGCAGTGTTCCTGCGAGACGAAACCTGCCTCGATCGGTTTCCCCGCCGGATCCTCGATACCAAAACGGACTTCGAAAATGGCCGCCGCGCCGGCCTCGATACCATTCTGCAACCAAGCGCCTTGAATGAAGATCAGAAAAAGCTGGCCTTGATCAGTCAAGTCGTCGCCAATCATGTCCGAGTTTCCTGACCGCTCCTCGATCCGTCTCTATCAGATTTTCTATCGCGACGATCAACAGCCATGTCTCGATCCGGGCATGCTCCCTTGGGACAATCGGAACAACCCCCGTCCCGAGTGGTGTGAATACTGGATCATGCGGTCAGCCAATCAGGAACCGCAGCGGTTCTTCGGTGACCTCACCGGGTTCTTCAGCTGGCGATGCACAGACAAACTCGGCTTTGGCGCTGAACAGATCCGAAGATTCCTGCAGGCCCACCCTGGGGCGGATGGGTATCTCTTCAGTCCCGCCGTTTTTCAAGTGGCTTTCTATCGAAATGTCTGGGAACAGGGAGAGACCTGGCATCCGGGACTGACCGCCCTGGCCCAGCACCTTCTTGACACACTCGGGTATCACGTCGATCTTGCGACCAGCATCGATCACCATTTGACCACCGCCTTCTGCAATTACTGGGTGGCTCGCCGCCCTTTCTGGGAAGCCTACTTCGCATTCATGGAACCCATCTTCTCCTACCTTGAATCCCGGCGAGAACAGCCAAGCGATCCCTTTTGGCAACCACGGTTCGGTTCAAGCGGCAGCTCTGACCACATCCAGGCTTTGCCCGTGATTCCCTATCTGGTGGAGCGGCTGTTTTCGGTGTTCGTCAAACTGCATCCTGAGTTCACCATTGCCGCATGGGAATATGCCTGGCCCGACCTCCAACGCCGGACGTACCATGCCGCTGGCTTGATTCCCCTCGCCAATTGGTGTAAGCGGCAACTGGCAGCGACCGGCGATCCATTCTTTCTCCAGTGCTTCCAGCGCCTGCGCCAGGAAATGGCCCAGGCCGTGGCACGGACCCTGCAGGAAAACCCCCAAGCCACCATCGGATGATGGTGACTGCTGTCGCTGGCGCCTTGCCGAAAGCGGCCCTTCAGCCAAGCTCGGCGACCAACCGGGAGAAGTGGGCTTCCAGATGGCGAACAAAACGCGGGGTGTCGAACAGAGCCCCCGATGTGCGCACGTTTTGGAGATGCGCGCGCATGGACTGGGTTGTCTGAGGGTCATGCGCCAGCGCCACCGCCCGCTCTTCGTAGTCGGCCGTATTCCAGGTGATCAACTCCGGCAGGCCGGCCGCCCGCAACAAGGCGCCGGCCATCCGCGAGGCGAAGGCACGCCCACTGAGCGTCAACACCGGACAGGCCATCCATAGGGCATCGTTGGCAGTCGTCCCCGCATTGAAGGGGAACGTGTCGAGGAACAGATCCGCCAGCTGATATCTGGCCAGGTAAGCGGCGGGCGGCACATGGGGGGCGAAGATCAAACGATCAGGACAGACGCCGCCAGCGGCGGCGGCCTGGCGAAGATGGATTTCCACCCAGGGGTTGTCGGCATATAACCAGAGCACGCTGCCAGGCACGCGCTGCAGGATGCGCATCCAGACAGCGAAGAGTTCTGGAGTGATTTTGGTCGGATTGTTGAAGCAGCAGAACACATAACCCTCTGGCGGAAGTCCACATTCTCCGCGCGTCGGAGCAGGCCCGCCCTGCCGATGACGATCGCTGACCTGGAACACATCGGGCATATACAGAGGTTTCTCGGTAAAATAGGGCGCTAGTTCAGGCGGCAGCACGAACGCATCGGCGATGACATAGTCGATCCAAGGGAAAGCGGTGGTGGCCGGCAAGCCCAGGTAGGTGATCTGGATCGGCGCCGGACGGTAGGCCAGCAAGCGCGGTCTGGCTCCCAACGTCTGCCCCTGCAGATCGATCAGAATGTCGATTTCCCGCTCGCGAATCAGGCGAGCGGCCTCTTCGTCGGACAGATGCCCGATGGGAACAAAAAAATCCATGGCTTTGACCAAGCGCTGTCGCAAGGGAGAATCGCCCACGGAAGTCCAACAGAAGCCATACACTTCGAAATGGTCGCGATCATGCAGCTCGAACAATTCGACGGTCAACATCGCCACCGGATGCAGGCAGAAATCCGATGAGCAGTAGCCCACCCGAATCCGGGGGTGATGGTACGGAGGAACGGGGGGCAAGGGGGCAGCAAGGGGCGGCACTCGCTGGGCGACATACCGGCGCGCGGCCTCGAGTTGCACCTGCGGATCGTCAGTTAAACTGAGAAGGGCCAGCACTGAGATGGCTTGCCTGGCGTTGTCGAGATCAAGCCCGGGCAGGGGTGCGACCACCGGCCAGGAACAGGTTTTTTCCCGGAGATAGATCCAATGATGGAGCACATCCGCTTGCCTGGGATCCAGCAACAAGCTCCGGGTGAGAGCCTCCACCGCTCGCATCAGGTGTTGTCGGTCTTCCAGCACTCGCCCCAGATTGTTGAGGGTAGTTTTGTAAATTTCCTGCTGGTCAGTTTCAGGAGGTGGGCCCAGGGCGTCAATCCACTGCCATTCGGCCAAAGCGGCAGGAATCTGACCCAGCCGCTCATACGTCAAGCCAAGATTGAAACGAGCCGGAAGGAAATCGGGAGCGATCCGCAAGGCTTGACCATAGGCTTCTCTTGCGCCAGCCCAATCTCCCTGCGCAAACTGCAGAACGCCGAGATTGTACCAGGCCACATGGGCCATCGCCCCCCCCCCGCGCTGCAGCCAGGTCTGATACAAGAGGCAAGCCAGCTTGCTCAACCCAGCTTGTTCCAGACTCTGCGCCGCTTGCATCAGAGCTGACAGACTCAATTGCCGATCCCAGGCCTGCTGCAGCCAGACGGGCAGGTGGGCGACGACGGGTTCCATCTCCTCGGTGCTGCGCCCGCCGAACGCGGGGTTGTCGGTTTACAAGGTTGTCACAAGAGCGATCGCTCTCAGATGGGAAGAGCGGCGATCTGGGCCGTCGACATGGCCGCGATCTGCGAGGAGGTCAGCGCCTGCACCTGGGCCGTGGTCATATTGCTGATCTGCAAGGTGGTCAAGGCTTGAATCTGGGATGTGGTCAGATAGGGGATCTGGCTGGTCTTCAGGACAGGGATCTGCGATGTGGTCAGGCCGCTTTGGATCTGCTGAGTGGTGAGAGCGGCGATCTGGGATGAGGTGAGAGCCTGCAGATCCTGGGATTCGATCGCTTGCACTTGCTGCGTGGTCAACGCCGCAATCTGGGAAGACAGCAACGCACGGAATTGGTTCGTCGTCAGGGCCACGATTTGCTGAGTGGAGAATCCTGCTTGAATCTGGCTGGGGGTGAACCCTGTCACCTGAGTGGAGCTGAGAGCGGCAAGATCCTGCGTTTCCAGAGCAGCCACTTGAGCATTGGTCAGAGCCGCCAACTGCGAGGTGGTCAAACCGGACATCTGGGAGGTGGTCAGCGCCACGACGCCTGCCGATCCAATCGCCTGAATCTGGGAGGTGGTCAAAGATCCAAGCTGGGAAGTGGTAAGCGCACTGATCTGCGAGGTGGTGATCGCCGCCATCTGCGCCGTCGAAAGGGCGGCGAGATCCGCGCCATCGATACCCCGCAAAGCACTGGTGGAGAGGATTGGCAGCTGGGCAGTCGTGAAGGCTTTGATTTGATCGCTGCCGAGAGCCTTCAACTGGGCAGAGTTCAGAGTTTGAACTTGAGAGGAGGTCAAGGCAGCGATATTGCTCGTGGACATGCCGACGATCTGGGCGGTGGTCAGCGATGCCAGGTCGATCGTTTCCATGGCCACCATCTGGGCGGTGGTCAGGGCTCCCAATTGGGCCGAGGTCAGACCCTTGACCTGAGAAGTGGTCAGGGCCTGGATGTCTTCGGTCCCGAACGCCCGAATCTGGTCGGTGGTCAGCGCCGCCAGTTGGGCGGTCGTCAGCGCCGCGGTCTGCAGCGACGTCAGGGCAGCGATCTGCGTTGTATTCAGAGCGGCCAGATCAGAACCGTCGATCCCCTTGATGGCGGCTGTCGATAGGGCGGCCAGTTGCGTCGAAGTGAAGGCTTTGATCTGATCGCTGCCCAGGGCCTTCAATTGCGCTGAAGACAAGGCTTGCGCCTGAGCCGTGGTCAACGCGGCCACATTGCTCGTGGCCATGCCGACAATCTGGGCGGTGGTCAGCGATGCCAGGTCGATCGTTTCCATGGCCACCATCTGGGCGGTGGTCAGGGCTCCCAATTGGGCCGAGGTCAGACCCTTGACCTGAGACGTGGTCAGGGCCTGGATGTCTTCGGTCCCGAACGCCCGAATCTGGTCGGTGGTCAGCGCCGCCAGTTGGGCGGTCGTCAGCGCCGCGGTCTGCAGCGACGTCAGGGCAGCGATCTGCGCTGTATTCAGAGCGGCCAGATCAGAACCGTCGATGCCCTTGATGGCGGCAGTCGATACCAGGGCCAGTTGCGTCGAGGTGAAGGCTTTGATCTGATCGCTGCCCAGGGCCTTCAATTGCGAAGAGGACAAGGCCTGTACCTGAGCGGGGGTCAGCACCGCCACGTTGCTCGTGGACATGCCAACGATCTGGGAGGTAGTCAGAGCGGCCAGGTCGACCGTTTCCATGGCCACCATCTGGGCGGTGGTCAGGGCTCCCAATTGGGCCGAGGTCAGACCCTTGACCTGAGACGTGGTCAGGGCCTGGATGTCTTCGGTCCCGAACGCCCGAATCTGGTCGGTGGTCAGCGCCGCCAGTTGGGCGGTCGTCAGCGCGGCCGTCTGCGACGACGTCAGAGCGGCAATCTGCGCTGTATTCAGAGCGGCCAGATCAGAACCGTCGATGCCCTTGATGGCCGCCGTCGACAGCGCGGCCAATTGAGCAGTGTTGAATGCTTTGATCTGATCGCTGCCCAGGGCTTTCAGTTGGGTCGAGGTCAACGCTTGGACGTGCGCGGTATTCAGGACAGCAATCTGGGCAGTGGTCAGACCGATCACCTGCGAAGAGGACATAGCGGCCAGATCAACCGTTTCCAGGGCAGCTACCTGGCTGGTCGTCAGAGCAGCAATCTGGGCGGAGGTTAAGCCTTTCACCTGCGAGGTGGTTAAAGCTTGGATATCTTGCGTATCGAATGCTTGGATCTGGGAGGTGGTCAAGGCCGCCAATTGCGAAGAGGTCAAGGCTGCACTCTGCGCGCTGGTGAAAGCCGCCACCTGAGATGTCGTCAATCCTGTCAGATCACCAGGATCGATGGCTTGAACCTGACTTGTGGAGAGGGCGGCCAGGTTCGAAGTCGTGAGAGCCTTCACTTGACTGTCGGTTAAGGCCTTAACCTGAGCCGTGGTCAAGGCCTTGGCCTGATTGGCGGTCAGCAGTTGAATATTGTAGGTTTGAAGAGCTTGCACCTGACTGGAATTCAGAACCACCAGATCCCGAGTTTCGATGGCGGTGATCTGGGTGCTGGTCAACGCTGCCACCTGCGCGGTTGTCATCGCTTTGAAATCGGCCGTCCCAAGATTGGCAATCTGAGTGGTGGTTAAAGCCGCAATCTGCGAAGGACTCATTCCAATCACGATAGACATATCAATCCCCTTTCCGCGAGCCGAACAACCCGCAGGTGAAATGTTCTCGGGCGAAGGCAGCCACGACGGTGGTTCCCCTTTGTCCATCGACAAAGAAAGCCGCATCGACCAGAAGACTCATCCTTAAGTATGCCCATGATCCTCTGGCAAAGACCCTTCCATGGGGTCCATCAGGCCCCTTGATTATCTCTGGGGGAAAAGAAGAGCGATGTCGGCGCGCGTCCCGATCGTCAAGGGTGGACCGATCAAGAGCCCAGGTCAGATGTTGCCATCCGAGGGGCCTGCTCGCCCATTCGGGGTTTACATCCCGAGAGAGGGATTCTCCCTTGGCGGCCGTTGGCATTCGACAATCCATCCTTGGTGACGATAACCAAGCGGGACGTTCAAGCTTGGCTTTGGCGGGCCTTCCTTTGCCCTCGTTAACTTTATCGGCAATTTTTCAGAAAACTTTAGAGGGAAATCGCAATTTTTTTTGCCACCTCCCAGACCTGCGGAAAATGCGGTTCATAGCGCCTCGCCCCTCCCTGGCAGGAGGGGCGAGGCGGAAAAACCTTGTCGGGAAGCCGGTTTTCGCGGCCGATCAGATCAGGGGGCGCAACCAGCCAAGCTTCAAGAGCATCTGGAGGCGGCTCATCACCTTGGGGTCGGAGTGCGTTTCGGGCCCGAAGACGGTCTTGATGGTGCCATCCGGTTCGACCTTCACCTTGTATTCGTGGGAGTTGGCGATGTCCTGCTCGATCTTCTTGGCCACCTGGGTGGCGAAGGCGGGCGACTTGATGACCGCCACCTGCTCGGAATTGACCTGTTCGCTGATGTAGTCCATGTTGTAGGTGCCGATGACGGCAACTTTGCGATCGAAGACGAACACCTTGGAGTGCAGCTTGTTCGTCAGCTTGTAGCCGAAGATGCGCAGACCCGGGTTGTCGGCCAGGATCTTCTTCCAGTCACCGATGAACATGGCCTGGGTCAGCAGACTGTCGGTGCTCATCGGACTGTTGGTCTGGATCACGATCTTGACCCCACGTCGGTTGGCCCGCTTGATGGCGGCTTCCATCTCCGGAGTGAGCACGACATAGGGGTTCTGGATCAGGATCTCGCTCCTGGCCGTGTTGAAGAAGGAGATGAGGTTCCAGGTGATGTCGTTGCGGAAGCCCTTCTTGGAATGCTTGTCGAGCAGCCGAGCGGCCATCGGGCGCTGTCCCTCGAACAGCCGGAAGGCCGCGTAGCCGGGCAGATGCTTGTACTGAGACAATTCTTTGTTGTATTTCTCGACGATCGCCACCAGGTCTTTGGAAAACTTCGCGGGATCGACCCGATACAGCCCCTGGCCGAGCAGGTAGCGTCGCATGCAATGGTAGGCGAGATCGAGTTCGCGATGCATGTCCTTCCAGTTGCCGAACAGGTCGCCACTGAACTTGAAGTTGCTGTGCTGGGCGAATTCTTCGTCGAAGGCCTGTTTCGTCTGCTTCGCCACGACCTTGCTCTTGATCAGCACGTCGGTATCGCGATAGACGGTCGGCAGGTCGCGCGGATCAACGAAATAGTTCTTGGAAATGTTGCGCCCGCCGGTAATGACATACTCATCGTCGACCAGGAGGATCTTGTCGTGATTGCTGGCCATGATGTTGCGGATGTCGGCGAACGCCTGCAGCAGATTGGCGCTGACCGGGTTGAAGGTCTTGATCGTCACGTTGGGGAACTTGCTCAGTTCCTGCATCACATCCTGGCCGAAGAAGGTGCGCGTCAGGGTCTTGGTCCCGCGGGCATCGAGCATGATGCGGATCTTGACCCCTTCCCGAGCCTTCTTGAGCAGCATGCCCAGCATGCTGTGCCCGAAGATGTCCTGCTCGACGATGAAATAGGTGGTGTCGATGGACGATCGGGCGTTGTCCATGATGGCCCAGCGCGCATACCAGGCCGGCACATTGTCGGGCAGGAACCGCACCAGAGCTTGCGAATCATAGGTGTTGCACTGGATGCGATCGAAGAACTCCTCGACCCCGATGTTCGGCCCGGCCTCGGGAACGGCCGGAGACGCCGCCGGAGCAGGAGCGGCAGACACCGCCCCGATCAGAGCCAGAACCATCAAGGACAGGAACAGAGCCAGACGGCGGTTCATCGAACAACCTCCCGCATCGTGAAATCTTCCTCCAGTATAGCAGATTGGCCAGGCCGGTGCGACCTCGGCATGCTCTCTCGACCTCGCACCTCATCGGCCGCAATGACAAACCCCCGCCGCAGCGGGGGTTCGCAACGGAGTCGAGAGGAAGGGCTGCCGATTACTTGCCCGCCGACAGATTCTGGTAGGTCTGATAGGCGTTCAGATAGATCTTATGGGCTTCGGCGGCCGCCTTGGAGTCGCCCTTCTGGGTGGCCTCGATGTAATTCTGGTAGGCCGCCTTGTATTTGCTTTCGGCAGCCTGGATCTCGGCGGAGCGATCACCGGAGACGGTCACACCCAGCGAGCTGGCGGCCGGAACGGTGGGGGTGAAGGCCGGTGACGAAGTCGAGCGTGCCCCGCCGAACAGATTGCTGACGCCACTGGTGGCCTTTTTGAACAGGATGCCGCCGGTGATGGTGTTGTCGGCGCTATGCAGGATGCGCATGGCCATGCGACCGAGGAAGGCCCCCAGGAGGAACCCGCCGACCATGCCGACGGCGCCCGGCCCCAGGGCCATCGCGCCCACGACGCCCCCGGCCAGCGTGGCCAGATTGGTCAGGCTGCTGGTGCCATAGCCAGTGATGATGCCACCAGCGATCCAGCCCATGATGCCGCCGGCGATCATGCCGAGAGGCGGACAGAACGCCCCGCACAACGAGGCGCCGATGACGGCCCCGGCGACCTTGCCGGCGATGCCGGCCAGCGGCCGGATGGCTTGCAGGAAGCTGCCGAGAATGCCGGCGTGGGCCGGCCGCGCCGGCAGCAGGAAGAACGAGGTGACGATCGACAGGATCAACAGCATGCTCACGGGGCGCTTGGCGGTTTTCATGGGAAACCTCCTCTGGCAACGCATTCGATGGAATTTTCTCCATTTTAACAAACGAACGGCGTACCCCGCAAGGGTCGCTCCAGATCAGGGTTGGCACCCTGCCCGGCACGCGCCGCCTGCCATCGCCCGGCCCCCGGGGTCTCACCTCGCACCCGGTCGCACCCAAGCCTCGGGTAGGCGGTGGCCAGGCGCGCGCTTCTTCAGGAAAGCCCCCACCCGGCAGGCCACGTTGTTCCGTAGACTCATCCAGAACAATGGGATGTCCCCGAGGTGGAAGTCGCCGGCCTCGGCATTGAACTGCTCTTCGTACCAGGACGCCCGCGGCATTGCCACCTCGACCAGGCCATCGACCACCTGGGCGTCGAAAAGATCGCGCACCAACGGCCCCGGTTCAGGCAGATCGGGGGACACATCGGGCAGAGCGCCGGGATTGGGAAAGGACGCCACCGCCGGCCGATCGGCGTCCCAGGTGAGGGGGTTGATGGCCAGCGGGAAGGCCGTGTTGACCGTGAAGGGAGGGAACCGTTCGTCGGCCGTCCAGCCGCAGACCAGATGGGGCCCGGCGCCCGGCGCCACCGTGGCCCAGGCCACGAACCCGCCGGTCTCGTCGGGCCGCCGCAGGAACGGCAGGCCGTCGAAACTGTCGCGACCCACATACTGGCCGGGCAGCCAGGCCGCTACCAGATCCTGGGCCAGGGGCTGGCCGACCACGAACTCGTTGAGCAGACGGATGGCCAGCGCCGTCCCCTGGCTGTGCCCGGCGATCACGAACGGCCGCCCCTGCCGGAACCGGGCGAGATAATGGCGGAAGGCGGCTCGGATGTCTTCGTAGGCCTGATCGAGAGCCGCCCTTCCAGCCCCGCTGCGATCGAGGAAGGCACCCAGCGAGGCCTGCCGATAGCGGGGCGCAAAGACCCGCGTCGCGCCGTTGAACGCGCTGGCCTGGAACCGCAGCGCCCCCCGGTCGGTGAGCAGATTGACGGTCGGCTCGTCCAGACCGGCATTGCGCACCTCTTCATCGAGACAGGTGGTAGGATGGATGAAGAAGGTATCGACCGCCGCCGTGGCCTGGCCGTCGGCCAGACCGTCGCCCCCGGCCGGCAGGAAATCGGCGCCATCGACCTTCCAGGGCAGAGCCGCCCAATGCTCCTCGCGAGCGTAATCGGGCGCCGCCGGAACCGGCCGGGAAGCGACTTCCACCCCGCAGGCCCATGGCGCCCCGACCAGAAGCAGCACCAGGGCCAGCCACCTTACCCATCGGCGGCCGCCCCAGGCCCTCCATTCCTGCACCGAGGGCCGACCCTCGCCCGACGCCGCTCGTTCCCCCACCAGCAGCTACTGGTCGAATACGACGACGTCGCCTTCTTTGAGATCCTTGATCGCGGGGCAATGCAGCAAGGCATCTTCGGGCTGCACTTCGGCCACCACGGCTTCGCCGACCTGCCGGCGCGAGCGCCAGACGACCCGGCCGGCGGAGTTCTTGATCTCGCGCGTCGAAAAGACCCGGCCTTTCGTGCCCACCTGCAGACCGGAACTCGCCCCCATGTCGATGACGATGCCGTCGGGGCTGACCGCCAGAACCTTGGCTTCCTTGACGAACAGCGAGGCCAGACGGCTCATCAGGCGATCGAGCGACTGGTTGGTGGCGCGACCGATCATCGATTTGTCGAACTCGGCCTGGCCGATCTTCAACCCCCCGACGAAGATCTTCTTCAAATCGCCCGCCATCAGAATGGCCCCCGACGTCTGGTTCTTCCCTTCGGCCTCTTCTGACAGTACCAACCGCCCCGTATGGAGGTCGATCACCTCGATGCCGAGGCGGACATAGGCGGTCGTCTTCTTGTGCTGCAGCCCCTGCATCTGCACCATGCTGGACAGCGCGCCCAGCGTGGTGTCGCGCGAGTAGTGCCCGAAGTCGAGCACCCGCCCGACGATCAGGTAGTCGGCGCCCTGGAAACCGCCTTTCTCAGGGAAGGTCGAAGGATCGAAATAGCCATCATCGGCCAGTTGCAGCTCGCCTTTCATGTTGTGCAGCTCTTCGCGATCGACGACCAGCACCTTGCCGGTCGCCATGATCCGCTTGCGCAGCAGCTGGGCCAGGCCTTCGCCCAGGGGGTAGTCGAACCCGGCGCCCGTTTTGAAGGGCAGCACGGCCACCCGCGGTCGCGCCTCGACCGCGGAACCGGCGATCAGCCACAGCGCGATCAGACCACACCCGAGCCATCGGGCTACACGCTGGCCGCGCACCGAAGAACGGAGAAACAGGTCCATGGGATGCTCCTCAAGACAGCGATCGTCGCATGATGAGTCTGGCCTTGCCAGGGCCCAGCAGATCGGGAACGAGCCGTTCCCGGACAAAGCCTTCTTTCTCGTACAAGCTCACAGCGGGCAGGTTGGCGGGATCGACCGTCAGTTCCAGGAAGGGGACTCCTGCTCTGGCCAGGTCGGCCAGGATGAACTGCAGCAGCCGGCGGCCCATCTGCCGTCCCCGCCAGGCCTGCCCGACCGCCAACCCCAGCAGGAAGGCGCCGGGGCCATCGAGTCGGCCCAGCACGACCGCCTGGCCCGTCACCTGGCCCTCCAGGCGGGCGACATAGAGGCGTCCGGTCAGCGCCAGCAGGCGCAGGTTGGCCGCGGTCAGCCCATCGGCCGCGAACGCCTCGCGATCGAGGGCAGCGAAGGCCTCCAGATCGCTCCAGGTCGGCGGCTCGGGCAACCGTTCGATGATCAGCGTCTGGTCAGCCTCGGCCATTGTCACCCCTCCCCCCCCTCGCCGGTGGCGGGCGAACCGGCCGGCACCGCGCCCTGCTTCCTGACCGCGAAGCGGCCGAAGCCCCCCTCGGCCAGCAGGTGGAAATCGGCGCGGCTGGCGGAGGGAAGCACCTCCAACACCCGGTCAGGATAAGGATAGCGCGCCCGCAGGGTGCCCAATACATCGATCAACAGCAGTTCGTCCAGCGTGGTCGCCCCCACGACGCCTTCGACGTGCAACGCCAGGCGGGCCACCGGCCCGGGCAGGGGCACCCGGATCCGGCTCTTGAGCCGGTTCTGGATGACCAGCAGCTCGGCCGACTTGTCCCAGGCTACGAAGACCACGTCTTCCCCGGGGTGGAAGGCCAGGGCGACGGGCGCCCCCCCGCCCACCACATGCCGATAGATCACCTCGCCCGTCCAGGCGTGGAACGTGATCGCGCCTCCTTCTCCTCCCAGCGCCCACCCCGCCGCGCCGGGCAACAGCCCGAGGTGGCTCCCGGCTCCGCCCGTGGGCACGGTAGCCCGCACCACTCCCTCGGCGTCGAGCAGGTGGATGCCGGCGTGGCCCTGCAGGGCTGCCTGCGTCGGCGTGCCGACCAGGCGCCGGATCGGCTCGCTGATGGGCAGCGGATGCGCGGGGTGGCGCGGGTTCGCCAAGTAGGAGACGCGGCCAGCGTCATCGACCAGCAAGAAGGCGCCATTGCCGAAGAGATGGACCTCGGCGAAGGTGCCCAGCGACCGGAAGGCCTCCGAACCGTCGAGATGGAAACCGAGCACCCCCTGGGCGGAGAGAACGATGGCCAGATCGGCAGCAGCATCGACCGCCAGGTCGCGCACCGGGCCTCCCGTCAGGCGGGTGGCCCAGATCTCCTCACCCAGGTCGTTGAGGCAGGTCAGTTGCGCCTGTCCATCCCACAGCAGGGCATATTCGACCTGGTCCGCGCCCGTCCAGAGGCGAGCGCGGGGCCGATCGCCGGCCGCCGCCCGCGGCAGTTCGACCAGCCACCGCCGCTGAAAAGCGCAGGAATCCGGCTGGGCGGGGGGAGCGACGACCTCGGCGAAGCCGGCCCGCGTCAGATCGCGAGCGGCGCCGGACTGCAGACCGACGATCGCCCCTTCGGCAGTGGCCAGCCAGATGGTCTGCCCATCCTGGCTGAGACGGGCGGTCAGGAGGGTGCCGCCAAGGTCGTCCTCCCAGAGGGGGAAGCCATGGTCATCGAGCAGGCACAGGTGCCCATGCCGGCTGTAGACCAGGGTCTGGCGCGTCTCGGCCGCATGCGACAGGCCGGCTGCTTCGAACGGCACGCGAGCCCGCCAGACGCCGGCGCTGGTCGGCACATGGAACCCGAACACGCCCCCCGCCCGATCGAGGGCGAAGACATGCTCGCCATCGGCCGTGATGGCCACATCGATCACCGGGTCGAGCCCCAGGAAAGAGGCGGCCGGCTGGCCGGAGCGCGCCACGATGGCCAGTCCTTCCCCGCGTTCGTCCTGGCAGGCGAAGGCCACCAGCTCTCCGTCGTGGGTGATGGCGAGGGCGGCCGGCAGTTTCAACAGGTTCCGGTAGGTCCAGCGGGGGCGGGAGGCCCGGTCGGCCAGGATGACGGTCGGGTCGCGGGTCAGGAAGGCGAAGTGCTGCCCCGAGCCGCTGATGATGCCGCTCATAGCCGGGAATACCCGCTTCTTCCACTGCACCTGCCCGGTGGCGTCGAGCAGCATGGCCGAGCCCCCGTCCAGGACGGCCAGCACTTCTTGCGTCTCAGAGGCGCTCACCGACCGGAAGACTCCGCCCACGTCGGCGCGCCATAGAGCCTGGCCACGGTGGTCGATCCAGGAGAGGGCGCCATCAGCCCCGACCACGACGCCGCCCTGGCGGGTGCCCGTGGCCGCGGCCAGCTTCAAAGGCCCGGTCTGGGTCCGCCAGGCTTCATGGAATGCCAGTTTGGCCGGCATTCCGGCGGAACTGGGGTGGTCCTTCCCGGTCATGGTGATTCTTCCTTTCTGCGTCGGTCCGCTTCAAGGCCGGCCAGGGGCACTGGCCCTCATTCGTCTCCGGGCCAGAGCCCTTGGCCCATGGGCAGCCCCGGAACATGCCTGGCGGGGCGGGCATCACTCATTCTCATCGGCAGGCTCGGGCGAAGTGGTCGGTCTGTCCACAGATTCGTGTCACACCGCTCGCCCAGTGTACCCAATCCTGACTTCACCGACAAGGTGGATGGCCCTGGCCATGGTATACTTCTCGCGACCGCCCTCAGATCGCTGCGTTGGCGCGAAAGGAGAAGCCGCATGCGCATTTCATGCCTCGCCCTGGTCGCCGTCGTCACCCTGCTCACCCTTGCGGGCCTCGGTCCCTCCACAATGCCAGCCGCTCGGGCGGCCGACACCATGATGCAGGACGGCATCTGGATCATGAACACCACGTCGGATGTCGTGCAGGCCGAGATCGACAAGAAGAGCGAGACGATCTGCCTGCCGCGCATCGAGTTCACCCAGGAGGTCGATCCGGCCGAGCTGCAGAAAGCCCTCAAAGACGGCATCAAGCGTCAGGGGGCGATCTTCCACCTCTATCATGACGGGCTCGGGCGCCCCAAGCGGATCGGCAACCTGCTGTTCTCGCAAGACGTCTACCTGAAAGACTTGAAAATGACCTACATCGGGTACCTGCGCAGCCTGGGCTACAAGTTCAAGATCAGCAAGACGCCCGCCTTCGAGGATCCCGCCTACCTGCGCAACGTGCAAAGCGGGGCCTATCTGGCCGAGAAGCGCCAGCAGACCGGGGCGGCCGGCACGGCAGGCGGCCCCGGTTCGACCGGGACCGACGCTGGCCGCCCCGACCAGCCCGCCCGACCAGGGCAGCCCGCCCAGCCCCTGCGTCCCATTCCCAGCGGCGGCAGTGGCGATCCCAATCTCACCCGCACCTCCTGGGATGTCATGCCGGCCGGTGTGCTCCCGCCCGGCGTCCGCAAAACGAAGAAGGAACTCGACGAAAAGATCCGGGAAATCAAGAACCGCCCCTACCAGAAAGAGATCATCCAGGTCGACCCGGTTCGTTGGGCCAGCGGACGGATGGGCCGCCTCGCCGCCGACGGCACCATCATCGGCGCCGTGGTCGAAGGCCAGCGCCCCCTCCTGCGCCTGCGCCCGCCGGCCGGGGCACCGCCCGACTGGCTGACCCCGGCCCGGATCGACGCCCTGGCCTCGCAGCCCTGCGAGTTCATCCTGCACCGCAGCGCCGCCGGCCGCGATCTCGTCCAGCAGGGCGTCTACCCTCTGGCCGACATCTACTTCGTCGATCTGGGCCTGACCTGGAACGACTGGCTGACCAGCGAAGGCCTGCCGCCCGCGCCAGAACCCGCCGAACCCGGCATGGCCACGGCCCCCATCCGGCTGGCCGTCAAAGTGGTGGACGGCACCTGGAAGGGCCTCAAAGCCCCGGTGCTGGCCGAGGTTGCCTTCCCCGCCGCGCCCAGCGGGGTGCTGCCGACCGAACTGCTGCGCACCGCCTCGCCCGAGCGCCCGCTCGGCGACGTCAAGACCTTCCTGGCCAGATTCAACGCCGCCACCGTCGGCCAGCCGGTCAGCGTCTCGATGCTGTTCTGCCCGGATGGCCGTCCCTACCTCGAACTCGGTCAGAAGCGCGCCCAGCGCGTCCTCTTCCCCAAGCTGAACAACAAGACCCTGGCCATCCTGCTGCAGGAGATGGCTGGCCCGAGCCCCGGCCCGCGCTAGCTGCGGCCTTCTCCCCAGACGCCACAGCGGCCGGGAAGCGCCCGGCCGCCGGCGACCGCCAAAGCCGACACGAGCCGGGGCCGACATCGGCGCCGAAAAGCCCGGTTGGTGCTCCTTCCCGCCGCCAGCGCCGCGGCCGCGGCGAAGCCCCGGTCAGCCCCGATAGGCCTGGGCGATGCCTTCCTCCATGGCGTGCCAGAGCGTTTCCACCCCTTCGAGACCGACCGACCAGCGGACCAGCCCCTCGGTGATGCCGCGGGCCCGGCGATCGGCCTCGGGAACGCCCGAGTGGGTCATCGAGGCGGGATGCTGGATGTAGCTGACCGCGCTGCCCAGACTGACGGCCAGTTCCATCGGGGTGGTGTAGGAGGCGAAATAATCCATCAGGCGCACCCCTGGTTCATACCCGCCCTGGAGTTCGAAGGCGATCATGCCGCCGAAGGCCCGCATCTGGCGTTTGGCCACGGCATGCTGCGGGTGCGACGGCAACCCGGGGTAGTAGACCCGCGCCACCTTGGGGTGCTTCTCGAGCCGGCGGGCCAGTTCGAGGGCGGAGGCGCAGACCCGCTCCATGCGCAAATGCAGGGTCTGCACTCCCTGCGCGTTCAGCCAGGAATCGAAGGGGCTGGGGGTGGGCCCGTGATCTTTGTAGACAGGGAACAGGTGGTCGCCCACGAAATTCCAGGGTCCGATCACCACTCCCCCCACGCTGGTGGAATGCCCGTTGACATATTTGGTCAAGCTCTGGATGGTGATGTCGGCCCCGAGCCGGAACGGCTGCTGCAGGAACGGCGTGGCGAAGGTGTTGTCGACGACCAGGGGCACACCGTGTTTCTCGGTGAGACGCGAGATGCCCTCGAGATCGGAAATCTGCAGGGTGGGATTGTCGGGAGTCTCGAGGAACAGCATCGCCACGTGCGGCGTCTCTTCCAGAGCCCGCTCGACGGCCTTCAGATCGGTCATATCGATGAAGCGGCTGGTCACTCCGAACTTCTCGAGCGACCGGAAGAAGCTGTCGGTGCAACCGTAGACATTGCCGCTGAGGATGGCGGTGCCGCTCTTGACCAGCGCGAAGGTGGTGCAGGCGATGGCGGCCATGCCCGAGGCGAAGACCAGCGAACCGATGGTCGGCTTGCGTTCATCGGCTTTCAGAGCGGCGTCGATGATGTGCTGGCAGTCGAGCTGGAACAGCACCTTCTCGAGGTATTCGGTGGTCGGATTGCCCAGGCGGGTGTAGATGCGCGCATAGGGTTTCTCGCCGCTCTTCGATTTGCCCAGGAACCGTTCGGCCCCATCCTTCACGTTGCGGAAACTGAAGGTCGACTTCTGGACGATGTTGGGCAGGCCGATCCCGACGCCGATCGAGGCGAACCGATCTTCCGACAGGAACCGCTCGTCGGTGCGGGCATACTTCTGCTTGCGCTCGAACCATCTGGGATACCACTCGTGCATCGTCTTCACGTCCATTCCTCCGTGGTTGGGATAGGCTTTTCCCATATCCTACCGCGCCCAGCCCCGTACGACAAATGGGCGGTTCCAGGGCGGTGGCCAGCCCAGGCGGAAATCCCCGTCGCCAGCGAACCGGCCTCGCGGTGGCGAGCGGGGCAACCATCGATCGCTGGGATGGGCGTCTCCGGCAGGCCGATCGCCAGCCCTCGCCAACCCCCAGAGATACCCGCCGCGCCCAGCCGACGGCCCGCCCGCGATCTACGGCCTGGCACCAGCTCGCCAAACTGCGGACATACTCGCCGTGTCCAGACGGCTTCCGTTGTCGACGAGCGCCAGACTCGGGCAAGGTCACCGCAAGGGCACGCGCGTGCCGACCGGAGGCCGATCACCTCTTTGGAGAAGCGCGAAGGCCGCCAGCGTCAGGGGCGGCGATGCCCGCTGCAAGCAGCGTCGGATCCAGCGCTCGACCGGTTTGGGCGTGGCCAGTGCCAACCGTGAGGCCGGGTCGTCATCGGCACGACTCTGCCCCGCCCCGCCTGGGCGGCCTGTTGTTCTAGGCCGAAAGCGCGGCAGTCAGCGCACCTTCCCTCCGTCGAGGAGCGGGTTGGGGAGCATGTAGTCGGTACGGTCGGCGGCGGTGAGAGGGCGGCGCCAGTCGCCGTTCACGAACATGCGGTTCAGTTTGCGGCCGAAGATGGCGCCGATGCGGTTGATGTAGTCTTCCTGCTTGTCGGGGCCTTCGAGCGCGAGCGACCCCAGCGACTCGATCTCGGCCACCGCCCGCGCTACCACCGGCGCCCGCATCATGCCGTAGAGCGCGATGCCGAAGAAGTGGTACCAGGCCCCGTAGTTGTCGCCGAACTCGCAGGTGTCATGGCGCAGGTAGGCCAGCTTCTTCTGCAACGGATCGTTCTGCCGATCGACCCGGTACGGATTGCCGGCCAGCACGTTCTCGGCGGTCAGCATGGTCAGGTAGAGATTGCCGTGGTTGAGGACATAGCTTTCGCGGAACAGATCATGGATCTGCACCGACCGATCGGGATACTGCATGAGCCGGGCGACCAGGGCCTTCTCCTGGCCGGTGACGGCGTAGCGGCTGGTCCAGCCGCAGGCGAGCAGCAGAAACAGCTTCGAACGCAGGAAGAGAGGGGAGGGAAACTCTTTCTGCCGGCGGAAGATGACCCGGCCCAGGCGGTGCCAGAAGCCATACCACAGGTAGCGCTTGGCCTCGGGGCTCCATTCATGCTCTTCCCCGAGGGTCGGCACGATCTTGGGATACTGCTGGATGACCTGGCGGAAGGCGTTGATCAGCCGGTCGGGGTCGATCGGCCGGGTCTTGCCGATCTTGAAGCCGGCGGCGGTGACCGCCTGTTTCTGCTGCGCCTCGAGGGCTTTCAGTTCGCGCTCGCGGTCGATCTCGGCCTGGGGATAATCGCCCTTGACCAGCGTCGACAGGAGCTTCATCGGCACGGTGTCGAGCATGCGGATCAAGTAGGCATCGCCCTTGGGATCGACCAGCTTGAGCCCGTCCTGCTGGTAGTGCTGAGCGACCGACAACTTCTTCAGCCAGTCCTTGAACTCGCCAGCCCTGACCCCTGACGAACCGACCAGCAGGATCATCACCAGCCACAGCCACATGCGTGTTCTCATGACGCTTCTCCGTTGGCGATACAAACGCTTGTCCCTCCCCGCCCGGGGGTACGGGAACTTCCTAAGTATACTTGGTCATTCCCCCGCCCCGTAACCCCCTGGAGGAAATCAAAAGAATTGCTTGTACCTGGCCGGCCTTTGGGCTATATACGGAGGAAACTCCCGGCGAGGTGGTGCATGGCATCCTCCCCCCTTCTGGCGGCAATGTTCCTGGTGGGCAGCGGCCTGTGCGGGCTGATCTACCAGATGGTCTGGTTCCAGCAGTTGAAGCTGATCTTCGGCACCTCAACCGCGGCGTCGGCCGCGGTCGTGGCCATTTTCATGGGCGGCCTCGGCTTCGGCAGCCTGTGGCTGGGGCGGCGGAGCGACGCGCACGAACGCCCGATGAGCCTGTATGGGAAGCTCGAGGTGGGCATCGCGCTCTGCGCCGCGGCCTCACCGCTGTTGATGGCCCTGGTCCGCGATCTCTACCTGGCCACTGGCGGAACGACCGCCCTGGGCGGGGTGGTGGCCACCTGGTTGCGTGGCGCCCTGGCCCTGCTGGTCCTGGGCCTGCCGACCTTCTTGATGGGCGGCACCTTCCCGGCCATGGCCCGGGCGGTGACGTCCGACCAGGACACCGGACGGCCGGTGCTGGGGCTGCTCTACGGCGCCAACACGGTCGGCGCGGTGCTCGGCGTCCTGGCCGGCACCTTCGTCTGCCTCGAGTGGTTCGGCTTGCAACAGACGCTGTGGTTGACCGCCGCGATCAACCTCGGCCTCGGCCTGCTGGCCTGGGCCTGGGGCGCCTGCCTGCCGGCGATTCCCCCCGAACCTGCGAGCGAGGGCGCCACCACGGAAGTCGCCGCGCCCGCCCCCGACACGCGACCCGCCAGCTCCGCCAGCCACCCCAACCCCGCCCCGAGCCGCCACGGCGACCCCGACCCGGATGACCGGCCGACCCGGCCCGCCGCAACCGAGCGCGCAGCGCTGGCCTCTCTGTTGGGGCCGGGCGCGATCGCCGCCTTCATGACGGGCGCCATCTTCTTCTTCATGGAAATGGTCTGGTACCGCATGCTGGCGCCGCTCCTCGGAGGGTCGACCTATTCGTTCGGGCTGATCCTGGCGATGGCGCTGGCCGGCATCGGCAGCGGCGGCCTGCTGTTCGCCGGCCGGGCGACCGGGCGACCGGCGGGTCTGCCCGAGTTCGCCGGCGTCACCGCCCTCGGCATGCTGTTGTTGATGGTGCCCTATGCGCTGGGCGACCGGCTGGCCATCCTGACTGGCCTGCTGAGCAGCCTCGATCTGTTCGGCTTCCCTGGCAAACTTTTTCACTGGACGCTGATCGCCGGCCTCGTCGTCTTCCCGGCGTCCGTGATATCGGGTTACCAGTTCCCCATGCTGCTGTCGCTGGTCGGCCAGGGCCGCCGCGACATCGGCCGCCAGGTCGGCCTGCTCTACGCCGCCAACACGCTCGGCGCCATTGTCGGGGCCCTGGCGGGCGGGTTCGGCCTGTTGTCGCTGCTGTCGGCGCCGGGCTGCTGGAAGTTCGCCGGGCTGCTGAGCGGCCTGCTGGTCATCGGCCTGGTGGGCCTGGCCCTCCGGCGCGAGGGGTTCCGCCTGGGAACCCTGGTCCCGCTGGCGCTCGCCGGCGCCGCCCTCGCTCTCATGGGGGCCGAGGGCCCGACCGCGGTCTGGCGGCACAGCAACGTCGGCTTCGGCCGCGTGGCCCTGCATTCCCTCGATGCCACATCGCTGCGCGAATGGATGAACCTGCAGCGCCGCATGACCATCTGGGAAAGGGACGGCAAGGAGAGCAGCGTCGCCCTGACCGAGGCCAACGGCCTCGCCTTCAGCCTCAACGGCAAGGTCGACGGCAACTCCCTCGCCGACGCGCCCACCCAGATCATGCTGGGCATGGTCAGCGCCCTCACCCATCCCGCGCCGCGCCAGGCCTTCGTCGTGGGCCTGGGCACCGGCTGTTCGGCCGGCTGGCTGGCCGCCGTGCCCGACATGGAGAAGGTGGTCGTCGCCGAGCTCGAGCCGCTGGTCTTCGAAGTGGCCTCGCGCTGCGCCCCGATCAACCACGACGTGCTGCGTCATCCCAAGGTCGAGGTCAGGCTGGGCGACGCCCGTGAACTGCTGCTGACCGACCGCCAGACCTACGACCTGATCGTCTCCGAACCGTCCAATCCGTTCCGGGCCGGCATCGCCAGCCTGTTCACCCGCGAGTTCTACCAGGCGGCGGCCCGACGGCTGCGCCCCGGCGGCATCTTCTCGCAGTGGGTGCAAGGCTACGAGATCGATGTCGAGACGATGCGCATCATCTACGCCACCCTGCATTCCGTCTTCCCGCACATCGAGACCTGGCAGACCAGCGACGGCGACCTGCTGCTGCTCTGCACGCAAGAACGACTGGCCCACTCGCGGGCCCGGCTCGAGCAGCGGCTGGCGGGCGCCCCCTGGAAGGATGCGCTCTGGCAGGGCTGGCGGGCCATCGGCGTCGAGGGCTATTTCTCCCACTACCAGGCGAATGCCGATTTCGCCCATCTGGTGGCGACCCGGGTGCCTGCGCACCAGATCAGCACCGACGATCGAATGACCGTCGAGTTCGGTCTGCTGCGCACCATGGGGAAGAAGAACCTCGGCATGATGCGCCGCCTGCGATCGGAAGCCTATGCCCAGGGGCTCCATCGACCTCCCCTGCAGGATGGCCAGCTCGATTGGGAAGAGGTGCAGAATCAGGCGCTGCTGTTCCTCACCCTCGGCGAGATCGAGTGCCGCTCGATCGAGGACCCCGACAAGGGCTATCTGCAGCGGGTGGCGGCCCACACCAGCTTCTGCCGCGAGGATTTCGCCAACTTCCTGAAGTATTGGAAGGACCAGCCACGGCCGCCAGCCCACCCCGGCGAGTTCCTGATGCTCGGGGAAGCGTTCGCCCGCTACGGGGCCGAAGAGGCGCTGGGCATGCTCGAACCGGCCCGCGCCGCCTTTCCGGGGGAGGCCTGGCTGATCGAAGCCATGTACCACCACAAGATCGGCAGCTTCACCCGGGCCTTCGACTGCCTCGAGCAGGGCCTGGACGTCTTCCGCCATCGCCCCTTCCCGGTCAAGTCGATCCTGCGTCGGGGTCTCGAGACCGCCATGAACATGGGCCTGCAGGCGCCGTCGCTCGCCCCGCGGATCGCGGCCCTGCTGCGCCCGCGGTTCCTGCTCTCGGCCGAGAACGAGGTGCGGGTGCAGGCCCTGGCCGGGCTCCTCCCCAAGCTGCCGGCCGCGCTCACCGCCGAGATCTGCGCCGAGTTCGAACCCTTCGTCCCCTGGAACGAGGACTTCCTCACCGCCCGCGTCCAGGCCTACCGCGAACTGAACCATCCTCGCCTGCGCCGGGCCGAAGCCGACCTCGCCGAGCTGCAGGCTGCCAACCCGGCCGGCCCCCACGGCCCCGCCTTCCTTCAATAGCCACTGGGTCAGCGCTCGCGTCGGCCGCATCGCCGGTGACCAGACCGAAGCGTCTGGCGAGACAACCGTCGGGGCAGGCCGCGGTCAGCCCTGTGGCCGCTCTACGTTGAGGACATGCGAGGCGTGGACTGGAGGTATAATGTCGGAGAATGAACCTGACCGGTCGACGAACTGGTCGTATCTCCTGGAGGTTGATCTGATGTCTGTTCCCTTTGCATCCATGTCCGGAAGCCTGCCCCCCGACGGGCCCGCTCCCAATCCCACGGGTGGCGCCGCGCCCCAACGCGACACGCTTCCTGTGGCAGGAAGCAGCCCCAGCGCGGCCGTCACCGCGCCCGATGCCCCCGCGGCCGCGCCGGACACCCCGCCGGCCCCGGCCTATCCTCCTTTCACGTTCGACGACCTGCCCGAGCCGCTGCGGCGAGCCGTCGCCGCGGCCGGCTGGCACGCTCCCATGCCGGTGCAGGCCCAGGTCATCCCCTGGCTGCTCGATGGTCGGGACATCATCGTGCAATCGCAGACCGGCAGCGGCAAGACCGGAGCCTTCCTGCTGCCGCTGCTGTGTCGTATCGACCCCGCCAAGCCGGTGACCCAGGCCTTGATCCTGGCTCCCACCCGTGAACTGGCTCTCCAGGTCAAGGCCGAATGCGACCGTCTGGCCGGGACGCTGGGCGTGCGGTCGGTCGCCGTCTACGGCGGCGTCGGCTACGGAGCGCAACTGCAGGCGTTCCGCGAGGGCGCGCATCTCGTGGTCGGCACCCCCGGCCGCCTGCTCGACCATCTCGGCCGCAAGAGCCTGTCGCTGCAGCATCTGCGCTACCTGGTCATCGACGAGGCCGACGAACTGCTGTCGATGGGCTTCTGGCCCGACATGCGCCGCATCCGCGCCTATTTGCCCAGGCAGCGGGTCTCGGCCATGTTCTCCGCCACCATGCCGGGCGGCGTACGCCTGATGGCCGAGGAATTCCTGCGGCAGCCCGAGTTCATCGGGCTGTCGGCCGACCATGTCCATGTCACCGAAATGGACCACGTCTACTACGTGGTCGACCCCATGCAGAAAGACCGCGTGCTGATGCGCATCCTCGAACTCGAGAATCCTGCCAGCGCCATCATCTTCTGCAACACCAAGAGCGAGGTCGAGTATCTGGCCGCCTTCCTGCGCCGCTTCGGCTATGACGTCGACCAGATCAGCGGCGATGTCAGCCAGAAGGAGCGCGAGAACGTCATGGCCCGCCTCAAGAAGCACACGTTGCGTCTGATGGTGGCCACCGACGTCGCCGCCCGCGGCATCGACGTCAGTCACCTCGAGTATGTCTTCATCTACGATTTCCCGCCCGATTTCGAGCAGTACATCCATCGCGCCGGCCGCACCGCCCGCGCCGGCAACCGCGGCGTGGCGGTCAGCCTGGTGTCGATGGTCCAGGAGATGGATCTCAAGCGAGCGGGCAAGCGCTATGGCGTGCCGTTCATCAAGAAGAACACCCCCACCGAGGAGGAGGTGCAGGCCCGCCTGGCCGAGCGCCTGCTGGCCCGCCTCGAAGCCCGGCTGCGCGACCTCGACTCGGCCACCCGCGAACGCATGCGCGGCTTCTCCCGTCTGCTCCAGGACCTGCGCGACCATGAGCAGGGCCACGAGATGCTGTTGATGCTGCTCGACGAGACGGCCACCCGCCTGCGCCTGGAAGGGCGCCCTGAACCGCTCCCCTCCCCTGAACCCCGCGGCGCCACCGCGGCCGGCGACGAGATGCCCATGCCGGCAGGCGGCCAGGGCCGACGCGGCCACGGTCGCTCACGGCATCGGGGCCGCCGTCGCTCTTGAATCACCCCCCGCGGCGTCTGCCCAGCCGGGCGGGCGCCGCGCAGGCATCGCCCCTCCGCGCCGCTCCGCCCCGGCGACCAGCCCGATGGCCAAGCGCACCGCCGGGCTGGTCGCTGCGGGCTGGTGAGACCGCCGCTGATCAGGCGCCGGTTCGCTCACCAAGGCATCTGGTGGCTTCCAATACTTGGCGGGGCAGTCGGTTCCGAGGCCCCGCCTCCACCCCTTCCCTGCCCCCAGTACCCCCCAGCGCCTGTTCTGACCGTTTCAACCAGGGTCAGGCGACCCCAAATAACGCCCTAGACCATTCTGAGAGCGCCGGGCCTTCCTTGAAGTCCTGGGGCAGCGCCTGCCATCTCCCCTTTTGTGAAGGGCCTGAAAGATCGCGCCCTTGTGACACCTCCGTCCCCCGCAACGTCATTCCGGAAGCATGGCGTCTCTTCTTGGATCGAGGTTAAACAGAAACAGGTGACAATAGTTCCCCGAGGTGTCGGCCCATTGTTCGCGCCAACCCTGTCGGGCGAACATCGCCCGCATGGCTTCAGGGTCAGGTATTTCCGAGGGAGGGGGCCCTTTGTCGCGCTCCGCCTTGGTCCATTCGACGAGGCCGAGCCGGCCGTCGGCGCGCATGACTCGCCGCAACTCGGCCAGTAGCTCCTCCGGTCGTTCGAGTTCGTGGAAGACGAAGGCCAGCAAGGCGAAATCGACCGAGTCATCCGGCAAGGGCAGCTCGCTTTCCCGTGAAGCGGCGACTTCGACGTTGGTCAGGCCGAGGTCGCGCACCTTCTGACGGGCCCGCGCCACCGCTTCGCTCTGAGTATCGAGCGCCCAGACCATGCCGGCGGGGCCGGCCCACCGGCTCAGGATCGGCAGGTAGAACCCGGTTCCGGTCCCGATGTCGGCCAGCACCGGAGCGGGCGGCAACGTGACCTGCCGCAGGAAGAGGTCGGGATGGAAGAGCGCCAGCCGGTCAGGCTGCTCCAGGCGCTCGGCATGCTCAAGATTGAATTTGTGGGTCATCACTCGCTCCTTGGCGGGGTCGACAGGTTCTCGTCCAGCTGTTGCCGACCCCCCAGCGGTCCTGATGGTCGGCGGGCCGTCTTGATCGGCTCGCGGCTCATGATTCGCTCAGGCCAGCGTCCGACCGAGCACACTCGCGATCCCTCGGATCTTTTCCAGCAACGGCGGCAGCTTTTCGGGCTTGAGCGCCTGGCTGCCATCGGACAGGGCATTCTGCGGATCAGGGTGGACCTCGACCATCACGCCATCGGCCCCAGCGGCGATGCCCGCCAGGGTCACCGCTTCGACCAGCCGCCACAAGCCGGTGGCATGGCTGGGATCGATGATGATGGGAAGATGCGACAGGTGCTTGATGGCCGGCACGGCGTTGATGTCGAGATTGAACCGTGTGTAGGTCTCGAAGGTGCGGATGCCCCGTTCGCACAGGATGACGTTGGGATTGCCGCTGCTGAGGATGTACTCCGCCGCCATCAAGAACTCTTTGATGGTGGAACTCATGCCTCGTTTCAGCAAAACGGGCTTCTTCACCCCGCCCATGGCCTTCAGCAGGTTGAAGTTCGTCATGTTGCGGGTGCCGATCTGCAGCACATCGGCCGTCGTCGCCACGAGATCGACTTCATGCACATCCATCACTTCGGTGACGATCAGCAGGCCCGTCTCTTCGCGCACCCGGCGCAGGATGGCCAGGCCCTCGGCCCCCAACCCCTGGAAGGAGTACGGCGAGGTGCGGGGCTTGAAGGCGCCGCCGCGAAACAGTTTGCAGCCGGCCTGCTTGACGAGGTGGGCGGTCTTGAGGGTGATCTCCTCGAACTCGACGGCGCACGGTCCGGCGATGACCTGCACCTCGCGGCCGCCGAACACCACCGGCTCCTTCCCTTCCCCGCACGGGCCGACTTTGATCAGGCTGTTCTCGCCGCGATACTCGCGGGAGGCGAGCAGGAAGGGCTGCAGCACGGGCAGCACCCGCTCCACGCCGGGCCAGGATTCAAAGGGCAGCTCGACGATGGGGCGCTCCTCCCCCATGACGGCGACGATGGTGCGGCGATCGTCCTCGAGGAGATGGGCTTCCAGGCCCATCTTGGCGATCTGATCGAGGATGTTCTGCTTGTGCTCGGCGGTGGCCCAGGGGGCCATGACGATGATCATGGAAGCATCCTTTGCCGGCGACCGGACCGAACCCGCTGCCGCAGGCGCCCCGCCGGCCCTCTTGGGTTATAGCGGAATTTCCTCATCGAATCAAGCCTGGAAGACGGGCTGGCCGCCGATGATCACCTGGCGCACCAGATTCTGACCGGCCCGATAGCCGATCTGCCGGATGGAGGTCGCCTCGAGCAGCACGGCATCGAGCTGCCGCCCGACCTCGAGCGCCCCCAGCCGGTCGCCCTGCCCGAGCGCGTGAGCGGCATGCAGCGTGCCGGCGATCAGGGCCTCGGCCGCGGTCAGACGAAGCTGCAGCATGGCCAGCGTCTGCACGAGGCCGGCGCCCAGGAACTGGCAACTGCCGGGATTGTGGTCGGAAGCGATGGCCAGGGGCAGGCCCGCCGCGATCATGGCCCGCGCCGGGGCGTGGTGCGCCTCCATCAGGTAGGTCGAGGTGCCCGGCAGCACGGTCGGAATCACGCCGCTGCCCGCCAGCCGGGCGATGCCAGCGGGGCCGGTCATCAACAGATGATCGGCGCTGACCGCCCCGATTTCGACGGCCAGATCGACCCCGCCCAGCACGTTGATCTCGTCGGCATGGATCTTCGGCCGCAGCCCGTGGGCCAGTCCCGCTTCGAGGATCTTGCGCGACTGGGCCACCGAGAAGGCCTTGTTCTCGGTGAAGACGTCGTTGAAGGCGGCCAGCCCGGTCTTCGCCACCTCGGGAATCCAGTCGCGGCAGATCTCGTCGACGAAGGCGTCGGGATCGGCACGGCGGTCGGCCGGCACCGCATGCGCCCCCATGAAGGTGGCGACGATCCGCACCGGCAGCTCGCGACGAAGCCGGTCGATGACCCGCAGCATCTTCAGCTCGGTCGGCAGATCGAGCCCGTAGCCGGTCTTGATCTCGATGGTGGTCGTGCCCCAGGCCAGAGCCTCGATCAACCGCGCCGCCGCCTCGTCGAACAGCTCTTCTTCCGAACGCGCACGCACGGCCTCGACGGTGCGCAGGATACCCCCGCCCGCCGCCAGGATGTCGAGGTACGGCCGCCCCTGCACCCGCATCTCGAACTCGTCGCTGCGATCGCCCGCATAGACCAGATGGGTATGGGAATCGACGAACCCCGGCACCGCCAGCCGGCCCGCCCCGTTGACGAACCGGCAGTCGGCGGCCAGGGTCACCTCATCGGAGAGCTGGCCGGCGGGGCCGATCCAGACGATCGTCCCCGCGCGGGCGGCGATCGAGACGTGCGGCCGCTCCTCGACTTCCCAGCCGACCGGCGTTCCCTTCCCCCGGTACGGCCGGGGGAAGAGGGCCGCGGCGGCCAGATGGTGGATGACGCAATCGGCGACGGGTTTCATGGTCTACTTGGGCAGTTGCTGGTAGAGCACGCCGTTGATCTTGTTCTCGAGCACGCAGGCTGGCGAATAGTTCTCGCAGCGCAGGTAGAATTCGGCGGTCTCGAACAGGGCGTCCTGCGGCACCAGGCCGATGATCTCCGAACCGACCACCGGCACGCCGTAGCGCTCGGCTTCCGATTTGATCATCTCGAACACCCGGAACAACGGCGATTTCTTGTAGTTCACCATGTTCATCGAGACCTGGACGATCTTGCGCTCCTTCAGCTCGACGCCCATCGCTTTGACGTACATCAAGCCCCCGCCGATCCCGCGCACATTCTTGGCGATGGTATCGGCGATCTTGATGTCGGAGGTGCCCAGATTGACGTTGAAGGCGATCAGCGGCATCCGCGCCCCGACCACCGAGGCCCCGGCGCTGACGTGGGGCTGGGCCGCCCCGTAGTCGGGCTTCCATTCGGGCTGCTGCATCTTGGCGGCCAGCCCTTCGAACTCGCCCTTGCGGATCTTGGCGAGGTTCTTGCGCTCAGGGTTGGGCTGACTCTCTTCGTACAGGTAGACCGGCACCCGGAACTCGTCGTAGATCATCGCTCCCACTTCTTTGCTGAGGGCGACGCAATCTTCCATGGTGACATCCTGGATGGGGACGAACGGCACGACGTCGACCGCGCCCATGCGCGGATGCTCGCCTTTGTGCTGGCGCAGGTCGATCTTCTCGAGCGCGCGCTTGTACAGCTCGCGAATGGCCGTCTTCAACGACGTCCGGTTGCCGATGAAGGTGATGACCGACCGGTTGTGGTCGGCATCGGACGAGAAATCCAGCAGGAAGCAGCCAGGGGTCTGCCGGATGGCATCGACGATGTATTCGACCACCTCGGTCTTCTGACCTTCGCTGATATTGGGAATGCATTCGATGATTTCCATGGCGGTTCTCCTTGGTAAGGTGATGTGACGGAAGCTCAGAGCATCGGTATGTCGATGCGGTGGGCGCGGGCCGTCTGGATGGCCAGTTCGTAGCCGGCATCCGCGTGACGCACGACGCCCATGCCGGGATCGCTGGTCAGCACGCGGCGCAAGCGCCGCTCGGCCTCTGGCGTGCCGTCAGCGACGATGACCATGCCGGCATGGATCGAATTCCCCATGCCGACCCCGCCGCCGTGATGGACGCTGACCCAGGTGGCGCCATTGACCGCGTTGATGAGGGCATTGAGGATCGGCCAGTCGGCCACGGCATCGGAACCGTCGCGCATGCCTTCGGTCTCGCGGAACGGCGACGCCACCGAACCGGTGTCGAGGTGATCGCGGCCGATGACGATGGGCGCCTTGACCTGGCCGCTCTTGACCAGGTCGTTGAACAGCACGCCCGCCTTCTCGCGTTCGCCGTAGCCCAGCCAGCAGATGCGGGACGGCAGCCCTTGGAAATGGACCTTCTGCGACGCCTTCTCGATCCAGCGCTTGAGCGGCGCGTGGTCGGGGAACAGCCGCACGATCTCGCGGTCGGTGACCGCGATGTCGGCCGGGTCGCCCGACAGGGCCACCCAGCGGAAGGGGCCCTTCCCCTCGCAGAACAGCGGCCGGATGTAGGCCGGCACGAAGCCGGGGAAGTCGAACGCCCGCTTCAACCCGCGGTCGAAGGCCACGGTGCGGATGTTGTTGCCATAGTCGAAGGTCACCGCGCCGCCATCCATGAAGGCGAGCATGGCTTCGACGTGGGTGCGGATCGAGTCCTTGGCCCGCTCCTGGTAGCCGGCGGGATCGCTCTGCCGCAGGGCCCGGGCCGCCTCCAGCGAGAGGTCGGCCGGCACGTAGCCGTTGAGCGGGTCGTGGGCCGAGGTCTGATCGGTGACAACGTCGGGCTTGAAGCCCATCTTCACCATGCGGGGCAGCACTTCGGCGCAGTTGCCGAGCAGGCCGATCGAGAGGGGCTTCTTCGCCTTCTTCGCCTCTTCGGCCTTGGCGATGGCCTCGTCGACCGAGGTGCACATGAGATCGCAGTATCGATGGTCGATGCGGCGCTGGATGCGGGCCGGATCGACTTCGACCGCCACGCACACGCCCTCGTTCATGGTGACGGCCAGCGGCTGGGCCCCGCCCATGCCGCCCAGGCCGCCGGTCAAAGTGATGGTGCCGGCCAGGGTGCCGCCGAAATGCTTGGCGGCGACGGCGGCCAGCGTCTCGTAGGTGCCCTGCAGAATGCCCTGGGTGCCGATGTAGATCCAGGAGCCGGCCGTCATCTGGCCGTACATCATCAGCCCTTTGCGATCGAGTTCGTGGAAGTGCTCCCAGGTGGCGAAGCGCGGCACCAGCATCGAGTTGACCAGCAGCACGCGCGGGGCGTCGGGATGGCTCTTGAACACGGCCACCGGCTTGCCCGACTGGACGAGCAGCGTCTCATCGTGGCCCAGCCGTTTGAGCGTGGCCAGGATGGCCTCGAAGCACTCCCAGTTGCGGGCGGCTTTGCCGATGCCGCCGTAGACGATCAGCTCTTCGGGCTTCTCGGCCACCTCGGGATCGAGGTTGTGCTGGATCATCCGGTAGGCGGCTTCCTGCAGCCACCCCCGGCACGACAGCTGCGTCCCCCGCGGGGGATGCACGACGCGAGCTTTAGCGGAGGTCGACGAAGTTCCGGACATGACGGACGAGTTCTCCTTTCCACAGCAGGTCGCGGGCCTTCTCCAGGTCGGGGGCCAGCAGACGATCTTCATCGAGCGCGGGCACCTGCTGGCGCAGCAGCTCCCACGCGGGTTTGGTGCCTCGGCCCAGCTCGAGGGGCCGGATCATCTCGTAGCCCTGCGCGGCGCACACCCACTCGATGGCCAGCACCTGGGCGACGTTGCGCAGGATGGTGGCGCCCTTGCGGGCAGCGATGGTGCCCATGCTGACGTGGTCTTCCTGATAGGCCGAGGTGGGGATCGAGTCGACCGAGGCGGGATGGGCCAGCACCTTGTTCTCGCTGACCAGCGAGGCGGCGGTGTACTGCACGATCATCAGCCCCGAGTTGACGCCGGGGTCTTTGGCGAGGAAGGGGTTCATGCCGCTAACCAGCGGATTCAGCAGACGGTCGATGCGCCGCTCGCTGATGTTGGCCAGCTCGGCCATGGCGATGCCGAAGTAGTCGGCGACGAGGGCCATCGGCTGCCCATGGAAGTGGCCGCCCGACACGATGCGGTCTTCCGACAGCAGGATGGGATTGTCGGTGACGGCGTTCATCTCGGTCAGCACCTGCCGCTGCACGTGGCGCAGGGCTTCGCGGGTCGCGCCATGCACCTGCGGAATGCAGCGCAGGCTGTAGGCATCTTGCACCTTGCCGCAGTTGATATGGCTGGCCCGCACCTGGCTGTCGGCGAGGCAGGCCAGGATGTTTTCCCCGACCTCGCGCATGCCCTCATAGGGCCGCAGCGCCAGGAAGGCCGGATCGAACGGGCTGGTCGAGCCCTTCAGCACCTCGAGCGAGAGCGCGGCGATGACGTCGGCGGCGGTGGCCAGGTCGAGGGCCCGTTCGACGGCCAGGCCCAGCACCCCGGTCATCACCGAGGTGCCGTTGATCAGGGCCAGGCCCTCCTTGGCCTCGAGGGCGATCGGGGCCAGGCCCGCCCGTTGCAAGGCCGGGCCGGCCGGCTGCCGGCTGCCGTCGGTCGCCCGCACCTCGCCTTCCCCCATCAACACCAGCATGATATGCGAGAGCGGCGCCAGATCGCCGGAGCTGCCCACCGACCCCTGCTGCGGCACCCACGGCACGATGTCGTGGCGCAGCAGAGCGGCCAACGCCTCGATGACGACCGGCCGCACCCCGCTGACCCCGTGCAGCAGGCTGTTGAGCCGGATGGCGATCATCGCCCGCACTTCTTCCGGGGTGAAGGGATCGCCCACCCCGGTGGCATGGCTGCGGATCAGATTGGTCTGCAACCGCTGCAGATCGGCACGGGCGATGCGGGTATGGCACAGGTGCCCGAACCCGGTGGTGATGCCGTAGACGACGCGGTCATCGGCGATCAGCTTCTCGACGAGCGCGCGCGAGGCCCGCACCCGAGCCATCGCCTCGTCGGTCACCGACACCGCTTCGCCGTCGGCGATGCGTTTCAGAGCGGCAAGATCGAGGGAACGTCCATCGAGGGCGATCATGCAGGATCTCCTTGGGTGACAGGAACAGCGGGTGCCGCCGGACTGGCGGCAGGAACGGCAGGGGCGGGGGCGGCGGCGACCGCCGCGCCGACCGCGCCGAAGAAGGCGCCATCGGGGTGCAAGCGGAACTCGAGGCCAAGGCAGGCGCCCAGCTCACGCGCCAGGCAGGCGGTCGCGCCGCCGCCGACCAGCCACGCCGGCGAACCGAACCCGACCCGGTGCAGCATGGCGGCCAGCCGCTCGGCCACCGCTCGGAAGACGCCCCGGGCCAGCACCCCCGGCGCCGCCCCTTCGGCCAGCCGGCCAACGATCTCGGATTCGGCGAAGACCGCGCAGGTGCTGGTGATCGGCGCCGCCTCGGCAGCCGCCAGGGCGAGAGCATCGAGTTCCGTGAAGTCGAGCCCCAGCGTGGCGGCCAGCAGCTCGAAGAATTTGCCGGTGCCGGCGGCGCAGCGGTCGTTCATCTCGAAGGCTTCGACCTGCCCGCCCGGGGCGAGCGCGATCGCTTTGGCGTCCTGGCCGCCGATGTCGACCACGGTGCGGGCCCCCGGCACCAGCACGGCGGCCCCGCGGCCGAAGGCCCGGATCTCGGTCAGCGCTTCGGCGCCGAACTGGGCGGCCGCGGCCTGGCGGGCATAGCCGGTGGCGCCCAGCCGGGCGATCTGCGCCTGCCGCGCCTCGACCCAACGGGCGATCGCCGCCCGGTCGAACGCCCAGGCCTGGAAGACCGCGCGCTCGACCACCGTGCCCTTCTCGACCAGCACCGCTTTGGTGCGACGCGACCCCAGATCGAGGCCGAGGACGGCGGTCATGGCTTGTCTTCGAGGGGCCGGCAGCGAATCGCCCCGACCTTGCAGGTGCGTTCGCAGACCTCGCACCCCCGGCAGTCTTCGGGCGAGGCGATCACCACCTCGCCGTCGTCCACGCGATGCAGCACGCCGGCAGGACAGACCTTGGGGCAGAACCCGCAGCGCGTGCAGACGCGACGATCGAGGGTATCGATGAAGCGAGGAATCCAGGTCTTCCCGCCTTTGGTGAGATTGCGGAGCAGATGGCCAGCCATGACGGGAGGATTATACCACAGCGGCCCCCTCCGCCGAGGACAAGCACCAACTCTGGAAGGCCCCAGCAAGGAGGCCTCCTCTATCCTCCCTGCCGGGCACCGCCAGGGGCCACCGGCCCCTGGCCCCCAGGTCGGCGCCCACCGCCCGCACGGCGGGCGGGTCGACCGCTTCGCCTGTGATCAGACCGCTGGGCCTTGGCGGCCAGCGCCGGCGCCCACAGCATCTGCGCAGCCTCGCCACATCTTTGGAAAAAACTTTTCGCCTCTGGAATGGTAGGATGTCAGAAGAAGCAAGTCATCCCTGGAACATGCTCGCCCCGGAGGTACCCCCATGCGCGCGACCGCTCTCTCGAATGGCCCCCGCCTCCCCGGTTCTGCCGTCATGCTGGTCATGATCCTGCTGCTGACCGGCAGTCTGGGTTGGACAGCCAGCGCCGGCACCCCGTTCGCCGATGAACCGATCGCCCCCGCCGCCGCCCTGTCGACCACGGCCTCTTCCGGCAGCGCCGCGCCGGCCGAGGCGACCTCGGCCGGGCAGCGCATCCGCGTCGGTTCGTACAATATCGCCCACGCCCGCGGCAACAAGACCGGCGGCCTCAACGAGCTGGCCCGTCTGAAGAACCTGCGCGGCATCGCCGACCTGATCAAAGCACAGAAGCTCGACATCGTCGGGTTCCAGGAGATCTCGAGCCACGACCTGCGCGCCGCCTTCCGCGACCAGACGAAGTACCTGGCGCAGCGCACCGGCCTGACCCACCACGTCTATGCCGAAAACGTCGAAATCCTGGGCGGCCTGCTGGCGACCCAGGGCAATGCCGTGATTTCCCGCTTTCCCATCGTGTCGTGGGTCAACCATCCGCTCTACCGGTCCGATCCGAAACGGGAACCGCGCTCGTGCTTGGAGGTGCTGCTCGATCTGGGCCAGGGCCGCAAGCTGCGCTTGTTCGTGGTCCACCTCAGCACCGACGCCACCGAAAGCACCCGTCAGATCCAGGAGGTCTGGGGCCTGATCGAGAAAGCCACCGAACCGGTCATTCTGCTCGGCGATTTCAATTCGCGACCGGGCAGCGAGCGCATCAAATGGCTCAAGCAGCGCATGACCGACACCACCTCCCGGGTGTCCACCACCTACCTCGACAAACCCGGGGTGAAGATCGACTACCACTTCATCAAAGGCGACATCACCGGCGGAACCGCGAGCGTCATGGGGTTCGCCGAGGGGTATTCCGACCACGGCTGCCTGATCAACGACTATCTGGTGAAATGACCGAGGCGGGCTGGTCCAGAGCCCCCCTCTAGGGAAGCGCCAGGCAGATTCACCGCCTCAGAGGCAGCCATGCTATCTATGGGAGCAAGCCCCTAATACAGATCAAAAGGGGACAGGAGCAGGATCATCATGGACGAAGAACTCAAAACCCTGGCCGAGGCAGCCTTCTGGAATTTCGCCACCAGAAGCGTGAGCATCGCCTTCTGGGCGCTGTTCGGACCATTCGCCTATTTCTTCTTCGCGGTCGGCATCCTCAACGGGGTGGTTCTTCCGTTATTCCAGAAGACATGGCTTCCTCCGATGCCTCCCCTGTATCTCAACCTCATCACGGCGTTCGCCAACTTCATGATCTACGTCTTCGTCATCCAGGTCATCCTGTACGAAACCTACAATACCTCCAAGGATGCCGAGGGCCTCGTCGAAGGCACCAAGATCCAGGTGGTATTGTTCGCGATGGCCGATCTGTTCATCATCAATCAGGTCGGGCTGTCCCCGGAGATTCTGGCCGCCTCCTGTATTTCTGGCTGACTCTGGTGGCTTTCATCGGCCTCTTGCTGGGGTACAAAACCCTTTTTTCCAAACCCTTCGAGGTGCGGTGAGGGAAAGACTGCCACGCCGCTGGTGATGTTTCCGGCATGGCGACCGCGGACCGCGCTCGCGAGATCGCCGTGAGGCAGCCTTCCACGCCAGCGACAGCCGTTGGAAGCCGCCGGAGACGGAGAGGCCAGTGCCCCTTGGCAGCGGGCGACCGACCACTGATACCGATCCCTCGCTGACCGGGCGGCGAGTGGAGCGGTGGGATCGCCGTGGGGTAGAATGAAGGCGATGCCTGCTGCACCCAAGGCCGCTGCCACCGCCACGCCTCGTCCCCGTCCTTCCGCTGCTCGTTCCTCCTCGAGCCTAGGGAAGGGCAGGACCCCGCGCTCCTGGGCCCGCTGGTGGCTGCAGCTCCTTCTCGCCGTGGTGGCGGCGACCGTCATCTGGTGGATCTTCCGACCGGCGCCCGCGCCTCCCATCAGTCTCCGCGAGGAATTCGCCCGTCGCCAGACCCAGGCCGAGCGGAACCAGCTCTACGCCGGCGCCCCCCGCTGGACCGGGCCGGGCTCGGGTCCGGTCCTGCTCCGCAATCAGGCGTATGCGGTCGGGTATTCCGACGAGCGGGAGAACCCGCTCTGGGTCGGGTATCGACTCGACCGGATCACCGCTTCCCAGCATGGCAAGCGCCCGAGTCGCTTTGCGGTGGACCGCCGCACCCGCGCCCTCACCTCCCCCGACGAGTACACCCGCACCGGCTTCGACCGGGGCCATCTCGCTCCCAGTTTCAACATCGGCAGCCGATTCGGCCCCGACGCCCAGCTCGAGACCTTCCTGATGAGCAATATCGTCCCCCAGAAACCCAACCTCAACCGCAAGCTCTGGAAACGGCTCGAAGAGCTGGAATCCGAGTATGCCAACCGGTTCGAGCAGATCTGGGTGTTCACCGGACCGGTCTTCGACCATCGCCGGCAGCTCCTCGAGGGCGGGGTCGAAATCCCCGATTTCCTGTACAAGATTCTGGTCGACGAAGACGGTGACCGGATCCGAATGCTGCCCTTCCTCTTGCCGCAGGAAGTGCGCGGCAATGAACCCCTCAGCCAGTATCTGACCACGGTCGATGAGATCGAGCGCCAGACCGGCCTCGATTTCTTCTGGGCGCTCAGCGATCCCAACGAAGACCACCTGGAGGCGTTCCGGCCGACCCGCTTGTGGTGAACCATCGGCGCGGGGCGGCGGGCTGCGGTTCCGAGGTCACGAATTGCGTCGGTCCAGGAGTTGGGCTAGAATGGAAGCACCAGGCCTGGTCGGCCGACCTGACGAAGGAGGCTGCCAGTCCGGGTGGTCAGTTCACCTCGAAGGGTGGTTCCGATGGATGCACGCGTCTGTCTGTTGAGCGATCTGGCCCGCTCCTACCTCGAGAAGCCGGCCGAGCGCCAGGCGCCCCGGGGATTCTGGTCGAGCCTGTCGACGTTGTTCGGGAAGGAGCGAGGGGACGTCGAAGCCCGCCCCTGCCCGTTCGACAATCCCTTCGAGAAGCAGCTCCTCGATGAAGGCTACATCCCGTTCTGCAAGATCGGCGACATCCGGTTTCTGGTCAAGGAAGAAGGGCCCCACCGGTACCTGGCCATCATGGAGAACGGCCAGACCTGGGACCTGAGCGAATGGGGCTCGGGAACGATCTTCCGGTCGCGGCTGGTGGCCGAGACGTATTTCATGGTCACCAAGGACGACTTCCGCATCGACGAGCAGGAGGCCGAAGTGCTGCGCGCCATCTTCGCCTTCTTCCAGGTGACCAGCGAAGAGATTGCGGCTGCCAAGGAACTCGTCTACTGGACGCTGGTCGAAAACACCATGGAGGACGGGGTCATCACCGATGAAGAACAAGAGACCATGGCTCGCATCACCGCCGCCCTCGAGTTGAGCGACGAGGATCGCCTCGAACTGCACCGGCGGGCCATCGATCAGCGGTTCAACGAACTCTTCTCCCGCCCCGCCGGGGCGCCGCCGCCGACCGAAGCCGACATCGCCACCATCTGCGAAATGGCCCGGCGGTTCGGCCTCGAAGAAGAATTCATCGCCTTCAAGGCCGAAGGGGCTCGCGCCCGGCTGGCCCAGTCCTGAGCCGGTCGGGTTCCCTGCTCCATGCGCAAACCCGAACTCGAACTGCGGGTGCTCGACATCCTCGAGCGGGTGGCCAAGGGACACCCCATCGAGGATGATACCGTCGAGCTGAAGGCCGAATGGCCCCAGCACCACTTGAAGGCGGCCCGCCGCATCGCCGCCCATGCCAACGCCGCCCGCGGCGAACCGATCCTGTGGTTGATCGGGGTCGACGAGAAGCAGGGCGTCGTCGGCGCTGATAGCGAAGAGCTGTCGCGCTGGTACTACCAGGTGCGCGGCTGGTTCGACGAGCAGATGGCTCCCGACCTGGTCAGCCTGGCCGTGCCCTACCAGGGCGTGACCGTGGTCGCCCTGCTCTTCGAGACCGAGCGCGCCCCGTTCGTCATCCGCACCAGCGCCCTCGGCCCGATCACCCACGAGGTGCCGTGGCGGGAAGCCAACTCGACGCGCTCGGCCCGCCGCAGCGACCTGCTCAAGCTGCTGGTGCCCATCCAGAAGACGCCCAAGATCGACATCCTCGACGGCGAGCTTATCTTGTACAAGATGCCAGGGCGTGACACCCAGCCCGATCAGTACCAGTGGCAGCTGCTGGTCAAGCTCTACATCATCACCTGCAGCACGGAAACCGTGGTCATTCCGTTCCACACCTGCAAGGTCGCCTTCCGGACCGAGCACGCCCCCGACGAGGCCTACTTCGAGAAGATCGCCATCACCCCGCCCACCACCTTCCACGCCCGCGAATTGAAGGAGAAAGTGCGCTCGCTGACGGTCAGCAGCACCGACAGCGAGGTGCTGATCGACACCGCCGGGCTGGTCCACCTGCACGGCGAGATCTCGACCGCCGAGCCGCCCCGCGTGCACCGCGAGATCCGCATCAAGGCGATGCTGACCCCGCACCATTCCGAACGCCCCGCCGTCGTGCAGGCCGACTTCGTGCCGGTGCCCCGCCAGGAGGCGGACAGCCCCCGCCTGGTGGCGCGCTGGCAATGGAAGCCGCTGGGCGCCGGTTCGCCCACGCCGACGGCCGCCCCCGCCCCCCCGACCGCTCCCACCCCCACCCCCGAGGAGGACCTATGACCAAGGTATTGTTCTACGTCTACGAAGAGGCCGACATGTGCCTGCAACATGTCTTCCTCTACCTGAAGGAACTCAACCGCCAGAAGATCGAGGCGCGGATGATTCTCGAAGGGAAAGCGGCGGGCCTGCTGGCCACCCTCGCCGGTCGCCCGCGCAGCCTCGAGAAGCATCTGTTCGAGGCCCGCGACAAAGGCTGGATTCTCGGGGTCTGCAAGGCCTGCGCCGTCGTCATGAAGGCGGTCGAGGCCACCCAGAAGGAGTTCATCCCCCTCCTCGACGAGATGGACGGCCATGCCCCCCTGGCCCGCTTCGTCGCCGAGGGCTGGACGATCATCAAATTCTGACCTGACTTTCGTCGGCTTCAGAAGCCGATTGACGACTGGCGACGCCGTTCTTATAATGAAGGCGTCATGCGCCTGCGCCGCCATCTTCTGCTCGGCATCGCTCTTCTTGCGGCCCTCGCCCTGGTGGGCTGCGGGGGCGGTTCGTCGAGCAACCCGCTGACGCCGGTCGCTTCGCCGCGCATCGTCTCGATCTCGCCCCAGACGGGAGGGCCCGGCACCGCCGTCACCATCCAGGGCAGCGGCTTCGGCAATCTCCAGGGGCTCAGCACCGTCAGCTACGCCGGCATCACCGTCCAGCCGACCTCGTGGTCCGAGAACGTCATCGTGGTGCTGATTCCCGCCGGGGTCTCCACCAATGGCACGTTCGTGGTCACCGTCGGTGGCTTCCCTTCCAATCCCAGCGCCCTGTTCACCCTGGCCGGCCCCGTTCTGGCGGGGGTTTCGCCGGTCAGCGGCGGCCCCGGCACCCTGGTCACCCTCACCGGCTCAGGGTTCGGCGCCACGCAGGGGGTCTCCTACGTGGCGTTCAACTCGCAGCCGGCCACCGTTCAGAGCTGGAGCGACACCCTGATCACCTGCCTGGTCCCCAATCCCGGCAACTTCCAGAGCGGCGCCGTCTCGGTCGTCGTCTGGGTCGACGGCTCCCGCGCCTCCAATCCCCAGACCTTCCAGGTGACCGTCCCCCAGATCCGGCAGATCACGCCGGCCACCGACAATCTCGGCGCTCAGATCACCATCTCGGGCGAAGGGTTCGGCCAGGCCGGAGCGGTCAACAGCTACGTCACCATCGGCGGGCAGGTCCTGGTCACCCCCCTCTTCTGGAGCGACTCCGCGATCTCGGTCCGCCTGCCGGCCAGTGGCCTATCTGCCGGCACGGTCAACGTGACCGTCACGGTCAACGGCCGCGCCTCCTCGCCCTATTATTTCATCGTGGCAGCGCCGAGTTTCAGCAGCGTGGCCCTCCCAATCATCACCCCCGGTCAACCCGTCACCCTCAGCGGCCAGCACTTCGGCACCCCCCAGGAAGTCGACGCCACCCTCATGCTGCGAGAATTGGACTCCACTTCCTCGAATGTGATCACCATTCCTTCATTCACGCGCAGCGATACTGCCATTACCTTCACCTGCCCCACCGGCACCGGCAGCCTCCTGGGCACCCGCCGCTGGGAGGTCCTGCTGACCGTCGGCGGCATCCCCAGCCAGAACAACCCGATCCTGATCGTCGACTGACCAGACCGTTTCTCCTAGCGGCTCACCGCCCTGGGAGGCCCTTTCATCGAGCGGCGGGCGAAAGCGGGCCAGAACCCGCAACCGACCGCGCCGGCGCCAAGGCCGTTTGAACCGAATCGGCAAGCCCATCGACCAACCAGGGTTTTTCGGGTACAATTATCAGGGGAAGGGCACCGATCGACACCTGAACAGGGGGACGCATGGGTTCCCTGCTGGTCGTAGCAGCCGTTTTTGTCGCGCTTCTGGTCGCAGTCGGGTATTTCTGGTACCGACAGCAACGCCAGGAGGGATTCGGTGTCCCTGATCGACGCCCTCGGCAGGTTTCTTCTCCCGAAGAGGCCCTGGCGACCATCATCGAGGCCCGGCGCGGCACCCCCAACCGAGCGGCCGGAGAGCGCGGGCCCGGCCCTGGCGCCGCTCTCGGAGCCTTGATCGATCAGGTCCGGGTGATGAATCAGCTCATGGGCAAAGGGGGAAGCACCCCCACCTTCGGCCCCGCCGATCTGTCCGAGGTCAAGGCGGCCTTCGCCCGCTTCCGGAGCGAGGCGAGCGAGGCGGCCGCCCAGGCCTGCTTCCAGCTCATGCGCCGACACTACATCCTCGACACCGAGATGGCCCGCCAGGAGGCCTATTTCCTCGAGTACGCCAGCGAGGTGCTGCGGCAGGTCCGGGAGTGCCCGGCCGTGCTCGAGGCCCCGATGGCCATGTACATCAAATACCTCGCCGTCGATCTCGGCGACAGCGGATCGCCAGCCCTGGGGCGCCTTGGCGCCGATCTGACCGCAGCCATCCAGGCGGCCGGGCACTCGCTCTGACCGGCGGCCACAGGCCTGGCGGCGGCTCAATCAACCCTGCCCTGCCGCACGTGCCCCACCCCCCGCGCGCGGGAGCCGGAACGCCCCTGGCGCCATGGTGGAGACGGCCGCTCGCCCGACGACCCCGCCCCGCGCGGGAGCAGGCGTTGTGGCGAGAGATGAGACGGCCCGGCCGGGAATTCAGAGGACCGGCTCGACCTCGCGCCAGCTCACGATCTCTTTCTTGATCGACAGATCGTATTTGTCGGTGTAGCGGACCTCGCGGTCGACCGTGTAGTCGTAGCTCGACTGCGACAGGATCTCCTGCCAGTTGTAGTATTTGATGGTCATGTCGTTGGGCATTCGGCGCCGATCGAAGTAATCGGTGGCGAAATTGCCGATGATCTCCATGTTGATCAGTTTTTTCAACTTGGAATCGGTGTCGAGTTCGAGGCCGCCTTCAGCGTAGAAGCAGCCCTCCAGGCGGGGGGAGATGTTGCGGAACGGGTGGGTGATGCCCAGCCGCGACCAGTCGCTGTCGTGGTGGGGCTTGTAGATGATCCGGCCGGTGGTCGGATTCTCGACGGAGTGATCGAACCGTTTGTCGCGCAGAGCGATGATGCCCAGCGAGGACTGGCCACCCCCGTCATCGGGCAGCGTCAGGATGTCGCCGCCGATGTAGACATTGCCCTCGACGACGAGCAGCCCCTTTCCTTTCACCCACCCTTCGATCAGAACGTCGCCTTTGATGAAGGTGAGCCCGTTGATTTCGACGGCGTGGGAGGTATCGTGGGCTTTGGTCGGGTTGCCGAAGATGCGGTGGTATTTGTTGGGCACATTGCGCCAGTCGCCCCACCCATAGAGCGGGATGACATTATTGTAGGTGACGCTGTCCTTGCCATAGGCTTCGGTGAAGGTGACGTTGGTCACATACTTGCCATGAGCTGGGAATTTCTCGGGATCGACCAGACGGTTGGCGAGGCGGCGATAGACATCGGCCGGGTACAGATTGATTTCTTTGTTGTCGTAATTCTCGACCTTTCGGGTTTCCCGATGGTAGGGCTCGTTGCTCACCTTGCTCCACCATGGCCAGTGGAAGAGCCCCATCCATTTGTAGTACTGGCGGGTCACGGGGTCGTTGACGTATTCGATGCGATCGGTGTTGGCAAAGTTGGCCCCGCCGTTCCAGCCCGTCCAGCCGATGCCCATGTCGAGCCAGGGGTGCTCGAGTTCCTTGCGCAGGCCGGTCAACATCAGCCATTTGGGCAAGTCGACCCGGGCGCCGTCCCGCATGAAGACCTTGCCGTTCTTGACGGTGAACCCCCACGGATCCCAGAAGTCGAAGGGCAGGATGCGGAAGCTGTCTTGATGGGTTTTGTTCAGGTAGAGTCCGTGGTTGGGGGCGACCATGCCGACCGAGTTGCCAGGGAACGGTGCCTGCACGCGGAGGGCCTTCAGCACCTTCTTCACTTCGACCTGCCGTTTGGTGTTGTGGAAGGTGCCCCGCGAGTTGATGATCAGATACCCTTCGCGCGCCACATCGGGCGGCAGGCCGGCATCGATCAGCGCCTGCGTGGCGGCCGGATTGCGCCGCCAGGTGATCTGGGCCCGCGCCTTGCCGCCAGGGATGAGCGCCGGCACCTGGCTGACCTTGCCCTCGAGCCGGGACAGATCGATCTCGATCGTGCCTTCATCGTTTTTGGTGATCATCTTGTAGACCGGATGCTTGGGATCGTTCATCTGGGTTTTGAGGGTGAACAGGCTCTCTTCGACCCCAGCCTCGGCCAGGAGCAGGGCGCAGACGCTATCGACGTAGTTCTCGGTGAGATGGACCTCGCCCCGCATGAAGAAGATCATCCCGTAGACGATGATGCTGATCAGGATGATCATGCTCAGAATGAAAAACAAAGCCAGACCCGTTCGGGGGCGATGCAGACGGTTCATATGCCATTCCTCCGGGAGGGATGCTCCCTTGTACTTATCATTGTATCAACCGGCGAGGGGGGGGCGCAATCGGAAACCCGGACCGTTCGAGGCGAACGTCGATCTGCCCCCCGAAACCGCCCGCCTGCCTCGACCTGGCCACCGGCGCGGCATTCGCCCCGCCTGACGATCGGGCCACGTTCGGCAGACCGCGCGCGGGGAGCCGGCGGTCGGGCCCGGGCGGCGCCCAGCGGGGAAGAGTGACCAGCTCGCTCGGGGAGCCTTTCGGGCTTGTCTGCGCTGGCGAGGGACTGGGTGCGAAGAAAGCCGTCGACAGGCCCGCCGGCGGCAGCCATTGCCCAGCCGCCGACGGCGGCCGCGAGCCGCGAGGGTCAGCGCCCGGCGCTGGCAGGGCCGCAGAAGGAATCACCTTCCGTCAGGGTTTCAGCAACACCCCTTGCGTCGATTTCTCCCCTTCGGAGGTGTCATACTCGAGCAGGACGAGATAGCGATGATCGCGCTTGAGCTCGTCGATGTCGTCCCCCTTGAAGATCCAGCCTTTGCCCTCCTCTTCGCGACCGACGAGGCGACCTTTGCCGAGGAGGGTGAACTGGGGAAGCTCGACCAGATGGAGGTTGACGCTGGTGATCCAGTCGTCGGGCCGATTGACATAGATCTCGGCGATCAGGCTGCTGTTCTCAGGCTTGCTTTCCTCGGTTCCCGGACCGGTAGCGGGCGGCATTCCCCCGGGCGCAGGCCGCTGGGCGGCGGGAGGCCGGGCGGGGCCGCCCGGCGGTGGCGGCGAGACCCGCCCCCGTTCATAGCGGAGCTGCAGCGTCCAGGGTTTGCCCAGCCAGGACCGGGCGAACGACTGCCCCTCTCCCTCGAGGCGGCCCTGGCCGAACTGGCGATCTTCGGACATCAGGTAGCGGGACAGCAGGAACCCGACCCGCTCCTTCTGCAGGGGAGTCAGCTCCGAGTCGAAGGCCAGGCCCACGATCTCTTCGAGCATCTCGTCGGCCACGCGCACGTTCCCGTAGAGATCGGCCTCGAGAGCCAGGATCTGGGCCGCCGCGCGCATGCCCCGCGACAACAACCCCCGGTGCCGGATCCCAGCCACCAGGTCGCGGGCCTTGGCGAACTCGCCCGCCAGGTGGGCCCGGACGGCGGCGAAATAGGTGAGATCGCCCGGCAGCCAGCGCGGGAAAAGGTGGGCCGCGGTGGTGTACTGCTCTTTCGAGTAGGGGCCTTTCAGCTTCTTCAACAGGGCGGCCACGATGCGGGCCTCCATGGCGAACCGTTCCTCGCCGGAGATCTCCCGCAGGCGGTCGTAGACCCCTTCCAGCAGCCAGAGGGCCTCTTCGACGACCGGGTAATCCTGCGGGGAAACGATCTTGAACCCGTTCAACACCGCGGCCGCCTCTTCATAGGCCCCCATCATGGCCAGAGCGAGGCCCTTGAGATGCAGCCAGGCGTGGTCGGCCCGCGGATCGGTGGCCGCCGCTTCGGCCAGCGGCATGAACTCGTAGTCGGCGATGATGCTCCAGGCCTCGTCGGGATGACCGCCGAAGGCCAGGCATTCGGCCAGCCGCAGCTTGACCTCCCGCGGGGTCTGGGTCCGCCCGAACAACCGGAAGTCGCTCTGGTAGTCCGGACTGCGCCCCAGGCACTGCCGGAAGGCGCGGACCGCCGTCCACAGGCTCTCGCGCCGCTCGGAGCCACGCTGGGTGAGCATTTTCTGGGTATGATACAACCCCGAGACGAACAACAGATCGGCGCGCAGCGCATTGCTCTTGAACTGGGCTTCGCACGACCGCAGCCATTTCTTGGCGATGCGCAGGGTCTCGAGGACCGGCTTGACATCGAGAGCGAAGAAGGGTTCGGCCCGATTGGCCAGGTATTGCCCCTTCAGCACATTGGCCATGTACTGCTTGCGGGCCTTCAGGGTCAGGGCCAGCACCAGGTAGAGCCGCGATTTGTCCATGATCTCGGCCGACCTGGCGTCCTTCTCGGCATTCTCGAGAATGCGGATGATCTCCTCGAGATCCTTGATCTCGTAGTCGCGCTCGTCGATCGTCTCGAGCCGCTCCTTGGCCGAGTAGAAATACTGCTGCGGCGTGATCTGCAGCAGCCCGGACTTGCCGGCCGAACAGCCCGACACGCTCAGCGCCAGGGCGCCGAGCGCCGCCCCGAACCCTGCCACCGCCACCCATCGCCGCCACCCGATCACGTTCGACCTCCTGGCACCTGCCTGCCGCCCGACCAAGGCCCGCTGTTTGCGCCACCCCGATCATTCCGGGGGCGCTCCCCGCTTCCGCCTCTTCGCCCGAACCGGGCCCGACCTGATGCCACTGCCAGGAAGCGGCCGAGCCACTTCCCGACCTCGTCGGCAGGGCACGATCGGGCAAGGCCGAAGACTCTTCCCACGAACGAGCTTGATCGGACGGGATTGATCTTGGCGGCATGGTACCTGAACCCGAGCCAGGGGACAAGGGCGGGCCGAGCGTTCGCCCACCAACCCCTCTGCAAGTGTGGCCCCCCCTTGCTGGCTCTTGGGCATGCCCTAGGCACCATGGTAAAATCCAAAATGGATGAGGTCCGAAAAGGAGGCAGCATGGCGACGATCACCCTCAAGAACGTTCCCAGACAAATCCACCTGGGCATCAAGAAGCGAGCCGAGAAGAATCACCGCAGCATCAACGGGGAGATTCTGGCCTGCCTCGAGCGAGTCCTGGGACTCTGCACCGCAGATGCCGACGACCTCCTGGCCAACATGGAAAAAGCCCATGAAGGCTTGCGGTTCAAGGTGACTGTGGAGGATATCCGAGCGGCCCGGCGCGAAGGTCGAAAATGATCGTGGTCGACACCAATATCCTTGCTCACACCTGGCTTCCCAGCGAGATCAAAGACCAGATCCAGCGCCTGATCAGAATCGATCATGAATGGATCGCCCCGATTCTTTGGCGATCAGAATTCAGAAGCATCCTTGCCAAATACCTGCGCCTGGGGCTGCTTTCAGAAGCAAAAGCCAATGACATCGCCACTCTGGCGGAAGAGCAGATGACCCATCGAGAATTCTCGGTGCCGACCAGAGAGGTTCTTGCGACCACATTGCATTCCAGCCTCTCTTCCTACGATGCAGAATTTGTCGTCCTGGCCAGGATGAAAAAGACCACCCTGGTCACCTTGGACAAAGCGATCGCGCGAGCGTTCCCCACCATAGCCATCCTCCTTGACAGATTCATCCACGAACATACCTTCTGATGGCTGCCACCGCCCTTCGCGATGGGGAGCGACCCGCTGATCACCGATCCTGGCGGTGCCAGGTCGCACGCCGCGCCATTCCTTCGATCAATGCCCCAGGGCGGACGACGGCCGGAGTATCAAGGTGAGGGACGACTGCGCAGTCGCAAGGAGGATGCATGATGGCGCGAACCCGGTATGGCTGGCGAACCCTGACCCTGGTGCTGACCTTCCTCTCCATGATGCCCCTGATCGTTGCCGGGGCCCCCGACCGCGAGGCCGACCCCGAGGAACCGGCCATCATCCAGGCGGTGCGGCAGGGGAAGGCCGCGGTCGCGGCCCTTCTGGCGAGCAACCCCGACCTGGGGGCGAGAAATGCCAAGGGGCTGGCGGCGCAGCATGTGGCGGCCGCCGAGGGCGACCTCGCCGTCATCGACCTGCTGGCCTCCCACGGGGCCGATCTCGAGATCCGCACCCGCGGGGAAGCCACCCCCTTGCTGGTCGCCATCGCCACCGAGCATCCCGACGCCGCCCGGCGCCTGCTGGAGCTGGGAGCCCAAGCCGATGCGGTCGACCGCGACGGTTGGTCGGCCACCCACATGGCCGCCCGGCGCGGCCAGCTCGACCTCGTGCAGGCGCTCCTCGCACGGGGCGCACCCGTCGATGCCCCGACCCGCGACCACGCCCTGACGCCGCTCCACCTCGCGGTCATGCGCGGCCATGCCGACGTGGCGGCTCTTCTCCTGGAGAAAGGGGCCGATCCGGCCCGGGCCGATCGCGCCGGGTTCCGTCCGCTCCATCGGGCGGCCCGCGCCCAGAACCCCGCCCTGGTCCGCCTCCTGCTGGACAAAGGGGCGGATCCCCGGGCGGCCATCCCTGAACTGAAGGTCACTCCCCTGCATTTCGCGGCCGCCTCCGACGCGGCCGAGCTGGTCGACCTGCTGGTGAAGGCCGGCGCCGACGTCAAGGCCAAAGACGCCGACCAGGAAGGCCCCCTCACCTGGGCCGTCCGGGATGGTTCGCCCCGGGTCGTCCAGCGCCTGCTCGAAGCGGGCGCCCCGCCCGACTCGCCCAACGTGCATGGCCTGACGCCGTTGCACTACGCCGCCCTCCGGGGCTCCCGCGAGATTCTCGATCTGCTTCTCGAGAAAGGCGCCCGACTCGAGGCCAAAGCCCTGCAATGGATCAGCGCCACCCCGTTGCATCTGGCCATCGAGGCCGGGCACAAGGAGATCGTCGCCCGCCTGCTGGACAAAGGGGCGGAGATCAATGCCCCGATCCGCAACAAGCAGGACCGCTCCGAGGAATGGACGCCGCTCTTCCTGGCCGAAGTGCAAGGCGATCCGGAGATCATCGACCTGCTGCGCCGCCGCGGCCAGGCCCGGCATCCGCTCGGTACGGGGACGGTGGCCCTGTATCAACTGACCGTCGAGCGGATCGGCCCGTTCCCCGGCCCGACGTTCCCCCCCACCCTGCGGCGACGGCTCGAGCAGGTGCTGGGGCAGTATGCCCCCCTGTTCAGCGGGTCGACGCTGATCGGGGGAAAGTTCTGCCGTCGCGCGGGCGCGCTGCAGGACGTGACGGATCTGCAGCCGGTCCCCCAAAGCGACTGGACGTCCGAGCAGCGGGCCGCCGCCGCCGACCTCGATCGCCAGACGGCCGACCTGCGCCGCGGGTTCGCCCAGAGCTTGCCCGCACCGGCGAGCGGGCTGGTCGTGGAAGGGTTCGGCGATCTGAAATCGTTCTACGAGCTGCTGGAGCAGGTCACCCAGCACCCCCTGGCCATGCTGCGGGCCGGCACCCGGCAGGCCGCCCGGCAACGCGAGCAGATGGCCTTCCTGGCCGGTCTGTTCTCGGTGGCGGGGGTCCGCGCCGTGCTCGATGCGACCGGTCTGCACGCGCGGCTGGCCATGATGGCCGGCCCCCGCTTCCCGGAAGTGCTCGAGGCCGGGGCGCCCCCGTCCCCAGAGCGGCCCCGCTCGCTGACATACCTCGATCCGCAGGCCCTGATGGCCGTGAGTCTCCCGCAGGGGCGGGAGCAGCCCAAAGAGTTGATGCCTTCGAGGGAAGACAGCCCCGGCTGGCGGATGTTCGAGAAATACCTGCAGGACGTGGGCCTCGATTTCGCGCGCGACCTGCTCCCCTGTCTGGCGGGCGACCTCACCTTCACGCTCGACCTCGAGCCCATCGGCGAACAGCTCCTGCCCGACCTGCGGCTGATCGTCTGTCTGCGCGATCCGGCCGGCCTGGAGCGGCATGGCCCGGCGCTGCGCCAACTGGCCCAGAATCTCGGCATCTTCGTCGCCAGCTCGACCGAAGATCCCGAAGCCTGGAAGCTCAGCTATTTCCTGCGTCCCGACCTGCCCGTGCACGGCAAGCGGCTGGGCCGCCTGTTTCTGCTGGCCAATGGAGCGGAAGGACTGCGGCGGCTGGCCGAGCGGATCCGACAGGTCGACACCGGCGCGGTGCCGCCGTTCACCGCGCCGGATGCCGTCAATACCGTCTTCCGGCTGCACCTGGGGCGGGTCAACGCCGCCGTGCAACGGTTCGCGCAGTCGCCGGCGGGCCGAGGGCTTCCCCCCCTGCCCAATTTCCCGACCCTCGAAGAGCTGGGCACCTTGCAGATCTTCGGCACCGCACAGGCTGACCGCATCCTGGTGGAGGTGGAACTGCCGATCGCGAGCGGATCAGGGCAACGCTGACCCTGCCCCGCGCTCTTCCACCGCCTGGCTTCGCCTGTCGGCCGATGAAAGCGCGGAAACCAGGGCGGGACGGCCGCCGCCGGACCCAACGGCCGGCTCCTGAAGAGCGATCGCGCCGCCAGGCGTTCAGGCGGCGGGGAGGGGGAAGTTTTTGATGGCCGCCTGGATGCGGGGGATGGGAGGGCGCAGGCGCGGGGTCTTCTCGAGCATGCCGAAGACGATCTCGCGCAGGGGAGCGAACTGGGGAAAGGCGTCGAAGGCGGCCGCCGGCAGCGGCTCGGTGACGTGACGCAGGAGCTGGGCGACCTCGAGCCGGGGCTGGCTTTCGTCGAACTCGAAGGGAGGCTTGCCGGTCAGGAACTCCCAGAAGATGACGCCGATCGAATAGATGTCGGAGGCTTCGGTGAGCGGCAGCCCCTGGCACTGCTCGGGCGACATGTAGGTCGGCGTGCCGAGGATGACGCCTGGTTTGGTGAGCTTCTCACGGGTCTTGGCGAGGCCGAAATCGACGATCTTGAGCTGTCCGTCATGGCTGATGAGAAGGTTGGACGGCTTGAGATCGCGGTGGATGACCTGCCGGAGGTGACACTCCTGGACGCCGTCGAGCAGCTGCTCGAAGGCGCGGAAGAGGGCCGGCAGATCGCGGCGCAGCTCGTCTTTCATGGCGGCCATCGAGCGGCCCTCGACGAACTCGGTGATGAGGAAAGGGATGTTGCCGTCCTTTTCGAGGGCGTAGATGCGCGCGATGGCGGGGTGCCGCAGCGAGGCGAGCACCTCGCCTTCCTTGATGAACCGCTTGACGGTGTCGATGTCGGCGCTGGCGGGGCCATCGAGGATCTTCAGCGAGACATCCCGACCGGCGACCAGGTCATGGGCCTTGTAGATCTTGCCATGGCGCCCCTCGCCGATGAACTGGACGATCTTGTACCGGTCCCGGATCACATCACCAGGCTTGCGCATGCGTTCCTCCCACCCGAGCGGGCTGCGATCAGCAAAGGGACGGGGCCAGGCTCGCCCTTTGCCCTCGGTTCATTGTAGGACGTCAGCCTGAGGCGGTCAAGTTCCCTGGCCAAGGCCAACGCCCCTGCCGGCCCGGGGCGCCGAGGAGGTGGATGATGTCTCCCACTGAAAGGGCCATCCAGGGGCCACTGGTGCAGGCCCGCTGGTCGCGCCGGCCGAACGCGACACGTTCGGCCGGCCGCAGGCGCCTCGACCGCGGCCCGGATGGTCAGACCGAGGCGGTTCGTCCGGTCGCGGGCCATCAGGCCGCGAGAGTATTGGAACTGGAGAGCCCGCCAGGTATCATCAGATCAGCGGTCGGAGGTTCATTCCATTGACAGATCGTTTTTCCAGGCCTACCCTGAAAGATAGGCGATGCGATCGCACGCAGGAGGTCACCAGATCATGACACCCAACCACCGCCCTCTCCATTCATCTCACCTCCATCTCCTGATCCTAGGACTGGCGTTCTGGTTCGCCCCCCTCGGCGGCGCCCAGGCGTTCGAACCGCCCACCATGCTGGTCATGAATTCGCCGACAGCGAAGGCCCGCATCGAAAAAGGCGCCTTCCGGCCGGTCTTCCGGGGGATCGGCCTGCGCACGCCGCTCGAGATCGCCAAGACCGAGCTGCTGGCGTTCCGGTTCCTGCTCGACACCGACTGCCTCAGCACCACCCTGCGCGAACTGGTCCAGGCGAACCTGGCCCGCGGGATGGCGCCCGATGCGGCCCTGCTCAAAGCGAAGCAGGACAACCTCGAGGTCCTGAAGAAGGAATTCACCACGATGGCGTCTACCGAGAAGCTCTATGAGAACGCCCCTGGCAAAGACTGCGTCCCCGAATATTCCTTCCTGTTCACCACCCCCCACCTGGCCCTGGCAGCCTGCTATGGCCCGGTCGTGCTGGTCATCGAGGAGGTCCGTCCGCGCGGGCTCGACCTCAACGGGATCGCCCAGGACGCGCACTACTACTCGATCGGGCGCTTCCTGCAGAACCTGGCCAATCTGCGGCTGAAGAGCATCGGCGCCGACTACCTGCTCGACCGCGACGAGTATGTCATTCCTTCTTTCATTCCCCCGGAAGACATCACCGGGGTGATCGTCTTCGCGCCCTCGAAGATCGTGGTCAACAAGCGTCTGCCGCTGATCCCGCCGAAAGTGATGCGGGTCTACCGCAAGCGCCATCTGCAGGGCACCACCGTCATCGACGTGTTCGACGGCAAGGACCGGCTGATCGAGCGCCTGAGCCTCGCGCCGGCGGGGCTCGCCCTCGACCCGGAGCAGGCCCGCTCTCCGGAACGCCTGCCGACCGCCATCGCCGAAGCCTGGAAACAATACGTCGCGAAACGCCTTCTGAAGAAGAAATGAGCGGTCCGGCCGCGGGGGCGATGAACCTGGTCTGTGGTCGCGCTGGGCCGCCAGCGCCGACCGGGTCGACCCGCTGGGATGCGCCAGCCGCCCTGGTTGCGGTGTTGCGCCGGCGACCCGACCGCCCTCCATCCCGCTCCCGGCGGGTAAGCTCCCTTGGCTGGGCCCTCTGGGTGGCCCTGATGTGGGCGGTCGCGCCAATTCCCTTCCCCCGCCCCGTCGAGGCGGCCCGACCGCTGGGAGCCGGGCCGGCAAGGTTGAGCGATGATCAGCTGCTTGACCTCATCCAACGGCGCGCGTTCCGCTACTTCCTCGAAGCGGCGAATCTCGAGAACGGGCTCGTGCTCGACCGGGCCGACAACCACCGCCCGGTCGCTCTCGATTATTCGCCCGCCACCGTGGCCGGATCGGGATTCGGCCTGGCCGCCTGGTGCATCGGCGCCGAACGCGGCTGGATGCCACGCGATGCCGCCCGCAAACAGGTGCGACGCACCCTCCGCTTCTTCCTCGAGCAGATGCCCCATCAACGAGGGTTCTTCTATCATTTCATCGAGGCGACTTCAGGCCGACGGGTCTGGAACTGCGAGATCTCGTCGATCGACACCGGATTGTTCCTGGGCGGGGTGATGGCGGCGCGCGGCTGCTTCGCCGGCGACCCCGAGATCGTCGCCCTGGCCGACCGCCTCCTCGACCGCGTCGACTGGAACTGGATGCGCGGCGGCACCCCCTTCCTGAAGATGGGGTGGAAGCCCGAGACCGGCTTTCTCGAAGCCGCCTGGGATCACTATTCCGAATCGATCATCATCCAGTTGCTGGCCCTGGGGGCGCGGCGGCATGCCATCCCCGCCACCGCCTGGCACGCGCTGCGCCGAACCTTCGGGGAATACGGCGGACAGGTGTTCATCGGGTATCCAGCGCTGTTCACCCACCAGTTCTCGCACCTGTTCGTCGATCTGCGGGACCGGGCCGATGCGTTCGCCGATTACTTCGAGAACTCGCGGCGGGCCACCCTGGCCAATCGGCAGTTCTGCCTCGACCTGCGCCCGGCGTTCCAAACCTTCCACGAAGACCGCTGGGGGCTGACCGCCTGCATCGGGCCCGACGGCTACATCGCCTACGGCGCTCCGCCGGGCATCGCCGTCGTCGACGGCACCGTGGCTCCCGCCGGGGCCGGGTGTTCGATCATGTTCACCCCCGACCTGGCGATCCGTTCGCTGCGACACCTGTACGAGGAGTTCGGCCACCGCCTCTGGGGGAGGTACGGGTTCGCCGATTCGTTCAACCTCGACCGCGCGTTCGTGGCCACCGACTGCTACGCGATCAACCAGGGCCCGCTCCTGCTGGCCATCGAGAACTACCGCTCGGGCAGGATCTGGCGCTGGGTCATGGCCGATCCCCGCATCCAGCGGGGGCTGACGCGGGCGGGGCTGATCGCGGGCCGGCCGCCGCCCCCGCCGCCCGACCCCGCCACCGTGGTCAGAACCAATCCTTATCTGCCCTGGGAACGCCCCGAATATCGATCGACACCGGTCAGCCCACGGCAGGTCGTCCACCTGCTGGACCCCGCTGCCCCTGCCTGGCGCGATCTGCCGGCTCTCACCCTCGATGCGACAAGGCTACGCCATGGCTTCGGCCCGTCGCCGACCTTTCGAGCGGTGATCCAGACGGCTCATACCCCTAGCCTGCTGCTCGTGCGGTTCGACGTGCATGATCCAGATCCCGAGAACGATCACCCGACCGAGCGTCTGTTCCTGGGCAATTCCCTCGAGTTCTTCCTCGACACGCAGGGAGACGGGTTCCGCTGGGGCGGGACCGACGATCTGCAGATCATCGTGGCCCCCGGCCCAGCGACGGCGACACGGTCTGGCGGGACGCCGGGACCGCGGGGCGAATCGCGCCTCCGCCTGTGGGAATGCTTCCACCCTGCTTCGACCACCCGATCTTTGCACCTGACGGGCGAGGCCGATCGCCACGGCTATCGGGGCGTGCTGACCCTGCCCCGCCGACCGCTCGGCCTGACGGGCCAGCGGATCGGCTTCTGCCCCGCCGCCCGCGATGTCGACGGGCTTCCCAAGCCTGTTCTGGGCCCAGGGACCACCGTGCAGTGGGGCCGCGAGGCGTCGTATGCCTGGTATTTCGCCGAACCGGGGCCGGTCCTGGGCACGCTGCGGTTGCCGTAGGCCGCGCGCGCGGCGACCGATCACCGGGCCGGTCGGCCGGCGAGATCGTTCTGCGCTTCGAGGACGCCGGCCGCGAGGGCTTCGACCATGGCCTGCCGGCCGGCCGCCGTCCGGATGAACGCGGCATCCCTGGGGTTGTTGAGGTAGAGCATCTCGACGGTGATGGTGGGCACTTCGCTCCAGATGCTGCCGATGAGGGCGCCGCCGTGCCTGGCGCCGACCGTCGTCGAGCGGTCGGTCTTGATGCCGCCGTCGGGGAGGAGGCCGGCGAGGCGGCGGGCCATGCCGCGATGCACCGCCAGGGCAGCCTGGCGACTGCCGGCGATCACCGCCGCGGAGGGGCCGGTCTTCCCAGCGTGGGTGCCCTGGGTGTCAGGGTAGTAGATGACGAATCCAGACTGGCCGGGGGCATGGTCACAGTGAAGACGCAGGGTGAGGTGCGCCCCGACCCGATTGGCGAATTCAGCCCGCTCGCGGTTGGTCATCATCTTCATCTTCTCCTGGCGATTGACCAGCACGAGGAGGTCGGAGCGGCCGGCCAGATGGGCGGCCAGCGCCTGACCGATCTCCCAGTTGATGTCGACCTCGCGCAGGCCGTTGGCCTTGGCGCCGGCGCTCACCTCGGAGGGATGACCTGGGTCGATCACCAGGATGAACCGGCCCTGGGGCTGGCTTGAAGCCGGGCCAGGGGGCTGAGGCGAGATGTGCCCCTGGCCGGCGACAGGCGCCTGGGAGGGAGGGGCCGCCACGGCCGCCCCCGTTCCCATCGTCGCCATCACTCCGGCCACCAGCACGCCGACCACCAGCACGCCGACCACCAGCCTTTCGTTCCCGATCATTGCCGCCCTCCTTCTCGGGCCGAACCGTCACGCCCCAGTTTCTGGCAAGCCGGAATGGTTGATATGGTACCACCCCTCGGCGTTCTTTACACCTGGGCCACCGCCCGGTCAGGACAGCATTCAGATGCCGTTGGAGCATCTCTTTCTGACCACGCCAGGAGCCACAGGCCCCTGGCCCCCTTGTCGCGGCCTGTCGCGCGCGCGGCGTTCGGCAGGCGGAACCAACAGGTTCCCTGCGGCGAGCGCGCCGACCAAAAATCTGGTAGACTGATGCCTGATGGGCCATTCCCGACCCAGATCCATTTTCGCAGGAGGTCGACATGAGGACATTCGGCACACTGGTAGTCTCCTTGTTCATCGGCGGGGCGGTGTTGAGCCCGACCGGAGCTCAGGCCGGGAAACCCACGCACCAGCAGAAGAAACCCGGAGTCCTGGCCAAGATCGGCCACGGCATCCAGAACATCGGCGACAAGATCCAGAACGGCGTCATGGACGCCGGCGTCAGTCTCAAGCAGAAGATCACCGGCAAGAAGACCCGCGTCTGGGTCTGCGGGCACCGCAACAAGAAAGGCCAGCACGTTAAAGGCCACTGGCGAACCCTCAAGAAAGCCACCGGCGGCAAGGGAGACCAGACCGGACAGACCGGACAAACCGACCAGAACCCCGGCCAAGGGCAGAATCCTGGTCAAGGTCAAGCCGGGCAGACCCCTGGCCAAGGGTCTTCTGGCGGCGACACGCCAGCCCCCGTCCCGCCTGAGGGCGAGCCCCCCGCCGACGAGCAGCCGGGCGATGAATCCCCGGCCAGCGAGCCGCCTGCCGCCGCTCCCAGCACCCCCGAGCTTCCTCCAGCCGACGTTCCGACCGATGAGGCGCCTGCCTCCTCCCAGTCGAGCCAGTCGGGGCAGGCCGGCAAACCGGGGAAAGCCGGGCAAGCTCACCAATCGGCCCACCAGACCGGACAGAGCGGCAAAGCCCATCAGGCCAGGCAGGCCGGACAGGCTCATCAACAGGCCGGACAGAGCGGCAAGTCGCACCAGACCGGACAAGTCGGCCAGGCTCATCAGCAGGCCCATCAGAGCGGGCAAAGCGGGCAGAGCGATCAGAGCGATGACGCCATCGCTCCCAAGACGCTGGGCCAGTATATGCAGTCCCTGGCCGAGATGACCGACGACCTCGATGCCCTCCGCGAGCAGGCCGTGCAGGCGAAAGCGCCCAAGGGCCAGAAGTCCCTGGCGCAGTCCCAGCAGTATGACGAGGACTACGCCGCCCTCGCCGAAGAGCGGGAAGCCGAGGTCAAAGCGCTGGTCAAAGCCATCACCAACGACCTCGACAGCCGCAAAGGCCAGGCCGGGCCTCTGTATTCCGCCTATCTGCGCAACCTGAAGGCCATGGACAAAGAAGACCGCGAGTCGCTCAAAGATGTCACCGAGCAGATCCGCACCTTCGCGAAGCAGCGCGCCAGCACCGGCGGCAAGGGCAACGCCTTCCCCGACCGGGTGAAGGAGCTGGCCCGCTACTGATCGCACGCCAGCGTTTTTCGAAAGCCCCGCTTTTCTGGCGGGGCTTTTTCCATCGTACTTCCCTTCTGCGGTGAATGTCGGCTATGGACGGCGCCACCTCCTTGGGTCCGCTCCCCGGCGGGACCGTTCTTCTCAATCGCCGGTGACGTTACCGGTCCCAATACGACGCCTTTGTTCTTGGCGAATGATCCGGCCATCCTCGAGGGTGATGATACGATCGGCCTGCTCGGCCAGATGGAAATTGTGTGTGGTGACCACGACGGCCAGCCCGTCCCGATCGATCAAGCGCCGGAACAGAGCGAATAAGGCTTCCCCGTTGGCCCGGTCGAGGTTGCCGGTCGGTTCGTCGGCGATCAGGATGGCCGGCCGGGTGATCAGGGCACGCGCCACCGCGACCCGTTGCATCTGTCCGCCCGACAGCTCGCGCGGCAGATGCGCCGCCCGTTGTTCGAGACCGACCGTCCGCAGTACCTCGAGAGTATGAGCCCGATCGATGGACTGTCGGAGAAAGAGCTGCGGCAGTTCGACATTTTCGGCCACCGTCAAGGCAGGCAGCAGATGGAATTTCTGGAAGACGAAGCCGATCCGGCCACGCCGCACTTCGGTCAGAGCCTCCTCCCCCAGATCGGTGACACCCCGACCGGCGACCGTCAAGGTGCCGGCGTCAGGGGCATCCAGACAGCTCAGCAGGTTGATCAGGGTCGTTTTCCCAGACCCCGATGGGCCCACGATGGCAACCATCTCGCCTGACCAGACATCCAGATCGACCCCGTCGAGAGCCCGCACCATCTCGCTGCCTCGTCGATAATGGCGAACCAGACCGCGAGCCATGATGACAGGCGACCGGCCAGGGCTGGCTGGCCCCTGATCACTGACTTCCATCGGGACAAGGGACTGGCTGGTCATACAAGCGTCCCCGTCATTCACTCGCCTTCGCGAATGGCTTCGATCGGGCGCAGGGAAGCCGCTCGCCATGCAGGATACACACCGGCGAACACTCCCAGGCCGGCCGCCCCCACCATGGCCCCCCCCAGGATGCTTGGTGTGATGACAACGATCGAGCCATGAACGCCGACATCGATCAGCAGCCGCAGCGCGGCTTCCACTCCTCGCGCCCCGAGCACCGCCCCCACGCACCCGAGAAGACCGCCTCCCAGACAGATGGCCAGGGTCTCGAGCCAAATGATCTGGAAGATATCGCTGCGTGTGGCGCCGATCGCCTTCATGATGCCGATCTCGCCGGTGCGTTCGACGACGCTCATCAGAATGGTGTTGACGACCCCGATGACAGCGACGATGATGGCGACTATCGCAACCGCGGCGATCATGGTCTGCGCCGTCTCGACCAGACTGACCAGGGTGGTCTTGACCTGCTGCAAGCTCACCACTTGCACTTCGGGCAGCCTGGCCCACCGCTTTTCGAACTCGCGCAAACGCACCCCCGAGAACTCTTTCAGCTTGATCCCGACGATGGTCAGCTCATCGGGGCGATTGAAGAGCCGCCGGGCCGTGGAAAGAGGGAGGAAGACGGTGCCATCGTCCTGGGTGCCGGTCCGTTCGAGAATCCCTACGACCTTCATTTCATGGGTCTGCGGTTCGATCTGACCATGAGGGATGACGGTGACGTAGAAAGTGTCGCCGACCTTGCGTTGCTCATATTCGGCCACCTCGAATCCCATCACCACTTCGTGGGCGGCATCGGGGGCGAACCACCTTCCTCCCTGTCGACCAGGGCCGTCAGCAAAGGCGAGCCACGGTTTCATGGCCACGAAGCTGGCTTGATCGATGCCGCTCAAGATGACGAAAGCGCCCGCCTCGTCGTCGCGGATGCCGCTTCCTTCTTTCTGGGCCAGACCGATGAAGATGGGAGTGATCGCTGCCAGCTCGGGATCGGCCTTGACCTCATCGTACGTAGAACTCGGCAGATAGAGCAAGCCGGTGCCGCCTTTCAGCATCATGGTCGCCGCCTCGTAGGGGCAACCCTTGGCCATCAGCATGACCTGGAACCCCAATTTATCGATGCTGGTATGGATGGATTGCCGGTAGCCGAGATTGAAGCCGATCAAGCTGACAGCCACGGCGACGGCCAGACCGATGGCGGTGACGGTCAAGGCGGTGCGCAGCGGTCGATGTGCCAGATTACGCAGGGCGAGACGAACATATCCCATGGTCGATGCTCCAGGATCGATTCGCCTTACTTGAAGCGAACGCTGTTGCCTACCAGCTCGAGATCATGTCCGTGCTGCAGGAGGCGGCCTTCGACTTCGGCCAGGCCACCAACGTGCTGAGGAAACTTGAGGCCAAGGTGACCCAGTTCGACACGAAGTTGCCGTCCCTGCCCATCTTCCAGGTAGAACCAGCATCCCGCACTCGGACATTGCCGAATGATCCGGCCCTCGGTGCGCAGGTCGCCCGCCAGATACGCGGCAGGGCTGGCCAATACCGTAGCCAACGGCGTGACTACGGACATTCGGAACGGTTGTCCGTGAACAGTGGGGCGATACAAGACGACGAAGGCGGCGATGGCACCGCTCAGAAGTACAATCCCGCACAGGACGAAGATCTTGCGCATGGTTTCCTCCACCAGGCTCGCGGATTCAGCGGTCGGAGCGCTTCCCGGCGAGCAGATCGCGCGTTCGCTGATAGAACGGCTCGAATCGCCGATCGTAGACGAACAGATCGAGCAGGATCAGGTTCTTGCGAACCCCCCGCAGGGTAGCCTTGAAATCGAAGATCTGATCGGGCTCTTTCCCCGGCGCTTGAATGCCTGCCACACGGTCGGCCGGATTGGTCGGATCGGCCACCGAGAAATAGTCGTGTTTATAGAAATCAGCTAGCGTGAGACCCTTGAACCTGGCACGAAAGTCCTTGTCACGCAAGGCCCGCGCGGCACGGCTCTCCAAACGCTGGAAGAAGAAATCACGAATCTGGCCGGTGGTTGGGTCCATCGACAGGAAGACCTGGATGACTCCACCCTTGCCCGGCACATTGACCCCGTGCACGATCCCGATGAGCTGATCGCCCTTGAACACTGAATAGATGGTATAGGGAGTGTCATAGGATTCGTACACCGGATCAAGATCGCTGCCCAAGCGCTCTTTCAGACCCGCATACAGCTTCTTGCCTTCGGGGAGGAGGCGGAACTCACGAATCTCTTCTTTAAAGCTGGTCACTTCGGGATAGAGGAATTTCAAATCTTGGGCCGGGTTGTTGAGCGTACAGCCGATGGCCCCGCAAGCCTTGGTCGGCCACGAAGCGACGATCAGGCTGAGCAACATCCAGGGGAACAAACGGGCCAGCCAGGCCAAACGTCGCCCACACGGGCTAAATGCACCGCGCAGGCCGGCTCCAGATGGGTGAAGAACCTCAAACGACGCCTCCACGGCCCGTCGTCTTTCTTTCCTCCGATGGCTCATCGGTCGAGCGAGCCAACGGTTTGCCAGGCCTCGACCTTGAAGGTAACCGGTCGTCCTGTTCACGTCGGCCAGTCCGATCATCATGTCTTTCCTCCTACCAGTACCGGTAGTATTGCACCGTCGCCAGCACCTGACGACCGCCGACCTGCCGCTCCATCTGACGCTCGACGCTCAGTTTGATCCAGTGCAGGTTGGCGTTGCCGACTTCATGGCGAAAGTACCAGGTCGCTTCGCCTACCAGAGACGCCTCGATCGGACCAGGCGCCGCGGTGGAAGGCTCCGCCCTGCTCATGGCCGATCGCCCCATGGGCATCGGAACGGGCTCGCTCCCCTGACGGAACCGCCGGTACTGCAAAGCGTAGCCGAGCCGCCGATCGCGCCGCAGGAAATCGACCTGGTACAGCTGCGAAAGAATGTCATCACTTGCATCGCGCCCGGCCGACCATTCCCCGGTCATCGTCAGAGTTCCCCAAGGCAAGGGCCGGGTGTGCCGAGCATCGAGACCGAGGCGCCTGGTCTCGATGAACCGACCGTCAGTCGACCGCGCAGCAACACTGGGACTCCGCATCAATGAATGCTTCGAGATCCTTTCTCCGCTGAGCACCGAGATTCCCCCTTCCCATCCATGTTCGTACAAGAAGCGGTTGGCCAGACTGATGCGGAGAGCGAGCAGACCTTTCTGCCCTTCCAGGCGGAGATCGTATCCCGACCCGGCCATCATGGCGAGATCATAGTTCAGAGCAGGCGACAGAGCGCCCCAGAGTCCAGCATACCAGTCGCGTTCGAAACCGAGATTCCGTTCATTCGACAACTGCAATAGCGTTCCATGGGTGTCGGTCTGCAGATTGAGGCCATGGGGCACGTAGAACCGCCCCACCCGCAGGTTGAACCGGCCGAGATGCTGCCGGCGGGCTTCGGGCGATAAGAAGGCATCGAAGACATTGAATCGATCAAAATAGAGATTGTGGTATTCGAAGAAGGTATCGGGGCGCCCTTCCCCTTCAGCATCGTTCAAGGTCGGCATGAAGGCCTTGCGATGGACCAACCGCCATTGAGCGTTGAAGGACCCCCAGGTGGTGACCTGGTCGGAGAAGCGTTGCAGGATCTCCCCTCCATAGGAAAATCGACGATACGGGGCTCGGCGACCGTCTTGCCAAGTGATCTGGGCGAATAATTCCTGCTTGAGCAACGTGCGAGTTCTGGGAAAGGTCGTCTTTTTCTTCGTCCAATCCGCCGAAGATGGAGCCCCCGAGAGCGAAGAACCCGCCTCATTCCGTCGCGAAAGGACCGGCCCCGGCCGGAGATCGGCGAACGGATCAACAGATGACGGTTGTGCCCGTCCGACGGGCCCCCACGGTCCCATCAACCATAGGCTCACCCCGACGACCAGCGTCCACCGGCGCTCACCACGCCGAAGGTCCCACCCAGCGAATGGCGTCATGCCGAGCACGGCCCGGGTCGCCCGATCGAAGCACAGAGGTTTGTCAGGAAGGAAGGTTCTGCCATCACCGGAAGCGGAAAGATGTGATAGGGGTTCGGCCAGCCCGACGAGGGCACGATCGGCAACAAGCTCGGGCACCATCGATCAAATGGCACTCGAAACTGTCGACACTCTAGCAACCCTACAGATGAAAAAGGCTGCGGGTGATGGACCGTGCCCGGCCAACGACCTGTCTTCGCCAACGCTTTGCCCTCGACCTCCTGGGGAAAGCCCACCTGGCCACGATGTTCGAGATGCTCTGGCACCTGAGCCAGCAGCGACTCATGTTTCTTGGAAAGGCTATCTGTACCCATGCTAGAGTGTCAAACTGTCACAGATTATCACAAATTCTTGTAGAACGAAATAGATACCTGAAAACCAGTAGAGGAGATCGACCATGCAAACCAGGGCGTTGCCGACACGTCGACTCATCATCCTTCCTCTCCTTCTGGTTCTATTGATCACCCCTGAAATGCCCGCCCAGACCATGCCCACCGGCCTGCCATGGGAAGACCCCAATACCGGGTTCGACTCCCCCGGCACGAGCGGGGGCCAGACCGCCATCGAGCCGGTCATTCAGACCTCCGGCGGCTCGAAAGACAACGGCACCAAGACCTCCGACGCCGGTACCGAACAGCAGCAAAGCTTCGTCAACGGCTTCCTCAACGATGCCGCCGAAAAGATCAAAGCCGCCAACGGCGGCTCCGGCTGGGTCTGGACCTGGCAGAAGAAATGGATCATCGGCCCCGATGGCAAACCCACCGAGGTGACCGAGCAGTGGCATCAAGGCACGATCAATGGCGCCGGAACCGGCGCTCCGGTCACGACCGCCCCTCCCAGAACGACCTCTACCACCCCGGTCGGCCCTGTCCCCCCGCGGGGTCCTCCCACTACATCCAGCGGGCCTGGCTCACCGACCGGGCCGACGTCCGGGTCGACGCCCGGCACTCCCCCGACTTCCACCACGACCGGTCGGCCACCGGCCCCGCCTCCCGCTGTTCCGCCGGCCGGCCGACCGATCGTTCCCAATGATGCCTTCGATCCGGCGCCCCCCGACCTGCCCGACGCCGAAGTGCGCCTGGTCATCCAGAACCCGGCCACCGCCAAAGAGACCGCCTACCCGCGCAACGTCTTTCCGAACCTGGCCAGGCCGGTTCCCCCGCTGCTGCGCTGCAAGAACGAGCCGGTGCCCGAAGACACCCGGGTCAAGATCACCCTCGATTTCGATCAGACCAAGCTCAAGCGCGAAGACTTGAGCCTGACCATCATCGACAGCGAGGGGAATACCCTGGTCCCCCCCGAGGAAATGGGCACCTATCGCCACATCTTCCGCGTGCCCGACATGACCCCGACGTATGAAGCCGTCGTCACCTACAAGCACCCGCTGACCAACGAAGTGCGGGAAGTCATGCGCGTCGCCATTCCCGTCTACCCGCTCGATTTCAAGCACCGCACCGTCGAGCACGAGCAGTCGCGTACCGACCTGAGGTAGCTTGTTACGCGACCAGAGAAGATCACGGCGACCTCAGGGGGAAGCCGCGATCGGCCCCAAGGGGTGATCGGAAGGGGCGGCCAGATCGAATTCGCGAAGAATGCGATCCAGAGCGGCCTGAAAGGCCGACGTCAGTTCGGCGGGCCTGCGCACATTTGGAGCCATTGGGCACGATCAGCACTCGATCGAGGTGAAGCCGGTCGGCCGCTTCTCTCGCCACCTGGAGATGCTGGTGATGGAACGGGTCGAACGTGCCGGCGAAGATGCCAAGCCGGCGGATGTCCTGGCTCCAGGCCGCCCAGGGCCAGGCGGCCACCCACAGCCACAGCAGCAGCGCCGCTCGCGCGAATCGTCTCATAGACACCCCCGAAACAAGCATGGCTCATCTTACCACCGGATTCCCCCCGACCGGCTAGATCTCAAATCAAGGCGTGGCTGGCAGGCGCCGAGGCGAGGGCGGGCCCGGGTCGGGCCGCCCCGGTCATTGCGTGGCTTGCAGGAGCCAGTTGACCTTGCGGGGGGTGATCACCATGAAGAAGTTCTTGACCCGGGGATCGGAGGGGTCTTCCATGATCTTCTTCTTCTCGGCCTCGCTCAGCGACTTGTACTTGTCGGTGTAGAGGATCGTCATCGTCACCTTGAACCAGACCTTCGAGTTGAGCGTCAGTTCGGACTCGACGAAGGCGTTGGAATCGCGGTAGCTCGAGTCGTATTCGAACTTCAGGATCTGGCCGTCGTCGAACAGGAAGGGCCGCATCTCATCGGGACTGGGATCGGGGGCGCTGATCGATTCCTTCTTGCCGCGGAAGAGCCGCCGATTCTCATCGAAAAAGTACTGGACGGTCTCTTTGGGCCCGATGGGGATGTTGAGCCGGCCGTTGATCACCTGCGGCTTGTCGATGGCATTGCGCAGCTCGTTGCGGATGCCGGACATGATGATGCGGGTGGTCTGCAGGATGTCGAGCTTGTTGCGAGCATGCAGGAACGATTTCTGCACGTTGCGGATGATCTGGTAGATCGTGCCCGACAGCAGGACGATCATGCCCACCACGAACAGGAGTTCGATCATGGTGAGGGCCGACCGGCGGTCGGGCCGGCGGCCTCTCGGCGATGGGCTCACGGGCAGGAACGATGCAGAAAACGGGCAACGGCGCATGGCGTCAGTAGAAATTGTAGCGCGGGTCGGTCAGGATGGTCACGAACCGCAAGGTCGGGGTATCGGAGAAGGTGCGGCTGATCGGGCTGACCACGATCTGCACCCGCAGCAGGAACATCGGCTTGGCCCCTTGCGGCAGGGGCAGGAGCGGCTGCAGGTTGGGAATGAATTCGAGGTTGAAGCCGTTCTTCTGGGCGTTGGCTTTCAGCTCCTGAAAGTCTTTGTCCTGATCGAGCTTCTGGGCCCGGTCATAGCCGAGGGTGCGGGCCAGCTCGAGGGCCGAGGCCCCGAACAGCGTGGCCATGACCCGGGTATCGGCGCGCACGATGCGCTTCTGCCCCGATTTGATCAGCGAGTAGATGGGCAGGATGCCCGCCGAGATCAGCATCACGACGACCAGCACCTCGATCAACGAGAAGGCGGACCGCCGTCGGCCCCGCCGCACCACAGCTTCAATCATGCTCGAACTTCCATTCGAACCGGCCGACTCCGCCGGTGACGATCTTGGCGACGTACATCTCGTCCATCAGGGCGGGCACATCGCGACGCCAGATGGAATTGAGCGGATTGTAGATGATGACGCCGCCGGGGGATTCCCGGAAGGTCTCTTCGAGGTTGAGCCGGGGACAGACCACCGACCCTTTGATGCGGACGCTCTTGGTGCCGCGCACGATCAGCGGCCCCAGCACCGAGATCAGGTTGGCTTCGACATAGCAGGGATCGCTCTGGGCGCTGGTCGTATCGATCAGGATCTGCGGGGCGACGATGGTGATCATGTCGCGATTGGGGTTGGCCCCGGTGGCAGCCGCGGCGCCGCCGGCCCCGACCGCCCCATAGGGCATGAAATCGCCGCTGATGATGACCGGACCGCCGCCCATCATCGGACTGGAGTAGATGACCCCCTTGCCGCGGAAATTGAGATTGCGCAGCACCAATGGATCGGCATCGTTGAGGGCGAGGATCCCGTTCAACTCGAGCGTCTGGTTCTTCGCGCCGGAGAGGTAGGCCCGCACATCGTTGATGTATTTGAAATCGAACCGGTCGTAGGAGGTGCCCCCGATCGAGATGGTGGTGCGCCCCCGGAAGAAATCTTCGGTACTGCGCGGGATGAAGTAGAAATCCATCAGGTAGGCGCTCATCTCGTCGGGCAGGGCCCACCATAGATCGCCTTCGTAGAATTCCCGCATCGGGGACTGATTGACGATCGAGGTCAGCGCGCCGGGCATGCCAGGATAGGGTTCGTTGGCCAGGAAGGGCAACAGGTGGGCTTCGAGCGGGCCGCTATAGACGTCTTTCTTGTCGTTAATCCGCTGGATGAAATTCCCAAGGCCCATGTTGTAGGGTTCGACCCCCGAATTGCTCATGAACTTCTCGAATTTCTTGATCTGGGTCAGACCGTCGGGCAGAGCATTCCAGTTGGCGGCGAGATTATCGACATGGGGTTTGGGCACGCCGAACACCTCGAACAGGAAGGCGGCCTCGGTGGCATTCAGCTTCTTGTCGCGATCGACGCCGGGCGGCAGCGGGATGAGCGGCGGCGAACCGTCGGAAGGCGGTTCGGTGCCGATGAAGGGCAGCTCCAGGCGCTGGTTGTTCTTCTCGATGGTCACGATGCGGTAGTACATGCGCCAGACCGGGCCGTAGACCAGGGTCGGCGACAGGTATTTGGAATCGATGGTCCCGCCGCTCGGGCGGAGGGGCGGCACGCACTTGACGAACCCGAACAGGTCGAGCCCGCTTTTGTCGACCTCGGGGTAGAGGCGTTCCATCATCCTGGCCTCGTCGCTAGACCGCGAGGCTTTGATGCGAGTCGTGCGGAAGTTGTTGTAGGACTGCATGGCATTGACGAAGGTGGGCTCCCCCAGGGACGTCTTGTTGTCGACCAGCTCATAGCCCGCCCCGACGTTGCGGATGCGGATCTTGGTGTCGTTGTCCCAGCCGGTGAACAACCAGCCTTCCTTCGTCTTTTCCTGGCCCTGGAGGGCCATGAATTTCTTCACATAATCCTTCAGGCCCATCCAGTCGACATCGAACTTGAGGAAGAAGTTCTCCTGGCCGTTGATCTGCGAGAACTTGCTGGCACCGTCGCTGGGGTGGTCGGTCAGCAGCTTGGTGCCGTTGGTCGATTGCAGAATGATGGAGGGCGGCAGCTGGGCCGAGGGATCCTGGCCCAGGTAGACGCGCCCGGGCGGCACCTGGGCTGAACTGCCATCGAGCGCGAGCGCTTTCTCCCAGTAGGTAAGATCGCGGATGGCATCGAAGTTCTGCTGGCCAGGGATCGAGGTCCAGCCATTGTCGAGGTAGAGGTTCTTCTGCTGTTCTCCGACGTTCGATTTCCAGGGATTGAAGAAGGACCCGCCGAAGATGGTGCCGTCTTTGACGAACAGCGTGAAATAGTTGAACGGCGGCACGAACGATTTGACCACGCGGATCAGGAAGACCAGGGTGACGCGCGCTGTCTTGCCGCGATAGGTGACCCGCGCCGTGACCGTCAGTTCGCCCTGTTTTTCTTTGAGATCTTTCTTGATCGTGTAGAGCTTGGTATTGCCGGCCGTGGCCTCGACGGCATTGATGTGCTTGAGTTTGAGCACCCCGGAGACTTCGAAATCGCGCGACGAGATCAACCCTTGCCCGAACTGGATGCCGTAGAGCTGCCGGGCGGTTTCACGGGTGTAGGTGGTCAGCCGGGCCACCTGGGCGGCATCGAGCGGGATCTCCTCATCGACCTTGGTCTGATGCGACCGCAGCACCTTGTACAACTGGTTGTTGGGATCGTCATGGTTGAGCGAGTTCTTGAGGCGGGCCACGAATTCTTCGACGGCCGACTCGGCGAGGTTGAACGCCACCTCCGATTCGTACGAGATGGCCGACGACCAGTCTTCCGAGCCGGTGAAGAAGGTGATCGAGAAGCCTAGAATGAACAGGACCGTCAGGGCGGTCAGGGCCATCAGGAAGATCGAGCCGCGGCGGTCAGGGGCCATATTTCTTGCCTGCCTTGTCGAGACTCATCTTGATCACTTCCTGGTTGGCCATGCCATCGAGGAACCCCTGCTGGAAGCGGGGATCGCCCTGCAGCGCCTCCATGCTCTTGAGCAGGCGGTTCATGGCGTCCTTGCGCTTCCCGGCATCTTTCATCTTGTGGAAGATCATCGCTTCGAGGTAGGAGGTGCGCATGATGACATAGGGGTCTTGCGCATGCTCGAGGGCGACCCGCTGGACCAACCGCAGGGCCCCTTCGAGGTTCTGTCCTTTGAGCATGTTGTTGGCCTGCTCGAGCTGGGCGGTGATCTCCTGTTCTTTCTTCTGCTCGGCCTCGAACTTCAACTGTTCCGGCGTCTTGCCCGCGCCGGCTCGCTCGGCCGGTCTGGTTTCGGGGCGGCTTCCCTTGCCATCGAGGCGGGTCACCGGCGAGACCGGCGCGTCGGTCGGTGCCGAGCTTCCTGACGTGGTCGGGCGAGACCGACACCCGCCAGCCAGCAGACAGGCAGCCAGCAGAAAACACCCCAGGAGAGACAGACTTCTCTGGGGGGCGACTCGCACACGTGCCAGGCCCTTCATCAATAGAAGAATGGTACAGGAATCCCGCCCTGAAGTCAACGAAACCTGCGCCTGGAACGGCCTTCGACGCCCTCCCCGGCAGCGGCCGAGAACAACATTTGACACGTTTGGCGCTTGGCCCAACTTTCTGACGGCAACCGGCGGTTTTTCCCTTGCTAACCGAACGGCGCCAAGCCAAACAAGGATATCTTCCCATCGAACCGGCGACCGAGCGCCGCAAGCCGGCGGTTTGTCGATCAGCGTGGCGCCTGACCGGTTTCAGGCTTCTGGCAGAGGACGAGGAAGCCGCAATCGGCGCAGGGGGCGACCAGACCGGGAGGCCAGGTCTTCTCGCGACGAATGGCTTCGACCAGGGTGATGGCCCAGGCCTCGAACTGCACGGTGTCGGGGTCGACGGGGCGCAGATCGACGCCCTGCGGCGTCAGGTAAGCCACGCACGCCTCGGGAAAGCTCAGCACGCCCCGATCGCCGAGGATGCCATGGCGGGCCGCGGCGAGATACAGCGCCATCTGCCGGGCATAGAGGGCGTGGGCCTCGGCATGGAAGGGGTGCGTCTTGTAATCGATGAGGCGGGTATGAGGCCCGTCGCGATCGACCCGGTCGATGAATCCCCGCACCAGGAACGGGCCCGACGGAGCCACCAGACGCAGATTGACCTCGGCTTCGACCAGCCAGGCGGTCGCGACCGCCAGCGGGGAGCGGGCATAGGCCTCGAGCAGGGCCGCCGCCCGCGGCCGGGCGAGCTGGCCCACCGCCCCGTGCAGCGGAACGAGCCGCTCCAGCAGAGCGGTGACAGACGGCCGGTTCGCAGAGTCGCCCCGGGGCTGATGGAAGAGCCGCAGGGTCTGATGCACGAGGTTGCCGACGCAAGCCGCCACTTCACGGGCGGACGGGGCATGGGAAGGAGCCGCCGACATCGGCCCGCCAGCGGGGGCGGACGGCTCGGCCCTGCCAGTCTCATCGACCGGAGGGAAGAACCACCCGACCTCGCGGGGAACCGGGGCGGGGCTCACCAATGGAGCGAGGTGCTGCCGGCCGAAGAAATACCGCCGCGGGCATTGCTCATACCGCTCGAGATCGGCCAGGGAAAAGACCTCCTCCCGGCCCTGGCGCCGCTTGACGGCGGGGGCGGGCTGCTCAAGGAAGGTGCGGACAGCCGCCAGCGCCGCAACAAGCGCCGGCAGATCGGGCGGGACGGGGGCGGCCGGCGCTTCGGCGGCTGGGCAGGCTCCGGCGGTGAGCCAGGCCTCGGCCAGGCCGGAAACGTCTTCCAGATCGCGGATCTGCCCGGCGGTTGGGTGGGCCTCGATCCAGGACCGCACGAAGGCCAGAGGCTCCTGCGAGTCGACCGACCGACGTTCGTGACCGGTGACGACCAGCAGCTCCTCGGCCCGCGTGAACGCGACGTAGAGTTTCCGAAGGTCCTCGGCCTCGGTGGCCGCCTTTTCCCGCTCCTGATAGGTCTCCCACGGGGGGTGCGCGGCGGTCCCCTTCGCCGGCCGCACCAGCAACCCCTCTTCGCGCGAGAAGCCGATGCGATGGTCGGCCCGATAGGGTCGACGTTTGAGATCGGGCAGGATGACCAGCGGGAATTCCAGCCCCTTGGCCTTGTGGATGGTCATGATCTTGACCGCCCCGCGATCGTCGAGACCCAGGCCGGCTTCTTCCTCCTCGATATCGGAGCCAAGCACCCGATCATGCCAGGCCAGGAAATCGCGCAAGGTGGTGAAGACGCCGCTCTGCTCGAAGCCGCGCACCACCGCGATGAACTTGGCCAGATTGTTCTCGAGTCGGCGCCGCCGCAGGTCGTTGGCCTGGGCCGCCGCATACTCGCGGAATCCCGCCTCCTCGATCAAATGGTAGACGAGATCGAGCACCCCCATCGTCAGGCTGCAGGTCCGCAGCTCGGCGAAGAAGCGGGCGAACCGATGGGCCCGCTCGGGCAGCCGCTCGGGTGCCTGGCGGCGACGCCGCTCGAGGCGCACCCAGAGCGGCTCCCGCTCGCCATCGGACGTCTTTCGCCCCGCCGACCGCCGGCCTTCCCTGACCATCCCTTTCTCCGCCCCTGCCGACGGGGCGATGGGCTCATCCGCCAGGTCGGGCGGCTCGTCGAGGGCGAGGTCGGCCAGTTCGGCGTCGGTCAGCCCGAACAGCGGCCCGCTCAGGATCTTCACCAGCGAATGATCATGGTATGGATTGACGAGCAGGCGCAGGAAGGCCACCAGCTCGGCGATCTCGCACCGGTCGTAGAAGCCGAGGCCACCGGTCATCTGGTAGGGTACGCCCCGTTCGAGGAAGGCATCCTCGAAGGACGCCGGCAGCCGCCGAATGGAAGGCACGATGACCGCCACGTCGCCGAACGCCAGGGGCCGCCCCGTTTTGACGACCCGCAGCCCGCCCGCCACCAATCGCTTGATCAGCTCGGCGATGGCGGCCGCCTGGTCGCGGGGGTTCTCGGAACCGGTCAGCAGGCAGGCCACCGGCTGCGGCCGCGCCGACGGCCCCAGGTGCGAGATCTGCTCGCGCTGTTCGGCCGGCAGCCCGGCGGGCAGCCCCGGGGCAATGGCGGCATTGGCCAGCTCGACCACTTCCTGGCACGACCGGAAATTCTCGCGCAGCACAATCTCGCGCGTGCCCCGGAAATCGACGAACGTCGACACCTCGGCGCCCTGGAACCGGTAGATGCTCTGTCGGAAATCGCCGACCACGGTGAGATGCCCGTCGCGCCCGGCGAGGATCCGCTCGACGATCCGCAACTGCTCGCGGTTGTTGTCCTGGAACTCGTCGATCAGGAAGACCCGGGGCCCCGCCCCGCTGCCGGTCTCCTGCCATTCTCGCACCAGCGCCTCGCCGCGCAGGAGGATCTCGTCGAAATCCATCAGATGCCGCTCCTGCAGGGCATTGAGATACATGGCGTAGAATCGGTGCAGCCAATCCAGCACCCGCTGCTCGGTGGCGGTCAGCGGCACCCCGCGCGCGGCCGCCGCCCGCCGCACCTCGGCCTGGAAGTCGGCCGGCCCGAGCAGGAAGCGCCGGATCCGCCCCAGGGCCCGCGGGAACTCGCGCACCAACGCCTGCGCCTCCGGCGGGTCGAACCCTTCGGCGGAGCTGGTCAAGCGTTCGGCGAACGCCGCTTCGAAGGCCTCGCGCACCTCCTCGAGCAGCAATTGACGGGCGGTCTCGGCGACGGTAGCATCCGAGCCGTCGAGCCCGGCCGCGAAGGGGTCGCGCCGCAGCAGCCACCCCAGGAACCCGTGGAAGGTGTTGACCTGCATCTCATGGAACAGTCGTGGCGACAGGCCCCGTTTGGCGACCAGCCGCTGCTTCAGCTCGGCCGCCGCCTTGCGGGTATAGGTCACGGCCACCAGGTCCCGGGGAGGGACTCCTTGCTCGAGCAGGGCCGCAATGCGGCGAGTCAGCACCTCGGTCTTGCCCGAGCCGGCCCCCGCCACGATCTTCAGGCGACCCATCGGCGGCGCTTCGATGGCCGCTCGCTGGTCGGCCGTCAATGAGCTTTCCTGGGCATCGGGAGCTGGAGAAGGTGCGACCGACGGCTCTGCCGCGACGACGGGCGGCGCTGCAGCGACCGCCGGCGGCGCTCCGGCCGAGGTCGACACCGAGGCCGCGGGCGAGGCTCCCGCCGCCGCCGGAGCGGGCGAGGGAGCGACCTCGGACGAGGGGACAGACCCAGACGAGGGCGAGGGAGCGGGCGACGCCAGATCCGACGGCGAGGGCACCGAAAGCTTGGCGGGCCGTTCGTTCGTCATCGCCACCTCAACGCCATCGCATCGCCTTTTCAGTCGGCCTCGGCCGCCGCGACCGGCGCGGCCCCGGGCTCCGCCTCGCCGGACAGATCGTCGAACGGACGGTCTTTGAGGAAGGCGAGCCGCTCCTGGCAGAACGACACGAACTCGCAGGCCCGGCGCAGGCAGGTCGACGCCCCCTCGGCGTCGAGCGGACGGCAATCGAAGGTCCGATCGCTGGCGATGCGCTGGAGCAGCGCGGCCAGATCGGCCTCGAACCGGGCGAACCGCTCGGGATCGACGGGGCAGCCCCAGGCCGGGCCGCCCCCCAGGTTGAGCGCCGCCGATCGCAAGAACCCGGCCGACATCGGCCGCCGCCCCTTGGCGTAGGGTTCCTTGCGCAGATAGAGCGTGACCACGGCGGGGCGATCCAGGCGGGCCGGCACCTGGACCGCCGTGGCGTTGGCCGACCGGCCTGCTGCCCCGGCCGCTGCCTCAGTACCCTCGGCCGGCGGGCGACGCACGCGCAAGCTCGCCAGATGCCGAGCCGCCAGCAGGTAGAACGGCATCTGGATCTCCGGCGCCAACCCGCCTTCCTCGGGAAGGACCCGCTCCAGAAGGGTCTCGCTGCTGCGCGTGGTGGTGGTGGTCTTGTAGTCGATGATCCAGGTGCCCTGGCCATCGGGAGTCTCGACGACCCGGTCGAACCGCCCAGCACACCGAAAGCCCGCACAGGTGAACTCGAACCCGGCCTCGACCAGCGGCCGCCCGCCGAACGGCACCTGGCCGTGGGCGTAGATTGCCGCCACATACCAGTCGAGCGACTGCCGGGCCAGGGCCCGCCGCCCCGCCCGCGCCAACGGCCCCAGGTGGGCCAGCTCGGGCTCGCCATGCCGCTCCCACAGCTCGTTCAGCGCGGCGGCCGGCGGTCGAAACCCGTGCGCCCAGGGCGAGCCGTCGGCATGCAGGGCCTCCAGGCAGGCATGCAAGGCCCGCCCCAGGGCCAGCGACGGGTCGGCGGCCTCGCGCGGGTCGCGCACCCGCAGCACATGCTTGAAGAAGAACCGGCGCGGGCACTCGAGATAGGCCTCAAGGGCCGACGCCGTGAACCGGAAATCGGCCGGCAGGCGCACCTGATCGACCGCCGGCGGCGGCGGGGGTGCCGGCCGCAACCGATCGAAGAAGCGAATCGCGCCCTCGTCGGCCGGGTGCTGCTCCCGCCACAGTTTCTCCAGGGCGGCCCGGTCGGCTTCGCTCAGCGCGGCCAGGCGTACCCGCGCCTCGCTCAGCGACAAGGGGCGCTCATCGAGCGCCGCCGCTTGCGGCTCGAGGCCGATCTCGCGCAGGAAAGGCGCGGGCGAGACCGGATCGTGGCCGACCCGCTGGGGCCACGTCAGCACCAGCCCTTCCTGCGCACGGGTCATGGCGACGAAGAACAGCCGGCGTTCCTCTTCGAGATGGTCTTCGGCATCGCTCGGATACGGATTGTAGAACGGCACCGCCGGCCGCCGCGCATCGAGCCGCGCCTGCAAAAGGTTCAGCCCGCCGGCCGGCAGCAGGCGGTCCTCGCGCATCGCGACCGGGAAGACCCCCTCGCTCAGCCCGACCACGAAGACCACCGGAAACTCCAGCCCCTTCGACTGATGGACGGTCATCAGCCGCACCCCGCCGTCCCCTTCCTCGCCGGTCTCTTCGAGGGTCGACGCGAAATAGGTCAGCATCTCGTCGAGATTCGGCAGCAGATCGCGCAACCGCGGCTCGCTCCCGTGCTGGCGCGCCCAGACCTCGGCGAAATCGGCCACCATGGTGCGCAGCAGGAAGACATGGCGCGCCGCCGGCGCCGCCGGGTCGACCAGCGATTCCCGCACCGTCAGCAGCAGACGGGCCAGCACCGTGGTCACCGGCAGGTCGCCCGCCGCGCGCAGCATCCGCCACGTCTCGGCGAAGCCCGCCGCCCGCCGCACCGTTTCCGCCTCGCCCGGGGCCAGCCCCTTCCCGACGGCGCCCCCACCATGCTCGGCGGCCGACGCGGCGGGCGCGGCGGCCGGCGCATCGGCTTCGCCCCGCCCCGAAGTTTCGGGCGAGGGTGCTGGTTCGGCGCCCGTCGCTCCCGCCACGACCACCTGGTCGAGGAATCGATCGAGAAAGCGGTCGAGAAAGGGGTCGAGACCGCCGGCCCCGCCCGCCTCGGCCAGCGTGCTCTGCACCCACAGCGGGTCAAGGTGGAACAGGGGCGACGCGAAGGCCCGCCGCAACGCCTCCTCCCGGGCTTCCCCCTCGGTGCCGGCCGCCTTCAGCAGCGAAATCAGGGTGGTCACCTCTTCCGACCGGAAGAACTTCATGTCGGCGGCGATCCGGAACGGCACGTGCAGGGCGCGCAGCGCCTCGCTCAGCAGGTCGATCTGATAGTTGTTCCGGACCAGGATCGCCACCTCGTCGGGCGCGAACCGCCGATGCGCTCCGTAGACCAGCAGGGAAGCGACCCGACGGGCGACGAAGCGGGCCTCGGCCAGCTCGTCGGCCGCCGCCTGCACCTCGACGAAGCCGGTCCGGCCGCTGCGCGCTTCCAACGTCTCTTCCCCAGACCCGGACCCGCCCCCTTTCTCGCCGGCATGGCCAGACCTCCGATCGCGCCAGGCCAGCCGCTGCGCCGCCGCCAGGATGACCGGCGCATTCCGGTAGTTGATGCCGAGGGGAAAGACCCGGGCTTTGAACCGCTGCCGGAACGCGCCTTCCTTCCCCATCATGCCGGGATTGGCCCCGCGGAATCGGTAGATGCTCTGCCGCGGATCGCCGATGACCATGACCCGCGGCTTGTCGACGCCTTCCAGCAGCAGCGACAGCAGGTGGAACTGGGCCGGGTCCGTATCCTGGAACTCGTCGATCAGCACCACCTTGAATTTCTCGCGATAGAACCGCGCCGCTTCGGGATCGGCCAGCACTTGCACCGCCAACCGGATCAGATCGCGGAAATCGAGGTAGTTTCCCTTCTCGCGTTCGGCTTCATACGCCCGATAGAGCGCCAGCAATTCGCGCAATCGGGCCAACACGCGGGGGGAGAAGACGGCCCCCCCCTCCCGCTCGCCCGCCGGGTCGGCTCCCGTCTGGCCAGGATCGGCCGGCAACACGGCAGCCAGATCGTCCGGCGATACCAGGTTCGACTTCAGCAGAGCGATGAAGGTCAGCACCTCCTGCTGGAATCCGCGCTTGTGCAACACGGGGCCGAACACCGGGAAGGCCGCCGGATCGAGCCGGGCGACCAGCCCCCCGAACAGCAGGGCCTCCTTGAACCCGGTCAGCAACTGGAACTCGGGATGGATGCCGACCCGGTGGAACTGCTCACGCAGCATCCGGGCGCAAAAGGAATGGAAGGTCGAGATCCAGCACTCGTCGAACCCGTAGGGATAGTACGACAGCACCCGCTCGCGCAGCTCGGTGGCCGCTTTGTCGGAGAACGAGAGGGCCAGGCATTCCTTCATGCGCAGCCCTTCGTTCAGCAGCTTGCCCAGCAGCACGGCGATGGTGCGGGTCTTGCCGGTGCCGGGGCCGGCCAGCACCAAGGCCGGCCCGGTCAGCCCGCGGACGATCTTCCGCTGCTGTTCGTTGAGCTTCTCGAGATCGGCGGCCAGCGCCTCGACCATCATGCCGTCTCTGCGTCTCCCCTCCGCACGTGTGCCATCGCGGGTAGCGTACAACCACCGACCTCGCCGGCTCAAGAGGCTTGGTGGGAAAACAGGAACGAGGCTTCGATGACTTGCAGCAAGCCATGGGAATCGGCGTTGGCCGCCAGGACCCGCGACAGCGCCTCCAGCAACGAGGCTTCCCGCTGGGCAGGCACGCAGATGATGCCGCGTTCCCGCGCCATGTTCCGGCTCTCGGCCTGTCCGGTCAGGTCGACCAATTGGACCCGGGAGAGGGTGGCGCCGGGCGCGCCGGCTTCCATGGCCGCCTGGACGAAGGCATCGCCATCCCCGTCGGGGCACACGAAGCAGATCTCCCGGTGGGTGCCGGCCGCCGTCGGGCGCCGGCCAGGCAGCGGACGACCGTCGAACACCCGCTTCCGCCACGTCGTGCCCTGTTTCAAGTCGTCGATCGCGGCGATGATCTGCTCGAGGCTGGCGGCATGCTCCTGGCGGCCGAGGCGCAGCAGGGAATCCATCAGGCCCGCCCGCACCGGCGTCTGGTAGAGGATCCCCCCGCCGGGCCGATCGAGCCGCCCCTCTTCGATCAAGAGCGCCTGCAGCCCATCGGCATCGTGGGTCGGCACGATCAGCTGTACCAGTTCCTTCTCGGGGGGAATGGTGATCCGGATCAACCCGAGCCGATCGCGCACCCCGGCCCCCTGCCCGCGACTGACGATCGGCACCCCGGCGCCCAGAAGGAGCGCCAGACGCGGCAGGGTGTCCTCGGCCCCCGATACCGACTGGATGCCCGTGATCAACGTGAGATCGGTGGGCAGGTGGCCGGTCGGCGGGGCCAGGCCCGGCAAGGCCGGCAGGGCCGGCGGCCGGAGTGCGGCACACTCACGCACCTCCTGCGCATAGAGCGTCCCGTTCCCCGGCGTGCGCAGGTCGAGCGCCCGGGCGAGGTGATGCAGGAGGGGCATGGCCTCGGCCGCCGCCACCGACCAGCGGAACATCTCCATGGGACTGTCGCTCAGTTCCATGTCGAGTCCGAGCAGCCGCCACAGGCGGTTGTGCAGCCGCAGCCGCACGCAGCGCGCCTTCTCGATGAGCACCGCGGGCAGGCCCAGGGCGGCCAGGGTGCGCAGCGCCTGCTCGCTCTGGGCCTGATGGACCGCCAGAGTGATCCGCGCTCGCGTTTCCCAGGTTGGCCAGGAATCAGCCGGCATGCCCCGCCTCCCCTGCCGCTTGTCCAGGCACCGATTGCCGCTGCCTGGCTCTGATCAGCAGCCCATACAGCAACATCGTGATGATCGGAAAGACCGAGGCCATGGCCACGATGCCGAAGCCGTCGACCACCTCCAGCCCGTTGCCGATGCCCAGTCCCATGGCCAGAACCAGCGGCACGGTGACCGGCCCGGTCGTCACCCCGCCGGCATCCCAGGCGAAGCCGGTCAGGTCTTCTTCGCTCAGCCAGGTCAGCACCAGCAGCAGCCCGTAGGCGGGAACGAGCAGCCAGACGGTCGGCAGATGGTACAGGATGCGCGCCACGCCGACCGTCAGCCCGAGGCCGACGCCCAGCGACACCGCCTGGATGACCCCGCCCCGCTTGATGGTGCCCACCGTCAGCTCTTCGACGCTGCGACCGAGAGCGCTGAGGGCGGGTTCGGCCATGGTCGAGCCGTAGCCCATGCCGAAGGCGAACAGGAAGACCAGGGCGACGCCCAGCAGCGACAACCCCGGCCCGAACAGCGGCGGCCGTTTGACGATGTGTTCGTAGCGCCCGGTCGCCGGGTCGAACCGCGCCGGGTCGAACGGCACGGGCACCGGTTCGCCCGCGCGATTCTGCAGGAAGAAATGAGGATGCGCCCGCCCGTCGCGCCCATAGACGGGGAAGACGGCGGCCGGATCGAACGGCTGCAACAGCAGCCGCCCTTCTTCCTGGGGCACGCTGCGGAACACCCGCGGCAGCGGCCGGCCGACCTGGTCGCCCAGCGGGCCGAGGCCCAGCGCGATGCCGCTGGTCAGCACGGTCATGCCGACCCAGGAGAAAGCGATGCCGAGCAGCACTTCGTCGGGGCGACGGGGCCGATCGCGCAGGATGACGACCAGCACGACCAGCAGCAAGGCCACCAGGGGCACCACCGCCCGCACCGCCATGCCGGCCGCGCTCAGCACCACCCCGCCCAGGGCGGGCGCGGGATGGGCCAGCCCGTCGGGCTGGCGCGCGAGCGCTTCTTTGAACAGGGCCTGTTCGGCGGGAGAGGCGCGTTGCAGCAGCCAGTCCTCCAGGGCCAGCGGCCCGAGCAGGGCCTGTCTGACGGCCGGCATGGTCAACGACGCGATGGCGGCGGCATGCTGCGTCGCCTCCGGGAACAGAGCGCGCCGGGCGGTTTCGCTCCCGCGCTGGAAGGCCAACCTGGCGAGTTTCTCGTCGGTGGGCACCAGACGACGAGCGGCCTCCCGGTTGGCAGGGGCGAAGAACTCGGCTTCTGAAGCCGGTCGCGGCGTGCTGTGATTGAGCGCGATGGCGAAGAGCAGCACGCTCAGCACCGGAAACAACGAGGCGAGGGCGATGATGCCGAACCCTTCGGCCGTGCCTTGCCGATGGCCCATCGAACGGCTGACCCCGATGCCGAGCGACAGCACGAGCGGCACCGTGACGGGTCCGGTGGTCACCCCGCCCGTGTCCCAGGCGAGATTGATGATGGTGGCGAGATTCTCGTCCCGGGTGCAGAAGATCGACAGCCCCAGCACGAGCCCGACCGTGGGGAACAGCAAGGTCTTGAGCGACCACCCGAACCAGGTGCGCAGCATCCCGGCGGCGACGGCCACGCCGACGCCGGCCCCGACCGCGATGACCAGGTTTTCCGGCTCGGTCTCGAGCAGCCGATACAGCAGGGGGGCATCCCAGGGGGTGACGGTCAGCCCGCCGGTCTGCAAAGCGGCGATGGCCGGCTCGGCCAGGGTCGCGCCCACCCCGAGCAGCAGACCGAACCCCAGAATGACCGGCAGCGTGGTGCGCTGGGGGAGCTGCTGGCCGACCCGCTCGCCAAGCGGCATCAACCCGAGGAACAACCCTTCCAGGAAGAACGCCAGACCGACCACGACCATCCCCAGGCCGCCGGCGACACGCCCGGCGCCCTTGGGAACGGTCTGCAGGACCACGAGCTGGAAGAGGACCAGATACAGGACGATGAACGCCACGGCCCGGGCCTGCTCGGCCAGACGCTGCCGGGCATAGGTCCAGATCATGGCGACCGCCGCTCGCGGCGGAATCCGGATCGGCTTCAACCCAGCCATTCCTTCAGCCGCCCCTTCTGAGGCCTCGGCTCGGCCTGCCACCGAACCATCTCGTCTCGACCGGAGAGAACCGTCTGTTCTCGGAGGTTCCCCTGGCGACCCGACGTATCAACTCCAACCCAGGCATGAAACATTCTACCCCAACCAAGCCGCAGCGGCAGGTGAGGTGCTCAGCTTCTGTCCCAGGGATGCTCTCGCCGCGCCCCGCGACCAGGCCCAGCCAGGACGCGACAAGACTCGACCACCGCTCGCTCAGCGCGGCAGCCCCTGATGCAGATACCGCCCCTGCAGACGCAGGTTGAGGAAGTCGGGGCTCACCGAGGTCTCCAGCACCAGGGGCGGGGCCGGAATCCCGGCGGCCGGCGAGGCCGTCTCGATCTCGAGGTGCAAGGCGACCGTGAGCTGCCGCGGCACCGACCCCACCATCTCGCCGAAGGTCGGCTGACAGACGAACCGGCGGCACCGTTGCCGGATCAAAGGGAATTGGACCCCTTCGACCACCCGTGTCAAGGAACGCGTCTGGGCATCGGCCTCATAGATCGCCTCGACCACCCGGCCTTGCGACCGACGCCGGATGACCACCCCCTGGTCGGTCACCCGAATCACCTCACGCCAGCGCGTGACATCCCCCTCTGGCACATCGGCCATCATCAGATCGTCGGTCAAGGCCCGCACCGTCAACCAGGCCTCCGAAAGATTCTCGATACGATGATCGATTTTCAAAAATGACCGGGAATAAGACACTCTAGCAACCCTACAGATGAAACTTGAAAACTTTCGGCCAGAACACCAGTACCTTCATCGGGGAATCGCCCCGAGGAGGAGTATATGGTTGGCCCCGAGTATGTGCCAGCATCCAAGAAGGA
>QOQW01000040.1 GCA_003327425.1 Candidatus Ozemibacter sibiricus
TCGCCGCTGCCCCCGTCACTCGGGTCTACGATTCGGTGGCCCCGAGCGCCGAACTGCTGACGACGGCGCCTGAGCCGACCGACGTTTCGCCAATCCCGGTCACGGCCAGTTTCAGCGAGCCGGTCAAGGGGTTCGAGATCACCGATCTGGTCGTGACCAACGGCACGATCAGCGGGTTCACCGAAACCACCGCCAGCCAGGTCTGGACATTCAACGTTACCCCCACCTCGGTGGGCGTCGTACAAGTCGCACTGGCGGCCGGCGTGGCCACCGATGCAGCCGGCAACTTCAACACCGCCGCCACCACGCTCTCGCGCACCTTCACCTCTCCCGCCCCCCTCGCTGAGCTGCTGTGTACGGCGTCTGATCCGACCAATATTTCGCCCATTCCGATGACGGCGAGCTTCAGCCAGCCGGTCAACGGGTTCGAGGCCGCCGATCTGGCGGTGGCCAACGGCACAATCACCGGGTTCACCGAAATCACCACCGGCCAGGTCTGGACGTTCAATGTCAATCCTGCCGGGCAGGGCCCGGTCACGGTGTCGCTGCCTGCCAACGTGGCCTCGGGGGCGTTCAACACCGGCAACCTCGCCGCCGCCCCCGTCACTCGGGTCTACGACACCTTGGGTCCGGTTGCCGAACTGCTCTCGACAGCTTCCGACCCCACCAATCTGAATCCTATTCCGTTCATTGCGAGTTTCAGCGAAGATATCTCGCCCGCCCCGATCGCCGCCGACTTTTCGGTGACCAACGGGACGATCGTCAGCATCACTCCTGCTTCGGGCGCCCAGCGCTGGGACGTCGCCGTCGCGCCAACGGCCGACGGCGCGGTCGAACTGAGGCTGGCCGCCAACAAGGTATTCGACCTGGCAGGCAACGCCAACCCAGCCGCCGTGGCCATCATCCGCATGTCTGATCGCACTTCGCCGACCGTGAACATTTCTTCGAGCGACCCATCCCCAGCCAGCGGCCCTGTGGCAGCGACCATCGCGTTCAACGATCCGGTGAACGGGTTCACCCAGACCGATCTGGCCCTCGAAAACGTGTCGGTGACCGGCTTCACCGAGGTAGTGACCAGTCAGACCTGGGTGGTGAATCTCCAACCGACCGCTCCCGGAACGTTCTCGATCAAGGTCGTCGGAGGCGGGGCCTTCGATCTCGCCGACAACCTGAACCTTGAGTCGGCTTCGTATTCCTGGGTGTATGACCTGGCCTCGCCGACGTGCACCATCACGAGCGTGGCGCCAGATCCGTTGAGCGGAGATTTCCAGGTCACCTTCACGTTCAACGAGCCGGTCACGTGGGCGGCGCTCGACCCGACCATGGTGGTCAACGGCACGGTGTCGAATCTGACCCCCGTCCCTGGCAACCAGACCTACACCGTCGATGTCTCTCCCGCCAGTCCCGGCGTGGTCGTGGTCGGCCTGCCGGCAGGGCTCGCCACCGATGCCGCCGGCTTCGGCAACGAACCGGCCGCCTCGCTCACCCGCCTGTTCGCTCCCCTTCGCACCATCACCACCTTGGCCGGCATGGATTATGCTCCCTCGGCTACGATTGACCATACCGACCCGACGCAGGCCCGCTTCATGGCGCCCTATGATGCCGTCGTCATCTCGGGAGGAAGGTATGTCATCAGCGATTTCAACGGACATGTCATTCGCCTGATCGATCCCTTTGGACAAGTCTCTACCCTTGCGGGCAGCGGAAACCCCGGCAACAGCAATGCCAATGGCACGAGTGCCGAGTTCAACCATCCTGCCGGGCTGGCGTACGATTCGGCAAACGACGTGGTATATGTCGCCGATTATGGCAACAATGCGATCAGAAGCATCGATGTGGGCGCAACAAACTTCGGAGACGTCACCACCGTACCCAATACCACAGGGCTTTCGGGGCCGCGCGGCGTCGCCGTGATCGACAGCGCCCCCACCCTGTTGATTTCCGACACCGGGAATCATTGTATCAGGATAGCGGATTTCGCCTCGATGTCGGTGGTCATAGGCTTGCCTGGCTCGCCAGGATCTACCGACGGCGCTAGCGACACCGCCCAGTTCTCCTCCCCGTATGGCATCGCAATCGATCCAACCACACTCGATGTTGTCGTGGCCGACTACGGGAACCACTGCATCCGCCTGTTCAATCTCAATGCCAATCCCACCTTAACCACCATCGCTGGTTCTCCTGGAGTAGCCAGCTACGCGAATGGAGGAGGCACAGACGCACGCTTCAACCACCCGACCGACGTCGATTTCCTGACAAGCCCCACCGGTATCGCGGTGGCAGACAGTGGCAATCATTGTCTCCGGCTGATCAATTCGAGCAACGTCACCACCCATATCGGCATGGGGCTTGGACAACACCCTGGCTGGGCCACCGACTCTACCAGCCTCTTCCACAACAGGTTTGACACCCCGACCGGCTTGTACAGCCTCGGCAACCAATTGGTCGTGGCCGACCTGGGCAACCATCGTGTGGTGAAATGGACCGACGATGGCATTACCGATTCCATCGCGGGGGTCGTGCCTTGGGAGGACGGGACCGCGGCCTCGGCGCGGTTCTTCCGGCCGTTCGACACCGCGGTCGATGATGAGGGCAATGTCTATGTCGCCGACACCTTCAACCACTGCATCCGCAAGATCGACACCACCGGCAACGTCAGCACCGTGGCCGGCATTCCCGGCTGCAGCGGATACGACGACAGCGGAGTCGGGAGCTATCTGTTCTTCAAGCCAAGCGGGCTGTTCTTCGTGCCAGGCTCCAATGATCTCTACATCGCCGATTCCGGCAACCATGTCATCCGTCTGCTGAACACCAACAATTATACCGTAACGACGGTTTGCGGCATGCCTGGGTCGCCGGGTCAAACCAACGGAGGCCCGTCCAGCACCCAATTCGATACCCCCACCGACCTGACCATGGACAGTCAGGGCAATTTCTACGTTGTCGATTCCGGCAACCATGTCATCCGCAAACTTGATGGCTCGTTCAATTCGACCTTGTTCGCTGGCGCCTTCGGTCCGCCTGGCAACGCCGACGGCAATGGGATTTCGGCTCGCTTCAACACCCCCGTTTCGATCGCCGTCGATGGCGACGACACCCTCTACGTCACCGACCAGGGCAACCGCAGCCTCCGCAAGATCGCCTCCGATGGCGAGACGATCACCCTGGCCACGTGGGGGAATATGGAGAACGCCCCGTATGGAATCGATGTGATGCCCGGTCCGGCGGGCCTGCTGGTCTCGGCCCCGGCCGAGCACGTGGTCCGGCAGGTGGCGCCCGCTGATTCCCGCAATGCCATCGTCGCCGGTTCGTCGGGGTCCTCTGGTGCCACCGACGGGATCGGAGCCACGGCCCGATTCAACGGTCCGCGCGGGCTCAGCCTCGCCACCGGCACCTTCTACCTGGCCGACACGGAGAACAACCGCATCCGCCGAGGCGCCCTGCCCTGAATCTGATTGCCCAAGGAGGTCGGGCGCCCTCCTCGCTACCTTCCACCACGATTGGGGAAAGAACGCCTGCGCCGGCAGCGGAAGGAGCCGACCGGAGGCGAAGTTCAGGCGCGAGGAGCGGCCTCGTTCGCCGGGAGGAGCGTTCGGTACAGGGCGGTCATGCCCGGGGAGGGCTGGCCGCCCTTCTTCGCCTCGAGCACCCGGCAGAAGCGGTCGTAGATGGAGACAGCCGCGTCGTGGCGGCCCATCTTGCGATAGCAGAGCATGAGACGGGTATAGAACCGTTCCTCGAGGTCGTCGAGTTCGATGCTCCGTTCGCCGAGCCCGATCGCCTTCGTCCATTCCTGGCGAGCTTCATACCCGTTCATCACCATCTCGACCAGGCGCAAGAACCGATGGCGCAGCTTTTCGCGGGCCGCGACGAAGAGGGCCCCATCCTCATCTTGCAGGAAGCTGCCGCGGTAGAGGGCGAGCGCCCGCTCGCCGATGGCGAGCCTCTTCCGTTGCTCGGCCGGGCCCGCGTCCTGTTCTTCCGGCTGCAGGGCGCGGTCGGCCAGGTGCTGGAAGGCGAGGGCATCCACCAGACAGCGCTGGGAGTTCACGCTGAGGCAGGCCCCTTTGCCGACGATCGCTTCGGGGTCGCCCAGCAGTTGGCGCAGATGGTGGAGGTTCACCTTGAAGGAATTGCCGGCCGCATCTCCGTCGGCATCTGGCCACAGGGTATCGGTGAGCCGAGTCACCGGCACGTTCCGGCCGCCGAGGGCGATCAGGGTTTTCAGGATGTCGAGCGGCTTCTTCGGGGGTTTTCCCGCGAAATTCAAGAGCTGGTCGTCGCGGAACACCGCGAACTCGCCCATGGTCTTGACCTTCACGGGATAGGGCCAGTGCTCCACGCCGGTCGGCTCATCGACGGCGTCGCCCTCGAGCGGGGGCGGGGGCAGGCTCAGCGTGCGGATGAGGCGATGCACGTGCTGCCTGGCCAGCCCCTCTTCGAGCGCCTTCCCGAGGAGGAATCGCATGACGGCCGGCTGATAGAACTCGAGATGGACGAACCCCTGTTTCGCACTGAGCGCCAACCCATGCCGCAGACAGGCCAGGCCGTCCTTCTCCTGGCCTTCTTGCAAATGGAAATACGCACTGATCAGCGACGTGTACCAGTCCATGACCTCGCTGCGGATGCCCAGCGCGTGGCGTCGCGCCGTTTTCAAACACGCCCAGGCGCGCTCCCGGTCGTGCTGCCGGTAGGCGGCCTGGGCCAGCCCGATGTTCCATAGCGCCTGGTAGTAGGGGTTGCCCAGTTTCCGCACCATGCCTGCCACGATCTCGAGGTGATGGACGGCCAGGGCGGCATTCCCGGAAAGAAGCGCCAGCCAGGCGGAGTTCACCTGCAGGAAGAAGTCGTCCAGGGCATTGGCGGGACTCACCTGGGCTTCCCGCTGCTTCTTCAGGGAGTCGGCCGCCCCGGCCAGATCTCCCTGCGCCAGGCGGGCCGCCACCTGGAAACTCCAGAGCAGGGAATCGAACAGGTGCACCCCGCTCTGGACCGACACCTCGAGCCCTTCGGACAGAGTGGCCATCGCCTCGCCATACCGGGCGGTCACCCAGAGATGGATGCCCTTCATCAGTTTGACCCGGATGCAGGCGAAGGGAGAGGCCAGACAGCGGCGGACTCCCGATTCGGCCTTCTCGACCAGGTGGGCGTTCTTCTCATAGTCGCCTTTCCAGAGGTAGTAGACGGTCATGGCGAACAGGACATCCATCTGGATGGCCGGGGAGAAGGTCTCCCGCAGCAGCGCATCGACCCGGTCGAGCCACCGGCGGACCAAGGCCGGCCGGTTCATCCGCCGCAGCGCGATGGCCATGAGAAACCGAGAGGAAGCGATGAGTTCGATCTCGCGAGACGGGAAGGCGGGATAGGTTTTGCGCAGGTTCTCGAAGGTGGCGATCCAGCGGTCGAGCGGTCGCCATTCATGCACGCCGAAGTAGAACGTGTCGACGATGCCGGCCCAGGCGAGGTACAGGCCGGCGGGATCCCGGTGGGTGCGGAAGGCCTGGAACGCCTGCAGCAGGTCGGCGCGAGCCCGCGGCAGATCGCCGGGAACCCGACACAGCCCGGACCAGTAGACCAGCCAGGGATCTTGGCTCACCGCCTCTGGAGGGAGGCTGGCGATCCAGTCGGCGACGGTTCGGGTGCGGCCCTGGGCCAGGAACATCCGGGCGTGGCGGTTCACCTTGCGGGCCAGGGCCGGATGATCGGCGGCGGCGATGGAAAGCCGCACCGAGTCTTCCACCTGCCCGGCTTCCTCGAGGAGGTGGGCGGCCTTCTGTTGCAACGCCCGGAAGGCGTTCGGGGAGAGTTCCCGTCGGCATCGGTCTTTCAGGAATTCCTGGAACAGATGGTGATATTGGTACCCCTGCCCCGGCCCCGCGAGGCGTTCGACCAGGGAATGGCGACGGGTCAGGTCGGCCAGGTGGTCGCCGGCCTGAGGATCGCCGGTCAACTTCGTCGCGAGCGCGACCGTGACCACGGGCAGGATCGAAGTCTTCAGCAGGAACTCTCGAAGCGGGGCGGGCGTTCGCTCGAAGATCTCGGCGGAAACATAGGCGAAGACATCCTCGTCATCGGCCTCGATCCGGCGGTCGGCCAGCGCCCCCGGGGCCTCGTGCCGCGCCCGCTCCATCATCAGGGCCAGGCCGACCGCCCAGCCCTGGGCCTTTTCGCACAGGCGTTCGAGACCGGCCGCGGGCAGGCTCGGCAGCCGCTTCCGCACGAGTTCTTTCGCTTCCTCCGGGGTGAAGCGCAGGTCACGGTAACTGATGGTCTCGACCCGCCCGCTGGCCAGGAGGCGAGCCAGCTCGGCAGGGAACTGGTTGCGGCTGAGGATGATCACCCGGGCCAGGTCGGGGAGGCGGTCGAGCACCCCGGCCAGCAGACCATGGAAGGAGGAAGCGGCCGGAATCTCGTGATAATCGTCGAGGACCAGGACAAAGCGGTCTTTCTGCATCACCCGTTCGAAAAAGGCCTCGAAAAACCGCCGGGCGAAGGTCTGCACCCCGGCCTGATATTCGGGAGTCAGCAGGGGCAGAGGGATCTTGCCGCGCGGGGCGGCTTGTCGAGCCGCCAGCCCCAGGTAGTAGAAGAAGGTCGCCAGATCGGCGTCGCCCGCATCGCAGCGGTACCAGGAAAAGGGCAGGCGGCGCGCGGCCAGGTAGTCGCTCACCACGGTCGTCTTGCCGGCCCCGGCGGGGGCGGTCACCCAGACCACGGGCGCGGCCAGCCTCTGATCGAGAAGGTGGAAGAGCCGCTCGCGAGGAAGAACGCCGGCAAGCTGCGGATGGGCGATTTTGGCGACGGCGGCCTGGGTTTGTCTCACTTTTCGAAACCTTTCCTTCCATCTTCCCGCTTTTCCCAAGAGATGTCAAGATCGTTGCGGAGGCCAGCAAAGGCTCGGGACGCGCTCCTGGAGCGGATAGCGCCTGCCGCCTCCTGCAAGACGCGTTCAGGAGGTTCCGTCTGCCCCCAGAAGACCGGAGGTCGGGGCGGGTCGCCGGCCGCAGATCGCTCGACCGCTCGACCGCGCCGCCGATGGTCAGACCGAGGCAGCGGGTCGGACGATCGAGAGGAGGACGGGGGGCCTGCCCGGCGCTGCCGCGGCGGCGATCTTTGAGGTATCATGAAGATCATGGCCGGGGGAGGAGGGATCACCCCCGGCGAGGAGGATGCGATGATCGGACACTCTAGCATGGGTACAGATAGCCTTTCCAAGAAACATGAGTCGCTGCTGGCTCAGGTGCCAGAGCATCTCGAACATCGTGGCCAGGTGGGCTTTCCCCAGGAGGTCGAGGGCAAAGCGTTGGCGAAGACAGGTCGTTGGCCGGGCACGGTCCATCACCCGCAGCCTTTTTCATCTGTAGGGTTGCTAGAGTGTCGATGATCGTCTGTTTTTCCGGAACCGGCCACTCGCTGCGCGTCGCCCGAGACCTGGCCCAGGGGCTGGGCGAGCCGCCACCGGTCTCGGTCCGGGCCTGGGAACGGCAGCGCGAAACGGCGGGCGAACGGCTGGTGTTGGTCTTTCCGGTCTATGCGTTCGGGCCGCCGCGGCTGCTGACGACGGTCATCGACCGCATGGAGGCGATCCGGGCCGGGCAGGTCTACGCGGTGGCCACGGCCGGCGGCACCCCGGGCAGCGCCCTGACGATTCTCGACGGCCACCTGCGAGAGCGCGGCGCCGTCCTGCGCGGGGGCTGGATCATCACCCGCTGGGACACCTGGCTGAACAGGTACCATATCAAGATCAATATCATGGTCCGAGCCATCAAGGAGGGCCGCGCCGGCCTGCTGCCCGGCAGCAGTCTGCTGTTCGACGCCCTCTCTCCCCTGCTCTACCGTGGCTTCTGCCGCCGGGTCGGCGCCACCGGGCGGCGGTTCCGGCTCGCGGCGACCTGCACCCGCTGCGGTCTGTGCGCCCGGCTCTGCCCGGTCGACAACATCACCCTGGGCGACGATGGCCGCCCCCGCTGGGGGGACGCCTGCGAGGCCTGCCTCGCCTGCTATGCCTGGTGCCCGGCGCGGGCCATCCGGTTCGGCTGGTGGGGAAGGCTGCTGCCCGCCGAGCCGCCCGCCGGTCTGACCGCCCAGGATCTGCTCGCCTTGAAGGAACAGACACGCCCGGCATGACCACCCTGGCCCTGGCGGCCCGGCAGTTCGAGCAGGCTTAGCCCGCGCTGCGCACCCTCCGCCAGGAGGTATCACCTTCGTCGCGACAGGCGAGGCGAGCCGACGCCCCGATCGATCTACTCAGCTCCTGGCGAGGGCCGCGCTTCGATGCGGGCGATGTCTTCCGGGGTGGTCACAGGAAGCCGCCAGTCTCTGGCCATGCGGGCCGGCGGGAATTTGCGGTGGCCGTGGCAGTAGAGCCGATAGCCCAGATTGGCCAGGATCGTGTATTCGAGGAAGGTGCGCGAGCCGTTCAGCCGGCTGACGATGCTGTTCAGCCGGTACGCCGTCTCCCAACAGCGGATATGGCCTTCCTGCAGCTCTTCGACCGTCATGTTCTTGGGCCGGAAGACGACGTGCTGGGCATCGTAGAGCGTCCAGTTCTCGGTGAGGATGCGCCCTTCCCGCTTGAGGCGCCGGAAGAAGGGGGTGCCCGGGAACGGCGTGCAGACCGTGAAGCGGGGCAGATCGACATGCGCCTCGTGGATGAAATCGAGCGTGTATTTGAAGCAATCGGGGCCATCGCTGTCGAGTCCATGCACGAAACAGCCCATCACCGAGATGTTGCGGGCGTGCAGCTCCTGCATCAGCTTCCGGTATTTGCGGATGTCGTTGAACCCCTTGCCGATGGTCGAGTTGCCACAGTCGGTCAGCGACTCGAACCCGATCAGCAGACCGAAGCACCCGCTCTCCTCCATGGCATCGAGCAGATCGGGGCGATCGACGATGCGCGTGGTGGCCAGGCCGCCCCAGCGCTTCTTGAGCGGCGCGATCGCCTTGTACAAAGCGATCGAATATTCGACATTCTCGACCGGGCTGGGGTCGAGGAAGGTGACATAGCGCCCCGGCATGCTGGCCAGGTCGTTGACCACGTCGGGAATGGGCCGGCGTTCGTATTTCCCCTTGCAGACGACCGGGGTGACGCAGAACTCGCACTGGTGCGGGCACCCGAAGACGGCCTGCGTGGCATTGGTGGTGACGAAGCGTTTCCCGTAGAAGGCTTCGCGGTGCGGCCGGGGAATCAGCGACCAATCGATGCTGGCGGGCGGATGGTAGAATTTCTGCAGCCGCCCGTCGAGGTAGTCCTGCAGCACGCGAGGCCAGGTGGCATAGGCATGGCCGATGACGACGGCATCGACATGGCGGGCGGCCTCTTCGGGCATAAGGGTGGCATGCGGCCCGCCCATGACCGTGGTGATGCCTCGCCGCCGGAAGTATTCGGCATAGGCGTAGGCCCGCATCGAGACGCCGGTGATGCCGGTCAGCCCGACGAGGTCGGCGTGGATCGTGGTCGGGTCGACCTTCTCCACGCTCTCATCGTAGATGGTGATGCTGCCGCGCAGCTCGGGCGGCACCAGCGCGGCCAGCGTGACCATGTTCAGGGGGGAGTAGCGCAGGGTCAGGGGAAACACCCCGGTGCCGAAACGGTACAAGCCGGTGCGGGGCGAGATCAGGGCGATGTTCAATTTTCGAGGCATGGCGACCGGTTTTTTCTCAAGAGATTGGCAAAGACCATTGGTTATGCAAAATCCATGCCCCTCTCGTCCGCCCGGGGCGCTCTTTAGGGAATCGGGCTCGGCTCGGCACGACGACGATCGAGTGCCGACTTTCCGTCACCGGCTGCCGGTTTTCGACCGCCGACCGCCGCCAGTCCCCAAGTTCAGGGTGCTGGGCCATCTGGCTTCGGTCGCCCCACCTCGCGGCGCCCCTGCGCGCTCGGACCCCGGCCTGCCCGGGCACCGCGCCCCAATGCCAGCCCGCCTGCCAGCCAGGACGGCGGGCGCTGCCGCGCCAATGGGGAAGAGGGGCGAGTCAGGGCGTTCCATCAGGATCTTTTCCGACGGGACGAGAGAATCTTCCTACAGGCGTGGCCTGGTGGGCTTCCAGTCGGTGGGTCGATCAGGATCGTTGCTGGCCGGCACCACGAGAGACCCGATGTAGGTGGCATCTTTGTACACCAGATCGAGCTGTTCCTTGATGGCCCGCATGTCCTCTTCGCTGACCACTCCGTTGTCGGTGGCCTTGTAGAACTGCACCGTCACCCGCACGGGGAACCGGGGGTCGCGCTCGATGTCGAGCTTGTCGAACTCGACGAAGGGGCCCTCCAGGGCGCCATGCCCGATGACCGCCGCCTCGACGTTGGAGGGGGCGACCGCCGGGGCGACATCCTCGAAGGTCATCATCTTGCCCTCGGTCTCATAGAGGACCGGCGGCGTCTTCTGCTTGAGCGGCACTTGCACCAGAAGCACCATGTTCAGCCCTCTGGCCTGCCCCGCTTTCGCCTCATCGCCGAAGCTGCTCCCGGAGGGCCTGGCCGGCGAGGGGTCATGGAAATCGCTCAGACGCTTGCCGGTCAGCGAGGCCTTCTGGCCGTTGCTGTTGAAGAACAGCCGCTGGCCGAATCCCCAACCGCCAGGCACGGCGTCGCGCTGGTTGTCGATGACGGTCATGCTCGTCCCCTCGCGGGTGACCAGGATGGCCAGCACGGCGGGATCGCCCGGTCGCGATTGGTAGTTGAACAGCACCGGGTTGAAGGTGGCCTCGCCCTCCTTCGGAATAGGCAGGAAACAGGCCTGGGCGCTGACCAGGAAATGGGTATCCTTCTCCGCCAGCAGGGTGGTTCCCGTGCCCGCCCACGACCGGGGATCGGACATGAATGCCCGAGGATCTTCGAGCACGGCGCCCAGCGGGGTGGTCTTCAGCGCCTGGCCCTTTTCATTGCCGGTGCGGACCAGGAACTTGCCGATCGGCAGATCGGCGGTGAGGTCGGAAAAATTGGGATAGCGGATCACCGGCATGCAGGTCATCTGCGGCCAGTCCTTGGTGCCGTGATGGACCTGGATGGTCATGTCACTGATGTTCGGACCCACCGCCGAGCCCGCATAGCGGCCGGTGTCCTCCCAGGTGAGGTTGATCACGTCCAGCCCGTATTTCTGCGCCAGGCTCCGCACGGCGTCATCGGCAACCATCCCCTCGACCTTGCGCACGACCTCGTCGTAGGGGGTCGCGGCGACATCGGCCGGCGCCGGCCGTTCCAGCCCCGCTGCCACGCCCTGCCACCCTGGCAGCCCCATCCATCCAAGGCTGGCCAGACCAACGGCCAGCCACCTCGCCCAGACCCGTCGAACCTGCCACGCACCAGGCATTGGTCGGTACCTCCTGCAAAGAATCCTCGATGATTGGTCCGGCCCATTCTACCTCATCGCGGGTCGTTTCGTCCCTTCGATTCTTTCGCGGATCAAGCCTGATCGCTGGCGGTGGGTGGTCGACCGGTGCGAAGTCCCATGGCCAAAGGGAACGGATGTCAAAGGGTCTCCGGCCATTGCTTCAGATCATGAATCGCGATAGAATGAAGAGCTCCTGCATGTTCAACGCCCGTATGGAGAAATCTATGACATTCCTCAGCCACCCCTGGTTTCGATCGTTTTCATTCCGCTCGGTGAGCGGTTCGCTGTTGGTTTCCACTGGCCTGGCCATCCTCCTGCTGCTGACCGGGTGCGGCGGCGGGGGCGGCGGCGGGGGCGATGCCGGCGGCGGTACCACCACCGTTCTGGTCCCCGATACCGATGCGTTGATCACCCCGGGCAACCTCGTCCGGCATTCGATGGTCGGCGGCATGCCCAATGTCTTCGCGCTGCCGACCCCGGGCGGGGTGGCCACCTTCGGTGTCACCATCGTCCATACCGCTTCCAGCCCGACCTATGCGACGGTCGAGATCACATCGCCGCCGACCGGGGTGACCGCCGCCCGCGCGCAGCCGGCGGCCCTGACCGCCCCCGCGGCGCCAATGGGTGCGCCCGGGCCGGAGATGCTGGCCAACCGCCCCTTCGAATTATCTGGTTCGCCTCGCCTGCCCCCCGGGCAGCTTGCCATCGACCAGCAGTTGCGGGCCCGTTTGCGCGGCGCCAGCCTGCCACGCCCAGCCGGCCGGCTGGGCAACCTCGTCCGGGCCGAGGCCGGCCAGCCGCCGGTCTACCCCGATCACCGCAACGAGCAGCTCAACGACACCATCACCCTTTGGATCTATGCCCGCTCCACCCTCGGCACCGAGTACGTGCAACGACGAGCTACCCTGCGCCGCATCGGCGCCCGCTGCAAGATCTTCGTCGACCCCGAGGACTTCCAGGGGCTCAGCGCCGTCACCGGCCCCTACGCCATCAGCGAGGCCGATCTCGACCAGATGGTCAACGATTTCGATACCGTCGGCTGGCCCCTCATCACCGGCGGCTACGGCCAACCCTGGGACATCGACCAGGACGGCAAGATCAGCATCTTCTTCTCGCCCCTGGTGGCCAAGAACGGCTTCGCCGGGTTCTTCGACACCAAGCATTACGAACAGGTCAATGCCGATGGCACGGTCAACGACAAAGGCAACAACCGCGATCTCATCGCCATCTGGAGCCCCGGCCTGTCTTCCGAATGGGTGGGCGAGAAGTGGCTGTCCGCCGCCCGCGAGACCTGCATCCACGAGTTCCAGCACCTCGTCAGCTACTCGTTGCGGGCCGCCCAGAACAACTGGCCCGCCTTCCTGGCCGACGACAAACTCGAAGAGGTCTGGCTCGACGAGTGCATGGCCGTGGCCGCCGAGGCCCGCTTCCGCATCCTGCGCGGCGACCCGGCCGGAGAGGACCGCTTCAACAGCTATGCCGCCGGCGATCCGGCCGCCTCGAGCCTGACCGGATTCGCCTGGAACCTCGCCGCCTACGGCCATCTCGGCCTGTTCGGCCTCTACCTCTGGGAACAAGGCGGCGACGAGGCCATCCGGTCCATCCTCCAGGCTTCGACACGGGGCAAAGCGACGATCGATGCCGTCTTCGCCAGCCGAGGCGGGTTGCTCGGCCTCTACCCCGATTTCGGCATGGCCGTGCTGACCGAGGGCCTGCGGTCGCAGGGGAAGCTCAGCGCCGCCAGTCACGCCGCGCTGCCCGCCCGCTACCGTTTCGCTCGTCCGCTCGGGCTCACCCTGCGCGCCGAGGCCCTGAGCGGTGGCACCACCAAGCCGGCCATCGCCCCGCTCGGCACCTCCTATCATTTCGTCACCTTGCCGGCCGGATTCGCCCAGTCCTCCTATTCGCTGACCATGACCGGTCCCGCTGGCATCACCGTCTCGGTCATCCGCCTCCCCTGACCGCGCAACCCGCGACACCCGCCTCACCCGTTCACCGGCCGGCCCGACTCGCCGGCCGGTGAATGCTGCCTGCCACCCAGCTACCCGCAAAACCTGCCGTCGTCGTCGCCCGAGCCGCCTCAAACGGTCTCCAAACGCAGCCATCGCCCCGCCCGCCGAACGCGACGCGTTCGGCGGGCAGCAGCACGAGGGGTCCAGGGGCCTCTGGCCCCTGGCGGTGTTCGCCGGGCTGATGCTCCTCTTCTGGCTCCGACCGGCCATTTCGAGTCATCGTTGTCGCCTGGCCTGCCCCGGGTCGCGGCTGACTCGATGCGACACTCCTGACGCACTCGCCGGCCGGTCGTCCGCTCCGGCCGCCCCGCTGCCGACCGCTGGCCAGGCGCTTTTCGCGCGCCGCCGGCGGTTGGCATTCCGGTTGCGAACAATGCACCCGAGGGACTGCCGCCCCGGACTCCCACCTGGCCGGCCGTCGCCTCCGGGCCTGCGCGACCTGGCCGGCCCGCTGCATCACCCCAGGAGGCGAGCCGGCCCTCCGCCTGACCTCGCGCGGGGGGCCGGCCGAAAGGAGGTCACCGAGCTTCCGCTGTCGCGAGGGCCCGCCGATCGGCCACCACTCGCCAGCCTGGGGGAATGAAGGTTCCGCGACAACCATTGCACTGCCCCGGGCTTCCGCCTATAATCCCACCATGCCTATCCATCTGCGAGGAGAAAGAAGCATGCCCGAATCGAGCAACCGCGAGCGCGATCTGGTTCTCGCCCCCAACGAGTTCGCCTTCATCAGCGACCAGACCAAAGGGCAGGTCAACGTCTACGTCGGCCCCTACAAGACCAGCCTCGCCAACACCGACCAGCCGGTGGTCTTCAACGAACGCACCAAGCGCTTCGAGCGGTGCAGCCTCGAGCAGGCGATCCAGATCTTCGCCATCGCTCCCGAGGGCTGGTACATGATCATGAAGAACCCGGCCCGCGATGGCAACCACCCCAAACTGGCCTTCTCCAACAGTCTGACCGACCTCGATATCGGGCACAAGGTCAACATCCCCGGCCCCACCAGTTTCGCGCTGTGGCCGGGGCAGATGATCCGGATCGTGCCGGGCCACACCCTCCACTACAACCAGTATCTGATCGTGCGCGTCTACGACGAAGAGGCCGCCCGCAAGAACTGGGACAAAGCCATCATCAAGCCCCAGACCAAGCCGGCCAGCGGCCTGCTGCCCGGCGATCAGCCCGACGCCGACGTCATCAAGCCCGGCATCGAGCCCACCGCCCTGACCACCGGCCGCCTGCTGATGGTGCAAGGCACCGACGTCTCCTTCTACATCCCGCCCACCGGCATCGAAGTGGTGCGCGACGAGAACGACAACTACGTGCGCGAAGCCGTCTCGCTCGAGCGACTGGAATACTGCATCCTGCTCGATGAAGATGGCAACAAACGGTTCGTCCGCGGGCCGGCCGTCGTCTTCCCGCGGCCGTCCGAGCGGTTCGTCGAAAAGAAGGGGCAGCGGAAGTTCCGCGCCATCGAGCTGAACGAGATCAGCGGCCTCTACATCAAGGTCATCGCCGCCTACAAGGAAGGCGGGCGCGAGTACAAGGAAGGCGAAGAGCTGTTCATCACCGGCAAAGACCAGATGATCTACTTCCCGCGCCCCGAACACGCGATCATCAAATACGGCGACCAGGAGATCCACTATGCGGTGGCCATCCCCGCCGGCGAGGGGCGCTATTCCCTCAACCGCACCACCGGGAAGGTCACCCTGATCCGCGGCCCCGCCATGTACCTGCCCGACCCGCGCACCGAGGTCATCGTCCGGCGGGTGCTCGAACCCAAGCAGGTCCAGCTCTGGTTCCCCGGCAACGCCGAAGCCCTCGAGTACAACCTGCGCCTGAAGCAACTGGCCAAATCACCAGGCGGTGAGGACTACCTGCCCGATGGGGAAGTCAAGAAAGCCCTGGCCGCCCGTGAAAAAGCCGAACCGCCACGCCCCGGCGCCGCCATTCCCCTACCGCCGCCGGCTCCTCCCGAGGGCTTCGTCGGCGACGACTTCACCCGCAAACCCAGCTATACCCCGCCTCGCACCATCGTCCTCGACACCAAATACGAGGGCGCCGTCTCCATCGACACCTGGACCGGCTATGCCGTGCTGGTGGTCAGTCGCACCGGCGAGCGGAAGGTGATCGTCGGTCCCAAGACCTACCTGCTCGAGTACGACGAGTACCTCGAGGCCATGGAGCTGTCGACCGGCACTCCCAAATCCGATGACAAGAAGATCAAGACGGCCTACCTGCGGGTTCTCCATAACAAGGTTTCCGATCTGGTCCAGGCCGAGACGAAAGACCTCTGCCAGGTCTTCATCAAGCTCTCCTACCGAGTCAATTTCGAGGGCAATCCCGACAAGTGGTTCAATGTCGAGAACTACGTCAAGTTCCTGACCGACCACATGCGGTCGCTGCTGCGCCACGCCATCAAGCAGCTCGGCATCGAAGAGTTCTACGCCAATTCCATCAAGGTGGTGCGCGATACCGTGCTCGGGCCGCAAGGTCCCGAAGGCAAGCGCCCCGGGCGCCGCTTCGAAGAGAACGGGATGCGCATCTACGACGTCGAGGTGCTGGACGTCAAGATCGGGGATGAAACCATCGGGAACCTGCTGATCGAAGCCCAGCACTCGGTCGTCAAGCAGACCCTCGAGATCTCCAACGAGAAGCGCCGGGAAGAGTTCGTGCGCCAGACCGAGGCGATCAAGCAGAGCATCGCCAAAGCCATGGCCGAGACCAAGCAGAAAGAACTCGACCTCGCCACCCAGGAAGCCAAGGCCCAGCTGGCCCTCAACCTGGCCAAGCTCGAGAGCGAGATCGAAACGCGACGCCGTTCCCTGGAAGCCCGCCTGGCCGATCAGGACAACCTGTCGGCGATCGAGAAAGCCGAACTGGCCCGCAAGAAGGAGGCCCTCGACCTCGACCTCGACGTCACCAAGCGTAAGCTCGACCTCGAGATCGCCCGCCTGCAGGCCGAGGTGCAGGGCGTTGTCGACCGCGCCGGCGCCGTCTCGCCCGACCTCATCGCCGCCCTCCAGGCCTTCAGCGATCGGGCCCTCGCCGGCAAGATGGCCGAAAGCATGGCCCCCCTGGCCATTCTCGGCGGCAAGAGCATCGCCGAGGTCTTCGCCCAGCTCGTCAAAGGCACCCCGCTCGAAGACGTCCTCAAGAAGAAATCCCTGCCCACCACCTGAGGTCGGCTCCTCCCCCTCCCGAAGCCCCCCGCTCGCGGCTCGGCCGCTGCCCTAGCGGGGGGCTTACCGCTCTCGGAGGTCGGCGGCCGGACACGCTCCGCGTCGCCCCCCAGCGCGTCAGTCTCGCCCCCCAGCGGGCCCGTTGGCACCACGGGGACCAGAAGCCGCGTGGCAGCGGCCGGTCAGGCGAGCGAGCCCAGCCAGGCGAAGAGCAGGTAGCGCCCGGTGCGGCCGATCAGGCTGGGCACCAGCACATCCATGACCGGCATCTGGTAGATGCCGCCGACGTAGCAGACCGCACTGTAGGGGATCGGGGTGATGCCCGAGACGAACACGGCCCACCAGCCGTATTCCTTGAACAGGATGCGGCCGCCCCGCAGCAGCTTGCCCCCGAACACCCGCTTGAAGCGCCAGGGCCCGATCAGTTTGCCGATGTAGAACCCAGTGACCCCGCCCAGCGAACTGGCGATCCCGGCGACCAGGGCGGTCGTATAGATATGGCCGCCGCCGAAGCCGGTGCCGAAGACATAGACGTCGGCCGGAATCGGCTGGATGATGGCATCCGACAGCCAGGTCAGCACGAACAGCGCCGGCAGACCGTAGTGCTCTACGGCGTGCTGGGCCGCCACCTTGATGGGGTCGTGCCAGTACCACAGGGCGCCCAGCCCGCAGAGCAGCACGATCCCTGCCACCCAGCGGACCGCTCCCCCCCGCCCCGTCACCTGGACGACCTGCATGAGGGTCGAGAACCGCGTGGGCCGCGAGGCATGGGGGCCGGATGCTTTCACCCGCGGGGAGGCATCCCCGGTCGAGGCACGAGGAGCCGACGGTTCGTCCATAGGCCGACACTATACACGTTTTCCCCTTCCCCTGCCAGTGCTGCGCGCCGAGCGAACGCACACCGGCAACCCTCGTGGCCACCAGGGCGCACGGTCGCCCCACCGGCCGAGCCATCGCCTGGTCGGTCGAAGGCGACGCGTTGGCCAGCATCGGAACAGGGATCCAGACGCCGGCGCTCCAGGCGGGGGCCTTGGGGGAAGCAGTCCGATCAGCATTCCGGGGTCCCCGCAGCGTCGGCCGCCGCCCCGAATCGGTACGGCCCTCGGGTTTGCATGGCGGGCAGGGTTCGTTTATCATCGGGGAAAGCCATTCCGGGAGACCACCCATGGTTGCACCTCCGATTGCGGCCTGGCGGCTGGCCGGCCGGCAGTTCCTGCGCACGGCCGCCCTCGCTGTCCTACCCTGTTTCGGCCTCGCGGCCCCGCCCGCCGCCATGGCCGTCTCGGCCACTGCGGCGCCTCCGTCCGCGAGCAGCGCCTCGCCGACGGCCACCCTCGTTCCCGAGGAATGCCTGGTCATCGGCGAAGGTCTCGATCCCGCCAGGGGCCGCCGCCTCTTCCAGGAAGCGACCGAGGCCTGGCGTACCGGCCGACGTGGTCGCGCCCTCGACCTCTACGAAGAAGCGCTCATCGCCGACCGCAGCGTCCTGACCTATGACGATGACGGCATGGCCCTGGCTCTGCTCGAACGCTTGCAGCAGCAGATCGATCTGGGCAGCCCGACCACCGCCCTGCTCTGCCGGAAGGGGTTCTTCGAGAACATCATCATCGGCGATCTGGAAGCCGCCGTCGAGCATTACCGCCGCGCACGCGATCTCGCCGCCACCGAGGCCCAACGGAACCTGGCCGCTCGCGAAGCCGCCCGCCTGTCGGAGGAACTGGTCTACATCCGGCGCTGGCAACAGCAGCAACAGGCCCGGCTGGCCGCGCTCCGACGCCTGGAGGACGCCCGGCTGGCCCGCGAAGAGAAGCTCGCGTCGCGCGAAGACCAGCTCAACGCCCTCCGCGACGAGAAAGAAGAACTGCAGGCGCGCATTGCCTACCTGAACTCGCAGGAAGCAGAGACGCGCGCCGCCCTCCTCACTTCCATGGCCCGCCGCTCACGGGCCCGCCGCTACTACTACTACCGCAATGATGTCCTCACCCCCCCCTCCACGCCGGCGCCGCCGCCGGCCCCCTACCCTGGCCCCGGGCTCGGCCCCCTTCCCGATCCGCCGCCGGGAGCGCCCGGTCCCCTCGTGTCGGTCGAACCCCGTCCCCTGTCCCGCGAGTTCGACCCCCGACCGCTGCAAAGCGTGCCGCCGGTCCCCGTGCCGCCGCAGACGGGCGTCTTCCCCACCCTGCCGCCCAATGATCCTTTGCCGGAGCAGAGCAGCAGCATGGATACCGAGGTGGGCAGCCCGGAAAACCTCGAACTCTACTACCTGTACCGCCGTCGCGCCAAAGACCAGAAACAGGAGATCGATCAGATCCGCGCCGAGATCACCGGCCTCGAACGCCGGATCAATGCCATCGACAAGGAGATCGAACGGCTGCAGAAGCAATGGGCCGAAGAGGACAACCGCCTCCCGGCCTCCCCCACCCCGCCCGCCCCCACCTCAGGCGGTCCCCGGCGGCCGCCGGCCCCGCGGGGCCCCCAGATCATCGAGTGACGTCCGAAAGGAAAGCCTCTATGCCGCGCGCTATACCTTCTCGTCTCTGCCATATCCTGCTCGTCCTGGTCTGCTGCCTGGGCACCGCCAATCCCGGACAGGCTCGCACCATTCCTCTGACCGCGGCGGCCATGGAAATCACCATCCCCGATGCCTGGAAGCTCGAGAGCGATCGCACGACGGTGAGCGCGACGACCCCCGATCAAGCCGTCTCGCTGGCCATCACCCTGGCGGAAGGGAACAATGTCACCGAGGTGATCAAGAACGCCATCGGCGAGATCATCCGCGAGGTCGGGCCGCTCGAGAATGCGACCGAGCCGACCGAATTCAAGGTCAATGGCCTGGATGCCGTCGAAATCACCGGCGAAGCCATGGACGGGCAGTTGAACATCACGCTGTCGGTCGTCTTCACGCCCAACAAGAAATATCTCCTCATCCATACCTTCGTGGCCAGCCCCTTCGAGTCGGCCTACCAGAAGGACCTCGCCGCCATCGCCGAAGGTCTCAAACCCTTGCGGAAACGCTGATCGTTCCGGGCCGTTCGGGCCCCGCCGGCGCTGCAGGGCCCGCCCAACCGGCGCTCCCGCGGGCCGGCCGGCCGCTCGACCCATCCTCGCCGCATCGCCATTCCCCTGGGCTAAGGAGCCATGCGCGCGCCGGGCCCCCTTCGGTCCTTCAGGCCCAGACCGACGCTGCTCTTCCTCACACGCCCACCAAGGTCGGCCAAAAGACGACCGGCGCCACGGGAAAGGGACGACCTCCCGCGGCGCCGGCCGGACAGGCGCGTCGGAATCAGCCCATCAGAGCTTGCTCAGCATGGCCTTGGCCTGGGAGGCCAGGTCTTGCACCTTGGCGTCGCCGCCGTGGGCGACCATGAAGTTCAACTGCTGAATGACCATCTGCAGGACGGGCTTGAAGTTCGCGGCCCCCGGCTGGTCATGATACTTGTCGAGGTATTGCATCAACACCCGGGTGCGGATCAGGTCGCCACCCTTCAGTTCCTTCACCAGCAGTTCGCCGAGGGTCTCCTGGACGAAGGCGAGGAACTTGGAATCTTTCAAACGGCGCAGGCCGACGACGTTCTGGGCGAAACTGGCCTTGCTCGACAGGTCGATCGCGATGTGGGTCAGGATCTGGCCCTTCGGGGTGCGCAGCACCAGCCTGGTCTTGCCATTCTTCCAGTTCTCGACCTTGCCGCGCGCATGGGTCATGAGCTGGCCCTTGGGATTGCGGACCACCCATTTCGACTCGCCCGCCCAGGATTCGAGCTTGCCGATGCCCCACGACACCAGGCCGCCCTGAGCATCGCGGATCACGAACCGGATGCCTTCGTTCTTCCAGATCTCGTAGGCCTTGGTGAGATCGGTGACCGTCTCGCCGGCCCGGACCTCGGCCTGGAGGAACGGGAGGAGCAGGAACAGAACAGCCAGCAGGAGGGAAAGAACAGGTTTTCTGAACACGATGTTCACCTCACGGGTTGGATTCTCAGCATCACTTATTCTACCAGCTCTTCCTCCATCCCGCCAGAGGGGCGAGCCAGGCTTGACAACGCCGCACGGCTTGGCGAGAATACGCTCACCGATTTCTGTGCCGGCCGTTGAGCCGGGCGAGGCCCGCATGCTGAAGAAAGAACTCATAGACTTCGTCAGAAAGTACAAGACCGATAGCGAGATCTTCCATGATCTGATGCCCGTGCGCATTCGCGAGATCCTGCTCGTGGCGACGGTGTTCGACGCCTACACCCTCGAGGAGGACGGGCTGATCTCGGAGATGATCTTCAGCGAGTTCTACCAGTTGAATCTCTTCCATGCCCCGCGCATCACCTGCGCCTACTCCGGCGAGGAAGCGCTCGACAAGCTGCGCCAGCGCCCCTTCGATCTGGTCATCATGATCAGCCGCACCCACCGCCTCGACCACCGCGAGCTGAGCCGCAAGATGAAGGCGCTGCGGCCCAATCTGCCGATCCTGCTGCTGCTCAACGACAATGCCGAGATTGGCAAGGTCAGCCAGAATGCCGATCTCTTCCAGTATTTCGACAACATCTTCGTCTGGAACGGCAATTCCGAAATCTTCCTGGCCATGGTCAAATGCGTCGAAGACCGGCTCAACGTGTTCAACGACACCAAGATCGGCCTGGTGCGGGTCATCCTGCTGGTCGAGGATTCGATCCGCTACTACTCGCGCTACCTGCCCATCCTGTACCAGGAGATCATGAAGCAGACCCAGCGCCTGGTCAGCGAAGAGCAGCTCGACGAGATGAAGAAGGTGCTGCGGCGCCGGGCCCGCCCCAAAGTGCTGCTGGCCTCGACCTACGAGGAAGCGGTGACCCTCTTCGAGCTGTACAAAGACTTCCTGCTCTGCGTCATCTCCGACATCACCTTCCCGATGGAAGGGAAGATGGACGAGTTCGCCGGAGTCAAGCTGACCAAGCACCTGCGCCGCATCAACCCCGATCTGCCCGTGCTTCTGCAGTCGTCGGCCCTCGAGAATTTCCATACCGCCCAGTTCCTCGGCGCCGGCTTCATCAACAAGGAGTCCGAGAACCTCACCCGCGATCTGACCAGCTTCTTCTTCAACCACCTCGGCTTCGGCGATTTCGTCTTCCGCGACGAGACCCAGCAGGAACTGGGCCGCGCCCGCAACATGCAGGAGCTGCGCCGCTGCCTGACCACCATCCCCGCGGCCTCCATCCTCTACCATGCCTCGCGCAACCATTTCTCCGCCTGGTTGATGGCCCGCGGCGAGGTGCATATCGCCAAGAGCGTCTTCCAGGCCAAGGTCAACGATTTCGCCAGCGCCGAAGAGCTGCGCCACTTCCTGATCACCATCGGCGACACCATCAACAGCCTGCGCATCAAGGGCAAGGTGATCAAGTTCGATGAGGCCCACATCCAGGGCGAGCATCACATCTTCCGGCTGGCCGACGGGTCGCTCGGGGGCAAGGGCCGCGGCATCGCCTTCATCAATTCCCTGCTGAACACCTCGCCCCTGCTCGACCGGGTGCCCGACCTGCAGATCCGTATTCCTCTGACCTCGGTGATCGGCGTCGATGAGTTCACCGCCTTCCTCGAACGGAACCGCCTGACCAACATCGTCCACGAGGTCACCGACCCCGAGGTGATCAAGCGCCGGTTCCTGCTCGGCTCGCTCTCCCCCGCCCTCCAGGACCGCCTGAAGATCTACCTGCAGCACGTGCGGTTCCCGCTGGCCGTGCGCTCCTCCGGTCTGCTCGAAGATTCCCTGTCCCATCCGCTGTCCGGGGTCTATGCCACCTATTTCCTGCCCAACAACCATCCCGACCTGACGGTCCGCCTCGGCCAGCTCATGGAGGCCATCAAGCTCGTCTATGCCTCGGTCTATTCCCGATCGGCCCGCGGCTACTTCGAGGCGATCGGCTACAAGATCGAAGAAGAGAAGATGGCGGTCATCATTCAGGAGGTCGTGGGCAGAGCGCATGGATCACGGTTCTACCCGCATGTCTCCGGCGTCGCCCAATCCTTCAACTACTACCCCTTCTCGCATATCCAGCCCGAGGATGGGGTCGGCATGATCGCCCTCGGTCTGGGCAAATACGTCGTCGGCGGGGAAGCCTCCTTCCGGTTCTGTCCGACCTGGCCCGACCTCGATCTCGATCCGCCCGAGCACCAGCTCAAGAGTTCGCAGCGCCATTTCTATGCGCTCGACCTCTCCCGGCCCATCGTCGACCTGTTCAACGGCGACGACGCCACCCTGCTGACGCTCGACCTCGAGGTGGCCGAGCAGGATGGCGTGCTCCCCCTCCTCGCCTCCACCTGGGACCTGCAGGACCAGCGACTGCGGCCCGGCACCTTCGGCGCCGGCCCCCGCATCCTCAATTTCCCCTTCCTGGTCAAGCATGCGCAGATTCCCCTCCCGGCCCTCCTGCGCGAAGTGCTGGAAGTGATGCAGAGCGCCATGGAATCCCCGGTCGAGATCGAGTTCGCGCTCGATCTCGAGCCTGGACCCCAGGGCAAGCCCGTGTTCCACATCCTGCAGGTCAAGCACCTGCTGCGCGAATCGGAAGAAGCCAGCCTCGATCCCGCCGACCTCGATCGCGCCGGCGACCGCCTGTTCCTGCGCTGCGGCCGGGCCATGGGCAACGGGACGGTCAGCGATCTGACCGACGTCATCTGGGTCGACCCTCAGGGGTTCGACAAGTCCCAGACCACGGCCATGGTCGAAGAGATCGAAGCCCTGAACACCGCTCTGCGGCAGAGCGGCCGCAAATACATCCTGCTCGGGCCCGGCCGGTGGGGCACACGCGACCGCTGGATGGGCATTCCCATCGTCTGGCCCCAGATTTCAGGAGCGAAGGTGATCGTCGAATACGCCCTGCCCGACTTCCAGGTCGATGCCTCCCTGGGCTCGCATTTCTTCCACAACGTCACCTCGATGAACATCGGGTATTTCAGCGTGCCCCATGGGCAGCCCCCCGATCGCATCGACTGGGAATGGCTGCGAGCCCAGGAGGTGGTCACCCGCACCGCCCACTTCACCCACTCCCGACTGCCCGCTCCCGCGCGCGTGGTGATGGACGGCCGGCAGGGCCTGGCCGCCATCTATAAACCCGACTGACCCCGCTCAGCGCCGCCTGCCCGCGAGGCCGGCCGCCGCCGAGCGCTCCTTGACGGCCGACGGCCCCCAGGCCGGATCAGCGTGGGGGCCGTGCCGAGCGACCAGACCTGGAGTCGCGCGCCATGAATCGCGCCCGGAGCGCGCGCGAACTCAGAAATCGCTGATCTGATCGACGAACTCGGGATGGTCGATGAACGGGTTGCGGTTGTGCTGCAGGTTCTCGATGCGATCGTTCCGGGTCCGCTCGGCGGCATCGACCGGGTCTTCCTTGTGCCACCGCCGCAAGGCCGCCTCTTCGTCGTCGGGGATCGACTTGCCATACCGCACCGCAAAATAGAACTTGGCGCGCGCGCAGTTGCCCCGATGTTGCGGGCGGACCTCGAAGGTATCGCCGTCGAACTTGCTGCCGCCTTCCTCCCAGATGGGGTGGGTGACATAGCCGAAGGGATGGCTGCCCCGCAAGTTGTTGGCTTTCGCATCCGTGGGGAACAGGTGGTGCAGATCGCACTTGGCATCGCCGGTGGCCCCCTGGGACTGCGGCCAGGTATGCTCGATATTCATGTCATCGGCGCTCGGTTCGCCCTGGGTGCAGATGCGGCGGCCGGTGTAGACGCATTCGACTTCGCCATTCTCGTTGTGCAATTGAGAGAAGATGAGATCCTGGGCTTGTTGGTAGCCCACCGGATACTGATTGGCGATGAGGCCGTGCAACTGCTCGCGCAAGGCACCGCCCCGCAGCCCGCGACAGGCATCGTAGATGTCGACGCCGGCCGACGGGTCGTCGCCACGCCGCATCGACCGCCCCCGTCGATCGGCCGGGGTGTCGGAGCGGGCAGGGCTTCTGACGACATCGCCCGGCCCCTGGCGTTCGGCCTCCTGGTAAAGCTCGGAGACCGTCTGGCGCATCTTGAAGAAGGCAGGGTGATCTCTCGGATATTTTTCCTCGAGGGTGCGGAGCTGGCTCAGGAAGCGCTTGTACAGCTGGTGCAGCCGATCGCCCCGGGTGGGCTGGCCGCGAGAGGGCGCCTCGGCGAACAGCGAACCGGCGACCGCGCACAGGAACAACCCCACCAAGGTCACCAGAACGGCTTTGCGACACCTATTCATCGGGCGGCCCTTTCCTCGGAGGATCTCTGGAACCGGCGAACTATATATCCAATTATACTGATGGGTCGCGACCCCGCAAGACCCTGCCGGTGAAACTTGACGACCGCCAACCAGTCGCCCCTCTACAACCCTTTCAACCAGTCGTTGAACTCGCGTTCGAATTCGGCGAACGAAAGGTTGCAGGCGGCGGTCAGCGCCCCGTCGAGCCCTTCGCCCTGGCCGAGGGCCCCGAGCAGGGCATCGACCCCCTGCCAGCCGTACCGTTCGATCATGAACCGCATCGAAAGATAGGACTGCAGGTACCCGAGCGGGATGTGATCCCCATACGCTCCTTGGAGGGGGTTGAGATTGATGTCGCGCAGGCTGCCGAAGGACCGCGTGCCCTGCATGACTTTGTTGAAAAATCGTTCGTAATCGCTGCGCATCTGCGTGGGATCGCCATTGGCGGCCTGGAATTCCTGGTAGACGGCCAGTCCTTCGTTGATCCAGACAGGGCACCGATTGTTCGTGCGCAGGTTGACGATGACGTGCGTGAACTCGTGGGCGAGGGTCCCTTTGACCGAGCGCAGGTCGGAATACCCTTGCCGCAAGGGCACCAGGATCTTCTCGCCGCGAGCCATGGCCCCGACCCAGCTGCCGGCCTTGTTGAGTTCGTAGAATTCCTCAGTGCGGTAGAAGATGATGGTGATCTGGATGTCGGGTTTGTACCCGAGATCGGAGGTGACCTGGTCGTAGATCTCTTCGAGGATCTCCATGGTCATGTCGCCGATGTCCTGCTGGGAATTGCCGGCGTAATGCACGATGAACCGCTGGTTCTCGTCGCGGGTGCCGCCCCCGGTCGAGGCCTCCTGCTCTTTGGCCTGGCGGATCAACTGCTGCACCGCCTCGGCGCTCCGCCGATCGGGAGCCCGCTTGAGGGCTTCCTCCCAGACCGTGATCGCCCGGTCGAAATCGCGCAGTTCGAAATGGCAGCGCCCGGTGCAGAAGAGAAGGTAGAAATCGTTGGGAATCTGCTGACGGGCCTTCTCGAACTGGGACAGAGCGTCTTCATAGCGCATCGAGTTCATCAGAGAAATACCGAGTTTCATCAGGCTGTCCAGGTGATCGGGGCGCAAGGCCAGCGCCAGCTCGAATTTCCCGATCGCCGCTTCGAAATGCCGCTGCCCGAAATAGAGGTCTCCCCAGAGGTGGGGCACGCGAAAGTCGTCGGGGGCCAGATCGGCTGCTTCGGACAGCAGAGGTTCGATCTCGGCCACGGCCTGGCCCCGCATGCTCAGGGCCTTCTGCACGAGGAGCTCGGCCAGCATGGACCTGGCCTCGCCGTTGTCGGGCGTCTTGTCGAGCAGGGAACGCATCTTCTCGATACGGGCCTCGAGCTGGGCCGGGGTCAGACCGCGTGCGGTGGCCCCCGGGCCGGGGGTTTCGTCGCGCGCGAGCGGGCCGTCAGCCGCGCCGCCGACGGTCGGTCCAGCGGCACCCGCGGACCCGGAAGGCCGGATGGGCTCGCCCGCCGTCCCTTCGAGGGGGACGGCGTCGCTCGCGGCGTCCCCCTCCTGGGCCCTCGCCGGCCCCATGGTTCCGAGGAAGAGGCCCAGAGCCAGCGCCGCCACTGCCATTCCCCATCGCCAGACCGACCATTTCATGCGACAACCCCCATCGCTTAAAGAATAGCACACCCGGCCGGGGCGATGCCCCAGCGGAACCGACTCCCAGGAGAAGGCATTGCCCCGATTCTGGGAAATGGCCCATCAAGAGGCTTTCTGGGGAACACATGCCCCGCCCCAGGCTTCGCACCAACGACGGGACTCGCCCGTGGCAGAGGCGGGGCGACCGTGCGCCGTGGTCTCGTGACGGGAACGAGGCAAGACCAGGCGCGGCGGTCAGCCGCCGAGGGCTTCCTTGACTTTGTCCCAGACGGATTTGGAGCCGCTGCCCACTGCTCCGGCGCCAGGGTCGGGCTCTTCCTTGGCCAGCTGCTGCAGCAGTTCGCGCTGCCGTTCGGTGAGGTTGGTCGGCGTGCGCACGAAGACCCGCACCAGCTGGTCGCCTTCGCCGCCCTGCAGGCCCTTGACCCCATAGCCCCGCAGCCGGAAGACCTTGCCGGTCTGGGTACCTGGCGGGATCTTGATCTTCACCGAGCCTTTCAGGGTCGGCACGTCGATCTCGCCGCCCAGGGCCGCCAGGGGGAAGGAGATGTTGCGTTCACAGACGATGTCGTCGCCGACCCGTTCGAACAGCTCATGCTTGCCGACCCGCAGCACGATGTAGAGGTTGCCCGGCGGCCCCCCGCGCTCGCCCGGTTCGCCTTCACCGGTCAATTTGAGCTTGCTGCCGGTCTCGACCCCAGCGGGGATCTTGACCTCGACCTTGCTGGTCTCTTTCTGCCGACCGACGCCGCGGCAGGTCGGACAGGGCTTTTCGATGATCTCGCCCTCGCCCTGGCACTGGTGGCAGGTCCGTTGGATCGAGAAGAACCCCTGGGCCAGCGAGATGGTACCCCGGCCGCGACAGACGGGGCATTGCTTGCGGCCGGTGCCCGGAGCGGCCCCGGAGCCCTGGCAGCCGGTGCAGGTCACCGACTTGGGGATGGTCAGGACCTTCTCGCAGCCGAACACCGCCTCTTCGAACGTCAGATCGAGATCGTAGCGCAGGTCGGCGCCGCGGCGGGGCCCGCCTTTGCGGCTGCTCCCGCCGAAGAAGTCGGACAGGATGTCGCCGAACAGATCGCCGAACCCGCCGAACCCCTGGAAATCCTGGTAGTTGAAGCCCTGGCCATTGAGTCCGGCGTGGCCGAACTGGTCGTAGGCCTGGCGTTTCTGGGGATCGATGAGGACCTGATAGGCTTCGTTGACCTCTTTGAACTTCTCGACGGCCTCCGGATTGTTGGGGTTGACGTCGGGATGGTACTGGCGGGCGAGGCTGCGGTAGGCCCGCTTGATCTCGGCCTCATCAGCGTTCTTCGCCACGCCCAGCACTTCGTAGTAATCGCGTTTGGCCATCGTCGTCTCCTAGGCTACCCCGAACCCGGGGAATTCCGGGAACATGAGACACTCTAGCATGGGTACAGATGGCCTTTACCAAGAAACATGAGTCGCTGCCGACTCAGGCTCCGAAGTATCTCGAATCTCGTGGCCAGATGGGCTTCCCTCAGGAGGTCGAGGGCAACACGTTTA
>QOQW01000011.1 GCA_003327425.1 Candidatus Ozemibacter sibiricus
TGATCGGCTTCGGCAAAAGCTTCAAGGCACATAGAATGGCCAAAGGATGAATTGATGAGGCATTCCGGACTTCGTTCTTGGAAATTAGCACTGGGTGATGGTTTCATGAGTTGACCGATAATTGCTGGTCGCGTACCGAGGTGGTTGACTTCCCCGAGGATCGTTGTAGAATTAGGGTCAAGGCGCCTCCGGTCGAGGGTGCGGCCAACGCGGCCCTGGTCGATTTCCTCGCCAAACTGTTCGGATTGCCGAAGAAGCAGGTCCTGCTCGAGCAGGGCGCCCACGGCAAGCAGAAGGTCTTTCTGCTCGTCGGGATCGATCCGGCCACGGCGGAAGGCATCCTGTCGCCTTTCCTGCCCGGCGCCGGCAAGGAGAATGGATGAAGATCAACCACTGGCTCTGGCTCCTGTGGGGGGCCATGATCCTGTCGATGCTGCTGAAGCAGAAGATCGACACCTACATGGTGGTGGCCCTGATCATCCTGCCCATCCTGATCGCCCTTCTCGAGCTGCAAGAGGAAGTCAGCAGCCTCAAGGAGGAAGGCAAACACCAGCGCAAATACATCATGGACCGCTTCGCCGCGGTCTCTGACAAGCTGAAAGATCTGTCCGAGAGTCTCGAGAAGAAGCTGGTGGTCGATTTCGCCGAATTCGCCCGCACCGCCACTCCGACTGCCGCCTCCCGGCCCCTCAAGAAGAAGAAAAAGAAGAAGCCTGCCCCGGCGGCGAGCGAGGCTCACCCTGATCTGGTCTCTGCCGCCGAGTCCACCGACGGAACCAAGGCCGCTCCCTCGAGCAAGAAGGCCTGAGGCCGCCTTCCGCCGACCGCTCCCGCCGCCGGTCGGCAACACCCCGGAGAACGTTCCCCGCCTGCTTCGACGGTTCCCCCGAGGAACTACGTGCGCACCGTCGATCGGTGCCCCGGTTGGGGCCCTGTCGGCGGAAGGGCGAACTATGGCCGGGGCTCCCTCCCGCCAGATGATCGCCGAGCGGAGAAGGACGGTGGGAGCCATTAGAGCGCGGTTTCCCGCGAGGACACCGCCCCAGGCCACCGATCCCTGGATGTCGGCAGGGGCCTGCCGTCCGTGGAGCGTTCAGCCGGCGAGGGGGAGCGTGGCGCCCATGGCCAGACCAGGGCGTCGACGCGGGTCGCCAGCGGGCGCAGGAAGGCGGTTGCCCACCCCGGCCCGGGAGGTACCGCGACACCCCGAGCGGAATGGTCGAGAACCGCCCTGGGAGCCTTCCTTGACACCCCCCTCGTCCGTCAGTATAGTTAGTGGAAACACCAGCCGAAGGGAAGGTCCCATGCTGAACCGCTGCGCCATTGTCGCCCTTCTCGCCCTCGGGATCATCTGCTCGTCCTCAGGCCAGCCTCCGGTCTGGGCCTGGGGCAGTCTGGCCCATAAAAAGATCACGTCCGACGCCTACCACATCATGCCCAAGGGGTTTCGCACGCTGCTGGGCGAGACCGACAAGGGCAAACCGGCCTTGCGGCCCCTGCTCGAGGCTTCCATCGAGCCTGATACCACCCTGAAAGATTTTCAGAACCACGTGTTCCATATCCACGGGTACAAGATGGGGAACGGGCCGTTCAAGGTCGAAGAGCTGGCCAAAGAGATCGTCGCCGACATCCAGAAGAAAACGCCGCGGGCCCAGGTCGCGCAGAAGCTCGGGTGGCTGGCCCATTACATCGCCGATCTGACCCAGCCGCTCCACACCGGGGTCGCCACCTGGGAGGGCATCGAAGAAAAGGCCTACCATGCGGCCTGCGAAAAAGATGCGAACGACCACGTCTACGAGTTCGGCGTCTACTTCGATGGGGCCTATCCGGTCGAGCGCATCAGCGCGCGCATGGTCTACGAAGCGCTCTGGGCCAATCAGTACTATGCCCAGCTCGAAGAGATGTACACCAACGGCAAGCGGTGGCAGGACGCCAGGCCGATCCTCGCCAAATGCTACTCGCGGGCCGTCAACAACGTCGTCGATATCTGGTATTCCATCTGGCTGCGGGCCGGTGGCCGGGCCAATACCAAGATCGATGGCAAACCCAAATACTTCCCTCCCTACAATCCGAAGAAACCCAGCGGGGCCGCTCTGCCGCATCGCACGATCGAAGATGCCGAGGCAGCCGAGGCCACCGCCGGCGCTGCCTTCGTTCCGGCTGCCACCGGGCCGGCCCCCGCGCCTGCGGTATCGCCCGCTGCCCCGGCTGCGGATGCGGGCGAGGGCGAGGCCTCGAGCGCTTCCGAACCCCGCTGACCCTTCCTGGCGCCGGCGGTCGCGCCCTCGTGATCGCGGGCCTGTCGGCCCCGTCAGCAAGCTGCCTTACTGTTCACCCTCCTGACATGCCGCTCCATCCGTTCCACCTGCTGACCGCTCCACTCGAGACGTTCGTCCTGCCCAACGGCTTGACCGCCGTTCTGCACCGCTTCCCCAGCCCGGCCGTCGGGCTGGCCTTCTACATGCGGGCCGGGCCGGCCTACGAGACGCCAGAGACCAACGGCATCTCGCATGTCCTCGAGCACATGCTGTTCCGCGGGGTGCCCGCCTATCCGTCGTCGGAAGCCTTGACGCGCGCGCTCGACCGGGTCGGGGCCGAGGCCAATGCCGCCACCTTCACCGATCTCATCGTGCTGTCCTGCAAGGTGCTGCCCGAGGCGGTCGAAGAGGCTCTGACCCTCTTTCGCGACATGGTCACGGTGCCGGTCTTCGCTGGGCTCGAAGCCGAGCGCGAGATCATCCTCGAGGAGTTCCTCGAAGATTTCGACGAAGATGGCACCCTGACGGCCATCGACCAGCTGTCGAGCCAGCTGCTCTACCGCACGCACCCCTATGCCCTGCCCATCCTCGGCAACAAGGCCTTCCTCGAGCGCTTGACCGAAGACGATCTGCGCACGCATCTGGGGCGTTTCTGCCAGCCCGGCGCCAGTGTGGTCTGCCTGTCCGGCGATCTGCCCCCCACGTTGGCGGTGCGCGCCATGCTCGATCGGACGTTCGGCACGATGCCGGCAGGCGATGTCTCGGCCACCGCCACCGTGCCGCCGTTGCCCCCGTTCCGGGGGCCGCGGCTGAACTGGGTCGATTCGCCCCGCAGCCAGATCGCCTGCCGGGTCTCCTTCCTGGGATGGCCTCTCGGGGATGCGGATTTCATCTTGCAGAAGGCCCTGGTGCGGCTGCTCGACAATCCGTCCGGCTCGCCCTTGCGGCAGGCGATGCAGGATGAGAAGGGCTTCTGCTACTCGCTGGCGGTCGGGCTCGATGCCTACGCGGCGGCCGGGGCGGTGCACGTCGATTTCTCGGTCAAGCCCGATCGGCTGGTCGACGCGCTCTACGAGTGCCTGCGCGTGCTGGCCCGCCTCGCCGAGCGGCCCCCCGCCGCCGACCTTGTCGAGCACATGGTGCAGCAGTACGTGAAAGGCAAACGGTTCGCCTCCAACGACCTGTGGGATTTCAGCGGCCGGGTGGGCTTCCGGGCGCTCTATCCCGGGCAGCCTTCATTGGAAGAAGAATACCACGCCAGCCAGCAGGTGCGGCCGCGCGATCTGCAGCGGCTGGCGCGGCGCCTGTTCCGGCCCGGCCGGCTCGGCGTCACCCTGGTCGGCCCCTGCTGCGGCGCCCACTACCACCGGGTCGGCCGCATGATCGACCGCTTCCCCGGCTGAAGCGCCTGCTCAGGCTCTGTCGGCGACGGGGCTGGCCTGGCTCCCCACGACGTGGGACCGAGGCAAACGGTATCCGCTGGCCCTGGCTTTGACCACCGGGGCCCTCCCATACGTGAGGGCGAGGCATCGCCGATCAGGCGGCGGCCTCGGTGGGGCGGGCCGGCGGGGTGCGCATGGCGAACCAGGCGAGGCTGAGAGTCAGCAGCAGGAAGGCGAGGACGCCCCGGCGGTCGGCGCCTTCGGGCAGATCGGCCATCTCGATCTTGCCGTCTTTCCATGATAGGTAGAGGCGCTGCCATTTCTCCACCTCGGCGGTCGCCTCGGCCGTCTGGCCGGCGGCGGTGCAGACCAGCTTGAACGACTTGACCTGGCGCGCGGCCATCTGGTTCGTCAGCTCCTGGCGACGCGCCTCGAGCGCGGCGATCGCCGCCGGATCGGGGGTGGGCGCCTGGCGCGCCTGGCGCAGTTCCTGGTTGGTGGCCGACAGCTGGGCGACGATCTCGCCGGTATCGGGGAAGCCGGCCGTGGGGACCGGCACGAACCCGCCGCTGACCGGCTGGCCATCGACGGTCCAGGTCTGGCCGGGCTCGACCTTCACGTAGAGGCCGGGTTGGCTGATCGGCTCCAGCAGGATGGGGAACCGCTCGGCCAGCCCGACCAGGAACATGATGACGACGCCCACCAGGGCCGCGCCGGCGATCAGGCCCGACGAGTAGAGCACGCCGGTCTCGCGTTTCTCTTCGAGGTGCTTGTCGTCGGTGCGCAGCTCGAGCAGCCAGCGGACGATGCCGCCGACCATGATCGGCACCGACAGCGACATGGGCAGATAGAGGCCGACGGCGAAGGCCAGGGAGTTGATACCGAGCAGCTCGACGCCCAGGGCGATGAAGACGCCGCAGAAGACCAGGTTCCAGGGGAGGTTCTGGCCGATGACGCCGTCGATGACCAGGCGCATCAGGTTGGCCTGCGGGGCCGGCAGCGCCCCGGTGACGATGGCGTCTTTCAGCAGGTACATGACGAACCCCATGGTGAGGCCGGCGGTGACGACGCCGATGAACTCGCCGATCTGCTGCCAGCGCGGGGTGGCGCCGATCAAAAAGCCGGTCTTGAGATCCTGCGAGGTGTCGCCGGCGATGGCGGCGGCGATGCAGACGAAGGCGCCGACCACCAGGATGGCGACCTTGGCGTTGGGCAGCGTATGCAGGCCGAAGACGATGAACAGCACGCAGGTGAGCAGCAGGGTGGCGATCGTCATCCCGGAGATGGGATTGGAAGACGAGCCCAGCAGGCCGACGATCCGCGACGAGACGGTGACGAAGAAGAAGCCGAAGAGCACGATCAGGATCGCGGCCAGGATCGCGGCGGTCAGGTTGTTGGCCAGCACGTCGGTGGCCAGGAAGAGGGCGACGCCCAGGGCCAGCGCCACCGAACCGCCCAGAATCACCGACATCGGCAGGTCGTCCTGGGTGCGCAGGGTGGTGGCTTCCCCCTTGCCGAGCTGCGAGAACCCGGCTTTGAAGCTGGCGAAGATCACCGGCAGCGATTTGATCAACGAGAAGATGCCGGCGAAGGCGACCCCGCCCGCGCCGATGTAGCGGATGTACCGCGACCAGACGGTGCCGGCCCCCATCTGGGAGATCAGCACGCTGGCCTCCGGTGCGATCGGCGCCGTGGCCTGCTCGCCGAACATCAGAATCAGCGGGATCAACACCAGCCAGCCGAAGATGCCGCCCGACAGCATGATGGCGGCGATCTCGGGGCCGATGATGTAGCCGACGCCCAGCAGTTCGGGGGTGATCTCGCCGCCGATCTCGGCGCCTTTGAACCCCGGGATGTGGGTCGAAGGCTCTTTGTTCCAAAGGCCGAAGACGCGATCATGCATGAGCAGTTGGTACAACGCCCCGATGCCCATGCCCTGGAAGAGCGTCTTGGCCTTCGACAGATCGCCCTGTCCGGCCACCAGCACCTCGGCGCAGGCGGTGCCTTCCGGATAGGGGAGGCGGCCGTGCTCTTTGACGATGAGGTACTTCCGCAGGGGGATCATGAACAGCACGCCGATGGTGCCGCCCAGGATGGCGATCACGGTGATGTCGAGTTTGCTGGGCTCCATTTCCCAGATGAAGAGGGCGGGAATGGTGAAGATGACGCCGGCCGCCAACGATTCGCCGGCCGAGCCGATGGTCTGGACCAGGTTGGTCTCGAGGATGGTGCCGTCGCGGAAGAACAGCCGGAAGATGGCTACCGCCATGACCGCGGCGGGGATCGAGGCCGACACGGTCAGCCCGACCTTCAGGCCCAGGTAGGCATTGGCGGCGCCGAAGACGGTGCCGATGAGGATGCCGACCAGGATGGCCTTGCCCGTGAACTCAGGAAGAGTCTGGCTGGGGGGGATGAAACTCGGATACTGACTGCCGTCGATGACCTCGTAGGCTTTCGGGGAAAGGCCCTGTTTCTCGCTCATGGTGCTCCTCTGCGACCGCGGTTTGGGGGGAGAGGCGAGCCCGGTCGGGCCGGCCCGCCGTCATCTCCACGGGATCATGGCAGGGCCACCATAGCACACGCCGGGCCGAATTTCAAAACGGCGAACCGTCGGGACTCGTTCGGTGGTCGGCGCTACCGCTCGGAAACCGGCAGGTCGGGGTCGGCGGGGCGATCAGGATCGGCATCGACGCTGGGGGAGCCTGGGCTGGGAACAGAGAAGGGTGGTCGGGGGGCCGGTGGTGCTGGATCGAGGCGCGCGGGGTCGTCCTCCCAGGGTCGGCTGGGAGGAAGAAGGTCTTCCGTGGAGGATCGGAGAGGGCTGGTCGCATAGCTGGAAGGAGGCGAGCCAGCCGCGGAGATCGATGGCCCGGCCGGCTGTTCGGAGAGGGCGGGAAGGTCGGCGGACGCCCGGAGATGATCGGAGGTCTCGTCCGCTGTTGCGCCTGGTCGGCCCATGGCGGGGCGGTCGAAGGCGGTCGGGGGTGTGGGAGGCGGAGCGGGGTCGAACGTCGGGGCGGCCTGAAGGCTGGGGGACGGGCGCGATCCTGGGGCCACGCCGTCTTGGTTGGGGTCGGTCCAGCTCCCGCCCCCGGTCGGTCGGGCCAGGCGCAGAAGGAGGTCGGTGGCCATCTCGGCCATCTCGGTGCCGCTGCGGCTTTGCGCCATCAGGGCGTTGACCCCATCGGGGTCTTCGGCCAGGCCGGTGGCATAGGCGGCGCAGACCTGCTGGTCAGGGGTGCCGTGGTACATCAGGGTCTGCAGGACCAGCAGCCCGTTCGGTCCGAGGGCGAGGAGGGCGAGGGCGGCGGTCTTGCGGACGTTCCAGCTGCGGTCATCGGTGAGCGCGGCCAGTTGGTCGGTGAACTGGGTCAGCTTCAATTTTCCGCACAGGTAGGCGCCGGATGTGCGATCCGGCTCGGCCGGACTCTTCAGCATGGCGGCGATGACCGGCAGGCCGTCCTGGTGGCCGAGTTCCCAGAGGGCCTGGGCGGTGTCGGCGCGCACGCGATGATCGGGGTCGGCCAGCATGGCCTTGAGCCGGGCGACGATCGCCTCGTCGGGGTGGCCCAGGCTGAGCAGACGACGTTTGACGGCCAGCACGGCATTGGCCCGAGTGCGGGGGTCGCTGCTGTCGAAGGCTTCCAGCAGGGGGCCCATCGTGGTGGCATCCTGGAAATCGCCGAACGCGGACATGATGGTGGCGCGGATCCGGTGGTTGGTGGTGGTGCGCGCCAGCTCCTTGAGGGCGGGCACGGCGTGCGGGTCGCGCAACTGCGCCAGGGTCTGGATGGCGGCGATGACGATCGTCTCGGAAGCGTGGCCGAGCAGGCTCTGGAGCTTGGCCGAGGCCGAGGCGGTCCCGGTGCGGCCGATGGCGGCGATGGCCACCCGGGCCACGTCGGGTTCGGCATCCTCGAGATTGGCCTGGAAGAGGGGCTGCCACTCGATGCCGCCCAGGGCATCGAGGATGATGATGGTGCCCCACCGCAGCGCGCGCGACCAGCTTTCGAACTCGGTGAGCAGGGTTTCGCGGGCCTTGGCCTGGCCCTGCCCGGCCAGGGTGACGATGGCGAACGCCCGCTCCGAGGCTTCCCCTTTCTCGGTCATCTCGACGAGAGGGCGTTCGGCCATCTCGGGCGACACTCCGTCGCCGATGAAGGCGAGCAGGGTGCGGTGCAGGCGGTAGCGTTCCAGCAGTCCTTCGAGGGCTTTGCGGCGGATCAGCTCGGGATCGGACAGTCGCTCCAGGTGCCGGGTGAAGACGTCGATGGGCATAGGAAAGGCGGTACCCTTGATGATGCCCAGCAGTCGGGACTCGATCGATGGGTAGTTGTCCCCCAGCAAGCGGAAGACCCCGACTGCGTAGTGGATCAGGAATCGTTCATAGCGTTCGAGCAGATCGGCAAGTTCGATGGGTTTCAGCATGGCGAACCTCTCGGCAGGGGTGAGCGGGACGGCCGGACGGCGTGGCGGCGCCGAGCCGATGGCGGGACGGTCATTTGCCGCTGATCCGCAGCAGCGCCTCGCGGACCTGGTTCTGCAGCGGCGAGTTCGGATAGAGGTTGAGGATCTTCTCGTAGGCCTGGCGGGCCCGGGCGTAGTCGCGCTGGTAGGCCTCGTAGGTGAAGGCGATGGCGAACTGGGCGTCGGCGGCGAACTGGTTCTGGTAGAAGAGGTTGTTCATCTCCTCCCAGGTCTGGATGGCGCCGGCGTAATCGGCGAAGCCTTCCCGCAGCACGAACCCGAGCCGGTAGTAGGCCTCGTGCACCAGGGGATCGTTGCGCTTGGTATCGATCAGGCGCTGGTAGACGCGCCGCGCTTCGTCGAAATTCAGAATCAGTTGCTCGTTGGCCTTGCCGATCTTCAGGTTGGCCTCGTCAGCCAACGGCGAGGTCGGATGGGCGCGCACGAACTCCTCGAGCAGGCGCAGGGCTTTGTGCCCGTCGCGCAGCTTGGTCATGTACATCTCGTACAACTGCATGGTCACGTTCGGCAGGTCGGGGTCGTCGGGATTCTGGTCGAGCCAGCGCTGCATGTACTCAGCGGCCTTCTGCGGGTCGAGCAGGCGATCTTCGCACAGGGCGACCAGTTCTCGCATGATCTCGTAGGCGGCGGGGGATTCGGGGTTTTCCTCCCAGAGCTGGACCATCTCGCGCTCGGCGCGCGGGTAGTCCTGCAGGTCGTCGATCTGCCGTTTCTTGATCTCATCGAGGGCGTCGAGGATGTCGCGATCCTCGTCGGTGTATTCCCGCTTGACCGCCTTGCGGGCCCGGGGCTGTTCGGCCTTGACCAGCCGTTTGGCGGCCAGCGCGCGCAGCTTCTGCCGGGCGAACTGCCGCACCGCCGGCACCTTCGCGTAGTCGTCCCGGATCGACTGCCAGTAGAGGTCGGCCAGATCGGGATTGGCCAGTTTGTCCTCGACCAGGTTGCCGATCCGCAGGATCAGGTCGAAGTGCTGCGGAGCCGGCGTGTACGACCGCAGCAAGGCGTCGAGGTGGCCGACCGCCTTGACGTAGTCCTTCTTGCGTTCGTAGAGATCGGCGATCTTCAGCATCAGATCGCGGGCGCGAGCCTGGGGCGGGTGGGTCTTCAGGTAGGCTTCATACTGGGCGATGGCCCGGTCGAGATCGCGCAGGTCGTTCTCGAGCACCTTCCCGATGTAATACGGAAAATCGGTGGCCCCGGTGCGGGAATACTGCCGCAGACGGTTCATTTCCTCGATGTTCATCTGGGCGGTCAGCTCGCGCTCGAGTTCCTGCAGTTTCGCCCGGTGGATCGGCACCAGCGACCGGAACTGGAGGAGCTGGTTGAGGCGGGCGTGGGCCGGGGTCAGCCGTCCCGCCGCCTTGTCGATGAGATACAGGGAATAGAGGGCCGAGCGGCTCAGCCGACTGCGGGGGTAGCGATTGACCAGGGCGGTGAAGAACCGTTCGGCCTCGAGCGGGCGGCCAGCCGCGCGGTGCAGGCGCGCCATGCGGTAGAGCAGCATGTCCTTGCGGCACCCGGGGTGGTACAGGGCCCGCAGCGCCTGTTCGTAGGCGGCCAGGGCCTGGTCCGACCGGCCTTCCTCTTCGAGCAGCCTTCCTTTCCAGTAGAGCAGCCGGGCGGTCTGGGGCCGGTTCTCGAGCTTGCCCAGCGCCTCCTCGACCATGGCCAGGGCCAGAGGGCGGTCGCCCTCGAGGCGCCAGACCCTGAACAATTCGTCGAGGCCGGCGTCATGGTCGGACCGCGATTCGGAATAGAGGATCTTCTCGCGGAACCGCCGCAGCGAGGTGATGCGCCGGGTGAGCTGCTCGCGCAGATCGGGGTCATGCGTGACGGCGAGCCCCTGCTCCCAATAACGCAGGGCCCGCTCGGCCGCCCGCTCGCGGGCGAGGGCGAGGTCGCCCAGCTTGAGCAGGGCTTCCCCGCGGTGCCGGGCCTCGGGGCCCAGGGCGGCCGCGGCTTCGTAGTTCTCGGCGGCCTTGGCGGAATCCTGCAGGGCCTCCTGGTACAGGCGGCCCCGCTCGAGCAGGATCTCTTCGGCTTCATCTGGCTTGACCCCGGCTTTCAGCATGGTGTCCAGCTCTTCCAGGGACCGGATGGCCCGGGTGTTCTCGGCGCGGATCTTGCTCTCGCGGAAGAACTCGGAATGCGGATAGACGAGGGTGATCTCGTAGAAGAGATCCTGGGCGCGGTATTTGGTGTGCTCGGCGCCTTCCACCAGATTGGCGAGGCGGAACAGACGGGCCGGGGTCTGCGGTTCCTCGGGGAACTGCTCGATCTGCCGTTCGATCTCGGCGATCGTTCCCCGTTTGGCGAGGTCGCCGCGCTTCTTTTCGACCCAGATCTGCGCCTCGGGCGTCTGGAAGGTGTCGCCCCAGGCGGTCAGCATCTCTTCGGCCCGGTCGAGATCCTGGTCTTTCTCGGCCTTGCGCACCACCCGCTGGAGGGCGGCGAACCGCGGCTTCTCGTCGCCCCCGGCCTCGAGCGCTTTGAGCACGTAGTCGAACCGGTCGGTCAGCTTCTCCAGGCGCAGGTAGATCTCGGGTTTGCGCGGAGAATCGAAGGCGAGAGCGGCTTCGAGGGTGCGCACCGCCTCTTCCTTCTTCTGGTCGAGTTCCTGGAGACGGGCCTTGCGCAGAGAGGCCTCGACCCGGGTCGGCCCGGGCAGGCTCGCATCGTCGATCAGCTTGTCATAGAACCGTAGAGCGTTCTTGGTGTCCTTGGCGGCCTCGTAGACCTGCGGGATCCGCTCGCGGCAGGCCAGCGCCCGGCGCCCGGTGGGGAAGAAGGACAGGTATTCGAAATAGGCCTTGTTGGCGGCCTCGTAGTCGCGGACGAACCGGTCGAGGGCCTGGGCCAGCCGGAACAGCAGGTCGGCCAGCTCGGGCGGATAGTTCCGGGTGGTCAAAATCTTCTGCGCTTCGGTGGCGAAGGCTTTGCCATCGCGCTTGCGGAAAAGCCGCCAGGACACGAAATGGCGCAGGGCCTTCTCGGTGAGGGCGGCCGGCGCCGGCCGCTCGAGGAGGCGGCGGAGGAGGGCCACCGCCTGGACAGGGTCGGGCTGGGTCTTGGCGTTCTCGCGGAGGTAGGCCTCGTAGAGGGCCTCGGGGGTCAGGGCATCCATTTCCTCCGCGGTGAGGAGCCGACCGGTCGGCAATGTGAACCCGCTCCCAGACCGGGCCTGGCCGGGGAGCCCGGCCAGGCCGGCGGTTCCCGTCGCCATCTGTTCGGCCGCCTGCCGCTCGCGGGCCCGCCGCCGTTCTTCGGCCTGGGCGGCCAGCCAGGCGTCAGGCCCGGCGGCCTGCTCGGCCTGTTCGATCAGGGGACGCAGCTTCTCGGCCAGCTCGGGAGCGAGGCGCAGCGCGCGTCGGTACGAACGCACGGCGTGGGTCGGCTGATGGAACGCGGCATAGAGGTCGCCCAGGGCGCGATGCGCCCGGGCCTGATGCCGGCTGCGCGGGAAGCGGCGCAGGAAGGCGGCCAGCGTCGCCATGGCTTTCTCGCCCTGGCCCGTCGCCGCGTACAGCCGGCCGAGCCGGTAGGTCGGGGTCTCCAGAAGCGGGTCGATCGGCGAGGTCAGCGAGGCGGCGGCCTCGTAGGCCGCGATGGCGGCTTCCAGGTTCTTCTCGACCCGGTAGGCGATGTTGCCCAGGGTCAGCAGGCAGGTCAGGCGAGCCGGGCCCGAAGCCGTCTCGGCCAGGGTCTGGAACACCGTCTTGGCCTTGGCCGGGAAGTCGCGGTAGAGTTCGCGGCCGATCTCGTAGGTCAGGGCCCAGCGCACCTCGTCCGGCAGGTCGTCGGTCTCTGCCACTTCCTTGACGTAGGACTCGAGCGGGGTCGAGGTGCTGGCCAGCGCCAGCACCGGGATCAGATCGTGCATGAGATCCACGCGATCGCGGGGCCCGGCCGTGGCCAGCCGCTGGCGGATCGCCTCTTCCCGCAATCGGAAGGTCAGATCACGCCAGCGTCGTTTCTCTTCGAGGTAGCCTTCATCCGAGGGGAGGCTGTGATCGAGGAATTCTTTCAACCAGCCCAGCGCTTTGGTCGCTTCCCCTTGCCCGAGCGAGCGTTCGAACAGCTCTTTCCGGAAGGTCTGGGCCTCCTTGCTCTCGGGATACTTGGCGACGAAGGCCTCCATGCGGGTGAGCGCGGTCTTCTCATCGCCCAGGTCTTCCCGGTAGACGCGCACGGCCTCTTTCATGCCCTGCATGGCCCAGTAGCTGTCGGGATAGGCGGCCGACAGGTCTTCGAAGATCTTCAGGGCCCCGACCGGATCTTTGCGGTGCCGCAGCAGGAGGTTGCCGATGCGGTAGCGCACCTCGTCGACCCGACCCCAGTCGTAGAGGGTATCGAGCTTCCAGGTGGAGCGCCGGGGGGTGCCCTGGACGAGGTAGGCGTGGTAGCGCTCGAGGGCCTGATCATACTCCTTCAGGTCGTCATCGAGGATGAGGGCGGCCCGGAACATGGCCTCCCGCGCCAGATGATGGTCGGGAAAACTGGCCACGAACTGATCATACAGCTGCAGGGCGGTGCGCAGGTCGCGCCCGCGGTATTTTTCATACGCCTGCTCGAAGGCCAGCTGGGCGGCCGAGACCATCGGCTCGGTGCGGGCCAGGGCCTGGGTCAGCCAGGGATCGGGTTCCGCATTCCGGCGTTGGCGGTGGATTTCGAAAGCCTTCTGGTACGCCGCTCGGGCGCGGTCAGGATCGCGGAGGCGATATTCGGCGAAGAATCCGGCCATTTTCAGGGCCAGTACGCCCCAGGCCCTGGTTTCGTCTTCCTCTTGGTGCCGCTTCTCGAGAGAAATGGAAGGGGTGGCGGCGAGGTGGGGCGGCACGCTGGCCAGGGCCTCGAGCAGGGGAAGCGCCGCCTCGTGGTCCTGCAGCCGGCTCGACAGCAGGTCGGCGGCCAGCAGGGTGGCGGCCCGATAGGCGGCCAGATCCCTGGTCTGGGCCAGGAAGGAGCGATAGGCCTCGAGGGCTTCGCGGGGCCGATCGATGGTCGGGGTCAGATGCAGGATGGTGCCCCGCACGAACCGGCTCTGGATGGCCGCTGGCGTCGTGGCGACGGCGGGGATGCGGGCCAGGGCGTCGAGCCCGAGCTGGGGGCGGGACAGGTCATAGGCGTAGACCAGGCCGATGTGGAGATTGGCCAGGTGGGCCGCTTCGGGTTCGGGGAAGCGAGCGATCTCCTCCCAGGCTTCGAGGCCTTTCATGCCGATCTCCAGGTCGTACCCGCGCTGGAAGCCCATCAGGTAGGGAATCTCTTCGACCTCGTTGACTTCGGGGAACGGCCAGTAGTAGCGCCGGAAGGCCTTGACCAGATCGTCGAATCGGGTCAGCCCCCGGCCGAGCAGGCGGGCTCGTTCGATCTTGGCGCGCACGAACAGGTCGCGATCGGGGTTCCACGACAGGAGGCGTTCCAGCTCGCGCACCGCCCGGTCTTCCGGTTTGGGGGTCTCGAGCGGCGAGGCGGGTTTCTGCCGGGCCAGGATGTCGGCCAGCAGGAGCTGGGCCTCGGCTTTGACGCGGGGGCCGACCGTCTCGGCCCGCACCACTTTCCGCAGGTATTCCAGCGCCGGTTCGGTCTGTCCGAGTTCGTCGAATTGCCTGGCCAGATAGAGCCAGCCTTCGCCCGGCTGCCGTTCGGCCCGCTCCCGAACGAAGCGCAGCACCTCCTGGCGCAGGAGCTGGTCCTGTTCTTCAGGCAGGAAGGCCGGCGCGGTCGCCAGCTTCGCGCGTGGCCGAGCCGTCGCCAGTTCGGGCATGGCCAGCAGCAGCATCAGAACCGGCAGCCACCGGCGAAGGAAGCTCTGGGCGATCATGGTCGAGATGGTACCACAGCTATTCCTGGAGGGGAATAGACCGAGCGATCCTCGCTGGTCGGCGGGGGGCGGTGGTCCGGCCAGGCCCCATGGCGAGGCGGGGTCTGGTGTTGCACCAGGCGGCGAGGCTTCATCGCGGTCGCGGTCGCGGCCGAGGCCTGGCTGAGCCAGGAGCTGGGGCGCATGTCGCTGGCCGGTGGCCCGGCGGCGGGGAGCGGAGAGCAGGCGGTGGTCGGGGCGCTGGTCGGGCGCCGGGCGACGATCGACCAGGGGCGAGCGCCGGGCGACGAGCGACGCCGGGCGCGGGCCGAGCGTGGAGGGCCGAGCGACGACCGGCGAGCGGCCTATTCCTTCCAGCCGAGGAGCTGGAAGGCTTCGTCGATGCGGTCGACGGTGGTGCCGACCATCATCGAGTCGAGGGCGGCCGCTTTGTTGATGTAGGTCTTGGCCATGACCATGTCGCCGGACAGGGCGTAGGCCAAGGCGGCCAGGGCATGGACCTTGGCGGCGTTGAGGGCCAGGGCGCTGTGGGGCGAGGAGAACTGCTCGGGCGGCATGTTGCCCAGCAGTTCCGCGGCTCGCTTGTAGTCCTCGGTGGTCTGATGGCGCCAGATCAGGGCGCCGGCCAGGCCGACCTTGGCTTCCTTGTCGGCGGGTACGGCGGTGGCGGCGACCTCGAAGTAGGGGATCGCTTCGTGGATCTTGCCCTGCTTGGCCAGGGCCCAGCCCATGCCATTGTGGGCGGCGATGCGCTGGGCATCGGTCAGGCCTTGGGCGAGGGCTTGCTGGAAGTTGGCCTGGGCGGTGGCGAAATTGCCGGTCTTCATGTTGGCCCAGCCGTCGTTGATCAGCTGTTCGCCGATGATGACGTCGCTGGTGCCCCCGCCGCCCCCGCCCCCCCCGCCGCAGTTCTGGATCATCGGGAAGCAGACCAGAGCCAGGATCAGGATGGCCAGTTTGCGTTTGTTCATCGGGACTCCTCCTGGGACGTGGCCGCTCAGGGCGCGGTCGCTCAGCGCAGCACGGCGATCTTGCGCCGTTCCTTGATCTCGCCGGCGGCCGATCTGGCCTCGACCGTCACGTAATAGACGCCGTTGGCGACCAGGGCGCTGCCGCCCTTGCGGGTCAGCGGCCAGCGGGCTTCGTACACGCCGCCGCCCTGGTGGGTCAGGTTCGTCCACCAGACGTCATCGCCGGCGGGATCGCGCACCGTCGCCTCGACCTGGAGCGCGGCCGCGTCGGCGCCGGTGAACGCCGCCCGGATCGTGGCGAAGGCGCGGGCCGGGTTGGGGTAGACCACGACCTGGGCCAGACCGAAGGACCCGGCGATCTGGGCGCTGAGCCGCGCCTGGATGCGATTGCCAACCCGGTCGGCGACGTTCACCGCCAGCGTGTAGCGGCCATCGAGCAGCCCGCCCGTCTCGACTTCCAGCTTGCCTTCAGTCTCGCGCCAGACCGTGGCCAGCGGGCGGCCGGCGTAGGTCACCTCGATGCTGTCGGGGTCGACCCCCGAGCCCTGCTCGTCGATGGCGATGGCCACGATCCCGGGGCGGACATTGACCACCTCGGGCCGGATGACCGGCGCCTGGGTATCGAGCGCCGCGAAAACGCTGCCCGAGACCTCGACCGGGCCGACCACCTGCCCATCGACCAGCGTTCCCTTGGCCAGGAAGCGTGCCCCCTGGCCGGTTTCCTCGAACAGGCCGATCTTGCCCGGATCGATGGCCACGGGGCCGCGCACCGGCAGTTTCACGGTGGCGGGAACGGCCAGCCGGGCGACCGGCAGGCTGATGTCGAGGGTCGGCGTCAGACGGTGCAATCCCTGGAAAGAGGTCTGGCCAGAACCTTCGGCCAGCACCACCAGACCGCCGCTCTGGCGCAGCGCGCCTTTCGGCAGATCGAGGGCGCCGAAGTTCGCCATCAGCAACCCTTCGCTCTTGGGCGGGTAGTAGACGGCGGTGAACTTCAGGATGTTGGTCAGGATGGTCCCGTTGCTGTTGGTGCCGGCCGCTTCGATGACGCCTTCCCCTGACGTGGTCAACGGGTAGTTGGTGATGTAGGTGCTGTCGTTGACCGCGGTCATCACCAGGTACCCCTGTTGCCCGTTGTAGGTCATCTGCAAGCGCGGTGTGGAGCTGAACTTGTCGTTGGTGCGCACCACGATGTGCAGGTGGTTCTCGTAGACCGGGTTGGGGAAGACGGCCACCTTCAGATCGGCGAAAGTGGCGGAATAGACGTAGTTGAGCAGCTCGTAGTTGGACAGCCCGGTGACCATGGGCACCAGCACGAGGTTCTCGTAGGTGTTGCCGGCGCCGTAGTTCTTGATGATCAGATTGCCGGCCTGTTTCTCGTTCAGGTAGATGTATTCGACGGTGGGATCGACCTGGGGGCCGCGCTTGATGATGGCGGCCTTGAACTGGCCGCGGTCGTCGCCGTCGAACCCGAGATTGAGGTTGCCGGAATTGCCGGAGATCTGGATGTAATCGGCCGCCCAGTTGTTGACGCTGGCGCTGCGCACCGCGCCTTTGGGCTGCAGGATGACGCTTTCCGACAGCTTGACCGGCAGGCTCTCGTTGACGCCGATGTTGTTGGTGACGTCGGCATCGTTGTCGATGGCGTAGCCCCACTTGCCGTCGTTGAGCGGGCTGCCGTCGAGCTTGCGCACCCTGTCGAGGAAATTGGCGATCGCCCAGTCGCCGAAGACGTCGGCCATGGTGGTGTTGAACCCGCGCAGGGCGTTGTTGATCGAGGTGACGCCGACCGCCTTGTCGCGCACCAGATTGCGCATGAAGGTGGCGCCGTTGGCGCCCCCGTATTTTTCCATGAGGTAGAACATGAACAGGTAGGAAGCCCCATAGTTGGCGAACGGGCTGTTGCCCAGCCAGACGCTGACGCGCGGCTCGACCAGGATGGTATCGGGCTTCTTGATGAACTCGTCGACGTTGCTGGTGTGGGTTTTGTTGTAGAGATACTGGCCGTACTGGGTGAACCCTTCCTCCAGCCATCGTTCTTCTTCGACCAGCTCGCCGTTGACCACGCTGGTGCCCTCGTTGAAATGGATCATGTGGACGAACTCGTGCGCGATGGTGCCATACCCCTGCTTGGGGGCCAGGAGCATGGTGGGGAACAGATCGAGGTAGAGAAGCTCTTTCTCGTTGCTCTTGGGAATCTGGGAACGGGAATACTGATTCCCGGCCCAGAAGTAGCCGCGGAAGCTGCCCACGCCGTCGCGGATGTCATCGAGCAGGATGAAGATCTTGGCATCGGCATCGACATCCGGCTCGGTGCCGAAGTATTCGCGCATCTTCGGATAGATCACGCTGTCGAACTCGTCGGCGATCTCTTTCAGCTTGAGACGGGCCAGGTTCTTGTCGGCGCCGAAGACGAAGCGCGGGTCGAGGGTCTTGGCGCCGGTGGCCGGGGCGTAGTAGTAGACGTCGCCGCCCCAGCCGACCGAATCGGGCCAGACCAGGCCCCACGAGCTCTGCGGGGCGGGGGTCTGCTCCTCGGTGGCCGAGATGCTGCGAGGCAGCGTGGGCCAGAACATCATCGGCACGAAGATGTAGCAGTGGCTGCCGATGTAGCGCAGCACCGCCTTGGGGTAGTGCCCGTTGCGGTCGAGGTCGTAGAACTCGCCAGCCCAGTCGTTGCCGAAGTTGGCGCGACCATCGTCGGTGTCAGGATTCCCCCCGCCGCCGGGCCACTCGCCCCCATCGTGGTAGAGCTCGCCCAGGCCGGGGCCGTTGTAGGTGAAGAACGGCACTTCGGCCTGATCGACGTCGGCGGCCGTGAAGTTGCGCCCGCCGACCAGCATCTGGATGTTGCCGCGCAGGCCGGAAAAACTCTTGTTCTGCAGACCGTTGACCTGGAAGGGGGGCAGGTCGCGGTTCAGCAGCAGGCTGAGACAGGCCTCGCCACCGGTCTGGCGAGCCGCCTGCGCCTGCGCGAGAGCGGCCGACCGAAGGCTGGGGCTCAGCGCGCCCCCGGCGCCGGCGGCCGCCGGCGCCAGCCCATGGAACACCAGGAGGAGGGCCAGAGCCGCCCATCCGTACCGTCGTGTCGATGCCTGTTTCATGTGAACCCCTTCGCAAAATGGCCAGACGGAAGTCGCAACTTTCCCGGAATAGTATCGGCATCCGCTTCCCGATTCCGTAGGGAAGGCGCCGGGGCGTGCGACGAACCCACCTCCATCGGCCCTGGCCAGGGCGAGGCAGGGGACTTCCCGGTCGCGGTCAGGGTACCTTGTGGGGTCCGGGAATCGGTTGCTATAATGAATCAAATCAGTTCCCAGGCGGAGGCAGCCCATGAATCGCCGACATTCGATCCGCATCCTCCTCCTTGTGGCCGTCCTGGCCATGAGCAGTGCATCCGTTCTGGTCGCGGGGGGGCGCTTCGAAGCCACCACCAACGGCATCTTCTATGTCGTGCGCGACGAGGCCGGCCAGGTGGTCCAGGCGGTGCGTCCGGCCTACGATCCGGTGACCGGCACCTACTACGTGCGCGACGACAAGCAGCGGGTGATCGCCCAGCAGCAGCTGCCGCCCGAGGCGGCCATGACCCAGATCAAGCTGGTGACGCCGGTCGAGGGCGCCGCTCACTCGGTCAAGACCCGCGATGCCCTGGGCAACGTGGTGCCCGTCCTGCGTGAACTCTCGGCTTCCGATCCTCGGTATGCCCAGTTGCGCGACTACATCAACAACGATCCGGGGCTCAAGCGGGTCGTCGCCATGCAGGTCGAAGCCCGGCAGGCCAAGATCGACGCCCTGCAGCGGCAGGTCGCCGAAGGCACCAAAGATCCGCAACTGGCCGCCTGGTTGACCAATGATCTGCGCAAACCCATCTACCTCGAGGTGGGCGATTCGGGGCCCATCTACCATGACCCGCGCGGGTTCGTCCTGGCCGAGCGGGGGGCCAACGGCCAGATCAGCTACCGCGACAATTCCCATGCCAACCGTCTGGTCATTCCCCCCAACAGCGAAGCCTTCAATGGGGGCCTGAACGACTCGTCGGCCGCGTCGGTCATTGCCCACGAACTCGGGCACATGATCATGGACCAGACCTACGAAACGCCCAACTATCCCAAGACCCGGTACGCCGGTCCGCATTCCAAGAACTCGATCACCGACGAAGGCTTCGCCTATTCCGAGGGGTGGGCCGAAGCCATCGAGACGATCGCCAACCATGACCGGCTCGACAGTGGTTCCTCCTGGCGCCTGAAGAGCCAGAAGAACATCGTCGAGAACAAATACATCTTCAAGAATATGGGGGTCATTGATGGCCCCAATGACGGCATCCTGAAAACGGGCGCGCAGCAGCTGTCCACCGAGGGGGTCAATGCCACGCTGTTCTACAAGATGCTCACCGACCATCGCATCCAGACCCCCTATTCCAAGGTCCTGCAGGTCTTCGAACAGACCAAACCCCAGACGTATCGCGACTTCCTGAAGAACTACGTCGAGATGTTCCCCGAAGATCGCAGCTACGTCATCCGGCAATTCCTGGAAAACACCAAGTACACCACGGTCGATCCCAGTGCGGCCGCTCGTTACAAGGCCCTGCACGACGCCAGAATGGCGGTCGAGAACGCCCCCGATGGGGCGACCCGGGCGCGGCTCGAGGCTGATTATCAGGCCAGGCTGGCCGAGTACAACCAATGGAAGGAGCAGCTCTACAAGCAGACCGTGGTCGACGGCCAGATCGACCGGGCGGTCGGCGCGGGCGGCGAGGTGGCGGCCAGCGCCGCAGGGTATTCTGATGAAACCAATCGGCAATATCGGCAGTTGAAGCTCAGCGAGACGCTCCTGCGCGGGAAGAAAGCGCTGGGGGTCGGCCTCGAACGGGCGGCCGATTCGATCAAGCAGTCGTTCAGCGTGAAGAACATGGCCATGACGGCCGGCACGGCCATCGCCATGAACGTGGCCAGCCAGATCTTCTCGGGCGAGAAGGTCAGCCTGAAGAAGGCCTTCCAGTCGGTGGCCTCGCTGCAGTTCGTCGGCAATGTCGTCGGTTCGACGATGGGGGCGGCGGCCGGGCATGTCATCGCGCCGCTGATCCAGACCTTCGTGCCGATCCCGATCGTCGGCGCCATCGCCGGGTCGCTGCTGCCCACGCTGACCGCCATCGCCGGCGGCCAGTTCGGCAGCCATCTCGGCGCCGGCATGAGCTTCAAGGCGGCCCTGCAAGCCCTCGACCCCGTGGCCATCGCCGGGCAGGCCGTCGGTTCGACGGTCGGGGCCATGCTGGGGGCGATGATCCCGATCCCGGTGCTGGGTCCCATGCTGGGCGGCATCGTCGGGGGCATCATCGGCGAGAAGCTGTTCACCGGCATCGCCAGGCTGTTCGGCTATGACAAGAAGAAGCAGCCTCTTCCCGCGGCGCCGCCCACGGTGGCCATGCCGACCGGGGCGCCGCCGGCCGCGATGATCCAGACCGCCGATCGCTACGTGCCGCCCCCCGCCGCGCCATCATCCGATGCCTATGCCGCGTTGCGCATTCCCGCCGCCGATGATTGCGTGCCCGTCGACCAGATGATCCCCAGCGTGCGCGCCCTCAAAGAGAAATACGAAAGCCTGTATGCGGCCTACGTCCAGGCCATGAACGCGGGCGATCAAGCCACAGCCAAGAAGATCCTGCAGGAATACATCCCCCTGCGCGATCGCTATCGCCGCGCGCTCAGCGCCTACATCAAGCGGTAGACGTTCGTCGTTCCCACGGTTCGCTCCCGCGGCCCGTCGGCACCGTCCGACGGGCCGCGCCGCGTCAGGAGCCCCCGATGGGGAGGGGCGGCTGGCGTTGGCCGCCAAGGCGCCTCGGTCGGACCCCGCCGGCGAAGCGGTCAAATCCTCTGCCGCAATCGCCGTGGCCGGCCGGCTGCCATCCAAAGGGGCCAGGAGGGAGCCCTCCGGCCCCTGGTGGAGTCCCCGGAGACAGGAGCGGCCCGCTCGAGATGTTCCGCCAGGGTGGGCGGTCGACCTGAGAGATCGAGAGCCTCAGCGCAGGACGGCCAGAGAGCCGGTGGCCTTCACTTCCTCCTCGCCACGCCGGACGACGATCTTGAAGGGATAGACGCCGTTGGCGACGGCCCGTCCTTCTTCGGTACGGCAGTCCCAGCGGGCGGCGAAGGTATTGTTCGACTTGTACTCGAGAGGGATGGTGAGCAGGCGACCGCCCGCCGTGTCATACAGCCGCGCTTCGACGTCGAGGGTGGGGTCGTCGGCGCCGGTGCCGTCGAGGATGACGGCGAGCGTGGTGTAGCCATGGGCGGGGTTGGGAAAGGCGGTGGCCTGCCGCACGCGCAGCGGCCCGGCCAGGGTCTGGGTGAGGAGGGCGCGGGCGCGATTGCCGGCGCGGTCAGCCACCTCCACCGAGAACCGGTGGGTGCCGGCGGGCAGCCGGGTCAGATCGCCTTCGAGCTGGCCCGAGGCGGGATCGAACGTGAAGGGCACGGCCAGACCGTCGGCTTCGACCCGCAGGCTGTCGCGGTCGAGGCCCGATCCGAGATCGGAGAGGCGGGCCAGCAGGGTCGGACGGCGATCGCGGTGATCGAGGTGCAGGTCGTGGATCCGGGGGCGGGTGGTGTCGGCGACCAGCAGGTAGGCGCCTTCCCGGGTGACCGCCCCGAAGACGCCGCGCTCATTGCGACTGACTGGCGACCACTCGCCCTGGCTCCGCGAGCCGGACCACAGACCCAACTGGCTGTCGCGCTCGAGGGCCGGGCCGCTGGCCCGCCGGTTGAGCCGCGTCGGCGCCGCGGCCCCACGGGTGGCGCCGCCCACGACGATGGGATCGGCGATCGGTGGCGCCGACGCCAGGGCGAACTGGAGCCGGGCTTCGAGGGCATTCTGACCGTTGAAGACGGCGTAGTAGGGTCTGGACAACCGGCGCAGTTCGGGGGACAGATCGGTCAAGGTCGTTTCGAACAGGGTGGCGTGATCACCCTCGACGCGGCTGGCGATGGCCAGCTCGGCTTCGCCGACCGCCAGGCGGGCGGTCACGTTGGCGGTCAGCTCGTTGTGGAAGAAGGCGAATGAGCTTTCGTCCTGGCCGATGCGGGCGGTGACCACTCCTTCGCCCGACCCGGGGGGGATGTGATAGCTGCCCACGAACAGGGTGAGGCTGGCATCGGTCGGTTGCATCTCGGGGGGCGGATGCGTGGTCAGATTGTTGAACCGGACGGTCACGGTCGGTGTGGCGGGCAGCGGTCCGGCCAGTGATTTGACGACGATCAGGAAATCTTTGGTGAAGGCCGGGTTGGGAATGGGATACAGGATCAGATTGGCGGTCTGGCCTGAGAACTGGTAGGGGAACGATTTGCCCACATTCGTCGAGGTGGTGGCCACCGCCGGGATCAAGACCGCCCGTTGCAGGGCGCCGAGGTCGAGGTCGAGGGACCCGCTGCCGGTCGTGCTGTCGAGGGAGATCTCGCGCAGCGCGCCCTGGGGCGGGGTGCTCTGATCGACGGTGGCGACGAAGGGTGTGAAGACTCGCGGGTCGCCGCGGAAGGACAGGGTGATCCGCCCGGTGCCGGAGAGGTCGACGTAGCGGGCGGCATTGGGCAGGACTTCGCCTTCCCCCCCGAGGTAGGAAAAGCCGCCCGGGGCGAAGGCGAGCGGGGTGCCTTTGACGGGGAGCCCATCGGCCTCGCGGCCCAGGCGGCGCTCTTTGTCGTGGTAGCCCCACAGCCCGTTCATCAGGGTGGGGTCGTTCAGATGGTTGGCCACGAACCAGTGGCGGAGGGTGCTCTGGAAGGTGGTCGGGGCCGGCTGCTGGGCGAGCACGGCGTTGAGACCGTTGATGCCGACCGAGGCGTTGTCGACGATCTGGCGGATGAAGGCTTTGCGGCTGCGTTCGTCGGGGCCTCCGAATTTCTCCTGCAGATAGTAGAAGTAGAGGAAGGAAGCGCCATACTGGCGGAACAGGGTACTGGGCTGGAACCATGCCTGGTCGTCGTTGGTGGTCAGTTCGATGTGGGGATTCTCGAGAAACCGCGCCAGGTGCGGGGAAGGAGGGAGTCCGCGGCCCGGCTCGCCGACCTGGGCGGTGTAGAAATACTCGGCGAGACCCGACAGGCCCTCTTCGACCCAGCGGTCCTCCTGGGGGGCGCGGCGGGTCAGGTGCTTGGAGTAGTTGATCATGTGCTGGAACTCGTGGGCCAGCGTCTTGTAGAAATCGTTGTTCTTGTCCTCGGGATCGCCGGGGCGACCGGGGTTGAGATCCATGAAGAAGACCGGCTTGCGGTTGCCCCCGGCCTCGAGATCGCGGGAATCGAAATAGCCCGCCACGTAGCCGGTGCTCAGGCCGTCACGGATGTCGCAGAGCAGGATGTAGATCTTGGCGTCGGGCAGGGCATACCCGGTGGGGATGTCGGCCGTGCCGAACCAGTCGGTGATGGTCGGGTAGACCTTCTCGTCGAAATGCCTCCGGATCTGCTCGAGCGTGGTGGTCGCGGCGGGACCGAGCAGGCTGCTGGAATCGTCGGCGACGAAGAGGTGGCAGTGGCTGCCGCTCAGACGCAAGGTGGCGGCTCGCGATTCGTAGCTGGACGTGGCGAAATTGTAGACCAGGAAGCTCTGGGATGACCCCACCTGCAGGCGGGCTGGCACCCGGCCGGCGTCGCGGTAGAGGGCGGCGAAGCGGGGGTCGGTGGCGAGCCTGACTTGGAGGTCGCGGTCGAGATCCTTCTTGCGGGAACGCAACCAGAAGGTGCCGTCGATCACCTGAGGGCGGTCCTTTCCTGGGGCTCCCTGGGTCGGTAGGCAGCTCAACAGGAAGGCGAGGACGAGCGGGAAGACAAGACCCCGAGGGAGGAGAAGCCGGTCGGGGCGGTCGGCAGCCATGCCCGTGGTCCTTTCATGGAGATGGAAGGAGTGGGGGACTGACCCACTATACCAACCCTGGGTGGCGATGACAAACGGGGGGAGGAGGGGCGGGGTGGCCTATTCGACGACCAGGATGGCGGCGGTGATGTCGTCGGTCGGCTCGCCGGGGATGCGGTCGATCCTGGTCTGCAGGTCGTCGATGAACGCGGTCGCCGAGCGGTCGAGCCGTTCGCGGAAGAAAGCCTGCAGGAGATCGAACCCATCGGCCGCGGTCGGCCCCTGGCCCTGTTCGAGCCGCTCCAGGAGCCCGTCGGTGTAGAACAGGATGCGATCGCCGGGCAGGAGGGTGATCTCGCTGGCGCTGTAGGCGCTCTCCCGGAAGATGCCGAGCAGGGTGCCCGTGGCCTGCAGGGGCGTGAGCTGGCCGCCGGCCCCGGCGGCATGGAAGAGGGGAAAGTCATGGCCGGCGTTGCCGAAGACGAATTTCCGGTCCTCGGGGTGGTAGAACCCGAGGAAGGCGCTCGAATTGAAGCGGGACTCGGCGCCGAGATACTCCTTGAGGGACAGGTTGACCTCGTCGAGAATGCGGGCGGGATCGGAGTAGCGTGACACCTTTTCGCCGAACAGGCTGTTGACGACGGCCATCACCAGCGCCGCCGGGATGCCTTTGCCGCAGACGTCGCCGATCAGGATGCCGGGCAGGTGGTTGGGGCACCCGGGGCAGCGCTGCTCATGGCACAGGTATTTGCCGCGCCGGCAGCCGTCGAGGTAGCGCAGGAAATCACCGCCGATGAACCGGGCCGGACGCAGGCAGGAGGCCAGCGACAGGCCTTTCCAGGCCGGGGCGGTGCGGGGCAGGACCCCCTCCTGGACGATGCGGGCGAGGGACAGCTCCTGGTGCACCTTCCGGTACTGTTCCTCCAGCAACTGGGCTTTCAGCAGGAGTTCCTGCTGCAGGGCGTGGTTCTGCAGGGTGATCGAGATCTGGTCGGCCATGACCTGCAGTTGCAGCATGTCATCGTCGGTGATCGGGACGCCGCTGCGGTGCCGATCGACCAGCAGACAGCCCCAGGTGACGCCACCGCGGGCGATCGGCGCGAGGGCGAACGGGTGATGGCCGAGCAGGGCGCGGACCTGGGGGTGGCGCTGCGGGTTGGCGGCCGGATCATCGATGAGGGCCGGTTCGTTGAGATCCATCACGTCCCAGGCGGCGCAGGGGCCATCGGCCCGGCGCAGGACCAGGGCCTGGCGGATCTCCTCGGGCACGCCGTGGGCGGCCGCGGCCGCGGCTTTTTCACCCTCCTCATCGAGCAGGAAGAGAATGGCGCGATCGAAGCCGGCGATGCGGACCACCGCCTGCAGCATGTTGGTGAAAGGCTGCTCGGTATCGAGCTGACGCAGGTCGTCGAGCGTCTGCGACAGGTGCTGGAACTCGCGCAGGAACTTGATTTCCCGCCGGAACTGGAAATACTTGCGCAAGACGATGAACAGGACGAACAGCAGGTAGGCGTCGGCCAGTTGCAGCCACAACGAGTCCTGCGGGGCCAGGACGACGGTGGTGAGGCTGGCCCCCCAGAGGATGATGAAGACCGTTCCCCAGAACGGCGGGAACAGGCCAGACAGTTGGTGGAGCCAGAGCCGGAGCGTCCTGCGCGGCATCGGGTCGGGACGGCGGCGTCAGCGGGCGAGCGAGGCCAGATCGCCCCATTCGGCCAGACCGACGTCGAGCTTCTTGGGGCTGCGGGCGTCGATGACGAACCGGCGGTCCTTTTCGAGGTTGTTCTTCAGCCGCTGGCGGATCTTGAACAGGAGGTCCTTGGTGAACAGGCTCTTCAACTCGTAGCTGGCCGTCAGCGGCGCCGAAAACCGTTTCCAGATCTCGCTGAGCGGCATGGGTTTGCCGCGCCGCTTCAGGTCCTGGTAGATGCGGTCGACCATGGCTTCGAACAGCTCGGCGCCGTTGAACAAGAAGAAGAACGCGACCGGCGGCAGGAAGCCGAACTGGCTGACGATGGCCTTGCCTTTGGCGACCAATCGTTCCCCCTCGCCCTGCAGCGTGACCACCTCGGAACGCAGGATGCGCATCAGCATCAGGTCGATGTCCTTGCGCGTGAGGGTGTCGATCAGGGGCTTGTCGGAGGGGAAGAATTTCTGCAGCACCGGCAGGATGGTTTCCATCGGCTCGGAACTGAGGAAATACAGGTTGCGCTGATAGGTCTCGGGGTTCTTTTTCTTCATGTCCCCGAGGATCTTTTCGAACTGGATGATGAATTCGAACTTCGAATCGAACGGCATACGGCAGCGAGGCCCGGTGCGAGCGCGGCCCCGAGCAAGATAAATCTTTATTTATCCTAGCGAGGGGGTGGGCAAAATGCAACTCTTTTCATGCTCCAATGCAGAAAGACATCCGGGAGAGCCCGGATGTCCGGCCTGGCAGTGACGGTTCGGACCGATCGCGACCTCAGAACGGTGCCTTTTCCTCCATGCCCTCGAGCGAAGAGAAAGCACCATCGCCCGAGACCAGGGGAAGCCGGTCGCGCAGGAAGCGGATGAATCCGAGAAGCGAAGAGGAGTAGGCCTTGAGCATGGGACTGATGGACCCTTTCTTCATGGAACCCCTCCTTATGTGGAAATTCACTATTCTCTATCGGCAGGATCCTCCTGACAGGTGAGGGTCGCGATTCCTCACAGAGACGGTGCAGCGGTTGGGGGAGGGTGGTCTGACGGTTCATTGCGGAGCCCAGCGAACCTCCTTCCCGATGGCAGACGCGCCTGGCTGAATCACTCGCTCCAGGATCCTGTGGCGGGAATGGCTGAAAACAACCTCGCAGAAGGAAAGGGCAGCCGGGTTACGGGGATGGTATCATGCGGGGCAGGAGAGTCGCTGGAACCATGCGCATGCCGCAAGCCCATCGCCCACCCGAACCCCTCGTCGTCCGGCCGGTCACTGCGATCTGGCCAGGGGTGATGCTGGCGGTGGTCGTGCTGCTGCTGCTCCTGGTGGGCGCCGGCAGCCGGCCGGCGAGCGGCCGCGATTGTGCGGTGTGCGGCCTGACCGAGCTGCCCGAGCTGGCCATGGTCTGTCCGAAGTGCCAGGCCGCCCTGCATGCCACGCGCAGCCGCCAGGCGGCCCGAGCGACCGCCGTCCTGATCATCGAGATCCGCTATACCGGCGATCAGCCCGAGCGTCTGCCCGAATACGGGAAGGTGTTCTTCAACGGGGCCTATCGGGGCAACCTCCCGCTGGTCGAGCGGGAAGCTCGTTCGCCCGTGGGCACGGCGGGCCATGGCGGTCTGGGCAGCGAGTTCACCGCTCTCTACCGGGGCGAATGGCGCAATCTCGATGCCGGCCAGATCGCCGTGCGCGTCGATATGCGCTTCCGGCGCCTGTTCGGCGTGGGCCGCAGCTACAAAGAGGTGACCTTCCCCTTTGTGGGGCTCAAGAGCGGAGAGAAGACCGTGCTGCGGTATTCGTTCGCCCACCCGCGCGAGTTCGGGCGCTCCCTCCGCCGCGAGGGGAAGACGGAGCCGGGCCTCGCTTCGGGTACGGAGGGCCTGCCGCTGGCTGGACCGGCCAGACCGGCCCGCCCGGCCGAGCGCGGCGCCGTCCTGCTTCGCACCGGCAGCGGCACGGTCGGTCTCGAGGTGCCGGCGTTTCCCTGAACCTGGGGCAGCGCCCGCGTTCCGGTCGCCTCGCCACCGCCGCCGGCCTTCCTTTCCTCGCCAGGGGCGCGCGGGTCGCCGCCGCTCCGTGGGCGCGTTCGGTTCGCGTGGTGGCGCCTGGTCGGGTCGACCTCTCAGGAAAATCAACGCGGGCGTCGATGGATATGCTGAACCGTTTCTCGAAAAAAGCATCAAACGGGGAGGCAGATCCGTCATGAACGGTCAGTCGCGCTGGTTTCTCCTGTTCGTCATCCTCAGCCTGATCAGCATCTTCTTCTACCCTGCCACTTCCTATGCGGCCCAGTCCTGGATGAAGTATTTCCGCAAAGATACGCTGCTCAATACCTACATGCGGGCCTACGCCGTGAGCGGCGATCTTCTCTATGTCGGCACCTACGGCGACGGTCTGGTCATCTATTCCGGCGACAGCACCCGCAACGTCAATACGAAGAACTCGCGGTCGTCTCCCGAGGTGCGCGATGGACTGGTCTGCGACAACATCACCGCGATGTGCCTCGATGAGCGCAATGGCCGGCTCTGGATCGGCACCATCGAGGGGCTCAGCTCGTGCGCCCTCGATGCGACCGACTGGAAGACCTACACCACCCGCGATGGCCTGCCCAACGATGTCATCCGCGACATCGCCGTCGATGCCAACGGGCTGGTCTGGGTGGGCACGCCGTCCGGGGTCGGCGTCTACGACGGCCAGACCTGGAAGGTCTACGATGCGAACAACGGCCTCTACGAGAACAGCGTCCATTCCATTACCGTGCAGGGGGATACGGTCTGGGTGGCATCGGTCGGGGGGGCCGTCTCCCGCTTCAAAGACGGGACCTGGAAGCTGTTCATGCGCAACTGAACAAGCTGAGCGGGGCCGTGGCCGGCCCTGCTCGCGATGGCGACGATCATCGGTGAAGCCCCCCCGCGCGGGGGCTTCCTTCATGTTGGCCTGGCTCTCGATCGCGCCAGGCCGCTGGTGAAGGCGATGGCCTGGGCCATGGACCATCGAGCCGACCTCGGCTATAATGCGCCGGTCATGGAAGAAATCCTGCTGCGGCCGTTCCATCGTGGTACCTACGAATGCCTGTGGGCCGAGCACCGCTATGCGTTGCTGGCGGTGTCGCTGAAGAAGTTCCGGCAGGCCATCGGCAAGCTGGGGCGCACTCCGCACGTTCTCGCCTTCCTGGCCAGTCTGCGGCATGGCACCGAACAGCCCTGGGCGGAATGGAACCACGCCCTGCTCAGCATCTACGACCATGTCAAAGAGCACCTCGACCGTCCCGCCCGCCAGGAGCTGATCGACCGTCTGCTGGCCGGCGATCCCGGGGTGCCGACCGCCCTGTTCGAGCTGGGCCGCCGCTGGCACGTGGCGCCGGTGCTGGGGTGCCGCCTGTTCTTCCCCCGCCGCGCCCTGTACAAGTTCTATGATTTCGGCGATCAGCCTGGCCTCTGGGTCTGCCTGGGGCCGATGCTCATCCATCTCGGGTGGGGAGCGCTGCGGGCGCGTTGGGAAGCCCGCACCGGCATGATCGGGCCCGCGCTCGACGAGCGGCTGGCGACGTTGGCGGGCGGCCTCGAGGCCGATGCCTACGTGGGCTGGCCCTTGTCCCTGCGCGAGGTGCTGGAAGACCACGCGGCGGTGGCGATCACCCCGACCCGGGTCTGGCTGCATCCTCGCCTCGCCCTGCCCCTCCCGCCGGCGGTGCCGTTCCCGGCCGATCCGGTTCTGGCCGGGTGGGCCGCGCTCGAGCGGGCCTGGGATGCCGATCCGGGCCTGATGCCGGCCCTGCCCTCCTTCGCGGAATGGCGGGCGCATCTGACGGGGCCCGCGCTGCCTGAGCTGGTCCCGCCGGCCCCTGACGAGGTGGCCGACCTCTATGCCGATCTCCTCGATGCCTTCTACGAGCAGCAAGCGCTCGAGCATGGAGCCCGGCTGGCGGAGGCCGACGGCGACGCGGCAGGCGCGGGGCGCGCCGACGACGAAGCAGGCAGCCCGTCGGAAGGGGAGGATCCCCTGGCCCTCCTCGACGAAGCAGCCGAGCGCGATGGCGATCGCCGGTGAGTCCAGGGCGCCGTCGTCGGGCTGGTCACCGCCCGCGAGCTCCGGCGGTCATCGGCGTCGAGGGGGAAATCGGTCTTCCCCGCTCAGAGCGTGGCGTAGGAGTGGAGGCCGGAGAGCAGCAGGTTCACCCCGAACAGGGTGAACATGGTGACCAGGAAGCCCAGCACCGACAGGATGGCGGTCCAGGTGCCCTGCCAGCCGCGGGTCAGCCGCACGTGCAGGTAGATCGAGTAGACCAGGAAGGTGATGAGGGCCCAGGTCTCTTTGGGGTCCCAGCCCCAGTAGCGGCCCCAGGCCTTGTTGGCCCAGACCATCCCGAAGATCAGCGCGCCGACGGTGAACAGCGGGTAGCCGAGGGCGATGGCCCGATAGGTGTAGTCGTCGAGCAGATCGGCCGGCGGCAACCAGCGATCCATGGCCGCGCTGACGGCGCCGCGGAACTGGACAGCCGCCACGACCAAACCGGCCAGCGTGGCCGCGACCGGCAGGATGACCCACAGCAGGAGCGTGGTGGGATCGCGGTCGGGATGCGGTTGCTGGGCGAACTTCCAGGCCAGGCCAGCCATGGCCAGCAGGAACAGGCCGGGCAGGCCGAAGACGATGCCGGCGCAGGCCAGACGCTCGGGGCCGGTGGGGGGCGGAAAACCGCGGGACGGGGCGGCGGGGTCTTCCAGGAACCGGCGCAGGCAGAACAGATAGCTCAGCACGAAGGACAAGGCGAAGGCCGCTTCGCCGAGGAAGGCGACGGCGACGTGCAGGTGCAGCCAGTAGGATTGGAGGGCAGGCACCAGCGGGCGGGTATCTTTGGCGAACAGCGACCCGATGCCGATCATCAGCACCGCGACCACGGCCCCTCCCGCTTCGGCCAGGGGAATGGGGGCGGTGCGGGTGAACAGCAGGGCGATCCAGGCCAGGAAGGTCGACAGGGTGACCATCGATTCATACATGTTCGACAGCGGGGGATAGCCGGCCTGATACCAGCGGGCCAGCAGACCGGCGAGCGCCAGGAGGGCGCCGGCCCAGAAGGCGCGGCGCGCCCAGCGATAGAGCGTGTCGCGGGCCAGGCTGGCCGACAGGACGTACCCAAGGAAGCCGGCCATGTCGCAGAGCATGGCGATCAGGAAGAGGGTGGCGTCGAGGTTCATGAGCGAGGTTCTCCCGTGACTTCCTGGAGCAGGGCATCCAGGCGCTGTCGGAGGGTGGCGGCCGGGCGGTTGCCGGCCAGGGCGATGAGGACGACGCCATTCGGGCGATGCACCACCCACTCTTCGAAATAGGGCAGGTAGAAGGCCAGGCCGAGGCCGGCCACCATGATGAAGCAGCCGATCCAGACCACCGGCACGAACGGGTCATGGCAGACCTGCAGGCCGCTCTGGAAGGTCGGCTGGGCGTCTTCGACCACGAAGCGATAGGGCAGGCTCGAGAAGAAATGGCCCATCTCGCTCATCTGGCTCGAGAAGGCCCAGGCGCGTCCCACCAGCGACCCGTCGGGAGCATGGCCCACGATGCGGGCGGCGGGGTTGCGCAGTTCATCGGAGACCGAGACGAACTGGGACCCCATGATCTTGAAGTCGGGCAGGAAATCGAGCAGGAGGAAGGTGGTCGAACTCCAGTCGGGCTGGTAGGGTTCGCCCACCGTCAGCCGCAACCGGACGGGCTCGGACCCCAGCTCGGCGGGCTGGGTGGCATTGGGATTCGACTGGACGAGGAGATCGACCGTGCGGTATTTCCGCGACCAGTCGGCCTGGTAGAAGGTGAACCCGCCGTAGGAGAACGGCTGGTTGACCCGCAGGACCGCTCCGCTGGCGGGGCCTTCCGGGGTGTCCACCTCGACTCGGGTGTTCCAGCTCTTGACCATGGGCGGGGCTCCGGTGGCGGTGCCCTCGTAATGATCCACCCATAGATCGACGAACCGGAGATGGAAGGCCGGACTGGCCAGACCCCGGTGGTAGATGGCCTCGAGATGCTCGATCCGGGCTTGCAGGTCGTTCAGACGGGGGTCATGGGGATTGAGCTGCTGCAGCGTGCGGGCCTGCCGGCGCAGGCGATCGGCCTGCATGGCGGCCCGGATGGCTTCGACGGGGGGCACCGCCACCCGGTCGCCGGTGCCGCCGGTGAGGCCCATCTCCACGCCGAAGAGATGGCTGCCCAGGCCGCCGACCAGGATCAGCAAGAACCCGAGGTGCAGCAGCGGGCTGCCCAGCAGCGCGGCCCGCCCGGTCACCCGCAGGTGCAGGACGGAGCCATCGTCGGCGGTGCGGGCCGGGGTGCCGAACCCGGTGAAGCGGCGGGTCTGCTCCTGATCGAGGCGGCGGCCCACCGGCAGCGAGGCGATCTCGCCGGGGGTGGCGGTGGCCAGGCGGTGGCTGAACCGGCGTCGGGTGACCTGGATCCGGGTCAGGGTGCAGGCCAGGGTCGAGAGGGCGAGCAGCCCGAGCACGCCCAGGAACAACCAGCCATGGTAGAGGTCGTCCAGGCCCAGGGCCAGGATCCAGGGGGCGGCGCGCGGCAGGTTCGTCTGGTAGAAGACGGCTTCCTGGCCTTGCGGCAGCAGGGTGCCGATCACCGCCAGCAGGCTCAGCAGGGCGATGAGGAAAATGGCGGTTTTCAGCGAGACCAGGAATTTTCTGAGGGCACGCATCGCCTGTGCAGTATAAAAGCTCGCCGTCGGCGATGCAACCCCGCGGCGGCCAACAGGCCAGACGAACCCGGGCCGGCATGGTGGCCGCCATGGTGGCGGATGTGGGCGGGCGTTGGCGGGCATGGGCGGTGCTGGCGGTCCCGGCGGGGTTTGCGCCGGGCCGGTCGTTGCGGTATAACCTTCTCGTGCCGGGGGCACCACGAGTTCCCGGCCGGAGGATAGCGATGAAGCAGATCTGCATCATGGGGCTGGGCTATATCGGTCTGCCGACCAGCAGCATCCTGGCCGCCAAGGGATTCTCGGTGCTGGGGGTCGATGTCAATCCCGAAGTGGTCGAGACCATCAATCAAGGGAAGATCCACATCACCGAGCCCGATCTCGACCTGTTCGTCAAGGCCGCGGTGGGCTCAGGGAAGCTGCGCGCGGCCCTGGCCCCCGAACCGAGCGATGTCTTCATCATCGCCGTGCCGACGCCTTTCAAGGAAGGCCATCGCGCCGATCTGTCCTATGTCGAAGCGGCGACGCGGGCCATCGTGCCGGTGCTGCGGGCCGGCAACCTCGTCATCCTCGAGTCCACCTCGCCGCCCCGCACCTGCACGGGCACCATCGCTCCGATCCTGACCGCGGCGGGGTTCACCGTCGGTCGCGACATCTTCCTGGCCCACTGTCCCGAACGCGTGCTGCCGGGCCAGATCATGCGCGAAGTGGTCGAGAACGACCGGGTCATCGGCGGCGTCACTCCCGAGTGCGCCCGCCGCGCCCGCGACCTCTACGCCAGCTTCACGACCGGTCAGATCTTCCTGACCGATGCCACCACCGCCGAGATGGTCAAGCTCGTCGAGAACAGCTTCCGCGATGTCAACATCGCCTTCGCCAATGAGCTGTCGATCATCTGCGAATCCCTCGGCCTCAACGTCTGGGAGCTGATCTCCCTGGCCAACCGCCATCCCCGCGTCAACATCCTGCGGCCCGGGCCCGGCGTCGGGGGGCACTGCATCGCGGTCGATCCCTGGTTCATCGTCGAGGCCTGCCCGCAGGAAGCCCGCCTGATCAAGATGGCGCGCCTCGTCAACGACGACAAGCCCCACCACGTCGTGAAGAAGATCACGGCGGCGGCGGCCAAGTTCAAGCGACCGGTCATCGGCCTGCTCGGCCTGTCCTACAAGCAGGACATCGACGACCTGCGCGAATCGCCCGCCGTCGAGATCGCCCGGGCCGTCCGGCAGGCCGACCTCGGCGAGTTGCTGGTCTGCGAGCCCTACCGGCAGTCCCATCCCGAGTTCGAGCTGCGGCCTCTGGCCGAGGTCCTGGCCCGTTCCGATATCCTCGTCCTGCTGGTGCCGCATCAGCCGTTCAAAGCGGTCGATCGCGAACTCCTCAAGCCGAAGATCGTCATCGACACCTGCGGGATCTGGTAGACCCGTCGGCGCCGGGGACCACGACATTTCCTTCCTGCTGCCGCCATTCAGGCCGCGGCGCGGGCCGGCCGGACTCTTACGGCTTGGGCATGCGCGGCTCGACGAACGCCTGGAACTTCTTCAGGAAATCGGGCAGATTGGGATCGTTGCGGGTCTGATCGAACAGGGCCCGGGCCTTGTCATACTGCTCGAGTCGGCGGTACAGCTCGCCGGCATGGTAGCGCATGGCGGCCTTCTCGCCGGGATGCGCCGTCGTCTCGGCGGCCTGGACGAGGCCGGCGGCGGCCTTGGCCTGGAACTCCCGCTCGAGGGCGAGGTCCTGGGTGAAGTGCTCTTCCAGGTCGGCGGCCTGTTCGGGCTTCAACAGCGGTTTGACCAGATCGAGGGCGGCGCGGGCGCTGGCATTCTCCCCGTGCAGCCGCAGCAGCAGGAAGGCGCCCAGCCGGGCGCCGAGGTCGGCCGGGGCGCCCTCGGCTTTGGCGGCGGCGAGCAGCCCTTCCGCCACTTCGACCTCGAAGGTGGCCTGGTTGCCGTCGTGCTTGTCCTTGATTTCCCCTTCACGGCCCTTGAACGCTTCGTCGAGAGCTTTCTTCAGGGCCGCCCGCTGGTCGTCGTCCAGCGTATGGAGATAGACCTCGGGGCGGTGCCGGAACACCCAGGCGGCGTTCTGGTACTGCCGGGCCACCGCTCGGGGTTCGGCCCCGCGGAGGGCGTAGACCTGGGCGATCAGGTCATAGCGCACCCAGGCGGGCACTTCCTCAAAGGATCCGCTGGCCGGCAAGGGCTGCCGCGGCGTCAGCCGTTTCTCTTCGAGGATGGCCTTCTTCAGTCCCTCGGGAAGAGGGGGGGCAGCTTGATCAGTGGTGCCGACCGGCGTGAATTCATCGAGGAAGCCGGCGTAGCCGCATTTGAGGCAGAGAAGGGGAGCGATCAGGAGGGGTTGATGGCCGCGGGCGCGGGTCATGAAATCGGTGTCCTGACCGCCGAAGGTGTTGCTGGACATGATCTGCGGCGCGGTGAAGGTGGCGACGCAGACCGGGCAGGCCACCTCGACGCGGGCGGTCGTGGTGGCGCCGACGGGTCCCGCCCCGCTGAGAACGGCGAGCAGGGTCAGGGCGAGGGGAAGCGCGAGAGGGGAACGACGCAGTGGGGTCATGATTCCTCCAGGGGCGGGTCATTGTCGCCCGGACCGGGCATGGGACCCGTACTGCCTGGCATTGTAGCATGAAGAGCCGGTTCTCGCTCGAGCAGGGCGAGGGTGACATCGTCGGCCCAGGTCTCGGCCTGGGTGAAGGCCTGCACCTGGGCGGCGACCGCGGCGAACACCGCGGGCGCGGGCAAGGCTCGGGTCGCGGTCAGGGTGGCCTCCAGGCGGGGGTAGGAGAACGGTTCGCCGGCCGGGGATACCGCTTCCACCAGCCCGTCGGTGAACATGATGAGGCGCGCCCCCGGGGCCATCGGGACGGTTTTCCGCGGGAAGACGCCTTTGCGGAAGGTCCCGAGCGGGAAGCCGACCAGTTCGAGCGGGCGGATGGCGCAGCCCGGCTCGAGCAGGTAGGGGTAGGCCTGCCCCGCATTGGCGAACTCGAGGGTGCCGTCCGGATGGGCGCAGCCCACGAAGCAGGTCATCATCTTCACTTTCCGCAGATGGGTGAGCAGCACGTCGTTCAACGCGCTCAGCAGGGCGGCGGGGTTGCCATCGCCTTCCCGCACCAAAACGCTGAAGGCGGCCTTGGCCATGGCCACCACCAGGGCGGCCGACACCGAATGCCCCGAGACGTCGCCGACCAGGAAGACGAGGCGGCCGTCGTCCCGGGCCCAGCCGTCGAAGTAGTCGCCGCCCACCTCGCTCGTCATCAGGCTGTTGCCCATGAAGGTCCAGGCGCCGGCGGTGATGGGCCCCGACGGCAGCAGGCGGGTCTGCACCAGACGGGCCACCTCCAGCTCCTCCAGGCTGGCCAGGGCCTGGTTGAAGGCCCCGGCCAGGGTCTCCCATTCGTCGCCAGTGGGCAGCGCGATGCGGTGGTGGTGCTGCCGGGCGGCCATGGCCCGCACCCCGGCCATCAGGGTGGCGGCCGGGCGCTGCACCCCCATGACCAGCCGCCAGACGAGCAGGATGGCCAGGGCCAGCAGCAGGCTTCCCCCTGCCACCAGCCGGGAGCGCAGGGTGGCCAGGTCGGCCAGCGCCTGCTCGACGGGCTGGACGGCGATCAGGGTCGTGTGCGGCAGATGCGGACAGAGCATGGCGGCCAGCAGATAGCGGCGGCCGTCTCGCCGCACCAGACCGCTCCACAGGCGGCGCGGCAGGACGAGGCGATCGGTGATCGGAGGAAAGAGCCGGTGGGAACGCAACCGGGGATAGTGGGGCAGCAGCGCGTCGGAAGAGACCGCATAGAGGCGCTGGCCGGGCGGCCACCGCCCCGGGTCGCGGAATACGCTGTTCAAGAAGGCCTGCTCCAGCGTCGGCATCTGATGGAACAGCATGCCGCACCAGGCCCCCCGCCCGTCGGCGTCGGGGATGATATCGATGAAGGTGGTGGTGTGGGTCCGTCCCGAGCCCAGGGTGACGAAATCGCCGAAGTGCGCGGCGAACAGCTGGACGGGATTGCGGCCACCCTCCTCCAGGATGCTGCCCACCACCATCGAGGTGACGTCGGTCCCGGCCTCGGGGCTGGCCAGACCTCGCTGCTGGTCATACGCCCGCACGAAATCCCGGGCGACCTGGGCGGCGATCTGCTGGAGGGGGCGGGCATCCTCGGCCCGGATCAGACCGATGAATTCGGCGGTGTTGGTGCCGTCGAAGCGCCAGGTCCGGATGAAATCGACCTCTTCGGGGCGGGGATTGAGGCCGGCCTCGAAAAAGGCCTTCAGCCAGGCCTGTCGTTGGGCCGGCGGCCGCAGGGCGAGCCGCCGCAGCGCGCTGGCCGAGTTGGTGAACGGCCGCAGCAGGACGCCGGCCGAACTCACCACGATGGCGGTGTCGAACCGTCCGGCCAGCTCGTGGCCCTCGAGGCGGCGCAGGAACTCGGGCAGCCGTCGGCGATCCTCCTGCACGAGGCGGAAGTCGCGGCGGTAGAGATGCCGCCGGCGGCGCAGCAGGGTGGGGAATTGGCTGTCGATCGCGACCAGGCGGTTCTCCAGCTCGGAACAGGCCGCGCTCAGCGAGGCGGCCCGGCGGTTGTCCTCGAACCAGCTCCAGAACAGGAAGGTGACGGTCAGCGGCAGGGCGGCCGCGATCAGCACGAGCCCGGCCAGCAGGTCGGGCAGGGTGAGCCGGAAGCGGTCGGCGGTCCCCGTCACGCGGATGGCCCACGGCAGCCACAGGAAGAGCAGGCCGAGCAGCCAGCGGGGCAGGACGGGGCGGGGCGGGTCCAGCAGGCCGATCAGGGCCAGCCGTTCCCCCTCCGGCGCGAAGACGACGAGGCGGCCCTCCAGGCGGAGCCGATCGCCGCGCCCGGCCAGGAACGCCTGCCGCAGGAGGGGAGCGGCCGTCGCCGGCCGCAGCGGTGGGGGCAGCCGACTGCGGGACGGCCGGTCGCGATCGAGAAAGCCGACGCGGGTGCGGGGGATTCGATCATGGTCGAGCTGCCAGCGGGCGAGGCGGTCTTCCGTCAGCCGGGCTTCATGGAAGAGGAGCAGCACGCCGGCCACCAGCGAGGGGGCGGGCTGATGGGCGAAATCCCAGAAGGCCCAGGTCCGGCGGCTGGCGCCGCTCAGGCGAACCAGGCGTCGCGGACGTCCGTGCAGAGGGCCGAAACCGACTCCACCCCCGAGGAAGCGGATGGTGCGCGCCTCGGCCCCGCGCGGCAGGGGCTTCGCGCTGAGCGGATGGGTGCGGAACAGGTGGAAGGCGGTTTCCGCCCCCGCTTTGGCCAGCGGATCGTCGAGCCACGCCTGACCGCGGGCGTCGAACAGGATGACCTCCCAGGCGTCGGCCGGCCACCCCAGCCGGGCGGGAGCCGACGCCAGGAAGGCTCGGGCCGTGTCCACCGGCTGGCCCAGGCAGCCCTTGGTCAGATCGAGGGCGAGCCGCTGCAGCACCGCCTCCGGCTTCACCTGGCGGCTGTACTCCTGCAGCCAGGCCGCCAGGCGGCGGGCGGCGCGTTCTTCGCGCTCGGCCGCCTGGTAGCGGCCGACCATCGCCGCCACCACCAGGTGGAGAAGGGCGCCTGCCAAGATCAATCCGCCGGCCCAGCGGCGACCGACCCCGATCATGGCTGGCCTCCCCTGGTGGCTTCTCCCTCCGAAGCAGTCTGGTCGACCGGCCGGGGCGCCGCCCGCAGGACGACGACGGTCAGATCGTCTTCGGGGGCGGCGGTGCCGCTCCAGGCCAGCGCCAGATCGATCAGCTCGCGGGCCAGCTCGGGTGGCGGCCGCTGCCGTCGGCGCTCGGCTTCGGCCAGCAGGCGCGGGAAGGAGAGCATCTCGCCGGCGGGGGAATGGCTTTCGACCAGGCCGTCCGAGTAGACCACCAGGGTGCCCCCGGCTCGCCAGTCGAGGGTGATCTCGCGATACAGCATCTGGCGCCGGATGCCCAGGGGGAGCCCGCCGTTCTTCAAGAGTTCGCCCGGCTTCCCCTCGGTCAGCAGAATGGGGAAGGGATGGCCGGCCGAGGCGCAGGTCAAGGTGCGGGTGCGGGGATCGAACAGGCCCAGCCACATGGTCATCGACAGGGGCTTTTCCGACTGGGCGAGCAGATCGCGGTTCATGGCCTCGAGGATCGACCGTGGGCTGGGCGTGCGCGCGGCATGCAGCGCCAGCAGCACTTTCGCGGCGGCCTCGGTCAGGGCCGAAGGGATGCCGTGTCCGGCGACATCGCCCACCGCCAGCAGCACCCGCCCGTCGGGCAGGGGGAACCAGTCATGGTGATCCCCCCCGAGGTCGGTCGCGGTGCGGCAGAGGCCGTGGAGGCTCCAATCGGGGCCGAGCAGCGGGGCGGAGGGCCAGAGATGCTCCTGGACCGTGCGGGCGATCTGCAGTTCCCGGAACCCCTCCATCACCTGGTTGAATCGGGTCGCCAGCCCGGCCAGTTCCTCGACCCGGCCCGGTTCCAGCCGCACGCCGAAATCGCGGCGGACCAGCGCGTCCAGACCGCGGCCGAGCCCGGCCAGCGGAGCGAGCAGCAGGGTCGAGGCGATCCGGGCCACCAGCCAGGCCAGCAGCAGCAGGGCGATGGTCAGGCCGACCAGGCGGGCGTTCAGGACGCGGGTGGCCTCGTGCAGCGTCTGGAGCGGGTGGGCCAGCAGCAAGATGTAGCCGTCGAGGTGCTGCCCGGGGACCGCGGTGACCAGGAACTCCCGCGTGCCAGCGATGGAGCCTGGCGCTGTGGGGCTGCCCGGCGCGTCCGGTCGAAAGAGCCGGGGGCTCAGGCGGAGCGGCTGGTGGGTCGGCAGCCGGGTGGTGGCCGCCAGGTCGGCCAGGGCGCGCAAGGCCCGGTGATGCTCGAGCCCGGGTCGGGGAAACGAGGGGGTGGTGGGGCGGGGCGTTACCGGCAAGGCCAGGAAGATCGGCCGATCATCGCCGCCCGGGGCGGCGGGCGGGGCCTCCCGATCCCGGTCGAGAGCGGACGGTCGAGCGGGGCCGCGCTCGAAGGCGGAGCGGGTGGCGAGGACGCGGGTGATGCCGGCCAGGAACCGCCGCTGGAGGGCATCTTTGTCGTGCAGGACGGTCATGATGGCGCGGGCCGCCTTGCCGCCATCGGCCGCGGGGTTGCGCAGGATGCCGAGGAAGGCGGGCACCTCGCGGTCGAAGATCTGCAGGTTCTGCAGAGTCGGGCTGGCGGCCAGCAGGTGCTTGAAGAAGGCTTTGCCCGTCGTTCCGGTCAGCAGTTCGAACGAAGCCCCGCCGGCCGGGGCGGCCGGGCGATCGGCGTCCTCGTCGCTCAGGTCCTCGGCCAGATCGCCGTTGTAGCCGCGCAGCAACTGCAGGGCATGGCTGCGATTGACCTCGATGGCGGTGTGGCCGGCCGCCCGGTCGCCCCTGAAACTGCGATCGTCGCAGAAGAGCAGACGGCCGGCGGTATCGATGACCAGCATCTGGACCAGGACGGCCCGCCGCCGTTCATTGTGCGCTCGCAACGGGGCGAGGGCGGCGGGCAGCGAAGCGGTCGGCACGCTCTCCAGGCGCTGGAGGAACCGCTGGTAGGAGCGGGCCAGGCGGCGATAGTCGCGGCTCAGCTCCTGGTCGATCCGGGTCAGGTGCTCGGCGCTGGCGCGTCGGAGGCGGTCGAGTTCGAGGGCGACGCGGTCCTGGTGATCGATGACGGCCGTGGTCAGGAGGATGGCCAGCGGGATGCCGCCCCCGACCATCAGCAAGAGGGTCAGCCGGCCGCGCAGCCCCAGCGGCAGCAGCCAGCGCCCGCTGGCGACGGCCACGCTCAGCAGGGCGGTCAGCACGGCGGTCAGCTGGCAGGCGAACCTGGCCAGGTCGAAGGTGGTGGAACGGTCGGGCGGGTAGCGGGCCAGGCAGAAGACCTGCTCGCCGTGCGGGCTGACCACCAGAAGGCCGGTGCGGCCGGCCCGGGTGAAGGTGCATTCGCCCCAGGGCAGGCGGTCGAGCTGGGCGGCCAGGCCGGCCGCCCAGGGGCGTGGCGGGCCGCCCCGGCGTCGGGGCGGGCGCAGCACCTCGGGGATGCCAGGGTCGCGCCATCCGAGATGGAAGTACCGGCCGTGCCGGCGGGTGGCCCGTTCGACCGCTTCGTCGAGGAGGGGGGCTTCCCCGCCGCGGACCTTGTGCAGAAAGGCGATGACGTGGCCGAGGCGGCGGCCGCCGGGACCGGTCAGGGGCCACCAGCCGCCCCAGTTGCGCAGTCCCCCGGTCATCAGCAGGCAGAGCCGACGAGGGGTGGCGGCCAGCCGGACGGGCGCCTCCGGATGGCCGCCGAAAGTCGCCACCAGCCGGGGGTTGTGGGGTGCGCCGGGATCGAGCAGCACCTGCATGAACTGGCGAGCAGCGACGCGGGGCGGGGCGGGCAGGCCGGGCAGGGGTTCGGGCGTGCCGTCCGGGTGGAACAGGTACAGCTCGAGGCGACCGGCATGGGTGCGCAGGAGCCGGGGCACCCGGGCCTTCCAGGCGGTGAGGGATGGCAGGGCGCGGGTCTGCCGCTCGAGATCCTGTTCCAGGCGCTGGAGGGGATCGCCATAGGCCAGGGTCTCGGCCAGGGCCTCCCGCATCTGGGCGAGCTGGGCCGCGTGCGCCGCCCGCCCGGCTTCTTCCTCGAGGAAGCCGATCACCCCGAGCGCCAGCAGCAGCGGCAGCCCGATGAAACCCAGCAGGACCGCCAGCCGTGCCGGGCCGGACATCCCCGCGACGACGGGGGCGGCGGGTGGCCGGTGCACGCAACGAGCCCGAGCAGATCAGAAGTAGCGGATGACCAGGGGCTGCTCGTACTGCTCGCGGGTGAAGATGACCTCGGTGGCCTCGACGATCGGCTGGCGCCGGCGGCTCAGCGTCTGGGTCGTGGTGTTGAAGGCCTTCTCCATGCCGATGATCTTCCCCTTGACCGTCACCTGCGAATAGATGCTGACCCGGGGATCCTTGGGGAGGGGCTTGGGGAAGACGACCCCGAAGACGAAGTCGAGGTTGGAATCGGGATTGACGTTCTGGTTGGTATTGACGAAGAACCGCCGCTTGCCCTGCCACTCGTCTTCGAAGGTGGCGGCTCCCGACCATTCCACGGGCTTGCCCAACCAGGGATTCGGATTGAGGACGACCTCCTCGACCCGGACGTCTTTGGTGATGTAGGACTGCTGGCGGGTCTCGCGTCGTTCGGCCCGGACCTTCTCTTCTTCCTGCTTCTTGCGGATCCAGAAACGGGCAGCCCCCAGCATCTCGTCGATCTGGCGCGCCTGGTCGGCGGGCAGGCCGCCGAACTGCTTGGCCAGGGCCAGCAGGGCCTCGGCTTTCTCGTAGTCGCCCTGCTGGTAGTAGAACGATCCGCGCGAGAAGTAGTTGTAGCCCATGCGACTCGACAGATCGCGCAGCCGGGCGGTCGCTTCGGCGGTCTGGGGGTTGAGGGTGAGCACCTTGCGGTACTGGAACGCGGCATCTTCATAGCGGCCGAGGGCTTCATAGGCCTCGCCGAGGGCGAAATGGGCCTTGACCAGATCGGGCGAGCGCGCGATGGCCTGCGAGAATCGACTGGCCGCCGAGGAGAAATTGCGCGTGCGCATGTCGATGAGGCCGAGGGCGTAGTGCAGCTCGGGATCGTCGGGGGCGAGGCGGAGGGCTTCCTCATAACGGGCCTGGCTGTTCGAGAGGTCGTTCTGCTGGAAATACAACCAGCCGAGGGTCTTCTTGAGCCGCACGTTGAACGGGTCGGCGCGGGCGGCCTCCTCGAAGAGGGCGATGGCCTCGCGCGGGCGGCCCTGGCGCAGCAGTTCCTGGGCCCGCTGCTCGGGCGTCGAGCCGGGAGCGTCGGACTGACGCTGGCGCTGGGCTTCTTCCAGGCCTTCGAGCTTCAGGCGGGCGCCGACATCGGACTGGAGCTGGGCCTTGATGGCTTGCAGTTCGCGGCGGGCCTGCAGGTGGCCCGGGTTGATGGCGAGGGCGATCTCGAACTCCAGCACGGCTTCTTTGAGGAAGCCCTGGGCCTTGTAGACGCGGCCGAGGTTGAAATGGGCCTCGGCGTTCTTGGGATCTTTCTCGACGGCCGCTTTGAATTCCTTGAAGGCTTCGAGATAGCGTTGTTTGTAGAAATGGTTGAGGCCGACGTCGATATGGAGCTGGACGGTCTGGGCGGCGGCCGACAGGGCGACGCCGAGCAGCAGACCGAGGAGGAGGGCGGGGCAGGTACAGGTACGTGATGCGGCGGATGGCATGGACGCCTCCTGACTCTGGCAGGAATAATTGGGAAAAGCATACCACCAGGAGCCGGGAAAAGAAAATCCGGCGTGTCACCACGCCGGATGGTCGGTTCGGGTGGACCGTGCAGGACTTGAACCTGCGGCCCGCTGATTAAGAGTCAGCTGCTCTACCAACTGAGCTAACGGTCCGGTGCGGATTCGACCGTCTGGTCGATCACTCGGGAGGTCGCCCTCCCCAGTGAGCCGTGTTGGATTTGAACCAACGGCCCTCTGATTAAAAGTCAGATGCTCTACCCCTGAGCTAACGGCCCGCAACGCGCCTGGAAGGATTCGAACCCTCAGCCTACGGATCCGAAGTCCGTCGCTCTATCCAGTTGAGCTACAAGCGCCCAGGTCAGGGAGAGAGACGGGACTTGAACCCGCAACAGCTAGATCCACAGTCTAGTGCACTGCCATTGTGCTACTCTCTCCATCGACGACGGACCCTCCGGTCTTGCGGCGCGCCTGAGAGGACTCGAACCTCTGGCCCACAGCTTAGAAGGCTGTTGCTCTATCCACCTGAGCTACAGGCGCAGACACCAGAAGGGCACGGAGAGCGGGAAACGGGACTTGAACCCGCGACATCCACCTTGGCAAGGTGGCGCTCTACCAACTGAGCTATTCCCGCAGATTGCCACGCAATCGGGGCGACTGGACTCGAACCAGCGACATCCTGGTCCCAAACCAGGTGCGCTACCAACTGCGCTACGCCCCGAGGGCGCGATATCGAACGCATTTACATGGTAGCAAAGCTCGCGCCCGAAGTCAAGAAAATTCTGGCGACCATTTTCCCGAGGCGTTCGGGAAGGCTTCGAGACTTGTCAGAGCGCGGGGTGGCGGGCGGGTACCCCAGTCGCCCGTTCCCAAGCTGCGGGATTGGGGATGAAAATATCCTTGACATCACGTTCCCTCTGCGTTAATATCAACCCTTACCGTATGACCGATTGCATTTTCTGCAAGATCGCCCAGGGAGCCATTCCCGCCCAGTTCGTCCACCAGGATGACACGGTGGTCGCCTTCCGCGATCTCCATCCGCAGGCCCCCGTGCATGTCCTGGTGGTGCCCCGCCAGCATATCGCCGGCTTGACCGAACCGGCCGCCGCCGACCCGAAGGTGCTGGCGGCGGTCTATCGCGCGATCCAGGGGCTGGTCGAACCCCTCGGCCTGGCCAAGGGGTTCCGGGTGGTGGTCAACTGCGGGCCGGAAGGCGGGCAGACCGTCGGCCACCTGCATTTCCACCTGCTGGGCGGTCGGTCGATGGGGTGGCCGCCGGGGTGAACCCCGCCGCTGCGCCAACCCGAAGACTTGTACAAGGAGGGGGGTGAAGAACGTGGCAGAAGTCAAGGTTTTGAAGGATGAACCTCTCGAGAAAGCCTTGAAGCGCTTCCAGAAGAAGTGTCAGGAAGCCGGCATCATCAAGGAGATCAAGAGGCGGCGCGCCTACGAGAAACCCAGTGAGAAGCAGAAGCGGAAAGCGGCTGAAGCTCGTCGCAAACAGCGGCGGCGGAAGTAATCCCCCCTCTTCCCAATCCATGTCGCCCCATGCCGCGAGACAGTATGCGTGTCTCGCGGTTTTGGTTTGCCTGCTCCTGGCCTTCGCCCCCGGCCTCGTCGCTCCCCTCGGCGCGCAGAGTTCGCCGCCGGCCGGCGGAACCCCGCCCAGCCTCGGGCTGGTGCTGGTCGTCCCCGTGCACGGGGAGATCGACACCGGGCTGTCGTTCTTCCTGCAACGCATGATCCGGCGGGCCGAGCGGGAGCAGGCCCGGGCCCTCGTCGTCGAGATCAACTCCAACGGCGGTCTGGTCACCGCCGCGCAGGAGATGAAAGACGCGCTGCTGCGGGCCCGGGTGCCGACCGTCGCGGTGATCAAGGGGCGGGCCTTGTCGGCGGCGGCCCTGATCGCCATCTCCTGCCATCGCATCTTCATGGAGCCCGGCTCCGAACTGGGCGCGGCCACCCCGATCAAGCTGGTCGGGACCGGGGTGATGGCGGCCGAAGAGAAGATCGTCTCCGCCTTCCGGGCCGAATTCGAGAGCACCGCCGAGGCGCGGGGCCGGCCGCGCGCCCTGGCGGCGGCGATGGTCGACAAGAACCATGAAAGCATTCCCGGGCTGGTGGCGCGCGGCGAGATCCTGACCCTGACCACCGAGACCGCCCTCACCCACGGGTTCTGCGATGCCATCGTCGATGGGGTGCCCGCCGCCCTGCGCCGGCTCAATATCGAGCCGGCTCCGCTGGAGACCGTCGTGCCGACCTCGGGCGAAACCCTCGCCCGCTGGCTGACCAATCCCAATATCTCGGTCCTGCTGTTCACGGTCGGTGTCTGGTGCCTGATCCTGGAATTCCTGATCTTCGGATGGGGCCTGCTCGGGTGGGTCGGCCTGGCCTGCCTGGCGCTCTTCTTCGGCGGCCACTTGTTCGCCTATCTGGCCGGCCTCGAAGCCCTCCTGCTGTTCGTGATCGGCACCCTGCTGCTCCTGCTCGAGGCCTTTGTCATCCCCGGCTTCGGCCTTACCGGCATCCTCGGCCTGCTCGCCATGGCCTTCAGCATCGTCCTGGTCTTCGGCGGCATCTATTCCGCCCTCTACGCCATCGCCAAGATCATGGCCCTGTCGATGGTCATGATCGTCGTGCTGTATCAGTTGGCGCCGCGCCTCCATCTGTTCGATCGGTTCGTCCTGAAAGAGAAGCTGTCGACCGAAGAAGGGTTCGTGGCGGTCGATACGTCCCAGTACAAAGACCTGCTCAACCTCGAAGGGGTGACCCTCTCTCCGCTGCGGCCCTCGGGGTTCGTCCGCATCGGCACCCAGAAGTACGAGGTGGTCTCGGAGGGCGATTTCGTCGAACGCCATCAACGGGTCGTCGTCACCGCCGTCGAGGGGACCAAGATCGTGGTGCGGCCCCTCCAGACCTGATTCCATGGCCCGGCCCGCCCGGGAAGGTGATCTACCATGCGAAGCCTGCGTGTTCCGTCGATCGTTGGCCTGGTCGCCCTGGTGCTGGGGCTGGTCCTGCTTCGTCCCTCGCTCGCCCAGGAGATGTCAGGCTCCGAACTCATGCCGCCGCCCGAGCGGCCGGCCACCAGCGGTCCCGCCCTCGCTCCGACCGCCCAACCGGGCGGGACCACCGCTCCGGCAGCGCCGGCCGAGGGGCGCCCCGCCCCGGGGAATGCCCCGACCCAGGGCGTGCCGATCGGGCCGGTCGAACCGGTTCCCCTGCCGCCGCCCGAGCCGCCGGCCGAAACGCCCGAGCTGAGCCCGACCTCGCTGGGGATCGTCGTCCTCGCCATGCTGATCGGTGGGCTGATCCTGTTGTTCATCGAAGTGGCGCTCATCCCCGGGTTCGGTCTGACCGGCATCACCGGGATTCTCATCATCCTGGCCGGGCTCGGTCTGGCCTTCTGGAAACTCGATCTCCGCCTGGCCGTCGTCTACACGCTGGTCTCCTTCGTCGCCCTCGTCGCTCTGGTCCTGTGGGCCGTCTATGTCTTCCCCTACACGTCGTTGGGCAAGCGGTTCCGGCTCGAGACCAAGATCTCGGTGGAAGACGGCTACACGGCCATCCGCGACCTGTCGCCCTATGTGGGCAAGGAAGGCGTGGCCACCAGCGATTTGCGCCCGTCGGGCATCGCTCGCATCGGGGATGAACGCCTCGATGTCATCTCCGACGGCGAGTTCATCCCGCGCGGCACGCCCATCAAAGTCATCAAGGTCAAGAGCGGCAGTCTCATCGTCATCCCCCTCGACTCCGCCAATCCGCCGCCGGCCGCTTGAGCCAAGTCAGAACGCGCCGCGAACTCCTTTTCTGAGGGCAGCCTCGGGGCGCCGCGGCCGAATGGTCGGCGAGTTCGCCGCTGACTTGACTTTTCCCGACGCATGCCAGATAGTGGTCTGGACGCATTCTGAAACCCATTCCGGAGGGATCCCGGGGAGGTCGCCATGGAACCTGGCATTCTCGCCATCATCATCGTCGGAGGCCTCGTCCTCCTGTTCGTCATCACCTATTTCATCCCGGTCGGGCTGTGGGTGAGCGCTCTGGCTTCCGGCGTCCCCGTCGGCCTGATCGATCTCATCGGCATGCGTCTGCGGGGCGTCGTGCCGCATGCCATCATCAATCCCGCCATCATGGGGTACAAAGGCGGCCTGGAGATCTCCCTGCAAGCCCTCGAATCGCACTATCTGGCCGGCGGCAACGTCAGTCGGGTGGTCTCGGCCCTGATCGCCGCCCAGCGGGCCGGCATCCCCCTCAACTTCAAGCAGGCCACCGCCATCGATCTGGCCGGCCGCGACGTGCTCGAAGCCGTCAAGCTCTGCGTCAAACCCAAGGTCATCACGACCCCGCTGGTGGCCGCCATGGCCAAGAACGGCATCCAGGTCAAGGCCATCGCTCGAGTCACCGTCAAGGTCGACATCACCAAGCTGATCGGCGGCGCCACCGAAGATACCATCCTGGCCCGGGTCGGCGAAGGCATCGTCACCACCATCGGGTCGGCCGAATCGCACAAAGAGATACTCGAGAACCCTGACCGCATTTCCAAAACGGTGCAGGAGAAGGGGCTCGATGCCAAGACCGCGTTCGAGATCCTGTCGATCGATATCGCCGACGTCGACATCGGCAGCAACATCGGCGCCAAGCTCCAGATCGATCAAGCCGAGGCCGACATGAAGATCGCCCAGGCCAAAGCCGCCGAACGCCGCGCCATGGCCGAAGCCAAGGAGCAGGAAATGCGGGCCCTCGAGCAGGAGATGCGCGCTCGCCTCGTCGAAGCCGAATCGACCGTGCCGCAGGCCATCGCCGCCGCTCTCAAGGATGGCAACCTCGGCATCCTCGACTACTACACCCTGAAGAACATCGGGGCCGATACCGAGATGCGCAAATCGCTGGGCCACATGATGGATCCTGTGACCGCGTCCGGGCCGACCGCCAAGGCCTGATCCAGCCCGCCCCGCCATGGACGGCATCGTCGAGATCATCGTCGCCCTCGTCTTCATCATCGCTTCCATCTACAGCGAGGTGAAGAAGCGCATGCCCACGTCCGCCGACAGCGGTCTGGGCGACCTCAACGACCTGGGTTCCATCGACGATTTCTTCAAGAACCAGTCGTCCCTTCCCCCTGCGCCTCCGCCGCCTCCGACCTCCTCACCCTTCGAATCCCCAGAAGAATCAGCCGATGCTTCCTTCGCCACAGGCGCTGAAACCCCGGCTGGGGAAGCCGGTGCCAGCGCCGACGGGGAAGATGTGGCCGCCAGCTGGGGGGCGCCGACCGGTTTCCAGGCGCCCGCAGCGGGGGAAGAGCCCCCCCTGCCGAAAAAGAAGGGCAAGAAACGGCGGGCCCGGCCACCAGCCGCGCCTGCGCGCGTTCCGCCGCATCCGGTCGATCATCCCGACTGGGCAGCCAATTTCGATCAGGAAGCCTCGCTCGATGGCCGGATCAACCTCGAAGAGCTGGGCGGGGAAGGGGTCAGCCTCCTCGACCGTCGCCCGACCGCCGCCCCCACGGCCATCGTCCGGCCGCCCCGCCGCCTTTCCTGGTCCCGCCAGGATGTCTGTCGCGCGTTCCTCCTGTCGATGGTGCTCGAGCCCTACGACATCAACCGCGCCTTCAACCGGCTGCCCGGCCAGCGAGGTCGGTGAGCGGTCTTCTCGCCTTGGCGGATGACCTTGCCTTCGTTCTCTGCGTCCGCCTCTGGCGGGAATGTCGGGTGGCCGCCCACCTTCCGGTGGGCGCGGGCGTTGGCGGCCGGCTGGCTGGGCGCCTTCGATGTCGCGGTGGTCGTCCGGGGCGCCGACCGGCTGGCTGAGATCGCGCCCGGGGCGGTCGTGGTCGTCCAGGGCGGCGGGCTGCTCGAGGGGCTGGTGCTGGCGGCGAGCCTGCCGCGGCCGGTGCGTTTCATTCTGCCGGCCGCGTGCTTCCGCTGGCCTCTGCTCGGGCGCGCGCTCCGGCGGATGGGCCATCTGCCGTTCGAGCCTGGCCGTGACGGCCGGACGTTGATCCGCCAGGGGCGCGCCCTGTTCCGGACCGGCGATCACGTCGGGGTCTTCTGTCCCGAGGTCGCGGCCGTGGCCGACACCGCCGGTTTGCAGTATGCGGCTCGGCTGGCGTGGCGCGCCCGCTGTCCGATCGTGCCGATCGCCTTGTTCGGCCTCGCCGAGATTCTGCCATCGGCGCATCGGATTCCGCGGGTGGGTACAGTGCGGGTGCGGATCGGCGACCCGTTCCGTGGTTCGGGGGAGGCCACCGACGGCCGTCCCGGCGTGGCGATCCGGCGGCTGGCCGAGGAGATCCGGCAGCGCCTGCTGGCATTGGCCGATCCGTTGCGGGAATCCCCGCCTGAACAGGCTCAGTCGGCAGGGACAGGGTCTGAAGGACTGGCGCGGAGCGGTGAGACGCCCGCTCTCTGAGTCCCGATGCCCGTTCCTGAGGCTGACCCGAAGAGGGACGCGAAAAAAACACCTGCCCGGTCGGGGGACCGGGCAGGTTGGTGACGGGATCGCCGGCGCGAAGATTACTGGCCGGGCGTTTCTTCTTCGTCGCCCGCCTCGGCAGCGCCGACTTTGCTGGTCGAGGTGGCGGTGCCGCTGGACGGAGTGCTGGGCTTGACCGTGGCGGAACTGGTGGCGGTGCCGCTCGCCACGCTGGTGGTGCCGGTGGCGATCGTGGCGGTGCCGCTGGCGGTGCCGGAAGTGCCGCTCTTCTTGTCGCTGGAGCTGCTGCTGCCACTGTTTTTCAGGCTTTCGCCGAACGACTTGATGCCTGAGGCCACCTTGCTGATGACATCGGCGATCTTGGTGATGAATTCGCCGATTTTGGCCAGATCGAGCTTGCACCCGGTCAGAGTGACCGTCATCATGGCCAGGATCACGACGTAGGCCACAACCTTCAGATTCCGCTTCATGGGTTCTCCTCCTGAATCTTGATGATGCTTTCGGACATCCACCTTCATGCCAGGATACGTCAAACCACCTGGGCAGGTTCAATTTTTTTTCGCAGCGGCGGCATCGCCGCGCCAGGAGCAACGGCTCCATCTTTCCCCTCTTCAGGCCAGAGTGGTGGGGGCCGCACCTAGGGGAAAGGGCGGGCGGCAGGGCCTGCCCGAGCGTTCCTCTTAGGGACAGGGTTTGTCGCCCGATTGGGAACGGCGGTGGCAAGGGCAGGATAGATTGGGAAAATTTTCCCTATCCTGATCTGATGCTGGTTTTCGAGGAATGAACGACGGCTTGGCCTTGACTCGGGGCCGAAATTGCCGTATCATGCCTGCGTTTTCGGTCATCCGGGGCCATTCCCCGCACATCAAGCAGGAGGTCGATCGTGTCCGAGACCAAGAAAACCTACGACATGCTGGACGGCAACTCCGCCGCCGCATACGTGGCTCACGCCACCAATGAAGTCATTGCCATCTATCCCATCACCCCAAGCTCCAACATGGGGGAAATGGCCGATGAGAAAAGCGCCCGCGGCGAGAAGAACATCTGGGGCACCGTTCCCCAGGTCGTCGAGATGCAATCCGAAGGAGGCGCCGCCGGGGCGGTCCATGGGTCGCTGACCACCGGCGCCCTCACCACCACCTTCACGGCGTCCCAGGGTCTGTTGCTGATGATTCCCAATATGTACAAGATCGCCGGCGAGCTGACCCCGACCGTCTTCCATGTCTCGGCGCGCTCCCTGGCCTGCCAGGCCCTGTCGATCTTTGGCGATCACAGCGATGTCATGGCCGTCCGGCAGACCGGCTGGGGTCTGCTGGCCTCCGGCTCCCCCCAGGAAGTGATGGACCTCGCCCTCATCGCCCAGGCTTCCACGCTCGAGGCGCGGGTGCCGTTCGTCCATTTCTTCGATGGGTTCCGCACCTCGCACGAGGTCAATCGCTGCGAGATCGTGACCTTCGATCAGATGCGGCAGATGCTGCCCGACGAGCTGATCAACAAGCACCGGCAGCTCGGTCTGACGCCCGAACGGCCCAAGATCCGCGGCACCGCCCAGAACCCCGATGTCTACTTCCAGGGCCGCGAGACGGTCAATCCGTACTACGAGAAATGCCCGGCCATCGTGCAGAAGCAGATGGATGCCTTCGCCCGGATCGTCGGCCGCCAGTACCATCTGTTCGATTACATCGGCGCTCCCGATGCCGAGCGCGTCGTCGTGATCATGGGCAGCGGGGCCGAGACCATGCATGAGGTCGTCGACTACCTGAACGCCAAGGGAGAGAAGGTGGGCCTGATCAAGGTGCGCCTGTATCGCCCCTTCTCGGTCGACCACATGATCAAGGCCTTCCCGGCCACCACCAAAGCGGTCGCCGTCATGGATCGCACCAAAGAGCCCGGCGCCCTCGGCGAGCCTCTGTACATCGACGTGCGCAATGGCATCGGGGAAGCGCTCGAGCGCAAGATCGCCCCGTTCTCCCACTGGCCCAAGGTGGTGGGCGGCCGCTATGGGCTTGGTTCCAAGGAGTTCACGCCGGCCCAGTGCCTCGCCATCTTCGACAATCTCAAACAGAAGGAGCCCAAGAACCATTTCACGGTCGGCATCACCGATGATGTGACCCATACCAGCCTGCCGGTGGGCGCGGCGGTCGAGACCAGCGATCCGTCGACCTATTGCGCCAAGTTCTACGGGCTGGGCTCCGATGGCACGGTGGGGGCCAACAAAGATGCCATCAAGATCATCGGGACGGTCACCGACAACTACGCCCAGGGGTATTTCGTCTACGACTCGAAGAAGTCGGGCAGCATGACCGTCTCCCACCTGAGGTTCGGCAAGAAGCCGCTGCGCTGCCCCTACCTCATCACCAGCGCCAACTTCATCGCCTGCCACAACTTCAGTTTCCTCGAGAAGTACGACATGCTGGCCGACCTGCGCGAAGGCGGCACCTTCCTGCTCGAGAGCCCCTTCAGCGGCAAGGAGGTCTGGGACAAGCTGCCGATCGAGACCCAGAAAGCGCTCATCGACAAGAAGGCACGCTTCTACGTGATCGACGCGCTGAAGATCGCCGAAAGCATCGGTCTGGGCAACCGCATCAACATCGTGATGCAGACCGCCTTCTTCGAGATCAGCAAGATCCTGCCCCGCGAGGTCTTCGTCAAAGAGATCAAGGCGGCGCTGAAGAAGACCTATGGCCGCAAGGGCGACGAGGTCGTCCAGATGAACTGCAAAGCGGTCGATCTGGCCCTCGAGAAGCTCGAGGAAGTGCGTGTGCCTTCCCAGGTCACCTCGAAGTTCCACATCAAACCGCCGGTGCCCGAGACCGCTCCGACCTTCGTCAAGGAAGTGCTCGGCACCATGATGGCCGCCAAGGGCGACACCATCCCCGTCTCCAAGATGCCCGACGATGGCACCTTCCCGACCGCCACCACCCAGTACGAGAAGCGCAATGTGGCGACCCGCATCCCGGTCTGGGACGAAAAGACCTGCGTGCAGTGCGGCATGTGCGCCCTCGTCTGCCCGCACGCGGCGATCCGCACCAAGGTCTACGACCCCAAGTTCCTCGAGAAGGCGCCCAAGACCTTCAAGAGCTGCAAAGCCATGGGCTACAAGGACAAGAACCTCTCCTTCACCGTGCAGGTGGCGCCCGAGGACTGCACCGGCTGCGGCACCTGCGTCTTCGTCTGCCCGGCCCACCAGAAAGGCCCCGACGGGGCCAAACTGGCCACCAAGGCGATCAACATGGCGCCCCAGCTGCCGTTGCGCGAGACCGAGCGCGAGAACTTCAAGTTCTTCCTCGACCTGCCCGAGCCCGATCCTTCGCTCTATGACATCAAGACCATCAAAGGCTCGCAGTTGGTGCGGCCGCTGTTCGAGTTCTCCGGCGCCTGCGCCGGCTGCGGCGAGACCCCCTACATCAAGCTGCTCACCCAGATCTGCGGCGACCACCTGATGATCGCCAACGCCACCGGCTGCAGCTCGATCTACGGCGGCAACATGCCGTCGACCCCCTACTGCCAGCGGGCCGACGGGCGGGGGCCGGTCTGGTCGAACAGTCTGTTCGAGGACAATGCCGAGTTCGGCATGGGCATGCGGTTGGCCTGCGACAAGCTCAATGAGCAGGCCCTCGAGCTGGTCAAAGCGCTCGAGCAGTGCAAGTGCAAGGCCTGTGTCGATGCCCGCCCCCTCTTCGAGGCGGTCAAGACGGCCGATCAGTCGACCCCGGCCGGCATCGAGGCGCAGCGCGTCAATGTGGCCAAGCTCAAAGACGCGCTCAAGAACTGCGCCGAACCCGAGGCCAGGCGGCTGGTCCAGATCGCCGACTTCCTGATCAAGCGCTCCACCTGGATCGTGGGCGGCGACGGCTGGGCCTATGACATCGGTTACGGCGGCCTCGATCACGTGCTCGCTTCGGGCAAGAACGTCAAGGTCCTGGTGCTCGATACCGAAGTCTACTCCAACACCGGCGGCCAGATGAGCAAATCGACCCCGATCGGCGCGGTGGCCAAGTTCGCGGCCGGCGGCAAGCCGATGCCGAAGAAAGATCTGGCCATGATCGCCATGTCCTACGGCAACATCTACGTCGCCCGCATCGCCCTGGGGGCCAACCCGGCGCATGCGTTGAAGGCCATGCTCGAGGCCGAGGCCTATGACGGGCCCGCCCTGGTCATCGCCTACTCGCACTGCATCGCCCACGGCATCGACATGGAGAAGGGCCTGGAAGAGCAGCGCAAGGCGGTCAACTCCGGCCACTGGCCGTTGCTCCGCTTCAATCCTGACCTGCTGAAGGAAGGCAAGAATCCCCTGCAGCTCGATTCCAAGGATCCCTCGATCCCCTACGAGGAATACGCGTATGGCGAGAACCGCTTCCGCAGCCTCAAGAAGCTCAATCCCGAAGCGGCCAAGGCCCTGCTCGAAAAGGCCCAGCAGGAGGTCAAGTTCCGCTACAACCTCTACAAGGCCCTGTCTGAGCTGAAGCTTCCCCAGTGACCCGCTGACCTGAGATCGTCCTGATTCCCGCGCCGGGGCCGGTCGTCCGACCGGCCCCGGTCGTTCCGTGGCGGCATTCGCTGAGAGAGACCCTCTATTGGCATTTGAAAGCCGGCAGGCCGCCTCTCGTCATTCCTGCAACGCATCGAGAAAAAACGGGCTGACGCGCACGTACGATGAAAACGGCCAGAAATCGGGGATCGACCCGGGAAAAGAGACCAAGCGGATCAGGCTTCGCTGCGAAGGGGCTGCCAATGGAGCCTGATGACGGGAGGCCAACAGGAGAAAGGCGGCTGAAGGCTCGAACTATTAGAGGATCTCTCTTGCGAAACCAGGAGGATGATGCTATTCCTAAAATACGAGCGGAGAAAGGTATGGGGAAACTTGAGGGAGTACCGGGTGGCCAGGTAACTGGCGGTTTCCGGGGGAGACCTTCTTTTCCCTATCAGCCTTCACGAAGCCCTCAACCCCGTATGGGGATGGTAATTTTCACGGTGATGTTTGTCCTGGTGATCCTGGGGTGTCTGTTTTTCCTCTTGTCAAGGAGGTCCATCCAGCTCCGCCACGTAACCATCAGAATCCTCGAAGAAGGATTGGGATATCAACGGGCGCTCGGGTGTGCCACCCTGTTCTGGCGAGCTATCGAAGATGCTTTGGCTGAACAGGCCGGTTGTGCGCTGCTGTTTCCGCCTCCTCCTGCCCCCTCGCGATTTTCCCTCGAGGATGCCGGACCTTTGTCATTCACCTTGGACCCCAAGGATATGGCATGCTATCCGGAATTGCAAGACAGTCTCCGGCAGCTTTGCGCCTTGCCGCCGGCTGCCAACAATCTGGAGATGCACGTTCTCTGGCAGGAGAAAGAACGCACCGAGAGTACCCTGGTCGGCGAGGCCATCCTGACTATCACCATGGAAATGCGGAAGCATCCCATGACATTCACCTTCGTCAGGGAGTTCCGGGTTGTTCATATGTTGCCGCCGGTGACCTCCAAGCACACCTTGTTTGTCCGGAAAACCCGGTCGCCCGAAATGTACAATGTTTTGTCCAAAACCTTCCAGACCGATTCGACCGTTCGCAAACCGTTGGTGCTGTACAACTCCGATCGACCTTTCATTTCTACCGAGACTGATGCTTGGCTGAGGTCTGGGTGGGTCTATTTGGGAGGAACCGAAGTGGTCCTGGCCCTTGATGGAACCCATCCATCGCGTGCCGAATCCGAGAATTTCCTGTTCTGGCCATCATTTGTTTTCGATGGCCAGGGACAGGTTGAGCTTCCGTACGCCTGCTCACCCTATTTCCCGGGAACCTTGCTGCGCGTGCGCTTCACGCCGATCGGCGCCATGGAAGAATGGCAAACCGACCGAATGCTGACGTTCATGGTGGGGGCCGATGCGGTTCCTTTGTTGACGCGCAGCAGCATTCTCCGGTTATTCGGAGATCGTCAACGCATGACTCCCACGCGGGTGCTAGGCCGGGTCAAATCCCGATATGTTCTGTATTCGACGATGATCTATGATGCCAATGACGATGGTTTTCCCGAATACTTTCAACCTACTCTGGGGCAGAGGAAGAGAGCTATTTTCCCTATTCGCCGACTCGTCGATCCGCAAGATTTCCAGCCGCCTGGCAAACCGCGCTTGCATACCGTTGATTTCTATGATTTGTTCACGCCGCTGTTCCCCAGAGGTATTCCCCAACATATCGGTCGGTTGTTCCCGGCCTTCAATGCTGGCGATCCCCATGATTACCTGTTGTTCATGACCAAATTGAAGACACTCTAGCAACCCTACAGATGAAAAAGGCTGCGGGTGATGGACCGTGCCCGGCCAACGACCTGTCTTCGCCAACGCTTTGCCCTCGACCTCCTGGGGAAAGCCCACCTGGCCACGATGTTCGAGATGCTCTGGCACCTGAGCCAGCAGCGACTCATGTTTCTTGGAAAGGCTATCTGTACCCATGCTAGAGTGTCAAATTGAATACCGATTTTCCACCTTCTTCGGGCATGCCGTCCTACAACGGGCTCTACGATCAGATGTATGATGGCGCGGGTGGAACAGGGGTCAAGAAGTTTCCACCCCCGCGGCGGCTGCCTCCCGAAGACTATCCCAATCCCGCCACGACCGTTACCATACCTAGAACCCTGTCTGGCGAAGGCCAACGCTATCCCTCTGTCGACTTGGCGGCGTTCGACCCCTTGGCGAAGTTCGAGCAGAGCCGATCGCACCTGGCCTATGAATTTCCCGATCAGGCCTCGTATTTGCAATCATCGCTGAGCACTATCAAAGATGGAGTGCGTCATTTCGACCGGCCCCATCATGTGTATGTGGAAGGGGATCTCGATCTTTCGCCGGCTGCTGATTATTCCTGTTCAATGATCATCTGGGCATCGGGAAACGTGACCATCGGTCGACTGACTCGAACCAACCCCGCTGCACGGTGCCTCATCATTGCCGGCAAGGATGTGCGGGCGACTGGACAGCCGATCGAGGCTGGGGTGCTGGCGCCGCGAGGCCAGCTTTCCTGGTCTGGGCCTCTCCGCTTGAAAGGGTTCCTGGCCGTCGATCGGTTGGAGCCTGAGCATTTCAGTGCCGACGGCGGGACGATCGATTATGACACTCGTTTCGATCCTGCCAATCCAGTACAATGGTCGCAGGCCTACAGCGTCGTTCTGGGGCCGGGGCCGACCGGGACCGTCCATACCCAATGAAAGACCATCCGGTGAGCGCAGAGGAGCAGTTGCGAATCGCAGGGGTTTCCACGTCTGGTCGAGGGCTGGGGCTGGTCGAAGTCCTGGTCGGAGTCGGGCTGCTGATGTTTCTCTTCCTGTGGCTGTGGCAGGTCTTCATGCAATCGAAAACTCTGGTCGTCGGCGGGCAACGGGAGCTTGAGATGACCAATCTCGCCCGGAGTTTCGCCGCCCAAGCGCGATCGTTTCGCGCAGGTCTTCTGCCGGCGGTTTTCGAGCCCGAAATCCTCCATCCTCCCACGGACCCGGAACAGCCCATCGTATTGCCGGGCCCAGGGCGCCGGCACCAGATCTTTCTCCCACCCTGGGATGCCAAATCCTTCCAACTCTCCTACACGATCGTGCCAATGACGGTCCCGCCCTCTCCCTCTGGGAAAGTCCATACCGCCATGCTTGTTTCATTGCTCATCGCCACTCCGAACAATGCTGGTGAGATCGCCACCTTCACGTATCCTGTGGTGGTGATCGATGAGTGATCGGCAGATTCGCCTTGGATGGACCCTGATCGAACTCATGATCATCCTGATGATCCTGGGTTTTCTCGGTGCCGCCCTGCTTCGCGTGTTCACGTATGGCCTTCGGAATACCCAACGGGTCATGGACGTCACCGACCAAACCCAGATCGGGGCTATCATTCTGCGGGCTCTTGACCGGGATCTTGGATTGGCCCTTCCCGGGCCTATCCAAACTACTCTGGGAGAAATGGGGGGGCCAATCGAATACGCCCCCGATTCCCGAAAAGCGACAGCCTTTATTTTCTGGGTCATGGAAAAGGGGCGATTGTGGCGGGTGCGGTATGAGTTCAATCCCGGCGGGGCGGAAATCCAACGTTCCGTCATCGATGGACAAGGAAATTTGAAGCAGCAGCATTCTTTCGGAAGTGGTTTCATTCGAGCGTTTGAGGTGACTGCCGCTCCTGGCCAGGGGCCTCTTCTGCGGGTATCATTGACTCTGGTGGGCAAGCAAAAGGCCCTTCGGACCTTTTGTCGCTGGTATCGCCTTGGATTTACCGGGGAGGGAGCCAGCAAGTTCTGGAAATTATGGACCGCTTCTCCATGAACCTAAAACTCTTCGGTGAGATTTCCCGTCTACTATGATTGGACTGAATATGAACGAGCATCCCTTGGTTTTACGAACGCGATCGTTGCTCCTGGCCAAGACGTGGTACCTGTGACGACCTCCTCACCTCCTGATGCCGATCTTATCGGTCAAATATTGAAGGGCAGGAAAGATGTTTTCCGGCTGCTGGTGGACCGGTATGCCCCACTCTGTGCGTATTACCTCTCTCAGCGCATGCAATGTCCGGCCGACCACATCAAAGACTTGCTCCAGGAGGCCTTCTTGCGAGCGTTCCAACGGCTGACGCAGCTTCAGGATCCGCATCGCTTCAAACCCTGGTTGTTAAGTATCTGCCGCAACTTGGTTCTTGATCAGCGACGGAGGAAAGAGAAAGAGGTCCCTGATTCTCTCCTTCCCTCAGATTCCCCGTCTTCTGGCGATGTCGAGAGTGCGACTGTAGCAAAGCTGACTATCCATGAAGCATTGAGTCGGTTGCCATCCCACCACCGGGAAATGCTTGAAATGAAGTATTTCTGGGAACTCACCCACCAAGAAATTGCTGATTTAATGCAGATCCCTGTTGGCACCGTGAAAACCGGGCTGTTTCAAGCTCGGTTGCGATTGCGCCATTGGCTGGTTCCCGAGGAGAATTCCGACAGCAGAGCGAAAGATTGAGATGGATGAGGGAAAAGGAGGTTGGGTGATGATCAAGAATGCACCTCGGAACATTGCGATTTGCCTGCTCGGGATCTTGCTGCTAGTCCCAATCTCTGCTGCGAATGGGCAAAATCCTGCCTCTTATTCTGACGGGTTGGGCCACTATACTACCGATGGAGGAGCTACCTGGAGAGACGCCTCTGGAAATATTTCCTACGATGGGGGAACTACTTGGTACACACCAGATAACCAATATGTCTGGACCGCTGCCAATGATTGGCAGCCGGCGACCACTACACCCACGCCGCCTTCCCCGCCGCCCCCCTCCTCGACTGGGCCAGCTCCCGCCTCCTCAACACCATCAACGCCAGCGTCATCAACAACGCCATCGCCGTCACCCGATTCGCCTTCGTCCAGCTCGCCGACGATGCCTGAATCATCCCCTCCTGAGGGTGGAGGTTTCTATGACAGCGCTAGAGGTGGGGTTTATTCTCCCGAATCTGTGAATTCAGGTGCTCCTTCTCCCCTTTCACCCGGTTCAGGCGAGCAACCGACGTCCCCCATCGTATCTCCACCGCTTCCGCCCAATGCGGAACGCGATCGTGCCGCCAACCAGCAAGCTTTCGAGGCGGAAATGGGCACCGGAGGGGAGCCGGTCGCCCCTCCTTCTGCCGTAGGGGCCCCTTCTTCGGTCGCGGCTGCTTCCGCCGATGGGCTGTGGAGCCCTGCAGTGGTCAGTGGCTTTGCCGAAAAAATCGCCGAAAACTTGCGTGGCATTGTGGTCCCGCCTTTCCTTGATCGGATCATCCACCGGGAAGGCCGGAAAACCACTTCTTCGATCCGTCAGCTGACGCATGAGTGATACCCAGAAGCTTCACTGACCAGATTCCATCCAGGAGGTTCGCCATTATGCCCGCCTGTTCACAAGGAAAACCGATCCTGGAAAAAATCCTGTCTGAAGACCTTGCGGTGGCCACTCTTGACGCTCAGAGTCGGTCTCACCTGGAGGGTTGCCCCGCCTGTCGGCAGGAACTGGCGGCGTGGCATCACGTCGACCAGGCATTGAGCGAGGTCAAATACGGCATCCTTCGAATGCCGATCCCTGAAATCACCATTCCCGACCACTCCCAGTCGATGCCCCAACCAGGTGGCTGGCGATTCTTGGGGGGGGATTCGACCATGAGATGGGCTCCGTCCCGCCTCTTGGCGATCGCGGTGAGTTTGTGTCTGATCCTGGTGGTGGGAGTGGGAATCGCCACCCTGGGATGGAGGAGACCTCAGAAAATCGCTCCTGCCCGCTATCAGGATTCCTCTCCTTTCGCCCACTCGCCTGGATTGAGCTTGGGGGCAACGGCCGAGGGAAGGGTGATCCGAGGGACGGTGGTGGACAGCAATCAAAGACGGCTTCACGCCAGCGAACGATTTCCTTTGGATGGAACCCTCCTCTCGGCCAGTGGATCGGCGCTATTAGAACTTCCCGAAGGGGTGAACTGCGAATTGGTCGATGCCTGTTGGCGGTGCCGCCCAGCGGGGGTGGAAATGCAGACCGGCCAGGGCGAATTCCATGTCGCCAAACCGCGGTCACGGAGGTTCACGGTCACTGTTCCCGTCGCTGTCCTTGGCGTTCGCGGAACCAGGTTCAAAGTTCGGATTTACCCTGACGAAAGCGTAGGGGTGGAAGTCGCAGAAGGATGTGTGGAGGTCGTAACGATCAAAGGAGCTAAAACCCTCTTGAATGGGGGGCAAGGGATCATGGTCGCTGCGACGGGGGCATTGGAGTCTCTCTTGTCGCCACGGCCGGAGACTGCTTCTCGGTCGGCCCCGCCGAGCGAGGCTTTGAAGCTCTCCTCCGGAGAGGCGGCCTCGGTATCGGTATTCCCGGGCGAGGCGCGGCAAGCGACTTCAACGCTGCGCCAAGCATTGAATGAATGACGAGAAGGGAGGATGGAAATGATACAGATTCGCAAGGGTGATTGGCTGGTGGTCCTTCTGGCCGTTCTGCTCGGGGCAGGAATGCCGGCGTGGGGAGCCTCAGCGCCCTCCTCTCCGTCGGCGACTCCTTTGACTGATGCGAGCGGGAACGTATCGCATGACGGCGGGAAAACCTGGATCGACAAGCACGGGAACACCTCCACCGACGGGGGAAAAACTTGGCATGATGGGAAAGGTCATTACACCGATGATGGTGGGGTGACCTGGAAAGATTCCCAAGGCAATGCCTCCACCGATGGAGGCAAGACCTGGGATGATGGGAAAGGTCATTCCACCGATGATGGTGGGGTGACCTGGAAAGATTCTCAAGGCAATATCTCCAAGGATGGTGGGCAGACGTGGGAAGATGGCCAAGGCCACTATACCGATGATGGTGGTGTCACCTGGAAAGATGCCCAGGGGAATATGACTCATGATGGGGGGCAAACCTGGTCGGGGCCCTCCCAAGGGGATCTATCGTCCTCCGGGGTCGATACCTCGACCCAACCTGGAGGCCAGTCATCTGGCCCTTCTGGAACCGATGTGCATGTGCCCGCCTCGATTTTCGGGATCCCCAAAGTGGTTATGGCGTTGGCCAAGATTTTGAATCCGATGACCTCGCCGGCCGACAGGGTTCGGATTGCGGCCGAATTTGGTATCGATCTGGCAAAATATGGGATTGACAAATCGGGAAATCTGATCAAGGCGGGCAAGCAGATCGGAGAAAAAGTCGGTTCAGCCATTTCCAACGCAGGTTCCCAAGCGAAAGACGCCGTCGGCACGGTGGGCGGAAAAATCGTGAAGCCCATTGGCAAGGCCATCGAGAAAGTGAACGAAGTGCCTAATCCCGGGAAAGCGGTGATTCAAGGGGCGAAAACCACGATCAAGAACATTTTTGACAAAGATGGCCAAAGGCCCCAAGAACCTGTCACGACGGAGACGACGGCAGGATCGGCCATGAATGAATGACCATGAAAGCGCCGGGGGCGGGTCCAGCCTGGCCCCTGCGAGGTCACCTTTTCTGAGAAGTTTGCCTTCGCCTCGCTCGGGCAACCAATGGTAGGGCATGGCCAGGGGGAGTGACCAGGAGCCCACGCGGTGATATCAGATGATGAACTCGATGCCCTGGATCTTGACCTGGGACTGGGCGCCGATGCGGCGGATGATGTTGGCGGCCAGGAAATTGCCGATCTTCAGGCAGGTGGCGAGCGGCAGCCCTTTGAACAGGCCGTAGAAGAAGCCGGCCTGGAAGTTGTCGCCGGCGCCGTTGGTGTCCTTCACGTCATCGACCCGGTAGGCCGGGACGGCCACCTCTTCGGTCGGGGTGAGGGCGAGAGAGCCCTGGGCGCCCTTCTTGATGACGACCAGATCGGCATACTTGAGGAGCTTGCGGTAGTCGTCGGAGCGGATCAACGTGCGGGCCTCGTCTTCATTGGCGAACAGCAGATCGACCCGCTCGCGCAGGAAGGCCAGCAGGGTGGGCCGGATCGAGTCGATGACGAAGCTGTCGCCCAGATCGAACGACAGCCGGGTGCCTTTCTTGCGGGCGATCGTGGTGGCGTGCCGGGTCGCGTGGTTGAGCGGCTTGTCGCCCCGGAACTCGTAGGCGGAGAAATGCAGGAACTCGGAATCGGCGATCAGGCTGTGCAGGATCTCGTAGTCATGGAGTTCCTTGGCCACGCCGAAATCGAGGCCGAACGTCCGCTCGCCGTCAGGACTGATCAGCGTGTAGCAGAGGCCTGATTTGCCCTTCTTGATCGACACGTAGGTGTCGATGTCGTTCTCGCGCAGGTTGTTGATGTAATCGTAGCCGTAATCGTCGCTGCCGACGCAGCCGAGGAACGCGCACGACAGACCGAGATTGCTGGCGCCGTAGATGACGTTGGTGGGCGAGCCGCCCGGACTGATGGTGGGCTGGCGACGCCGGGCGATCTTCTGCAGGGTCCGCAGGTTGCTGGGGGTCAGCTCGATGCTGTTGCCCTTGCTGAGATGCAGGGCTTGCAGATCGGCGTCCTCGACCTCCATGATGATGTCGGTGAGGGCATCGGAAATCGCCGTAATTTGGTACTTTTTGGCGCTCTTGATATTCTTGCGTGGCATGCGGTGGTCTCCGGCGGGTCTCAGGATCGGGAGAGACGTCAGGGTAATTCCCGACCGCCGGGAATGTCAATGGCAAGGCCATGCACGGCGGCGAACGGCGGCGACGATGGCCGGATATGCCACCCTCTCATGAGGCGTCGGTCGGCAGGGCCGGCGTCGCTGGGGCGAGACGCGGGGGGCGGCGGCGGTTGCCGGGAGCCCCTTGCCCGGACAGGACGCGGTGGACTATGCGGATCAGCTCGGACAGGTCATAAGGCTTTTCGAGGAAATCCCCTTCACCGGTTTCCACGAACGAGCCCAGTTCCTGATCCATGCGGAACCCTGAAGACATGATGATGGGCAGGGTGGGGTCGATCTCGCGCATCCGCTCGGCGGCCACCCGCCCATTGCATCCCGGCATCAGCAGGTCGAGCAGGGCGGCATCGATGCGGGCGCGATGCTCCCGGAAGAGGACCACCGCTTCTTCCCCGCTGCGGGCGGTGAGGACGGTATAGCCTTGGTTGGTCAGGATCTCCTGGACGGTGATCCGGATGATCTCTTCGTCATCGGCGAGCAGAATGCAGGGAGGGCTGGTCGGCTGGTCGACGACGACAGGCGCCGGGGTGGCGGGGGCCGCGTCATCCATCTCTCTCGACGCGGATGGAGGGGAACTGGACGCTTCGGGCTCGGCAGGGCGGTCGGTCGTCGCGGGCAGGACGACCTCGAAGCGGCTGCCCTGGCCCGGGCGGGAGTCCACGCGGATCTCGCCGCCGTGATGGCGAACGATGGTCTGCGCGACAGGCAGACCGAGGCCGACGCCATCGGCTCGGTGCTTGGTCGTGAAGAACGGCGTGAAGAGATCTTTCATGGCCTCCGGCGAAATGCCTACTCCCTCGTCGGTGACGGTCACGCGCCAGGCCGGGCGGACCCCGGGGAGGGTGGTCGCGGCGAGGTCGACGGCCAGCCGGCCCCCGGGAACGGTGCCGGGAGGACGCATGACCGTCATGGCCTGGATACCATTGAGGCACAGGTTGAGGAAGACCTGGGCGAGGTGGGTGGGATCGCCTTCCACCCAGGCAGGCTGTTCAGGCAGCGAGAATTGCAGGCGGACCGACGGGTCGGCGGTGGTGCGGAACAGCGTTTCGATTTCGGACAGGACGACGCGGAGATCGACCACCTCTCGCCGGAAGGGCTGGCGTCGTCCCAGAGTGAGGAGGCGGTCGACCAGATCCCGGGCCCGGCGGGTGGCTTGGCGGATGCCCTCCAGATGGGGTTGCAGATCGTTGGGGGCGAGGGCCTCGCCGGCCTCGGTCTTGCCCAGAAGCAACGAGGTGGAGGCCGAGATCCCCATCAAGATGTTGTTGAAATCATGGGCCAGGCCGCCGGCCAGAATGCCGATCAGTTCGGCTTTCTGGGCTTCCCGGCGTTCTTCGTTCCAGCGTTCCAGTTCGGTCAGGTCGGAGACCCGGATGACCAGGCCGCCCGACTGCGGATGGGACAGCGGCGAAAAGGCGATGCCGACGATCTGCTCCTCGCCGGTGGCGGGATGGCGGATGGCATGCCTGGGGATTTCGCGGGGCAGGCCGGTGGCCAGGGTTTCCCGCGCCACCGCGATATGCGCCGCCAGGGCTGGCGCGGCCTCCCACCAGAGCTGACCGATGGCCTGGGCGGCGGAGCGGCCGAACAAGGCTTCGGCGGCCCGGTTCCAATGGGTTACGCAGCCGTCGGCGTCGGCGGCGATGACGCCGCCGGGCAGCGCCTGCAAGATTTCGGCCAGGTATTCCTTGACGCGTTGCAGCTCGGTCTGGGCGGCCAGGGATTCATCGCGCCGGCGGGCGGTTTCGGCGGCCAGGCGATTGATCTGCTCGGCGATGCCGGCGATCTCGTCTTCGCCGGTGACGGGCAGGCGAATCTCGTAGGTGCCCGCGGTGATCGTCTCGAGCCCCTGGCTGATGGTCAGGATCGGCTCGATCAGGCGGCGATTGACCAGATGGGAGAACACCAGATAGCTGAGCCCGCCCACCAGAACGGTGCCGACCAGGAAAACCAGCAGGATCATGCGGGGCAGGTGATCGGCCAGCGAGAAGTCGAATTCCAATCTGACCAGCGGCGGGGGCAGGGCGAACATGGAGCTCTTCGCCGGTCGCAGGCAGCGGAAGATGATCTGACGGCCGCCCTCATGGCGGATGATTTCCTGGTCAGGATTGGCCAGGAACGAGTCCACGAAGGAGGGATCGACCAGGAGGGGCTTCCCCTCGTTCACGATGGACCAGCAGCCCCGTCGATTGAGCTGGAAGATGTCGATGGCGCGCAAGAACGGGTCGTTGGAGACGACCCCGGCGAACAGCTCGCCGAAGAGGAAGGTGGCGACCCGGGCGTCGTACCGCCGTTCGACGTACGGCCGCATGGCGAAGGCGATCTCGATCAGGATGCTGCTGCCGGGCGGGCTGTAGTAGAGGTATTTGTGCAGGCGGCCGGTCAGAGTCGAGATGGACAGCCGCTGCGATTCCACGCGGCCTTTGCCGTAGAGGTCCTTCAGGAACTGGGCGAAGCCAGGATCGAGAGCGAACAGATCGAAATTCAGATCGGTCGGAAAGCTGGTGCGACGCACGATGCCGTTCTGGTCGATCAGGTAGATCTCAGCGATGCCGAGCGAGGCGGCCAGGCGCTGCAACTCCTCGGTGGTGAGGGGTTCCCAGGTGCGGGGATCGGCGAACCGCTCGCCAAGCTCGCGAATGACCTTCTCGCCTTGCCGGTGCATGTCGAGTTCGATGGCGTAGGTGAAGTGATCGTAGGTGGCCAGGGCATGGTTGACCTCGGCGAACGCCTGGGCCTTGCTCTGCTGCATGATGCGATGCATCAGGCGGTTGGCGTGGAATCCGATGAAGAGGGCATTGACGCCGGCGGCCACCAAGACGGCCAGCAGCAGATAGCGCCCGAACGTTCTTCGCATGGATGGAACCCGCCCGCGAGGAGATCCCGGGCCCAACCCTCCCACCGATTTTCTTTCATTGGTACCCCACGCTGGGAAGCCCCGTCAAGGAAAATCACGTCGGCCGACCGAACCCCGAAGGATCCCCTCGCGGTGGGGGTCGGTCGGCCGCGGCTAGACAGAGCGCGCGAAGGCATGTATGCTGAACAGGGAAGAGGTGACTGGCATGCCCAAAGAAGCCATCAAAGATCTCGTGGACCGCATCATCGCCGATGGGGTGATCACCCGCGCCGAACAGCAGCATCTCAACAACGCCATTCTGAAAGACGGCCAGATCGATCCCGCCGAGAAGGAGCAGATCGAGCGGCTGTTCGACATGATCTATCGGGGCGAGATCCGCGCCGTTCCCTAGGCAAGAGGCGTAGAACCGGCCGGCGGCGCCGAAGGGACCGCCTTGAGCCGAGCTGGCGATCCCTCACGGCCCGAGACGACGAGGGGCGAGGGCGCGATCGGGAGGTCGCCCCGCCCGGCATGGCCGCTGGGCTCGGCTGCGAGGCGAGGCCGGCGCCGCCGAGACTCTTGATCGGAGGGCCAAGGGGTCGGGCGCAGCGCGGCGGTCGACCCGGCGAGTACGGTATGATATGGTGGTCCGACTCTGACCGTGGAGGGCTCGCCCGTCCGTGCTGACTGCTGATCTTCGAATGCTGTGCGCCGACCAGGAACGGTCGGTGCGCGAAGTACGGGAAGACACTGCCGTGATCGGGGCGATCGGCTGGGGCGAGGTCGGTACCGAGAAGGTGGCCGATGTGCTGGTCCAGTACGACCACAAAGGCCCTGTGCTGACGCTGACCACCTCGCGGGGGGCGGTGTTGCGGGCCAGCCCCGAGCACCTGTGCTTCGGCCGTCTCAATCCGCTGTGCCGCCAACACTACCTCTACCTCATGGAACGGTCGTCCCTGGGCTTTCGCGTGGGGTTGACCAGCGACCTGCAGCGGGATCTTGTCGCGGTCCAGAACCTCAAGCTCGATCTCTTCCACCAGCATGAGGTGGTCGACCGGCTCTGGATCATCGAGGCCACCGACAGTCTGCCGCGGGCGACCTTCCTCGAAAAGCTGTGCACGTTCAAATACGGCCTGCCCAACATCCCGTTCACCGGGCGGCATCTCGAGTCCGACCTGCCCGAGGAACTGGTGCTCGAGCTGTTCAACCAGATCGATACGCCGTCGCGGGCTCACCAGCTCTTGATGGATTGGTACATGTTCCAGGATTCCCCCCATATCACGCTGCGCCTGGCCGGGGCGCAGGCGGGGGGGAGCAATGCCGTCCAGTTCACCATCTTCGGAGGCGCAGAAAAGAATCGGCGGCAGACCAACTACACCCACCTGATCCGCATCGACAGCAATGTCGAACTGAAGCGGGCCGAACATCAGCAGTTCAAGCGCCGCATGGGGGCGCGGGGCATGTGGAATCTGGAAGTGACCCGCGACGACCTCGAGGAGGCCCAGCTCTTCGTCAAGACGCTCGCCTGCCTCGACAATCTCGAAGTGGTGCGGAAGATCCAGCTCACCAAGAAGGCGCCGTTCTACCTGCTGCCGGCCTCGCACCTCAAGGTGGGCATGAACGTGCCGATCATGGGGCCCCATGGCATCGAAGAAGATTCGATCGTGTCGATCACGGTCGATGATGTCCAGGGGCCGCTCTACGACTTTCGGCTGAACGGCTTGAGCAACTATGTGGTCGGCCAATGGGTGGTGGGCGCCTGGCAGGGCAACCCCGCCCGGTTGCTGGGAAAACCCGATGAACCCCGTCTTTGAGCAGGCCCTGGCCGGCCTCAATCCGCGCCAGCGTGAAGCGGTCGCCTTGACCCAGGGGCCGGTGCTGGTCATCGCCGGCGCCGGGTCGGGGAAGACCCGCATGCTGACCGTGCGCATCGCCTGGCTGATCGAGCGCGAACAGGTGCCGCCCTCGGCCATTCTGGCTCTGACCTTCACCAACAAAGCGGCTCGCGAGATGCGCGAGCGGGTGCAGCAGTTGATTCCCGGCGCCGGCGACGAGGTCACGCTCTCGACCTTCCATGCCTTCTGCTGCAGCCTGCTGCGGCGGTGGTCGACGGCGGCCGGCTACCCCGAGGGGTTCACGATTTACGATGAAGATGATTCCGAGAAGGTGATGAAAGGGGTGCTCGACAACCTCGATCTCGACCCCAAGAAATATGCGCCGCGCAAGATGTTGAACCTGATCTCGCAGCTCAAGAATGAACTCGTCGAGCCTGAGGCGTTCCAGGCCACCCTGCCCGACGATGAGAAGCTGCGCGAGGTCTACCGCCGCTACCAGGACCGCTTGCGCGAGAACAAGGCGCTCGATTTCGATGACCTGCTGCTGGTCACCCATCGGCTGCTGTCGACCCAGCCCGAGCTGTTGGCGAAATTCCACCGCCGCTATCGGTACTTCCTGGTCGACGAGTACCAGGACACCAACCACGCCCAGTATCGACTGCTGCATCTGTTCGCGCGCGACTCGGGGAACCTGTGCGTGGTCGGCGATGAAGACCAGTCGATCTACAGCTGGCGCGGCGCCACCATCCGCAACATCCAGGAGTTCGAAAAGGACTTCCCGGGGACGCGGGTCGTCCTGCTCGATCAGAACTACCGATCGACTCAACGCATCCTCGATGCCGCCGGCGCCCTGATCGCCCGCAATCGGCGGGCCCATGCCAAGCACCTCTGGACCGACCGGGCCGGCGGCGAGCCGCTGACGTTCCATCTGGCGGCCGATGAGCGCGAAGAGGCCGAATGGGTGGCCGGACGCATCGCCCGGTTGCGCGACCAGGGGCTGCCGTTGCGGTCGTTCGCCGTTCTCTTCCGCATGAACAGTCTGAGCCGGTCGTTCGAGCAGGCCTTGAACCGGTACGGCCTTCCGTATGAGGTGACCGGCGGCATCCGGTTCTTCCAGCGGCGCGAAGTCAAGGATATCCTGGCCTACCTGCGGGTCATCGCCAACCCCTGGGATTCGGTCTCGCTGGCGCGCATCATCAACACCCCGCGCCGCGGCATCGGCAAGACCATGCTCGACAAACTCGGCCAGGACGGCCCCCTGTGGGAGGGGCTCCAGAAGCAGGCGGCCGCCAGTCCGCATGGCAAGGTGGCGGAATTCTACGAGCTGGTGCGCGGCTGGCAGGAACTGGCGGGGCGGGCGAGCGTGTTTTCCCTGGTGCGGTCGGTGCTCGATCGCACGGGGTACCTCGACTGGCTGCAAGAGGACGACCCCGACACGGCCAAGGAACGGCAGGAAAACATCGACAGCCTGGTCTCGGATATCCGCGCCCAGGAAGAGAACAACCCCGATCTCGGATTGCGGGGGTACCTCGAGCAGGCGGCGCTGCAGGCTGATATCGACGGCCTCGACGAGCAGGCCGATCGGGTGCATCTGATGACGCTGCACAACGCCAAGGGACTCGAATTCCCGGTGGTCTTCATGGTGGCCATGGAAGAAGGGATCTTCCCCCATTTCTCCTCGCATGCCGACCCCACTGAACTCGAGGAAGAACGGCGCCTGGCCTACGTCGGCATGACCCGGGCCATGCAGCGCCTGTATCTATCGGCCGCCCGGCGCCGGATGGTCTTCGGCTCCTGGAAGGACAACCTGGTTTCTCGCTTCATCACCGAACTGCCGCGAGAGACCTTCGGCGAACCGGCCCCTTGGGGGGCGGCCTTGTCCAGCTCGATGGCAACATCGAAGGGGGGGACGTCTTTCCCCTGGTCGACCAGGGGGCCGGGCGGAGGGGGGCCTGGCAGCCAGCCGGCCGACCCAGCCGTGCCGCGCGGTCTCGCCAACCCGGGATTTTTCGACCAGACCGCGGGCAGAAAAGGCGGCGGTTCGACTCGTACCCCGCGCCTCAACGCTGGGTCAGGTAGCCCCATCGCTGGCGGTCCCGGGACTGGCGAGGGCTCAGGCCCGGGCTCGGCGGCCAGCAGTGCGGCGACCATGCTGAATGCCGTGCCGGGGGCGGAGGTCTTCCACCAGGTGTTCGGTCATGGCCGGGTGCTGGCCACGGAAGGCGCCAGCCTGGGCGATTTCCGCCTGACCATCGAGTTCAAAAATGTCGGAAAAAAGACCTTGCTTTTGCAGTATGCCAATCTTAGAGTAATACATACCAATTCTTCGGGAGGTTGATCATCCATGATCCGTTTGCTGCGGTTTATCTGGAAGCTGTTCATCCTGGCCAGCGCCTTCGGGATCGGCTACATCATCGGCCGCGAGCACAGCTTCGAGGAAGAGGAAGATTGGGATAGCGACGAAGAAGCCGGCACCAGCACGGGTTCCACCACCGGAACCGGCGCTGCCGACGAGAAGAAGCCTGAGACGCCCGCCCCCGCCACCGAATCCCAGGTCGAGTTCACCTACACCGATCCGAAGGCCACCGCGGTGGCCGTGGTCGGCGATTTCAACGACTGGAACAAGGACAAGAACCCCATGCAGCTCGTCGATGGGGTCTGGAAAGCGACCGTGGCCCTGAAGCCGGGCCGCCACGAGTACAAGTTCGTGGTCAACAACACCGATTGGATCACCGATCCGAAGAGCGCCGAAACGGTCGCCGACAAATACGGCGGACGGTCCTCCATCGTCGTCGTTCCCTGAGCGCTCGCGCCGGCCGGGCCGCGGCGCCGCTGGCCCGGCCTTTCCACTCCTGGAGACGACCTGACACCGCATCGTGGTCAAACGCATCTTCTTCGAAGAAATCGTCGACCGGGAACTGCTCAAGCGTTTCCTGCAGCGCTTCCAGAAGCTGACCGGGCTGAGCCTGCTGCCGTTCAACGAACGGGGCGAGGCGGTGGTCGGCGATCCCGCCCCCATTCTCGGCGGGGTGAACGAGGCGGAAGACCTCGTCCACTTCCCCGATCGGCAGCGCCTGTCGCGGCATGACGGGGCCAGCCTGCGGCTCCTCAAGCTCGAGTTGCGCGGGCACCTGTATGGTGCGGTGCTGATCGGCCCGTATATCGGGCCGGGCGACGCCTATACCGGCCAGGCGCCGCTGCCGCGGCTGACCGATGAGCAGATCGAAGCAGCCGCCGAGATGATCGAGCAGTTCTTCGGCCAGCAGGTCGAGATCGCCGCCGAACGGGAAGACCTGCGCCGGAAGGAGAAGATCCTGTCCGTTCTCGAAGAGGCGTCGAACATCATGAACTCCAGCCTCGACTTCCAGAACCTGCTGGAGTTCCTGATGGATATCGCCATCGACATCACCGGGGCGACCTGCGGCGCTCTGCTCTTGAAGAAAGAGAAGAAGCGCTACCTCGAAGTGGCGGTGGCGCGGGGCAAATTCCCCCAGGAAGTGAAGAAGATCCGGGTGCCGATCGGCAAAGGCGTCACCGGGTGGGTCGCCCGCAATCGCGAGCCGCTGATCGTGCCCAACGTGCTGCTCGAGCCGCGTTACATCGAGACCCCAGAGACCATCTATTCCGAGATGGCGGTGCCCCTGGTGGTCGGCGATCGCTTGATCGGCGTGGTGGCGGTCGATTCCTCGGAGATGAATGCCTTCTCCAAGGAAGACTGCACCATCCTCAGCACGCTCGCCAGCATGGTGACCAAGGTGCTCGAGAATGCCCGTCTGCTGGCCGAGTCGCAACAGAAGATCCGCGAGATGACCAGGCTGTTCGCCATCTCCGAGCGGCTGGCGGGGGCCTGGGGCGAGTCCGAGGGCGTGCTCGACGCCGTGCTGAACGATGCCATGGAGGCCATCGGCTGCGCCGGCATGGCGCTGATGTTCTACAACAGCGACCGCGAAGACCTCGCCATGGTCGCCTGCCGGGGCCTGCCCGTCGAACTCGAGCATCTGCGCATCCCGCTCGGCAAGGGCATCCACGGCTGGGTCGCCCAGCAGCGCAAGCCTTTGCTGATCACCGACGCCACCCAGGATCTGACCATCGCCAAGCATTCCTTCCTCGACCAGTTCTCGCGGTCGTTCCTGTGCATCCCGCTGCAGACGCCCGAACGCCTGGTCGGCGTGCTCGGCGCCTACCAGAAACGCGAGAAGGGGGTCTTCCAGGAGGATGATCAGCAGCTGCTGACCACGATCGGCCAGCTGCTCACCGCGTTCTTCGAGAATCGGCGCCTGTTCGAGGATTCCCGCCGCAAGCTCGAATACTTCTCGACCTTGTACAAAGTCAGCTCGTCGGTCAGTCGCACCCTGAACATCAGCAAGCTGTTCGGCATGATCCTGCAGCAGGTGCAAGATGTGATGGATGTCGAGAACTGCTCGCTGATGATGTACGATGCCATCAAAAACCAGCTCACCCTCGATGCCGCCATCGGTCTGCCCAAGGACATGGTGGGCAAGATCCGGGTCGAGGTCGGGGAAGGGATCGCCGGCTGGGTCGCGCAGCACAAGCAGCCCGTCTTCCTTAAGGATATCTCGAAGGATGAGCGGTTCGTCCATCGGCATGGCCGGCTCGACTACAAGACCCGGTCGGTGCTGTCGGTGCCGATCATGCACAACAAGGTGCTGCTCGGCGTGCTCAACGTCAACAACAAGCGGTCCGGGCAGGCCTTCACCGAGGACGACCTCAACCTGTTGCTGGGCATTTCGGGGCAGATCTCGCAGGCGCTGGCCAACGCCAACCTGCATGAGCGCACCGAGCAGCAGGTGGCCGAACTCAGTCTCATCCAGGAGCTGGGCAAGGCGATCAACAGCTCGCTCGATCTCGATTCCGTCCTCAACTACTTCATCGATATGACCTCGCGCATCCTCGAGGCCGACCGCTCGACCCTGATGCTCTACGACGAACAGGAAAAAGAACTCTATGTGCAGGTCTCGCGCGGGTTCGAAGACAAGCGGATCCGGGAGATCCGCTTCAAGATCGGCGAGGGCATCGCCGGGCGGGCGGCCGAGCTGCGCAAGCCGATCCGGGTGGCGCACACCCATCTCGACCAGACCTACAAACGTCTGCCGTTCAGCGAGACCGAGAAGGCCTGCACCCTGATCTCGGCTCCGTTGATGAACCGCGACCACCTGATCGGCGTGATCAACTGCGAGCGCGAACTCGACAAGAAGGGGCCGTTCACCGCCGAGAACCTCGATCTGCTCGACACGCTGGCCTCGCAAGCCTCGGTCGCCATCCAGAACGCGCGGTTGTACAACAACCTGCTGAACTACTACTTCGAGACCATCCAGGCACTGGCCGCGGCCATCGATGCCAAAGACAGCTATACCCATGGCCATTCCCGACGGGTCACCGATCTCAGCATCGGCATCGCTCAGGTGATGGGGCTCAGCCGCGATGAGGTGCATTCGATCCGGCATGCGGCCTTGCTGCACGACGTGGGCAAGATCGGCATCAGCGAGCAGATCCTGCTCAAGCCCGGTCGGCTGACCGACGAGGAGTTCGAGACGATCAAGACCCACCCCCATATCGGGGCGGGCATTCTCGATTCGATCGAGTTCCTGAAGACGGTCTGCCTGATGATCGAGCACCACCACGAGCGCTACGACGGGCGCGGCTATCCGGCCGGCCTGAAAGGGGAGGAGATCCCCCTCGGCGCTCGCATCATCGGCGTGGCCGACTCCTTCGACGCCATCACCTCGACCCGGCCCTACCGCAAGCCGCTCACCTTCGCCGAGGCCAGCAACGAGATCCTGCGGTGCTCGGGCACCCAGTTCGATCCGGCGGTGGTCAAGGCTTTCATGCAATTGCGCGACAGCCCATTCTGCCCAGAGTGGCTGAAACAGGACGCCCTCGAAGAGCCCCCGGCCACCGCCCGGAACGCGGCCCGCTAGGACCTGACGCCACCCGCACGCCCACCGATGCCCGTTTCCCGAACGAGCGGATCGTTCGACGTGGCTGGCGCGGCGGTCGATCCGACGCCGGGCGACCGCTGCCTTCCCTTCTCCTGGCAAGCGATGGCGACGGCGGCCTGATCGATACGTTCGGGTGCCAGAAGTCAAGGCGGACGGACCGCTCGGGCGGCTGGTTCGATCATCGGATTGGGAGGGTCGCGATGCGGCGACGCCATGATGGTCGCCAACGGCTTTCTGATTGGGAGAAGGTATCAGACGAACGGCCGAGTCTGGGGGAATGGCGACGAGCGAGGGGATGACCGGCGACGAGGGCGATGCTGGCTGCGAGGGCGAGGGGTGAACAGAGGAGTGCCTCTTGCCGATGAAAGGCGGTGTCTTCCCCCACTTTTTCTGGGGGGGGGACGACTACGGTCATCCCTCGGAGGTCGTCATGCGGAGGGTCTGCCTGTGCGCGGTGGTGCTGGTGCTGGTCGCGGCGGTGCCGGGAGCCGCCTGGGAACGGGATTTCGCCTGGGGGCGGCGCGGCAAGATGGCGTTGCGGCCGAACACGACCGCCGAAGTGTTCGCCTGGCGGACCGAGCTGTTCGGCGACGTCGAGGTGAAAGGCATGGCCCTCGGCCTCGAGAGCGAGGCGTCGTTCGCGGCGAAGACTCGCCTCGGCCTGACTCTGACCCATGGGCTCTCGGAGGCCAACAATCTGGTGCTGACCTACAACAGTTTCGATCACACCGGGCGGATCCACAAGGCGGTCACCTTCGATCGTCGGAACTATCAGCCCGGGGCCAATATCCAGATCCAGAACAACTGGTTCGACCTCGCCTGGTCGCATAACTTCCGGTTCTGGGAGAACGCCGCCGGGCCGGCGCGACGCGAGCGCCGGGGGGGCTTCCTCGACGGGCTGCTCGGCATCAAGGTCTGCAAGGCCGATGTCGATGTAGCCGGCCTCGAGCCGTTGACCAACGCGCGCGCCCGCGGGACCTGGAGCGGTTCCTTCCCGATTCCCTACATCGGCGTGGGGGGCGGGAGCCAGTTGTCGCCCAACCTCTGGGTCGATGGCCATGCCCGCTTCATCGCCACGACCATTGGCGGCGGCAGCCTGCGCTCCAGCGATATCGACCTCAACGCCGCCCTGCGCTTGAACCCCGGAGGGAAAGACGCCCAGTGGTTCGGCGTGCTGGGGTATCGCTTCTTCCGGGTCGATGGGGCCTCGGGCGGCGATGATGCCAACCTGGGCTATCGCGGTCCGATGGTCGGCCTCCTGGGGCGGTTCTGAGCCGGTCGCTCGGTGCGGTCGGGGTCATCTTCGGGCGGGGGTCCGACCGGCGTCGCGGGCGAGACGGAGCCCACACCTGGGAACGTCTCGGCTGGCGCTGATGTCTGGCGGGCGTCCGCCTGGCGTTGCGGGCGAGACGGAGCCGGCGCTGTCAGCGCCGGCCGCGCCGTCGACCACGACGGGCCGGGCTGGCTGGGCCTCAGGCGTGAAGGGGCTGGCGCCGTCAGCGAAGGCGGGGCGTCGGCGACGAGCCGAACCGGTCAGCGCTTCAGGCGAGCCGGATCTTCATCGAGATGTCGAGGGCCGGCGCGGAGTGGGTGAGGGCGCCGACCGAGATGTAATCGACGCCGGTCTCGGCGACCGCTCGCACGGTCTCGAGGGTGATGCCCCCCGATGCTTCGAGAGGCACTCGTCCGGCCACCTCGGCGACGCACTGCCGCATCAGGGCCGGTGGCATGTTGTCGAGCATGATCAGATCGGCGCCGGCCGCCACTGCTGCGCGCACCTGCTCGAGCGTGGCGGTCTCGACCTCGATGCGCACGGCCGGTCCGCTGCGGCGTCGGGCCTCGGCCACCGCCAGGGCGATGTCGCCGCCCATGGCGGTGAGGTGATTGTCCTTGAGCATGACCATGTCGTAGAGACCGAAGCGGTGGTTGACCCCGCCGCCGGTCCGGACCGCCGTCTTCTCGAGACTGCGCAGGCCGGGCGTGGTCTTGCGGGTGTCGAGGATGCGGGCGCGGGTGCCGGCCACGGCGTCGACGAACCGGCGGGTCAGGGTGGCGATGCCAGACAGCCGCTGCATCAGGTTGAGCAGCGTGCGCTCGGCGGTCAACAGGGTGCAGACCGGCCCCCGCAAGCGTGCCACCACGGTGCCGGCGCCGACCCGATCGCCGTCGACGGCCAGCGGTTCGATCGTGGTCGGGAAGGCCTGCCGAAAGGTCGAGACGGAGGCAGCTTCGACCAGTTCGATGACGGGGCCGATCACCCCGATGCCGCACAGCACGCCGTCCGCTTTGACCAGCACCTCGCCGATGGCCGGCCGTTCGCGGGCCGGACCGAGGGCTTCGGTCGACAGATCGCGCCAGGCGGGGCCGAGATCTTCCCGCAGCGCTCGCCGGATCGTTTCCCGCATTGCTTTCCTCCCTGGGTGTGATACCCTGTCGCCAGGCCCTGCGCTCGAACCGGAGGGGCGACAGCGTGGCCCCCGGCCCGCCCGGCAGATGCGGGTGCCGCCGCCCCCGGGCCGTGCGGGTCAGGAAGCCGGTTCCCAGCATAGCACAGATCGGGCAACTTTTTGGGCGCGGGCGGTGTCGAATCGAATGAGATGAGCCCACACGTCGAAATCGACCAACCGGTGATCGAACGCGCGAAGGCCGGCGATGCCCGGGCCTTCGCGGCGATCTACCACGCCTATGCGGCGCTGGTGTTCAGCGTGGCTTTGCGCATCTCCCGGGTCTGGCAGGACGCCGAGGAGATCACGCAGGAAGTCTTCCTCACCCTGTTCCGCAAATTCTCGCAGTTCAACTTCCTGTCGTCGCTGAAGACCTGGCTCTACCGGATCGCGGTCAACACCGCGCTCAACGCTCGTCGCGGCCACCTCCGCGAGGAGGCCCGCCGGCTCGTCTACCAGAAGTCCGCCATCCTGGGCCGGGGGGCGGTCACGGACCCCGCGGCTCAGGTGGAGGCCGAGGCCGAGGCCAACGCCCTGCTCGACCTGCTGCCGCCGGAGCAGCGGGTCTGCCTGGTTCTGCGCACGATCGAAGGGCTGTCCTACCAGGAGATTGCCGAGGTGCTGCAGATCAACATCAATACTGTCCGGTCACGCTTGAAGCGCGGCAGGGAGACCCTCCTTGCCTGGAAGCAGGGGGAAGCGAAATGAACTGCGAACACTGGCGCGATCTCATCCTGACCGATCATCTCGATGGCGAGATCGCTCCTGCCGATCGGGAGGCGTTGAACGCCCACGTGGCCGTCTGCCCGGCCTGCCGGGAACTGATGGAACAGGCGCCGGCCGCCCTGATCGAGCCCTTCGCCCGCCTGGAGCGGGTGGCTCCGCCCCCCGCCGTCTGGGAGAAGATCGCGGTCGAAATGGGCATCGATCCATCGGTCGGAAGGGAGGACCCTGCGCCGCCCCCGCCATCCCTCGAGCCGACGGAGCCCGGGCCGTCAGGGTGCGGCCCCTGGCTGCTGGCGGGGGCGGTGGCGGCCGGGTTCATCCTGGTGGCCGCGGTCGCCTTCTGGCTCATGATCTGGGCCTGGCCAGCTCCGCCGGTGGTGCCGCCGCCCACGGTCACCCTGCCCGGGGTCGCCACGCCGAGCCAGGTTTCTCCCGCCCGTCCGGTGGTCGAGCCGGTTCCGGTCGATGGTTCGGCATCGGCAGGAATTTCTTCGAGCGCGGAACTTTTTGACGCCGAGCGGACGTCCAAGTAGGTAGACGCACCCCGGAGCCGACCTGACGGCTTGTCTTCTGGCGGTTCGTCCGTTCGTCCCGTCGCTGGTCCCGTTTCCTGTTCCGTTTCCGTTCCTGTTTCCCGTTTCCTGACCCTTCTGGCGACCGGGGTCGAGCGATGGCCGAGCTGCCGGTGGCAGTTCGATGGTCGGTTCTTCGGGGGTGCCATCACGGTGAAAGGAGGGTGGAACATCGTCCCGGCGTCCGTCACGGAGGACGGAACGACCGACGGGGAATCGCCCCGCGGCGCCCCGGCGGATCACGCGGAAAGGAGCACGATATGAGTATCGGTGCGATCGGTGGGTTGGTGCAACCCACGCTTCAGGAACGCATCCAGGCGTTCAAACAAGGAACCGGCACCTTGCAGAAGGCCGATCTGGTCGACCTCAAGACCGGGGTCGAAGCGGTGGCCCCCCAGGCCGGCCGGCCCCTTCAGGCCATTCTCGATGCCTTCGACCGGATCGATCAGAACCAGGACGGCATCAGCGCCCAGGAGCTGGCCCAGTTTGCCGGGGCCAAGGCTCCGCCCGCCCGGCCCGGCCCGGCGGATGGGCCTCCTCCTCGCGGGGTGGGCGGTGGCGGCCTGCCTGTCATGGTGGTCATGATGTCCCAGGGCGGCGCCTCGCCGACGGTGGCCACCGGAACCCCGCAGGGAGGCGGAGAGCCCAAGGCCGTCTCCAAAGAAGACCTGCTGAACCTCAAAGACCTGCTGGAAAAGGCCGGTCTGAACGTGCCCGAGGAGCTGCAGACCCTGATCGATTCCTTCGACAGGCTCGACGCTGATCGGAGCGGCACCCTGAGTCTGCCCGAAGTGCGGGAGGCGATGAAGGACCAGCCGTTGCCGGCCCAACCCCCTGCCGAAGCCCTGTCTGGCAGTCGCGCGGCGGGACGGGCGGGCGGTTCCCTGGGCGCCCAGCTCAAGGACCTGCTGGCGCGGGTCGGTCAGGCGCTGGCCAGTGCCCTGGCGGCCGCCGAGGGACCGTCTGTCGATGGTCGGGAGACAGCTGGTGCCCCTGGAGGAGCACCCGTTGAGGCGGCGCCCGGGCAGATGGAAGAGCAGCAGGGCAGCGTGCGGTTCTCGCTGCGGGCTTCGGTGAGCGAAGTGTCGGCCCAGGCCCGGCGGGCCTACGGCCAGACGACTGCGGTCAGCTATGCCGCCGAGGCGTCTGTCTCTATGGTCGATCTGAAGGTCTGATCCTCGTCTCAACGATTTCGTCACATTCCCGTCGCCCTGGGTGTCGATCCCTGGCGGATCGGCTTCCGGGGCGTTTTTTCGTCGGCCGGCCTTCCCATTCCCAAGAGGATCTTGAGACTCTGGCGCGATTCCGGTTCTCCTTTGGAGATCGGGTCGGTTCGGCATTTGCAGGGGTCGGGGGAATCTGGTACAGTGCCCCACATGGGCACCTGTCGCTTCATCGCCAGTGCGCTTCTGATGTCGTGGTTCGCCGCGTGCCCCGCCGAGGCGCAGCCGGTCGCCAGCTCGTCTCGCCCCGCCGTCGTCGCTGCCAACACCGAGCAGGCGAGGGCCCCTGCCGCTGAGCGTGCGGTCGTACGCCCCTGGTCGCTCGAAGACTGCCTGCTGTATGGCCTGTCCCATCATCCGTCGATCCGGCAGGCGGCCGGGGCGGTCGAGTCGGCGCGGGCCCGCCTCGGCAGCTCCCGCGCGACGCTGGGCACCAAGGTGACCGCCAGCGGGGCGTTTTCCCGGCGGCGCACCGAGTATGCGCGCGCCTGGGCCAATGCGCGCATTCCCGGCGGCACCGACGATCTGGTCGACAGTACCTCGGAATCGCTCGGCGCCCGCAAGGTGCTGACCGATTTCGGCCGGACGGCCACCCGGCTGCAGAGCCTCGGCCTCGATCTGCGGGGCGCCCGCGAAGACCTGCGCTGGACCGAGGTGCAACTGGCGGCCGAGATCAAGATCGCCTGGTTGCGGGCCCTGCGGGCCAAGGCGCTGCTGGCCGTGCAGGAAGAGAATCTCGCCCGGTTCCAGCAGCATCTCGACAAAGTGAGAAGCTTCGTCGAGGTCGGCAGCAAGCCGCCCTACGACATCACCAAGGCCGAAGTCGACGTGGCCAACGCCCGGGTCTCCCTGATCGGGGCCGAAAGCGCCTTCCGCAATGCCTTGTCGGGGCTGCGCAAGACGGTCGGCACCGCCGAGGACCTCACTGTCGAGGCGGCCGACGTGACCGTCGAAGCGGTCGACGTGGCCTCGCGGCCAGCCATCCCTGATCTGGCCATCGACCGTCTGCTGGCCGAAGCGCTGGCGCGGCCCGACCTGCGCGCCGGACGACTGGCGTTGGAAGCGGCCCGCTCGCGCCTGCGCGAGGCCCGGCTGGGGAAGCAACCCACGCTGTCGGCCTCGGCCGACTACTCCTGGAGCGGTTCGGTGACCCCCCTCGACCGCGGGTATACGCTGGGGCTGTCGCTCAGCGCTCCGCTCCTGGATGGACGGGCCACCGAGTTCGCCGTGCGGGAAGCGAAGGCCGGCTGCGACGTGGCCGCGGGCCGGCTCGACCAACTGGCCTTGACGCTGCGCCACGAGATCGAAACCGCTGTGACCGGCGTGCTCGATGCCCGTCAGCGCTACGAAGCGGCCGTGATCCTGGTGCGACAGGCCAGCGAGACCCTCGAACTGGCCGAGGGGCGCTACGAAGCCGGTCTCGGCTCGCCGCTCGAATTGACCGATGCGCGCACCGGGTTCGCCAGTGCGCGGGGCAGCCTGGTGGCCGCCTATTTCGACGAACGGATCGCCCTGGCCACGCTCGACCGCGTGCTGGGGCGCTTCCCCCCCGAAATGCAGGGCTGGGAGGAGAAGTGAGCCGATGAGGAAGGGGTGCCTGCTCTTCGTTCTGCTCGCCGTGGCGGCGCTGGCCGCGCTCGGCTACTGGTATTACCAGCGCAGTCGACGGCCTCCCACCTGGGTCACGCAGCCCGTCGAGGTGGGCGAGGTGCGGCAGACGGTGTCGGCTTCCGGCGCGCTCGATGCGCTGACCAAGGTCGAGGTCGGCTGCCAGATCAGCGGCATCATCGCCTCGATCGCGGTCGATTTCAACGATCGGGTGGCGGCAGGACAGCCGATCGCCTTGATCGATCCGTCGACGTTCCAGGCCCAGGTGCAGCAGGCGGTGGCCAATCTCGAAAGCGCCCGCGCCAGCGAACGGTCGGTGGCGGCGCAGATCCAGATGCAGCAGGCCAATCTGGCCAATCTCGGCGCCGATGACAAGGTCGCTCGCGCCAACCTCGCCAAGGCCCAGGCGGCCTGCGCCGAAGCCGAACGCAACTATCGGCGGATCGCCGATCTGGCCGGGCGCAAGCTGGTGTCGGCCGCCGATCTCGACACCGCCAGCACCACCCTGCAATCGCAGAAGGCCGCGGTCGAAGCCGCCACCGCCCAGGTCGAAGCGGTGGGGTTCAAACGCCAGGCGCTCCAGGCCCAGATCGAGGCCAGTCGCGCCGAGCTGGAAGGGGCCCGGGCCCGGGTCCGCCAGATGGAGGCGCAACTGGCGGTGGCCGAGATCAATCTCAGCCGCACCCGCATCTACTCGCCCATCGATGGCGTCGTCATCTCGCGCAAGGTCGACGTCGGGCAGACCGTGGCCGCCAGCCTGCAGGCGCCGACCTTGTTCACCATCGCCAACGATCTGCGCAAGATGATGATCAATACGGCGGTCGACGAGGCCGACATCGGCAAGGTGCGCGAGGGCCAGGAGGTCGCCTTCACCGTCGATGCCTTCAAGGGGCGCACCTTCCGCGGAACGGTGGGGCAGGTGCGGCTGTCGCCCACCATCACCCAGAACGTCGTGACCTATGCCGTCATCGTCAACGTCGACAATGACGATCTGAGCTTGCTGCCTGGCATGACCGCCAACGTCGAGATCCTGGTCGATCGACGCGAGAACGTCTTGCGCGTGCCGACGCGCGCGCTGTTCTTCAAGCCGTCCCCCGCCTGGACCCCGGCCCGCCTGCCGGCGCTGCCCGAGGGAGCCACCAATACGGCCGTGCTGTGGCGCCTGGGGCGGGGCGGGCTTCCCCACCCGGTGGCGGTCGAGACCGGTCTGGCCAACAACCAATTCACCGAACTGGTGGCCGGCGAGCTGGCTTCGGGGGACGCCGTCATCGTCGAGGAACGCCAGGAGACCGGCGGAGCGGGCAACAACCGCGCTGGCGGCTGGGGTGGCTCCGGCGGCCGGAACGAACGCGGCAACCGGTCCGGCGGCGGTGGCGGGGTGCCGGGCGTGCGCATCCGCCTCCGCTGAGACTCGCATCCTGCGATGGCATCGTCCTCCGCGCTGCCCCCTGCCGCCGCCTCTGCGGCGCCGTCCGCCCCCTCGCCGTCGGGGGGCGGGTCGGCCGGCCCGTGGCTGATCGAGATCCGCGGTCTGCACAAGACCTATTTCATGGAAGGTGTCGACGTCAAAGCCCTCAAAGGAATCGATCTCACCATCGCGGCGGGGGAGTTCGCCTGCATCATGGGCGCGTCAGGATCGGGCAAATCGACGATGATGAACATCCTCGGCTGCCTCGATCGGCCGACCCGCGGCCAGTACTTCCTGGCCGGCCAGGATGTCTCGACCCTGTCGAATGACGAGCTGGCCGAAGTGCGCAACAAGCGGATCGGCTTCGTCTTCCAGGGCTTCAACCTGCTGACCCGCACCAGCGCCCTCGAGAACGTCGAGATGCCGATGGTCTACGCCGGCGTGCCGGCCGCCGAGCGGCATCGGCGCGCGATGGCCGCCCTCGCCGCGGTCGGGCTGGCCGGGCGCGAGCATCACTATTCCAACCAACTGTCGGGCGGGCAGCAGCAACGCGTCGCCATCGCCCGCGCCCTGGTCAACCAGCCGTCGCTGATCCTGGCCGACGAACCGACCGGCAATCTCGATTCCCGCTCGAGCATCGAGATCATGGGCATCTTCCAGGACCTCAACGCCAAAGGCATCACCATCGTGCTGATCACCCATGAACCCGACATCTCGCGGTTCGCCCGCCGGCGCATCCTGCTGAAAGACGGTCGCCTCATCAGCGATGCCCCGATCACCGACCGCCTCGACGCGGCCGAAGAGCTGGCCAACCTGCCCCGCGACCCCGAGCACGAGGAAGAGTGAGATGGAGGTCATCCGGCTGCCCTTCCAGGTGCTGGCCTGGATCATCCTCGGCCCCTTGACCGGGCGCGGGGTCGATGTCTGGTCGGTGCTGCGCCTGGCCTTCGTCAGCCTCAGCCGCAACAAGACCCGTTCGTTCCTGACCGCCCTCGGCATCATCATCGGGGTCGGATCGGTGATCACCATGGTCGGGCTCGGCCAGGGGGCCTATTCGTCGGTGCAGGATTCCATCTCCAAGATGGGAACCAACCTGATCATGGTCCTGCCGGGCAGCCATTCGCAGGGCGGGGCCCGGATGGGCATGGGCACCACCACGACCCTCAACGAGGCCGATGCCATCGCCGTTCAGACCCAGTGCCCCGCGGTGGCCCTGGTCTCGCCGGTCGTGCGCACCACCGCCCAGGCGGTGTTCGCCAGCCAGAACTGGACCACCTCGGTGATGGGCGTCGGCGCCGACTTCCTGCGGATCCGGAATTGGGAGCTCGATCAGGGGCGGTTCTTCACCCCCATGGAGTTGCGCAATGGGGCCAAGGTCTGCGTGCTGGGCAGCACGGTGGCCGAAAACCTGTTCGGGGCGGTGAATCCGGTCGGCCGGATGATCCGGCTCAAGAAGCTGCCGTTCGAGGTCATCGGGGTGCTGCAGAGCAAGGGCGGCTCGGGCCTCGGCCAGGACCAGGATGACGTCATCCTGGCCCCGTTCCCGACCGTGCAGCGTCGGATGCTGGGGATCACCTTCCTGCACATGCTGATGGTCTCGGCGACGGGCGACGATACCGTCGACCAGGCCCAGGAGGAGATCCGGGCCGTGCTGCGGCGCCAGCATCGGCTCGAAGAGCGCGAAGACGACGATTTCAGCATCCGCACCCAGGCCGACATCGCGGCCATGGCCGGATCGACCCTGGCCATCGTCAACCTCCTGCTCGGCAGCATCGCCTCGGTGTCCTTGCTGGTCGGCGGCATCGGCATCATGAACATCATGCTGGTCTCGGTCACCGAACGTACCCGGGAAATCGGCATCCGCATGGCGATCGGGGCCAAGAGCCGCGACATTCTGACCCAGTTCCTGGTCGAAGCGATGAGCCTGTCCTGCGTGGGCGGGATCATCGGGATCGCGGGCGGCATCGGCCTGACCCATCTCATCTCCCGCTTCACCGAGTGGCCGGTCTTCATCTCGCTTCCGGTCATCGCCATCGCGGTCGGGTTCTCGGCCCTGGTCGGCATCTTCTTCGGCCTCTACCCGGCCTGGAAAGCCGCGCACCTCGATCCGATCGAGGCCTTGCGCTTCGAATAGGCACCGCCATGGTTCAGGTTCCTACTGGCTCTTCCCCTGCGCTGGCGGGTGCCGAGGGCCGGCCGATCGTGCCCGGCTCGTCCCCATCCGAGGCACAAGCGGTTGCGCCTGGCTCGCCCTCGCCGGCCGTTTATCCGGCCAGCCGCGCCCATCTCGGCCCGGCGTGTCTGCTGATCGGCCTGTTCCTGGTCTATGGGGTGGCGGCCGCTCCCCCCGAAGGCGTGCTGGCCGCCTGGAGCCGGCTGCTGCGGGCGCCCTGCCTGGTCGGCACCGACTTCCTGGCGCTGGCCGGGCCGGCCGCCCTGGTCAACGCCGCGGTGCTTGGGCTGATCGGCCTGGCGATCATCCTGCTCCTGCGGGTGGACCGCCCCGGTTACGAGGTGGCCGGCCTGTCGCTATGGATGGGCTGCGGCCTGATCGGGAAGCACGTGCTCAACATCTGGCCCACCATCGCGGGGGTGATGCTGTTCCGCCGAGTGAGCGGCCGCTCCTGGCGCGAGCTGTTCCCGCCGCTCTTCTTCGGCACCACGCTGGCTCCCGTCTTCAGCCAGTATGCGTTCGGGGCGGGGCTGGGGCCGGCCGGCGTCGCGCTGGGCCTGGGGTTGGGCGTGCTGGCGGGCTTTCTGCTGGCCGCGCTGATGGACCACGTCTATACCTTCCACCTCGGCCAGAACCTCTACAACATCGGCACGGCGGGCGGCTTCGTCGGCATCGTCATCGCCATGACCATGCGGGGGTTCGGACTCGAGAACCACCCCGCCCCGACCTGGTCGACGGCCTGGTCCGGTCCCCTGACCTGGCTCATGGGGGCGTTCTTCCTCGGATTGATAGGCTGGGGCCTGGCGGCCGGCGCCGATGGCGCTGGCTACCTCCAGATGGTGCGCAGCAGCGGTCGGCTGCCGACCGAATTCATCCGCCTCGCCGGGTGGGGGAACACGCTGGTCAACATGGGGATCATGGGGCTGATCGGGCTCCTCTACGTGCGCGGCGTGGGCGGGGCGGTCAATGGGCCCACCGTGGCCGGCATGCTGGCCCTGTCAGGCTTCGGCGCCATGGGGAAGCATCCGCGCAACTGCCTGCCCATCATGGCCGGCGTGTGGGCGGTATGCTGGCCCAAGATCTGGGCCCCGGCCGATCCCGGGCCGTTGCTCGCCGCCCTGTTCTGCACCACCCTGGCGCCGTTCTGCGGCCGCTTCGGCCTGCTGGCCGGCTTCGTCGCCGGCGCCCTCCACCTGCCGATGGTCATGCACGTCGGCCAGATCCACGGCTTCCTCAATCTCTACAACAATGGCTTCGCCGGCGGTTTGACGATGATGATCGTGGTCGGCGTCTTGAAGGGGATCTGCCCGGGCGTCCTCGGCGAGTCCAACGAATCGGCCCGGCCCGCCGCCAGCCCCGTGGCGATCGCCACCCTGCCGGAGGGAGGAGGCACGGGCGCGCCGGCCGGGCGGTAGACGTCAGTCCGTCGCTCAGTCGGCGGCGCGCGGGTGCCGCAGGAACCGTTCGTGGCTCGCCGCGGCGATCGAGGAGACCAGGGCCAGCCCGCTCAGACCGGCCAGCGGATGGGCGGCCCCCAGGCCCCCCGCTTCGAGGAAGACGCTCTGGCCTTTGGCTTCCACCCAGATCGAATCGGCGAATTTCTGCAGGGCAGCGCCGGTCGGGCCGCCTCCCGGCAAGGCGGGGGAGAGGCTGGCGATCGCCTCTCTGACCGTGCCGGCCACCCCTTCGGTCAGGCTCAGCAGCGCCGCCCGTTGGGTGTCGTCGGGGGTGTGGAGCTGGAGCTTGATCAATTGCGGATCCATCAGCAAGCGAAAGGTCGCGACCGATGAAAGGGGCGGGCCCAGGCGGAGGGCCTCGGACCGCCCGGTCGCCAGGATGCCGGCCACGGCCTGCAGATCGGCTTCCACCGCCACCAGCGGGCGCCGCTGCACCATGGCCCGGAACGTCTTGAAGCGCTCGGTCAGCCCCGAGGTGCCCAGCCGCAGCGCATCGACCAGGTTGCCCTCGAGTTCGGCAGGGGTCAGGAAGATCACCCCCGGCCGGACATGCAGCGCCAGATGACCGCGGCCGCTGCCGTCGGGCAGCAGGATGGCGAAGCCCTGGTCGCGCGGCAGCACCTGCGCGGCCGGGAACAGATCGCGCCAGCGGGCCGGGTCGATGGTTCCGGTCAGCACCAGGGCGAACTCCTGGCGACTGCGCAGGTAGAAGGAGACGTCCTCGGGAACGAAGTCGCGGACGGTGGCCAGCTCGCGCAGCCAGCCGGCGGGGTCTTCGACCAGGCTCGATACCGGCCCCGAGGCCACCCCGGGGCGGCCGGCGCCGCGCCAGTCTCGCCAGGCCTGGGTGGCCTGCCGCAGGAACTCGGCCGCCAACCGGGTCTGCTGATTCCTGGGATCGCCTACCACCAGATCGAAGGTGTCGCGCACCCGCCAGAACAGACACAGAACCGGCGAGTCGAGCGGGGCCACCGGGCGGTCCATGCCGATGGCCGCCCACCCCAGCACCAGCAGAGATGCCAAAAGCGGGCGCCGGGCCAGCCGGCGGCCGGCCTGACGGAGAATATGCCAAAACGTTCTGGTCATGCGCAGGATTCCCTTCCTCCTTTTCGGCAGGTGGCGCCGATTTCTTTCCTGCCGAACGATGGCTGATCGAACGGCCGCCGTCGGTGCGTTCGCGGCAGGGCGTGTCGGCCTGCTTGCTGCGGCACCGGCAAGAGCCTGTCGAAAACCGCGGAACCTGCCGATGAAGGCGGCAAAGTCTGGAAGGGAGACCTCCGGATGTTCATCGGTCTGATGCAGAGATGCCGGCGAGGCTGGCCGAAGTGGGCCCGTCTGCCTCGCCTGCTGGGCCTGGCCCTGCTGCTGATCGCTACATGGGCCACGGGGGAAGCGGTCGTGCAGGCCGCGGCCTGGGTCGTCTCGTCGCCGCGCTGGACCGATCGGGACGAGAAGGTCTACGAGGACTTCGTCGCCGCGCTGGGCCGTTCCAAATACGGCAACCTCAACAAGTTCATTCGCGATCCCCAGGCCAATCCGCTCTACGGCCAGGAAGACCAGAAGTTCTCGCTGAGCCCCGATTGCGCCGATCTGCCGTATTTGCTACGGGCCTACGTCGCCTACAAGCTCCGTCTGCCGTTCGGCTGGACCTCGGCCATCGCTGGGCGCGGCGGCGACCAGCGCTACAGTCGGGGCAACCGCCCGACCGCCACGCGGGACCAGGACGGCTGCTCCTCCCCCCAGAACCTGTTCGGGGCGGTGACCCTCGTCAATTCCGGCTATTATCGTATGGCCCCCGAGATCCAGGATTCCGATACCTACCCGGTGAAGATCCAGCGCGAATCGATCAAGCCGGGCACCATCTACTACGATCCCAACGGCCACGTGGCCGTCGTCTCGGAAGTGACCGACGATGGCCGGATCCGCCTCATCGACGCCCATCCCGATCGCAGCATCTCCAAGCCATGGTTCGGGGCCAAGTTCGCCCTGGGCAATGCCCAGAACGGCGGCGGGTTCCGGCGATGGCGCCCGCAGTGGTACTCCTCCGACGGCCGGATCGTCCGGCTCGGCAACCACAACATTCCCGATTTCTCGGCCACCGATCAGTATCAGAAGAGCTTCACCTTCAACGGGCGCGGCGGCATGAGCTACTTCGACTACGTCCGGGCCCGGTTGTCGAACCGGGGCGATCGCATCCGTCCCGTCGAAGATTTCCATGACATGCTGGCCGATGTCTTCGAAGATATCCGGTACCGGGCCGAGGCGGTCGAGATCTGCATCAAGGCCGGCATCCATCGCAAACCGCACCCGGGCGCCCTGCCTACCAACATCTACGGCACCGACGGCGAATGGGAGGAATACTCGACCCCGTCGCGCGATGCCCGCTTGAAGGTGGCCTTCCGCGATCTGTTCCTGCGCACGGTCGGCTGGATCAAGATGGCCGAGACCGGCGATCCCCGGCTCGAATATCGGGGCGATGGGCCGGCGCTGGCGCGCGAGCTGATCGATCTGTACGACCGCTTGAATCAACAGATGCGCATCCAGTACATCAATTCGGCCGGGCAGCCCGTTGTGCTGTCGTTTCATGACGTGGCGGTGCGGTTGTTCGATCTGTCGTTCGACCCCTACCATTCGATCGAGCGGCGGTGGGGGGCGAAGGGGGCCGAACTGGCCACAGCTCGCGATGATGCCGTCAAGGTGCGATTCTATGAGCAGGAACGCCGCCTGCGGAATCAACTGGAACGCCTCTACAACGTGCCGACCGGCCTGAATCTCGGGCCGGAGCATCCCGTCGAGGTCGACATCCGCGCCTGGCTGGCCCGGTATCTGGCCGGGCAGGTGCGCCCCGAGACGGTTCTGGCCGAACCTGATGCCGCTTCGCCTGTTGGCTCGGTGGCGGCGGTTTCCCCCGCTTCTCCCGCTGATTCCGCCACGATGGTGGCGGCTGCTCCGGTGGCGCCGCCCAACGTGGTCGCGCCCGTTCCGGGGAAGGAATCGCCGGGGTCGGCGAACCCGAGCAGCTCAACGCACGCTCCGCCAACGGCTGACTCGGCCAGAATCACCGCTGCTCCGATCCCCGCTGGGGCTGCTCTTCCCTCGCCTCCCAAGGACGCTGCCTCGGTGACGGCTCCCCTTCAGCCACCTTCTTCTCCGGCCGCCCAGGTGCTGGCCAGGGCCGAGCCGGCCAGGCCTGCCGCTGCGCCTGGCGCCGCTCCCGCCGGGGCGGCGGCCCGTCCGCGCCAGCGGAGCGGCTCGGCGCGGACGGTCGGGCCACCGGCCTGGCGCTTTGCCGAGACGATCTTCGGTTCGCTCGAAGATCTGGGCGTGACCCTGCTCGAGCATTCCACGCTGGCCCCGCCTCGTCTGGCTTCCCGCTGATCGGGGGGCCGGAAACAGCAGCGCCCGCCTTCAGGGGCGGGCGCTGCTGTCGGGAGCGAATCAGACCGATCCGCTGTCTACCTTCAACCTGATATGATGGGGCCGCACCCACCGCCTGCCCCGCTAGGCGGTTGGACATAGCGGCGCTTCACCGGCTGGCTGACAGGTTCGTCGACCTTCTCGACCAGGGCGATGTTGCAGGAAGGGCAATCTCCCGGTTCGTTCAGCGTATAGGCGCACTGCGGACAGACATAGGTCTTGCCGGCCGCGGCCGCCTCTTCCTCTTCAGCGCCCTCTTCCGTCGCTTCCTCGCCGGTTTCTTCGGTCAGGGTGCCTGGTTCGCTGTCTTCGGTGGGAGTTTCCTCCAGTACACCCGGAGCGGCCTCTTCAGAATCGGGTGACGTGCCGGACGGGTCGCTCGCGGAGCGGCCTTCCTTGGTGAAGACCTCGGGGCTGTCGGCGGTTTCATCGTCCTGCGCGAAGGCGGGCGCCCAGGACCAGGGCAGAGCCAGCAGCAGGCCGGCCACCAGCATCAGCGTCATCCAGCGCATACGTGCTCCTTTCGAAAGGAAATCCATCCATTTCCATTCTACCACCTGGCGAAGGAATCTGGAATCTCTGACCAATATGGGCACTCTCAAGGGCGTCGCGGGGTCGGGGGTTTGATGTCGCGGGTGGCCTTGATCACTTCGCGGACGCGGGCCAGGTCGGCCTCATTGACGGGCAGGAACTCCATGATGGGAGCAAGGCCAGGAGTTCCGGTGGCCGTCTTGGCCAAGGTCGTCGTCTTGAGGAGGGCGGCCTGGAGCCGGTCGCGCAAGACCGGATGGCAGTCGGCCCGGCAGGCGACGATGTCGCTCGGCACCTGGTCGGTCTTGCCGAGCACCATGATCTGGTCGAGGATACGACGGTCCTTGATCGTCTCGATGGTATCGTCGAGGCAGACGCCGACATCGACCTTGCGCGTCAGCACGGCGTTCAGCACCGCGTCGTGCTTCTGCAGGAACACCACCTGGCGGCAGTACGTATAGGGGTTGATCTTGGCCCGCTTCAGGTAATAGAGCGGGAAAAGATACCCGCTCGCCGATTCGGGGTCGACGAACCCGATCGTCCTGCCTTTGATGTCTTCGATGCCGAGGATGCCGGAATCCTTGCGGGTGATGAAGACCCCGTAGTATTTGGGCCCGGTGCGGCGCTTGGCCTGGGCGATGGCGAGCAGCGGGATCTTCTCGTTGCCGAGCACGAACGCGGTCGGCCCCAGCCAGGCGAAATCGATGGTGCCGCGCTCGAGAGCGCTCAGAACGCTGGCATAATCCTTGGCGGTCACCATCCGGACATTCTTGACGCCCATCTCTTTGCGAAGGTAGTCGGTGAGCCCTTTGACCTGCTGCAACATGCCTTTGACGTTCATGTACGGCGGTCGGCCGATCATGACCACTTTCTGAGCCAGCCGGATGGGCGGCGGCGGCGCGGCCGGCTTCGGCTCGGGACCGGTCGGCGGCACATAGACGCCGGGCGCCTCATCATCGTCGACCGGAAAGATCGTGGGATCGCGGTATTCGGAAGCATCGGGGTCGCCAAAGTCGGTCGAAGTGCCGGCATCTCCTTGTTCGGTGGGGTAGGAGACATCGTCTGGAACTTCGCCATCGAGTTCCCCGCGAGTCATCAATTCGCTGTAGGTGGGCTGATCCTCAGCCAAGCACGGTCGAATTCCCGAACTTTCCAGAACCCAGGTCAAGGTTATGCAGGCAAGCAGCGTCAAAGCACGCGACCAACGTGGAGTGTTCATTTTTTCCATACGTAACTCCTGTCTGAATCCTGGACCCCGCATGAAGGGGCAAGGAACAGCCTCCAGGGAGGCGGGCGGTAGGGGCAGGTGGGACAACCCTTGGTATTGGAACCAGAATACTCTATCAATCGAAAGTTTGCATTTGGTGACTGGCGCTCGCTCCCTTCAGTGGCGCCTGATGATCTGGCCTTGCCCTTGACGACGTGGCGATCGCGGGAATTCGAATGCCGCAGGTGGCCCTGGTCTTTCCAATGTTCTTCAGAGCTGAGGGACGCTCGGTCCGAGAAATCGAACTTGGCAGCCTCTTTGCCCTTGGAAGCGCTGCGATACTCGTGTTGTTGGGGATTGAGCGGTGCCGTATAATGGCATCAGTTCATTGACCTGAATCGTTGGCCAATATACCGTGTGAAAGCGCCTGATGGCTGAACGAGTGCTGACACGGTATGGCGTTGCCAGCGAATTTGCGCCGGGCGGTCGGGCTTCGGGGAACAAAGACGGCAAACCATGCCCAGGGTAGGAATACGATGCCACGGAAAGACACGACGAAAAATGGCAACGGTGGCGACCTCGGCTTCGAGGCCGAACTCTTCAAGGCCGCCGACAAGCTGCGCGGCAACATTGGGGCCGGCGACGACAAGCATGTCGCCTTGGGCTTGATCTTCCAGCCACACATCTCAGACGCCTGCGAGGCCAAGCACCGGTCGCTGTTGGCCAACGAGCCCCAGACGCGAGGAGTCGAGCCGTGATGTCGAACGTCCCACCGCGTATCGAAAACCTGCGCGTCAAGAACTATCGCGCCTTACGGGACGTCGAGCTGAAGTCCATCACTCCGTTGACGGTGCTCCTGGGCCCGAACGGCAGCGGCAAGTCCACGGTGTTCGACGTGTTCGCCTTTCTGGCCGAATGCTTTTCGGAGGGCTTGCGCAAGGCCTGGGATCGGCGAGGGCGATTTCGCGAACTGCGCAGCCGAGATCAGGAGGGCCCCATCGTCATCGAGTTGCAGTACCGAGAACGCCCCCGTTCTCCTCTCATCACCTATCACCTGGAGATCGACGAACAGGCCAAAGGCCCGGTGGTGGCGCGCGAGTTCTTGCGCTGGAAGCGTGGCCATCCGGCCGCCCCTTTCCATTTTCTCGATTATCACTACGGCCAGGGCAAAGTCATCACTGGCGAAATGCCGGAAGCGAGCGACACCCGTATCGAGAAACCGCTGTCGGGGCCGGATGTCCTCGCCGTCAGCACCTTGGGCACCTTGGCCGAGAATCCGCGGGTGATCGCCTTGCGCGATTTCATCACGGGCTGGCATCTTTCCTATCTCTCCGCTGACGCCGCGCGCGGCAATCCCGAGGCTGGCGCCGAAGAACGGCTGTCGCCGACCGGCCACAACCTGCCCAATGTCGTGCAATACCTGCTGGAACAGCACCCCGAGCGGCTCGAACAGATCTTCGAAACCCTGCGCCGACGGATCCCTCGCCTCGAGAAGGTCGAGGCCCAGGTCTTGGAAGACAGCCGTCTCCTGCTCTTGGTCAAGGATGCGCCTTTTTCCAAACCGGTGTTGTCGCGCTTCGCTTCGGACGGCACGCTCAAGCTGTTGGCCTACCTGACGGTGCTCTACGACCCTGCCCCCCCCCCGCTGGTGGGCATCGAGGAGCCCGAGAACTACCTCCATCCCCGCCTGCTGCCGGAACTGGCCGAGGAGTGCCAGCAGGCCGCCGCGCGCACCCAGTTGATCGTCACCACCCATTCGCCGTTCTTCATCAACCCGCTGCAGCCGGAAGAAGTGCGTGTGCTGTACCGCGCCGCCGATGGCTATACCCGCGTGCATCGGGTGATCGACATGCCGGGCATCCAGGATTTGCTCCGGCATGGCGCCGCGCTGGGGGAACTATGGATGGAAGGGCATTTCGATGCCGGTGATCCGTTCGCCCTGGGGGAGGAGTCGTGATCCAGATCGTCTTCCTGGTGGAAGAGCCTTCGGCCGAAGAAGCGCTCAGGCGCCTGCTGCCGAAGCTGCTTCGCGGCCGTGCGCGATGGAAGCTGATCAATCTGGGAAGCAAGAACAAGCTGCTGAAGAACCTGCCCGACCGGCTTGCCGGGTACCGTGATCGCATCGCCCGCGGCGAACCCTTGCGGATCGTTGTGCTGGTAGATCGGGATGCCGATGATTGCGTTTCGCTCAAACACCGGCTCGAAGCGATGGCCAGGGAGGCCGGGCTGGCGACCAAGACCCGTCCTGACGGTCAAGGGCGATTCTTCGTCGTCAATCGTATCGCGGTCGAGGAATTGGAATCCTGGTTCGTCGGCGATCCTGCCGCCTTGCGCCAGGCGTTCCGAGGCCTGCCTGCGATCGATGCCAGCAAAGGGATATTCCGCCATCCCGATAACGGCGGCTCTTGGGAAGCATTGCACCGTTTCCTGAAGAAGCATGGCATCTACCAGAGCAGGTATCCGAAAATCGAAGCGGCGCGGCGCATCGCCCCCCATCTCGACCTTCTGGGCAACCGCTCCCGCAGTTTCCAGGTGTTTATGCAAGGCCTGGAGGCGCTCCTGGCCTGACCTTCGGTGGCGATGTCGACCCTCTATATTGGCGGGAGGGAAGCGGTAACGTATAATGGCGTCAGTTCGTGCACCTGAAGCGTTGGCAGATGGATGGCCAGTGAACCGCATGAAAACGCCGAATGGCTGAACGAGCGCTGACACAGGATGGCGTTGCCAGCGAACTCGCGCCGGGCGGTCGGGCTTCAGGGAGCAAAGACGGCAAACCACGCACAGGGTAGGAATGCGATGCCACGGAAAGACACGACGAAAAATGGCAACGGCGGCGACCTCGGCTTCGAGGCCGAACTCTTCAAAGCGGCCGACAAGCTGCGCGGCAACATGGAGCCCAGCGACTACAAGCATGTCGCCTTGGGCTTGATCTTCCTGAAATACATCTCGGACGCCTTCGAGGCCAAGCACCAGTCGCTGTTGGCCGACGACCCCCGCGCTGCCGAGGACAAAGACGAATACCTCGCCGACAACGTCTTCTGGGTGCCGAAAGAAGCGCGTTGGTCGTATCTGCAGGCCAATGCCAGGCGGCCCGAGATCGGCGCCCTGATCGATGACGCCATGCGCGCCATCGAGAACGACAACGAATCGCTGAAGGGGGTGCTGCCTAAAGATTACGCGCGACCCGCGCTCAACAAGGTGATGCTGGGCGAGCTGATCGATCTGATCTCGGGCATCGCTCTGGGCGAGTCGGGCCATCGTTCCAAAGACATCCTCGGGCGTGTGTACGAGTATTTTCTCGGCCAGTTCGCCGGGGCCGAAGGCAAGCGTGGCGGCGAGTTCTACACCCCGCGTTCGGTGGTACGAGTGCTGGTGGAGATGCTCGAGCCCTACCGCGGCCGCGTCTATGACCCCTGCTGCGGCTCGGGCGGCATGTTCGTCCAATCGGAACGGTTCGTGCAGGAGCATGGCGGGCGCCTCGGCGACATCGCCATCTATGGGCAGGAGAGCAACTACACCACCTGGCGGCTGTGCAAGATGAATCTGGCGGTGCGCGGCATCGACGCCGACATCCGCTGGAACAACGATGGCAGCTTCCACAAAGACGAATTCCCCCAGCTCAAGTTCGACTACATCCTCGCCAACCCGCCGTTCAACGTTTCCGACTGGGGCGGCGACCGCCTGCGCGAAGATGTGCGCTGGAAGTTCGGCGCCCCGCCTGTGGGCAACGCCAACTACGCCTGGCTGCAGCACATCTACCACCATCTCGCCCCCAACGGCACAGCGGGCGTGGTGCTGGCCAACGGCTCCATGAGCTCGAGCCAGTCCGGCGAAGGCGAGATCCGCAAGGCCATGCTGGAAGCGGACGTGGTGGACTGCATGGTGGCGCTGCCGGGCCAGCTCTTCTACTCCACCCAGATCCCCGCCTGCCTGTGGTTCCTGGCCCGCAATAAAAACCCCGGCAAGGGTCTGCGTGACCGACGCGGGCAGGTGCTGTTTATCGACGCCCGCAATATGGGCGTGATGGTGGACCGCACCCGGCGCGAGCTGACCGACGAGGAAATCAGGAAGATCGCCGACACCTACCACGCTTGGCGCCGGGCAGGAGGCCCCAGTGTCGCGGAGGGAAGGACGCCCGGGAGCGACCGGGGCGAAAAGGACGCGGGCGAATACGCCGACGTGCCGGGCTTCTGCAAGTCCGCCACGCTGGACGAGATCCGCAAGCACGACTACGTGCTCACGCCGGGGCGCTACGTGGGTGCGGCGGCGCAGGAAGATGACGGCGAACCGTTCACGGAAAAGATGGCCCGGCTGGCGTCGCAGTGGCGTGAGCAGCGGGCGGAAGCGGCCCGGCTGGATGCGGCGATCGAGGCCAATCTGAGGGAGCTTGGGTATGGCGGGTGAGTGGATTCAAGTTGCCTTCTCGGAACTCTGTGATATTACAAGAGGTGCATCGCCACGCCCAATTCATGATTGGTTCGCTGACGTCGGCATTCCTTGGGTCAAGATTTCAGATGCGAACTCCGCCCAGTCCCGGTACATCACTAAGACTGGGCAGTACATCAAGCCCGAGGGACTTAAAAAAGTGTTGAAGTTCGACCTGGTGACTTGATCCTATCCAACAGTGCTACACCGGGAATCCCGAAGTTCATGGGGATAAACGCGTGTATTCACGATGGATGGCTGCTCTTACGAAACCTGCGTAATCTCGATAAGCAATTCGCGTATTACCTGCTTCTACATGAGCGACCCAAGCTGGTAGCGCAGGGCAACGGATCGGTCTTCACGAACCTGAAAACCGAGATACTTAAGAATCATCTCGTCCAGCTCCCGCCGATATCTGAACAGCGCGCCATCGCCCACATCCTCGGCACGCTGGACGACAAGATCGAGCTGAACCGGCGGATGAGCGAGACGCTGGAGGCGATGGCGCGGGCGCTGTTCAAGGCATGGTTCGTGGACTTCGAGCCCGTGCGCGCCAAGATGGAAGGCCGCTGGAAGCGAGGCGAATCGCTGCCCGGCCTGCCCGCGCACCTCTACGACCTCTTCCCCGACCGCCTCATTGAATCGGAATTAGGGGAGATTCCGGAGGGGTGGCGTCATTCGACGATTGGCGAAGAAGTAACGGTCTGCGGCGGGTCTACGCCCAGCACCAAGGAACCGGAGTTTTGGGAAGGTGGGCAACACTGCTGGGCAACGCCCAAAGACCTGTCAGCTCTGAAGTTTCCCGTTTTGCTGGACACAGATCGAAAGATTACGGATGCCGGTCTTGCAAAGATCAGTTCTGGTCTTTTGCCCGTCGGCACGGTGTTGCTCTCTTCACGGGCACCAATCGGCTATTTGGCGATTGCCGAAGCTCCGACCGCGATCAACCAAGGCTTCATCGCGATGAAATGTGATGGCGCTCTGCCGAATGTCTTCGTGCTGCTGTGGTGCAAGGAAAACATGGATGCGATTGTCGGCAACGCCAACGGCTCGACGTTCCTTGAGATCAGCAAAAGCAACTTCCGACCACTTCGCGTCGTAGTTCCTTCCGACCAGGTACTGACAAATTTCACGAAGATGGCTGGCTCCCTTTATCGACAGCTGGTGGAAAACGAACGCGAATCCCGCACCCTCGCCCAACTGCGCGACACCCTGCTGCCCAAGCTGATCTCCGGCGATCTGCGCGTGCCGGATGCCGAGGCGTTCCTGAAGGAGCGCGGGCTATGACCCTGGACTGGTGCCCCGGCATTCGCGAGGCCTGTACCCATTGGCGCGACGCGCCGATGTTGCAGCAGACCTTCGAGGCGCTGGAGCGCAATCTGGAGCAGAACAACGATGCGTGCATCGACTGCGCCAAGACCATCGCTGAGGTGGTGTGCCGCGTGGTGGTGGAGAGCTTCCACACCCCGCAAACCCCGCTCAAGCCCACGCAGGAGACGCCCTCGCTGTCGGACTGGCTGACGGCAGCCATTCGCGCGCTCAAGCTGGGTGATGTCCGCGACGAGAAGTTCAAGAAGCTGGTGTCCAGCCATCACAAGCTGGCCGACGCGCTGAGCGAGCTGCGCAACAAGGCGGGCCCCGCCAGCCACGGCAAGGACCCGTATCTGGAACGGCTGGCGGAGCACCACCGTCGCAGCGCGGTTCTGGCAGCCGATGCCATCGTGGCCTTTCTGCACAAGGCCTATCTGGATGCACAACTCGACCCGATTAGCTCCCGCGAGCCGTGGGAGCGGTTCGCGGCGGACAACGCGCTGATCGACGCGCACGTGGGGCTGGCGGTGGATGCCGAGGACGGCGATGCCCCGACCCTGCGTTTCCTGCTGCCGGGCGGGGATGAGCTGCCCATCAACATCGAAGTCAGCCGCCTGCTGTATCTGCTGGATCGGGACGCCTACGTGGAGGCGTTGAACGCGGCGCGCGGGGCAGCGGCTTCTGCCGTGGAGCCCGTCGGTCAACAAGGAGAGCCGGCATGAAGTTGACGCGCATCGCCAAGCTCAAGCTCCGGGTTTTTCGGGACTTTGTCTGGCCCAAAGACCTGCATCCGTTCGCCCGGTTCAATCTGATCTATGGCTGGAACGGCAGCGGAAAAACGACACTGGCCTGGCTGCTCTCACTGGTCGAGAAGCAAATGGCGCTCATCGAGGGGGAGGTCGAACTGGAGTTCGACGGCACCACGAAAATAAAGGGCTCTTCGTTCGCATCGGCGGGGCTTCCCCAGATACGCGTCTTCAACCGCGATTTCGTCAACGCCACCCTCTCACAGACCAGCGGCATCGCCCCCATCTACTTTCTGGGCAAAGACAGCATCGAAAAGCAAGCGCAGGTCGATGAACTAAAGAAAGGGCTTGCCGAAATCAAGGCCGAAGTGGGAAAGGCGGAGTCCACGAAAAGAAGCGCCGAAAAGGAGCTTGACGATTTCTGCGTGGGGAGGGCCAAGCTCATCAAGGAGCTGCTCACCACCGCGAACAATCCGTCTTACAACAATTACGACAAGCGCAATTTCAGGCGTGCCGTCGAAGCGCTGGATGCACAGAGCGCCGCAGCCGCGTTGCTCACCGACGAAGAAAAGGCGCGGCTGCGCAGCCAGAAGGACGCTCAGCCGAAACCCACTATCGACAAGATCGCCGCGCCGTCCGTCGACCTGGATGCGTTGACGCGGGAGGTTGATGCACTGGTCACCCGTTCCGTCGTCGCACAGACACTCGATGAGCTGACCAGAGATGCCAGGCTTGCCAAATGGGTGCAAGAGGGACTGATGTTGCACTCTGGTGAACATGCCTCCGACACTTGCCGCTTTTGTCTGCAACCCCTTCAAGCGTGGCGACGCGCCGCTCTTGAAGCCCATTTCAACGACGCCTTCGCAAGATTCCAACAGGATCTGGCCGGTCTTTTTAAGACGCTGGAGTCGGTCAAGCGGGCGTTGGGATCGGTGTCGCTTCCGGATGTTTCGCGTTTTTACGAGACGCTCGCTTCTGATGCGTCGGAAGCGAGTCAAAAGGTTTCATCAGCCTGCGCCGAGGCGCAAACCGCGATTGAAGCGCTCATGGCGCGTGTGGCGGCGAAGCGCGATCAGCCATTCGCGCCTGCTGTCACGGCGGGCACCGTTTCTGGTTCGACTCGGTCCTCGCTTGCCGACGCTGTCGCCGCATTCAACGCCGTCATCGAAGAGCACAACAAGATCTCAGTGCAGTTCAAACCGTCGGTGGATGAAGCCTGCAAGAAGCTGGAGGCCTCATACGTTGCCGAGGCGCGGGCTGAGTTTGCGCAACGTTCCGATGCTGTGAAGACCGCAACCTCTGCGTTGGAAACCGTGAATAAACGGTATGCTGATGTTCGGGCGAAGATCGATGAACTAGAGCGTGATATCCTGCAACATCACCGCGCCGCTGATGAATTGACCGCCGAGTTACGCGCCTACCTTGGCCGCGACGAACTGCGCTTCGAAACGAAAGACACTGGCTATGCTTTGACCCGCAACGGCGAGTACGTGCAGCATTTGAGCGAGGGGGAGCGCACGGCGATTGCGTTTCTGTATTTCCTCAAATCGCTACAGGACAAATCTTTCGATCTCAAGAACGGCATCGTCGTCATTGACGACCCGGTGTCGAGCCTCGATGACAATGCGCTGTTCTCGGCCTTCGGATACATGAAGGAGCGCACCAAAGAGGCCGGGCAGCTTTTCATCTTCACGCACAGCTTTTCGTTCTTCAGGTTGGTGAAGAATTGGTTTCATCACCTGCCGGGACAGCGCAAGAAGCAAATCGAAAGCCGGCCGGCCCGGTTCTTTCTGCTTCGCTCCCGTCGGTACGATGACGGATCAAGAACCAGTGAGCTAGGAAACCTTGATCGTCTCCTTGAGGAGCACGAGTCGGAATACCAGTATTTGTTCAAGTGCGTCTACCAGGAAGCCAACCGTAGTGATGTGGTCGAGCTTGAACGCTACTACGGATTGCCCAATGTTGCCCGTCGCTTGTTGGAGGCGTTCTTGGCGTTCCGCTTTCCTGATATGAGCGGCGATTTGCAGCCCTGCCTCGACCGAGTGGCCTTTGATAACGCGAAGAAGACCCGCATCCTGCGGCTGCTCAATACCTACTCGCACGCAGGGGCGATTGCCGATCCTGAACATGACCTTTCGCTCCTGGCTGAAACGCAGCCGGTTTTGCGTGATCTGCTAGAGCTGATGAAGGCTGTCGACAAGGATCATTACGACGGGCTGATCAAGATAGTGACCCTGTCCTCCGTCGAAGAACAAGGAGAACCATAATGGCGTTTCTGTCGGAGGCTGACATCGAAAGCGCCCTGCTGGAGCAACTGGGTGTCCTTGGCTACCGCATCGAGCGCGAAGAGGACATCGGGCCCGATGGGCATCGCCCGGAGCGCGAGAGTCACGATGAGGTCGTGCTCAGGAAACGGCTCGAAGCGGCGGTGGCGCGCCTGAATCCTGGCCTTCCCCACGAGGCGCGCCAGGAGGCCGTGCGGCGCATGACGCAGACCGAGCTGCCCGCCCTGCTCGAAGAGAACCGCCGGCGGCATCGGCTTCTGACCGAAGGCGTCGATGTCGAATACTACGCCGACGATGGCACCCTGACGACGGGCAAGGTACGACTCATCGATGTCGAACATCCTGAACGGAACGACTGGCTGGCGGTCGGCCAGTTCGTGGTGATCAATGGCCAGAATCGTCGGCGGCCCGATGTCGTCGTGTTCGTCAACGGCTTGCCGCTCGCGGTGATCGAGCTGAAAGCACCGGGAAGCGCCGGCGCGCATCTCGCCGGCGCGTTCCACCAACTACAGACCTACAAGCAGGAAATACCCCAGCTTTTCTGCACCAACGCCCTGCTGGTCGCCTCGGATGGCATGACGGCCCGGGTGGGGTCGCTGTCGGCCGACCTGGAGCGGTTCATGCCGTGGCGGACCACCGACGGCCAGTTCGTCGCCCCGACAGGGGAGCCGGAGCTTCCGACCCTGATCGAGGGCGTGTTCGAACCTCGCCGCTTCCTCGATCTGGTTTGCCATTTCACGGTCTTCGGCGAAACGGGCTCGGGGCTGGTCAAGATCATTGCCGGATACCACCAGTTCCACGCGGTGAAAAAGGCCGTGGAGCAGACGTTGCGCGCCATGCCGTCGGGCCATGTGGTGCAGGATGACCCAGCCGCGTACGGCTTGCCTTCGGTTCGGAGCCAGAAACCTGGAGACCGGCGGGTGGGAGTGATCTGGCACACCCAAGGTTCGGGCAAGAGTCTCTCGATGGCCTTCTACGCCGGCTTGCTGGTCAAGCATCCGGCGCTCGCCAACCCGACGCTCGTGGTGCTGACCGACCGCAACGACCTCGACGATCAGTTGTTCGCCACCTTTTCGATGTGTCGCGACCTGATCCGACAGACGCCGGTGCAGGCCGAGAGCCGCGAGCATCTGCAAGCGCTGCTGAATCGGGCAGCGGGCGGGGTGGTATTCACCACGCTGCAGAAGTTTGGGGCCGTCGACGGGCCGCTCACCGTGCGGCGCAATGTCGTCGTCATCGCCGATGAGGCGCACCGGAGCCAGTACGGGTTCAAGGCCAGGGTTGATACCAAGACGGGCGAGATCGCCTATGGGTTCGCCAAATACCTGCGCGATGCCCTCCCGAACGCGTCTTTCATCGGCTTCACCGGCACCCCTATCGAAGCGGATGATATCAATACGCCGGCCGTCTTTGGCAACTACATCGACGTCTATGACCTCAGCCGCGCGGTGGAGGACGGCGCGACGGTGCCGATCTATTACGAATCCAGATTGGCGCGCATCGAACTCGACGAGGAAGAGAAGCCGAAGATCGACGCGGAGATCGAAGAGATTCTCGAAGATGAAGAAGAGACGGCCCGCGAGCGGGCCAAGCAGAAATGGGCCACCGTCGAAGCGCTCGTCGGCGCGACCAAGCGTTTGCGGCTCATCGCCCAGGATATCGTCCAGCACTTCGAAAACCGTCTGTCGGCGCTGGCGGGCAAAGCGATGATCGTCTGCATGAGCCGACGGATCTGTGTGGCCCTCTACGACGAGATCGTGAAGCTGCGTCCAGATTGGCACAGCGTCGACGACCGCGCGGGCGCGGTCAAGATCGTGATGACGGGCAACGCCAGCGACCCGCCCGGCTGGCAGGTCCACATCGGCAACAAGGCGCGGCGCGAGCTGCTGGCCCGCCGGGTCCGCGATCCGGCAGACCCCCTGCAGCTCGTGATCGTGCGCGACATGTGGCTGACCGGGTTCGATGCGCCGTGCCTGCATACGATGTACGTGGACAAGCCGATGCGCGGTCATGGCCTAATGCAAGCCATGGCGCGCGTCAACCGGGTGTTCCGGGACAAGCCCGCCGGACTGATCGTGGACTATATCGGCATCGCCCACAACCTCAAAGCGGCGCTGGCGCAGTACTCGCCGCGCGACCGCGCGAACATCGGCATCGAGGAGGCCGACGCGGTTCGCGTCTTGCAAGAGAAATACGAGGTCGTGCGCGATATGTTCCACGGCTTCGATTACCGCTCCAGGCTCGACGGTTCGGCCCAGGAGCGGTTGGCGCTGATGGCTGGCGCCATCGAATGGATCCTGGAGAAGCAGCAGCGATGGGCCGCGATGGAAACTACCCCGGAAGGCAAGAAAGCGGCGCATCGCCGCTTTTCCGATGCCGTGCTGGCCTTGTCGAAGGCGTTCGCCTTGGCTTCCGCCTCCGACGAGGCCCGTTGCATCAGGGAAGAAGTCGGCTTCTTCCAAGCGGTCCGGGCTGCGTTGAGCAAAAGCCGGGCCGGCCCCGGCGCCACCTCGCGCGAGCGCGAGCTGGCCATCCAGCAGATCATCAGTCGGGCGGTCGTCTCCACCGAGATCGTGGATATTCTGGCCGCTGCCGGTATCAAAAGCCCCGACATTTCCATCCTGTCCGACGAGTTCTTGGCCGAAGTGCAGCAGATGGAGAAGAAGCATCTGGCGTTGGAGGCCTTGCGGAAGCTGATCAGCGATAGCATCCGGTCTCGGGCCAAGGCCAACGTGGTGGAAACTCGCGCCTTCACCGAACGTCTGGAGGATGCCGTGGCCCGCTACCACGCCAATGCCATCACCGCTGCCGAGGTTCTGCAGGAGCTTATCCAGCTCGCCAAAGACATCCGCGCCGCCCGCCAGCGGGGCGAAGGGTCAGGATTGTCCGACGAGGAAATCGCCTTCTACGATGCTCTGGCCGAGAACGAAAGCGCCGTGCAGGTCATGGGGGACGACCAGTTGCGCGTGATCGCCCATGAGTTGCTGGTGAGCCTGCGGGAAAACGTGACCGTCGATTGGGCCCACCGCGCCTCGGCCCGGGCCAGGATGCGGGTGCTGGTCAAGCGCATTCTGCGAAAGTACGGGTATCCGCCAGACCTCCAGGATGCCGCGGTGCAAACGGTGTTGCAGCAGGCCGAGGCGTTGTCCTCGGAGTGGGTAGTCTCAGGCGGGGAGGCCGCTTGATCGCTTCGCCGCCAGTGGTTCCACCCCACGGCTCTCACCCTTGGTCTTCGGGTGGCATGACATGAAAAGAGGCTGGAAATCAAAGGGGTGAGGTGGATAACCGCCAGGGCTGTCGGCGATTCGAGGGAACCCGCCCGGGTCTTTTGGCTGCTCCCTCCTCGGTTTCGCAGCTTGGCTCAGCGCAAACGGTCGTCGCCCATCTGAAGCACAAAGGCCCGCTTCGACAGCGGGCCTTCGAGACGGTCCGAGGTTGGCTCGGACTCGCTTCCGGTGGAGCTGAAGGGATTCGAACCCTCGGCCTTCTGAATGCCATTCAGACGCGCTCCCAAACTGCGCCACAGCCCCATTGGATACCACCCATGATACGACATCCCCGGTCGGATGTCAAGAAATTTATGGGGAAATTTGCAAGCATGCTTTCGGGGGGGGAGGGAAGGCGACGATTCCGAACCTGCCACATCCATCACGACCGTCCCCCAGGGCACTATGAGATCTCCTTCCACGGTCGGAGCGCCTGCGCAAGACGAAGACGGCGATGGCTGCGCGGTTGGCACCTTGCTTCAGGTCGTTGAGCGAGTATTCTCGAGTTTGACAGGGAAGGAGGCATTTGCTACAGTCCTGAGCAGAAGTCGGGAGACCCGGCCGGAAGGGGATTTTCTTTGAACCTGCCAGCCGGTGGCGGCGTAGAGATGGTCGGGAGGGCGCCTATGAACTGCCAGGATGTCCGTGCCGAACTCGATCGTCTCGAAACCGCCCGGGCCATCTCCCAGGAGGTCGCCGACCACGCCCGGGGCTGTCCCGCCTGCCAGGCCTTGCTGCAGGCTGATCGCCGGCTCGAAGCGAGCCTGCTCGTTCTCGAGCAGGCCACCCCGCAGGTTCGGCTGACGCCTCGCATCATGGCGGCCGTCGCCCGCGAAGCGTCCACCGCTGCCGCCGCCCCAGCCCCCCTTTCCTTCCTCGATCGGCTCGTCGGGGCCATCTTTCCCGTCGCCGCCGGCAGGCGATGGGTGGCGGTCGGAGTGGCGCTCCTGCTGCTGGCGATCGTGGCCCATCAGACCCTGGTCCGCTCCCCTTCGTCCATTCCCACCCCCCAATGGGAAATGACGCTCCTGAGCTTCGACGCCGAGCGCCTTCCCCGCGAGTGGGCCGCCCGCCCGGCCGGCATTCTGCTGCCCTGGGGCGAACCGGTCGATCTCGGCCCCGGCAGCCTCTGCTCGCTGCAATGGCCCGGCCGCGCCACCGCCGCCATCCGCGATGGACGCTTCGTCCCGGCCGCCGCGGGCTTCCGCCTCGAACGCGGGCGGGCCACCGTCCAGGTCGTGAAGACGTCGCCGGCCACGCCCTTCACCGTCGCCACCCCCTTCGCCGAGGTGGCCGTGGTGGGCACCCGGTTCACCCTCGATCTGTCGGCCGACCGCCTGCACGTGTCGGTCGCCCAGGGCCGGGTCCGGGTCGTTCACCCCACTGGAACCCGGGATCTCAACCCCGGCGAGTCGCTCGCCGTCGGGGCGACCGGGTTCGTGCCCGTAGAGCTGCCCCCGCTCGCGCCCGGCGAGCCGGCTTCGTCGGTGTCGCCGGCGGTCGCTGGCTCGATCAGTTCAACGCTCGAGGAGGAAAGTCCCGGCCGTTGAGCGGCCGACTCGCCACGAATGCCGATCCCTCATGGTGACCCTCCCGATCGTGACCTGGTGGCCGCGACCCGCGCCGGTCGCCTCGCCGCGTTCGAAACCCTCGTCGATCGCTACCAGGGCCTGGTCTTTCGCTTCCTGTTCCATTTCATGGGCCATCGGGGCGATGCCGAAGACATCACCCAGGAAACCTTCCTGCAGTTGTTCCGCAAGCTCGATCGCTACGATCCTGCCCAGTCGCTCAAAGCCTGGCTTCTGACCATGGCTCGGCACCTGGCCATCTCCCATCACCGGCGCCAGGCCCCAGCCCCCCTCGATCCGGCCGTCATCGGGGAGCTGGTGCGCGACGTGGTGAGCGGGCCCGAGGCCGAGGTGCTCTCCCGCGATGAAGTTCGCATCGTCCACGAGGCCTTGCACCAGCTTCCCGACGAGTATCGCGAGGTGCTGGTGATGCGCTACCTCCTCGACATGCCCTTGCAGAAAGTGGCCGAAGTGCTGAACATCCCCGAGGGAACCGCCAAGTCCCGGGTGTTCCATGCCCGGGGCCTCCTTCGCGACGCCCTCCTCCGTCAGGAGAACCGCCAGGCCCAGATGTCCGGGCTGTGATCGTCCAGCCTCGCCGAAGGCATGGGCGGGTCGGCTGACTGTCTGAGCACCGATGCCCTGCCGCTCAGGGGATCGCGATCGTTTTCTCAGGGCGTGTCGGAACCTGCCGCGGCTTCTTCGCCAGGGATGGTGGGCGCGGGGCCGGCCATCCACCAGGCCGCCAGCAAAGCGATCGCATAGCAGGCGAGGCCCGCCCGGAAGGCCACCGAGATCCCCCAGCCGAACGCGAGCACCATCGCCAGCACCGACCCCAGGATCGAAGTCGCCCCGTTCACTCCCCAGAACCAAGGCGCCATCCCAGGATGGCGTCGTCCGGCCAGGCCCATCCCGAGCGGGAAAACCGCTCCCATGCACAGCCCCAGTGGTACCAGCAGTCCGAGCGCTACCCCGATGCGCAACCCCGTCGAACCCGGCTGGGCCCAGGCCAGCAGCGCCGGCCAGCCGATCGCCACGCCGGTCAGCAGCACCAGGAGCACGCCCAGCCGACCAGCGGCCAGCCGACGGGTGAGGGGCCGGTCGCGCACCAGCCAGCTGCCGGCCCCGCCGGCCAGCAACAGGGAGAACAGCACCACGACCAGGCTGTAGGTCGGATGCCCGAGCAGGATCTGGAGCTTCTGAATGAGGGAAACCTCGACCAGCATGAACCCGAACCCGATGGCGGCGAAAAAGACCAGCGGAGTGCCCCACCCGCTTTCGCCGGGGCGCGGGCCGGCCAGGACCAGGGGCAGGCCGATCGCCCCCAGGGTCAGCCCCGTGACCACCACCAGCAACCCGCACAGGAACGCGACCACTCCGTCGTTCCACCGCCCCACCTCGAGCACGTCGCGCAACCGCAGCATGTTGAAGAAGAAAGGGCGGTCATCGGTCGACGGGGAAATGTCCATCGCATGCCCGGCCACGAACGATTCGAAGGTGGCGGGGTCGGTCAGGGCGGCCAGGTCGGCCGAGCGGCAGAAGTCGGGCGCCAGCACCACCTCGAACCCCTGGGCGGAAGCCACGGCGGTGAGGGCCTGGCGGTCGGCTTCGCTCCAGGGGTCGCGGTTGACCAGGATGGTGCAGACCCCGTCGCCGGCCGACCCGGTTTGGGTCGGCGACGGCACCTTGAGCAGGGCCAGGTGGGCGCGGGGCGCGGTCGCTCCCCGACGTTGCAAGGCTGCCATGCCCAGGGCGACCAGCCGATACATCTCCCAGGGTTTGCCGTCGGCATACCACCGCGAGAAGGTCAGCAGCCCGCCCGGCCGCAGGCGATCGAGGAAGGTCTGCCAGGCTTCGACCGTGTAGAGCCCGTTCTCGGAGAGGGCGAAGGCGCCGGCGGCGGTGGCCGCCCAGGTGTCGATGAGCGAGACCTGGATGATATCGAACCGTTCGCCGGTGCGGGCCACGTAACTGCGGGCCTCGTCGGCGACGAACCGCACCCCTGGCACCCGATCGAGGTGGCCGGTGAACTCGCCGAAGACCCCGTTGACCAGATGCAGGATATCTTCGTTGATCTCGACGGCCAGCACCGACTTCTGTTGGAAGACCAAGGCCGACAGCACGTCCCGGCCGCCGCCTGCCCCGATCACCAACACATCCGACGGCTGCCGCAGGGCGTGGGCGACGTTGCAGATGTCGTGCCGCAGATGGACGAGGGGGCGCAGATCTCCGTTGAACCTGGTCATGACGGTCCCGGCGGTGGCGTCGATGTTCAGAACCAGCTGGGGCAGCAGGATCGATGGCTTGAAAAAAGGGCTGAACCCCCAGCCGAAGGGGGGGGAAGGCCAGTCCGGATCGCCGTAGACCCGGATCCGGGAGAAGGAATTCCACTTTTCGTACAAGGCGGGGCCTTCGATCTCACCCTTGACGTAGCGCAACTTCAATAATGGATCCTGCTCAGCGATGCGTCCCTTGTTGATCGCGCTGAAGCCGCCGGTGGCCAGGCAGATGAGCAGGGCGAGCAGTCCCAGCCGGGGGGCCTCTGCCTCCCAGGCCAGCAGCCAGCCGCCCAGGGCGGCGGCGAAGGCGGCCATCACCACCGCGGTGGGACCGTCGAGCACCTGCAACAGCCCGTGCAGCAGCAGGCACCCGGCGGCCGCTCCCGCCAGATCAGCGGCGTAGAGCCGGCCGACCGCGCCCGGAAACCGGGTCAGCGCCAGGGTCAGGCAGATGCCGCTGGCGGTGAAGGGGAGCGCCATCAGAACGTAGGTCAGCGTCACCGACCCCACGCCGGCCACCGAGGCTTCGAATCGGAAGGGAATCCACAGATGGGCCAGGAACCCCAGGACGATCAGCGCTGCGAAGGCCACCGCCGCGATCGTTGCCTGTCGGCGGGTCGCGGCGGGGGTGAACACCTGCGGCAGCAGGAACACCGCCATGCCGCCGGCCGTCAAGCCGAACATGGCGATCGAAATGGCCAGGAAGGCGAAGTGATACCACATGGTGACGCTGAAGATCCGGGTCAGCAGGATCTCGAACAGCAGCGTCGTGAGCGAAACGAAGGCCACCCCGGCCAGAAAGGGGGGGGCGATGCGGTCTTCCGTCATGCGTTGGCATGATACCGGGTTTTCTCGGCGAGGGAAAGTCGGTGGCCGACGCCCAGGGCCAGCCTCCATCCACGATGGGGCTCCGAGGCTCAGAGCGAACAGAGCGCCATTGGTTCCTTGGCCTCGCCTGGGCGGCGGGGCGCTCGAAGCCGGATCGGGGCCGTGGGAGGCGCGTTCCGCCGGCGGGATGACCGTGGGGCGGGCCGGCCTGATCGCTGGTCAGTCGCTGGCCGGCTGATGATGCAGGAGGGTTTCGTCGAGGTCGGTGACGGCCGAGGCGGGGGAGGGCTCGGGCCCGGGGCCGGTCGCGGGCTCAGCCAGGCCGTGGGCGGCGGTGGCGGCGGTCGCCGACGCCTGCACCGGGGCTGCCCCGGCCGGGGCAACCCGGACGGCGTCAGGCGCTTCGAGAGCCGCCGAAGCGACCGAAGGCGGGGAGGCGATCTGGTAGCGCAGGCCGGGATCGAGGCAAGGGAGCCAGGGAGCCGCGGCAGCGGTGGCCAGCGGCTCGAGACGCACCTGGGTGCCCTCCAGGCGGAGGGCGGTGAGCGAGGGCACGGTCAGCGGCCGGCCGGATGGTTGGGTGGCGATCTCCAGGGCACCGCTGAAGACGCATCCCTGGAGGCCGTCGGGAGTGATGGCCAAGCCCGCCTGGGCCTCATGCGCGTGGATGGTGACATCCCCGTGGCGGATGGTCAGCGGCGCTTGGTCGGGGGGCGGTGGGGAGGCCCGCAGCCAGGCTGCTCCCTGATTGAGCCGCAAGGCCCCGGCCTCGATGGTGCCGGCCGATTCAGGCAGCAGCACGAGGGTGGCGAAGGGGGCCGCCGCGTCTTCGTGCGCCATGGCGGGCGGACGTCGGCCGATGCAGGCCAGTTCGAGCCGGCCATCAGGGCCGGTCTGGAGTCGGGTGCCGTCTGGCACGGCCTCGGCCACCCTGACCCCTGCCGCCTGCCAGGATCCTTCGGCGCGGGCCAGGATGAGCGTGGGCGGGGCGATGACCGGGGCGGCGGTCGGCGCGGTCGGCGTCGCCACCGGCGGCGTGGGGTGGGTCGGTTCCCCTCCTGTGGGGAGGGCGCCCGGGGCCCGGCCGCTCGGTCTGGCCGGTTCCTGGCTGCTCAACAGGGCCAGCGCTCCCCCGATGGCCAGGCCGATCACCAGGACGAAGGGCAGCCAGGGGCGAGCGGTGGGGGACTCGGCGGTCGGGACCGGCAGCCGGCATACTCGTTCCATGATCGGGGCGGTCAGGTCGGGGCCCGGGCGCAGGGTCAGGCCGCGCAAGGCCTGGTGGGCTTCGCGGGCCGACTCGAGGGCGGCCCGGCACTCGGGGCATGACCGGCAGTGGGCTTCCAGGTCGGCCTGGTCGGCCGGCGACAAGGTGCCGTCGAGGTAGTCGAGCAGTCGGGCTTCGTTTTCGTGCTGGCTCATGGGGTCATCCGTATCTTCCCCCGGGGTGGGGGGAAAGTTACATCATGACGTCGGTTTTCCAGAGTCGCCGCCAGGAGTGGGAAGATCGGGGCCGGCCTGGCGCCGCAAGATGTCGCCCAGCGCTTTCTTGCCGCGGAACAATCGGATCTTCACCAAATGCAGAGGGATATCCAGGATCTCAGCGATCTGGGCATAGCTGCGATCGAAGAAATAGAACAGCCAGATGACCAGTTTCTGGTCGTCGGGAAGGCTTTTGAGAGCGCTGATGACCATGTCTTGGCGTTCGCGGGCGAGCAGGGTCTCTTCGGGATCGACGAACGGGTGGATGGCCTCTTCAGGAGCCCGACGCGCACCGGCCGGCCGCCGCACCGCCTTGCAACAGTGATGGGTGGCGATCTGCAGGATCCAGTTGGTGAAGGAGCGGGTCGGATCATACCGACCCAGGCTCTGATAGGTGGCCAGGAAGATCTCCTGCACCACATCCTCGGCTGCCGCAACGCTGCGGGTGTAGAACAGGGCCATGCTGAAGATCTTGCCCTGATAGCGACGGATGATCTCGGCGAATGCGTCGGGGTGGCCGGCCATCACCTGCCGTGCCAGTTCTTCTGGTGAAGGAACGGCCCTGGTCGCAGCGGGCGAGATGGGGGCGGGGGGCGAGACTGGGGATGGGGGGGAGGGTGCGACCGCGGACGGGGAGGAGGGTGCGGCCGAGGGGGCTGGGCGTTCGGCGAACGGGCCGCGCGGAGTCACGGGGTCTGCCACCCCAGGCTCTGGCTGTTGCTGGCGTGATTGCGGCAAAGGATGAACCGTTCCAGGGCGAATTCCTCGCTGCCGGTCGGGTAGGTTCCCGTTTTCAAGAGCACTTTGAACCCGATCCGCTGGTCTTCCAGGTCGAGCCGGGTGAACGAGCAATCGAGCACTTTCAGTCCGCGACAGAAGGCATGCACCTCGGGCGCGGCCCCGCCTCCGGGGTCGCGGGTCCGCTTGATGCCCTGGGGATCGCCGGCTCGTTCATAGATGATGGCGCTGGTGGCCACCCGCCCGTCCTGGTCTTCGAGGATGACGAATTTGACCGATGACTCGGGCACGCCAGGGGCGACGAAGCTGACGTCCACGGCCCGCTGCAGGTCCTCCTCGATCTGCGACATGAGCAGCGAAGTGGCCTGGACGTTGGTCAGATGCGCCGATCCCTTGGTCGAGGTTCGCATGCCTGAAGACAGCATCCGGCTCGCCGCCAACAGTACGATGGCGCCAAGCAGGACGCTGACCGCGATCTCGGCCAGGGTCAATCCGCGTCGGGGGCGTGGCGACATCACTTCGCCCTGGTCAGCAGTCCGGTCAGCCGTACGCTCCGGGTCTGCTCGTCGTTGGGTTTCCAGCTCACCTCGGCGACCAGGACTTTGTACTGGTAGGGCCAGGCGGCCGCGGACAATGGGGGGACCCGCACGTGCAGGACCCGAGTGAAGCGCGGATCGACGGGCAGGGCAATGGCTCCTCCGCCCAACGCCCGAAGTTCGAGGGGGGTGATCGTTCGGTTTTCGCCCACCGCGACCTGGGGGTCGTCGAACCCGCGGGCCTGGGCGAATTCCAGCATCTCCTGGGCGTAGGCATAGGCCAGCACTTCGTCACGGCTCTGGACGGTGCCGGTCGAACTGCGCGAGAACATGAAAAAGATCGGGGTCATGCTGGCGCCGATGATCAGTACGGCGATCATCACCTCCACGATGGTGAAGGCGGCGGGGCGGCCAGGGATCGTTCTCATGGGCGGTCTCTCATTTCAAGAACCAGGGAGTGGGATTGACGCTGCAGCTCAGGAGCGGCGCCTCGGAATCGGGCTCGGCGACGGCTCCTGGCAAGACCCCCAGGGCCGTGTCGTAGACCAGGTCGACCCCTTGCTGGACGCTGGCCAGATCGAAGCGACTCATCGCCACCGCCCCGGTGATCCGGCCGCGGCCGCCCGCCCCGACCCGCACGCGTCCTTTGTGCGCCACCAGGCCGGCCTGGACCTTCTGGTTGGTATCGACGATGATGTCGCCGTCCAGGGTGACCAGCTGGAGATGGGCTTCGGGGCCGATCGTACTGATTTCATGCCCGATCATGATATTGCCTTTTTTCAGGACGATGCCGCCATTCGACTGGACCACCACCTTCTGGGTCAGCCGCAGGTCGCCCGCATCATCGACGTAGATCCAGCCGTTGAGGTCGAGGGTGTTGCCCTGGGCCAGCCCTCGGGCTTTCAGGCAATCCAGGATCGTGCGGTTCTCGGCGGTGGGATTGATCACCCAGGCGGTACGGTCTCCCGGGATGCCGAGCGATTGCAGCAGGGCGCGCATCGATTTGAGATCGGGGGCGGAGGTCAAGGGGCGGAGCGCGTCGGGAATCGCATGGACCAAGGTCGTATTCGGCGGGTTGGCCATCAACGCTTTCAGAGGGCCCTCGGGCAGGTCGACCCAGGGGCGAGGGGCCAGATTGTTGGCTCGGATCATGGCCAGACTGCGATTATACGGAGTGCGATCCCAGTTGCTGGCCAGGACTTCATTGTAGATGGTCAGATCTTGTGGCGAGCCGGTCAATGGCAGGTTGACCCCGGCCTGGGTCAGCTCGGGGAAGAGCGAAGGAAGGTGGAACTGGTTGAAGGTGGCGATATTGTCTCGCTCGCCAGCATGGGCGGGACTGATGAACTCTTGCCAGTTGGTCAGGTCGTGGGCCGGCTGATGGGTGAGGAACGTTGGTCGGAAATGGTACGGACTGGAAGGATTGGTGTGTTTGATCGCTCGGGTCCGAATATATGACCGATAGACCTCCCCAAGCATGATGGTCGGCGAGGGTTGGCGGTCGGTGCCGTACGGGCGGAGCGCCGAACTTTTCCGCAGATATGGAGCCCAGCGGGACTCACGGATGGTGTCATACCAATCGCGAGACCCACCCCCCGAGGTTTCGACGGTGACTCCTTGGTCCCAATTCAATAGGTAGGTGTCCTGGAGCTTGCGAAAGACATAGAGCCCATCGCCGCGGCCAGAGTTGAAGAAGTGAAAACCCTCAGCGAATTCGCCGAAGGGGTTGCTGCCGCGAGCGGCATTCAGATACAACCGGCCGCCCCCGAGATAGACCAGGCCGCGGCGGCTGGTGATCCAATCGTTGAGATGGTCGGGGCGAGCGTCGCCTTCGCATCCGTTCTGAAGCACCCAGGGCAGGCCATCGGGCGGCGAGGTCCGGTTGCCGGTGGCGGTGTTGGAAACCACATTGAGGCGGAAGGAGGCATCGGCATCGGTCACATCTGAGGACTCGCGGGCATCCTCGACATACAGGGTGAATTTCGACAGGATCGGAACCAGCGCCGCCGTGACCTTGACCTGGGTGACGAAATGGAATTCTTCGCGGAGTTCGAGCGTCGTTCCCCCGGTTTTCCTGAAGATCGTGGCGATGGCCAGATGGATCAAGCCACGTTTCTCGCGGGTGTAGGCCGAATCGCGCAGGGGCCGGAAATCGGAGCCGCGGCAGGAATACTGGATCTCATAGGAGAAGGCCCCCAGATGACTGAGGGGTTCGACCATCTCGCGAAGAATGGGGGACAGATCGGTGGCCCCTTGATCGAGACGAACGAACGTATCGGCCGCGGCGGGCAGGTCGCCGAGGCTGCTCAGCGGTTTCTTGAGATAGCGGGCGAGTTTGCTGGCAGGGTCGCGGACGACCTCGCGTTGGATCTTCTGGATGGCCAGCGTGGCCAGGGCGAAGGCCAGCGAGGTGCTGATCCGTTGTTGGCCCTGGCGGTGGGTGAGCCGGTTCTGCATGACCATGAACTGGAAGAACCAGCCGGCGAGCAGAAGGAGGACGAAAAGAATGCCGCCGGCGATCAGAATGACCGACCCCCGGCGGGGCGGTGCGCACCGCGCGGAAGGACCTGGAACGGTGTTCACGGTCGGCCGGGACCCCGCAGGGAAAAGGGGCGGATGGCTAGCGGGGTGGACGGATGGCTCTGGCATCAAAGGTGACTGGCCACTGCGTGGTGGTCAGGGATGGCGACCGTCAATAGTCATACCTGGTCAGAGGTTCAATTTCTTTGGGTTGGATTTCCGGGCGGGTCGGATCCGTTGATAGCAGGGTCGGATAGGGGTGGTTGGAGGCATCCTGGTCATCGACCTCGGCGTAGTCGAGGACCTCGATATAGCCGCTGTACACCCATTTCCCCTGGTAGGGGCCGGTATTCACCTGGTACCAGCTGCCGCTCACCGCGAGAATGGTCACCTCATCGCCGTTGGCGATGGTGCCCAGGACGGTATAGTTCATCCCTGGGCCGGTGCGGACGTTGAGGGCGGTACAGGTGACCCGGCCGCGAGAAGGGATGCGGGCAGCCCACACGGTCGTCGCGGTCAGCAGGGGAACAAGGACCAGGAGCAGGAATACCGAACGTCTGGTCATGGGCGTATCCTCCTCTTCCCGATGTTACCCGATCGGGTGGGGAAAGTTACGACCCCCGGGTCAGGGCAGGGCTTCCCGGAGCATCTGGGCGGCGTCTTCCGGGGGGGTGGGGTTGATGTAGAACCCTGATCCCCATTCGAAGCCGGCCACTTTGGTCAGCTTGGGAATGATCTCGACGTGCCAGTGGAAGAAATCGCGATAGGAATCGGAGCAGGGCGAGGTGTGGAGGATGAAGTTGTAGGGGATGTCGGGCAGCAGGCGGTCCATACGTTTGAGAGCGGCCTGCAGCGCCTGGGCGAACCCCTGCACATGGTCGTTGTCGATGGTCTCGAAGAACGGTTGATGGACTTTGGGGATGATCAGCATTTCAAAGGGGAAGCGGGAAGCGAACGGGCAGAAGACCAGGAACAGGTTGTCCTGCAGGACGATGCGGCTGGGTTCCTGGACCTCCTGGCGGATGATATCGCAATAGATGCAGCGGTCGTGGTAGTGGAAATACTCCCGGGCGCCGTCGATCTCCTCTTCGATACGTTTCGGGATGATCGGCGTAGCGACGATGTGCGAGTGCGAGTGGGCGAAATTCGACACCCCTCGCCCGCTGTTCTTCACCACCAGGAAATGCTTGTAGCGTGGATTCTTCTTGATTTCGAGCAAGCGCTGCTTGTAGGCCCAGATGACCTCTCGCACCTGATCGAGGGTGGCCGATTGCAGGGTCTGGTGGTGGGAGGGGGTTTCGACCACCACCTCATGGACGCCGATCGAGTTCATGGCGTCGAACATTCCGATGCCGACCCGCCCGGCGTCGCCGGTCGGGATGAGGATCGGGTTCTGATCAGGAATCACCCTCACCCACCAGCCGGGTTGATCGGGCAGGGTCCCGTTGCGTCGGAAGGCCATGGTTTCGTTGGGGGTCAACCGCTCGTTGCCCTCGCAGAAGGGGCAAGGTCCTGAATCGTCGACCGGCCCGCCCCGTTCGGGCTTGAAATCGTGGGGTCGCTTGCCGCGCTCGGGCGAAATGATCACCCATTGCTTGAGGACCGGATCCTTGCGGAGTTGGGGCATGCGCTACCTCGTGGGACTCGGGCCGGACGGCGGATCAGCCGGCCCCCGACTGGATGAGGTGCCGAGCGGCATCCTCGGGAGGAACGGGATTGACGTAGAAGCCGGACCCCCACTCGAACCCGGCGACCTTGGTCAAGCGGGGCATGATCTCCAGGTGCCAGTGGTAGTAGTCCGTGCAGAGTTCGTCGCAGGGCGAGGTGTGGATGATGTAGTTGAACGGCGGATCGCCGAGCGTCTTGATCAGCCGGCGCAGGGTGCCGTGCAGAGCGTTGGCGAAGGCTTCCTGTTCGGGTTCTTCGATGTCCCCGAACGACGCTTTGTGATCTTTGGGGGCGATCCAGGTCTCGAAGGGGAAGCGAGAGGCGAAGGGCGCGAAGGCCACGAAGCTCTCGTTCTCATAGATGACCCGGGTGCCGGAGCTGAGTTCCTGCCGGATGATGTCGCAGAAGACGCAGCGCTCTTTGTAGTAGAAATACTGTTTGGCGCCCTCGACTTCCTCCATGACCCGCTTGGGGATGATCGGGGTCGCGATGAGCTGGGAATGAGGGTGGTCGAGACTGGCGCCGGCCGCCGCGCCGCTGTTCTTGAAAATGAGGATGTACCGGAACCGGCGATCGCGCTTCAGATCGCGATAGCGGTCGCAGTAGGCATTGACGATCTTGAGCACCTGATCGCGGGAGAAGGTGGCGAAGCCGCCATGGTGGTCGGGCGTTTCGATGATGACCTCGTGGGCCCCGACCCCGTTCATCATGTCGTACAGACCGATGCCGGTGCGGTCGAGATCGCCCTCGATCTGGAGCGCCGGATACCGGTTGGGCACCACCCGCACCCGCCATCCGGGCTGGTTCGGCAGGGTATTGGGCTCGCGGTACGACATGACCTCGGGCGGCGTCTGTCCCTCGTGCCCGCTGCAGAACGGGCAGTCGTTGCCCTCGAGCTGTTTGCTCAACGTCGGAAAATCTCGAGGGCCCTTGGGGTTTTCGAGGATGGTGATCACCCATCGTTTGGTGACCGGATCTTTGCGCAGCTGGGGCATGGGTCCTCCTCGAGTCAATTTCCCAATGGGGGGTATTATAAATCCCTTCGGCGGGAAATGGCAATGCCCATGCGCCGTCCGCACCTCCGATGCAGCTGCCGTCCGGGGCGGACGTCCCGTTCGCTCGCTGGATCCTGCTGCCGATTCGCTCACACAGGCTTCTGGAAAGAGCGTACAAAGGGGCGTGCATCGCCCCAACCGCCCGGAAGCACACTTTGGCGGCAGGCGGTGCCCGGACCGGGGAGCGGCGTTCCCGGAACGGGCGAAAGGCACGATTGGCTGGTTGCCAAAAAAGATTTGACAACCCCCGAGTGTTCGGGTAAATTACCCCGATTGTAATCCTTGGTTACAGCCCCAACCCCGGTCGGGTCCAGATATCCGTACCGCCAATGAAGAGGTAAATCATGGGACGCAAGAGAACCTGCGAACTTCCGTTCTGTCAGGGCGCCGTAGAGGGTACCCGCAACAAGCGCCGGTGCGACAACGATCGCAATATCCACCTGCATCAGGTGATCTCCAAGAACGTGAAGAAGATCATGCGGTACATCGAGAACCACGAAGATTTCACCGCCAATGATGTCAACCGCGACCTCTTCAAGAACCGGCTCGACAAGAACGAGAAAGGGTCGATGTACCGCCTGTTCCAGGCCATGGTGCGCGAAGGCTACCTGACCGAACGGGGCAAGCGGGAAGGTCTCAAGGTCTACGCCTACGCCGGCCGTCCCGCCGACAGCGCGACGCCCGCCGTGCCGCCCGCCTCGGCGGCCCCGGCCCCGGTTGCACCGGTGGTTCACGAACCGCCCCCTCTTTCGCCCCGAGAGATCCTCCTCGGAAAACTGCGCGAGTTCGTCTACATGAAGAACGGCTCCTGGAACCACGATGACTGGATGTGGCTGATCAATCGCCCCGACATCCGTGAATTCGGCATGGCCGATGCCGACATCGGCCTGATGCTCGAAGAAGAGAAAGCCCGCTTCTGGGCGCGCAAGCAGTAACGCGTTCCCCTCTTCCGTTCGCTCTTTCGACGGGCCCCATCTCTCCCAAGAGAGATGGGGCCTTTACCATCGGAGGCGCTGGTCGTGCGTTGACGAACCGGCCTGAAGAACGAACCACGCCCAGCCGCAACCGGCTGAGCGTGGAATGATGGCGTTCAGGTCGGGCCGGTGACCTGACCGAGGAACAGCGCGAGGGAGTCTACTCCTCGTCTTCGTCCTCGTCTTCGTCTTCTTCGTCGTCGAAGTCGTCTTCGTCTTCGTCGTCGAAGTCCTCCTCATCTTCGTCGTCGAAGTCGTCTTCGTCTTCGTCGTCGAAGTCGTCCTCATCTTCGTCGTCGAAGTCATCTTCCTCGTCGAGGTCTTCGTCGTCTTCATCCTCGTCGAGGTCTTCATCCTCGAGGTCGTCGTAGTCTTCGTCTTCCTCGTCTTCGTCGAGGTCTTCGTCCTCGTCGTAGCTGTCGAACTCCTCGTCCAGGTCTTCCTCGTCGTCCTCGTCCTCTTCCTCGTCTTCCAGGTCTTCGTCGTTTTCTTCGGTATCTTCGTCCACGTCCTCCCATTTTTTCTTGGGGGACAGGAGTTCGGTTTCGTCGATCAGGTTCTTCCGGGTGGGCATGGCGAATGCTCCTTTCAGATGGGTAGGATGACCGCGAAGAATATTGCATAATTCCCCCCACGTGTCAACAGGGAAGATGGAGGCTCTGGAATGAGCCAGGGGAGCGGTTCTGCGCCGGAGTGGCGACCGCGCCGGGAAGAAAATCCGGCCCGTCGTTTGGATGACCAGAGCGGGGGGCGGGGAGTCGCGCGGCAGTGGAGGGAGGGTGAGGTGGAGGAAGGGTACCCCTTCACCTTGACGCATCCAGGTACTTGGGGTATACTGACTTTCCATCCCTGCATAAAGGACTGGTGAACGCATGTTCCAGAATCTGTCCGAGAAACTGGCTTCGATTTTCGACCGATTGCGCCGCTCGGGCAAATTGACCGAACAGGACATCGACGTCGCGCTCGGCGAAGTCAAGATGGCCCTGCTCGAGGCCGACGTCAACTTCAAGGTCGTCAAGCAGTTCACCAAACGGGTCAAAGAGAAGGCGATCGGGGCCGAGATCTTCAAGAGTCTGACGCCCACCCAGCAGGTCATCAAGATCGTCCTGGACGAACTGACCGCCCTGCTCGGCGGCGAGCGCGCCAAGATCACCTTCTCGCCGAAGAAGCCCACCGTCTTCCTGATCGCCGGTCTGCAGGGCTCGGGCAAGACGACCACCTGCGCCAAGCTGGCCCTGCATCTGCGCAAGGCCGAGAAGAAGAACCCCCTCCTGGTGGCCTGCGACATCTATCGTCCGGCGGCCATCAAGCAACTCGAAGTGCTCGGCCAGCAGCTGAACGTGCCCGTTTTCTCCAAACCCCCAGGAACCAGGCCGGCCGAGATCGCCGCCGCGGCGGTCGAGCATGCCCGCGAACAGGATCACGATGTGGTCATCGTCGACACGGCCGGGCGCCTCCACATCGACGACGAGATGATGAACGAGGTCAAGGGCCTGAAAGAGGTGCTGAACCCGCATGAGATCCTGCTCGTCGTCGATGCCATGACCGGCCAGGACGCGGTCACCATCGCCAAGAGCTTCAACGATCTGCTCGAATTGACCGGCATCATCCTGACCAAGCTCGATGGCGACGCGCGCGGTGGCGCCGCGCTGTCGATCCGCGAGGTGACCGGCAAACCGATCAAGTTCGTCGGGGTCGGCGAGAAGGCCTCGGCGCTCGAGCCCTTCTACCCCGATCGTATGGCCCAGCGCATCCTCGGCATGGGCGACCTGGCGTCTCTTTTCGAGAAGGCCCAGGCCGAAATGGACGAGGCCAAGATGAAGGAACTTGAGAGCCGCCTGCGCGAGGCCGAGTTCAACTTCAACGATTTCCTCGACCAGCTCAACCAGATGAAGCGCATGGGGCCCCTCGACCAGCTGCTCAGCATGATTCCCGGCTTCAGCGGCCTGCCCCAGCTATCCGAGCTGTCGTTCGACAACAAGAACTTCAAACGGTTCGAAGCGATGATTCTGTCCATGACCCCGGAGGAACGCGCCAATCCCGATATCATCGACGGCAGCCGCCGCAAGCGGATCGCCGCCGGCAGCGCCAATTCCATCCAGAATGTCAACATGCTGCTCAAGCAGTTCGCCCAGATGCGCCAGATGATGAAGAACCTGACCAGCGTCACCAAACGCTCGAAGCTGGGCAAGCTCTTCGGCGGGAAATTCTTTTAGCACCAGAGCCGGGCCAGTCCCGGTCATTCACCAGCACGCAAGAAGGAGTACACGTCATGTCCGTCGCCCTCAGACTGAAAGTCATCGGAACCAAGCACCGCCCCATCTACCGGGTCGTCGCGGTCGATTCGCGCAAGGCCCGTGATGGTCGCACCCTGGCCAATCTCGGCCACTACAACCCCCTGACCGAGCCGGCCGAGATCTGCCTCGACGAGGAGCGCGTGCTGAACTACCTCAAGTGCGGCGCCCAGCCGTCCGACACCGTTCGGCAGCTGCTGCTCAAGAAGGGCATCCGTCAGACCCCGATCAAGCAGGAGAACGGCACCAAGCTGGCCTGGGCCAAGGTCGGCTGAGCCGGTCGCACGAGCAGGAGCAGAAGGCGTGCCGATCCAAGCAACCCAGGCCATGGTCGAAAGCCTCGTGAAGGCGTTGGTGGAGCATCCCGACGAAGTCTCCGTCAAGCCGATCGAAGGCGACAACACCGTCGTGCTCGAGGTGCAGGTCAATACCGAGGATGCGGGCAAGGTGATCGGCAAGAAAGGCCGCACCATCAATGCCCTGCGCACCCTGGTACGGGCCGCGACCAGCCGGCATGACAAGAAAGTGATGATGGAGCTGGTCTGACCCATGCCGACGCCCGCCCCCACCCCGCGCCCCCGCGGGATGCGCCGTCCGTCGCTGCGTTCGCGGCGGAGCGCGCCCGCCCGGGGGAGCCCGGCCATCCGTTGGCCGGTCGTCCCGTCGGCCGGCGCCGAGCCGGTCGCGCCCGTGCCGGGCGAGCCGGTCGCGGCCGCGGCGCCGCCGGTGGGCAGCGAGGCGTGGGTGGTGGTGGCGCGGCTCGGCAAGGTGGTGGGTCTGCAGGGGCTGGTCCGTCTCCACCCCTGGACCGACCACCCCGAGCGCTTCCGGCGGGGAGCCCGGCTCTTCTTGCGGCGCCCGTCGCAGAGCGGGCCGCCGCGCGAGGTCCGGCTCGACGAGGTGCGGGTCTCGGCCGACGGCGGGATGGTGACCATCCGACTGGCAGGCATCGCCACCCCCGAAGAAGCCCGTGAACTGACGGGCGCCGAGCTGGTCATTCCGGTCGCCGAGCGGGTGCCGCCCCCACCGGGGGCCTACTATCCCGACGAACTCGTCGGTCTTACCGTGCTTTCTCCAGCCGGTGACCCGGTCGGCCGGGTCACCGATTTCGACCCCGATGTTCCCTCGCCCTACCTGACCATCCATTCCGAATGCCTGGGCGAGGTCCTGGTCCCTTTCCGGAAAGTCTTCATCGGCGAGATCTCACGGGAGGAACGCACTCTTCGCCTGTGCGAACCGCTCGAGATCCACGTGCCGCGGTGAGCCCATGCGCATCGATATCCTGACCCTGCTGCCGGCGACGTTCACCGGGGTGTTCGACGAGAGCATCCTCGGCGCCGCCCGCCGCAACGGCCTGATCGACATCCGCATCCACCCCTTCCGCCCCTACGGGGAAGGCCGGCATCGTACGGTCGATGATACCCCGTTCGGCGGCGGGCCCGGCATGGTGCTCAAGCCCGGGCCATTGGCCGCGGCCCTGGCCGATCTGCGGAAAGACGGGCCCCCCGCCCCGGTCATCGGGCTGACGCCGCAGGGCCATGTCTTCGACCAGACCATGGCCCGCGAGCTGGCGCGCCTGCCGCGCGTGATCCTGGTCTGCGGGCGGTACGAAGGGTTCGATGAGCGCATTCTTCCTGAATTCGACCTGCAGATCTCGATCGGCGACTACGTCTTGACCGGCGGGGAATTCCCCGCCATGGTCGTCGTCGATGCCCTCTCCCGCATGATCCCCGGCACCGTCGGCGACCCCGATTCGGTGCGCGAGGACTCGTTCTTCGACGGCACCCTCGATCATCCCCAGTACACCCGTCCCGCCATCTGGCAGGAGCGTGCCATCCCCGCCGTGCTGCGCGACGGACATCATTCCCGCATCGCCGATTGGCGGCGTGGCGAAGCCCTCTGGCGCACCGTCGCCCATCGCCCCGATCTGTTCCGGCAGCTCGCCCTCTCCTCGCGTGACCGAGCGCTGCTGCAGGATGCTCTGGCCAACCATTCGCAATCCATTCCGGACAAAGGAGCCTGAATATGAACCCCATCATCGAAAGCATCGAACGCGGCTACATGAAGAACAAGAAAGACATCCCCGATTTCCGCCCGGGCGATACCCTGCGCGTGGCCATCAAGGTCCGCGAAGGCGAAAAAGAACGCCTGCAGAATTTCGAGGGTGTCGTCATCGCCAAGCGCTATGCCGGCCTGCGCGAGAACTTCACCATCCGCAAGATCTCCTATGGCGTCGGCGTCGAGCGCACCTTCATGATCCACTCGCCCACGATCGCCGAGATCACCGTGGTGCGCCGCGGCAAGGTGGCCCGCGCCAAGCTGTACTACCTGCGCGATCGCGTCGGCAAGAAGACCCGGGTGAAAGACAAGTTCCAGGTCGCCAGCAAGGCTCAGTAATCCGACTTGGATCCCACTCCCGTCGCTTCGTCCGAACCCCGCGACCATTCCGTCTTCTTCCGGGAAGTCACCCTCCGGGTCGGGCAGGGCACCGCCATCGCCCTCGAACACCTCGACCCGGAGGAAGTGCTTGCCGAACCCGTCGTGCATCTGGCTGGCAGCCTGGGCGGGCGGTTGCCGGAGGGCCTGGCGGTGCGGCTGCGCCAGACCTTGCGGGGGCGACGCACCTTCGACGTCCCCCTGGAGGCCCCGGCGCGCGGCCGGTTCAATGGACGCCTCCAGCTGCGCAACGGGTTGAACGAATTCTGTCTGCAGGTCGTCCGCCCGGATGGCGAGATCCTGCAGGAGCGGGTCTTCGGCATCAGCTACAAATCCTCGTTCCGCGAATGGAACGAGACGATCTTCATCGCCTTCGTGCTGGCCCTGATCATCCGCAGCCTCGTCGTGCAGGCCTTCTGGATCCCGACCGGGAGCATGGAGCCGACCCTCTACGGCGAGAAGCACGATCCGCAGACGAAGGAACTCACCCGCTCGGGCGATCGCATCCTGGTCAATCGCTTCGCCTACGTGGCCGACCTGTCGCTCGACGGGCGGATCCCGTTCGCCCCCCGGATCTGGCTGGCCATGCCGCGGCGGGGCGACATCATCGTCTTCAAGTTTCCCGACCCTGATCCGAACGCTCCGCCCCGCGATTTCATCAAACGGGTGATCGGGCTGCCCGGCGACGAGGTGCGCATCATCGATGGCACGGTCTTCATCAACGGGACCCCGCTGAAGGAGCCGTACATCGCGGAGCCGCCCTGGCAGGACTACTCGACGACGGTCCCGTCCGACAGCCTCTTCGTCATGGGCGACAACCGCAACAACAGCGCCGACAGCCGGTTCTGGGGGCCCATGCCCCTGGCCAACCTGAAGGGGCAGGCGGTGCTGATCTATTCTCCGCTGAAGCGCATCCGGCCCATTCGCAGCTATCCCCATCCGGTCCTGGCCAGGGCGCCGTCGTCGTCAGGATCGTGATGGTCCGGGTCGCTGGGTTGCCCTGATGAGCAGTGGGGGACGACGCGACCTGCCGGGCCACATCCGGCGGGCGTTTCGCTCGATCGAGCGCTTTCTGCCCGTCGTCGACGTGGTGATCGAGCTGCTCGATGCGCGGATGCCGTTCTCGTCGCGCCTTCCCGGTCTGGTGGCGCGTCTGGGCAAACGGTCGGTGGTGGTGCTGGGCAAGGCCGATCTGGCCGACCCAGTCGAGACGGCGCGCTGGATCGAGCGCTTCGCACAGGAGGGGGAAACCTGCGTGGCGCTCGATGCGCGGCAACCGGCGCTGGTCAAACGGTTGGCCGCCACCATTCGCGACGTGGCGGCCAAAGCCCGGCCGGCCGTCGGCCGTCAGGTCTGCCGCCTGCTGGTCATCGGCATTCCGAATGTCGGGAAATCGACGCTGATCAACGCCCTGGCCGGGCGACGGGCGGCGCGGGTGGCCAATCTGCCTGGCGTCACGCGCCACATCCAGTGGGTGAAGATTCCCGGCCACCTGGAGCTCCTTGACCTGCCCGGAATTCTGGACTATCGTCTCCTGAAGATGGGTGAGACCCTCCGCTTGATCAATACCGTCCCTGGGCCGACCGAAGATCCTGAGGCGAGCGCCCGCCACCTGTTCGACCTGCTGCACGCCGCGGGCCTGGCTGCCTGCCTGCCCGATGGCGGAGGCGAGGCGAACGCCCGGTTCGAGACGTTTCTGGAAGCCTATGCCACCCGCATGAACTTCCTGGCGGCGGGGGGCCAGCCTGACCGGCGGCGGGCCGGTGCCGACCTCATCCGACGGTTCCAGGCCGGGGGGTTCGGCCGGTTGACCCTTGAACGGGCCGATCGTGCCTATGCCCCTCCGTTGGATGAACCGGGCGCGGACCTGGCCGATCACCCGGAGGAGCACCCATGACGACCGAGGGCGGCACCGTATGACCACCAATGAGCAGACCTTCGCTCTGTCGGAAGAAGTGGCCCGCCGCCTGTTCGGCATCGGGCAAGGCCGCGGTCTGGAGCTGATCCGCCAGCTCCCCCAGGTGACCGCGCGGGCGCGTGGCAACTGCCTGGTGGTCAAAGGGCCGCCCGACCAGCTGACGGTGGTGGGACGGTTCCTCGAGGCGTTGGCCCGCCGCCTGGAGGGCGGGGGCGGCGGCGAGTTCGACCAGGCCGATCTGCAGCGGTTGTTCCAGGAGTTCACCGAAGGGACCGGCGCCGGTTCGACCGGCGAGCGCCTGCCGCGCGAGGCTCCCTATGACGAGCTGCTGGTCACGCACAGCGGCCGGTCGGTCCGCCCCAAGACGGCGGCTCAGCAGGCCTACGTCGAGGCCATGCGCCGCCACCTGGTGACGGTGGCGATCGGCCCCGCCGGCACCGGCAAAACCTACCTGGCCATCGCCATGGCCGTGCGGGCCCTGCGCGACAAGCAGGTCAGCCGGGTGATCCTGTCGCGCCCGACCATCGAGGCCGGCGAGAAGCTGGGCTACCTGCCGGGCGATCTGCTCGAGAAGGTCGATCCGCATTTCCGGCCGCTGTACGATGCCCTGCAGGAATTCCTCGGCGTGTCGCGCTTCCAGCAATACCTGCGGCAGGGCATCATCGAGATCACGCCTCTGGGGTTCATGCGGGGGCGCACCTTCAACGAGGCGTTCATCGTGCTCGACGAGGCCCAGAACACGACCGTGAAGCAGATGCGCATGTTCCTGACCCGGATGGGCTTCGGCTCGCGGGTGGTGGTGACCGGCGATCGTACCCAGATCGACCTGCCCTCCTCCCGCGATTCGGCGCTGCTGACCCTGCGCAAGGTGCTGGGCGAGATCGCCGATGTCGCGTTCGTCGACCTGTCGGCCCGCGATGTCATCCGGCATGAGCTGGTCAAGAAGATCATCCAGGCGTATGAATCGTTCTTCCACGAGTCCGAGAGGGAGGAGCCCGCGTTGTCGTGACCGAACCCGCCTCCCCCGTGCTCTTCTCCAGCTACCTGTCCTGGCTCGACATCCCGGTCAAGCGGCAACGCACCTTCCTGCTCCAGTTGGCCGGATTTTCGGCCGTGGTGGTGCTCATCCTGCTGATCGATTTCTCGTCGTTCAGCGCCGACGTCGAAGAAGGGAAGGAGGCCCCCAAGACGATCCTGTGCCCGCGCTCGATCTCGTTCATCGACGAGAAGAAGACGCAGGAGCTGCGACGTTCCGCTGAAGAGAAGATCGAGCCGGTCATCACCCACCTCGAGCATGCCGAAGCCGAGGCGGTGGTCAAGCTCGAGCGGTTCCTCGAGGAGGCCACCCTGTTCTATCAGGCGTTGCACGATCGCCCGGAGGCGGCCGAAGGGGCGATCGCCTCCTATTTCCCCAACGAACGCCTGCTGGAGCCGGACGGCCTGCGCGACCTGCTGGCGCTCAGCCCGATGGAGTTCGATCGGCTGAAGCGCTCGGCGGTCCAGATCCTGCGGAATTTCTCGCAGGAGGTCATCACCGCTCGCACCATCGAACTGGTGCGGGGGAAGGTCGCCAACAGCACGAAATCGCTGCCGGGGTCGATGCGCTTCCGGCAGTTGATCGCCGATGTCGTCAAGAACGCCCTGTCGATCAATGCGATCGAGGACGAGAAGCAGACCCGCCAGTTGCGGGAAGCGGCCTCCCGGTCGGTGGCGCCGGTCATGCGCAGTTTCGCCAAGGGACAGAAGATCATCGAGAAAGGGGTCATCGTCACCGCCGACGACCTCTACGTGCTGCGCACCATCGAGAACCAGATCCACAAGAACCGGGTGCTGGCGCTGGCGGGCAACCTGCTGCTGGCTTCGCTGCTGGTGGTCATTTCGCTGGCCTACCTGCGCCTGTCGCGGCCCCAGATCCTCAAGGAGAACGAGTTGTTCCGGCTGATCGGGGGATTGTGGCTGGCGGCGCTGCTGCTCGGCAAGATCGTCTTCTCGTTCGGCGACGCCTACGATCAGCCCACCCTGGCCATCCTGCTGACGCCGCTGCCGTCCATCGGCATCCTGATGGCGATCCTGATCGATTTCCAGGTGGCGATGTTCAATCAATTGCTGCTGGGCCTGCTGATGCTCCTGGTCGCGCAGGCCAATGCCCGGTTCGCCATCGTCAGCCTGCTCGGCGGGGTGATCGGCATCCTCGCCTGGCGCACCTCGGCCCGCGATGCCACCATGCGCAGCACGGTGGGCTGGTCGGGGGTCAAGGTCGGGATCGGCAACAGCGTCGCCCTGTTGGGCCTGCTGCTGCTCGATGCCGAGAGTTTCTCCTTCATGAAGGTGCGCGAGATCGTCGAGCTGGTTGGGTTCGGGTTCGGCAATGGCATCCTGTCGGGCATTTTGACGAATGGCGCGTTGCCCTACATCGAGAGTTTCTTCGCCCTGGCCACCAGTTCGCGCCTGCTCGAGCTGGCCGATCTGTCGCAGCCCCTGATCAAGCGGCTGGCCGAGGAGGCCCCCGGCACCTACCAGCACAGCATCATCGTCGGCAATCTGTCCGAAGCGGCGGCCAACGCGATCGGGGCCGATGCCCTGCTGGCCAAGATCGGGGGCTATTTCCACGACATCGGCAAGCTGAAGCGTCCGGCCTATTTCGTCGAGAACCAGACTGGCGGCAATCGGCACGACCAGGTGACGCCCTACATGTCCAGCCTCATCCTGGTCGGGCACATTCGCGACGGGCTCGACCTGGGAAGGGAATACGGGCTGCCCGAACGGGTGCTCTCCTTGATCGCCCAGCACCATGGCACCACCCTGATCTCCTATTTCTACGAACAGGCCAAGACCGACACCGAGGGCCAGAAGGTCAATGAAGAACGGTTCCGCTACCCTGGCCCCAAACCCCAGACCAAGGAGGCCGCCATCGTCATGCTGGCCGACTCGGTCGAAGCGGCCTCGCGCACCCTGACCCAGCCGACCCACGGCCGCATCGAAGGCCTGGTCGAAAAGATCATCGAGAACAAGTTCAACGACGAGAACCAGCTCGATGAAAGCGATCTGACGCTCAAAGACATCGAGCAGATCCAGCAGACCTTTGTCAGGGTACTCTCTTCCATGTATCATGGAAGAATCGACTACCCGGGGAAACTCTCCAACCAGCCCAAGGGAGGATCAGATGGAAGTCCTCATCAACAACCGCCAAAAGAAGATCCGTCTTAATACCCGTCGGATCCGCCTCATCGCTGAGGAGATCATGCGGTTCGAAGGCCTCCCCGACCGGACCGAACTGTCGCTGGTCTTCTGCGATGACGATTTCATCCAGAAACTCAACCATCAGCATCTCGGCCGGGACGAGCCCACCGACGTGCTGTCCTTCCCGCTCGAGGAAGACGATTTCGAGCATGGCGACCGGCTGATCGGCGATATCGTCATCAGCGTCGAGACGGCCTGTCGGCAGGCGCAGAAACTGCGCCATTCGGTCGGCCTGGAGATCGTCTTCCTTTTGATCCATGGCTTGCTGCACTTGGAGCACTACGATCACCAGCGCCGGGAAGATCTCAAACGCATGCGCGACCGGGAGATGACCATCTTTTCGCATCTCAGCGAGAAGAAGCTGCTGAAGGGCATCGAGGTCGGCCCCCAGGCCTCCCTCATCGCCCGGACCCAGCGCCGTTCGACCTCGAAGACCTCTCAGTCAGCAGGGGCAGAAGACGAGAAAGGAACCAAGAGGCGTTCAGTGAAACGCCGGGCAGGCGGTGCGGCCCGCTCCGCCGAGACGCGCCTCCGTTCGCGCCAGCCTTCTCGTACGGAGAATTGACGGTGCCCATGGGGCGAGCAACGCAGATGGCGATGCGCCTTTCCCGCCTTCGGGAGCGCCGACGACGGCCTGGAGGTCGGTCGCGCGGCCCGCACCCCGACGACCTGCACCCGGAAGGCTGGTCTGACCGCGCCCCCGGCGGACCGACGGTCTGACCATGGAGACGGCGTTCCATACCCTGGTCTTCCTCTTCCTGCTGTGTTGTTCGGCCTTCCTGTCGGCCAGCGAGACCGCCTTCTTCTCGCTCTCTCCGCTGCGCCTGCGCAAGCAGGAGGATGAAGGCGATGCGGCCGCCACCGAGATCCTGGGGGTGCTGGCCGACAAGCAGACCCTGCTGACCACGGTCCTGCTGGGCAATACCTTCGTCAATGTCGCGGCCACCGCCATGGCCACGCATTTCCTGCTCGATCGGCTGCCCGGGCTGGCGGGCGATCCGGCCGGCGGCTGGCTGGCGTCTCCCCAGGCCGCGGTGGCCGTCGCCTCGGTGGTGATGACCGTCATCCTGCTGCTGTGCGGCGAGATCACGCCCAAGGTGGTGGCGCTCTACAATGCCCCCGGCTTCGCCCGCCTGGCGGTGAAGCCGATCCGGTTGCTGATGTTCCTGCTGTCGCCCGTGACCAGGGTGGTGTTGTGGATCGTCCGCCTGATCTTCCCGGCGTCGGCCGATCTGAACCAGAAACTCGGTTCGGCGACCTCGCTCGAAGAGATCGACAGCTATTTCTCCCTCGGCGAAGAAGTAGGCATCATCGAGCGCGACGAGAAAGAGATGATCAGCTCGGTGTTCGAGTTCGGCGATACCCTGGTGCGCGAAGTGATGGTGCCGCGGCCGGACATCATGGCGGTGCCCATCACCATGGGGCTCGACGAGCTGCTGAAATTCTTCCGAGAGGACGGGCATTCCCGGTTCCCTGTCTATGACGGTTCGCTCGACAAGGTCGTGGGCATCGTCTACGTCAAAGACCTGCTGGTCAGGCTCGATGAAGTCCGGGCCGGCTTCCAGCTGGCCAGCCTGCTGCGGCCGCCGTATTTCGTGCCCGAGACCAAGAAGCTCGACGACCTGTTGCGCGAGTTCCAGAAGCGGAAACTGCACATGGCGCTGGTGGTCGACGAATTCGGCGGGGTCTCCGGGCTGGTGACCATCGAAGATCTGCTGGAAGAGATCGTCGGCGAAATCGTCGATGAATACGACGGAGATGAGCAGGCCCCCCTGGCCCCGCTCGGCGAGAACACCTGGAGCGTCGATGCCCGCTTCAGCCTGCGCGACCTCGAGACGGAACTGGGCATCAAGCTCGATTACGAGGACTCGGAGACGGTCGGGGGCTACGTGCTGGAGCGCCTCGGACGCATCCCCAAGCGCGACGAGCGAGTGGAAGACCCGCAGGCGCTGTTCCAGGTCACCGAGATCAAGGGCAATCGCATCTTGCGGGTGAAGGTGGTCCGTCGCGCCCCGCCGCCGCCGGCCGCGGAAGCGGACGGCGTGGAGTAGCCTCCCTCCCATGCGCCTGGCAGGCCCGTGCAGGGCGAGGACCGACCGCCGGTGACCACCCTGGTCTCTGGGGGGCTGACCCTGGTGGCTCTGGCCCTGGTGGCGTTGTTCGCCGGGGCGGAGACGGGGCTGGTCTCGCTCGACGTGCAGACGCTGCGCCAGCGGGTCAAAGGGGGCGGCCGGCCGGCCGAGCGCCAGCTGCTCGAGTTCGCTCGCAACCCCGAGCGGTTTCTCGCCCTGACGCTGATCGGCATCAACATGTCCCTGGTCGTGGCCACCTCCCTGTTCTCCGAGCTGGTGGCCGGGTTCGAGCCGGTGGTCACCTCGCTGGCCACCTCGGGCTTGTCGGTCTTCATCTTCGTCGTCTGCGAGCTGCTGCCCAAGACGGCCTTCGCCAGCCGGCCGCTGGAGCTGTCCGTGCGTTTCCTGCCGCTGTTCCGGCTGTTCGATCGGCTGCTGGCGCTGCCGATCCAGGTGGTGGCCGGTCTGACCCGCTGGTTCATGGATACCCTGAAGATCGGCGGGGAAAAGCGGAAACGGACGATTTCGCGCGAGGAGCTGCTCATCCTGCTGAGCGCGGGCGCGGCCTCCGGGGCCATCCGGGAGCGGCCCCACCGCATGGCGCGCGGGATCATCGGATTGAAACAGCGGTCGGTTTGTGAGATCATGAAGCCCCGGGTCGCCCTGGTCGCCCTGGAGGTATCGACCTCCCTGGCCCAGGCGCGGAAGGTCTTCGCCGAGACGGGCTATTCCCGGATTCCGGTCTACGAAGGAAATGTCGATCACGTGGTCGGGGTGGTGTATTTCAAAGATCTGTACCTGAAGGCGAGCGAGGGCACCAGCCTGCGCGACCTGCTCAGCCGCCCGGAGATCGTTCCCGAGATGGGCAATGCCTTCGAACTGTTCCAGCGCATGCGACGGCACAATTTCCAAGCCGCCGTGGTGCTCGACGAGTTCGGATCGACCACGGGCTTCATCACCCTGGAAGACCTCCTGGAGGAAGTGGTGGGCGAGATCGAGGACGAACTCGACGACTCGCCCGCCGAGTTGAAGGTGCAAGCCGACGGCACCGTGCTGGCCCGCACCGAGGTCAATCTGGCGCGGTTCTGCGAAGAGACTGGCATCGAACTGACCGAGACCGAGAACATCAATACCCTCAACGGGTTCATCCTGGCGCGCCTGGGCCGCATTCCCCAGGCCGGGGAATGCCTGCTCCTCGAAGGGCACCGATTCGAGATCCTGCAGGCCGACATGAAGCGGACCATCCTGGTGAAGGTGCATATTCCGCATGAAACAGAACGATCCGCATCATCCCCTCGATAACGACCGCTGGCAGCAGGTGGCGGGCCTCGCTTTCGATGCCGTGGAGGCCCTGATCGATCGGGTCCGCACCTTCTTCATCACCGGCGTGATCCTGCTGGTGCCGGCGGTCGTGACCCTGTTCATCATCTTCCAGCTGTTCCTGTTCGCCGACGGGTTCCTGGGCGAGTCGATCAGCCGGGCGATGGGCTACCGCCTGCCTGGTCTGGGGCTGATCGTCACCTTCCTGCTATTCGTGGTGGCGGGGGCGGTCGGTCAGAACGTTCTGGGAAAGCGGTTGTGGCGGTGGTTCGAATACTCGCTCGAGAACCTGCCGGTGGTGCGTTCCCTGTATGTCGGTATCAAACAGGTCTCGGATGTCCTGTTCCAGCAGCGCAAATCCGAATTCCGGCGGGTGGTGCTGGTCGAATATCCGCGGCGCGACGTATGGATGATCGGCTTCGTCACCAGCGAGCAGGCGACCTGGTATGCCAGCGCGCATTTCACCGGGCGGCAGATGGTGTCGGTCTTCATTCCGACCACGCCCAACCCGACCTCGGGCTTCCTCATCCTGATCGATCGTACGCAGGTCATCGACACGTCGCTGGGCATCGAGGAAGCCATGAAGCTGGTGATCTCGGGCGGGCTCGTCCAGGCGGCGCCGGTGGCGCACCATACCGGAACACCGGATGAATTCACCATTCCCCACTGAGGACGAAGGCATGTCCCTGAATCGACAGTTCTTGCGGCGTTGTGGTTCTGGCTGGGGCATCCTGCCCCTGGCCGGCATGGTTCTGCTCTTGGGTGCAACCTTGGTCTGGGCTCAGGAACTCGAAGATATTCGGCAGTATCTGGCCCTGCGTGACGAACTCGCCCAGATCAAAGGGTTCCTGGAACGATCGCTGGCCGATGAACCCGGCACGGGCAGTCTGGCCAATCCGGCGGCCGAACTGGAAATCAAGGATCGCTTGTCCCGCCTCGACGGGGAAATCGGCCGCCTGGCCAAGATGCCGGGGCCGTTGGCCGCTTACTATGCCGACCGACTGCAACGGCTGGCGGCGGATTGCCGGGCCTTGTTCCCGGTGTTCGTCCAGCGGCTCGCGCTGTCGGTGCGCCAGCCGGTCGCCACCGGGCCGACCCTCCTGTCGGCGGTGCCACCGGCGCCGCCGGTCACCGGAGTCGCCGCCCCCACCCCATCCCCTGGGTACGGTGCGCCGGCCGCTCCCGCCCCAGCGATGGTGACGACCACGTCCCCGCCGGGGCCGCCACCCTCCGTCTCCTCGACTCCGATGGTGGCGACAGCCTCGGTCGACGGACCTCTTCCCTCGACCGGAACGTTCGCTCCGGCTCCTGGTCAGGGTCTTTCTGGGTCGACCGGCCCGATCGCTGCTGGCCCTGAGACGGAGCTGCGGCGGCGCCGCCGGGAGTTCTTCCACCCCATCGGGGTGCGCACCCTCCTCGATCGCCGGTGGGCCCGCGGCGGGCTGCCGGGAGCGCCCCGGCTCGGGCTGCCCGCCCTGCCGCCGGAAACGCCGCCCACGACCGTGTCTGCGTCGATGGCGGCGGGCCTGCCGCTGCCCGCGCCCGCTCCCTCTCCTGCTCCGGCCCCGGTCGCCCCGGTGGCCACCGGGCCCATCCACACCATCACCTACCCGACGCTGCCCCCGCCGGTCGATGGAATGCCGGTGACCATCCGGCCGCTCGAACCCTGGGACGGCCCCGATCCGCAGGTGCGGGAAACGCCGGGCATGCGACCCCTGGCGGTCATGATCGAGAACCATGCCCATGCCCGCCCTCAGACCGGCCTCGACGAGGCCGAGGTGGTCTACGAGATTCCAGTCGAAGGGGGAATCACCCGCTTCATGGCCTTGTACTACCATGTCCCAGGCATCATCGGTCCGGTCCGGAGCTGCCGGGAATACTTCATCGACCGGGCGTTCGAGGTCAACGCCCTCTACGTGCACTGCGGCGGCAGCCCGAAAGGCTACGAATACATCGGGAAGACCAAGATCTTCGCCATCGACGAGATCAGCAACGGCGGCCCCTTCTTCCGGGACAAGACCCGCAAGGCGCCGCACAATCTCTACGCTCGCGGCAAGGATCTGATCGAGACCGCCAACCAGCGCCATCCGATGCAACTGCCCTACCAACGGCTGCCTTTGCGCTATGGCCCCCATCCCACCGCTGGCTCGGTGCCCGGCCGTGGCCTCGCCATCCGCTACCATGGCAACTATTCGGTGTCCTATCGGTTCAATCCGCGCTACAACCTGTATGACCGCTTCATGAACGGTGTGCAGCACCTCGATCGCGTGACGCTGCGGCCGGTCTCTCCGGGCACCGTCATTCTGCAGGAGGCCGCCATGCGGGTGGTGGACGACAAAGGCCGCCAGGAAATCACCTTCTTCGGCCAGGGCAAGGCGTTCATTCTGTATGGCGGCACCCTGATCCGGGCCACCTGGAAGAAGGACGGGTTGCGCGATTTCACCCGGTTCTACGATGAACAGGGGCGTCCGGTGATCTTCTCGAACAAAGCCCCGGTCTGGATCCAGGTGGTATCGCCCCAGAACGCCGTGGCCTTCGATCCGCCGCTCGTCCCGGCTCGGGTGGCGGCCGCGCCCCCGACTGCCGCGCCGCCACCGCCGACGACGATGGCGGCGGCCAGCGAAGCCGCCCCCGTCCCGGCGCCGCCCGCCGGGCCGCCGCCAGGAGCGACGCCATGACCCAGCGGTTCGGAGCCATCGGCGTCTTCGGGCGGGCCAACGCCGGCAAGTCGACCCTGGTCAACGCCTTGGTGGGCGAGCCGGTCTCGATCGTCTCCAATCGGCCGCAGACCACTCGGCGGCGCATCCTCGGCATTCTGACGGTCGGGGAGTCCCAGGTGGTGTTTTGCGATACGCCGGGCTTGCACGCCATCCGCAATCAGCTCGATTCCTTCATGGCGACCGAGATCGAGGCGACGACCGCCGGCTTGCAAGGAGCCCTCTATCTGGTCGATACCGCCGACCCGGTGGTCGAGGAGGACGCCGCGCACCTCGCTCACCTCGGGCCTCGCCTGCAGAGCGGGCCGGTCTTCCTCGTACTGAACAAGATCGACCGGGCCGAGGCGGGAACCCTCGACGATCTCGAGCAGCGGTACCTGGGCTTGTTCCCGTTTCAGAAGGTCTTCCGGATCTCAGCCAGAGAAGGGGAAGGGCTGCCGGCGCTGCAAGAGAGTCTTCTGGCCATCCTCCCCGAAGGTCCGCATGCCTATGCCCCGGATGACTACACCTCACTCACCGAACGAGAAATCGTCGAAGAGGTGATCAGAGAGGTGCTGCTGCATCGGTATTCCCACGAGGTGCCCCATGCCGTGGCGGTGGTGGTCGAGGAATTCAAGGAACGCGAGAACGGCAAGACCTTCATCGCGGCTCAGCTCTACCTCGAAAAGGAGAACCACAAGAAGATCGTCATCGGCAAAAATGGGGAAGGCATCAAAACGGTCGGAGCGATGGCGCGAGAGAAGTTGAATCAACTTCTCGGACGTGATATCTTCTTGCAACTCTGGGTCAAAGTGCGCCCCAACTGGCGAAAAAGCAAGGAATGGGTGCGCCGGCTGGGCTATCAGCGTCGTTGAGGGGTCGAGACCTCATGGTTTCCAGAAGACACACCCCCCCCGGAAAGGGATCTGCATGAATTCGATCCTCATGGTGGTCGTCGCGGTCTTCATCATCCTGCTGGTCTTCATCATGTTTTCGATGGATGACCCCGAGGAGGCCCCCGGCGAGCCGCCCCCCCCTCCTGCCGCCGAAGCGAAAGCCGCCTCCAGTCAAGACGCCGCGCCGTCTCGCGGGGCGCCTGAACCCAGGGCAGAGACTGCTCCATCTGGAGTGCCCACCTCATCGTCGACCGCCGGGGCGCCGGCCGGGCGTGCCGCGCCGGCCGGGCCGTTGCCGCCGCTGCCCGCCCTCCCTGTGAAGGGGAGTGACGACGATTTCCAGTTCCGGCAGATTCTCGAGGCGCAGTGGGCGCCGGTGACCGCCATCACCCGGAGCGACGCCGTCCTGGCCGTCGTCCAGATCCGCTTCCCCGAATCGCTGATGGGCGACCCGGCGGCGTTCGCCACCGCCCTGGCGCGGGCCGAGAGCGTCCTCGATCCGGCGAAAGCCCCCTTTCCCCACCAGTTCCGGGTGGCCCTGGCCAGTCAGACGAGCCAGATCTGGATCTTCGGGTTCGACGACGAATCGGATGACCCCGCCTTCGAAGGGGTGTTGACCGCGTTCAATGCCGTTTCCCGCTTCAAGAAGGCGCTGGAAGGCGATCCCGTGCTGTTCGAGGCCAAGGCGCGGCTGGCCATCGGCATGTCGACCGGGGAAACCGCTTGCATCCACCGCGGTCCGCTGGGTCTGGTCACCTATGCCGGCAAGGCCTTGTTCCTGGCCGAGGCATTAAGTCACGCGGCGGGGGATTTTCAGGTCTATCTTGACGAAGCGATGCATCGGTTGGCTCAGCCCTGGTTCGATTTCCGAGAGTGGAAGCCCATGAAATTGTGGCAGAACCTGCCTCCGGTGGCCTTCTTCGAAGTGGTCGGCTGGAACAAGAAAGAAGACATCTTCGCCTATACCTCGCATCAGGACGCCCTCGTCCGACGCGCGGTCGCGGTCGCCTACCGCTATCTGGAATTCGATGATGTGGCGCCGCTGCTGGAGTTGATCTCCGATCCTGATGAACGGGTGGCGCTCGAAGCGCTCAATACCCTCGCCGAGATCAAGGATGAGCGCGCCATGGGCATTCTGAAGAAGATCCTGCCCGAGGCCAAGAACCCCACGCTGCGCAGCGCCGTCATCAAAGCACTGGGAGCCCTGGGCCGGGAAGAGATCCTGCCCGTCTTGCTGGCCTCCACCCGCGATGTTCATTGGCAGATCCGCTTCCATGCGGCCAAGGCCATGTATGCCATTGCCGGGGTCGATGCCCTGCGGCACCTCGAGCACATGGTCGACGACGAGGACGGCGCGGTGCGCGCCTGCATCCGCGAAATCCTGTACCGCCGCGACAAGGATTCCCGCCATCTGGCCGCCCTGCGCGAACTGCTGGGCGATCTGTCGACCAGGGCCCGCAAAGCCGCCATCGAAGCCCTGGCGGCGCTGGCCACCCGAGACAGCCTGCACATCCTGGCGGCGGCGTATTTCGACCAGGAGCCCGCACTGCAGCGGTTCATCTTGCGGCAACTGCGCGATGCGCGCAGTCCTGACGCCTATGAATGCTTCCTCTCCATCTTCCGGCATGCCGATGATGCCCAGCGCTCAGAGATCATGATGGCCCTGCGACGGGCCAGGTTGGGGTAAGCCATGGCGATCGACATTCTGGTCGTCGACGACGAGGACATGATCCGCTGGACTCTCAAAGAGTCTCTCGAAGCGGAGGGATACCGGGTGACCGATTTCGCCAACGCCCGGGATTTCCTGCGCTATTTCCAGGAAAAGGGAGGCGACATCGTCCTCCTCGACATCCGGCTGCCCGATGCCAGCGGACTCGATGTCCTGGTCGACATCGCTCGGATCGACCCTGACGTCCCGGTCGTGGTGATGACGGCCTATGGCGATGTCGAAACGGCCGTCACCGCCATGAAACGCGGGGCCTATGACTATCTTTCCAAGCCCTACAATCTCGCCGAGGTCAATCTGCTGATCCGCAAGATCGTCCAGGCCTCTCTGCTCAAAAGTCAGTTGAACCGCTACCTCGAGAAGGAAGGGAACAACTATTCCCAGATCCTGGGCGAGAACGTCAAAATGAAGATCCTGCGCGAGCATATCGCCATGGCCGCTCAGAGCGATCGAACCACGGTCTTGATCCGGGGCGAGTCAGGCACCGGCAAAGAACTGGTGGCGCGGCAGATCCACCTGCAAAGCGCGCGGGCGAACCAGCCCTTCATCGATGTCAACGCCGCCGCCGTGACCGGGACCCTCCTCGAATCCGAACTCTTCGGTCATGAGAAGGGCGCCTTCACCGATGCTCAGAGGCAGAAGAAGGGAGTATTCGAGCTGGCCGACAAGGGGACCCTTTTCCTCGACGAGATCGGCGATCTCGATCCCAATCTGCAAGCCAAGCTGCTACGGGTCTTGCAGGAGCGGCGGTTCCGACGGGTCGGGGGCTCGACTGACATCGCGGTGGATGTGCGGATCATCGCTGCGACCAATGCCGATCTCGAGAAAGCCATGGAAGAAGGGCGATTGCGTCGCGACCTGTTCTATCGGCTGAATGTCTTCACGCTCTTCTTGCCCCCTCTGCGGGAACGAAAAGATGACATTCTGTTGATGGCTCGCAGTTTCCTGGACATGTTCCGGAAGGAATTCTCGAAGAACGTGACGGGGTTCCATCCCGAAACGGTCGAGATTCTGCTCAATTACGACTACCCCGGCAACGTCCGGGAACTCAAGAACCTCATCGAGCGGGCGACGCTCCTCGAGACCACGAACAAGATCCGCCCCTCGAGCCTGCCCGAGGACATGCGCAACCGTACCTCTCCTCCCTCATTGCTGAGTGGAACGGCCGAGGCGGCGGTCAAGCCCTGGCATGTTCCGGGCTTCAATCTGAAAGACTACATCGATTCGATCGAGAAGAAGATCGTCTCCGAGGTCATGGCTGAAGTGGAAGGAAAAAAGAACAAAGCAGCCAGCCTGCTCGGCCTGACCCGGTTCGCCCTTCGCCACCAGCTCAAGAAGCACGGGCTCGAAGGCGATTCCTGATCCAGCCCTGAAGCCTGACATTGATTCAGGGCTCGGGTCGGATGAGACAGGAAACCTGGTCTGGCTAACAGGACTCAAAGAATCCCCCAAAGGTGCCGATTTCACTCCTACTAATGGTGAAAAAATAGCACCACTTTTGCGGGTATGTTAAAAAAAGACACATTGCCCCTGGAGAAATCGTTGTACCAGTCACGTTGTGAGATTGGCACGCTTCCTGCTTGAACATTGAGACCCGAACGTTCGTCTGTAGGAGTGGCAAGGATGATTTCCGAGTTGTTGCAAGAGAATTTCATCGAGTTGGATCTGGACGTCGTTTCGAAAAATGAGGCCATCGCGAAGCTGTCGTCCCTGCTTTGCTCCTCTGGCAAGGTCAACGACCACCAGGATTTCGTGAAGGCCGTCATGGAACGGGAGAAGCTGGGCAGCACCGCCATCGGCGCCGGGATCGCCATTCCTCACGCCCGCGCCAATACCGTCAACGAGGTCTCGATTGCCTTTGCCCGCTCCGACAAGGGAATCGATTTCAACTCCGTGGACGGCGATCCGGTTCACCTGATCTTCCTGCTGGCTGCGCCGATCGAATCGGGCAGCCTGTATCTGAAGCTGTTGGCGCGCATCTCCCGGTTGTTGCGCTATCAAGATCTGATCGAAGATCTCAAAAAGGCCAAGACCAAAGAAGAAATCGTTCAGATCATCTCCTCCAAGGAATGAGGGAGGGGCTGCCGTGCTGCCCGCCTCGACCCAGCGCCCCGAGACGAGCACCCTCCGCCTGTCTCCGGAAGGGTTGTCCATTCACATGCGCATTCCGGCCGAGCGCCCCTACCTGCGGAATGCGATCCTCACCCTTCGCGAGATCTGCGATCACCTGAACATCGATCCGGCCCGTCGCAACCGCATCGTTCTCGCCCTCGAAGAGGCTCTTCTGAATGCGGTCGAGCATGCCTACAACGGGGATGGGCACCTCGGGCAGATCGACCTGCAGTTCACCATCGAGGGCGATGAATTCCTGGTCATGGTCGAAGATTTCGGGCAGGGTATTTCCCCTGAACAGGCGATGGGGTATATTCATGACGATCGCATTCTTGAAGATCGGGGGAGAGGATTATGCATCCTGCGCGGCATGTCCGACCGTTCGGTGGTGCAGGCCACCGAGCGCGGCACCCGGGCTACCATGATGTTCCATCTGCCCTCCAACGCCTGAGCCATGGCCTCTGACAATCTGCGGGAGCGCGCGTTCGTCATCATCAAACCTGATGGCGTGCAGCGGGGTCTGGTCGGAGAGATCATCCAGCGTTTCGAGCGGAAGGGCCTGCGTCTGGTCGGGCTCAAGATGATCCATATCACCCTTGAGCAGGCTCGTCGCCAGTATGCCTGTCATGAGGGCAAGCCGTTCTATGACAGCCTGATCAAGTTCATGACCTCAGGGCCATCGGTGGCCATGGTCCTTGAAGGCCGAGATGCCATCGCCCTGGTCCGCAAGCTGATGGGGGCGACCGATCCGCTCAAATCCGAACCGGGCACCATTCGCGGCGACCATTCGGTCGATATCAAGCACAATCTCGTCCATGGGGCCGATTCCCTCGAGAGCTATCAGCACGAGATGCCGATCTATTTCGCCCCTGACGAGTTGTTCGACTACGAGCTGGCTCTCACCGGGTGGATGTACTACCGCTGATCGTTTTTCTCAAACGATGTTGGGTCACAACGCCGCCTTGCGGGGCGGCGTTGTGATTTCCGGCAGGACCCCATTGCGCGACCGGCCCGGTCCCGGTAATGTAGAGCAAAACCTGCAACCTTCTCTCATTCTCCGGCCGTGGCGGGGAATGGGTCCCCGCCACCTCGCGGCTGGGAGGCGTAGCACATGACCTGTTCGACCGCATCAGCGGGGGATCGGCCCAACGAATCCAGCGAATGAGGCACACCTGATCGGAGGTCTCGGCATCATCACATGGGTACCTTGTGGCGGCGGTGGTGGAAACCTGCTCTCTTTCTGTCACCGCTTTTGATCGCCGCTGGCATCCTCTGGGGCGTGCTGGGCACGACCACCGGAGCGTGCTGGACGCTGAATCAGGCGATCGGCATCCTGTCCCGGTCTTCGGATGTGGCCCTCCGGGTGGGGCCGATCCACGGCTCCATCTGGGGGGGGCTCCACCTCGAAGAATGTTCGGGGAGGCTGCCCGGCCAGCGGTTCGCGTTCCGTCTCGCTTCCGTCAGCTTGCAGATCCTACCCTGGTCGACGTTGCAGCGGGGGTTGACCGTCGAACAGCTGGCCTGCGACCGGATCGAGCTGGCCGGCCCGCCGCCGGCGACCTGGGTGTGGCGAATCCCTCCTCCACCACTGGAATGCCTGGCTCTCCCCAAAGGCTGGCCTGAAATCCGATCCCTGCGGGTGGATACCATCGAATGGTCGCCCGATGCCTCCAGCCCCCTTCGGGTGCAGCTCGAGGATCTCGTTCTGACCCGGGCGACGGGGCCGGGAGCCTCATCGACAGCCCGCCTGGGATCGGGCGTTCTGAGGCTGCTGGACCGGCCGCTGATCCGGGCCACGCTCGACGGGGCCTGGTCTCCCGCGGCCATGGCCGTCGAGGGCACCCTTGGCGGGAAGGTGCTGGGGCAGCCATTCGCCTCAGAGGTGCGGATTTCCTATCATCCCCAGGGGTCCTGTCCTTTCAGCGGGCGGTTGTTGCCCCTCACCCTCGACCTGGCCCCCTTTTCCCGATGGTTGTGCCCGCTGTGGCAGGAGCATCTGCCCCTGGCCCTGGAAGGGATCCTGACCGCCGAAGGATCCTGGGCCTATTCTCCTCAGATGGGGCTGTTGGCGAATCTGGCCGGAGAAGTGCGGCAGGGGCGGGTGGTCGCGGTCGGTCTGTTCTGGTCGTTGCTCGAAGTGAACCTCGGGTGGAAGCTGTTCGACGGCCGCCTGGCCGTGACCGACCTGGGCAGCTCGTTCCTGGGGGCCGCGGCCCGTCTTGCCGGCGAGGTGGCCAGGGGGACCGCCAGCGGGGTTGATTGGAATCTGCGGCTCGAGGTTCCTGCCGCCCATGTCGACCAGGTGCTGGCGAGCATGCCCTGGATGGTGCGCACCGGCTTCCGCCTGCCCGACCTGGCGGGGCTGGCCAGCTTGACCTGCCTGATCACCGGAACCGGCCCGCAGATTTCCGCCGCCCTGGAAGGAGCAGATCTCGTGTTGAAGAGCCAAGGAAGAGAAAGCCGCTTCCGGGGAAGCGCCACGTTCCAACAGACTCGGCCGGGCGAAAGTCGGTGGCGTCTGGCGTTCGGATGGGCCGCCGCCCAGCCGCCTCGCGGCCTGTTCGCGGCCATGCGCCTGGGCTCGGAAACCCTGGCGGGACGGGTGACCGGGCCGGTCGAGCTGCGGGCCTGCCTGTCGGGGCCGGCTCTCGATGCCCTTCACCTGCGGGCCCGCATCGATTCCCCCGCTGGAGCCTTCGGCCTGGCCGGCCTCTGGGCCGGCGGAGGATGGGGCCCCCTGGGGTATTGGCCAGGCGTTCCCCCGGGGTGGGAGGAGGCCAACGATGATGAATCCCTCCTGGTGGCGCGACCTCGGCCTGGAGCCGAGGGCTCGCCAGAAGCCCCGGAAATCGTGACGGCGGCCGACCTGACCCTGCGGGAGCTGGTCTGGCCTCAGGCCTGGTAGGGGCGGAACTCCAGAACTTCCTCCGGCTGCTTCTGGTAGAAGGTGACTCCCACGTAGTCGGTGTCGAGCCGCAGCCGGGACGACCTGATCACCAGGATCGCTCCGCTGTAGAAGCGACGCGCCGAGATGGTCGCCTGGGTATCTTCCAGCAAGGCGATCGCCAGGTCGGCCTTCTTGATCTCCAGGCGCAGGATCTGATCGGCCAGGCTTTCGCTCTTGCGGGTCAGGCTGGCGGCCAGCTGCGCGCGCTGCGCCTCGGGCCACTGGTCTCCTTTGTTCTGGACGAAAGTGAGGTTCTTGTCGACGTCGGCGGCCTGGCGTTTCAGATCGGCCAGAATCTTCAACAGCAGATCGAGCCTGGTCCGGATCGAATGGGAAACCCCCGCTGACACTTCCGTCACCGCCCCGGCCGGATTGCCGATCTCGCCGGCCACGATCGATTGCAGCGCGATGGTGTGGCCTCCGACCAGCGCTTTCTCGACCCGGATCGAGCCGTTGGCCGACAACCAGGCATTCATCGCCGATCGCAGGAAGATGTCCCCCTCGGCGGTGACGCGGGCGTTCTCGACATAGAGGGCCCGGATGTTGCCGAACGCCTTCACTTCGGGGTTCTGTTCCTTCAGGTGGGGGTGTCCGAGAATGCCTTTCTCGACCACCAGGTCGCCGCCCGCGGTTACCTTGGCCCCCGGCTCGATGACGCCGTAAATGGTCAGATTGCCGGTCACCGTGACCGAGAAATCGGTCAGGACCGACCCGTGGATGACCGCCGAGCCCTTGAAGTTGATGTTGCCGGTCTGGAAGTTGACATCGCCGTTGACGGTGAGGACGGGCGTCACCCGCACCCGCACCTGGAAGGGTTTTTCTTCGACATGGACCTGCCCGGCGCAGGCGGCGCGGGCGACCGTCACCCCCTCGGGCCCCTCCTCGGTCACCACGTTGAGTCCGGGCAGCAGGCGGACCGGGCGCCCCGGGCGGGCCGGGATCGGCTCGTCGAAGACGGTGACGCCAGGCGTGCCGTCGGTGGGCGGGTGGAGCTCCAGGATGGTCTCGCCGGGCCCCACGCTGCGGAAAAGGTCGCGGGTCTTGAAATCCATGGTGCCGTCGGGTTTCACCAGGAACTCCCGCGACGGTCGCCGCACCAGGAATTCCACCCGCCCGTCCTGTCCGTGTTCGGGGGCCTGGCCCCGAGCGACGATCTGGCCGTAGAACGGCCGTTTGGCCGCGGCCAGCCGGGGCAGTTCGTCGCTCAGGAACGGGAGATGCGCACGAGTGGGGAATTTCAACAGGACCGCCTGCCGGATCAGGGCGACGGCGGTGGCCGTGTCCAGCCCGTCCGGCCAGGTCTGGACGGCCAGGTAGGCCTCGGTGTGGTCGCGATTCAGCGAAAATTCGAGCCGGAAACCCGGGACCGGCGTCTCCTCGCAGGTCGACGCGGTTGCTGGCCAGACTTGCGGATTGGCCACCGGAGTGCTCTCAGCCGGCCCGGCGGTTGAGGGCGGCGACGCGGGCCTCGACGTCGGGCGCGCGCACACCCTGGCGAGCCATGAACGCTTCGAACCACTGGGTGTCGACGCCGAACGACCGCAGTTCGGTGCGGAACTCCACGACCAATTGATAGAGTTCCACCATGTCGGCCACTTTCAGGCGCAGCTTGGTCGGTGAGTTGCGCTGCGCCTTGAGATTGGAGAGGGCGTTATTGAGGGCGCTGGCGAACTCATAGCGGGTGACGTTGGACGTCGACCGGAAGGGGAAGGATGACAGCAGGCCTTTGCTGGTGATGTGTCGCAGCGATTTGAAGGCCCAGTGGTTCTCGCGGACGGTGGTGAACGCGGGCCCGGCGGACCCCGGATTGGTCGACGGCGGCATGGATGGTCGGGACGCGGGGGCCCGCAGGGCGGGGGCGCGACCATCGACCAGCGGAATATCGAACGAGGCATCGGCTTCGTAGGCCGGGCGAGGTCGCCAGGTGGGGCGGGATTCGCCCGTGGTCGTGAACTGCCAGGACACCCGATGGCTGATGGGCTCGCCGTTGGCGCTGCGGATCTTGTCGCTGACCAGGACCTTGTATTCCGTTTCGGCTTTCAACGGTTCGTTGGGCTGGAAGATGGCGCATTGCCGGCGGGCGTCGTAGATCACCCGGCCCTCGACCCGTCGCTGTTCGCCGAACACCGAGATGGTGATGGGATTGACGGTCGCCGGGTTGGCCGGCTCGGAAAAATGCACCTGGATGCGGCTGTCGCGGGCGACGGCCTGGGCATTGGCGCCTGGCAGGATCTGTGACACCTTGAAGGACGACAGGCGAGTCGGTTCCCGTCCGCGCCCGCCACCGCTGCGCGCGGTGGCCGTCATCCGGGAAGGAGCGTCGCGGGTGGGCGCGGCGGCCCGGGGCGCGGGTCGGGTCGGCGCCATCATCGCCATCTCTTCGCCCGCGTCGAACGATTCGAGTTCGGCGGCTTCCTGGTCAGGGCGCCGGGCCGGGGATGGCTCGAGGAAGGGTTCGGCTCGGGAGCCGGCCGGCGAGGGCAAGCTGCGGGCCGGCACGGCGGCGGTGCGGGGCGCGGGGGTCGGGCGGGCCGCCGGAGCGGCCGGCCCGGCGAAGAGATCGGGGACCTCGGGGGCTCCGCCGCCCGGATACCCGGTGGCGAAGGTGGTGGTCATGCCCTTCTGCAGCGGTCGACCGGCCATGTCGGTGATGCCCTGGGTGATCACCACCCGATAGGTCTTGCCTGCGTCGAGCACGCCGATCGGGGTCAGCACGCCCTGGCGACGCTCAGGCAGGTAGCGGATGCGGGCGGGCACCGGGCCGAAATCGTCCTCGAGGCGGAAGGTGAACTCATTGAGGGTTTCCGGCCGGATGTCGGTGCTGAAGGCGATGGTGACGGGCTGGCTCAGATTGGTGACGGTCTGGTTGTTCTGCGGGGAAAGCCCGGTCAATTTGAGAGGAGTGGCCGGCGCCGCGGGCTCCACCACGCCCGCTCGAGAGCGCCCGCTCCCCGTCGCCTGGCGGGCGGCGGGGGCGAAGGACGAGGAGCTCTCGCCGAAGGGGTTGGCGAATCCGGTCCCACTGGTCGAGGTCATGGGGTCAGGTGGGGATTCTTCGAGAATGTGGGAACTGACTTCGGTCTCTTGCGCAGAGCCCAGTTGGAAGGGAATGACCACATTGCGGGCCAGTCGGCTGCCGGCTCCACCCATCAAGGCCGTGGTCACGGTCACTCCATATTCGCGCCCCCTCTGCAGCGGGGTGCGGGGAATCAGGGTCAGGGTCTTGCGATCGCGCGACAGGCGGTAATCGATGCCGACCGGGGTCTTGCCGTCCATGAGGCGGACCGGCGCCTCACGCAGCGAGGCCAGGTCAATCGGCTCCGAAAAGGTGAGTTCGAGCGGCCGCTGGGCTTCCTGGGAGCCACCCGCCATGCTGGCCTGCACGATCCGCAGCGCCGAGCCCGTCGGGCCGGTTCCCTCGGCCAGCTCCTCGTTCATCGCGTCGGGAGAGGTGAGCCCCGGCGTGGTGGGGGCGGTGCCGCCGACCTGGAAATTCCAGACCTTTTCGCCATTGCCGGCGCCGGCCGCCCAGGTCAGGTGGGCCGTATAGGTCTGGCCGGGCTGCAAGGGCCGTTTCGCTTTGAACATGATCTGGCGGGCGGCGGGGTTGTAGAACATCTCGCCGTCGACCAGGGTATTCCCCTGGAAGAGATTCAGGTTGATCGTCTGGTAGAAAGCCTGGGTGACGTTGCCGCCGAATTCGACCGTCAACGGCGTGGTCGGCGAGACGCCCTGGGCCATATCGGGAGGGAAGGTCTGCACGACCTTCACGCCGCCCGTTCCACCCCGAGAAGAGGACATCCCCATGGTGGCATGAACGGCGGGAGCGAGGCAGACCAGCAGCCCCAGCGCGATGAGGAGCAACCTGAGCCGACGATGTGTCATCGTTTACCTCCTGAAGGACCCTATGTTCCGGTTAGTTCATCGGCATGTCGGCACGCGGAGATTAGACCCGCTTCGGCCGGGTCTGCGGGGTACACAGCATGATTGAAAACGGCGGTGTCTTGTGGTATATCTAACCACTCGGTCCGGATCGGACCGGTTACACCCCTACGAGGAAAGGAGCTGGCCATGGCGACGGATGTGGCGACGTTCACCAAGCAGTTGCGGGAGGAAGGCATCGAAGCCGCCCGCCAGGAAGCCGAGAAGATCATCGCCGAGGCCAAGGCCCGCGCCCAGCACATCATCGATGAGGCCGCCTCGTCGGTCAAGAAGATGAAGCACGACGCCCAGGAGGAGATCGCCCAGAAGGTCCAGCGCTCGGAAGCCGAGATGAAGCTGGTCGCCCGCGATCTCATCCTGATGGTCCGCAAGAAGATCGAAGAGGTGGCGGCCGCCCTCCTCGCCGAGAAGGTCACCGAGGCGCTGCGCTCCGAAGAGGTGGTGAAAGACGCCCTGAAAGCGCTCCTCGCGCAGCACCCCGGCTCCCACGACTGGGAGGTGAAGACCGGGCAGGCCCTGGCCAAGGCCGCCATCGAAGACCTGTTCAAGAAGGCCGGGGCGCGGGTCAAGCTGGCCGAGGGTCTGCAGAAAGCCGGGTTCGAGCTGCGCCAGAAAGACGGGGCGCAAGTGATCGAAGTCACCGACGAGTCGGTGGTCGCCGCCTTCAAGCGCCTGCTGTCGCCCGAGCTGGGCAAACTCCTCGAAACGCGCCTGGAGTCGGGGAAGTAATCCGTGGCCGCCGGGCTGTACTACCTCCTGTCCTTCCTGCCGCCGCTTCCTGACATCGGCGATCCCCCGCCCATCACCCTCGAGGACGTGGCCCGCCTGGTCCGCGACCTGCCCGGCCGCGAGATCCGCACCCTCTTCGAGGTCATCGAGCTGGAAACCACCCTGCAGGCGATGATCCGGCGTCGCCTCGGTCTCGAGACGTCCGGCGGCAACGCCAGCCCCGCCTCCGATCTGGGGGGCGAGGGGCGGTTGCCCCCGGCCCTGGCCGCCTTCTTCTCCGAAGAGCAGGCCGCCGTGCCCGAAGATGCTTGGCTGACCCACCTCTGGGACGCCTTCTACCGCGAGATCGCCCGCCTGGGCGCGGCGACGGGCTGCGACCTGCTGACCACCTGGTCGCACTGGGAGCGCTCCCTCCGCTGGCAGTTGGCCGCCACCCGCAGCAAGGCGCTGGCCGAGGCCGGTCCCCTCCCCATGGAGGGCGCCAAGGCCGTGCCCTGCCAGGGTCCAGCCGAGATGCCGGCCGATCTCGCGCTCGAGGGCGGCTACGACCATTCCGCCTTGATTCACGAGGCCTGCCTGGCGCAAGATCCGCTCGCCGCCGAGCGCATCCTCGATGAGGGCCGGGCGCGCTTCCTCGAGCAACAGGCCGGTCGCTACTCGTTCCGCATCGAAGAACTGATCGCCTACATCCTCAAGCTGCGCCTTCTGCTGCGCCACGCCCGCCTTAACCGGACAGATGGCATCCACATCCTCGAGGAGGTGACCTCGATATGAGCCTGATCGGCAAGATCGTCACGATTTATGGCAACATGGTGACCGCCGAGGTCGACGGCGCCATCCGGCAGAATGCCGTGGCCTACTGCAAACGCTCCGACGGGGTGCGTCTGATGTCGGAGATCATCCGCATCCGGGGCAACCGCGCCGACATGCAGGTGTTCGAGCTGACCCGGGGCCTGAAGGCCGGCGACGAGGTCGAGATCACCGATGAGCTGCTGTCGCTCGAGCTGGGGCCGGGTCTGCTCGGCCAGATCTACGACGGGCTGCAGAACCCGCTGCCCCTCCTGGCTCGCAAAGTCGGGCGCTTCCTCGAGCCGGGCCACTACCTGCCCGCCCTCGACCGCGCCAAGAAATGGGAGTTCACCCCGGTCGCCAAGGTCGGCGACGTGGTGCGGGCGGCCACCAACCTCGGCAAGGTGCCGGAAGGCATCTTCGATCACTACCTGATGGCCCCCTTCGATCTGGCCGGCGACTGGAAGGTCAAAGCGATCAAACCCGCCGGCAGCTACACGATCGAAGAAGAGATCGCCGTGATCGAGAAAGATGGGCAGACCCGCTCGGTGAACATGATCCAGCGCTGGCCGGTCCGTATCCCGTTGGGGTTCTACGAGACCCGCCTGCTGCCCACCACCCCGCTGGTCACCAAACAGCGCATCATCGACACCTTCTTCCCCATCATGCTCGGCGGCACCTACTGCATCCCGGGGCCGTTCGGCGCCGGCAAGACGGTGCTGCAGCAGATCACCAGCCGTCACGCCGAGATCGACATCGTCATCATCGCCGCCTGCGGCGAGCGGGCCGGCGAGGTCGTCGAGACCCTGCGCGAGTTCCCCCACCTGACCGACCCGCGCACCGGCCGCACCCTGATGGAGCGCACCATCATCATCTGCAACACCAGTTCGATGCCGGTCGCCGCCCGCGAGTCGTCGGTCTACACCGCCGTCACCATGGGCGAGTACTATCGCCAGCTCGGTCTCAACGTCCTGCTGCTGGCCGATTCGACCTCGCGCTGGGCCCAGGCCCTTCGCGAGATGAGCGGCCGCCTCGAAGAGATCCCCGGCGAAGAGGCCTTCCCGGCCTACCTCGAAAGCTCGATCGCCCGCTTCTACGAGCGCGGCGGCATCGTTAAGCTGCATGATGGCCGCATCGCCTCGTTGACCATCGGCGGTACCGTCAGCCCGGCCGGCGGCAACTTCGAAGAGCCGGTCACCCAAGGTACTCTGAAGGTGGTCGGCGCGTTCCTGGGCCTGTCGTACGCCCGCTCCTACGCCCGCCGCTTCCCCGCCATCGATCCCCTCGAGTCGTGGTCGAAGTACAAGGGCCTGATCGATCCGCAGAAGGTTGCCTGGGCGCATTCCTTCCTGCGCAAGGGCAAGAGCATCTACGAGATGATGCAGGTCGTCGGCGAAGAAGGCACCGCCATCGAGGACTTCGTCATCTACCTGAAATCGGAACTGCTCGATACCGTCTACCTGCAGCAGAACTCGTTCGACGATGTCGACGCCGCCTGCCCGCCGCCGCGCCAGAAGAAGCTGTTCGACATGGTGTGCGACGTGCTGGCCTACCCGTTCTCGTTCGCCGACAAAGAAGAGGCGCGCGATCGCTTCTTCACCCTGACCGAACGGTTCCGCAACTGGAACTACACCCCCTGGGACACCCCGGCCCTCGCCGAGCACGAGGCCAAGATCCGCGAGTGCCTGACTCCGGGCGCCGCCCAGTCGAAGGAAGCCAGCCATGCGTAAATACTACAACCGCATCGATCGCATCGCCGGAAACGTCGCCACGCTGAAGGCCACCAACGTCGCCTACGAAGAACTGGCCGAGATCGAAGGGAAGGCCGGCAAGTCGTTCGCCCAGGTCATCCGGGTCGATGGCGACAACGTCTCGCTGCAGATCTTCTCGGGCTCGCGCGGCGTCTCCACGGGCGACCGCGTCTCCTTCCTCGGCTCGTCCATGCGGTTCAGCTTCTCCGAGAACCTGTTCGGACGCATCTTCACCGGCGGCGGCGAGCCCCGCGACGGGCGCACCCCCCTCACCGACAACCTCGTCATGGTGGGTGGTCCCGCCGTCAACCCCGCCGTGCGTCTGATGCCGCACCGCATGATCCCCACCAACATCCCGATGATCGACGTCTTCAACACCCTCGTCGAAGGGCAGAAGCTGCCGATCTTCTCGATCCCGGGCGAGCCCTACAACGAGCTGCTGGCCCGCATCGCCCTGCAGGCCGAAGCCGACGTCATCATCCTGGGCGGCATGGGTCTGAAATACGATGAATACCTGTATTTCAAGAACCGCCTCGAGGAAGGCGGCGCCATGTCGCGGTCGATCCTGTTCATCCACACCGCTTCCGATCCGGTCGTCGAGTGTCTGCAGACGCCCGACATCGCGCTCACCGTGGCCGAGAAGTTCGCCGTGCAGGGCAAGCGGGTGCTGGTGCTGCTGACCGATATGACCAGCTTCGCCAACGCCATGAAGGAGATCGCCATCACCATGGAGCAGATCCCCTCCAACCGCGGCTTCCCCGGCGATCTCTATTCGCAGCTGGCCGCTCGCTACGAGAAGGCCGTCGTCTTCGAGGACGCCGGCTCCGTCACCATCATGGCGGTCACCACCATGCCGGGCGACGACGTCACGCACCCGGTTCCCGACAACACCGGCTACATCACCGAGGGCCAGTTCTACGTCAAGAACGGGGTCATCGAGCCCTTCGGGTCGCTCTCGCGCCTCAAGCAGCTGGTCAACGGCAAGACCCGCGATGACCACCGCGCCATCATGGACGGCTGCATCCAGCTCTACGCCAAGTGCCGCGAAACCCGCGAAAAGCGGGCCATGGGCTTCGAGATGTCGCCGTGGGACCACAAGCTCCTCAAATACGGGGAAGCGTTCGAATCGCGAATCATGGATCTGTCGGTTAACATCCCGCTCTTCGACGCCCTGAACATGTGCTGGAGCATCCTGGCCGAATGCTTCGAACCGCGCGAAACCGGCATCCGGTCGAACCTCACCGAGAAGTACTGGCCCAAGAAGGCGTGAGCCGCCGCAGGAGCTGACAGGCGATGGCCGAGAAGATCAAGAAGACGCGCCCGGAACTGCTGCGCCAGCGGCGGTCCCTGGCCATGTTCAAGCGCTTCCTGCCGACCCTGTTGCTGAAGAAGCAGCAGATCCAGATGGAGATCCAGAAGGTGCGGGTCGAGCGCGCTCGCGTGCGCGGCGAGATCGACCATCGCATCGCCCAGATCGACCGCTGGGTCGCCCTGTTCAGCGAATCGATCCCCGGCCCCGTCACCCGGCTGGTCAAGGTCAAGGACATCCAGCGCGGGATCAAGAACGTGGCGGGCATCGATCTGCCGATCCTCGTCTCCGTCATCTACGAAGTGCAGCCCTACAGCCTGTTCGCCACCCCGCCCTGGGTCGACCAGGGCGTCGCCTTCGTCAAAGCCCTGCTCGAGCTGCGCGAGTGGATCAAGGTCCTGATGGAGCAGGAACGCGTGCTGCAGAAGGAACTGCGCAAGGTGACCCAGCGGGTCAACCTGTTCGAGAAGATCATGATCCCGCGTGCCATCGAGAACATCCGCGTCATCCGCATCGCGCTCGGCGAAGAGCAGGTGGCGGGAGTCGGCCGGGCCAAGATCGCCAAGGCCAAGACCCAGGCCGCGGCGGCAGGGGGTGCGGCATGATCGCTCCGATGAAAAGCCTCTTGCTGGCCGGGCGCCAGGTCGACCGCGCGGCGGTGTTGAACATTTTGCAGGAGGTCGGGGTCGTCCATGTCGAGCCCGTCGATCCGTCTACCCTGCAGGTGCCGCTCGATCTGCTGAAGGAGATCGAGACGGTCGCCCAGGCCATCGACGTGCTGTCCAAGGTCACCCCGGCCGAAGGGCAGATTCCGCCGCCCGGCACTCCCGCCCGGATTGTCGACGAATTCCAGGCCGATTTCGTGCTGCTGACCCGCCTCGAAACCGACAAAGTGACGTTGGCGCACGAGATCGAGCGGGTCGCCCCCTGGGGGCGCATCGCGCGTGACGACCTGCAGGCGTTGCGCCACCGCGGGCTGCACGTCGAGTTCTTCATCTGTCCCGCCGGGTATGCGGAGGTGATCCAGGCCGATGTCTGCCAGCGCATCGCCGAACATGCCGGGGAAGAATACCTGCTGGCCATCTCCCGCACGCCCATTCCCGAGGCGCCGCCGGCCCGTCGGCTGCCCCAGCCCGAGCGCGATGTCCATGAGCTGCGGGCGGCCCTCGCCACCGTTCTCGAAGAAGAGAAGCGGCTGCGCGAGAACATGCGCGAACTGGCCAAGCGCCTGCCCGAGATCCGGGCCTACCATCAGGAGCTGCTCGAACGCAAGCGGTTCGCCGAGGTCGAGACCGGCCTGCTGAACGACGGGCCGATCTTCGTGCTCCGGGGCTGGCTGCCGGCGGCCTGCGAAGCGACCCTGCGCCAGGCCCTCGATCAGGCGAAGCTGCCGGTCGGCTTGCAACTGGCCGACCCCACCGACGACGAGCAGCCTCCCACCAAGCTCGAAAACCCATGGTGGTGCCGGCCGATCGAGGTGCTGTTCTCGCTGCTGGGAGTGGTTCCCGGCTACCGCGAGGCCGACATCAGCCCGACCTTCTTCCCGGCGCTGATCATCTTCACCGCCTTCCTGATCGGCGATGCCGGGTATGGGCTCCTGGCCGGGGTGGCGTTGGCGGTGGCCGGCAAGTCGCTCCGCGAGCGCGGGGTGCCGCGGCCCATCATCGAGCTGTTCCTGGCCTTGTTCGCGGGCACCTTCCTGTACGGCGTGGTCACCAACACCTGGTTCGGCGAGGCGCCGGCCGCCCTCGCCCGGTTCCGGCTGCTGCCCGACGATCCCGAGGCGGCGACCAGGACCTTGAAGTGGCTGTGCTTCCTGATCGGCGCGGTGCATCTGAGCATCGCCCACCTCTGGAAGATCCTGCGCCGGTCCTGGGAACCCGCGCTGCTGGGCGAGATCGGCTGGCTGCTGTTCATCTGGCCCATGTATGCCCTCGTGCTGGTGCTGGTCAACGACGAGCCCGCCCCCGCCTGGATGCTTCCGGGCTTCGGCGTGTCGCTCGCGCTGATACTCCTATTCACCGCCCCGTCCTGGAATCTCTTCTCGGCCATCGGGCAGGGCCTGGGGGCCATCGCCCTCAATGCCGCTTCCTTCCTCTCCGACATCATCAGCTACATCCGCCTGTGGGCGGTGGGCCTGGCCGGCGGCATCCTGGCCCACAGTTTCAACGAGCTGGCCAGGCCGCTGCCGCTCGTGCTGATGGTGCTGGTGCTGGTGGTCGCCCACCTGATGAATTTCGCGCTGGGCCTGGTCGCTCTCTTCGCCCACGGCGTGCGGTTGAACCTGTTGGAATTCTCGAACCACCTCGGCATGGAATGGCTGGGACGTGAGTTCGATCCCTTCCGGAAACGATCATGAGCGCAATCCATCGCACAAGGAGCTGAAAACATGTTGGAAGTCATCGGAAAACTGTCGGCCGGTCTGGTTCTCGGTCTGGGGGCCATCGGCAGCGCCCTCGGCATCTACGCGGCCGGCTCGGCGGCGGCCGGGGCCTGGGCCAACGAAGGCAAGGCCGGCAAGAGCCTGTCCTTCCAGTACATCATCATGGTGGCGGCCCCCATCAGCCAGACGCTCTATTCCATGATCCTGATGAACAGCATGTTGACCAAGGCGGCGACGCCCGAGAACGCCCTGCTGCTGCTGGGCGCCGCCATCGGGTGCGGCCTGGGCGAACTCTTCTCGGCCTGGGGCCAGGGCCAGATCGGGGCGGCTGGCGTGCGCTGCCTCAATGAGAGCGGCGGCAAGGGCTTCGGTCTGATCATCATCGCCCTCGGCATCATCGAGACGGTCGGCATCTTCGCGATGGTCTTCGGGCTGTCGATCCTCGGCAAGGCCACCGAGATCGCCGCCGTGGCCGGCGCGGCCGCCGGTCGCTGAACGAACGCTTGGCGGGGCCCGGGGGCCGGGCCCCTGTGTCCTGATCTCATCCAACCCGGAACCGGGGTCGGTCCATCCTGGACCGACCCCGGTTCCGTCCTGGGCGATCGGCGGGGAACCGCAGCGCCCAGCCCCGCCGCCGCCGCATGGCCTGCGATCGGGGGCTCGGGGGCTCAATTGGTGGTGAGCGAGGGGGGGAATTCCTTCTTCAGGTCGTTGAGCCAGAAGCGGAAAGGCTCGAGTTCCGAGCCGATGAGATCGGTCAGGATCACGGCTTCGCGGTTGCGGAAATTCTTGAGGATGAACTCCGACAGGATGACCAGGCAGCCAGGGTCGTCGAAGAGCGCTTTCAACTGGACGAAGTAGCCGTGGAAGACGGCCTGGCGGGCCTGTCGCTCGGCGGGGGTGAGCTTGCTGCCGCGCAGCCATTCCTTGAAGGTCGGGATCTGGAGGAGCAACTGGCGCAGGCAGGTTTTGCCGCGCGGCTGGCGCGCCCAGATGTACAGGATGTCGAGCATCGCGGTCAGGCGGGTGTCGCGATCGAGCGAACCGAGGCGGGGGAGCAGCTCGCTCAGGTCGCGCTGGCGGAGGACGAAGCGCTGGTTGAACTTGCCTGACCCTTCGATGAACCCGCCGACGAAATCCGACCAGAATTTGGCCTGGACGATGCTGGGAATGCCCAGCAGGTTGCCCATGGGCGAGAAGACCGTGGCGAACGGCCATGCCATCAGCGTGCGCCAGAAGTTGGCCCGCCGGACCCGCCGGTCGAAATTCCGCAGTCGATTGTGGGTGGTGATGTAGAGGCCGTTGGCGACGCAGATGAACAGGAATTTGACGGTTTCGAAGATCAGGCATCCCTTGACCAGGGACAATCCGAAGATCGTCGGAGCGTCGAGGCTCGTTTCGGGATAGGGCCAGAGCTGATCGAACTGGAACTTCACCGTGCCCAGGATGGGAACGCTGAAGCCGGTCCAGAACAGGGATTGGGAGAGGTTGTCCCAGTTGACGTTGCGCAGGGTCCAGTTCTTGAAGTCGGACCCGGAGGAGGCGATCAGGTCGACCAGCAGGTTACGGGTGCCGGTGATGACGAACCACAGGCTGGCGAACATGGCTCCCATGGCCACCTGATACTGGCTGTTCATCCAGGCGAAGGCCACGATGAAGCCGACCACGATGCGGATGAGGTTCTTGAGGGTGGGATTGAGGTAGGCCCAGAACTGGGCGAAGGTGATGACGTCGGAATCAGGTTCGTCGCCGACCGGATTGCGGATGGGCTTGCCGATCTTGCCCATGCAGATCACGTCGAAACTTTCGTCGTCGAGGGCCTCCTCGGGGATTTTCTTCCCCTTGTTCACCACGAGTTTGGCGATGGGCCGGGCCAGCTTGTAATGCGAATCGAGGAACGGTTGGCGGATGGCAGGGGGAATGCTGGACGCCCGAATGAACCCCATGCCGGGAATGGCCGGATCGCGACCGGTGGAGTCGCTGCCGCAGAGGGGAATGATGCCCCGGCCCTGGATGGCCTGGAGGGCGGGCTGGACCAGCTCGGGCGTGGCCTCGGGGATGGCGTTCTGCTCGAAGAAGCGGGCGAGTTCGTCGGCGGGGCCGTTGTTCAGCAGGTAGATGAACTTGTTGAAGACGATCAGGTCGTTGGGGTTGCGGTGAGTGCTGTCCCGTAGATTGAGCGTCTCGACGTGGGTGATGCGGCTGGCGTGGCGCAGCAGATGGATCATCGCTTCCTTGAGACCGATCTCGAGGGGGTGGATCCAGACGATTTTGCCCCCTTGGGCGATCAGGGTATCGAGCAGCGGCCGCTCATCGAGGAAATCGCTGTCGTAGTCGCCCGCCTCTCCGATCTCGATGTATTGGGAGAACAGCCCCCAGGGGTGCATGGTCTCGTACTGCTCGCGTACCGATTGGTACTGGGCGAGCAGGTTCTTCATCTCCCATTCGCTGTAGATGCCGCGATGGAAGCGCTCGCGGGCCGCGCTGACCTGGGCCTTCAGCTCGAGGACCCGGTTGTGGAAGACCTCTTTCAGCTTCTGGTAGAGCACCTCGCCGAGGTGGACTCGATTGGCTTGTCCGGAGACCACGACGCGATCGAGGTCTTCCATGGTGACCGGCGGCAGCCAGCAGGGACTCTGGGGGGGATAGCCGGCGTTGAGCTTGGGGCGCTGCACCGTGTTGAACCGTTCGAGCGCCGCCGCCATCGATTTGCGGCGGTTCTCGGCATTGCGCTTGAGCCCTTGCAGGAACGGCGCGAACACCTCGTGCCGGTCGGCGAAGAAGGCGAAGAAGGCCCGGCTGTCTTCCATGTCGGGCGGGACATACATGTAGTGCCGCCGCGCGCCGCTGCGGCCGACGCTGAACTCGATGCCGATCTGGACGCGGATGCCCAGCAGCTGACCGGCGGTGAGGGCTTCGTGGATGACCATCGGCTCGTCGATGTTCGAATAGACCAGGGTCAGGCTGGACATGCCCTTGACGAAGGCATCGAGCAGGACCTGGGTCGGCGTCTTGCGTCCCTCGGACAGGAAATCATGGACGTGGTCGTCCCAGCCCAGGTCGAGGTCGCGGAGGGGGAGGTCTTCTTCGGGCACCTCGATCAACTGGAACCGGTTCAGGAACTGCCGGATCACGGCTTCCTGCCCGAACGACGCCAGGCCGAAGTCGGCCATGGCCTCCATCTGCCGCCGTTTGTCGCCCTGGGCTTTGACCGCTTCCTTCATCAGGTTGATCTGCACTCGGGCGGTGTTGAGCGGCATGTTGATGGTCTTGGCGTGGAGCGATTGTTCGAGCAGCATCTTGAGGGCGGTCAGTCGCTCTTCCGCGTCGCGGGGCAGCTGATCGCGGGCGATCTTGATGTAGGCCTGGGCGATGTTCAGGCGTCGCTTGCCCAGGTCCTTGATGAAGCCACCGGGATGCGAGAAGATGCGCGTGCCGATCTTCTGGACCGGTTCTTCGAGTTTGTGATTGAGGGCTTCGACCATGGCTTCGATTTCGCTGTTGAAGCTGAGCCAAGCGAAAACTCCCTGCAGGAGGGAAAGGACCGTATCCCGCGTCAGACGCCATGCCTTCTTGATCATCTGTCGTATCCGTTCCTTTGACGATGCCGCCGCAACAGACAATACCACCCCACTCCCCGGGGCGGGATCGCCGTCGGGGCGTATGGGGTGGAGATCGTGGTCAGGGCCAGTATACTCTCCATCCCAAGGTCCGACAAGCTCCCTCCCTGGCGAGGGCGGAATATGCTATAGTCAAGGTATCGGAAACCTCTCAAGGAGTATTCGATGGGTAGATTGTTCGGCACCGATGGGGTGCGGGGCGTGGCCAACCAGTATCCGCTGAACGGCGAGACCGCCTTCCGGATCGCGCAACTGGCCACCCGCCACCTGTTGGACAACCACAAGAAACACCAGCGGCCGATGTTCATCGGCAAGGATACGCGTCTCTCCAGCGATTTCCTCGAGCATGCCGTGGCGGCCGGGGTGGCGTCGGTCGGGGCGGAAGCCCGCCTGCTGGGCGTGGTGCCCACGCCGGCGGTGGCCTACCTGACCCGTGAGCTGCAGGGCATGGGCGGCATCATGATCAGCGCCTCCCACAATCCCTTCCCCGACAATGGCATCAAGATCTTCAGCCCCGATGGCTACAAGATTCCCGATGCCATGGAGGAAGCGATCGAGGCCGACCTGGCGGCGGGCGGCACGACCGACGGCCCCACCGGCAAAGACGTGGGCCGCATCGTCCCCGATACCGCTTCGGTCTCGTTCTGGCTCAGCAGCCTGGCCAAGGTGGTGGGCGAGGCGCCCTCGACGCGCCGCCTGAAAGTGGCCATCGACTGCGCCAACGGGGCGCTCGCCCCCTGGGCCCCCAAGTTCTTCGCCGATCTCGGGTTCAGCGTCGATGCCATCGGCATCACGCCGAACGGCACCAACATCAATGACAGGGTCGGCTCGACGCACATCCAGGCGCTGGCCCAGGTCATGGCCCGCGAGCATTTCGACATCGGGTTCGCCTTCGACGGCGACGCCGACCGGGTCATCGCCATGACCACCCAGGGCGACGTCATCGACGGCGATTACATCCTGGCCATCGTGGCCCGCTACCTGAAGCAGCAGGAACGCCTACCCGGCAACGCCCTGGTCACCACGGTGATGGCCAACCTCGGTCTCGACATGGCCATGAAGAATCTCGATATCAAGATCTTCAAGACCAAGGTGGGCGACCGGTTCGTGCTCGAAGAGATGAAGAAGACCCAGACCGTGGTCGGGGGCGAGCAGTCGGGGCATATCATCCTGGCCGATTATGCCACCACCGGCGATGGGCTGCTGACCGCCTGCTTCCTGCTCAAGGTGATGCGAGCCACCGGGGCCACCTTGAAGGAACTCAGCGAAGTCATGTCCAAGCTGCCCCAGGTGCTGGTCAACATCCGGGTCAAGAACAAGAATTTCGAGGCGGTGCCGCAGGTGCTCGAAGAGATCCGCAGCACCGAACGCCGCCTGTCGGGGCGGGGGCGGCTGCTGGTGCGGCCCTCCGGCACCGAGAATCTCGTGCGCGTGATGGCCGAAGGCCCCGACGAGAAAGAGATTCGCCACCTCGTCGACGGCCTGGCCAAGGTCATCTCCGCCCACCTCTGCTGAAGGAGCCGCATGCTCGAGCACCATGCCGGCCCCGCCCTGCGCCCCCCAGGCGGGCTCTCGCTGGCGGGGCTGACGCTGCTGGGGGCGACGGCGGCGTTCATCGCTGGGTGCGGCTGCGGTCGCATGCCTCCTGAACGATCGCTGGGGCCGGTGACCGGGCCCGGGCGACCGGCCGGCGAAGCGGCCCGTCCCACCCAGCCTGCGGGGGGGGCCTCCCGGGGCCTGTCCATCCTCGAATCGGCCTACATCACCTCGCCGAATGAAGGGTTCGGCCGGGGCAAAGCCGGTCCTGGGGCGGCCGGCCGGGTGGCCCGACAGGTGGGGGCCGATTTCGAACGAAAATACACCCAGGGTGTCGAGTTGATGGAGCGCGGCAATTATGGCGAAGCCCTGAAAATCTTCCAGGAGATCGCCGCCCAGTACAGCAATACCGAAGAAGCGAGCGTGGCCGAATATTGCATCGCCGAGATCCATTTCCGCAACAAGGCCAATCAACTGGCCCTGGAGGCCTATCAGCGCATCGTCGAGAAATACCCCGATTCGCCGGCCGCCCAGAACGCCCGGGAAGGGATCGAGTATCTGAAGACCTTCGAAGAGCATGAACGGGAATATGTTTCACCCGATGTGGAAGACCGCAAGCGCCGTGGGTTCTGACCGCCGACGGCGCGGCTTCACGATCATCGAGGCGATGCTCGCCCTGCTGATCGTGGGGGCGGGCATCGTGCCCGTCCTCGCCCTCTTCCTGAGCGGATCGCGCACGGTCGAGAAGGGCGGGTTGATCCTGTCGGCGACCATTGCCGCCCAGAACATCCTCGATCGTGCCAAGAGCGATGCCTTCCTCTGGGACAACATCCCCCTCACCATCGATCTGCCCAACGACAAATATCCCCAATTCGATCTTCCTCGGTTCTTTCGCGACAAGTACAAGGCTTCCGGCACGCTGGACATCTGCCTGGCCCCCGATCACACCGTCCTGGGCACCGGAGACAAAGAGACCAACCTGGTGCAGGTCACGGTCATCCTGAACTGGATCGAATACGGGTTTCTTCGCACCACCCGCCTGGTGACCTACCGGGCCAACACCAACTCCTTCAACCTGAAGACCTCGGCCAGATTCTGAACGAGAGGGGCATGCCGTGCGACGAACCGGTTTCACCCTGGTCGAGCTGGCGATCTCGACGGTCATCGCGGCGCTGATCGGTCTGATGATCGTTCTCGTCTATCGCGCCAATCTCGGCACCTGGCGGTGGGGCCAGAAGCACATGGAGTTCACCCAGAAGGTGCAGCTGGCCATGAAACAGGTCTTCACCGATATCAAACGGGTCAATCCGCTCGTGTCGCAGGATGCCCGCGGCAATCTCTGGTTCCAGGGCGAGAAGATCGGCGACCTCTTCCCCAACCTCGTCCGCATCTACGACACCGACAAGAATCCCGACAATGGCGGCGAGGAGATCGTCTTCTACCACGCCATCTTCACCCGCCCCGACCAGAAGACGCATGTCCGGTTGTTCCTCGAGAATGGGGCCCTGATGCGGGAAACCACCGACCCCAACGGGTCCAAGCGGCGGGTCGTGGTGTCCGATCGGGTCGAGAACCTCCATTTCCTGGCCAACCCGCTCGACATCTACGAAGTGGTGGTGCAGATGACCATCATCGATGACAAAGATCCGAAGATCCGCGAAGACCTGAATTTCGGCGTCCATCTGGATACCGATCTGGTCTGCGTCAAATTCATCCCTTCGACGTGAAGGCGAGGAGGCGAGCCTGATGAACAGCCGGTGGTCGGTTCCGGTCCGGGGTGGTTCCGCCCGCGCGGGGTTCATCGCCTTCTATGCCTTCATCATGCTGCTCATCCTGGGCATCTTCGGCATCTCCTACTGGCTGGTCTCCCGAATGACCACCGACATGATCTTCAAGGAGGCCAGCCGCATCCGGGCCCGCAACTTCGCCCAGGCCGGGGTCGAGAAAGTCCTGATCAACATTCTGAACCAGTACCGGTTGGGGAACGCCAAGCTCGACTACCCCGGCAAATACACGGTCGAGCGCATCGACAAGGAGTACAACGTCGAATTCGGCGACGGGCGCTACCGGGTCGAGCTGGTCAAGCCCTACGTTCTACCCGGCAGCTTCAAGGAGATGTTCGGAGTGCCCTACTACAAGAATCAGGTGCTGATCGGGTTCTACGACGTGTGGCAGGTGGTGGTGGTGGGCGAGGTGCCCGACGCCAACATCACGGCGCGGGTCGAGACCCTGGTCAAGGTGATCCGGAATTTCGTTCAGTACTGACGACGGGGGCTGGTCGCCGCGCTGAGACCAGCCAATCCTGACGGGTTGGCCCACGTTGTGGGAAGGAGGGTGCGCATGATCCGACGGACCAGGTGGCTGATCGCCATCGCCCTGTTGCTCACCGGAGCCGGTCCGCTCCTCGCGCAATCGGGCGACATGGGGCCGCGCTTCAAAGGGTTTTCCGCCAAGGTCACGGGCGATATCTACGGACAGCCGCGGGTCTTCGACGACATCGATGGCGACGGGATGCGCGACCTGATCTTCGGCGCCACCGACGGCCAGATCCATATCTTCTCGGCCAAAGGGAACGAGATCCTGCGGCCCCCCAACTGGCCCAAGAAGGTGAACTCGCCGATCCTGTCCGAGGTGACGGTCGCCGATCTCGATAATGACGGCGAACCCGAGGTGCTGGCGACGGCGATGAACGGCAAGCTGTACTGCGTGGCGCGCAACGGTCGCGAGAAATGGTCGCTGCCCCTGCGGGGCAAGATCCGCCTCTCGGCCCCCGAAGTGACCGATGTCGATGGGGGAGGCAACTACAATGTCTTCGTTGGCACCGGGCTGGTCGGGGCCAAGTCGGGCATGGTCAGCCGGGTCGACAAGGACGGCCGCCTGGTCTGGGAAGTCCCCGTCACCACCTCGGTTTCGGGCAAGATCGTCACCGCCGATCTCGATGGCGACGGCACCAAGGAGATCCTGACCAAGGATGACAGCGGCAAGGTCTACGTCATGCAACTGTCCGGAACGAACGCTCGCGGCTGGCCGATCAACACCGTGCCCAATCTGACCTGGCCCTTCGACGTCGGAGCGGGCGACATCAACGGCGATGGGGTGAAGGAGATCTTCACCACGACCCCCGACAAGCGGTTCCTGCTCTGGACGCACACCGGCGATCTGCGCAGCGAGTTCAAGCTGACCGACGGGGCCCATTCCGCCCCGCGCCTGGCCGATCTCAATGGCGATGGCAAAGATGAGTTCATCATCGGCCAGGCCGATGGTACCGTCATGGTCTGCGACGAGAAGGGCAAGCCCCTGAACGGGTGGCCTTTCGTGACCAAGCATTCGATCTATCACACTCCCCAGATCATCGATCTGGATGGCGATGGCAGGCTCGATGTCGTCTTCACGGCCTGGAACCCTGAAGGCCAGGGCAAGGAAGCCGGCTACATCATGGCGCTGACCGCCGATGGGCGGGTGATGCCTGGATATCCGCGGTTCATCGGCAAGGCCATCGCCCCGTTGACCTTCGCCGATCTCGACGGCGACGGCTATCTCGAGATGATCGCCGCCGGGGGCATCAACTACACGGCCGACCAGCTCCATGTCATTCCTACCCACGCCCGGGTCGCCTTGAAGATCGCCGTGCTGGGGGCGGAGGTCTCCTTTTGACCGCCCGTCGGCGCGTGGGCCGTTGGCGGCTCGCCCTGCTCGGCGCGATCGTGTGGGGCGGGCTGTTCCCTGCTTGGCTGGCGGCCCAGGATCCCAGCGATGTGGTCGAATTCCTGGCCGCCGGCAAGAAGGCCTACGAAAAAGGCGATCTGGCCGGGGCGGCGGTCGAATTCGAGAACGTGCTGCTGCTCGAGCCGCGCCACTTCGAGGCCAAAGTCTGGCTGGTCCAGATCTACATCGATCGCAAGCAGGTCGACAAGGCCCGCAAGTTGCTGACCGAGCTGCAACGACAGGCCCCGGGCCACGCCCGCGTCACGGCGCTGGCCCGTCTGCTCGGCGCCGACGGCGGGGCGCCCGCCTCAGCCCCGAAAGAAAGCGACCTCGTCGTCTACGAGACGCTGACGCTGATCGGCTCCGGCACACGATTGCGGCCCTACGGGCTGGTCGTTCCCGAAGGCAAGGTGGCCAAACCTCGGCCCCCCGGGCCGGCTGACGACGAGGTTCCCCTCAGCCTCGGGGGGGAAGACGACGAGGTCTCCTCAGGCGCGGCGCTGACCGGGCTGATCGCCGACGAAGGGCCGCTGGGCCCGGTGTTCGAGCGGTGGGCGGAAGAGGGGCTGAATTCGGCGCTCGAGAAGTATTTCGAGATCATCCTGGCCCGCCGCGATCTGATGTCGATGGATGACCGAGGGCTCCTGCGCAAGGGCATGGAGACCTACCAGCCGAAGCTCGAGGCCAATCCCCAAGACCGCGAGGCCCGCTTCTACCTGGGCATGATCTACTACCTCAACGGTCTGCTGGACGATGCCCGCCAGACGCTCGAGCCGCTGCGGAAGGACGCGACGCCCTACGATGATCAGCTCGCTCCCGTTCTGGCCGACCTCGACCGCAAGAAAGCGGAAGAAGAGGCGCGATTGGCCGCCATCCAGAAAGAGAAGGAGGCGCAGGAGGCGGCGCGCGCCGCCGAGCGCGCCCGCCGGGAGGCGGCGGCCATCGCCGCCAACCTGGGCGGGGGCAGTGCGTCGACCGCCAGCCCCACCGGTCCGCTCAACCCGGCCGACGTCCTGCACAACGAAGGCTACGACTTGTACAAGAAGGGGCAGCTCGATCAGGCCATCGAGAAATTCCAGGCGGCCATCGCCCAGAACGACCGGGAACCCAAGTACTACTACCACATGGGGCTGGCCCTCACCGACAAGGGCCTGGCCGGCCACCTCGACGCGTTCGATCGGGCCATGGAGGCCTTCAACAAAGTCATCAGCCTCGAACCCGGCGGCAAGATGGCCAAGGATTCCGAGGTGATGATCCGCGACATCGTCGCGGCCAAGAAGTCGCTCAAGAACTGACCCTGGACCTGACAGCGCCCCGGGGCGGGCGTGCACGGTCGGGGCAGCCTATGGTAGAATCGGCCCCAGCACGGGATCGACACGATCCCGGGAGAGGGTGAATCGCCATGGAGCCGCTTCTCGACATTCGTGAGGTGAGCAAGACGTTCGGCACCGTTCCCGTCCTGGAACGCCTGTCGCTGTCGGTGTACCGCGGGGAGATCTTCGGCCTCCTCGGGCTGAACGGGGTCGGCAAGACGACGCTGTTCAAATGCGTGCTGCAACTGCTCTTCCCCACGTCGGGGGAGGTGCGGTACGATGGACGGCCGCTCGACCAGCCGACCATCCATGCCAAGATCGGGTATCTGCCCGAATTCTATCTGCCGCCCGGCGAGCTGACCGCCCGCGAATACCTGCGCCTGCTGGGATGGGCGGTGGCCGGCCCTCGCCCAGACCCATTGGGGTTGCTGGCCAAGACCGGGCTCGACCCCGACAAGCCGATCGCCGATTATTCCCGCGGCATGATCCAGCGCCTGGGCGTCGCCATCGCCCTGCTGAAGGATCCCGAATTCCTCATCCTCGATGAACCGACGCTCGGGCTCGATCCGCTGGTGCGGCATCGCCTGCTCGACTGGCTGCGCGAACTGAACGGCCAGGGCAAGACCATTCTGCTGTCGTCCCATGACTTCACCCAGGTCGAGAAGATCTGCCAGCGCATCGCCGTCCTGCACGATCGAACGCTGCGCTACCTGGGGCCCATCGAGGGGTTCCTGCAGAAGCACGGGAGCGCCTCGCTCGAGGAGGCCTTCCTGCAGGAGATCGGAGGTGGACATGCGTAGGATCTTCGCCATGGCGGGCATTACCTTCCTGCAAGGGGTGCGCACCCAGACGTTCCGGATCGTCGGCCTGCTGTTCATCGGCCTGTTCGGCGTCGCCTGGTTCCTGCGGGTGCTGTCGGTGGGGCAGCGGGCCCTCATGCTGCGCAGTTTCGGCCTGACGGCCATGGAGATCAGCGCGCTGCTGCTGGTGGTCTTCGGCGCGGTCGCCAGCTACTATCGGGAGCGCGAGACCCGCCTCCAGGCCATCCATCTGACCTACGTCTCCGCGTTCGACCACGCCCTGGGACGCCTGCTCGGCAATTGCCTGCTGGTCGGGGCCTACCTCGGGCTGGCCACCCTGGTCTGCGCCGGCGTGCTGTGGCACGAAGACGCGTGGCATAGGGCCTTCCTGCTCGGCACCTGGTCGGTCTTCCTCAAGCTGGCCGTCATGTGCGCGTTCAGCGGATTGTTCTGCACTCTGTTGTCCTCATCGATCTTCGCCTCGCTGATGACCGTCTTCACCTACCTCGCCGCCGAATTCGCCGTCTACCCTCTCGCTCTGGAAGGCAAGGCCAAGACGATGCTGCCCATCGCCGTGTCGCGCACCGTCTATCACCTGCTGCCCAATTTCGACAAGCTCGATCTCAAATACCAGGCCATCCACGGGGAAAGCGTGGGGATCTGGTTCCTGGCCGGGATCACGCTCTACGCCATGGCCTACCTCCTGGTGATCTTCCTGCCCATGTGGCGGGTGTTCGTGCGCCATGAGCATTGAGGCACGACTGGCGCGCCATTTCTGGCCCGTCTTCGGCGGGTTGTTCCTGGCGGTGATCGGGTGGTCGCTCTGGATGCGGAACGTCTTCCCCACCGACCGCAAACCGGTGCCGTTCGTGCCGGCCCCCGAATATGTCGAGCGGCTGAGCGGCACCTTCCGGGCGCCGCTCGCCCAATCGTTCTACATGAAAGGGGTGCTCGAGATCGCCCAGCAGCAGGCGAGCAAGCTCGACCAGCTGTTCGCGCTGTTCCGGCTGGCCATGCGGCTCGATCCCCGCCTGGTCAATGCGGCCTTCTTCGGGGGCATCGTGACTCCGGTCACCGTCGCCGATCTGCCGCGGGCGATCGAACTGCTGCGGGAAGCCGAACAGTTGAACCCCACCGAATGGCGCATCCCCTACTGGATCGGCTTCTGCTACCTGGAAATGGAGGAATATGACCAGGCGGCCGCCTATTACAAGAAAGCCAGCGAACTGCCCGGGGCCCTGCCCTTCCTGAAGTTCGCGACCGTTCATCTGCTCAGCCGGGGCAGTGCGCTCGAGCGCGCCCTGCAGCGGACCGAAGAGCTGCTGGCCTCGGTCGATGATCCCGATTCACGAGACTTCGTGCTGGCGCGGCAGCAATGGCTGAAGCACATGCTGGCCCTCGAAGAGAAGAATCGCGAGTTCAGGGCGCGGTTCGGCCGCTGGCCGGCTCGGCTGGAAGAACTGATCGAGCAAGGGTTGCTGCCGGCCCTGCCGCCTGATGAGTTCGGCGAAGGGTTCGAGCTGGCCTTTCCGGGCGATCCGGAAAAGGGCTACCGGGTGCGCAGCCGGCTCGGCGGGCTATGAGCCGCCCCGTCAAGCGGGCTGAGGAATGGTGGCTTCCTTGTGGGCAGGCGCGCCACCTGGGGCGACCATCCGAGGCGTCCGGTTCGCTGATTTTCTGAGTTGGCCTCGGACGGGGATTGGTGGTATACTTTGCCCCTGTCCCGAGGGTACGACATCATGACCGACGCATCCACGCATCAGCCGCTGCACGATTCCCCGCCGGCCCATGACGGCGCGGCCGTCGAGGTGCCGGTCACCCGACCGTTCGAGGGGTTCACCTACCTGAAAAAAGAATGGATCGACCAGGAAGAGGGCATCGAGAAGGTCACCTTCCACATGACCCTGGGTCCGGTCAATCTGGCGGCCGACTGGTCGCGCACCCAGTCGTTCGTCATGATGCCGGAATGGGGCAGCATTCCCCTGCGCCGCACCTGGATCGTCCGCCTGCCCACCCACTACGAAGGGCAGGATCACTACCTGTTCCACTACTTCTTCCAGGCCCAGTTCACCGAAGGCCGGGAACGCATCTCCCCGACCTTCTCGCAGTTGGTGGTGCCGCGCGAGTTCGAGTACATCGACCATTCCGGCGAGATCATCCATGTGCGTCTGCACTGGAGCGTCGGGCCGTGGTCCTATCCCCAGGATACCGAACTGGAGGTCGACGGCATCGAATGGGGCAGCGAATTCTCGGTCAGCCACGCCCTCTATCGGGGCCATGATCCGCTCTATCAGAAAGGGCGCAGTCTGATCATGAAACGGTTGCCGGTGCCGCGTCGCTTCCGCGGGCTGATCTGGGCCCCCCGCGGGTCGGAAGTCGTCTACTGCTTCCAGACGGTGCGGTTCGATGGGACCGTCACCACCACCCACTGGGACAACAATTTCGGCCGCGACTACGCGTTGACCATCTGACAACGGCGAGGAGACACCCCCCATGCGACATCCCGATATCCTGACCCGTGAAGGTACCGTCCTTCTCATCTGCGACGTGCAGAAGCGCTGCATCAAGCCCATCTACCGCAAGGAACCGATGATCAACAACATCAAGACCCTGGTTTCCTTCGCCGGTCTGACCGGGCTGCCCATCCTGCTCACCGAGCTGGCGCCGCAGACCTTCGGCAGCACGATCGAAGAGATCAAGGGCCTCGTTCCTCGCCTGGAGCCCATCAAGCGCAGCCGCTACAGCTGTTTCGGCAATGAAGATCTGACCCTGCGCCTCGAGGCGATGAACACCAACACCCTGGTCGTGGCCGGCATGGAGACGCACATCTCGGTCTGCCAGACCGTCCTCGACGCCTTGACCCGCGGCTACCGCGTCCACGTCGTGCTCGATGCCACCAGCTCACGTCGCAAGGTCGACTGGCGGGTCGCCCTCGAGAAGATGCGGCGGGCCGGGGCCATCATCACCACCATGGAGATGGTGATGAACGAGATCATCGAGCGGGTCGACGTGCCCCAGTACGAGAAATTCCAGGAGCTGGTCGGCACCATCGGTCGCTGAACCGCCATGTCCCAGCCGTTCGGGGGTCCGGAGCAGGTCACCTTCCTCATCGGTGGTCTCGGGGCGGGCAAGACCGAACTGGCCCTCAACCTCTCCCTCTGGAATGCGGCCCAGCTCGGGCCCGGCAAGTCCCACCTGCTCGACCTCGACATCATCAACCCGTTCTTCCGGGTTCGGCGCCTGCGGGCCGCCCTGGAAGCCGCCGGCGTGGTGCTGGTCACGCCCGACCCCCGGGTCCAGAACGGCGATCTGCCGGCCCTGCCGGCGCGGGTCTGGGCGGCCTTCGAGCAGCCGGGCCATCCGATCGTCTGCGATGTCGGGGGCGGGGAGCTGGGGCTGCGGCCGCTGGCCCGCCTGACGGGGCTGGCCGGCCGGCGGCCGGTGCAGGTGCTGTGCGTGATCAATCCCTATCGGCCGGGCTGCCAGACCGTCGAGCAGGTGGTGGCGGCCATGCGACGCTATAGCGAGCTGTCGGCGTTGACCATCACCCATCTGGTCGCCAATCCGCATCTGGCGGCGGAAACCACGCCCGAGGTCTTCGAGGCCGGACTGGCGCGCCTGCGCGCGGTGGCCGACCAGGTGCACCTGCCGTTGGCTTTTGCGATGATGTCTGATGCTCTGGCGGTCGCCTACGGTGACCGCCTGGTTCCAGCCGCGACCGCCCGGGCGGGGGGCTTCGCCACCCTCGACGGCCTGCCGGTCTTCGTCATCCGTCGATTCTGGGAAGACCCCTGGCATCTCGGCTGCAAATCGGACGACGTCCCGCCGTGCGGGCCGACGGGCGCCTGACCTGGATTCCTCAAGGAGATCGAGAAAGCAGACCCATGGGAAAGGATGTCGAAGAAATCATCATGGCCGGTTTCGGAGGACAGGGCATCCTGTTCCTCGGCAAGATCCTGGCCGAGGTGGGAATGGCCGCGGGACGGCATGTCTCGTGGATCCCTTCCTACGGCCCCGAGATGCGCGGGGGCACCGCCAACTGCGCGGTGGTCATCTCGACCGCGCCGATCGCCTCGCCGATCGTGCAGGAACCCGATACGCTGCTGGCGATGAACCGACCGTCGGTGGCGCGGTTCCAGCCCAAGGTCAAGAAAGGCGGGACGCTGATCTACAACTCCTCGTTGATCGAGGGCGAGACGTGGCGTGACGACCTGCAGGTCTTCGCGGTGCCGGCCAGTCAGATCGCCGACGAGCTGGGCAACGCCAAGGTTGCCAACCTCGTCATGGCGGGGGCCTACGTTCGGCACTGCCCCTTCCTGGACTACCAGAAGGTGCTGGCCGACCTGCCCAGACTGATCCCCGCCAAGAAGGCGGAAATGGCTGAAATCAACCGGGCGGCCTTCGTCCGGGGCTACGAATACCAGGGTTGAACCCTGGGGGGCTCTCCGGTATCCTGGAGGGCGAACGACTGTCACCAGCTGGAGGAAAGGCATGCCCAAATGGGTCATTCATGAAGAACTGTGCAAAGGCTGCGGCATCTGCATCGTGCGCTGCCCGGTCAAGGTGCTGGGCGTCGCCGAGCACCTGACCCCCAAGGGGTTCCACCCGGCCAAGATGCTCGATGAAGAGAAGTGCACGAGCTGCGCCCTCTGCGCCCGCAGCTGTCCGGACATCGCGATCGAAGTCTTTCGCGTGAGCAAGGAGAAGTGACGATGGCCGACAAGGTCCTGATGAAAGGGAATGAGGTGATCGGCGAAGCCGCGGTGCTCGCCGGTTGCCGGTACTACTTCGGCTACCCCATCACCCCGCAGAGCGAGATTCCCGCTTACCTGTCGCGGCGGCTGCCGGAGGTGGAAGGGGTCTTCCTGCAGGCGGAGAGCGAAGTCGCCGCCATCAACATGGTCTATGGGGCGGCCAGCGCCGGCGCGCGCGTCATGACCAGCAGCAGCAGCCCCGGCGTCAGCCTGAAGCAGGAAGGCCTCAGCTACATCGCCGGCGCCGAGCTGCCCTGCGTCGTGGTCAACGTCGTGCGCGGCGGCCCCGGCCTGGGCAACATCTCGCCCGCCCAGTCCGACTACTGGCAGGCCACGCGCGGCGGCGGCCATGGCGATTATCGCACGCTCGTCCTGGCCCCCAACTCGGTGCAGGAGATCGCCGATATGACGATCGCCGCCTTCGAGCTGGCCGATCGCTTCCGCAACCCGGTCTTGCTGCTGGTCGACGGCATCCTGGGCCAGATGATGGAGCCCGTGCAGCTGCCGGCGCCGCTCTCCTACGACCTCAACCAGAAGCCCTGGGCGCTGGGCAATCCGAATCGCAAGGGTGGCCGCAACCTCTGCTCGACCATCTTCCTCGATGTCGAGCAGCTCGAAGAGCACAACTGGCACCTCTACCAGAAATATCAGGTGGTGACCGACGAATTCGCCAAGGGGGCCTACCAGCACCTGGCCGTCGAGACCCATGCCGTCGATGATGCCGAGATCATCCTGGTCGGGTACGGCATCATCAGCCGCATCCTGAAGACGGTCGTCGAGAAGGCCCGCAAGCGCGGCATCAAAGCCGGGCTGGTGCGCCCCAAGACGCTGTGGCCCTTCCCCTCGCAGGTGCTGGCCGATCTGGCCGCCAGGACGAAGCAGTTCCTGGTCGTCGAGATGTCCTGCGGCCAGATGGTCGAAGACGTCAAGCTGGCGGTCAACGGTCGGAAGCCGGTCTTCTTCTTCGGCCGCACAGGCGGGACCGTACCCTCCGACTTCGAGATCCTCAACGAGGTCGACAAACTGGTGCGCCCCGACTGAACAAGGAGAGACGACGATGACAATGGAACAGGTATTCGCGCGACCCAAATGCATGACCAAAACGCCGTTCCACTACTGCCCGGGCTGCGACCATGGCGTGGTGCATCGGCTGATCGGAGAGAGCCTCGACGAACTCGAACTGGGCGACAAGACGATCGGCGTGGCTCCGGTCGGGTGTTCGGTCTTTGCCTTCGACTACTTCACCTTCGATTTCAACCAGGCGGCGCATGGTCGGGCTCCGGCCGTGGCGACCGGCATCAAGCGGGTGCGGCCCGATCACATCGTCTTCACCTACCAGGGCGATGGCGATCTGGCGGCCATCGGCACCGCCGAGATCATCCATGCCGCCAACCGGGGCGAGAAGATCACCGTGATCTTCATCAACAATGCCATCTACGGCATGACCGGCGGGCAGATGGCGCCCACCACCCTGGTCGGCATGAAGACGGCGACCAGCCCCTACGGCCGTGATGCGCAGCTGTGCGGCAATCCGATCAAGATGGCCGAGATGCTGGCCACGCTCGAGGCCCCGGTCTATGTCACCCGCGTCTCGGTCAACACCCCGGCCAACCTGATGAAAGCCAAGAAGGCCCTGAAGAATGCCTTCCGGCTGCAAAAGGAAGGCAAGGGGTTCACGTTCGTCGAAGTGGTCTGCATCTGCCCGACCAACTGGGGCAAGACCCCCAACGATGCCCACAAGTGGCTGGCCGAGAAGATGCTGCCCGTCTTCCCGCTCGGCACCTACAAGGACGTGCTGGGCGTCGACAAGGGCTGATCCCCACCACGCCCGGTTGCTTCCCGGGCCGGTTGCCTGCTATGATGGTGCGGCCGCCGGCCTGGGGGCACCGGGCGGGTCCCCCGACGGGGCGACCCCACCAAGGAGGAGACACACATGTCAGCGGAAGTCGAACGAATCATCCTGGCCGGTTTCGGCGGGCAGGGCATCCTGTTCCTCGGGAAGATCCTGGCCGAGGCGGGCATGCGCAACGGCAAGCACGTCTCCTGGATCCCCTCCTACGGCCCGGAGATGCGAGGTGGTACCGCCAACTGCACGGTCATCATCTCGGAGCATCCCATCGCCTCTCCCCTGGTGACGGTGCCCGATACCGTCATCGCCATGAACCGCCCGTCGGTGGCCAAATTCAATGTGCGGATCAAGGCCGGCGGCATGCTCATGTACAATTCGTCGCTGATCGAACGGCAGGAGTTCCGCGATGACATCCGCCTGGTCGAGATTCCGGCCAGCGAGATCGCCGACGAACTGGGCAATGCCCGGGTCGCCAACCTCGTGATGGCCGGGGCCTATGCCAAGTTCAGCAAGCTGATCGACTACGAGGGCATGGTCAAGGCCCTGCCGCAGTTGATCCCGGCCAGCAAGAAAGAGCTGGCCGAGATCAATCTGGCAGCCTTCGAGCGGGGCTACCAGTACGTCAAGGAAAAGAAGTACATGTTCGGTCGCTACGTCTATTCCGTCTTCAAGGGCATCTGACCCGGGCCCCCCGACCGGAGCTTCCGATTCTCCCTTCCACGTCTCCCCGACCCTGGAAAGACCGACCCGCTGGTCTTTCCAGGGGTGTTTAAGGCCGGAAACGGCCTCATCCTGTGTTCTTCCACCCTGCCAAGGAGGTGCTTCCACGTGGGCAAGACCACCCGAACCGCTCCCCAGACCAAGAAGGCGACTCCTTCCCCGGCGGAGGACTCGCCGAAGCGAACCCGGCCGCGGACGGCCGCCGCTGCCGCCAGCCAGGCGGCGAGGAGAACCGCTGGCCGCTCCGCGGCCAAATCGGCGGGGAAGGCCGCGCGCGCCAGCCGCGCGCGGGTGTCGGCCGCCGAGGCGGTGGCGCCGACCCCGGCTCCCGCTACGCCCCAACTGTCTGAGCGGGTGCGGAAAGTGCTGAAGGTGCTCGACGAGAAGCAGGTAGAAAATCTGGTGGTTTTGGCCGTCGGCGATCTGGTCGGTTATGCTGATTTCTTCCTGATCGGCACCGGCCGCAGCCAGCCTCATGTCGAAGCCATGGCGGATGGCGTGCTCGCGGCCCTGAAGGTGAAGGGAGCCCGCGGCTTGCCCGTCGAGAAAGATCCTGGCTCGACCTGGGTCTTGATCGATGGCGGAGAGTTCGTGCTCCATCTCTTCCAGCCGGAGGCCCGTCAGTACTACGCCCTCGAAGACCTCTGGAGCGATGCGCCCCGCCTTGCCTTCTGACCGGCCGAACGTCGTTCGCGAGCGGCCTGGGCCGGCCTCGCCGTCCCCAGGCGAGAGGCGGCCGCACCCCGATAGGGCCGCAGCGAGGCGCCCACGGCCTCGGCATCTCTGAGTCCATCGTGCCAACGAGCCACGCTCGCGTTTTGGTGTCTGGCGAGGTGGGCCGGTCGACCGGCACGCTCACCGCCGACCAGCGGCATCACCTCGAAAAGGTGTTGCGGTTGCGGCCGGGCGATGTCTTCGTGGTCACCGATGGCGTCGGCCGTGAGGCGACGGCTCGGCTCGAAGCCGAAGGGCGGTTCGCTCTCATCGGTCCCTGGGGCGAACCAGGGCGCGAGCCCGACCGGCGCCTCGTGCTGTGGGCTGCCCTCATCAAAGGGGACCGCTTCGAATGGGTGATCGAGAAGGCGGTCGAGATGGGAGTGGCGGCCATCGTGCCGGTGCAGTCCGCCCGCTGCGTCGTCGGGCCGCCTTCCCCGGCCCGGCTCGCCCGCTGGCGCAAGATCGCCGAGGCTGCGATGCTGCAATGCGGCGGGTGCCGTCTGCCCGAAGTGCGGTCCGTCGTCAGGCTGAACGATCTGCCGCCGCCTCCGTCGGGAGTGATCCCTCTCCTCCTGCATGAAGAGCCGGAGAACGCACCGCGCGGGCTTCCCGCCGGTCTGCCACCGCATGCCGAGCTCTGGGTCCTGTCGGGGCCCGAGGGCGGGTTGGCGGCCGAGGAGGTCGAGCGGTTGGTCCGAGCAGGCTGGCGCCAGACCTGGCTGGGGCCTCGTCGGTTGCGGGCCGATACGGCTCCATTGGTGGCCCTGGCCGGTTTGCTGACGCGTCTCGCCTCGCCTCCCTCTTCCGCCGCATGAGCCGAACGTTTACCATTCGCTCCTTAGGGTGCAAGGTCAGCCAGTATGACGGCGACCGGCTGGCCGCCATGCTGGAACGCTTCGGCCTCCGCCCGGCCGGCGACCGGCCGCCCGACTTGTTCGTGCTGAACAGTTGTTCCGTAACTGGGCGGGCGTCGCAGAAGAGTCGGCAGGCGCTGCGGGCGGCGCGCAAAGCCTGGCCCGCGGCCCGGATCGTCCTGGCGGGATGCGAGACCGCCTTGTGCGAGAAGACGGGTGACGGCTCGGTGGCGATCGATGGCTTGCTGCCCCTGCACCCGACGCCCGACATGGTCGAAGGTCTGCTGGGTCAGCTCGGCCTGCTCGAGCCGGCCGCCCATCGCGTCACCCCCCCGGTCGCCCCCGGGTCTGAGAGGCCAGAGACCGGTCGCGGGCCTGAGGAAGTCGGGGCCGAGGCTGACCAGGCCCACGGCGAAGCGGCCGGCCGGTCGCGTACGCGGGCGTTCTTGAAGGTCCAGGATGGGTGCAATCAGTTCTGCTCGTACTGCATCGTTCCACATCTACGCGGTCGCGAACGATCGCGGCCGGTCGCCGAGGTTCTGGCCGAGGCGCGCGATCTGGTCGAACGCGGGTTTCGCGAGATCGTGCTGACCGGCATCCACCTCGGTCGGTTCGAACCAGGGCTGGTGCCACTGTTGCGCGACCTCGAACGCCTCGAGGGGCTGGCGCGGATAAGGCTCAGTTCGATCGAACCGCTCGAAGTCACCGATGAGCTGATCGCCTGGCTGGCCAGCTCGCCCGCCGCCTGCGCGCATCTGCATCTTCCCCTGCAGGCCGGGACCGACCCCATTCTGCGGGCCATGAACCGGCCCTATACCGTGGCCCAGTTCGCCGAGGTGGTGGCCCGGGTGCGTGCACGCCTGCCCCGCATCGGCTTGACCACCGATCTGATCGTCGGCTTTCCTGGCGAGTCGGAGGCGTTGTTCCGCGAAGGGCTGGCCTTCGTCGAACGCATGGCCTTCTCGCGGATCCATATCTTCCGGTTCTCGGCCCGACCGGGCACCCCGGCCGCGACCATGGTTGGGCAGGTCGGCAACGCCGAGAAGCAGGCCCGGGCCAAAGCCGCCGAGCAGGTGTGGCACGCTTCGGCCGCGGCCTACCATCGGTCGTTCGTCGGGCAGGAGGTCGAGGTGCTGTGGGAGACCTGCGCCGATAGCCGCTGGCACGGCCATAGCCGCGAGTATATTCCCTGTACCTGTGTTGATTCGGGGTCAGGCCTGGCTGACAACGTCATTCGCCGCCACCGCGCGGTGGCGGCCACCGCCGACGGGCTGGTGGTGGGCGGGGTCGGCTTGGTGGGCTGAATGGCGCCATGAGGCGGATCGATTCCCAGAGAGACAACCCCGGGGATAAGGGTGGACCTCCCTCCAGGGGACCATCTATCGCTCAAGAGGCGGTCTGCGGGGGGCGACCGCTTCGCGCCGGTTGGGTTGGCTGGTCGATGGGCTTGCCGTCCTCACCATGGTTAATTATGTTTATCTTGGAGGAAGATGACGATGCCTACCACCACTGCCACGGGGCGAGACCCGACCCCGGCCCCCTCGACCGAGCGTCCGGTCATGGCCAAATACCGTCAATCCCAGGCTGAAAAGCTGGCCACCCAGTCCCAACAGGAAGCCAGGCGGAAACCGCCAGCCCCCGCGCCTCGCCAGGCGCCGAGCAATCCGGCTGGCCTGGGGCGGCGCATCGACGTGCGGGCCTGACCTGCCGAAGGTCGTCATTTCCGCTTCTGTCGTTTCTCGCTGTCGCCGGCCCCCGGTGGATCCCCGGTGACCGCAGGGTAGAGCGATGCCGCGTCTGGCCTGGCTGGCGACCCTGTGTTTCACCATCGTTCTGTCGTTGTCCCATCCCCTGATCCCACGCTCGCTGCACCAGCATGGAGCCTATGACACAGCCTTGGGGTGGAGGATCGCGCTCTCTTTCCTCATCATCGCCCGCTCCCTGATCGGGATCATCTTTCCGGAAGATCATTGTCGGGCCAGTGCGGCCTACGCGATCGCGGCCTTCCTCGTGCCGCCTGTGCTCATGGCGGTGATCACGATGGTCGCCACCTGAACTCTTCGCCTGGCCTTCTCTGGTCGCTGCTGGCCGAGAGGCGGCAGCCACGCTTCCTGATTGAATGGCCCTCCTCCCTCCTAGCGGTCTCCCCTGGGTTATTCCTCGCCGACTGCCGATGGAGGTAGTAGCCTGTTCCTCATTTGAAAGATCCCGGATCGACTCGACGATCTGGTGCCAGAACCGACGAAGACGAGGCAAACGACGAAGCATGGTCGCCTGCCCGTGGTCCTCCTGTGGACCACGGTGATTCTGTCGTTCCTGGGAACCGCATCGGCGGTCGTCGCCCAGATCCGTGCGCCGTGCCAGATCCAGCGTACCGAGACCAGCACCTTCTCGCCCTTCGGACCGTTCCGCGAAAAATCTTCGCAGCGGCTGACCTACAACCACCAGACTCCCTACCTGGTGACGGAGTTCGATTACCGGCACGTCATCTTCAAAGATTTCCAGGGTGTCGCGCCCCGCATCAACCAGCTCTGGCAGGCCTCATTCTGGGGGCGCAACCTGGAAAGCCCTTTGCAGTTCAGGGTCGGTCGCCTCTGGACCGGCAATCATTCGTTCCGGCCGGTCGATGGCATTTCCCTATGGTACCCGTGGGGGCGACGCCTGTCGACCACTCTTGAGCTGGGTCGGATCGCGCGCGTCGACTCGAACAGCCGGGCGGAAGATCCCGTGTGGTTCGAGGGAGCGGTGCGCTATGCCTTCAATGAGCAGGCGTTTTTGACCGTCCAGGCCGGCCAGGAGTACAAGACTCGCTTCAGTTCGGCCTTGCTCGGCTATCACATCGATTCCCTGAAGGTGCATGGCGAGTTCGCCAGCAGCGGGGCCACCGAATCCTGGCGGCTGGGTCTGCAGTACTATGACGAGCACCGGGTCGATCTCACCGGCGACTATCGGTTGTTCTTGAACGATGAGACCAATTCAGGCATCGCGCGCAACCTGATCGGGGTCGAGATGGGCAGTTTCTACGTCGAAACGGGAGTGGGCGGCCGCTTTTTCTTCGGCGACGACAAGCGTCCGCGCAGCACCTTCTACGAAGGCACGCTGACCTGGGGCGCCCCGCGACAGGGAAAAGACACGCTGGCGGTCGGCTATCTGCTCGAAACGAGTCCGGCGTCGACCGCTCATACGTTGTCGGGCAGCGCCCAGCGGCAGATTTCCCGCAAGACCCGCCTCAGCCTCGAGGTGGCCAGCACCCGCTTCGGGGGCGAGGATGATTCCATCCAGAACCTCGAGAGCCGTCTGCACCGACGGGTCGAATGGGGCTATTACGAACTGAAGTTCGCCGTCATCAACGGCGGCGGACGCTCTGAGCTGCAGAAAGATGTCGGGGTCCGGGCCGGCTACGAGTTTTGACTCCGGCGCCTCGATCAGAGATACTCTTGCTCGAACACCGGAGGAATCGGATGGCGAAGCGAACCCACGGGGCGACGGAACCCTCGGTGCAGGTCACGCTGCAGGTCCGGCTGGCACCGAACGTCACGCCCGACGATGGCCTGTTCGTGGCCGGCAATCTCCCTGCGCTGGGCGATTGGCAGCCGGCGGCGGTGGCTCTGCCCCGCGTCGGGCCGAGGCTCTTCGCGCTGACCTTTGCGGCCCCGATCGGCAAGCCGGTCGAATTCAAGATCACGCGGGGCACCTGGAAGAGCCAGGCCATCTACCTCGATCCGGCGGGGCGCTTCCCGCCCGACAACCGGGTGATCGTGCCGACCCGCGACCAGCGCGTCGAGGTGACGGTCATCGACTGGCTCGACCGCATCGCCCTCGCGGTCGATCCGGTGGTCGGCGACCTGCGGCGCCATGAACCGATGAGCGGCCCGGGGCTGCGCGAGCCGCGCGCGATCCAGGTCTGGTTGCCGCCTTCCTATGCGAGCCGCCCGGAGCGGCGGTATCCGGTGCTCTACATGCATGACGGGCAGAACCTGTTCGACCCGGCCACGTCCTTCTGTGGCCAGGACTGGAAGGTCGACGAGGTCGCGACCCGGCTGATCACGGAAGGCCGTCTGCGCGAACTGATCGTGGTCGCCATCGACAACACCGGCGATCGCATGGAGGAATACAACCTGGCCCGCCCCCGCGGCCGGGCCTATGCCACCTTCCTGATCGAGGTGGTCAAACCCTTCATCGACCGAACCTACCGCACGCTCCCCGAGCCTGAGCAGACCGGGGTGATGGGTTCGTCGATGGGCGGGCTGATCTCATTCCAGCTGGCCTGGACCTTCCCCGAGATCTTCGGCCTGGCGGGATGCCTGTCGAGCGCTTTCTACAAGGCCTGGGCGGCGACCACCCGGCTCGTTCGCGGGAATCCCGCCTCCGGTCGGCGTTTGCGCCTCTACTTCGACGCCGGCGAGCTGGAACCCCCCATCGCCACCTGCTTCCACAAGATGCAAAGCCTGCTGCGCGAGGTCGGTCTGCAGCCCGGTCGCGAGTTTCTCGCCCACTTCGCCCCGGGTGCCACCCACTCGGAGCGCGCCTGGAGCGACCGCCTCCACCTCCCCCTGGAGTTCCTGTTCGGTTCCCCCTCGGGAAGGTGAGAGCCGCCATTCCCGGCTTTACAGGGGGAACCGATTCTGGCTATGCTGGAGCTATGTTCGGGCGGCCAGAGGCGTTGAGAAGCCCGGCCCCGTTGAAGGAGAAGATCCCATGTTCGAGCAGACCCTGCGCCTGACCACTCTGCCTGTCGAACCTGCCAAGGTGGCGATGTCGTGCGACCTTGGCGAGGGGCGATGGGTCGACATGACTTACGGAGAGTTCCGTGAGATCGTCGAGGAGGTCGGGCGATTGCTGGCCACCCTCGGGGTCGGCCGGGGTGATCGCATCCTGATCGTCGGCGAGAACCACTTCAAGTGGCTGCCGGTCTTCGTCGGCATCACCGGCTACGGGGCGGTCGCCGTGCCGGTCGACGGCATGAGCGCCGATCAACGCCTGCTGGCCATCGTCGAGGACTGCCGGCCGGCCGCCATCATGGTCAGTCGCCGGTTCCAGGAGCGCTGGGCCGGCCTCTACCCGCAGCTCACCCATGCCTGCCCGCTGATCAACTTCCAGTTCGAGATTCTCAAAACGGCCGGGCAGATGCCCAGCCCGGTGCCGGCTCCGCCGCCACCGGTCGAGACCGACCCGGCTGCGATCATCTATACCTCGGGGACCACCGGCCAACCCAAGGGTGTCATCCTCAACCATGCCGCCCTGGTCGCGGCCGTCCAGCTCGGCAAGGAACTCGGCGATTTCACGCGCCATGATGTCATGCTGGCCGTGCTGCCCTTCACCCATGTCTTCGGCCTGGTCGACGCGGGATTGGCGCCCCTCGCGCTCGGGGGGCGGGTGGTCCTGACTACCTCGCTCAATCCTGGCGAGATCCTGGGGGCGGTGCTGAAGTATCGCGTCAGTTTCGCCCTGCTGGTGCCTCGTCTGGCTGAGGTGCTGGTCAGCGCGCTGCGCGCCGTACAGGTGCCGTTGCCCCGGCTGACCGTCATCATCGGCGGGGCGGCCTGCAGCGCGGCCCTCATCGAGGCCTTCCGGTCGCGCGGCATTCGCACCATGCAGGGGTTCGGCATGACCGAGACCGCCGGCGGCATCATCATGAACCAGGATGGTCCGCCGGAATCGATCGGCAAGCCGCTGCCTGCGGTACAAGTGAAGATCGATCAGCCGAATCAGGAGGGCGTGGGCGAGCTGCTGGTGGCGGCGCCGTCGCTGTTGAGCGGCATCTGGGGCCGGCCTGAGCTGAACAGCGACCTCTTCGCGGGGGAATTCCTGCGTACCGGCGACCTCGCCTCGATCGATGAGAATGGCTATGTCTACATTCGTGGTCGCGCCAAGGATGTGATCATTCCGGCCGGGGGCATGAACGTCTATCCCGATGAACTCGAAGCGCGGCTGGGCGTCCTGCCCTTCGCCGAGGAATACAGCGTGCTGGGTCTGAAAGAAGGCGGGTACGAGTTTCCGGCCCTGGTCATCAAGCCCCGCGCCGACTGGTTCGCCCAGCACCAACTGGCGATCACGGCCGAGAACCTCCACGATGAAATCGCCGCCCGTACTCGCGACTGGCCCGAATGGGAGCGCTTCCGTCGCGTCATCCTGCTCGAGCAGCCGCTGCCACGGTCGTCCAGCTTCAAGGTGCAACGGCATCTGCTGGCCGAGCGGGTGACGGCGGGAACCGGCCAGCCCGCCACCAGTGCCGCGCGATCGGAGGCCGCCGCCGGCGCCGTGTCGCCGTCCGGCGCGGCGGGTGGCCTCGACGCCTTCGATCGCGAGCTGTTCGACCGGTTCAGAGGGGTGGTGGCGCACTTCCTCAACGTGCCCTCCAGCCGCATCACCCCGACCACTCGACTTTCCGAGTTTTTGCAGCTCGATTCCCTGGGTGTCATCGCCCTGCTCGCCCACCTGGAAGAGGTCTTCGGCCTGTCGCTGCAGGAGATGATCGGCCAGGAGATCCGCGATTTCGGCACGCTGTTCGCCTTCATGAAGCGCGATGGGCAGCTCGACAAGCTGCGCGAGGTCGAGCGCCCGACCAGTCCATCGGTCCTGCCGCCGCCGCTCGATTTCAGCCCGGAAGCTCTCAAAGCTCGTCAGCAGTTCCTGCAACAGCGAGTGGCCGGCAATATCAAGGCCATTCCCCGGCCCGACGATCCGCTGCTCTACGCCGGCAATATCGAGGCGTTCTTCGGGTTCTGCCAGGTGCCGCTCGGTCTGGTCGGGCCGCTGAAGGTGCTGGGTGAGCACGCCCAGGGCGAGTTCTACATCCCGTTGGCCACCACCGAAGGGGCGCTCGTCTCGTCGATCGCGCGTGGGGCGCAGGTCATCACCATGGCAGGCGGGGTGCGGGCCAAGGTGGTGGCCGACAGTCTGGTGCGGGCCCCCATGTTCGTGTTCAACAGCATCCCCGACATGGCGGCCTTCTCCGACTGGGTGGCCATGAATTTTCCCGTTTTGAAAGAGGTGGCCGAGTCGACCACCCGGTTCGGCAAGCTCGAACAGATCGAGCCGTTCCCCATGGGATCGAGCCTCTGCCTGCGGTTCGTCTACTCGACCGGCGATGCCTCGGGCCAGAACATGACGACCATCGCCACCCACAAGGCGATCCAGCACATCCTCAAAGAGTACAAGGGTCAGATCGCCGATTGGTTCCTCGAAACCAACCTGTCGGGCGACAAGAAGATCAACGGGGTCAACTTCACCCGCAATCGTGGCAAACGCGTGATCGCCGAGGTGGCCATTCCTGACGCCATCGTCGAAAAGGTGCTGCACACCACCAGTGAGCGCATGCTGCGGCTGTCGCAGGTGGCGCAGATGAGCGCCCTGCATTCCCACAGTTTCGGCTCGCAGGCCCACTACGCCAACGTGCTGGCGGCCGTCTTCATCGCCTGCGGCCAGGATCCCGCCTGCGTCGCCGAGTCGGCCACCGGGGTCACCCATCTCGAGCGTCGGGACGGGCACCTGGTGGTTTCGGTGACCATGCCCGGCCTCATGATCGGAACGGTGGGCGGAGGCACGCGTCTGCCCACGCAGCAGCTCTGCCTGCAGATCATGGAGTGCGACGGGCCGCGCAAAGCCCGCAAGATGGCCGAGATCGTGGCCGGCGCTGTGGTGGCGGGCGAGATCTCGCTGATCGGCGCCATGGCGGCCGACCAGTTCGCCGACGCCCACGCGCGGTATGGCCGACCGGGCGGCCAGCGGTGATGCAGGTCGTCTACGTCACCTCCGATGTCACGTACGTGCGTGACAATTACCTGCACCTGCTGGCCGAAGTCACCGACCCGCGGCGCCTGCCGCCCGGCATCACGGTGCAGGAGGTGGTTCTGCTGCGCATTCCGACCTGGCTGGTGCTGCGCAATGCCGTCGGGTTGCCCATTCTGGGGGCGCCGCGCGTCGGCTTCGCTCTGCTGCGGAACCTTTTACGGGCGCGCCTCAGCGACCCGCGGGTCCGGCTGCTGCAGGAGCGGAGGATTCCCCTCTATCGCTGTCGCAGCATGAACGAGCCCTCTACCCTCGCGCATTTCCGCCAGCGTGCTCCCGACCTGATCGTCAACTTCCGCACCCGCAACATCTACCAGGCCGAGATCCTCGGCCTGCCGCGGCTCGGCTGCCTCAACATCCATCATGGCCTGCTGCCCGACCATCGCGGGACCATGTGCGATCTGTGGGCCTGGGCCGAAGGCCGTCCGGTCGGCTTCACCATCCACTGGATGAACGAGAAGATCGATGACGGCCGCTGGCTGGTCCGGCGAGAGGTCGATGTCTCCGGAGTTTCTTCCTATCTCGATATTCCCATGGCCTCCAGCCGGGTCGAGGCCGACGCGTTGCTCGAAGCCCTTCGGCTGATCCAGGAGAAGGGAAGCGGGGTCGGGGAACCCAACCGCTCGCGCGGCCTGCCCCACACGCGCAACCCGACCGCCGCCCAGATCCAGGCCATGCGCCGCCGCGGACTGCGCCTGTGACCCCCCGCTGGCCTGTTCTTCTCCCTGCGATCGCTGGTTGGCTTCTCCGCCTTGCGCCGAGATCCTGGCACGTTGAGGATGGAGCCGCACCACCGGGCGAGGAGGTGCTTTCGGCTAGGGAGCGGCCAGGGTGAGTTTGTTTGCCACCGAGACCTGTCAGCGTCATCCCGATCGGGAAGCCATCGGCTATTGTCGGACCTGTCACCAGCCATTCTGCCAGGAGTGTCTGATCGAGGTCAGAGATTACCTGGTCTGCCGTGAGGGCCCCTGCTGGTCCAATATGTCGGCGCGGCGACACGCCGAAGCGCGGGATCGTGCCCTGGCGAGGGCGCGGCAGCGCGATCGGCAAAAGGCCAGCGAGGATGCGCTCGGCTGTTTTCTGTTCTTTCTGTTCAGCATGTTTTTCAAAGGCGGAGGAGAGTTCTTGGGGAAATGGCTCTTGAATTATCTGATTTCGTCTTCTAATCCCACGTCTCCATCATCGTCCACTCATGAGGCGTCCGACCATGAGCCCAAGCCTCGCTCGTCCCGCCTCTGGCGGAAAAGGAGGAAGCGCAAAGGATGAACTCCGGACTGATCGCCCGGTGGTGGCAGTTTTTGCGGGAACGGCATGATCCTTTCGGCATTTCCCTGATGGTGGCGGCGTTCTTCGGCGCCAACACCGTCATGGCCTGGCCGGCCGTCGACCGCAGTCCTCCCGACTGGGCCCGCTTGGGGGCAGGCTATGTCCTGCTCTGGCTGTGCTTCCTGCACATGCGGTTGTTCGACGAAGTGAAGGATTACGCCGTCGATCGCGAGTTCAATCCCGAGCGGCCGCTGGCGCGCGGGCTGATCGCCCTGACCGAGTTCGGGGTCGGCACGCTGCTGTGCATCCTGGTCGAGGTGGTGCTGGCCGCCTACCTGGGGTGGGCGGTGGTCGTCTCGTATGTCTTCCTGCTCTGTTTCACCCTCTTGATGCGCCTGGAGTTCTTCGTCGGCGACTGGCTCCGCCCGCGGCTCGAACTCTATGCCATCACCCACACCTTCTCGGCGACCATGCTGGGGCTCCTGATCCATGCGGTGGCCACCGGGAAGCAGCCCGCCCAGGCCGATGGGGCGTTTCTGGCGGTGGCGCTGGGCAACTGGTTCGTCTTCAACGTCTTCGAGTTCGGTCGCAAGACCTTCGGCCGCGACGAAGAACGCGAGGGGGTCGACTCGTATTCCAGTCGTCTGTCGCCCGCGGGGGCCGTCGCCTTGCTGGGAGGGAATGTGGCCATCGCCTACGCCCTGCTCTGGCAGGGGGCGGTCGCTCGCTTTCCAACAGGGTGTTCGGGGTTGTTGCTGTATCCTGGGGTGGTCGCCGCTCTCACCGTGGTGGCGGGAATGTACTATATCGCCGTTCCTGATCGGTCAGGGGCGAAGCTCTATCGCGGCACCGTCACCTTCTACCTGCTGGCCTACCATCTGGCCATCTTGCTCGGCTGGTACGGGGCCGCCTGAACTCTCGCTTCCCCGCCAGAATCAGGGCTGGACATGGCGGCCCACGAGGAGGCGCTTCGGCCGCCTCTCGCTTTCCCGCCTGAAAGGGGGGGCTGCCCTGACCAGCGCTCTGTCGCGATGGCTGGCCGGCGGCTGGCCAGGGGGGCTCAGTAGCCTTCGCGCAGGGATGTCGCCGTTTCTGGCTGGGGCGGCCGTTCGAGCGTGCGGGGCCCGGGCAGGTGGCCTTCGGGAAGGCGGATCGACACGTCGCTCGCCTCGAAGTGGGTGGTGATCTGGCCGTCGGGGCGCATGAACAGGGTGCCGGGGCGCTCCAGGGAGACGGTTTCGGTGGGGGTGCGCAGGATGACGCGGCCTTTCTCGAGGGTGACACGGGTGGAGCGAGGCCGGACCTCCACGAAGAAAGTGGTGCCGACGGGCGTGATCGTGCCGGCCGGCGTGTGGATCACCAGGTCGCGGCCGCTTTTCTGCAGGCGGCACATCAGATCGCCGGTGCGCAGGTGCAACCCGCTGTCTGACACTTCGAAGACGGCTTGTTGCGATAGTTCGAGGCGGTTTTCGCTTTTGTAGCTGACGAACAGTTTCCCCATGGGGGGAAGGTGGTAGACCCGCCCGGTCTGCAGGACGCCTTGCACCGGCAGGGCGCGGCCGGGGCCGCCTCCTTCCAGCAGGTACTGGCGGGATGGCGCCGACAGGGTATAGGTGAAGGGGGAAGCGGCCAGCGTCGGGGTGGGGGAAGGGGCAACCGTCGGGGGCGCTCGCCGGGGAACGGCCGAGTAGAAGGCCAGCCCTGCCACCATGAGCAGAAGCAGGGTGGCCCCTGCCAGCAGGGGGCGCCAGGCGTCTGCTGAGAGGCCTAGCGCCTCGAGCCAGGCCCTCCATCGTGGGGAAGCGGGGCGTTCGGGGTGGGCGCGGGCGAGGCGGTCCATGACCCGATTGATCTGGGCCGGGGTGGCAAGGTCGCCGGCCCCGACGGCGCAGACCACCTGCAGGTCGGCGAAGAACGCGCGGGTCCGCTCCAGGTCGCGGGCGCAGCGGGCGCAGGTCCGGACATGCGCTTCCAGTTGCTGGCGCGCTGGGGCCTCCAGTTGATCATCGACGTAGGCCTGGAAGTCGAGCGAGGCCGGGCAGGGACGTTCGTTCATGTCATTCCACCCTTTCCCTTTCCGTGGCCCGTTGCGCGACGGGCACGCGGGTCCAGAAGGTTTTCAGCATCTCCCGGGCCCGGAAGAGGTGCACTTTGATCGTGCCGACCGGTTCTTCGAGAATCTGGGCGATCTCCTCATAGCGGAACATCAGACCGTGGCGCAGGATGAACACGAGGCGCAGGGCCAGCGGCAGGCGCATCAGGCAGTCATCGAGCAGAACCCGGCCGACGATGGTGTCGCTGGGTTCGTCTTCCAGGCCTGGCTGGAAGAGGCGTTCATCGAGCGGAACCAGTTGCCATTTCTGCCCGTGGCGACGGAAATGTTCGCCGATCAGATTGACGGCGATGCGGGCGATCCAGGGGCCGAAGTCTCGGGTCAGATCGAAGGTTTCGAGTTTCTCGTAGGCGCGTAGGAAGGTTTCCTGACAGATGTCCTCGACCAGCTCCGGGCCGCGCAGGATCCGGCGGGCGAGGCTTTTGACGCGCGGCCAGTAGCGTTCGACCAGGGGGCGGAAGGCCTCCCGGCGCCCGGCCCTGACCTGCCGGATCAGCTCGGCTTCGGTCTCGTGGCTGGCAGAGGGCATGCGGAGCGGGTCATTGCCCCGTCGGTGCCGACGGAACCTTGTCGGTGGCTGGTGTTACGTTGTATTTGGGGGGCAACAGCGTCTTCTGGACGGTATCGGTGGGGACGCGCTGGATCTTCCCGCCGAACTTTTTGGGCGGTTGGCCAGGGACCTTGGGAACCCAGTATTTGAACTCGACCAGTTCCCCGGCGGCATTGCGGAAGGTGCCGCGCCGCTCCTCGAGCCGAACGTCTTTGGGGGGAGCGGGCGTGCCCGTCCCTTTGGGGGATTTGTCGGTGAGCCCCTCGGCGACGACGTCGAGAACGCCGAGCAGGGAATCGGGCGGTTTGCCGGTGGGGAAGACGGGAGAAGGCAATTGGGAGGCTGGGGGTCTCTGCTCGACGGGTTTGAACACCTTGCCGTTGCGCAACACCATTTTTTCGAAGGGGGAAATATCGGAGGGGATGAGTTGCAGCTCGCTCAGCAGAAGCAGCGTGCGACGGTTGATGTCGGTGATGGGCACCTGGGGTGGGCATTTTTCGCGATTGAACCGCTCGATGGCCCGTTCCAGCAGATCGGTATTGGCATCGGTCGAATACAGCGTTTCTTTCGCCGTCTGGCCGACCGGCGGACCTCCCGCCACATGGTTGGTGGCTTTGTTCGCAGTGGCGCCGAAAATGCCGGCTTTGGCAGGGGAGTCCAGGGCGCCTTTCGGCGGGGCGGAGGCGATGCCAGGAGGGGGCTGATCGTTCATCGGTTTCTGAGCTTCGAGGCAGGCGGGCCCGAGCCCCACCATCACCCAGGCCGCGAGGAGAGCGACCGTCAGGCCCGAGCCCCAGCGAGAAGGCGGTGCAAGGTGCAGGCACATCATGGAAGAGACCTCCTGGTCAGAAGGAATTGGCCAGGGAATCGGCCGCGTCGGGTGGGGTATCGGCAGAGGGGGCCTCGCCGCCCTGGGTTTTGCCGGTCGCCGGAGCGGACGGCGCTGTGGTTTTCCCTGGACCATCGTCCCCAGAGGGCGGTGGAGTCGAACTTCCTGCCGAGAGGGTGGAGACCCGACCAGAATTCTTGGCGGCGCCTTCCGTCGCCTTTTTGGTGGTCGAGGCGGCAGGGGGAGCCTTGGCGGGCGTGGGGGCGGCGTTCTCGACCTGGGCCATCACCTGGATGGCGCGGTCGAGCCAGGGGGAGCCGGCATAGTTGGCCTGGAAGAAGGCCAGAAGCTTCTGGGCCTCCGCCAGTTTGCCGTCCATCTTGAGGGCCTTGATGAGGTAGTACAACCCTTGCGCTTCGAGGGTGCTGGCGGGCAGTCGGGTGGCCAGCCCCACTCGTTTGGCGGCCGCCTTGGGGGACAATCGTTCGAGGGAGGAGGGGGCCACCATGCTGGTGATCTGGGCCGGGGCGACCAACCGCGGATCATGCATGGCCTGGAGGAACGTGAGCGATGACGCCCAGAACCCGGTTGGCTTGGAGGTTTCCTGAGACGGGGGGGCGGCCAGTTCTTTCATCAACCGTTCGAAGGTGGGGTCGTCGAGGGTCATCTCGGCGAGCAGGGCGCGGGCGACCAGCGCGCGGCGGTCGGCTCCGGCCAGTTCGGCGAACGCGAGCAGGCGGCGGCTGGCAGCCACCTCTTCGCGGGCCAGGGTGGTTTCGAGGGCAGCATAGACGCCGTTGGGCAGTTCACGGGCGGCGGCTTGCAGGCGAGCCACCAGGGGGTGGGTCGCGGGCAGGTTGGCCCGGCAGAAATTGGTGAGCGCTTTTTCCAGAAGATGTTCGCGGAAGCTGTCGAGGCCGCGCAGAGCCGGGTCGGCCAGCAGGTCGAGGAACGCGGTGATGGCGGGGATGGTCTGGCCGTCGTGTTCGGCCCGCAGGGCGGCTTCGAAGGCG
>QOQW01000012.1 GCA_003327425.1 Candidatus Ozemibacter sibiricus
CCCCAGGGCCAGGGGCCGGCCTTCGCCTGCCCCAGGCCAAAGGGTATCGGGGAAACGGCCCCAAAGCAAGGGCTGTCCTCGGCTCACCGCCGTGGTTGCCTTTACCCACTTCAAATAGCGAGGACCCAGATCATGTCAGTAACCAATGAAGCTGTGGCAGCACCGCGTTACGCCATCGTTCCTGAAGAAAAGTCGGGTGGCGCCACCTATACGCCCAACATTCTTGCCGATTTTGTTGCCCGCAAAGTTGTTGAAATCTTCGACGATTTTCCCGTCGATCGCCCACTCCGGGTTCTGGACCCCGCCATTGGCGATGGTGAACTTCTTGTAAGCCTCTTACAGCAGATCGCGGGCCGTCCGGGACTGGATATCAAAGTCTTTGGTTTTGAAACGGATCCGAAGGCCCTCAATATTGCCGCTGAGCGGCTAAGAAAACTTTTCCCCCTCGTTGAGGTTAATTTCCAGTGTGAGAGTTTTCTCAAATTTGTGCTGGAACATTTCGGAGGGGATGGCAACCGCTCGCTTTTCAGTTCACCCGTTCAAGAAGCCTATGACTTAATCATCGCTAATCCGCCCTACGTCCGCACTCAGATCATGGGGGCCACGCAGGCGCAGCTACTCGCGCAGCAATTCGGCCTGTCCGGCCGCGTAGACCTCTACTACGCTTTCGTTCTCGGCATGGCCAAGGTACTCAAGCCCAAGGGCATCGCCGGCATCATTGTCTCCAACCGCTTCCTGACCACCAAGTCCGGCGCTTCCGTCCGGCAGGCCCTTTTGGAGCGCTTCAACATCCGGCACATCTGGGATTTGGGCGACACCAAGCTCTTTGACGCCGCCGTACTGCCCGCCGTGTTGCTTGTTGAGGGCAAGAACGGCCATAAGCTGGAGACCCCTACCTTCACGTCGATCTACCAGACTTCCGAACCAGCGAACGCCGTGGCTACTGACCCGATCACCGCACTCGCCGGGGAAGGCGTGATCGCGACGGACGACGGGCGGCAATTCCGAGTCCAGCACGGTAAGCTGGACACAAGCGGCACCCGCGACGGTGTTTGGCGCATTGCGACAAAGACCGTTGACGATTGGCTGGCGACGGTGGATGCCCATAGCTGGGGCACCTTCGGCGACATCGGCAATATCCGCGTTGGCGTCAAAACCTGCGCCGATAAGGTTTTCATCCGCAACGACTGGTCGGACATGCCCGAGGCCGTCCGGCCAGAGCTTCTCAAGTCACTCACCACCCATCACATTGCGCGCCGCTTCAAGCCCCTCACTTCCGACCGTCCAATTCAAATCCTCTACCCGCATGAGGTTGTGCAGGGCCGCCGTCGTGCGGTGGACCTGGCACAATATCCCCGCAGCCAAGCCTATCTTGAGGCGCACCGCCCGACACTCCAAGGCCGTAAGTACGTTATCGAGGCTGGCCGAGAATGGTATGAAATCTGGGTGCCGCAGGCCCCAGATGCCTGGAACCTCCCCAAGCTCGTGTTCCGCGACATTGCCGAGGAACCTACATTCTGGATCGACCTGGACGGCTCCGTCGTTAACGGCGATTGTTACTGGCTCATCTGCCAGAACCCTGCGCAGACAGACCTGCTATGGCTGGCGGCCGGCATTGGCAACTCGACCTTCATCGAGCGCTTCTACGATCACCGCTTCCACAACAAGCTCTATGCGGGTCGGCGCCGCTTCATCACGCAGTACGTCGAGAAGTTTCCCCTGCCCGATCCGCATAGTCCCCTTGGCAAGGCCATCATCGCCAAGGCCAAGCGGATATACGAGTGCACTCCGGCGCCCGAGGCCGATCAGCTCCAGAAGGAGCTGGACGCCATGGTCTGGGAAGTATTCGGCCTAGTCGTTGAAGAAGTCAGCCGGTAGGGGAATCTGGAGTTTCCTATTCAGCACCTTGCCCTGAAACTGAGGGAACCTCGTGAAGAACCTCTCGCCGGTCGTCAGGAACAGGTGCGTCAGGGTGACGTTCTCTCCGTCCGTCACCGCATAGAAGAGCGCATAGCGCACATCGCAGTGTCGAATCTGCTGGCCTTCGATCTTCGGAACATCGAGGGCTTCCTCGCTATCCGGACGTACCAGGCCGAGATCAATGGTCGGCGACGTTTGCAGCTTCACTTCCAGAAGCTGGTGGCGCACATCCGGGAATTGTCCGTTGTCCCGGTAGTCGGCATATCCTAGGCGCTGACACACGAGCCGGTGCAATGCTGCGCCCCGGTTGCGCTCCTGGTCATAGCCAATGTCCGCGAACCGTTCTCCGACGAGCGATTGCAGCCGGTTGAACATCTCCCTGATCGGCAGCAATTGTCCGGCCCGAGGATGGTCTACTGGGCTCGCAACAAAGGCGAGATCGACACCGTGTCGCACGAAGGGCCGGAGAAGGTCCGTATCCTCGCCCGAGATCAACTCCGCCTTCGCCTCACCGGGGATCAGCCGCGCCTGGTACTTTTGAGTCAGGGTGCCCGTTGTGTCCAGCAGCGCCAATGTTTCGCCCGTGACCACCTTCACCCTGGTGATCACATCTCCTTCCCCTACCCGGATAATCACATAGCGTCGTGTGGGCGCAAGTTTCTCATTCCAGACTTGGAGATTATTTGACTTCTGGGTGTAAGTATCGAAAAGTTGGCCTGGGAAGCGGGGTCGCGCCCTCCTGAAACTCGGCGGCACCGGATAACCGAGCGCCTTGCAGACATGTTCCTTGACCACCTTCGATCGGGTTTGAAGCGGCAACCCCGCAAGCGAGACGCCCATCAGCGCCTCGTTGAGCAGTCGTTCCAGCTCGGGCGTCGGAATCCAAAGCTCCGGATCACCGATATCGATTGGATCATAGATCGATAGACCACTTTTTCGAATCGCTTCAACATATCGCCGCACCTTTTTACTTCTTGCCGCCATTCTCAATGCTCCCTTCGGACAGTAGCGTAGGAACGCTGATGCCAAGAGCGTCGGCGATCACCTCCAGCGTGCTGAGAGTGACATTCCTTTCTCCTCTTTCCACAGATCCCACATAGGTGCGGTGGAGATTGCACATATCAGCCAAATCTTCCTGGGAGAGGCCCTTGGTTTTTCTGAATGTCCGAATGTTGTTCGACAGGATTTGTGTAATCCTGCGACTCGGCTTCCTTAGCTTGTCTCTGCCGGTCCGTTCCGCCATAATTCACTCCTCTTGTTTGCTTGATCTTATTAAGATGCACATCTTGAGTCTACAGACTATAAGTAGCGCCATTGTGGCAGAGGCGGGTTGTCCGCGCGGAAACCTACTTTCCAGCTAACAACCGGTTGCAGCGGACAGCGTTCCGCCGCCGCTGAACCGGAGCGATGGGCGGGGAAGCGCCTCGCTCTGCTGATCGGTAGGCGGCGGAGATCGCCTCGCTCGTCATCACGCGTTCCGGTGGTGGCGACCGGTGGCGCGCCCTGACCGCGTGGTAGGTGGGCGGTCGGTGGGGCGGGCCGTTGGTTGAGCCGAAAACCGGCGTGGTATCATTCCCCTGACCTCGCATTCCGGGTGACCATGAAGGGGGGAGGCATGCACCCTGGCCTCGATCGGCCCGCATGACGGCTCGCCTGCTGTTGACCTCGGTCTTCAAGCCGTTCGGCGTCGATGATGAGTACGGCGTGAAAGAGAACGTCTGCGAGCTGATGCACAATCAGGTGACGCGTCGGCAGGGGGTGTTCTCGGTGCGGTCGCACAATCGCAGCTTCGGGCTGTCGTTCCTGGCCGAGAATCTGCAGGTGCCGACCACGGTGCTCGATTTCCCGACCCAGGAAGAATTCGTGCGCGAGCTGGGGCGGTATGCCTATACGCATGTCGGCATCAGCTTCATCGTGCCCAATGTCGACAAGGCGCGGCGGATGTGCGAGCTGGTGCGGCGTCATGCCCCAGCGGCGAAGATCATTCTGGGCGGCCATGGCACGCGCATTCCGGGCATCAAAGAGCTGACCGGGGCCGACGAGGTCTGCACCGGCGAGGGCATCGCCTGGCTGCGCCGGTATTTCGGCGAATCGGTCGATGCTCCGGTGCGGCATCCGATCATGCCGGTCGATTGCTGGCGCGCCATTCTGGGCATCGAAGTTCCTCATGCCAAGGCTCTCCTGGTGCCAGGCGTCGGGTGCCCCAATAAATGTTTCTTTTGTTGCACAAGCCATTTCTTCGATGGGTACCAGCCGTTCTTCCCGACGATCGAGGCGCTCTTCGTCGAAATGGAACGCATCGCCGACGCGCTGAATACCCGACATTTCTTCGTGCTCGACGAGAATTTCCTCGATGATCCCGCGCGGGTGGCCCGCCTGCTCGAGCTGATGGAGCGGAAGAACCGCCGGTTCGTGTTCGATATCTTCAGCTCGCTGCGCGCGGTCGCGCAGTACGATCCGCTGACGCTGGTGCGTCTCGGCGTGCAGTTCATCTGGATCGGCATCGAAAGCAAACGGGCCCTGTTCGACAAAGTGAAGGGACTCGATCCGGCCCCCATCATGGCGGGGTTGCGCCACCATGGGGTGTCGGTGCTGGCCTCGACCATCCTCTTCCTCGATCACCATGACGAGCAGACCCTGTGGGAAGATGTTGAGTACACGATCAGGCTGCGCCCCGACTTCATCCAGTTCATGGAACTGGCGCCGTTGCCCGGCACGGCCCTCTACCAGCGGCTCGAGGCCGAGGGCCGGGTGCGGCACGAGCGGCCGCTTCGGGAATGGCACGGGCAGGACCGCATCTGGTTCCACCACCCGCGCTTCACGAGCGACGAGAGTCGGAAGATCCTCGATCGGGCGTTCGACCTCGAGTACCAGCGGCTCGGGCCCAGTCTGCTACGGGTAGCCGAGACCCGCCTGGCGGGCCTCGAACTGATCAGGCCCACCGCCGATGCGCTCCTGGCCGGGCGGTTCGCCGATCTGCGCCGGTTCGCCGAAGAGATGAAGCCCCTGCTCTGGGCGTTCGTGACGCTGGCGCCCAACCCGGCCGTCCAACGGCGGGCGCGCGCCCTGCTGGTGCGCTATGCCGAGAAGCTCGGGCCGTTCACCTGGCGTGATCGCGCGCAGATGGGCCTGGTCAACCTGCTGGCGCGGATCGCCGCTCGCCGGTACCGGCACGGGCGCAACATCCATCAGCCCCCCACCTTCCTGGAGCGGTATCGGTGGAATGGGCCCGCTCCGGCGATCCGCTCTTTGGCATGAACCGCTTCTTTTCGTCAACCATCGAACCGCGCTGGCTGGCGGTCGGGCCGGAGCCCAGCGAGCGTCGGGGCAGCCGCAAGCGCCCGGGCCGCCACCCTGGGGCCAGGGGAGCGCCCTCGCTGCGGGCTCGCCCGCGATCGAGCGGGGGCGGCGCCGGCCGCCCGTCGAGGCCAACCCGGCCGGCGGTGCAGAGCCTTCGTGCCTACCGTGGAGGCCCTCACCCATGAGCAGACAAGGTCTTCGGCGTTGGCTGGTCGCGTTGCCTGGCCCCCTGGTGTCGGCGGTTCCCATCGCCGCGACCGTGGAGGCGGGGGCCGCACCCTTGCTCGATTTCCAGGCGCCCCGGCCAGGTGAACTGGAGGCAGCGGTTCGCCGCTGTCCGGGGCGGGTCGGCGTGCGGCTGTTCGAACCATCCGAAGCGGCGCTGGCCGAGGTGGTCCGGTTGGGGGCCCATTGGGATCGGGTCTGGCTGTCGGCCGGCCGGGCGCTGGGCGAGGAAGGGCGTCTGCTGGCGGGAGCCGGCCTCCCGGTCGGGGCGGTCGTGACCACCCCCGATGAGGTGCGGTGGCTGGCGCGTCGCCCCGACTTGCCCATCATCGCGCGTGGCAACGAAGCGGGCGGGTTCGTCGGCCCGCTCGGCACGTTCGTCCTGCTGCAGGTGCTGCGTCGCTGGGGTCGCGCCCCATTCTGGCTGGAAGGCGGCCTCGGGCGGGCGGGGGCCGTGGCCGCGGTCGGGGAAGGAGCGGCCGGGGCGGTGTTCGGGGCGGCCGTGCATGGATTGCTGCCGGGAACCGCCTGGCATCCACCCGTGGCGCCCGGCCAGGAGCGGCGCGAACCTCTGTTCATCCCCGACCAGGACGGTGGCGGCTACCGCTGCCTGACGCGGGGTCCGGCCGATCCCCTGGCTCTGCGTCGCGAGCTGGTCGGCGAGGCCCGCTGGACCTGGCCCGATCTCTTGCCCGACGGCACCCTTCCCTGCGGTCAAGATCTATTGCTGGCGGCAGGCCTGGAACGGCGCTTCCCCACCTTCGCCGCGTTCGTGGCCGACCTCGAGCGGGCGGTCGCGGCCGCTCCCGCTTTCCTACGTCCGAGCGCGGCTCTGGCCGGGTGTCGTCGCTTCGCCGACGCCCTGGGCGCTGGGCGCGGGCTGATCCAGGGGCCCATGGCCCGCATCAGCGAACAGGTGGCGTTCCTGAAGGCGGTCGAAGAGAGCGGGGGAGTGCCGGTGCTCGCCTTCGGGTCCTGTGAGGAAGGAACGGCCCGACGGTTGTGGCGCGAGGCGCGCGCCGCCGGCCTGCGCGCCGGCGTCGGGGTGATCGGCCTCGAACTGCAACGGGATCTGATCGAGCGCCAGCGCATGGTGCTGCAGGAGGTGCCGCCGCTGTTCGTGCTGGTGGCCGCGCCTCGTCCCGACCTGGTCAGCGACCTGCGGGCGGACGGCCATCGGGTGCTGGCCCATGCTTACGAGCCGCGGATGCTGAAGATCCTGGCCGAGGCCGAGTGCCGGTGGTTCGTCCTCGAAGGGAGCGAATCGGGCGGGCACATCGGCCGGCTGTCCAGCGCGGTGCTGTGGGAGCGCACGCTCGAAGAGCTGCCGGCGCTCGATCCGGCCGGCGAGGTCCGGGTGGTCTTCGCGGGGGGAATCGCCACCCCGGTCGGGGTGCGGTTCATCCAGCGGATGGTGGCGGCCCATGGCCTGGCCGATCGGCTCGATTGGGGCATCCAGATCGGGACGGCCTATCTGGCCACCCGCGAGATCGTGGACACCGGCGCCATGGGCCGGGAATACCGCAATCGGGTGCTGAATCACGATCTGACCCTGGTCACCGGCGAGTCGGTCAAGTTGCGGGCCCGGCAGGTCGCCACGCCCTTCGTGCAGCGGATATTGGCTCGGGAAGAGGAGTTGCTGCGCTCGGGGCTGCCTCTGCCCGAGCGGCGTGCCATCTTCGAACGCGAGAACATCGGCAACCTGGCCAATGCCGTGGTCGCCGCCGAGGGAGAAGACGGCTGCTTCATGGCCGGGGAGGCGGTCGCCCTGCTTGACCGGCTGCTGACCATCGCCGAGCTGCACGAAGCGCTGCTGCCTTCCGAGGAAGAAGGGCGAGGCGCCGTCGTCGGTCCGGCCGGCGGCGAAGACCGCCCCCCGTTCGCCGACCTGCGGACCGGATGGTCGGAGGGAGCGGCGGCCGTCCCTGGCTGGTCGATCGCGGCAGGCCCCGGGTATGCCCCGGCGGCTTCGTTGGTGACGCCGGACGCGACGAAGGAAGGGCCCGGACCGAACGATCAAGGGGGAAGCGCGCCGCCGGGCCCGGCCTCGGTCCCCGCCGGCCCCGATGCCGAGCGCCGCACCTCGGCCGGCCCCGCGATGGCCTCGCCGCGGGCGGAACCCGACCGGGGCGGCAGGGCGGGCCGGTCGGGCCGGTCGGAGCCCATCGCGGTGATCGGCCTGGGATGCGTCTTTCCCGGGTCGTTCGACCCCAGGGCGTATTTTCGCCATATTCTCCAGGGGAAGTGCTTCGTCCGGCCCCTGCCGCCCGACCGCCTCGACCCCACGATCTGGTACGACCCCGATCGCCAGGCGCCGGTGGCTTCTTACACCCGACTCGGAGCTTGGGTGGATGGCTTCGTCTTCGATCCGGTGCCGTTCCGCATCCCGCCGCGGGTGGCGGCGCGGCTCGATCTCACCCAGCAACTGGCGCTGGTGGCGGCCCGCCAGGCCCTGGCCGCCGCCGGTCTGCTCGAGGGCGACTTCGATCACGACCGGACCGCGGTCATCATCGGCAACAGCATGGGCGGCGTGGCCAGCGTCGACAACCTGCGGGCCATCCATTTCCATGAATTCCTGACGCGCGGCCGGCAAGCCGGGCTGCTGCCCAGCGATGACACGTTCGCCCGCCAGTACCAGGAACTGATCCGGCCGGCGCCGATCACCGAAGACAGCCTGCCCGGCGAACTGTCGAGCCTGGTCGCGGGCCGGATCAGCGCCGTCTTCGACCTGCATGGGCCCAACTTCACCGTCGATGCGGCCTGCGGGTCCGGGCTGGCCGCGGTCATCGCCGGGGTCGATGCCCTGCGGCAGGGGCGGGTCGACCTCGTGCTGGCGGGCGGGGCCGACACCCAGATGGACCCCGGATCGTTCGTCAAGTTCTCCAAGGTGACCGCCCTGTCGGCCACCGGGTCGTTCCCCTTCGACGCGCGGGGCGACGGATTCATCATGGGCGAGGGGGCGGGCCTCGTGGTGCTGGAGCGCCTGTCGGATGCGCGGCGCCTGGGGCATCCGGTGCTGGCGGTGATCTACGGGGTCGGGCAGGCCAGCGATGGGAAAGGCAAAGGGATCACGGCGCCCAACCCGGCCGGGCAGCGCCGCGCCCTCGAGCGGGCCTGGGCCGATGCCGGGCTGTCGCCGCGGGCGGCGACCTACTTCGAGGCGCACGGCACGGGGACGGTGGTCGGCGATGCCATCGAACTGCGCGCCCTGGCCGATTTCCTGCGGGAGGCGCCCCCGCTCGACCCGGCGCTCGCGGTCGAGGCCGGGGCGCCCGTCGCCCTCCCAGGTGCGGCGGCCGCGTCTGCCGAAGCGCTTGAGACCAGACCTGCCGTCGGCAGCGTCAAGGCCATGATCGGGCACGCCAAAGCCGCCGCCGGCGCGGCTGGTCTGCTGAAGGCCATCCTCTGCTGCAACCGCCGGGTCATCCCCCCCCAGCCCAATTTCGAACGGCTGCCCGACTCCCTGGCTGCTGAAGCGCTGCCCTTCTCCATTCCGCAAAGAGGCTACCGGTTCGGCGGCCGTCGCTATGTGGCCGGGGTCTCTTCGTTCGGGTTCGGCGGCACCGATCATCACGTGGTGCTCGGGGAACCCGTCGATGGGCCGGTCGCCCCCTTCGACCTCGGCGACGATCTGGAGGCCCTGCTGGCGATGCCTCCCAACCTGACCGGAGTGGCCCCGGACGCGACCGTGCCGGAGATCTCGTCGCCGGGCCAGGCCCCGTCCGGGCGGGCCGAGACCCAGACCGGCTCCGCCTCTGGGGGCCGGGGCGAGGCCGGCCCCGCCGCCCAGGCCCATCCCTCAGATTCCCGCTCGGCCGGCGCCGTCGATCCGGCGACCATCGCGGTCGTCTTTCCCGGGCAGGGGTCGCAATACCTGCGGATGCTGGCGGCCTGGCGCGACGAGCCGCCGTTCGCCGCGGTGCTCGAGGTCGCCGAAGAGGTCTTCCGCACGGTCAATGGGGAGAGCCTGCGTGAGGCCATCTACCCGCCGGTCGGCCTCGGGGCGGACGAAGAGGAACGCCGTTCTCTGCTGTTGCAGAGCACGCTCTACGCGCAACCGGCCATGTTCGCGGTCTCGGCCGGCCTGCTCGAGGTGGTCCGGGCCCGCGGGCTGCGATTCGGCATGGCCTTCGGCCACAGCCTGGGGGAATATACCGCCCTCTACGCGGCCGGTATCCTGCCGTTGCGGTCGGCCCTGCAGGCGGTCTGCCTGCGCGGGCGGTACATGAATGCCATTCCGGGCGACGATCTCGGCGCCATGGCGGTGGTTGGGCTTCCCGCCGCGGCGGTGCGCGAAGGGCTGGAGGGCATTCCTGGCTACCTCATCTGTTCCAATCTCAATTCGCCGACCCAGACGGTTCTGAGCGGGGCCACCGCGGCCATCGAAGCGGCGGTCCGGCGGTTCGAGGCGCGCGGAGTGCTGGCGCGGCGGCTGCCGGTGTCGGCGGCCTTCCATTCCGAGATGGTGGCGCCGGCCGTGCCGCTCTTCGCCGAAACCCTGGCCGGCCTCGAGATCGGGGAAGGGAGCGTGCCGGTGCCGGCCAATGTGACCGGCGCCTGGTATCCTTCCCGGGCGGGCCCGCCGAGAGAGGGCGGGGGCGACCCGCGCCAGGAGGTCATCCGTCTGCTGACCACGCAGGCGGTGTCGCCGGTCGATTTCATCGGGCAGGTCGAGCGCGCCTGGGCCGCGGGGATTCGCACGTTCGTCGAGGTCGGCCCAAAGCATGTGCTGGGGCGATTGATCGCCGAGATCCTGGCCGGGCGGCCGCATACCTGCCTGATGCTCGATCAGCCCCGCCAGGACGGTCGCGCTCTGGTGCGCCAGGCCCTGGTCGCGCTCGGTGTGGAACGCCCATCTACCAGCGCAGCGGCGGGGGCTCGTCGCTCATCGTCCGTCGGCGACCGGCCTGGAACGAACTTGGCCACCCCCGCCGCGGCTGTTCGAGGAGGGAGCCGCCCATCCGAGGGCGAAGGCGTGGCCGCCGCTGCTGACCGCGCCCCTGCGACCCAGGTGGCGGGCGGGCCCTCCGGTCGGTCGGCGGCGACGGAAGCCTCTTCGTCAGGGAGGTCGGTTTTCGGCCCTGACGACGCTGGTTCGACCGCGAGCCGGTCGGCGGCCGGCGCCGTCGGTGCCGTCGATCCTTCGTCCGTCGATCCTTCGTCCGTCGAGACGATCGTGCGGGAAACCATCGCCATGATTTCGGGGTATCCGGCGGCGATGATCCAGCCGGATCTCGACCTGGAGGCCGATCTCGGCATCGATACGCTCAAGATCTTCGAGATCGGCAGCCGCCTGCGCGAGGCCTTCCCCGCGCTCGGCCAGGGCAGGCTCGAGCTGGGCCGCCTGCGCACCGCCCGCCGCCTCGTCGAGCTGATCGTCGAGCGTTCGGTGGCCGCCCCGCTCGCTGTCGCCGAAGCCGCCGGCTCGGCTGCGGTCCACGGCCCGGCCCGGTGGATGCCTGGGCCGACGCCGGCGGCCGAAGCGGTTGCGCCGGCGATGATCGGCCGGTATGGCGTGTCCTGGCGCCGGTTCCCCGCCCTTTCCGCTTCGGCCGGTTCGACCGCCCTCTTCGCGCCGGGCGAGCGGGTCGTGGTGAAAACGGCGGGAGCGCCGGCCTTTGAGCAGGCGCTGCGCCACGATCTGGCCGAACGGGGTCTCTCTGTTCATCTCTGGACCCCCGAGGAGGCTGATCTCGAGCAGCTCGAAGCCGGACAGACGCCGGCCGGATTGCAGGCCGCCCGCCATTACGTCCATCTGCTGCCGCGGGCACGTTTCGGGCGCAAGACCCGCAAGCGGTTCTACCGCGAAGAGATTTTGAGCTTGTTCATGGTCGCCCGCCGGCTGGGGCGCACCAGCCGCAGCCTGATCGTGCTGACCGATCTTGGCGGCGAGCCGCCGCCGGCCAATCCCGACCCGGCGCGCCCCGATTTCCTGCGGGGGGTGCTGTCGGGCTTCCTGGCCTCGGCGGGGAAGGATTTCCCGGGCCTGGCCGTGCGCGGTCTCGACCTGCCGGCGTTCGCTCCGGCCACCGTACCGGCAGCCCTCGCGGCCCTCCAGGCCCTGGCCGGAACGCCGAGCAGCCCCGTTGTGGTCGGTCTGCCCGCCGCCGACGAATGGGCCGCCGAGGCGGTGGAGCCGCAGCCGCTGGATATCACGCCCGAAGCCGTGCTGGCCGGCTTGCGCGGGTGCCTGGGGCCGACCACCACCATTCTGGCGACTGGCGGTGGCGGCGGGATTCTGCGGCCGCTGCTGCGCTGCCTGGCTCGCGAGTTCCATTGCCGGATCGTGGTGCTCGGACGGGCGCCCGACCGGCACGATCTGCTGGCCGAACTGCGCATGGCGGGCGGGGAAGCCGCCTACCTGCCCTGCAACCTGGCCGACGGCCCGGCGGTCGATCGGACCGGCGAGATCATCCGTCGCCTCTACCCGCGGATCGATGTGCTGATCCACGCCGCCGGCCTCGAGAGCAGTCGGAATCTGGCCAACAAGACGCCGGCCGAGATCGATGAGATCTATCGGGTCAAAGTGGCCGGCCTGGTCAACCTGCTCGAGGCGATCGGCGAAGAACGAATCGGCCTTGTGGTCAATTTCTCTTCGGTGGCTTCGCTGTTCGGGAACCCCGGGCAGGCCGATTATGCCGCGGCCAACGGGTTCCTGAACCACTATCGAGGCAGCGGCCGGACCCGCTTCTGGACCATCGCCTGGACGGCCTGGGCCGGGGCGGGCATGGCGGCGCGCGGGCCGATCGCCGAGATCCTGCGGGCCAATCAGGTCGACTTCATCGCACCGGCCGTCGGGGAACGCCTGTTCCTGCAAGAGCTGCACCAGGCGCTGGTGGCTGATCCGGCGCCGGCCCGCACCGTGGCGTACTTCGGCCGGCTGGGCGCCAACCTCGCTCCGATCGGGATGGCTGGCGGGGTGAGGGAACAGGCGACCACCAGCGCGGCCGGTCCGGAGCCTGCCTCCGGCCAGGCCGCTCCTTCCTCCGATGAGGGGCTGGCGAAGTTGGAGACCGGGCCCCAGCCCATCTCCAAGCGGGAAAGCCCAGGATCCACCATCCCCCGCCAGCTCGGAATCGCGCCCGCGGGCGAGGCCCGGCCGGCCGATGCTTCCGGGGCCAGCGATGGCCGGGATGATGGGTCGGAGGAGAGAACCCTGACGGTGCCGGCCACAACCGCACCGGAAAGCCTGACCCTTCTGGTCGATCCGCAGCGGGCGCCATGGGTGCTCGACCATGCGATCGGCGGACGGGCCATCTTGCCCGCCGTGGTGTCGCTCGATGCCGTATGGAGCGAACAGGTGCAGGGTCTCCCATCGTTGCCGACTTCGCTGAAGATGTCCCAGGTGGTTTTCCATGCCCCGGTCAAATTCACGGCCGAGGAGACCGTTCACCTCTGGGCCGAGCCCGCCGACGGCAGGATCGCCCTCTGGGCGCAGGTCAAACCCGAGCATGGCCGGCCGCCCCGTCATCATCTGACCTGTGCGATCGAGCCTGCCGGCCTGGATGCGGCCGACCGGCGTCGGCTGGTCGAAGGGGAGCGCAAGGCCCGCTTCCGGCTCGAAGAAGAAGCTGGCGAGGTGCGGCTGACCCGTCGCTGCCTGTCGCGGGCCGAGACCTACCGCGTCCTGTTCCATGGCCCCGTCTTTCAGGTGCTGGGCGATACGCTCGCCTACCATCGCCGCGCGTTGCGGGTGCAGGTGGCGTCGGGCGCTGACCGCGCCGCGTGCGCGCCGTTGCTGGCCGGGATGGGGATTCCTTTCGCCCTCGAAGCCGCGTTGCACGCGGCCGGGGTGATGTGCCTGCTGCAGGTCTGGCAGCGCGAATTCTTCCTGCCCCATCGCATCGATACCGTGTTGCTCGATCTGGCCGCGTTGCAGCGGGCCGCTCCGGCGAAGGCCACGGTCGAGTTTCTGGGGGCGACGGTCGAGACCAGCGGTCCGATGCCTCTGCGGCATGTGCGGTGCCATGTCTTCCTGGCCGATGCGACCGGCAGCCCCATAGGCGCTCTGCTCGGCCTGCAGATGGTCGGCGGCCCGGATGCGCCGGCCGATCCGCGCACCCTGGTGACCAGCGGAGTGCCGTTCCAGGTCGGCGGCTGGCCGTTCATGGGGGTGCTGGTGGCCGACGTGGCCCCCTGGCTGGACGATCCTGACCAGCTGGCCAGGGTGCTGTCGCCGGCCGAACGGTCGAGGATCAGGGAATTCCCGGTCGACAAACGCCGCCTGGACTGGCTGGCCGGCCGGGTGGCGCTCAAGAGCCTGCTGCGGGAAATGGTCCGGGAGCGGCTGGGCCTGACCGTGCCATGGCCAGACCTGACCATCGTTTCTGAGCAGGCCGCTCCACGCGTCATTCCTGGCCTGGGATGCGACCCGCGCGTGGCCGCCTTCCTGAAGGATCAGGTCTTCTCGATCGCGCACGGCGGAGGACTGGCGGTGGCGACGGCGGCCCCGCACCCGATCGGGATCGACGTCGAGCCTCTGGCGCCCCTGGCCGCGGGCGTCGCCGACCGGTTCCTCACCTCGGCCGAGCGGGCCGGGGTGCCTGCGTCCGAATGGCTGGCCCTGTGGACGGCCAAAGAAGCGGCGGCCAAGGCGCTCGGGCTGGGGTTCGGGGTGGGCGATTTCACCCGCCTCGAAGCGACCGGGATCGTCTACAACGAACCGTACACCATGCGCGTCGTCGGCCGCTCGAGCCCTCTCACGTGTTTGACCTTCAGAGACCGGGAGTTCGTGGTGTCATTGGCCTGGGCGAACCCTGGGGTGGACCGGTCTGGATGAAGGCTGGCTCGAGAACCGCCACCTGCCGCAAAGGGCAGCCCGCCCTTGCCGCAAGGGGCACCCCGCCCCTGCCACGAGGAGGGGCAGGTTGAGGCTTTTCCTGGGCCGAAAACCAGCGACCGCCTTCCCGGGAGAATGCGTGCTACCCAGGCGCGATCAGACGGTGCTGGCGAACGAGAGCAACGTTTGCCTCTGAACCTCGGCCAACCGCCGGTTCAGGTGACCTTTGCCGAGAACGATGGCCAGATCGGACTTCAGCGGGCCGGCGGCGGAACGAGGAAGATCGGCTCGCGCGGCAAGGGCTCGCGCGAGACATCGAACTCGATGCCGAGGGCGTTCCCGCGTTTGACCAGCTTGGGGCGATCGGTATAATCGCCGTTGTCTGCCCCAACGGCATGATGGACCTGCTGGAAGCGGGCTGCTTGGTGCATGCGGACGATCCATTTGAAGATCAGGTCGGGGTCATAGAGGGAAAGCACCCGATGGGGCTCATCTTCCCGGGCCCAGCGGCCCAGGGCGGCAGCCAGCAACGAGACTCGACGTCCGGTGGTCGGCCCCCCGATCAACGCCTCGGGCAGGCGAACATGGACCATCCACTGCTTGGCGAACATGGGGCGATGGAATCCGCCTACTTCGAGGAAGGCGATGCCGAAGGCGGAGCAGCCGGCCCCCAGGCCTTCGCGGGGGCGATTGAGGCCATTGTAAATCTTATGGTAGCCCCGCTCTTTGTACTCGCGGAGGAAGGTGGCCAGGCGGTTGTACTGAGCCCGGTTGAGTTTGAAGGTGATGAAGCCGAGGCGGCCTGATTTCTCGCGGTCGGCGATCTGGGGTTCGAGGGCCTCGCGGGTATCGAGCGCCCCGCGGAAGTTGGCGAAAAACACGCCCAGGCCATAGCCGTGTTTCGTGATGAAATCAGCATCGCTGGGCGCGTCGGGGGCCGTGGTGCTGCCCGCGAACTCGCTCTGCCCATCGGGCCCGCGCAGTTCGATGAAGACATGGCCGAAGGTGTGCTTGTGCTTGACGTGGGTGAAGGTCAGCCGATTGGCGATCGCCGCCCCGAACAAGAGCGACCTGGGACTCGACCAGTCAAGACTGCCCGGAGGCGGCATGGTGTACAGGATCAGTTCCTGGGCGGTGGCGGTGGCTGTCCAGGCGACCAGAACGGCGGCCATCATCAGGAAGGCCTTGGAAAAACGATGCCGATTCATAGCACCCCCCCCTGGGAGAGAATACTATTTTATTATACTTACGTATCCCCACCCCCGGAAGGTCTCGTACCCCTGTTGGGCGCGAACGCGTCACTCCTGGTCAGGGGTGAGGCCCTCGGCACGAGTGGCACCAGTCGCCACGGAAGCCCTGGTCGCGGCCTGCCGGTCGACCTCAGAGCCTTTGGCCAGCGGGTCGACCGCGCCGGGATCTGGTCAGGGAGGATCCGTTACGGTAGTTGGCGTGGGGTTCTGATTCGCGTGTGCCGGGTTCAGGATGCCAAGGTCAGGGGATGGGGGACAGGGGGCGCCTTCTCTCAATGTCATCGGGAGCTATCGGAATGCTCATTTGCCGCATGGATTCAACCCAGGTAGAATAGTTATGGGGAGGATTATTCCCAGAAAAATCCATGGTTGAAATCGACACCACCGACCTGGCGAAAAAGCTGAAGAAGATCGATCCCAGCGATATTCGGATCCTGGTGATCGGTCTGGTGCTCCTCGTCATTCCGGTTGTCATCTTCTTTCTCCGGACCCGAGCCCCCGAAGGCGGGTTCGCTGGTTCAGGATTGCGCGAGAGCCTGCATACGGGCCGCCGGGGCTTCAGCTTCGTGCAACAACAGGAGGCCGACCGGGGAGGGCGAGGCCCGGCCCCGGCCAGCCTGTACAAATCGGCCAAGGTCGATTCCGAATGGCGGTCGGCGGTGGAAACGATCGCCCGCGCTCCGCTCGAGTTGCCGAACATCGAAGGCATGTCGCTCGAAACGAAGCAGGTGTTCGCCGCCGATCTCGACCCCGAGCTGCGTCAGGCCAATGCCTTCCTGAACAGCGGGCAGCTGGCCAAGGCCCAGGATCTCTATCTCTCGGTTCTGGCTCGCGATACCGACAACCCCTTCCTGAAATTCTACGCGAGCGCCAACCTGTGTTCGGTGTACGAGCGTCTCGGCAAGACGGAAGAGCTGGCCAAGGAGTTCCGGCGCATGGTGGCGCTGATGGCCCGCCTGCCCAAGCTGGGGTTCGAAGCCGAACTGGCGAAAGGACTGGAGTTCCTGCGTCAGATCGGCCCCCTCATGGACAAGATCCAAGCCGACGGCAACACGCGGTTGTTCGTTCAGCAGATGCTGGGCGAGAAGGGGCTGAGCGGCAAGGTGACCGTCGATGCGGTCATGCGTGAAACGCCCACATCGCTGTCGGGGTATCCCGGCCTCGATCTGCTGCCCTGACATGCCCTCGCCAGGAGGTGATCCCATGTTCCATCGGAATCGGTGCCGCCGGGGCAATGCCTTCCTCATCATCATCGGGATCCTGGCCATCATCTTCGTGATGGCCACGTTCTTCATCAAGGGCACGGTCGAAGAGAAGCATCAGACCGAGCGTTCGCAGCGGGTGGTCCAGACCCAGTGCCTGGCCGAAGCGGCGCTCGAGCGGGCCATGGGGGTGCTGGCCCGTCGCCTGAATGATCCCAGGGAATGGGAGAAGCCCGACTCGCTGGCGAACCGCATCCGGCGGCCGCTGCCTCGAAGCTCCCCTACCTCCGGGGCCGAAGCCCAGGGCGGCCTGGGGGCCAATGATCTGCTGAACCTGGGAGAAGCCGGCGAGCAGCCCATGGTCCTCCGAAAAGAAGACCTGCAAGGCGACAACGGCCGTGAACTCGATGAGATGGTCGCCTTCATGGCCGGGCCGGGGGCCACCTATGAGGTCGAGGTGACCGCGACGCTGAACCGGGCCTTCCGGATCGGCCCGGGGCCGAGCGTTGGCGGCGAGGACTACAAGGTGCCCGGGGTCCAGATTCCCTGGAACTGCCATCCCGGGGTGACCGAGTTCCTCGACAACAAGGGGTTCGTCGCGCTGACGCTGGCCCTGCCCGAGAACATCAACTGGCTTGGCTTCTCGATTCCGCTCGAGTTCGCCGGCGTGCCGGTCTTCGACATCGATATCATCGATGTGCTGCAAAAGTTCGCCAGCCTGACCAACTTCCAGGGGATGTCGGAGATCTTGAACTATGTATCGATCCATCGTTTGCTGGCCCGCTTGTTCCCCTCCGTCTACCCGTACAAGATCACCTTCGACAAGAACATCTTCCCCAGCGTGGGGCCCAAGTTCGGTTCGATAAATCTGCCTGGCGATCTCGATCCCGACAAGTTCTGCGAGAAGTTCGGGTACCTCGAGGTGCAGTCGAAGGCGACCATCACCTTTCCCGATCGGCGGGCGGTGACCAAAGCGGTGGTGGCCACCAAGGAGTTCAAATGCGTCGACGTCGAGCCGGTGGCGCCCCTCTACAGCTTTTTCATCGCCAATTTCCACGACGAGATCCTGATCTTCAACGATATCGGAGGCAACCTCTTCATCAACAACTTCGCCGGGCTGTCGGCGATCAAGACGGCGGTGCCCGCCGGCGCCGAGGAGAAACGCGAGTTTCCGGGGCTGGTGCGGATCAACGGCACCGCGCGCATGCCGGTCAACGTCGGGTTCATCGGCAACCCGTTCTCGCCCAGTCTCGATGCGGAAGACTCGTTCTTCCACAAACTGGCTCGGTCGGCAGAGTGGCTGCTCATGCTCGATGTCGGCCTGTCCAAGACCCTGGCCAGCAAGGAGCTCTACACCTCCTTCAAGGCCGAATGGGCGCAATACACCACCGGCCGGACGAACGTCCCCGAGGCGAGCATGGGATCGGCCGCCGGCGGTACGGTCAGCAACAATACCAACCTGGGTGGGGCCGATGCGCCTCCGGCCAACGCCGGCCCCGCCGACCCCGAGGCGGCGCAGAATCCCAACCGGATGGTCGAGATCCTGCGCGGGTTCGCCCAACGCATGAACATCGTTCCGCCGACCAGCTTCGGGGTGACGATCTTCGAGCTGCCCCTCCATCTGATGGCCGAGCACATTCCCTACGTCAACGACCCGTTCGGGAAGTGGGAATGGCCGATGATGGGGGTGGGCTTCCGCCTTTTCCGGCTGCCGGTGCCCACGCCCAGCTCGACGGTGACGCATCTGTTCGGCAGCGCGGCGATGTTCCCGACGATGACGCGCGAGATCGAAGGGTTCGTGCTCAAGCAGTACCGGCAATGGAATCTCGCCGTGCTGTCCTGGCCACCCGCTCCCATCCCGGTCGGCAAGCAGATTCCCATTCCCTGGCCCCCCGGGTTGATCCTGCCCTTCCCGCTGCCGCTCTGGCACACCCACGACATCGCCAACAAGTACCAATACAACCTGCCGCCCCTGCAACTGCCCACTGCCGATGGCTCGTACGATACGACCGTTCATGTGTATGACCCCAAGATCCTCGAGAACGGGCCGCCAAACTTGTACAGTATTGAACAATATGCCAAGAAGGCCACCTACTACTATCCGACCGCCGAGGATTTCTACCGCGACCTGCCCAACCGTCTGGTGAAGGAGAACGGGAAGGATTGCCTCAAGCTGAACGGCATCACGTTCATCGTCGACTCGGTGGCGCTGCCGCCCCCCGGCTCGGCGACCCTGTACGTGACCGGCCGTGGGGCGATCGTGACGGGGGGCAACGTCATCATCCGGGGCAACCTGGAGGACCCCTATTCCGACGAAGAAGAACGTCGGCCCGAGACGCCACGCACGGTCTTCTCGCTGATCGCCCGGGCGGGCGGCCTCATCTACGACCTGCGCGGCCCGCCCTATGCCCGGATCGAAGGCTCGGTCTACACCGACAAAGGCATCGCCGTGCCGCAGAACAAGGGGCTCAAGATCGTCGGCAACTGGGTCACCAACGCGTTCAGCAAATCGTTCGCGTCGGGGGACATCATGGTCGTCTATACCGCGTACAAGACGCGCAGCTCGCTCTGTTCGGTCCATCCGCGCACCGGCGTCTACGACCCCGAGCGCTATGTCGTCACGCTGTCGCCGGCCTGGGAATCCTGGAGGACGCTATGAGGCAGGCGAAGCGGCGGCGCGGCCACGGCCGGCCGGTCCAGATGCCAGGCGGGCTCGCGGCTCGGTGGGGAGTGACGCTGCTGGAGATCGTCATTGCGGTGTTCATCGTCGCCATCGCGCTGATTCCCATCTTGTACACGGTGCAGTATGGCAACAAGTCGACCGTCAAGATCAACAACTATGCCGAAGTGGCCAAGCTCGCCCAGGGGCTGATCGAGGAATGCAAGCATGTTCCCTTCTGGCGGTACCGTGACAATTATCAGGGGTTGGCCCGCGATACCTGGGAGGTCGTCAACCAGAACTACTATCCCAAGACCTACGAGGCCATCGAGAAGTTCAAGGCGGTGCTCAAATCGCTCGATCTGAAGGCCGATCTCAAGCTGGTCAAGAAAGACGATCTGATCCGCGAGGTCTGGATCCGGGTGCATGCCACCTGGAAGGAAGGCGATGGCACCACCGAGCAGGCCCCGCGGGAACTTCGGCTGGCCAACGCCATCCGCAACCCCGAGGCCGATTGACAAGGAGGCAGGTATGGGCAAGAGGCGTGGAGTCACCCTCGTCGAGGTCATGGTCGGCATTCTGTTGTCTGGTGTCGTGCTGGGGGCGGGGTACCAGATCTGGTCGGCTACCCGGCGCGACGTGGCGCTCGCCTCGACCCGGCAGATGCTGGCCAGCCAGGTGCGCCGAGCGCTGGATGTCATGGCCAAGGACTTCCAGGCCATGAAGGCCGGCACCCTCGAGGTCACGCCCGGGGCCGACGGGGAATCGGCGACCATCAAATTCGAACGCTTCCCGTTGAAGAACGAGGGGACGTCGATCGGGGTCGACAACACCGAGCTGGTCATCTACCAATACCGCAAGCCGCGGCTGACCCGCACCGTGCGCGGCCAGGGCGAGCGTCCTCTGGCCTGGCATCTCGATTCCCTCGAACTGGCCCGGGGAGGTCGCGGCGCCTTCGAACCGGGGGGCATCAACGACATCCCGCCCGATCAGGACGGTCGCAACGCCCGCATGGACATCCTGATGACGGCCAGCAGCCTAGTGCCTGGCTCGAAACGGATCGCCACCTTCTCGGCGCACGTCTCGGTCTTCATGCGCGAGGAATACTACGCGACCGCCAACAAGAGTCGGTTCATCGCGATGTCGCGGCTGGTGGCCACGAACCCTGCCAACCTGCGCGATCAGGACCGCGACGATTCCATGCTGACCATGGGACTGCTCGACCCCGAAGCGCTGGCCCGTCTCTCGCGGGAGCAATTGAACGAACTGTATCGTAAAGAGACGGAAGCGCTGGCACAGACCCGCCAGCAGATCGAAGAGCTCAACAGCAACATCAGCGATATCGACACCCGCACGACCGGTCGCCTGTCCTGGAACCCGGCCAACTGGTTCTCCTGGCCCACCGAAATCACCGACATCCAGCGGGATATCCAGCGCCACACCACGTCGGCGGCGGTGGCCAGCGACATCAAGAAGCTCGATGAGAAGATCGCCCAGTATGAGCAGGACAACCTGCGCGACTCGTTTTCCCGAACGGTGCCCGGCTTCCAGAACCTCGATCGGAATTCCCAGCAGTACAAAGATCTCAAAGAGGTGTACGATCTGATGGTGCGCGATCGCACCATGCGCAAGGCGCATGAAATGGCCCAACGGGATCTGCCGGCCGATCAGCGCACCGCTTATCGCAGTCTGCTCGAGGATTTCAACCCCGCTTCGCTGGTCCGGGGCCAGTTGCCGGGCAACCCGCCCACCACCTTCAACGAGACCGAGGAGCAGTTCCAGGCGCGGCGGGCCAAGGCCCAGATGATCCAAGACAACAAGGGCAAGGTCGATCTCTCGTGGATGGACTCGGACGAAGGCGCCGATCGTGTCAAGATCTATACGGCGGCCAAAGATCTGAAAGACCTGGCCGAGACCAAGAAAGCCTACCTCGAGTCCAAGGAAACCCACGAGACCAACCTCACCAACATTCGCAACGCCCAGAACCGCGCTCCCTGAAGCGATCGCCGGCTTGACGAGCCGGCGGGGCCACGGGCAGAAACTGGCCTGGGCGAGCGGGCGGGCCGTCGCGGGCTAGGCCGGGGCAGGGCGGCCGAGCGGCCGGGCCGGGGGGGCGGAGCCGGACAACGGACGCCTCGCCGCACGGCCAGAACGACGACCGGCGGCGCCGTCGCGCTCGTCTTTCCCTAGTTCTTCTCTTGGCCGCCCAAGAAGCGGGTGGGCGCCACCCGAACGATTGACGGGTGGACCGACGCTCGGGAGCTGCCGATGGTAGAGGTGGACTCCTGTCAAGGGACGGGGGGTATCCTGGCTATTCCTGGCGGCAAAGGAAACGAGCGCGATGAAGGGCTCCGGGGCGGATCGGCGTGGGTGTGGCCCGGGGCGTGATCTGGATCGACGAGGGTGTCAAAGGCGGTTCTGCTCCCCCGCGGAGCGGCGGCGGGCGGACCGAGGAAATCCTGGCGGCGGGGGCCCCGCGCGGGGCAGTAGGGCGTGGTCGGCAGTGGCGACGGGGAAGGCCGAGGCCCAGCGGTGGCGAGTGGTCTCGATCGTCTGGGTGGCGGCCGTGCTTGGGTTCCTGCTGGCGATGGGCGGATGCGGTTCGACCGATGGCGGTCTGGCCGACTGGCTGAAGCCGACGCCGCCCACCGTGCTGGTGCAAGTGGAAGGGCTGGTCTGGCTGCCGTTGGGCAGCGGCGCGAGCCGGCGCGAGAGCCTTGGCGAGGCGTCGGACCGGGGGGCCGGAGTGCGGGCCCAGGCTCCGACCACCGGGGTGCCCGCTCCTGGCGCGACGGTCTTCGTGGAAGAGCGGCCCGAGCTGCGGGCGACCACCGATGCCCAGGGGCGCTTCCTGATTCCCAACGTGCCGGCCGGGAAATATCACCTGATCGCCGAGGCGATGCCGGGGGCGACCGCCTACAAGCAGCGTTCCGATTTGATCTCCCTGACCGGGACGGGGTCGAGTTATCGACTGACGGCGCCCTTGCAATTGGTGGAAGCCAACCGCCGCCTCTGGCTCTATGTGAAGAACGGAGCGGACCAGTCCGCTTTGCCTGGAGTGACGGTCACCTGGTGGGGGCGCCGCTCCACGACGGGCGCGGCCGGCGAGGTCGAACTCGGCCCGCTGCCGAGCGGCATCTGGCCGCTGCAGCTCGAAGCGGTCGGATTTCGGGCGCGTAGCCTGCTGCTGGGCTTTTCCGCCAATCGGCAGCAGTATGCCGAAGTGCAGATGACGCCCTTGACGGCGGCCGATCCCAATCAGGCGCCGGTGGTCGAGGTCGAGAAAGGGTTCGCCACCCTGCGGACCAACGAGATCGGCGGCCTGGCCGCGGTGGGGAACGACCCCGACGGCGACGCTCTGACCTTCGACTGGGTGGCCAGTGGCGGGGGCTCGTTGAGCGTGGCGCGCGGGCCGACCACCCTGTTCACGGCGCCCGACGTTCCGGGCAAAGTGCAGATCGCCGTCATCGGGCGCGACGACCGGGGCGGGGTGGGACGGTGCCTGCTGGAGTTCGACGTGGCGGCGGGCGGCGTGGTGCCGAACCCGAACAATCGCCTGCCCCTGGCCGCGAGCCGGCCCTATCCGGCCGACGGCGCCCAGAATCAGAGCCTCAGGCCGGTGCTGACCTGGCAGGCATCCGATCCCGACGGGGATCCCCTCACCTTCTCGGTGGCGCTGGCCGCGGCCGGCCAGCCGCTGCGCATCGTGGCCACCGCCACGACAGCTCCCTCCTTCCAGGCGCCGCGTCTGACCCCGTTCACCACGTATTTCTGGCAGGTGATCGGTCGCGATCCGTCAGGTGGCACCAGTCTCGACAACCCGGTCTGGCGGTTCAGCACCGGGGATGGCGTCAACCAGCCGCCGAACCGCCCGACGCGGCCGTTGCCGCCCGATCTGGCGGTCGACCAGCTGCCGGCCGTCCGCCTGGCCTGGGAGGGCGGCGACCCCGATCCGGACGATCGTCTGACGTACGAGGTCTGGATCGGCAGCGCCGCCGATCGGCTGACGCTGGCCTCGATCACCACCGAGGCCGCCTACCCGCTCAGCGGGCTGGGACTGGGGGAACGGGTCTACTGGCGTGTGGTGGCGCGCGATGCGCGAGGCGGGGTGGTCGGCGGCGAGGTCTGGCGGTTCGATACCTTCGGGGTGGCCAACCGGCCGCCGGCCCAGCCGGTTCCTGATACCCCGGCGAATGGGGCGATCGAGGTCGAGCTGTCGCCCCGGCTGGCCTGGCAGGCTTCCGACCCGGATGGCGACGCCCTGCGCTACGATGTCTTCCTGGGCACCGGCACGCCGTTGGCGGCCATCAGCCGCGATCTGGCCGGGTCCAATCTGGCGGTGCCGGCTCCGTTGCAGCCCGGCACGCGCTACTACTGGCAGGTGGTGGTGCGCGACGCTCGCGGGGCCACCAACGGCGATCCTGCCATCTGGTCGTTCACCACCCGGACTCCTCCCAACGCGGGGCCCACGGTGCCGCAAACGGTGACTCCGGCTGATGGCGCCTCCCAGGTAAGTTTGTCGCCGGTGCTGGCCTGGCGGTGTACCGACCCGGACGGCGATCCGCTGACGTTCGATGTGTTTCTCGACCAGGCCTCGCCCCCGACCAACCTGGCGGGGCCGGGGGTGGCGGCGACCTGGTGGCAGGTGCCGGTGCCGCTGCTCGAAGGGCAGACCTACCATTGGTATGTGGTGGCGCGCGACGGGCGCGGGGGGGGGTCGACTTCGCCGGTCTTCCGGTTCACCACCGCGGCGGGGGTCGACTCGGTGGCGCCCTCGCTGGTGTCGGTGTCGCCGGTGGCTGGGGCGAGCGAACTGGCTCGCACCACGCCGATCGATCTGGTGTTCAGCGAACCGATGAACCGGGCGAGCGTCGAGGCCGGTACGAGCTTTCTCGTCTCGCCGCCGGTGGCGGGCACTTTCGTCTGGAGCAGCAATGCGGCGGTGCGGTTCTTCCCCAGCGAACCGTGGGCCAGCGGGTCCTACCGCACGGTGACCCTGGCGTCCAATACCATGCGTGACCTGGCGGGCAATCTGATGGTCGGGGGACGCACCTTCGGCTTTGCGGTGGCCTGCGATCTGCCTCTGCCGGCCGGGAAGCGCTCGGCGGGCTTCGCGTTGACCGCGGGGTTCGGACAACCGGTCATGGTGACGGTGCCGGGCGTGCCGGCCGGCGGGGCGGTGCATGCCCTGCTGGTGGGGCAGACGGCGACGGCGAGCTTGCAGATCAGCGGCGAGCGAGGGGCGGTCGCTGCCCGGTCGACCGCCCGGGCCGGCCAGGTGCCGGTGGCGTGGCGGTCCACGCCGGAAGCCGCCTTTCGGGAACTGGAGCGGGAACTTCCGACGCCTGCTCTGGCGGTGAGCGCCGCTACGGTGGCGGCTCCAGAGATCGGTTCGTCACGCGCCTTCTTCATTCCGGCCTACCAGGAATTGGCGACGACCACGCCTTTCCCGGGCAATGTCATCGAGGCGATCTGCTGGGGCGCCACCGACCGCACCCTCCTGTATGTCGATCGCCAGGTGGTGCTGCGCGATTTCACTGTGCTGACCGCCCTGCGCTCCTGGTTCGAAGAAGTGGTGCGGCCGCGCCTGACCGACCATTTCGGGGCCGAGCCGCCCTTCGGCCCTGACAATGACCGTCGGTTGACCATTCTGTTCACCGATGCGATGCGGCCGGAGCTGTTCGGCCTGTTCAATGCGGCCGATCTGTTCCTGGCTCGACCGGGCGACCCCGCGCTGCGGGAGAGCAATCAACGCAAGATGCTCTACGTGCGCTTCAGCGGGGAGGATGCAGCCAGCCGGCATGGGGCGGTGGCCCATGAGTTCGCGCACATGATCCAGTTCTGGGAGAAGCGCGCCCGAGCGGGCGCCAATGTCAACGAGGAGATCTGGCTGGCCGAGGGATTGGCGCAACTGGCCGAAGAGATCTGCGGCTATGGCCCGGCCCAGGGCAATGCCCGGCTGTCCGGCCTGGTGCGCGACGCCCTCGTGCAGATGCGCACGCTCTCAGTGACCGGATGGCAAGGACCGGCCGATTATGGGCTCAGCTACCTGTTCGCGCGGTTCCTGACGGAAGGCGGTCGCTATGCCACCACGCGGCGCGAAGCGACGCGAGCCCTGGTCGCGACCGGGGCGGTCGGTCAGACCAATGTGACCGCCCTGGCTCGGGAGAGCTTCTCGCGGGTGCTCGGGCGGTTCGGCCTGTGTTTGTTGCTGAACCGGCATGCTTTGACCGGTCCGGCCGAATATGGGCTGCGCGACCTGAATCTGACCGGAACCTACGCCGGTATCGCCTGGCCCGGCGTGCCGGTCGAAGAGGTCGGCGATCCGCCGGGGGCCACCGCGGAGATTCCGGCCCACGGCCTGGGGTTCTTCCGACGCACCTCGACGCTGGGGGGAACGGTCACCATGCGGGTGACCAACCTCACGGCGCCGGTGGAGGCCTGGTTCCTCGACGAGCGCCGGTAGGTCGACGGGCTGTCGCCTCGGGGTCGGGGGAGCGAGCGCGGGCACGGGCGCCGCGGGTCAGTCGCGGGCGCCGGCCCGCAGCAGGAGCTCGATGACCTGCAGGTTGCCGCGGGCTCGGGCCTTGCGCAGCGGAGTTTCGCCGGATTGATCGCGGGCGTTGAGGTCGGCGCCATGGGCGATCAGCACCTCGACGATCCGAGGGTGATTGGCGAAGGCAGCCAGGTGCAATGGAGTCCAGCCTTCGATCGCGGTGAGGTTGGGGCTGGCCCCTTGTTTGAGCAGGAACTCGGCCATCGCGAGGTAATTGTGGCGAGCGGCTTTGTGCAGAGCGGTTTCGTGAAAAGACTCGGGGTCTTTCATGTCGATCAACCCAGGATACTGTTGCAGCAAAGCGCGCACCCGGCTGACGGCGCCGCGGTTGGCGGCCGCGTGGAAATCTTGGGCGGGGCCGAGGGAATAGTAGATGTGGCGGATGACCTCGAACAGGTGGTCGAAGGGGGTGCCGATCCATGAACTGCCGGCGGAGCGATTTTTTTCCATGTCGCGGAGCAGGGCCTGATCATCTTCGAGGGTTTTGGGGCGGGCGGCACGACGAGAGCCGGCCGGCAGGGACGCCAGGAATGCGGCTTCCTTCTCGGCCAGCAGGCTGGCCACGCTGTCGGCTCCTTCCTGGACGGCCTTCTGACGGGCGGTCAGCCCATCAGCGGCCACGGCGGTGAGATCGGCCCCGGCTTTCAGGAGGGTGGCGACGACGTCGGTATGCCCACCCATGGCGGCGCGATGGAGGGGGGTGTTGCCGAGCAGGTCGGGCCGGTCGCGCTCGGCTTTGCGGTCGAGGAGCAGTTTGACCACGGCTTCGTGGCCATGGCCGGCCGCCTTGTGCAAGGCGGACAAGCCGAGGTAGTCGACCGCCTGAATGTCGGCGCCCGCTTTCAGCAGCAGACGGACGGCCTCGGGATGACCGAAGGTGGCGGCCCGGTGGAGAGGCGGAGCGCCGAATTGGTCGGTCAGGCTCGGGTCGGCCCCGGCTTGCAGGAGCAGGTTGACGACGGCGGCATAGCCGCCTTCGGCCGCGAGATGGAGCGGAGTGTCGCCGAAGCGATCGACGGCCGCGGTGGGGGCGCCGCGTTCGAGGAGGAGGGCGACCACCTCGGCGTGCCCCTCCAGGGCGGCCAGATGCAGCGGGGTCTGCAGCCGGAGGTTGCGACCAGCGACCGGGCCGCCGGCGTCGAGCAGGGCGCGCACGACTTCCGCGCGCCCCGATTCGGCGCCCCGATGGACCGGGGTGTTGGCCGTGCTGTCGAGCCCGGCCGGATCATGGCGTTCCTGGAGGAGGGCCAGAACCCGCTTGACATCGCCATCGCGGGCCGCGAGGTGGAGCGGGGGCCAGGCGGGTTCGCGGCCGGTCAGACGCGGTGGGCGGTCTGGGGTATCGACGGCGGGGGCTGGCGCGACTTCTTTTTCCAGGAGGGGCATGGGCCAACATAGCCAGTCGCGCCGGGAACGTCAAGCGGCGCGTACGCTCACCCATTCCCTGTTGCCGAGCCGATCTGCTATACTTTCTCCGGTCGATCGGGTACCGGGCGCCGCTGGCGTGGTCTGGGGCCCTGATCGACGAACGAACATCCACAGGGGAAAGCCATCGCCTGGCCTTCCCGATCGGGAGGAATGCGATGATGCAGCTCACGTTGATCGGAGCGGATGGCAAGCGGATCGAGATCGAGACCTTGCCCTATCTGGTCGGACGGACCCCTGACTGTGCCCTGGTGCTGTCCAGCCCGCGCGTCAGTCGGCAGCATGCTCGATTCGAGCGCGACGCCAGCGGTCTGGTGGTCACCGATCTGAAAAGCTCCAATGGCACGTATGTCAACGGCAAGAAGATCGCCAAACCCACGCCGCTGCGCTCGGGAGACAAAGTGCAATTCGGCGACGTCGTCTTCACGGTGGAAGTGCCGGCCATCCTGGCCCAGACGATCGTCGGCGGGTTCTCGATCGCCGATGCCCTGGAAACGCAAGGCCGAGATGACAGTCGGCCAGCATCGGAAGACAGCCAGAAACCCGCCGAACCTCCTGGCGTGGCCATCCCGGCCGGCGAACCTCAAGCCCAGCCCCACTCGCAGCCCCACTCCCAGCCTCAGTCTCAGCCCGAGTCTCCATCGCCATCCCAGGTCGAATCCCCCCAGGAGGCCTCGGTAGCCCAGGAACCACCGCCCCCGGCGCCGGCTCCTTCTGAGGTGGCAGGGCAAGCGGTTCTTCCGTCTGCCGAAGCGGCGCGAGCGGTCGAATCGGTCCCTGAGCCGGCGGCGGTCGAGCCATCTCGCGACCAACCGTCGCCCGCTCCGGTCCATGAAGCTCCCCCCTCTTACGAACCGGTGAGGCCGATCGCGCCGGAGCCGACACCACCCGCTGGTCCGCCGCCGAAGGCTTCAACCGAGGCTGGCGCGGAACCGTCGTCGCCGCCAACGCCTCTCTCGGTTCCTTCAGCCAAGGAACCGACCCCGTCGGCCGTTCCTCCCGCCGAGCGGGTTGCCTCTCCTGCTCCTTCCGGCTCTTATGCGGTCTCGGCTGCTCCTGCCCCTGTTCCAGAGGGGAAATCGCCCGGCCTTCCCGAGGAACGGTCGGCGCCGCCTCCATCACCTGCCGAAGGCGAACCATCTGTGCCGAAGGCCCGAACGCCGACGAAGCCCGAACCGGCCTGCCCCGTGGGAGCGCCCGCCGAGCCATCCGTCGAGGCCCCCAAAGCCCCCGTGGTGCCGGAACCACCCCCGGGGGGGCCTGCCCGGACTCCGCAGGCGGAGCCGGCCCCTTCGCCGGTGCCTGCCCGTGCAGTCGCTGAGACGGGAGTGCGCTCCTCGATGCCGAGCCGGGCCGAACCTGCCGCACCGGCGGTCGAGCCTGTAGCCGCGGCACGCGCGGCGCCCGTCGAACCTCCGCCCAGGCAGCCGGCTTCTGTGGGTGCGAAGGGTGGCGAGGCATCTGTCGTTTCGGGTGAGCATGAAAAACCCCTGGCCCCTCCTCCCGCGCCCCCCGCTGTGGCCGTCGATCCCTATGCCGAGCTGGAAAGCCGCCACCGGGATCTGTTGGCTCGCCTGAAAGCTGGCCAATTGACGCAGGCGGCCTTCGTCGATCAGGTGAATGCCCTGCGGCATTGCGATGAGCAAGGACGCTGGTGGCAGATCTCTCCCCATACCGGCTCCTGGATCTTCTACGACGGAACGGCCTGGAAGGACGGCGTCCCGCCACGACCTGCCCCGGTTCCTGGGGTCGGTGCCCCCTCTGGCGCTGATCAGGCCAGCCCGGCCACCGGAGGCAGCCCCGCCGCGGGAGTGCCGGCTCCAGCGGCCGAAGCCAGTGGCGTCCAGTCCTCCGAGGCGGCGGCGGGCCTGTCAGCCGGTTCGGTGGCGGCTGGCCAGGGGGTGCCGGCGGGCGGTGTGGTCATTTCCCCGCAGATGATCGAGGTGGTCAAGCGTGCCATGATGCTCGACCCCGAAGCCTACCGCCTGGTGGCCGACGACCCGGGCTGGACCATTCCAGCCGTGGTCCTCTTGCTGCTCAATTCCCTGCTGGTGGTCAGAATAGGCTATGGGACGATCTCCCAGTTCCTGCAGATCGTCTATCTGGCGTTGATGATCGGGGGTTTCGCCGGGGCGGTGGCCGTGCTCTTCCTGGTAGGAAACCGCTTCACCGAACGTCGGCCCGATGCTCTCGGCTGGCTCAGGGCTCTGGCCTTGGCCCAGATCCCGATGTTCACCATCCTCATTCCCCTGATCGGAAGCCTTCTGTCCTGTTGGGGCCTGTTGACCTTCCTCACCGCGGTGCGGGGCGCCGGCGGCGTGGGCTGGGGGAAAGCGGTGCTGCTGAGCCTGGGAGTCGGCCTGGTGGTCGGGGTGCCGTTGTCCATTCTGCACATGATCGTGATCTGGTTGTTCGGCGCCTCGATGGCGGCGGGCCTCGGGGCCCCGGCCACCTATCGATAGGCCGCCTCGACCACCGTTTGAAAAGGTGGCTGGCCGCCGGTGCGACATTCCCGTCGCGTTGGCGGCCTCAACGGTTCTCGTGTTTCGGTCGACATAGCGGGAAGGTCCACCGAAAAGAGGGATGGCTCTTCATGCGAATCTTCGTCGGATTCCTGCTGGCGCTCGTGCTGAACGGCTGGGTCGGGGCGGCGCCGCCCCCCGATCACCTGTCGCCGCCCACGATCTCGCAGATCACCCCATCCGGGTTTCGGGTGAGCTGGATTCCCTACGCCCAGTTCTCGCCGCGCACGCACTATCAGGTGCAGATCGACCACGCCCTCTATGGCTCGTCGCTGTTCGGTACCACCACCCAAGTCGAGGGCCAGTCGCCTGGCACCACCGTCGCCGTCTCGGTGGTGACGTTCCATGATGGCCACGTCATCGGCGTCAGCTCGACCACGACCGTGTTGCTGGGGCCGGCCGCCCCGGCTCCGGTCTATGCCACCGAGATCACTTCGTCGACGTTCCGGTTGACCTGGCGGCCAGTGCCCACCGCCGACCACTATCGCATCTACCTGTTTCCGGAGCAGTTGCTGCAGACCGTGCCGGCCTCGGTCACCAGTCTCGTTCTGGGGCCCTTCACGCCGGGAGCCTCGCTGACCGTCACGGTGGTGGCGGTCAACCCGTCCTCCCCGTCGGCTCCCTCTGACCCGGTCTGGGTGCGGCTCAAGCCGCCCGCCCCCCGATTGGAGGTGGTGGCCGACGAGATCGGCACGACCTCCTTCCGCCTGCGCTGGACGGTGGCGGAAGGAGCGACCGGGTACACGGTCTACCGGGATGGCGAAGCGGTGGGCGTGACCGATGCTTCGACCACCACCTTCCTGGTCGCCAGTTGTTCCCCGGGTCTGGTAGCTCGGGCTCGCGTCGTGGCGCGCAATGCTACGGGGGAGTCCGATGCCTCCAACGAGGTGGCGGTGCTGCTGAAGCCGGCTCGCCCTGATCGGCCGTGGGCCACCGAGATCGCCACGCGCTCCTTCGTCTTGAACTGGCGCCTGGTGACGGGAGCCGAATCCTTCCAGGTGTTCCGAGATGGAGAGTGGCATGTGGCCAACGTGGCGGCGCCCACCACCTCGGTCCGGCTGTCGAGCGGGCTCAACCCCGGGGACACGGTGAGCATGACCGTCAAGGCCCGCAACGCCACGGGCGATTCTGAACCTTCGGAGCCCGTGGTGGTCACGTTGCTCGGCGGTGGGGGAGCGAGTTCGCCTCGGTTCCTCGCGCTAATTGAGAATTTGAATCTGCCGTCCGGGCGCCTAGGCCTGCGGGCGGGCGATCAGGTCGACCACTGGCCGCTCATCACGCCCGACGGGCGCCGCGTGACCCTGGCGGATCTGCTGGGGGGGAAGCCCACGCTCGTGCTCGTCGTGCCTGCGACTGCTACCGACCCCGCCGCGGGGGCAATGTCTCGTCTGAGTCGGCCGGGGCTGGCTGTGCTGGTGATCCGGGTCGGGGCCGCGCCGGCCCGCGAGGCTCGTCCGGAAGAACGGCCTGTGTCGGTCCAGGGAGACGAGCCAGCCATCGTTTCGTCAGCCGACCGCTCGCCAGGAGTTGCCGAACGATCGTTGGACCCGGCCGCGCTCGCGGATGGGTGGCTGGCCAGCGCCGGGTGGCCCTTCGAAGAACCGCTTCCCCTGGCGATGACCATCGACCCTCGCGGCCGGATCCGCGGTCGCACGGCCGATCTCGAGGCGGCCGTCCTCGAGGAGCTGGTGGATAAGACACTGTGGGAAAGCCTGCCACCGGCGTCCGACACCGCGCCGACCGCCGGCCGATCGCGGTTCGACGCCTTGCATCGGGGTCCCTGACAACCAGGGATCTTGGCGGGCGGTTGCCCCTTGGTCGGCGACGCCCACGGCGGTAGGACGCGGCCGGCGAACGTGCTGCGACCGCGCCGGCGACGATGCCTCAGTTGATGAAATAAGTCAGGAAGAGGAAGCCCCACATCATGAAGAACCAGACCTCGTTCCAGGCCAAGCTGGCCTCGATGGTGGCCAGGTTCTGCCGCAGCAGATCGAGAAGAGACGGGGCGGGGGGATGAGGATCCGCCTTTGTAGGTGAGGAGCTCGCCTCTGCCTGGACGGGAGGGGATTCCTCCCAGGCCTGGTGAGAACCAGGAGGAGTTGAGACGGTCTCGGTAGCTCTCCCGGCACTTGCGAGGGCGTTGTCCTGCTTTTCGCTCGCCGAAAGTTGAGCCGAGCTTGTCTCGACGGCAGGCTCGACCGGCGGCTGCTCGCCGGCGGACGGAGCCTCGCAGCCCGGGGAAGCGACCGCATCAGGGGCCGAGGATGCATCCATGAGCGGGCCCGAAGCTGGGATCTCGGCGCCGCAGTGCGGACAGACCATGGCCTGGGGATGAAGAGTTCCGCGGCAACTGGGGCAGAGGGCGGTCGCGCTGGTCATGGGGAAAGACCTCCGTCAGGTGGTAAGGGAGGGAGACCCGACCGGTGGCATCTGGGGGACGGGTGCCGTCGGCAAGGGGGCGGCCGACATCTGGGTCAGAATGGCGCGTCGCTTCTGGACGGCCGGGTGGTCGGGATGTTCTTTGGCGAGGTAGTTGAGCAGGTCATTCGCTTCCTGGAGCCGGCGCTGGGTCAGGCACTGGTCGATGAGCGGCAGGCACAGGTCGAGGGTCGCCGGCAGGGGGGCCAGTTTTTTCTTGGTGGTGCCGTCCGGGGCGCACAGCTCCATGCCGCATTTGTGGCAGAAATAGTCCTGGGGACGGCCGATGGTGGCGCATTCGGTGCACCGGAATCGCGACTTGGCGATCCAGACGATGGCGCGTTGAATGACGTGTTCCGCGGTTTTGAACCCGCGGCTGACCTCATGGACGATGGTGTTGTCTTCGACCAGGGTGGTATGGAATGACCGCACGACTTTGTGGAGTTTTTCATCGTAGGGCGTGCCGACGGTGGGAATGCCTTGGATGGCATGGCTTCGCTCGAGGATGGCGATGGCTTCTTCGGCTTTCTGGCGGATGTCTTTGTTCTCGGGGCTTTTGTTCAGCCGGTTGGCGATGGCCGACAGCACCTCGAAGAAGAAGACGTATTCCTCGGACCGCAGGGCGGGGGACCGGGCGGCGGCCTCTTTGAGAGCTTTCTCCCGGCTGGCGGTGAGTCGGCGGACGGTGGCCTCCATGTCGATGATGCGTTGCTCGAGCTGCATCTTCTCGCGTTTGAGGGCCTCGATCTGTTCGGGAGCCTGTTCGAGGAGAGCCGATCGCTCCTTGGCTTTCTTCTGCCATTCGACCAGCGACTGCTCGAGGAAGGCGATCTTGGCCTCGGCCGCCGCCTGCATGTTGTTGAAGACCTCCTGGGTCGGACGGGCGTTGAGGAGAGCTTGCAGGCGGGTGATCTCTTCGCGCAGTTCGCGGATGGTGGCGAGGTCTTCGGGGCGGCTGGGCAGAGGTTTGTTGATGGCTTGACCCAGTTGGAATTCCATGGTGCTGATCTGGGTCTTGGCCTGTTCGAGCTTGACCGCCAGCAGCCGGTTGTTTTCTTTCTCGGTCTGGTTTTCGAGCGCGGCGGCGCGCAGAAGATTCTTCAGTTCGGCGATCTCCTGCTCGCGGGCCTCGAGATCCTTGCGGAGGGCGAAGACCTGGGTCGAGGCGGCCTGCAGATCGGCTTCCAGTCTGAGCTTCTCTTCGAGCGGGAAGCCCGTCCCCTCGGTGGTCGGGCGTTGCTGCAACTGGGCACGGAGGTCTTTGACCAGGGCCTCGAGTTCGGCGATGCGGGCCTGATCTTCGGGGGAGCGCTCGATCTTCACCTCGCGGATCGGCGCGGCCGCGGCCGCCGGGGCCTGCGCTTTGGCGGCCTGGAGTTTCTCGAGTTCGGCGGCGAGCCGTTGGGTTTTGTTCATCTCCAGGAAGAGGGATTCCTCGAGGCGCTGATTGGTGCGCTTCAGGCCTTCGAATTCCTGGATGAGGTTCTTGTATTCCGGGGTGTTGCGCGGATCGGAGAAGGCGGCGCCTTCGAGCTGGATGATCGAGGTCCGGAGCATGTAGACGATGCTCTGGATCTGACGGATCAGATCCTCGCGCGACGTCTTGGATTGGAGCGAGGGCACCTGCCCTTTGAGGTAGACGAGCAGGTTTCGTACAATATCGTCGAAACTGGCTTTTTCCACGCAGTGAGTCCGTCCCGGGGGAACTCTACCCTAACCCTCGGGGGGTTGGCAAGATCAAACTTGGGTCTGGCGGTACCGGAAGCACAGGAAGACGGCCAGATAGACGAGCAGGGTATAACAGACCAGGATGGCCAGATCGGTTCCGATGTCGACCTTGGCCAGGTCCATGAACATGGCTTTCTTCAACCCGCGCGAGATGAAGGTCGAGGGGATGAGAGGCGAGATGGCCTTGAGGACCTCGCTGCTCTGGCTGAGATTGGGAACCAATTGGAAGAACAGGAACAACGAGGTCCCGATGGCGTTGACGGCTCCCTGGTTCGGGGCGAAGAACGAGATCAGCAAGCCGACGAAAATGCACAGGGCCGCGCCGATGAGGGTGAGGATCCAGAAATAGAGCTGGTCGCCTTCGAAGCGTTGGTTGAGCACCTGCATCACCGCCACGGTCAGCGTGACCAGGGCGAACCAGAACAGGCTCTTGCCGATGATCAGTTCGCCCGGAGTGACCGGGGTGAGGAACAAGGCGTGCAGGGTGCGCTTCTCTTTCTCTTCGACGAACGAGAGCGGCAGGCCGAGGAAGCCCACCATACCAATGGCCATGAGGACCAGCATCGGGAAGAGGTCGCCGCTGAACGAGCGCTGGCTGTGCAGGCGGCCGCCGACCGGTTGCAGGTCGAGCTTGACGGGCAGAGGCGGCGTGGGGATGTTCAGGAAACGGCGGAGTTCGCGTTCCAGGTTGGCCTGCAGGCGATCCATGGCATAGGGTGGCAGGTCGGCGGGGTACAGGATGCTGATCTGGAGGCCTTCCTGGGCGGAGCCGCTGGCCAGCAGGGTACCGGGCAGCACCAGGCCGAAGTTGACCTCGCCTTCGATGATCCGGGTTTCGAGTTCGGGGACAGTCTGGCAGAATACCAGTTTGATGCCGGCGGTGTCGGCCGTGAATTGCTGCAGAAGAGGTTGTTGCGGGCTGGCGATGATGCCGACTTTGGGCAGCATGGCCTTGTCTTTGGGTTCTTTGAAAAGGTTCGAGAAGATGAGCGACAGGACGATGGGCGTGAACACCATCAACAGGACCTGATAGTTGTGCAGGCTGTCCTGGAAATCTTTGCGGAAGAGCGCCCAGATCGAGGAGACTTTCATGCGGTGGCCCTCCCGCCCGCCGGGGACTCGGTGCCAGGGTCGGGCTCGTGCCATTCGGCTCCGGTCAGACGCATGAAGGCTTCCTCGAGGGTGGCCTCCTGCGAGTGGAGGCGGGCGACCCGCCCGGCTGCGAGGAAGCCGGCCAGCGTGCGGGCTCCTTCAGGATCATTGAGCGGAAGTTCGACGGGCGCCTCGGCATCTTTCAGGGTGACACGGATGGTCGGGCGGCCGAAGCGCATGCGCAGGCCGGCCGGGGTATCGATGGCGACGATGGTGCCCTGGTGCATGATGGCGATACGGTGGCAGAGGCTGTTGGCCTCTTCCATGTAGTGGGTGGTGAGGAAGACGGTGGTGCCCTGGTCGCGCAGATCGCGGATGAGCCGACGGATGACCTGGGCCGAATGGGGATCGAGCGCGGACGTCGGTTCGTCGAGGAAGAAGACAGAAGGCCGGTGCAGGATGCCGCGGGCGATCAGAGTGCGCTGCCGCAGTCCGCGGCTGAGGCGGACGGTCGGGTGATCGAGGTGCTCGCGCAGATGGACGAGGTCGATGAGCTCGTCGACCCGCTGCGGCGGCACCTGGTACAGACGGGCGAACAGATCGAGGTTCTGACGCACGGTCAAGCGATCATAGAGGTTCTGATGATCAGGAACCACCCCGATGATGGACTTCAAGCGGTCGCGCTCGGCCGGCATGGGCAGGCCGGCGATGACGACCTCGCCGGCGTCGGGCACGAGTTCTCCGATCATCATGCGGATGGAGGTGGTCTTGCCGGCCCCGTTGGGGCCCAGGAAGCCGAAGATCTCTCCGGGATGGACCTCGAAGGAGATCTCCTTGACGACCTGCCGGCCTTCGAAAGACTTGGCGAGTCGTTCGACACGGATGGCGGGAGGCATGCCATGAACATACCTCTTTCCGGGACTCTCGGCAAGGCAGGAAAGAGGCGAAGTTGACACCCTTCCAGGGGTGTGGTTGAATAGCCAAAACTTTTCGAGAGGGAACGTGACCGACCAATCCCGCGCTGACGTTTTCGTCTTCACCAGCTTCCAGGGCGGCATCGGCAAGAGTTCGGCGGCGGTCCGCTTCGCTCGTGCCTTCCGGCAGAAAACCGGCCGCCGGGGTGGGCTGCTCGAGGTGAATCTGTTCGCGCCGTCCTATCTGGTGTGGCACTTCGACCTCCTCGACCGGATGAAGAACAATTTCCTGGATTTCTTCATCGGCGATTGGGCCAACTTCGATCCGGCCGACCTCGAGGAACGGTTCACCGAACAGGATGGGCTCTTCCTCATCCCTTTCACCGGCACCCGCGACAAGGAATCCCTCACCCCTCGCTTCTCGGTCAACGAGGGCGAACTGGTGTCGGCCTACGATCGCCTGATCGCGGCGTTCTGCAAGCGCGGCATGTTCGTCGTGGTCGACGTGTCCTTCGCCCTCACCCCGATCCCTCGGTTCCTGGTGAACCGGGCCGATCTGCTCTATTACCTGTTCGCTTCGGAAGCCCCTTCGCCGCAGTTCGCCAAGGTGTTCGCCCGGGAATATGAAACCCAACCGCACCTGTGGGCGAAGGTGCATTTCCTGCGCAACCACGTCGACCCCGAGGCGGCGAGCCACGAAGTGCACCTGTTCGACCGCGAATACCGGCTGCCCATCGCCGGCGATCCCGACGGCGAGGGAGCTGACGAGGCGCTCGACAAGGTCTTCGCCGAGATCGCCGAACACGCCAGCCAGGCCCCCGCTGCAGCCACGCCGGGCCCCGGGCGCGAGGTCGGTCCCGAGCCGATCCAGGATCACCCTCTGGTGAAAGAATATGCGGCCAATCTGCGGGCCGAGGTCGTGGCCAATCTCGAAAAACGGTTCGGGTTGAGCGACGCCGAGCTGCGCAAGAAGGTCGAACGCTATCTCGACATCGCCTTCGAACGGACCCCGCCGCCGGCGGTGCCCGGACGCAATTCCCGGGTCGAGCTGCGCAAATACCTCATCGACGAGATCCTGGGGCTCGGCCCCCTCGAAGACTTCATGCGCGACGATGACGTCGACGAGATCATGGTCAACGGGCCCAACAAGATCTTCGTCGATCGCAACGGCAAGCTGGTTCTGACCGGCCGCACCTTCCCCAGCGCCGACCACCTCAAGGCGGTGATCGACCGGATCCTGATGCCGGTCGGTCGCACCGTCAACGAGCGGACGCCCTACGTCGATGCCCGGCTGTCCGATGGATCGCGCGTCCATGCCATCATTCCTCCGCTCTCCCTGGTCGGGCCCATGCTCACCATCCGCAAATTCGCCAAGATCCCCTATTCGATGGAAGACCTGATCTACCGCTTCAAAACCCTGACGCCCAAGGTGGCGGAGTTCTTGAAGCTGTGCGTCCGTCTGCGACGGAATCTGGTCGTTTCGGGGGGCGCCAGCTCGGGCAAGACCACCCTGCTCAACGTGCTGTCGAACTACATCATGGCCGACGAACGGGTCATCACCATCGAGGACTCGGCCGAACTGCGGCTCACCCAGGAGAACCTGGGCCGTCTCGAAGCCCGCAGCCAGGGCCTGGAATCCAAGGCCCAGGTGACCATCCGCGACCTCGTGCGCAACTCGCTGCGCATGCGCCCCGACCGGATCGTCGTCGGCGAATGCCGGGGCGCTGAAGCCCTCGACATGCTCCAGGCGATGAACACCGGCCATGACGGCTCCCTGACCACCCTCCATGCGAACTCGTCGCGCGATGCGCTCTCGCGCCTCGAAACCATGGTGCTGATGGCGGGCGTCGATCTGCCTCTGCGCGCCATCCGTGAACAGATCGCGGGCGCGGTCAACATCATCGTGCAGACCAACCGGCTGGCCGATGGCTCCCGGAAGATCCTCGAGGTGGTCGAGGTGACCGGCCTCGAGGATACCACCATTCAAACCCAGACCATCTATCGCTTCGAAAAGAAATGGATCGGAGAGGATGGCACCGTGGTCGGCGAGATCGCTCCTACCGGCATCGTTCCTCAGTTCATCAAACAGATGCCGGGCAATCTCGCCGAGAAGGTGGCCAACCTGTTCACCAACGAAGTCCGTACCCCGTGAAGGAGGTTCTGCCTTGAATCCCACCGTAACGATGCTGGTTCAGGTGCTCGCTCTGGTCGGAGTGGGCGTCTGCGTTTTCCTCTTCCTGGAAGAACAGATGGAAACGGCGCTGACGTCCCGCCGAGCTCGCAAAGCCGGAGCAGGTGGGACGGGGGCGCCGGGGGCCGCCACACGCCTGCTGCGCAGCGTGACCGGGGCCAGCCTCGACGATCAGTTGATCGAGGTGCTGCTGATGATCAGCTCGTCGCTGAAGGCGGGGCGCAACCTCGACCAGGCCTTCGAACTGGTGGCGATCAGTTCGCCACCGCCCATCTGCAACGAATTCCGGACCCTGGTGCAGGAACGTCGCCTCGGGGTACCGATGGTCGAGGCCTTGACCAACCTGACCAAACGGGTGCCCAGCCCCGATCTTCGGCTGGCCGTCAACGCCACCATCTTCCAGCAGGAGACCGGTGGGAATCTGGAAGACCTCTATCGGCAGATCGTCAGTACCGTGGCCGAGCGCAAGAAGATCGCCGGGAAGGTCCAGGCCGGGACGGCCCATGCTCGCCTGTCTGGGTCTCTGATCGCCATGGTGCCGATCGGCCTGGGCATTTTCATGTTCGCCGCCCAACCCGGCTATCTGATGCCCATGTTCCGCCACCCCTGGGGGTCGGTGGCCCTCATCGCCTCCTTCATGGCGTCGATCATCGGCATGATGTTCATCCGGCGGATGACCACGGGCCTGCTGCCCGAGGGCGGGGCGGTCGGGATCGTCCCCACCAGCGCCAGCCGCAAACGGGGCTGGTTCCTGCTGCTCCTGAGCCCGCTCACCAAGCTGCTTGGGAGCATCAATGCCTCCTTCGGCGGGAGCTTCCTCAACGCCTATCGCGAAGATATCAAATTCCTGCTGGAATCGGCCGGCCACCCCTGGGACATGGGCGTCGACGAGTTCATCGGCCTGCAGGAAACGATCGCCCTGCTGCTCGTGCTGCTGGGCATCCTCATTCCCGGCCCTGGCAATATCACGCTTTTGTGGGCCATCGGCCTGCTGGTGCTGGTGCCCATCGGGTTCCATCTGCCGCGGGTCTACCTCGGCAACCTGATCCGAACCCGGCAGCAGAACATCGAATTCGAGCTGCCCTACACCATCGACCTGTTGTCGTTGGCCATCGAGGCAGGTCTCGACCTGGTCGGCGGCATTCAGAAGATCGCGGAGAAATCCCGACCGACCGATATCGTCATCGAATTCCAGACCTTCCTGGCCGACGTCAAGATGGGCAAAAGCCTCGAAGAGGCGCTCTCCGACATGGCCGACCGGGTCCAGGTGCTGTCGTTCTTCGCCTTCGTCAGCTCGCTGATCCAGGCTCAGCGGCTGGGCGCCGAAATCGGCCCCACCCTGCGCTCCCAGGCTGAACAGATGCGCTATCAGCGCATGATCCTGGCCGAAGAGCGGGTCAACCAGCTGCCGGTCAAGCTCCTGCTGCCGCTGGTCTTCATGGTGTTCCCCGCCATCGCCGTTCTGCTGGTCGGACCGGCCATCCTGCGGCTGTCCGTCGAGATGAAGGCGGTCGGCGCCGGCCACTGAGCGCGGCGGCCGCGCCGCCATGCCCGTCATCCTGATCAGCGCCTGCCTGATCGGTGTCCGCTGTACTTGGCGCGGAGCCGCCGCCGCTTCCGCAACGGTCGAACGCTTCCAGGCCCTGCTGGCCGGGGGCGCGGCGCGGCGGGCGATCTTCATCCCCATCTGTCCGGAGCAATTGGGGGGCCTGCCCACTCCGCGCCCGCCCGCCGAGCTGCAGGCCAGTGCGACGTTGATCCTGGCCGGGCGTGGGCAGGTGCGCACCCGGGATGGGCACGATTGTACGGCGGCCTACCTGCGGGGCGCAGAGGAAACGCGACGTCTGGCCCGGCTGACCGGGGCCGGCCTGGCCGTTCTGCGTGACCGGAGCCCCGCCTGCGGGGTCAGGGCGATCCACGCGGGCTTCTTCACCGGGGCCTTGGCGGCGGGTCGCGGCGTGACCGCGCAGGCCCTGCGCGAGGAGGGCATCCCGCTCCTGACCGCCGAGGAGTTCCTGGCGGCCTGGCCGCCGTTCGGCGCTGGGGAATCGCCAGGGGACGGGTGGGTGTACCTCGCCTGAACCCCCGACGGTACTGAAAGAACGCCGGCCGAAACCGCGGGCGAGCCTGGGGAGCGGCCTGGCCGCCGCGCCGTGCCGGCCAGACGCTGCCGAACCGTCCCGCGCCACATCGAACCAATGCTGATGCGCTTCTGGTGTTTGGAAATTCATTGTACACAAACCCGGCGGCGTCGGTTGGCGCCGAGGAATTCATCGGCAATTCAGGAAAAAATCGGCTTCTTTTCCGCACCAGAACAATAGGCTTTCGGTACAGCGAAAAATTTTTACAGATGACCGATGTGATTCTGAGCCAAGACCATTGATGTACGCCATTTTCAGGCGAAAAAATCGTTGACCTGGCGGCGTCGGTCTGGTACTATGTGCCCGCTGCGCAAACAGACCAGAGCTGCGATGGGGGTAGGGAATGGGTCTTTTGGCATTCCTGAAAGGAATGAAGGCGGACGAACCGGGGCCTGGCACGGTCATCCTGCGCACCTCTCGAACCTGCGGCGCCTTTGGCGTGATGGTGCTGCTGGCCGGGGTGGGGGTGGCGGGCCGGGCGGCCATCTACCTTCTCCAGGGAGGCGGACTGGCGGTGACCGCCCTGGGGATGATCGTGGCAGGCGGCCTCGGGGTCGGGGGGCTGATGGTGTTGACCTACCGCAAGTGCGTGATCATCAGCCGGAAACAGTCGAAGATCGAATACATGGAGTTCGGGGTGCTGTGCGAGAAGCGGGCGACCTACCATTTCCGCGATCTGCTCCATCTCGAACTGTGCCGGAGTTGCGAATGCCTCGGAGCTTCTCCGGTCAGTCTGTGGCGGATCAAGGCCTATGTCCGCCGGGGGGGCGGGTTCGAGGCGGTCTGTCTGTTCGAAAGCCACCGTTCGGAAGAGGTCCAGGACCAGGCCCAGCGCCTGAGTTCCTGGATCGGCACCCCGGTGTTCCAGAAAGAGGTGCCGGCCGGGTGGACGTCCTTCACGAGCCAGGTCGGTCACTAGATCCGCCTGCTTGTTCATTGCTCCCGGGCCAGGATTGTCCACGGCCCGGTTTTTTTTCGAGGCCGGTCACGAGGGCGGTCGTCGGCCCCTGACCCGGGGCTGCCAGCCGAGAACGAGCGAGCTGACCCGCCCGAGCTACGAAAAAAAGGGAAGCCAGGGCCGGCGCGGCCCTGGCTGAGCGGGAGGAAGAACCACAGCCCCCTGGCGGCCCTAGGGGCTGGTTGGTTGGTGCCGCTGGGTCAACGTCGCGAATAGCGGGGCTTGCGGTCGAGGATGCCGCGGATCCGCTCTTTCTTGGCTTTGATCAACGCCGCGAATTCCTCGAAATCTGAACGGGTCGCCGCTTCCTGCGCGGTCGTCGCGGTGGTCTGATCGGGGCTAGTCCGGGCCAGCCAGGCGTGGAGGATGCCGACCGTCTCGAACCAGGACAGAGGTTCATCTCCCGCCAGCCGACGATCGGCATAGCCGAGGCTGATCCCGACCTGTTCGAGGGCCGCCAGGCCGGGGATTTCGGGGCCGTTGGCCGGCACATCGAGGTAGGGGCGTTCCAGGGCCGGCGCTGGGGTGGCGCGGCTAGCCCCGGTCAGGTGTCCCATGAGGATGGCCAGATGCCGGCGCCGAGCAGGATTTGACAGGGCCTTCCGCCCCAGGAGGGGTTGGAGGTCGGCTGGAAGGGGAGGCAGGTTCCGTTTTTCGAGCAGTCCGCGGAACAGGCTTTGCAGTTCTGCCAGGGTGATGGCGGCATTGCCATCGAAGCTGGCTCCGCGCTGGACATAGGCGAAGGCTCCCGCTTCCTGCAGGGCTTGAAGCTTGGCGACCATGGGATGGTCGAGGGGAAGATCGACGAAATGGAGCGAGCCGCTGGCCTGGGATTCGCCGATGGTGGCCGCGACCATCTCATAGAATCGATAGAGGAGGGTGATGGCTTCCCGGGTGGTGATGGCCCGCGCCGCCTGGAACGTGCCGTCAGGGTATCCGCGCAAGACCTCCCGCCGGCGCAGGTAGCCGATGGCTTTCTGATACTTGGGTGGGGGAGCGTAGTCGGGGAATCGGGTCAGGCCTTCGCCGTCGACGGTGAGCAGGCCCAGATCAGACAGATGGAGGAGGGCCCGGCAGACCGCTTCGGCCGCCAGCTTGCGCGACAGGGCTTGTTTGGGGGGGTGGGCGGCGAAAATGCCGCTCTCTTCGAGCTTGCTCTGGCTCTGACCGGCCGGGGCGCCTACCATGTGCAGGAAACCGCGCAGCAGGCGGGCGAACTCGCGCCGCGCCACGGGCGCATCGAGGAATTCCTTCCCCAGGTAATCGGGATTGTAGAGGCCCAGATCGACCGCCATGCGGACCTCGCGGGTCACCAGGCTCAGGTTCACCTGACGTGACACCGCCTGCAGAATGCCCGGTTCGAGGACGAGCAGGCCCGCGCCGAGCGCCATCAGACAGCCGAGCAGGAAGAATTGCTTGCCTTCTTTCATCGATGTCTCCCTTTTTACGGTAATCGGAATATCGGCAGGAACCGTTGGGAGACGAAGGGGATCCCGTGCGGGAGGGAGGCGGTCGGTCGCGTCAGGCCTGACGAGAGGGAATGGGGCGCTCGGGTGGGGCCATGGTCAGGGAGAGCCAACCGCCGGCCAGCAGGCCCAGCGCCGTCAGGGAGGTCAGGTAGCCGATCCCGCCGCCCAGGACGAATCCGAGGTTGAAGGCGGCATGGCACCCCACCGCCAGCGGCAGGGATCCGACCCCTTGGGTCAGCAGGCCGCCGTTGCAGGCATGTAGAGGCACGGTGGCGAGGGCCCGAAACGCGAGCGTAGCAGGCGAAGAGGGGCCACGGGCGACGAGGAAGGCGGTCTCGGTGACACCCATCAGACCACCCGCCAGGGTGCCTGCCCCCGGCTCGGTCAGGCCGGTGGCCTGCAGCAACCACCAGCGCAGTCCTTCTTCGATGAGGGGCGCGGCCACCACCAGGACCGCCCACGAGGGCACCAGCGGCATCGCGGCCACCAGCGCCTCCAGGGCCAGAGCCGCACCCATGGTCGGCAGAGCGGCGCCGCTTCGCAGGAGCAGGGGCCGCCACCGCCCTGACCAACCACTCATTCCTGCCATCTGGGTGAGCAGGGCGACGATAAGAAGGCTGCCGATGAGGGAAAGCACCAGGGGCATGCGCCGATCAGCGGTCAGGCCGCCCCGATCGGAGCGGTCCGGAGCTGGTGGCCTGAGAGGGGGTGGGGGGCGGGGAGGAGGCCGGCGGCTCGGGGCGCCAGAACCGGGACAAGGGCAGGAGGTGCCCTTGGGAGGCGTGGCGCAGGATGCGGGTGAGCCGCTGGGGCGAAGCGATCTGGTGGCCCAGCAGCCCGGCCAGCTCTCCGTCGGTGATCCAGCGGGCTTCGAGAATGGTGAGATCGCGGGGAGCGGGAGGGAGGCGGGGCGATTCTCCCTGGAAGACGAAGATCATCCGATGGTCGGTGGCGATGGCCGAATAGATGCCGATCAGGCCGCTCAGGTGGACGGGAAGACCGGTGGCCGGTCCGACCGCGGCCTGCGCCGTCGCCACCGGGTCGCCGCCGGGCGCGAGAGTTGCTCCGGGCAAGTCCCAGCAGCCAGGGTGGTCGGGGTCGCCGGTGCGGACCAGCAGGCTGGCCTCGCCAGATCGCACCAGGATCTGGACCTGAACGAGGAAACGGGGCTCAGGCATGGGTTCCTCCGGGAAAATCTCCGGGGCCCTATGCTAGAATAAATCGAGACTACAGACAAGGAGCCCGACATGGCAAAACGATACAGCACAGGCAAGCCCCAATGGACGCTTCTGCTCGTTCTTGTTCTGATGGTGGGACTGGGGCCTGGCGTCAAGGCCAGGGCCTGGCAGCCCTGGCAGACCTTCACTCTCGACAACGGGTTGCAGGTTCTGATCAAAGAAGAGCCCGCGGCTCCCGTGGTGGCCCTCAATATCTGGATCCACGTCGGTTCTCGGAATGAGAAGCCAGGCCAGGAAGGCTTTTCCCATCTGATCGAGCACATGCTGTTCAAGGGGACCCCGACCTATCCGACCGGCCAGCTCGATCGGGAGATCAAGAAGCTCGGGGCCTCCCAGAACGCCTTCACCTCGCTCGATTACACCTGCTACCACGTGCTCGGGGCCAAGGAGCACTTCCCCCGGCTGATGGAACTGGAAGCGGACGCGGTGCTCAACAGCCTGTTCGATCCGGCTGAGTTCGCCAAGGAAGTGCAGGTGGTCCTCGAAGAGATGCGAATGGACAAGGACGACCCCGAGTCCAAGGTCTATAACATGGTCAGGGAGCTGGCCTACACCACGCATCCCTACCGGCACCCGGTGATCGGGTATCACGATGTGCTGGCCTCGGCCACCCGCGATCAGGTCTACGATTACTACAAGACCTACTACACCCCGGCCAACATGTGGGTGGTGGTGGTCGGCGATGTGAAGACCGCCGAGGCGCTGGAGGTGGTGAAGAAATACATGGGCGGGGTCAGCGGCCGCCCCAAACCGGAGCAGACCGTTCCGGCCGAGCCTCCTCAGGACCGCAAGCGCGAGGTGCGCGAGTTCGGCGATCTGCAACAGGCCTACGTCGCCCTGGCCTGGCACGCGCCGGGCATCGCGTCTCCCGACAATTACGTGATGGACGTCATTTCGGCCATGATGGGTTCGGGACGGAGCTCTCGCCTGGTGAAAACCCTGGTCGAAGACGAGAAGCTGGTCACCAGCGTGCGCACCAGCTACTTCACCAGCCAGGATCCCTCCCTGTTCATGATCATGGCGGAAATGCCCCAGGGGAATGTCGGCAAATTCATCGACCGGGCGACCCGCCTGATGGCCGATCTCGGGGCCGAGCCAGGCACCGCCGAACGCGACCCCGCCCAGGGGATCACGCCGGCCGAGTTCGAAAAGGCCAAGCAGCAACTGATCGCCTCGACCATTTTCGCGCGCGAGACCGCCGAGGCGCAGGCCTTCTCCTACGGCCATTATGCGACGCTCGACAAGCTGTCGGAGGCCGATGCCTACATCGATCGCATCAAGCAGGTGTCGCTGGCCGACGTGCAGCGGCTGGCCAAGGCCACCTTCCAGGATTGGAATCTGTCCGTGGCCCGCTACGAGCCGCAGATCGCCACCAGCACCCTCGTGCCCGAGATGCTGACCCTGGAAAACGGGCTGCGGCTGATTCTGCGGCCGAACCATTCCTCGCCTCTCGTCGCCATGGCGGTCCAGATCGATGCGGGCGGTCTGCGCGAAGGGAAGCGGGAAGCCGGCCTGGCCAATCTGACCGCCTCGACCCTGTTGAAGGGCACCGAGGGGAAGAAGGCCGACGAGATCGCGCGCGCGTTCGAAGCCATGGGCACCAAGGTCGAGGTGAAGGCCCAGAAGAGCTTCACCACCTTCAAGATGCAGGCCCTGGCCGAGAAGTTCCTGCCCTCGCTCGATCTGGCGCTCGAAGTGCTGACCAAAGCCGACTTTCCCGAAGCCGAATTCCGCAAGGAACAGGAGATCGCGCTCGAGAAGCTGAAAGCCGAGGAAGACAACCTCTTCCCCTTCATCTACTATCGCACCCTGAAAGCCCTCTTCCCCGATCACCCCATCGGCTATTCCTCGCTGGGACTGGCGGAAGACGTGAAGAACCTGCGGCGGTCCGATTGCGTCCAGTTCTTCCGCAAGCACTACGTCGGTTCGGGGATGGTGGTCGCGGTGGTCGGCGACTTCTACCCCAGCGAGATCAAAGATGCCCTGGTGAAGCGCTTCGAGACGATCAGCCGGGGCAGCCTGCCCGAGCTGAAGGAGCCCAAGGTCGATCCTATCGCCCAACCTCTGGAGATCACGGCCCAGAAGAACCGCCAGCAATCGCAGATCATCGTGGCCACCCGGACGTTCCCGCGGAACGATCCGCGCGGGGTGGCGATGGACGTCCTGCGCACGATCCTGTCGGGGAGCATGGCCTCACGGTTGTTCACCAACCTGCGCGACAAGCGGTCGCTGGCCTATTCGGTCTGGGGCACCAACGTCGGCATGCGCACGGCCGGCTATTTCTTCGCCACCCTGAGCACCGCCGTGGGCAAGCTCGACGAAGCGCGGGCCGCCCTGGTCGATGAACTCGAGGCGATCCGGACCGGGGGCTTCTCGGACGAGGAGTTCGAAGACGCCAAGAAGTACATCCTGGGCCAGTATGCCATCGGCCTGGTCGACAATCTCTCGCAGGCGGACACCTTCTCGACCGATGAGTTCTTCGGCCTCGGGTTCGATTACCATCGCAAATACCCTGACCTCATCAAGAATGTCTCCAAGGATGCGGTCAAGGCCATCGCCGAAGAATTCCTCCTCGGGAAGGGGGCCTACGCGGTCGGGTTCACCCGCCCCTGAACTCGGCCGCCGGGCCTCGGACCGCCGCCCGCCCCTCGTTCCTCTGGGGCGGGCGGCAAGCGCACGAAGGGCGCCTCCGGACGGAGGCGCCCTTCGCATCGCGAGGAAAAAGGCGGAAGGGGCGGATGGAGGGAAGGATCAGGTTCCCAGGCGGGCTTTGAGGCGATCGAGGAGCCAGAACCCCAGATCGACCGCGGCCAGGCCGGCGACGATGGTACCGGCGAAAACGGCAGCCAGGCTGAGCAGCAACATGGGCGGACCCTCGGCGATCAGACGGCCGGGCGGGCCTGCTGCACGGCGTGGTTGGCGCTGCGCGCCTTCAGCGAATCGAGGATCTCGGGCCCGAGGTGGGTGATGGAGCCCGCTCCCAGGGTGAACAGCACGTCGCCGGGCTCGACGATCTTGGTGAGCTGGAAGGGCAGCTGGTGCAGATCTTTGACCAGCTTGGCCTTGCGACGTTGGGCCACCGGCATCTGATCGAGGATGAGCTGGCTGGTGACCCCCGGAATGGGCTTTTCGGAACTGGGATAGATCTCGGTGAGGAACAGCTTGTCGCAGTCGGCGAAGGCGCGGCCGAACTCGCGGCACAGCAGCTGGGTGCGCGTGTAGCGGTGGGGCTGGAAGATCACGAGCACGCGTTTGGCGCCCAGGTTGCGGGCGGCGGCCAGCGTGGCCCGGATCTCATTGGGGTGGTGGCCGTAGTCGTCGATGACGGTGACGCCTTCCCAGCAGCCTTTCACTTCGAAGCGGCGGCCGGCGCCGGTGAAGTTGAGCAGGCCGGCCTGGATCTCCTCGAGCGTGAGGCCGAGGTCGAGGCAGAAGGCGATCACGGGGAGGGCATTGAGGACGTTGTGCTTGCCCGGCACCGCCAGTTCGATGGTCTCGCGCAGGATCCCGCCGATGCTCAGGCGGAAGGTCGAGCCGAACGGCTTGTATTGGATGTTGGAGGCCATCACATCGGCCGGATGGTCGATGCCGTAGGTGACGATCCGGCGGTTCTCGGGGAGGGCCATGGTGCGGTTGTTGGCGTCGTCGGTGCAGAGGTAGAGCGTGCCGGCGGGGTCGAGGTGGCTGGCGAAGATCTCGAACGCCTTGATGATGGCCTCGACGCTGGCATAGTGGTCGAGGTGGTCGTTGTCGATGTTGGTGATGATCGCGCTGTGCGGGAAATACTTCAGGAAGGTGGCATCACTCTCGTCGGCCTCGGCCACGAAGATGCCGGACTGGCCGGGGCGGGCGTTCCCGCCCAGGGCGGGCACGTGGCCGCCGACGACGCAGGTGGGATCGCGCCCCGCTTCGAGCAGGACGGTGGAGACCATGCTGGTGATGGTGGTCTTGCCGTGCGACCCCGCCACCGCGAGGCCGGTGGGGGCATCGAGGAACAGTTCGGCCAGCAGATCGGAGCGGTGGTAGATGGGAAGACCCAGGCGGCGGGCTTCCAGCAGTTCGGGGTTGTCCGCGCTGATGGCGGTGGAGATCACCACCTTGGCGATATTGTCGGCCAGCGGGGTGAGATTGGCCGCGGCGTGCCCGGTGAAGATGCGGGCCCCTGCTTCTTCCAGGCGCTGGGTGATGGGCGTGGAGGAGAGATCGGAGCCGGAGACCTGGAAGCCCTTGGTCATGTAGATCTGGGCCAGGCCGCTCATGCCGATGCCGCCGATGCCAATGAAATGGATGCCGTTCCGGGTTGCCATGTCGAGAGTGTCTGCCTCCTTGCTGTTGGCTGCGAGGAACCAACCTTCTTCGATACCCATCGGCGACAATCCGGCGAACCCTGAGCGGTTTTTTCGCAACGGGGAAGAAGAGGCCGGCAGCCGGGCCCGGCGACGCGACGACAACCGTGACGTGGTATCCATGCGATGATGCGCGACACCATACCACAGTCGGCTTCTCGATGCAAACCGACGGCCCGAGATGGGCGGGAATGGTGGATCTGATGGCTGGAATGGGGGGACAGGAAGGTGGTGGAAGGAGCTGCGCGCCGCGGAGCCTGCCGATTCAGGACTTTTTGGGCAGGGGTTTGAGTTGAAAGAGCAGGCAGGCCGTGCCCGAGCTGGCGAATACCACCTGGGAAGGGAGCTGGGCGGACTTGAACCCGTGGCCCCGGCAGCCGAACGGCATGTGCTTGTCCCAGGTGACGTAGAAATGGACGCAGCGGTGGCAATCGATGCGCGGAGGGGGAGGGGCTTTCGTGGTCATGGCGGGCCCGATTATACATGAAGAGGGGCCGGGACAGCCATCCCGGGCAAGGTTACCGGGCCAAGGTTGGCTCTCTCGGGTGAAGGGGTAGGAACGGGGCGGGACGGCCTTTTCCTTGTAGGAATCACCAGGCTTCGCCGGCCTCTGGCCCACTCGTCGTCACCTGGGCACGGCGCGTGGCGCGTTTGGCCGGTGGGGTGGCCGCTGCCCCGATGGCCACCTGATGGGGCGGGGCCGATCACGGGAATGGCTGGCAGGCGCTCGCCTGGGGTGATTCCAGAGTAGCGCCGGAGGATGCTTTCTGGTAGGGTGGAGCCATGCTGCGGCTCTTCTGGCTGTTGATCATACTGTGGATTCTGCTGCGCGGTGGGTTGCTCTGGCTGGGCTGGGTGGGGAATCCCGATCCGGCGGCCCGGCAACGGGTGCTGACCTATTTCACGCCCGACGATATCGTCCGGGGCGAAACCTATTTCCGACATGGTTTCTGGGCCCGGGCGGTTGTCGGCTACTGGCAGATGGCTTTCCTGCTGTTGGGCATTTTCAGCGGGTTCTTCGCCGCCCTGCACGCCCGGTGCGAGGCCCTGGCGGGCGGTGGGTTCTGGGGCGGCAGTCTTTTGTTCCTGGTGGCCTTCCAGGCCCTCTATAGCCTGGCGGTGCTGCCGTTCTCGTACTACCTCGGCCATATCTGCGAGCAGGAAATGGGCTTCTCGACGATGACGGCCGCGCAATGGCTCTGGCGCTGGGCCAAGGGGTTCGCCGTGAGCACCGTGGTGCAAGCGGCGGGAGTGCTGCTCTTCCTGTGGGTAGTTCGAACGTTCCCGCGGGCCTGGCCGGTGGTGGTGCCGAGCGCCACGACGGCCTACGGCGTGGTGCTCACCCTGCTGTTTCCCGTGCTGGTCACGCCTCTGTTCTATGAGCAGAAACCGCTGGCCGACGGACCGCTGAAAGAACGCATTTTGGCCATCGCGGCCCGGGCCGGGGTTCCCGTCGAAGGCATCTATGAAATCGATGAGAGCCGCTACTCGAAGCACACCAACGCCTATTTCACCGGCCTGGGATCGCGCAAGCGGATCGTGCTCTACGACACCCTGATCAAGAGCCATACCGTCGACGAGGCGGCGCTCATCTTCGCCCACGAGGTCGGGCACTGGCAGCACGACCACATGGCCAAGGGCATCGCCCTGGGGTTCCTGGGCGGACTGGTGGGATGCGTCGCCCTGTGGTGGGTCTTCCCATGGCTGCAGGCCGAAACGGCCTTCCGGTTGCAGCCGTTGTGGTCGGCGGCCAATGTGCCGTTCTTCGCGGTGGTGACCATGGTCGGCAATCTGCTGCTGGCGCCTATCGAAGCGCAGATCAGCCAGCATTTCGAGCGGCAGGCCGATCGGGCCTCGCTCGATCTGACCGGCCTGCGCCAGGTGTTCATCGAGGCCGAGGTGCGCCTGGCCCGCGACAATCGCAGCCATCTGCTGCCGCATCCCTGGCGGGTCTTCTGGCTGTTCAGCCACCCGCCGGCCATCGAGCGCATCGCCATGGCCGAGACCTGGATTCCACCCGCCCAGCCACGATGAAACCGCCGCCGGCGGGGCCGGCGGCGGGGGAGGGGGAGGCCGACGGGAGAGAGGACGAGGCAGGGCCGGGGCGCCGTTGGCGTCGTTCGCGCCACGCCGCCCGACTCGGCCGTCAGACCACGCTTTCCTGGCCGTTCATGGTGAAGATCACCTTGTCGAGGCCGAACTCCTGCTTGAAGCGGTTGGCGAAGTTGACCAGCGCGACGACGTGCTGGTTGAGCAGCCATTTGGCGGTGCGGCCCTGGATGCAGTGCATGGCCTGCCCCTGATGGGTGACCGGCGATTCGAGTCGGGTGTGTCGCAGCAGGGCTCCCAGTTCCTGCGTGCCGGTCTCGGCCCAGCGGCGGGACAACTCCTTCTTGCCGGGATCGCCGTCGAAAGTGGGCAGGTACAGACCGAGCGCCTGATCGAAGAGCATGGCTTCGGCCAGGTCGCGAATGGCCACGGCCATCGGATGGTTGGGGTCGCGCTGCAGCAGGAGCTGGGCGTCGGGGGTACGGTTGCCGGCCAGGGCTTTGTCGAAGGGCAGCTCGAACTTGAGATACTCGCGGTCCTCGGGCAGGATCTTGCCTTCCTGCGTGGGATCGGCGGTGGTGTGATTGAGGCCGTAGATGACCTTCGACGGATCGACCTTCCAGCTGCGGCGGGTCTCCTCGAAATGCTTGATGAGGCCATTGACCGAGACGTTCTTGCTGGAGATCAGGTAGACGATCTTGTCGACGCTCTGCACGATCTCTTTGGTGACCTTGGTGTACATCGAACTGGAGTCGACGACGACGAAATCGTAGGTTTCCATGACCGTCTTCATGATCGAGAAGGTATGGAATTCCTTCAGGCGGAGGTCGGTCAGCCCGTTTTCCTGGGGAAGAAGCGTTTCGATGCCGCAGGGGGCGCGGACGACATATTTCTTCAGGTCGGCGATCCGCTCGCGATCGACCAGTTCATCGATGATGCGGGAGCGCTGCTCGATGCCCAGCGCCCGGGCGACCTTGTCGTCGCGCAGGTTCGGATCGAACAGCAGAACGTCGCGGCCGAGCAGCTGCTGCATGGCGAAAGCCAGGTTGCGGGCGAACAGGCTCTTGCCCGAGCTGGTGTCGGGGCCCATGACGGCGTAGACGTACGTCTTCTTCTCGCCGGCCGAGCCGATGTTGGCCTTGGCGAGGCGTTCGCACAGCGTGCGGATGATGGCCAGCGCGACGCCGGGGGCGGTGCGCAAGAGCGCGTGGAAATCGTCCTTGCGGATGCGGATGACCTCGGTTTCGGCCAGGGCGACGGCGCTGGCGGTGCGCGGCTCGTCGGTGAGCAGGGCCATTTCGCCGAAGTATTCGCCGAGCTTGAGGTGGGTGAGGATCTTGCGCCCCCCCTTGCCGTCGTCGCAGAAGATCTGGACGATGCCGGACTTGATGACGAACATCGAGTCGGCGGCCTGCCCCTCTTTGCAGATGAAGGCATCTCGGGCGAAAGGAATGGCTTCGGCCCGTCCGGCCAGGTTCTTCAATTCCTCTTCACTGAGACCCGAGAACAGGGAAACGCGGCGCAGAAAGTCGATCTGGCTCATGAGGCATCCTCCCATTAGAGTGGGCACATCCTACCCTCCTCCCCATCCACCTGTCAAACGGGTGGAATCTCTCGCGAACTTCTCATTCATCCGCTTGATCAGGCCGTAAAACACCGGTGAAAAAAAACTTGGCAAAGCCGGGGAGCGGGAGGTATAATCGGGCACTTTTTTCTGAGCAGAGGTCCCATGGAACTTTCGTTGCATGATGTGGCCCGGCTCCTCAATGCCGGTGAGCGGCAGATCCGGACCTGGATCGACCACCACGGCCTGCCCCATTTCGCGGTGCTGGATGAACTCCGGTTCAATCGAGAAGAGATCCTCGAATGGGCGGCGGCCCACCATGTGCCAGTGCGGGCGGCCGGGCTCGCAGGGGAAGCGCCGTCCCGGCTGTCGGTGGCCCTCGACCGGGGAGGGGTCTTCCACGATCTGCCCGGGCCGACCCCCGAAGCGGTGCTGAACGAGCTGCTGACCCGTCTGCCGCTGCCCCCGGCCGTCGACCGCGACCTGCTGCGGCAGATGGTGGTGGCTCGGGAAAAGGCCCATCCAACCGGCCTCGACGACGGGATCGCCATTCCGCATGCGGCGGGCCCGTTGATCGATCCGATGCTGGAGGCCCCGGTGGCAGGCCTGGCCTTCCTGCGTCAACCGGTCGACTGGCGGGCCCGAGATGGCAAGCCGGTGACCTGCGTGTTTCTGCTCATCTGTCCGACGGTATTCGCTCACCTGGCGCTCTTGGCCCAGGTGGCGAACGTGCTCAGTCGACCGGAAGGCAAAGCGCTGCTGCAGGCCCGGCCGCCGGCGGCTGAGCTGGTGGCCCGCTTCCGGGCGTTCGAAGAGCGGTCGGGGGCGGGGAGGGCGCCCGCCGACGGACGGTCGACTGACCAGTCCAGCGTATGAATCACGGCTTCCTGATCGCGGCGGTCATTTTCTTCCCGCTGCTCGGAGGACTGGTGGGCCGGATGGCCGGATTTCATGCGGGACTGGCCCGCCTGCTCGCGGCGACGGGCGCGGTCCTGGGCGGCCTGGCCGGGGCGCTGCTGAGCGGCGACATCCTCTGGCACGGGAGCCGGACGGTGGTGACCTGGCCGTGGTTCGGCACCGGCTACACGCTGACGTTGGCGGTCGATCCGCTGAGCGCCTTTTTCCTGTTGCCGGTGTCGATCCTGACGGCCATGGCGGCGATCTATGGGGCGCAGTACCTGGGGTTTCACCATCACACCGGCCCCGCCGGGGTCGGTGCGGCCGGTGCCGCCTCGGGCGTCGCGGGCCGCGGGATGGTCGATCCGGCCAACGTCGGCTTGTTCGCCAGCCTGCTCCAGACGGGGATGGTGCTGGTGCTGCTGGCCCACGATGGGTTGGGATTCCTCTTCTCGTGGGAAGTGATGTCGATGGCGGCGTTCTTCCTCATCGCCCTGGATGACGCCAACGCCGAGAACCGTTCGGCCGCCTGGACCTACTTGCTCGCCACCCACATCGGGTCCGCCTTCCTGGTTCTCTTCTTCTTGTTCCTGGGCCAGCGGGCCGGTGGGCTGACCTTCGCCGAGCTGGCCCGCGCGACGCTATCCGAGCGGGCGCAGGCGCTGCTCTTCCTCGCCGCCCTGGTCGGATTCGGGGCCAAGGCAGGGTTCATGCCGCTGCATGTCTGGTTGCCCGACGCTCACCCGGCCGCTCCCAGCCATCTTTCCGCCGTGATGTCGGGAGTGATGATCAAAACCGGGATCTATGGGCTGCTCCGGGCGCTGACCGTCCTGGGCGCGCCGCCGGTCTGGTGGGGATGGGCGCTGGTGGTCATCGGGGTCGTTTCCGGCATCATGGGCATGGTCTTCGCCTTGGCCGAGCGCGACGTGAAACGCTTGCTGGCCTATTCCAGCGTCGAGAACATCGGCATCATCGCCATCGGCCTGGGACTGGGCCTCTGCGGCCGCGCCACCGCGCAGCCCGCCATGGCGGTGGCGGGGTTCGCCGGCAGTCTGCTCCATGTGCTCAACCACGCCATGTTCAAGGGCTTGCTGTTCCTGGGGGCCGGCACGCTCGCGGTGACCACCGGCACCCGGGAGCTCGACCGGTTGGGCGGGCTGTTCCGGCGGATGCCGGCGACCGCGGGGGCCTGTCTGGCGGGCGTGGTGGCCATTGGCGGGCTTCCCCCGCTCAATGGCTTTCTCAGCGAGTTCTTGATCTATGTGGCCGCGTTCCAGGGGCTGCTGGGCGGCCAGGGGTTCGCCTGGCTGCCGAGCTGTCTGGCGATCGGCGGGCTGGCCCTGATCGGCGGTCTGGCCGCGGCGTGCTTCGCCAAGGTCTACGGCATCGCCTTCCTGGGCGAGCCTCGGACGCAGGGCGCGGCCGAGGCGGCGCCGCCGCCGGCTCTCATGTCGTTCGCCATGATCACTCTGGCGATGCTGTGCGGGGGGCTGGCGGTGGTGGTGCCAGTGGCCGTGCCCGGATTGGCGCCGGTGCTGTCCGTCCTTGTGCCGATTGATGGTCAGACCCTGCTGCTCGAGCTTCTGCGCGGCGGGGCGCTGTTGCGCGGCGTGCTGGGAGTGGCCATTCTGCTGGTCCTGCTGGTCGGGTTCCTGGCGGCCGTGCGGAGGCGGTTGCTGGCCGGTCGTGAGATCGGGCAGACCCCGACCTGGGACTGCGGATACGCGGCGCCCACCCCGCGGATGTCCTACACTGGTTCTTCGTTCACCCAACCTCTGAATGATCTGTTCGAGCCGCTCCGGGCAGGAACCGTCGACCGGCCGGCGCTGTCGGGCCTCTTTCCGGCGCCGGGCCGGCTGGCCACCCATCCGGCCGACTCGTTCGTCGGGCGGCTGTACACCCCGCTCTTCACAGGCGTGGAGACCCTCTGTCAGCGTTTGCGCTGGGTGCAGGCGGGGCGGCTGCAGGTCTACGTTCTCTACATTGCTGTCACCCTGCTGGTGCTGCTGGGATGGAACCTATGGTGATTGTCAATGCTCTCGGCCTGGTCTCTGTGGCCCTGGCGCTGGTGCTGGCGCCGTTGCTGCAAGGGGTGATCCATCGAACGAAGGCGTTCTTCGCCGGCCGGCAAGGGGCGCCGGTCTGGCAGCCCTACTATGATCTGGCCCGTCTGCTCGGCAAGGGGGCCGTCTACAGCCGGACCACCACCTGGATCTTCGTGGCCGGCCCGGTCGTCGGCCTGGCCAGCCTGCTGGTCGCGCTGACCCTGATGCCGCTGGGCGGGGCGAGCGCGTTTCTGGCCTTCCCCGGCGATCTGGTGTTGATGCTCTATCTGCTCGGTCTGCTGCGGTTCGTGACGGTGCTGGCCGCCCTCGATACCGGTTCGAGCTTCGAGGGCATGGGGGCCAGCCGCGAGGTGACCTTCGCCGCCCTGGCCGAGCCGCCCGTCTTCCTGGCGCTGGCCATCCTGGCGCGCAAGACCGGAGCCCTGTCGCTGAGCGGCATCATGTCGGGGATCAGCCCCACGCTGTGGGTGACGGCAGGGCCGATGCTGGCTCTGCTGGCCACCGCCCTGTTCTTCGTGTTCCTGGCCGAGAACGCCCGCATTCCGGTCGATGATCCCAATACCCACCTGGAATTGACCATGATTCATGAGGTGATGGTGCTCGATCACAGTGGGCCCGATTTCGCCATGATCCTGTACGGGGCCTCGCTCAAGCTGTGGCTGCTGGGCTCGCTGGTGGTCGGTCTCGTGCTGCCGGCCGGCCTGCCCTGGTTCCTGGCCTGGCCGGCGGCGGTGGGGGGCCTCTTGCTGCTGGCGGTCCTCACCGGCGTGGTCGAGTCGACGATGGCCCGGCTGCGCCTGCACAAGGTGCCGCAGTTCCTGGTCGGGGCCTTGATCATGACCTTGCTGGCATTGGTGCTGGGAGCCCGCTAAGATGAACCTGCTGCTCGAAGGATTGCTGGTTCTGATCGTGCTGACCAACCTGCTGATGCTGGGGTCGAGCCGGCTCGGGGTCTACATCCGGGCGGGCGCCCTGCAGGGGGTCGGCCTGGCGTTCCTCTTCTTCACCGGCGAAGGCGGCTGGCCCGAGATCTCGATCACGGGGCTGGCGCTAGTGACGATGATCGTCAAAGGGCTGGTCTTTCCGATGCTGCTGTTCCGCACCATTCGGCAGGCCGGGGTTCGGCGCGAGGTGGAACCCTACGTCGGGTTCACCGCCTCGCTGCTGATCGGGGTGGCGGCCTGGGGGTTCGCCACCTGGGTCGGTGGGCGGCTGCCGCTGCCGGGGATCATTCGTTCCGATCTGCTGGTGCCCACCGCGATGTTCACCATTTTCACCGGCTTGTTCCTGATCATCGCCCGGCGCAACGCAATCACGCAGGTGCTCGGCTACCTGGTGCTGGAGAACGGGGTCTTCACGTTCGGCGTCGCCCTCGAAACCTCGACCCCGTTCATCGTCGAGCTGGGGATCCTGCTCGACATCTTCGTCGCGGTCTTCGTCATGGTGATCACACTCTTCCAGATCAACCGGGAGATCGAGGAGATCCATATGGACACCAGCCGGTTATCCACCCTCAGGGACTGAACGCATGTTGAACTGGCTGCTGCTGCTGCCGCTGGTCATGGGTCTGCTGGCGTTCGCGGTGCGCGTCAAGCCGGTGCTGCAAGGGCTGCTGCTGTGCACGGCGGTGGCTCATGCCACGCTGACGATGCGGCTGTGGGGCGGGGAAGCCCGAGCCGCGGCGGTGGCCTGGCACGGCTGGTTGCAGCTCGACCCGGCTGGCACCTTGTTCCTGAGCATCACCAGTCTGCTGTTCCTGGCGGCGGCGGTCTATGGCGTTTCGTATCTCGGCAAGGAATGCCACCGGTACCCGGCCGGCCACCAGGCCGTCTTCGTCGGCTGCCTGCTGCTGTTCCTGGCCACGATGACCCTGGTCTGCCTGGCGCAGCACCTTGGTCTGCTGTGGGTGGCCATCGAGGCCACCACCCTGGCCAGCGCGCCGTTGATCTATTTCCATCGTAGCTCACGGTCGCTCGAGGCGACCTGGAAATACCTGGTGATCTGCTCGGTCGGCATCGCCCTGGCCCTGCTGGGCACGTTCTTCCTGGGCATCGCCGCCCATCGAGCCGGGGGAACCTTGATTGTGAGCGAGCTGGTCGGACAGGCCGGGCTGCTGCTGACGCCGTGGTTGAAGGTGGCGTTCGTGCTGTTCGTGGTCGGCTATGGTACCAAGGTGGGGCTGGCGCCGTTGCATACCTGGCTGCCTGATGCCCACAGCGAAGCGCCGGCCATGGTATCGTGCCTGCTGTCGGGGGCCCTGTTGAACAATGCCTTCCTGGGCATTCTGCGGATGCGGCAGATCTGCGGCGCCGCCGGCCTGGGGGCATTCGGGCATGGCACCCTGATCGGTCTGGGGCTGCTGTCGATGGCCACCGCCGCCATCTTCATCATCGGTCAGACCGACTACAAGCGGCTGCTGGCCTATTCCAGCGTCGAGCACATGGGGGTGCTGGCGGTCGGCTTCGGGCTTGGCGGCTGGGGCACGATCGGTGCGCTGTTCCATGCGGTGAACCACTCGCTGGGCAAGGGGCTGCTCTTCCTGACCGCCGGGAACATCCTCGAGGGTTACCACACCAAGGCGATCGCCGAGGTGCGCGGCCTGCGTCGGCTGCTGCCCGGCACCGGCCTGATGTGGTTGTTCGGCTTCCTGGCGCTGACCGGGGCGCCGCCTTCGGGGGCCTTCCTGAGCGAGCTGCTGGTGGCGGCGGCCGCCTTCCAGGCCGGGCAGCCGCTGATCGGCGTGGCGTTCCTGGCGTTGCTGACCGTGATCTTCGCGGGCATGGCGCGGCCGTTCCTCGAGATGACCGGCGGGGAGCCGCCCGCCGTCGTCGCCGAACGCCGGCCGCAGGAAAGCCTGCTGCGCGTGCTGCCGATCTACCTGCTGTGGGTCGGATTGTTCACCCTGGGATGGTACGTGCCGCCCGCGCTGCGCGATCTTCTGACCCGGGCCGCCGCCCTGCTGGGAGGTTGAGCCGATGATCGGAGCGCGTGTCATCAATGGTGGGGCGGTGTCGGTTCGCGACATGCCCGTGCTGAGCATGGAAGCCTTCCGGGCGGTGGTCATCGGGGCGGTGCGGGACGGGGCCAGGCTGTCGGCCTTGTTCGGGTATCCGCTCGCGCCGGACGGTGTGGCGAAAGCTGGGAGAGGAGGGGAAGCCCGTGGCGAGAGGCCAGCCGCCCGGGTGACCGGCGCCGAGGCCGGTGCCGAGGTTGGGACCAAGGGCGCCGACGGGGCCGGCGGGAACGTCCCGGTGCGGCTGGTGGCCGTTCTGGCCTGGCCGTATGCCGGAGGGTGCGAGGTGCTGGCCACCGACCCGGGCGAGGCCTACCCGGCGCTGACTCCGGAATGCCCGCCGGCCCATTGGTTCGAACGAGAGATCGCTGAACAATGGGCGATCCGGCCGGAGGGGCATCCCTGGCTGAAGCCGATCCGGTATCACCGGGCCTGGCGGCCGGGCGATGCCTGGGGCCGGCCGCCAGACGCCGAGATCCTGCCCTGTGTCACCGATTTCCTCCGGGTCGAGGGCGATGAAGTCCATGAAGTGGCGGTGGGGCCGGTGCACGCGGGAGTCATCGAACCCGGCCATTTTCGCTTTCAATGCCACGGCGAGCAGGTTTTCCACCTCGAAATCGCCCTGGGGTATCAGCATCGCGGAGTCGAACGGGCGCTGGTGGGCGGGCCGGATGCCCGGACCATCCATTTGATCGAAACCCTGGCCGGCGATACGACGATCGGGCATGCTCTGGCCTATGCTCAACTGGTCGAAGGCATGACCGGAACAAAGGTGCCGGCCCGGGCGCTGGCCATTCGGGCGCTGGCGCTCGAGCTGGAGCGGCTGGCCAACCATGTCGGCGACCTCGGGGCGCTGGCCAACGATGTCGGGTTCCTGCCCACCGCTTCCTATTGCGGGCGGTTGCGCGGCGACTTCCTGAATCTGTCGGCCCTGGTCTGCGGCAGCCGCTTCGGGCGCGGGCTGGTGCGGCCGGGCGGGGTGCGGTTCGATCTCGAGCCCGCCCGCCAGGACAGCCTGAAAAGCCGGTTCGAGCCCATCGCGCGCGATGTCGAGAACGCCGTGACGCTGCTGTGGCAGTCGTCTTCGGTGCTCGCCCGCTTCGAAGAGACCGGGCGGGTGGCCCGCGAGACGGCGCTGGCGCTCGGGCTGGTCGGGCCGGCCGCGCGGGCCAGCGGCGTCGAGCGAGACGTGCGGATGGATTTTCCGACCGGGTACTATCGCTTCCTGCAGGTGCCGGTGGCCCAGTGGACGAGCGGCGATGTCTTCGCCCGGGCCTTCGTGCGCTGGCTGGAGATCCAGCGCTCCGAAGCCTTCATCCGCCAGGTGCTGGCCGGCTTGCCGGAGGGGCCCTGCCAGGCCGAGAGACCGCCGGGAACGAGTTCGGAGCCCGTGTTGCCTCCGCACCGGCTGGGGGTTTCCCTGGTCGAGGGGTGGCGGGGCGAGATCTGCCATGTGGCCTTGACCGACGTGGCGGGGAAATTCCAATGGTACAAGGTGGTCGATCCCTCGTTCCACAACTGGATGGGGCTGGCCATGGCGTTGCGCGATCAGCCGATCTCCGATTTCCCTCTGTGCAACAAGAGTTTCAATCTGTCCTATTGCGGACACGACCTCTGACCGGAGACGACGATGCTGCAGGTGCTGCTGTCACGCTGGCAACAAGGATACCGGACCATGGCCTGGCCGGAGGGCGAGGCCGTCCTGCCCGACCGTCTGCGCGGGCGGCCGGTGCTGCGGCCCGACGCCTGCCGCGAAGGGTGCGACCGCTGTCGGCAGGTCTGTCCGACCGGGGCGATTCTGGGGCTGGGGTCGACCCTGGCCATCGATCTGGGACGCTGCCTGTTCTGCGGCGAGTGCGAGGCTGCCTGTGCAGCCGGCGCCATTCGGTTCACCAACGAGCACCGTCTGGCCACGCGGCGCCGGGAAGACCTGATCGTGCGGGGTGGTCCTGGCTACAAGCTGGCCGAGCCACTGTCCGGCGAGGTCGGGGCCCTGTTCGCGCGTTCGTGCAAGATCCGGCAGGTCAGCGCCGGCGGCTGCAACGCCTGCGAGGCCGATATCAACGTGCTGGGCACCCTGGCCTTCGACATGGGCCGGTTCGGGTTGCAGGTCGTGGCCTCGCCGCGGCATGCCGATGCCGTGGCGGTGACCGGGCCGGTGCCGCATCAGATGAAACTGGCTCTGGCCAAGACCGTGGCGGCCACGCCGACGCCGCGGGTGGTCATCGCGGTGGGGGCCTGCGCCATCGCCGGCGGGCCGTTCGCCGGGCACGCCGAGGTCAACGACGGAGCCGCCAGCGTGGCGCCGGCCGATCTCTACATTCCTGGCTGCCCGCCCCACCCGCTGACCATTCTCGATGGTTTGCTGCGCCTGATCGGCCGGATGCCGGCGGGGCGTTGACGAAGCGCCGTCTGTACCCCGTTGGAGTCGGGGGCCTGATGCCCGCGTAGAAACGCCTGGCGAGCCTCGCGCCGGACGAGGGATCTAAACGGCCCGCGGGCTGCCGCGAGGGGAGCGCTGTCCGTAACCACTGGAGAGAGGCCGGCCCTCGATGAGGTCAGAAAACCGGGCCGGCCTCCGTTCGATGGTTCGCTTCGATGGTTCGCTGATGGGGCCCGACGGTGGGTGTCGGGCCGGACCTGCGGTGGGGCTGGATCAGCGGGCGTCCAGGTCGCGGAAGGCGCTCAGGTTCTCGAGGGCGGCGACGCCCATCGTGTTGGGGAACAGCACATACAGGCGGTTGTCGAGGCCTTCCGCGATGAGCGGCGACGGTGTCTGCAGGAAGAAGATCTGGCGGTTGTCGCCCAGATAACCGACCTGATCCTTCGTTGTGCAAAACAGCCCGTCGACCATGCGGACCAGCTGCCGGACCTCGGCCGGGGCCACCGCCTGCGTGAGCCAGCGGCCGGTGTCGGCATCATGCATGAAGACGGTGCGTCCGAGGGCCACCCAGGTGATCTTGCCGGTGCCGGCCACGGCGGTGACGGGACGGTCGGTGGCCAGCACCTTCACCCAGCGTTGCACTTCCTCGGTGCCGCGGCGCGTGGGCTCGGGGCCGATGCGATAAACGACCGAACCGCCGCCCGGCTCATCGGTCACGGCATACAGGGTACGGAAGTTGCCCTGATACAACCGGGCGCCCAGGCCCGGCAGGGGAGTGAACGGCTGGAACGGCAGGACCGCCGGAGTCGCCCCGCCGCCGGCGGTCGGCTCGGAAAAGGCGATGGTGCCGAGATGGCGGAGGGTGGCGAACAGCACGCCGCCATTGTCGAGCGCCACCATGTTCTGGAACGATTCGGACAGGTCGAAGGCCCGTTGGCGGGTGGGAATCAACACGCGACGCCGGTCGGTGGTGATCCAGGGATGACCGCCGGTGTCGACCATGAACCGGAGGTCGTCGATCATTCGGAGGTATTTCCCGGCGATCACCTCGGGGTCGGTCGACGGCGGAATGACCCACTCGAGCTTGACCTCGCCCTTCATGGGCAGAGCGATCCGGGTGTCGGGCAGGGCCCAGGGGCGCGATTCCCCCCAGCTCGTGCCGGCCAGGAGAGTCATCAGCAGGCCAAGGAGGAGCCGGGACGGGAGGCGGAAGGGGCGGCCGTCGGTGATCTTACTGGACATCGTCATGTCCTCCGAGCCATTGGAACACGCCTTTTTGCACGGGATTCATCTCGCTTTCCAGTTCCTTCCAGAAGGTCTTGGGATCGAAATCGGGGTTGCCGACGCCCGCCATGGCTTGTTTAGCGAAGGCATCGAAGGCATGGAAGTTGACGGAGGCGGCGATCCGCCCGGCCTCGGCGGTGAACGCGGCCTGCGGATAGGTGATCTTGCCGACCAGGAAATCGAGCGTCTCGGCGATCGCCCCGGGGACATCCTTCTCGGCGATCGTCCAGGCGATCTTGCCCAGGCCCAGGAGATTGCCGAAGTGCTCGTCGGGGGTGCCGAAGGCTTCCATGATCCAGGATTCGGGCAGGCCGCGTTCGCTGGCCGTGCTGCCGGCCATTTCCACGCCGGCCACCATGACGTTGGTCATCGTTCCCGTGAATGGAATGAACGCCTTGGACCGCGGGGGTTGCTGGGCTTCCGCTGCCGCGATGGTCGCCTGATCGAGGCGGGCGGGCGGGGTTGGCCCCGGGGTGTCGGCCACCGGCAACGGGACCTGATATTTCATGCGGCTGGCGGCCGGGAGCGTGCGATTGGCGGCCAGCTTCTTCCAGATGCCGCGGGCCAGAGCTTCGAGATCGTCGAGTTCCTGCTGCTCCTGGGTGGTCAGGGTCCCTTTGCGGCGCAAGGCGGCGGCGGCCAGGCGGGCTTCGGCCAGCTTGTCGGCTTCTTTCCCTGGGGGAACCGTCTTGTCGAAGCGTGGTTTCGCCGAGGGGGCGTTGGAGGTCAGGGGGCGCTTCGGGGGAAGGCCTTGGGGCCAGGCGGGTGGCCGGCTCGGCTGGTCGGCCGCATCATGGCGATGGGACGGGCGCGAGGGGGTGGGTGAGCGTCCATACCATTGCGCTTCCAGCCGGCGGCGCCGTTCGGCCTCTTTCTGCTCCTGACGTCGCCGTCGCCGCTCTTCGCGCTGCCGGGCCCGCTCGATGGCCCGTTCCTGGCGAGCCTGCTCGCGTTCCCAGGCCTGGGCATCGGTCGAGCCGGTGTTGTCGGGGCGCTCGATCTGGGGAGCCCCCGGCATGGGGACGTCCGGGACCTGTCCGCCGGCCATGCTTTGCGCCTCCTCCCACGCTCCCGCGAAGGCCGCGGCGGGAAGGAGGATCAGGACCAGCACCCAAAAGAAGCGTGCCTGCCATTTCCTGTCACGAATTGGGTTCATGGGCGATCTCCTGGAGAGTAGGTGCATCGGGAACGGATTCCTGCTTGGCAATAATGCTTTCCTGACGGTTTGTCAAGCCCATGGGCGGGGGAAAGCGACGCTGGCACGGTGATCTGGCGGGGCGTCCCGAACCCACGGGGCGAATCGATCACGAGGCCTCGAGGGGAGCGCGCGGAGGAGGGCGGCGGGCGCGCCCCCGTGGAGTTCAGGGCTGGCCGAAGGGATCCATGGTGCGATACTGGATCGCCTCGGCGATGTGGGGCGTGCTGATCAGAGGCTCCCCGGCCAGATCGGCGATGGTGCGGGCGACGCGGATGATCTTGTCGTAGGCGCGGGCCGACAGGCCGAAGCGCCGCACGGCTTCGAGCAGCAGGTGCCGAGCTTCCTCCGAGAGCTGGCAATCCTTTCTCAGGTCGCGCGCCGGCAGATGGGCATTGAGGATGGGCGGGCGGCGCGGATGCCGCTGGATCTGGCGGCGACGGGCGGCGATCACCCGCTCGCGCACGGCTGCCGAGGATTCGCCGGCGGCCGGGCCGACCACCTCTTCGGCCGACAGGCGCGCCACTGGGATCTGCAGATCGATCCGATCGAGCAGGGGGCCCGACACCCGTTGCTGGTAGGCCCGGACCTGGGTCGGGGTGCAGGTGCAGGGTCGCTGCGGGTCGGTGAGATTGCCGCAGGGACAGGGATTCATGGCGGCGACCAGCAGGAAACGGGCAGGGAAGGTCGTGGTATGGGCGGCGCGGGCGATCGAGACGCGGCCTTCCGACAGCGGTTCGCGCAGCACCTCGAGGACGGTCTTCTTGAATTCGGGCAGTTCATCGAGGAAGAGGACCCCATGGTGGGCGAGCGACACCTCGCCGGGGGCCGGGTGTCGCCCGCCCCCGATGAGGGCGACGTCGGAGATGGTATGGTGCGGGTCGCGGAACGGGCGGTCGCGCAGGATGCCATGTCCCGAGGCCAGCAGGCCTTTCACCGAATAGATGCGGGTCACTTCGAGCGCTTCGTCGAAATCCAAGGGGGGCAGCAGGGTGGGCAGGGCGCGGGCCAGCATCGTCTTGCCGGTGCCGGGCGGGCCGGCCAGCAGCAGATTGTGGCCGCCCGCCGCGGCGATTTCGAGGGCCCGGCGGGCCATCGGCTGGCCCTTGATCTCGGCCAGGTCGATGGCCGCGAACAGGGGCGGCGGCGGCGGGCGATCGGGGGCCGGCACATGGCGTGGCAAGGGGCCGGTGTCGCGCAGGGCCGCCACCAGGTCGGCGAGGGTGGCGAAGGCATGGACGGGCAGGTCGGGCACGGCCGTGCCTTCCGCGGCATTGTCGAGGGGGATCACCAGGCCGCGCAAGCCCTGTTCTTTGGCCAGCAAGGCCAGAGGAAGAATGCCGCGGGTGTGCCGGAGGCGCCCGTCGAGCGACATCTCCCCGACGAACAGCAGGTCGGCGATGCGCTCGAGCGGCAGTTCGCCCAGGGCGGCCAGCAGGCCGATCGCGATGGGCACATCGAGGCCGGCTCCTTCCTTGCGGATATCGGCGGGGGCGAGGTTGACCGTCAGCCGGCGCGCCGGCAGCTCGTAGCCGGCGTTCTTGAGCGCGGCCCGGATGCGCTCACGAGCCTCGCTGACCGCGGTATCGGGCAGCCCGACGACGGTGAAGGCCGGCAGGCCGCCGGCGATGTCGACCTCGACCTCGACGAGGAGCGGTTCGCAGCCGCTGATGGATCCGGTCAGAACCCTGGCGAACCTGGACATGGTGGCCTGTCCTCTTGCACGATGGATGGCCGGTTCGGTATAGTTACCCCGTGAACGTGGACCGGCGCCCGTCTTCCCGTGGGAGGATACTCGGCTGCCCCTTTCCGGTCAAGAACTTCCTGCCTCGCATGGGGGTTCGGTCGCGGCCGGGCATGATCCTGCCTGGCAGCCTGGCGCCGATTGGCCAACCGTGAGCATTCGAGGAGAATGACGAGCCTGTGAAAGAATCCCCGGCCCAGGCGGCGGCCTCGCAGTCTGCTGCCCCGAGTCCAGCCACCCCGTCCAGCGGGGCGGCCAACGGTCTGGAACAGGCCCAGACCATCGAAGACGCGATCCGGCAGGGCAATTTCGCCCTGGCCGAGCGCAAGCTCGAGCAGTACCGTCTCGAATACGGCAAGACGCCGCAATACCTCTTCTTCCTGGCCAAAGCCAAGCTCGGGCAGAAAGAGTACGCGGCCGCCAATGAGCTATTCAAGACCCTCTACTACTATTATCCGGTCTTCATGGCCGATCGGCCTGACTACACCCAGTTCAAGCAGGAATACATCAACCCACCTCTCGAACGGGCCCGCTCGCTCTGGAATCAGGCCCTGGCCCGCTTGACGGCCAGCGATGCCTCGCCGAAAGGAGCGAGCGCCGAGGCGGGCGCCGGAGAGGGCGCGGCGGCCGGGTCCGGGGCCTCGGCCGCCAGGCGAGACGCCAGCCAGAACGGAAGCGGCGGCCTGAGCGTCCAGGAACGCGACGAGATCAAGAAACTGCTCGAGCAGTCGGCAGCCGACTTTCAACGGGTGCTGGCCATCGAGCCCAAGCATATCGATGCCCTGACCGGCCTGATCCAGGTCGTTTCGGAGATGGGCAACGCCGAAGAGGTCTTGCGGCTGAAGGAACGTCTCGAGGCGGCCCCCGCCCATTGGGAAGGACTGCACCGCAAGCGGGCCGAGAACACCTACCTCGAGGCGCGCAAGGCGTTTCGCGAGGAGAACCTCGAACTGGCCAATCGCATTCTCACCCTGGGCATCGAGGGCATGCCCGACGATCCCAATCTGCTGGTGCTGAAGGCCGAGATCCTGCTCAAGAAGCAGATGTTCCGCGAGGCGATGGCCTGCGTCGATCTGGTGCTGCGTCGGTTCGACAACCATTCCGAAGCCTTGCGCACCCGCGGCAAGATCCAGGCGGCCCGGTTCGACCACGATTTCAGCCGGGCCCAGGAGCTCCTGCTCGAGGCCGAAGAGCAACCGACCGGCTCCCCGGCCCAGAATGCCAAGGCCCGGGAAGCGCTCGACCATTTCCTCGAGGCGCTCAATTTCGACCCGGCCAATATGCTGGTGCTGTCAGGGGTCTACCGGTGCCACATGCTGTTGAACAATCCGCTCAAAGCCCACCAGGCCCTGAACCGCATCAAGGAACTCGACCCCCACTTCAAGATTCCGACCCCGCGCAGCAAGGAGCTCGAACAGGAAGAGGAATTCATGCCCGATCCCTGCTTCGTGGCGACGCGGCTGTTCGGGCCGCTGGCCCCGGAAACCTGCGCGCTGCGGGCCTTCCGCGATCGACACCTCGTCCGGTTCGCCCTCGGGCGACTCGTCATCGCTGCCTATCGGCGCCTGGGGCCCGCGTTGGCGGCCCGGCCGGAGCGGGGCCCGCTGGTGCCGCTCCTGCGTCGGCTGGTGCGGAAACTGGCCCAGGCCGTCGCGGTGTGCCGCTGAGCGGGGAGCCGTCGTCGCGCGTCCTCGCGGCCTGCCGTGGCATGCCATCCTGGCGCCGCGCGGCCGCCCGGTCGGGTCGTCGCCTGGTGGCCCGCCGCCGGGGCCATGGTTGCGCGGTTTCGGACTGAGGAGCGGTCGAGGGCCGGCGACCGAACCTTCGTCGGTTCCCGGCCAGGTCGCTCTCGCACGATAGACAACTTCGCGAACGGCCGCCAGCGTGCTGTCAGCGGTGGTGGTGTCGGTCAGGCGGCTCGAACCTGACGGGCCAAGGCCGAGGGCCGGGGCTGATCGCTGCCCAACTCGCCCCGGAACCGCGTCGGTCGCGATCGGCGGGCGGCGGGAACCGGGCGGCTCAGCCCCAGCCGGCGAGCCCGAGCTTGATCGAGTTGAGGCGGGTCTGGCGGTCGTCGCTGCGTGAGAGCATGATCACCGGCACGGTGGCGCCGAGCACGACGCCGCCGGCCGGCAGGCCGCCGAAATACAGGATCGACTTGCCCAGCACATTCCCGGTGTCGATGTCGGGGACGACCAGGATGTCGGCATGGCCGGGCACCTCGCCATGCAGGCCCTTGTGATGGGCCGATTCTTCGCAGACGGCGTTGTCGAGGGCGAGCGGGCCGTCGACCAGGCAGTCCTTGAACTGGCCGCGTTCGCCCATGCGGGCGAGCACCGCGGCATCGACCGAACTGGGCATCTTGAACGACACCGTCTCGACCGCTGACAGCACGGCGACCTTGGGCCGGGCGATACCCAGCCGTCTAGCGAAGCCGACGGCATTGACCAGGATGTCGTGCTTTTCCTCGAGGGTGGGGTGGGGGATCATCCCGCCGTCGGTGAGGAGGCGGAAGGAGCCCTGCCATTCGTAGACGAGCACGTGAGACAGGACATTCCCCTGCCGAATGCCGGTCTCTTTGTGGAGGATGGCCTTGAGCAGCACGGGGGTCGACACCGAGCCCTTCATCAGCGCCCTGGCCGCGCCGGTGCGCACCAGTTCGACAGCGCGCGCCGCGGCCTCCTCCTCCGACTGGACGGGCACGAGGCGTGGCGTGAAGCCGGGGGTGACGCGGTGCAGCAGCTCGCGCATGGGGGCTTCCCGGCCGACGAACAGGCAGTCGACATACCCGAGGTCGGTGGCCTCGCGGGCAGCGAGGACGGTTTCGGGGTCTTCGGGCAGGCAGATGGCGAGCGGGATCTTCTGGGACTGCAGGCGGGTTTCGAGCGTGGCGAAATTCATGGGGAACCTCCTGGCGGGTGATGCCCGGACATGGCCGGGTCAGACGTACTCCTGCACGATCGCCGGGTTGGCGAGGGCGTTCAGGGCATGGGCGGCCAGCGCCTTCATCTCGTTCTGCCCGGGTTTGACCACCACGGGGGCGAGGAAGCGGACCCGGTCGCTGATCCAGTTCACGACGCGGGCGTTGTGGGCGATGCCGCCGGTCAGGATGATGGCGTCGATCTGCCCGGCCAGCACGACGGCCATGGCGCCGATGGCCTTGGCCACGCCGTAGGCCATGGCCTCCAGCACGAGGGCGGCCTTGGCATCGCCGGCGACGATGCGCGCCTCGACCTCGCGCACGTCGGCCGTGCCGAGGTGGGCCACCAGCCCGGCCTGGCCGTTGAAGATCTTGCGCCAGTCCTTGACCGGTCGGGAGTCGCTGGCCAGCAGCTTGAGCAGCCCGGAGAGCGGCAGGGTGCCCGCCCGTTCGGGCGAGAAGGGACCGGAATCAGAAGAGCTTTCGACGTCGATCAGCCGGCCCTGGCGATGGGCGGCGACGGAGATGCCGCCTCCGAGATGCGCGACGATGACGTTCAGGCGGTCGGCTGGTCGGCCCTGCTCGGCGGCCCATTCCCGGATGACGGCCTTGATGTTCAGGGCATGGCTGTAGGTCGGGCGCGGCAGGGCGGGCCAGCCGCTGAGGCGCGCCACCTCCTCGAACTCGTCGACCGAGACGGGGTCGGCGATGAAGGCGGGCCGTCCGGCCGGGGCGGCCAGGGCGTGGGCCAGCATTCCACCGAGGATGGAGGCGTGATCGACGCACCGGCCTTCCCGAATGTCGGTCAGGTAGGCCTCATTGATGCGGTAGACGCCGCTGCGCAACGGCTTGAGCGGGCCGCCTCGCCCGATGATGGCCGCGCAATCAGCAGGGGTGATGCCCCACGCGTTCAGGGCCTCGGTCAGGGCCTGTCGGCGGAATTCCAGCTGCTCGAGGTTGCTCTTGAACCTGGCCAGCTCGGCGGCCGGGTGGCTGACCTCCTGGGCGCGGACCTGGTCGGGGCCTTCGAACAGGGCGATCTTGGTCGAAGTGGAACCGGGATTGATGACGAGAATGCGTGAATTGGACATGGATCAGGCAACCTCGGAAAGGATGTGAGACGATCGCGCAAGCCCGTTCACAACAGTTCCCCCCAAGGAAGATGGCGGGCGGCGATCAGATCGGCCGGGCAGAATTCGGCCCAGGGGAAGCCGGCGGGGGTGAACCAGCCGGTCTCGTGAGCCGGGGTGGCGGCTGGCGGTTCGGGCAGCAGAGAGCAGGTCACGAAATGCAAGCGCACCGTCTTGTCGGGATAGTCATGCTCGAGCACCAGCACCCGGTGGCGCGCCCTCACGCGCAGGTGCAGCTCTTCGAAGATCTCGCGCTCGACGGCGGCCGGCGCCGATTCGCCGGGCTCCATCTTGCCGCCGGGGAACTCCCACAGGCCGTCGAGGGCGCCGCCGACCCGGCGGGCCAGCAGGACCTGACCGTCCCGGATGATGACGGCGGCGGCCACATCGATGGGGGGGCCGAGCGGTCGGGCGCACGAGGCGGAGGGCTGGGTCATGGGCCGACCTCCAGCAGGAAGCCTTTGAGATAGCGGCCTTCGGGGTGAGCGAGGGCCACGGGGTGGTCGGGGGCGTGGTGGGTTTCGGCCAGCAGCCGGAGCGGGCGGCGAAGCCGGCTGGCCACCTGGCCGAGCATGTCGAGGAAGGCGTCGCGGTGGACGTGGCCGGTGCAGGATGCGGTGAACAGCAGCCCGCCGGCGGGCAGCCGCCGACAGGCCTCGAGATTGAGCTTGTGGTAGGCCCGGAGGGCCTGCGGCACCTCGGCCTGGCTGCGGGCCAGGCTGGGCGGATCGAGGACGATCAGATCGAAGGATTCGCCAGGCGCGGTCAGGAATTCGAACATGTCGGCGGCCTGCAGGGTGTGGGCGGGGCCGGAGAACCCGTTGAGTTCGAGGTTGGCGGCCGCCTCGGCCAGGGCCGGCTTCGCACAGTCGACGGTGACCGTCCGGGTGGCGCCGCCGGCGATGGCGGCGACGGTGAATCCGCCGGTGTAGCCGCAGACGTTGGCGACCCGGCGGCCGCGCGCGATCCGGCGCACCAACTGGCGGTTCTCGCGCTGGTCGAGGAAGAACCCGGTCTTCTGGCCGTGCTCCAGATCGGTCTGGAAGAGCAAGCCGGCCTCGCGGAATCGGACGCGGGTCGGCAGCGACCGGCCGTGCAGCAGCCCGGCCCGGGCGGTGGCGGCCTTCTTGACCTGGTTGCGGCGCCAGATCCAGCGCACGTCGGGCAGCAGGGTGCGGAGCAGCGCCACCAGCTCGTCGAGGTACGGCTCGAGCCCGAGGGAATACAACTGGACCGACAGGGCCTCGGCGTAGCGGTCGATGACCAGCCCGGGCAGGCCGTCGCCTTCCCCGTTGACCAGCCGGTAGGCGGTGGTCTCATCGCCGGGGAACAGGCTCTGCCGCAGGGCCACGGCCCGGCGCAGGCCGTCGGCCAGCCGCTGGCGCAGGGGAGCGCCGGCCCGGCCCTCGACCAGTCGCACCAGAATGGAAGAATCGGGGTCGACATAGCCGCAGCCGATCTCCGTGCCTTTATGGGAGAGGACCAAGACCTCCTCGCCCATCTCGAGAGCCGGCAGCGGCCCGGCCAGGGCCTCCCGGAACACCCAGGGATGCCCCTTCAGGAGCGAGAATTCGCGGTTCTTCTTCAGGGTCAACGGGCGGGGACTCATCAGGGTCTCATGCTACCAGTCTGGCGCGGCCTGGGCAAGATGCGCCGCGTGGCCTGACGGGGAGAACCGCCGAGCCGGCCGAGGCGGAAGCGGGCGAGGGCGGAGCCCCGCGCCGGCGGCCGCGGGCCATGGGGTGTCGCGCTTCAAGAGGCGGCGGCGGGTTCGCGTTTCAGGCAGATGACCGAGATGTCGTCGGCGGCGGGCATGCCGATGGTGAAGGCATCGAACCGCTGGAACATGCCCTCGACCACCTGATGGGGGGTGCCGGGGCCGAGATCGGTGAACCAGGCGCGGGCCGTCTCGTAGCTGACCGGTTCTCCTGCCTGGTTGGTCGATTCGATGAGACCATCGGTGTAGAGCAGGAGGCCGTCGCCCGGATCGAGGCGGTCCTCGCGCACGTCGTAGACCGCCCGGGCCCGAATGCCCACGGGGAACGACGCCTGTTCCAGGGTCTGCACCCCGCCGTACCGGGCCCGATAGACCATGGGGAAATTGTGGCCGGCGTTGGCATAGGAGAAAGTATGGGTGCGGGTTTCGACGACGAACAGGAACAGTGTCATCATCTTTTTCGCCCGCACGTGGGCCAGCAAAAACCGATTGAACGACAGCAGCAGCTCGCGGATGCCCCGCGAGGCGTTGTCGGGATTGGCGAACAGGCTTTTGGCCATGCCCATCACCAGAGCCGCCGACACGCCATGGCCGGAGACATCGCCCACCAGCCCCATCAACCGGTCTTCAGGCAAGATGAAGTAATCGAAGTAATCGCCGCCGATGTCGGTCATGGCGCGGCTTTTCCCCCAGATGTGATAGCCCTGCAAAACGACGGGATGGGCGGGGAAGAGGCTCTCCTGGACGATGCGGGCCACGGCGAGATCTTCCATGCCTTCGAGCACGGTGTTGAGCAGCGCCGACAGCTCGCCCAGCTCGTCAGGGCCGTGGACCGGCACCCGCGTGTGGAACTCGCGGCGTTCGATGGCGCGCACGCCCAGGGTGAGGTCGGCGATGGGGCGCAGGAACTGGTCGGAGAGCAGGACTCCGATGAACCAGGTCGACAGGATGACGACGCCGGCGAGGGCCAGCAGCAGCAGCCAGAGCAGCTGCAGGTGCTGCTTGACGGGTTCGAGCGAGGCGGCCGCCAGCACCACGAAATGCTGGAGGTTGCTGCCGCGATGGGCATACCAGAACTCTTCGACCGTCCCGGAGGCGAGGCGCAGGCGGGTCGAGCTTCGGCTGGCCCAGGCTTCCCGGGCCAGATGGTCGATGGTGGCCAGGCGGTCGGGGGTGGTGATGACCCGCCCCAGGTGGCTGGCTTCGCCCACGGCGTTGATGGTCATCGGCAGATCGGGTTGCCGCGCCAGGTCGCGCACATGGCGGGCGATGTAGTCGCGCTCGAAATGGCCGCGATGGATGACGGCCACCAGGGCCAGGATGGCCCGTCCTTCGAGATTGTACAAGGCGTCGAACATGACATACGAGCTTTCCGCCCCCAGGGTCAAGGACATGAAATGGCCCATGTTGCGCGAGATCAGCTCGAGGTCGAAACTGCCCATGCCGCCCCCGACCAGGGTCGAGACCAGCTCCTCGGTGGCCTCGATCATCAGCGCCCCGGAATCGACTTTCATCGATTTGTTGAGGCGGGCCAGCAGCTCCTTGCCGAGCATCAGCATGAATTTCTTCTGACGATCCATATTGGCCCGGCGATGGGGAAGGTGGACGAAGGCCTCCCGGCCGGCCGGGTCGATGACGAAGACCGAATCGAGATCTTTGATCTTGCGGAACCGGCGGAAGACCCGCCGTTGCTCTGCGAGAGTGGGGAGCTGGCGGGCCTCGCGGATGATGGCGGCGACTCGGGCTTCGACCTTGGCGACCTCGGCGGGCAGCCGCTCATCGAAATCCCGGAGCTTGTCGCGGATCCTGGTCTCCAGTTTCTGCTCGAGCACATGGCCGTGGTCCTGCAGGGCGTAGTATCCACCGATCAGCAGAACGACGGACGGGGTGCCGATGGCGAACAGGAACAACGCCGTCAGTTTCGTCGGAATGCGTCCGCCCACGCGCTCGCCATGGGTGAGCAGGAACCACCCCACCCAGAGCAGCCAAGCGAGCGATGCCAGATGCACGGCCTCGCGCACCCACCACGGAAAGAACCGGGGCAAGGGAGAGTAGACGACGATGACGCCGCGGGTCGGGCGGGCCAGGAAGGACCCGTGGACCGTGGCGGCGCGGAAGTGGCGATCATACTGCGAGATGGCGCGCAGCATGCTCGACCGCAGCTCGGGCACGGCATCGATGGCGGGCGGATAGGGCTGGATGGGGCGTTTGGCGAAATCGATCAGGCCGGTCCGCATCCGGCGCAGGCGTCGGTTGAGCCAACGGATCGACCCGCGCAGCGCGCGTTCGGGCTCGAACTTGCCGGGATGGAGGATGGCGAGGAAGCCAGCGGGGTGGCCAGGCGAGGTGTCGGCCTGGAAGTCCCAGAGCAGGAAGCCCTCGCGGTCGCGCTCGGCCAGTTTGACCGGCGTGCGAGCGGCTTTGATGGCCATCAGCACGGTCGGCATGTTGAGCATCGATTGCAGGATGCCCATGGCGCCGCGGTCATAGGTCTCGCCCGCTGCATAGGTGCGCAGGGCGCCGAAGGCCATGCTCGTCGCCCGCGCCGGATGTCGGCTGTCGCTGAGATCCCGGATGACCTGCTGGTCGCGGTCGAAGAAGTAGAGATCGAAGGCGCCAGGAAACAAGCGGCGCAGGCGACGCACCAGGGCCGTCCGGCGCCGGAGGTCGGTCAGCGGGCGGATGGCGTCGAAGGTGCGCAGGATGGAACGACTGACCATGCGCCCTTCGTTGTCGGCGGCGCTCAGCCGGCCCAGCCAGCGCTCATGCCGCAGACGTTCCAGGCCGATCGCCTGTTCCACCTGGAGGTCTTCGACCTGTCGCATGGCGAGCTGCGCCGTCAGCACCGGAAAGACGGCGAAGACGAACAGCCCCACCAGACGACGCAGCCAGCCTCCGAGGCCGATGGCTTCGCGGGCGCCGGGGCGGCCGGGCATGGTTTTGGGTTCCATGATGAGACACTCTAGCATGGGTACAGATAGCCTTTCCAAGAAACATGAGTCGCTGCTGGCTCAGGTGCCAGAGCATCTCGAACATCGTGGCCAGGTGGGCTTTCCCCAGGAGGTCGAGGGCAAAGCGTTGGCGAAGACAGGTCGTTGGCCGGGCACGGTCCATCACCCGCAGCCTTTTTCATCTGTAGGGTTGCTAGAGTGTCCATGATGAAGTATCATAGCACAGGCGCCTGGGCGGTCGAGTCGGCCACCAGCCTGGTCGTAGATCCCCGCCCCTGCCACGAGCGGTCAGTACAAGAACGGGCGCGAGCAGACGCCGGCGGAGGAAGAGCGATGTCGAAGCGGATGGGGAGCATCCTGGTGGTGGCGAGCCTGATGGCGATCGTCGCCGGAGGAACCGGGCGATGGTCGTTGATGCTGTGGGCATGGCCCAATCGGGCGTTGGCCGAACCAGCATGCTGTGAGGCCGAGCGGGGCCGAGTCACCTCGTCCGCGGAGGTCCCTGCCTTCGCAGGCCGCGGCCCGTCGGGGCGCAGAGCCCTGAGCGCAGGCCAGCTGGCGGGCCGCGACTGCTGGATGTCGGAGATCATCTACTTCATCCTGCTCGACCGCTTTCAAGACGGCGATCCGGCCAACAACCCCGACGTTGACCGCCGCGACCCCCATGGCTTCCACGGCGGCGACCTGCGCGGGGTTCGGCAACGTCTCGATTATCTGCAACGGCTCGGGGTGACGACCCTCTGGCTCAGCCCGGTGTACCGCAACCGGCCGATGCGGTTCTACGACCAGCAGCCCTACCACGGCTACTGGCCCTGGGATTTCTTCGCGGTCGATCCTCGGTTCGGCACCCTGGCCGAGCTGCAGGAGCTGGCCCGCGAACTGCACCAGCGCGGCATGAAACTGGTATTGGATTTCGTGGTCAACCACGCCGGCTACGACGCGCCGCTAGCGGCTCGCTTTCCGGCATGGTTCCATGCCACTGGCAACATCACCAACTGGGAAGACCCGCGCGAGCGGGAGACGCATCGGATCTACGGCCTGCCTGATTTCGCCTCCGATCGCCCGGTCGTCCGGTCCTTCTTCCAGGCGGTGGCCCGGCACTGGATCGAGGCGGTCGGGCCCGACGGCTTCCGCCTCGATGCCGTCAAGCACGTGCCGACCACCTTCTGGGCCGATTTCAATCAGCGGGTGGCGGCGCGCCAGGGCGGGGGCTTCCTCCTGTTGGGCGAAATGCTGGACGGCGATCCCCGCGTCATCGCCCGGACCTGGCATGAGGGGCGGTTCAATGCCCTGTTCGATTTTCCCTTGTACTACACGCTGAAAGAAGTGATCGCCGAGGGCGGCGACTGTCGCAAGCTGGGAAGCCGATTCGCCGAAGATCACCGGTACCCCGATCCTCGCCGGCTCGCCACCTTCCTCGACAACCACGACCTCGACCGCTTCCTCGCCAGTTGCCGTGGCGACCGGGCCCGGCTGCGGCAGGCGCTGGCCGTGCTGTTCACGGCGCGGGGCATGCCCACGCTGACCTACGGCACCGAGGCCGGGCTGGCCGGGGCTCACGCGCCGGTGCCGGAAAACCGCGCCGACATGCGGTTCGGCGCCGACCGCGGCCTCGAGGACTGGGTGCGACTCCTGACCTGGCTGCGCCGCGACCACCCGGTCCTGCAGCGGGGCTGGCAGGTGCACCTGGCGATGTCGCCCACCACCTATGCCTTTGCGCGTGTGCTGCCCGACGCGGTGGCCGTGGTCGCCCTCCATACGGGGACGGGCACCGCCCGTCTGTCGCTGCCGGCCGGTCACCTGTTCCCCGATCGGCGCAAGCTGCCCGATCGGCTGGCCGGCGTGCTCGGCGAGGTCTGGGGCGACCGGTTCGAATGCACGTTGCGCGGGCGCCAGGTCGCCGTCTTCCTCGATCGCGGGCCCCTGCCCGCTCGCGAAGCCGCCTGCCGGCAGGTCGAGCAGCTCCAGAAGAACCCCCGGGCGCTCGGCACCGTGCCTGTCACCTTCCGCCTCGAGGCACCCGCTCTGCCGGCGGGGCTGCGCCCCCTGGTCATCGGCAGCTTCCCCGAACTGGGGGAATGGAACCCGCTGGCGCGCCTGCCGGAGATGGTTCGCGTCGGGTCTCAGAGCTGGCGGGCCACCGTCTGGCTGCCCTGCCATGCGGTCGGCGAGGTCAAGTTCTGCGCGCGCACGGCCAGCCAGACCCTCTGGTTCCCTGGCGACAACCTCTACGTGGAGACCGCCGCCCGCCCGCTCGCCCCCCTGGATGCCACCTGGTGATCATGCCTCGCCCAGTCCGCCTGGGTTGGCGCGTTCGGGCAACGCTGGCGCTGGCTGACTAGCTGGCTACTAGCTGGATGGCGAGAGGAGGGTCTGAAAAAACTCACGTTCTCTGGCCTGAAACCAGGCTTTTACGACGGGCCAGGTCGTACCATCGAGGCTGAGGGGGTCTGGATCAAGCTCGGCGTCATCGAAATAGAACAATGAACGCAACAGGTGGTAGCAGTTGATGTTCCGGTCGCTGAATTTTCGGAGGACCCAGTCCTTTATTTGAGCAGGTGGATGGTCCTGTAGGATGCGGAAGAGATCGAAGAAATCCTTTTTCGTTCCTCGTTGGGCGATCGCGACGACTTTCATGGCGGCGATGTCCGGTACCCCTGCCAGGCGCAGCCCTTGCCGGGTTTCGGGGGCGGTGAGCCAGGGATACGGGTAACGGAAGAACGAGACCTTGCAGCCTGTCACCCGGGCGTGCAATGTGCCTTCTTCTTGCGCCACCAGTACGGCATCAGCGGTAGGAAGGAATTGGAACACCTGTTGGGGGTCGAAGGCATCAGGGGTGAAAAAATCGAGGTCGATGCTTTGTCGATGACCGAAGTGCATGGCCAAGGCGGTTCCGCCAGCCAGGACGAAGCGATCGCGAATCGCTGGAATACCAGCCAGCTGTTGCCAGAGGACCTCGAGGGCAGGGGTCAGAATCCGCGCAGGCATGCAACTTCTTCTCGGGGCAGCCCGAAGTGGAGGGCCCAGTAGCTTCCAGTTCGTCGATCGAGTCGACGGCTTGCTCGAATCGTGGCTTGAATCTCCACGGTGGAGTAGGTGGCCAAAAGCCATCGGATATCATCCGGCCGACCGAACTGCAGCACTCGTTCGATCACGTATCGCGCGTGCCGTTGCAAATCGAGGGCAGACGGATCGACATCCCAGAATAAGGCTGGGGGCAAGGAGGGCGTGGGGTTGTCGGGCCGAAGCTCAGCCATAGGGATGATTTATTTGTGGATTCAGAAAACGTGCAAAGGGGGAAGGCAGAAGTTGGCGAAGACAGGCTTGGCGGGCGTGGCCTGGGGATTCCTGCCGGACGGCGTTGGGGCAATTCCTTGGCGTTGCATTGGCGGTCAGACCTCGGCGGTCTGTTCCATCTCCTGTTCGCACTGGTCGATCAGGGTCTTGAGGTTCTCGGCCTCGACCCCGGTCGGCGTGGCCTGCAGGAAGCGGCGGGCGCAGTCGATGGCGTCGCGGAACAACCGTTTGCGGGCATAGATGATGGCGAGGTTGTAGTAGACCTGGGTGAACTTGGGATCGATCTCGAGGACGCGGCGGTAGGCGGTGATCGCCTCGTTGATGCGGCCCTTCTCGAACTCCTCGGTGCCGATGTTGTAGTAGGCGGCGGCGTCTTTGGGGTTGAGTTCAATCGCCTTCTTCCAAAGCTCGATCGCCTGGTCGTACATCCCCTTGTTGTAGTAGGCGATGCCCAGCTTGTTGCGGGCTTCGGCATCCTGGGGGTTGTACTTGATGACCCGCTTCCAGATCTCGATCGCCTTGTCGTACATCTCGCGATTGTGGTAGGCGGTAGCAAGATTCGAGAGGATGTCCGAATCTTCTGGTTTGTACTTGAGGGCCTTTTCCCAGCATTCGATGGCTTTCTCGAAGAGATCCATCTTGATGTAGGCGATGCCGAGCTTGTTGTACAACTCGCCGTTCTCGGGGGTGATGCGGATGGCCTCCTCCCATTCGGCGATGGCCTTGTCGAACAGATTCTTCTGGAAGTAGGCGATGCCCAGGTTGTTGTGGGCGTCGACATCGTTGGGGGCGAGATCGACGACGCGCCGCCATGACAGGATGGCGTCGTCGAGCAGGCCCTTCTCGTCGAAGGCGTTGCCCAGCACGAAGTGGGTGTTGGGGTTGTTGGGATCGAGTTCGATGGCCTTCTTCCAGCTGGCGATGGCGTCGTCGAGCCGGCGTTTCTGCCGGTAGACGTGGCCGAGCTTGAAGAAGATGTCGGCGTCGGTGGGGTTGAGGTCGCGGGCCTTCTCCCATTCCTTGAGACACTCGTCGAACCGCTGCAGATTGTAGTAGGCGATGCCCAGGTTGTGATGGGCCTCGAAGTGGTTGGGGTCGAGTTCGACCGCCTTCTGCCACTGGAAGATCGCCTCCTGGGTCTTGTTCAGCTTGCTGTAGGCGATGCCGAGCTTGTGGTGCAGCTGCGGGTCGTCGGGCACGTAGGAGATGGCGCGGTTCCAGAACTTGGCGGCCTCGGCGAAATCCTCCATGCCGCAGTAGGCGTTGCCGATCTTCTCGCAGATGTCAGCGTCCTCGCTGCGTTTCTCGCGCACCGTGTTCCAGAAGCTGATCGCCTTCTTGAAATTGCCGGTGTTGTAGTGGGCGACGCCGAGGTTGAAATGGGCCTCGATGTCGTTCGGATTGATGCTGATGCACTGCTGCCAGCATTCGATGGCCCGATCGAGGTCGTCGAGCTTGGCATAGGCCGAGCCGAGCTTGAAGTAGACTTCGGCGTTGGCGGGCGTGATCTCCAGGATCTTCTGCCAGATCTCGATCGCTTCGCGATGCTGGTTGAGCTTGCTGAACGCGTTGCCGAGGTTGTTGTAGATCTCGGGCTGGCGCGGGTTGAGGGTGAGGGCTTTCTTCCATTCGTCGATGGCCTGCGGATACATCTCGAGCCGGTAGTAGACGATGGCCAGGTTGTTGTGGGCCTCGCTGTTCTTGGGATTCAGCTCGATGGCCTTCGAGAAGGCGATGACCGCTTTGTCGTCGAGCCCCTTGTTGTAGTAGGCGACCCCCAGCCGGAAGAAGACGTCGGAATCTTCCGGATTGAGGTTGGCGGCTTTTTCCCAGAGGGCGATGGCCCGGTCTTCCTTGCCCAGGTTGTAGTGGGCGATGCCGAGCTTGAAATGGATCTCGGCATCATGGGGCCGGATCTCGAGGCATTGCTCCCAGCTCTCGATGGCTTTGGCATCGTCGCCTTTGTTGTAGTAGGCGATGCCGAGGTTGTGCAGCACCTCGAAGTTCTTCGGATCGAGGGAGACGGCGATCTCCCATTCCTTCAGCGCCTCGTCGATGCGGTTGAGCTGGTAATAGGCGACCCCCAGCTTGAAACGCGCCTCGCTGTTCTGGGGGTTCTTGATCAGCGACTGGATCCATTCGGAGATGGCCAGTTCATACTGCCCCTTGGTGTAGTAGGCGATGCCCAGGTTGTAATGGGTGTTGGCTTCGTCCTGGAGATAGGTGCGTTTCAGACTCATACGTCCTCCTGTGGACCGGTGGGTTTCTTGACGGACGGCTCGCCCGGCTGCCCGGGCGAGGGTTGGAGCAGTTGCTCGAGACGCGAGAAGACCGAAGAGAAAGAATCGCCGAAGGTCTTGAACAGCGATTGCAGGCGCCGCCGCTGGAAATCGGGAACGAGCCGATCACGCGGCACCGCCAACGGGGCGAATTTTAGCTGGGAATGGCTCCGATAGGCAACCCTTTCCGGAAGGAATTTTCCAGGGGTGGGCGGGCGGCCCAGGGGGCGGAATGGCAGCCCCGGTTCGGCGGGGCGGGGCGGTCGGTACTCGAGGGTGCGAGAGAGCGCCCGGCGGAACCGGCTGATGGTCGAGAGCAGGAAGCCGAGGTAGAGATCGGGGGACCAGGTCAGGATGGGCAGGGCCACCGGGGCCAGGTAGAGGCGGACCGGCCCCGGCAGCGGGCTGGCATGTGGGGCGACCGTTCTGGGCAGCAGGTGGCGCGGCCGCGGTCGGAATTCCCGAGCGGCGTCGAACGCCCATTCCGCATGGGGTGGGATCTCGAACCCGCGAATCGGCAAGCGGGTGTTCAGTTCGAAGCATGGCTCGACCTGCAGTTCGAGCAGCGGCAGCTTGAGCACGGGGATGTGTTGGGGAATCCCGTGGGTGGGTCGGAGGAAATGCTGGAAGAAGCGCCGGGGGCGGGGGGCGAGGGTCGCCGGCGGCGGCGCCGGCCGCTGGGGCAGCTCGGGGTGGGGGAGGGTGCGTCGCCAGGAGATGCGGAGCGCGCGCGGGGTGCGATCGGGGAAGCAGAAGGGCAGGAAGGGGCCGAACGGTTCATGGGGCGGGCCTTCGGTGCCCTCGGCGGGAAGGGCGGGCGGCGCGTTGATGTACTGCTGGACCCCGGTCAGCAGCCGGGAGAGGCGCTCCTGCAGGCGGGTCCGCTCGCGCTGGAGTCCGTCGAGGGTGACGATCAGGTCGCGTTCCCGCGCCTCGGCCGCGTTCAGCAGATGCCGCAGATGGTCGACGTCGAGGGCCTGATCGGCGACCTTCTTGGCCTGTTCCCGGGCCCGGTTGAGTTCGACGATGCGCTGGTCGAGTTCCTTCTCGAGGGCGTCCCGGGCGTGGCGGGCCTCGACCAGCCCTTCCTGCGCGGCTCGCAGTTCGTCGGCCAGTCGCTTGATCTCGGCGAGCAGGGTCTGCTCATTGCGCGCGGCGGTCTCCAGGCGCTGGGCGAATTCGGCGTGCTCGGCCCTGAGCCGGGCGAAATCCTGGAGGCGGGCTTCGTGGTCCTCGCGGGCCTGGCGCAGGTCGTTGACCGCTCGATTCTGTTCCAGCACGGCATCGGCCAGCCGGATCTTCAACTGTTCGATCAGGCGATCGCGTTCTGCCAGCAGCGCCCGAACCTGGGCCAGTTCCTGCTGGAGCGACTTGAACTGCTCTTCCGAGGCCGACCGCGCGGCCTGGGTCGTATCCTGCTGCGCTTCGAGACGGGCCAGTTTGGCCTTCAACACCGCATTCTGGTTCTGCAGGGCCTGGAAATCGGCGACGCTGATGTTCGGTCGGGGCGGGGCCTTCGACCGTTCCTCGAGTTCGCGGCGCAAGGCCTGATTCTCGGCTTCGAGGCGCGCGGCCTCTTCCAGGCGCGCGCGGAGACGCTCATCGAGGAGGTGGGGCGGGATCTCGGCCGCGGGTCCGAGCGCCGCCGGACCGGAAGGACGAGGCGTGGCCCCTGCGTCGGTGGAGGTCTGGTCGGGCACGGTCGCCGCCGGGGTTGGCGCCGCGGTCGGGGACCGGGCGGGCAGGCCGCGTACCACTGGGGTCGCGGCGGTGGGCCGGTGGGCGAGATCGCGCAGCGAGCGGTCTTCAGCGGGAGAGGCGGTCTTCTGGAGGCGTTGGACGATGCTCTGGCGCTGCCTGATCAGCTGCTCGATCTGTTCCGTCAGCCGCCTGGTCTCCTCGGGAGTGGGAGGGGGTCGGGAACCGCCAGAACCGCCGGAATGACTGGTGCTGCCCGAACCTTCGGGCCTTCCAGCGCTGTCAGAACCGCCGTCGGCCGGATCGGCGGGCGTGTTGGCGTCGGCCGGGCGATCCGAGGGGCGGGGGGCGTCGTTCTGGTCTCGTTCAGCCATGGGTGAGCGGCCATGTCACCGACCGGCAGGTCAGGCTCGTCCTCCGAATGCCGCCCCCTGATCAGGCGGAAACCATCGCCGCGAAGGCAGGAGGGGTGTCGGCGGCTGGGGGAGCCGATGGCGGCAGGACGGAGCGTTCAAAAGGACTTGTGGCGATACAGGCAGACCGAGATGTTGTCCCCGCCGCCGCCGCCGTTGGCCATCTCGATCAATTGCTCGCAGACGGCCCGGAAATTGGAGTTGGGATCGGTCGCCTTGTCGCGCAAGAGGCGATAGACCGCCTTCTCATCGGAATAGCCGGTCAGGCCATCGCTGCACAGCAGCAGCACATCGCCGACGAACAGCGGCATCTGCTTGCAGTCGGGTTCGACCGTGGCGCTGACGCCCATGGCCCGCGTGATGACGTTCTTGTTGGGGTGCCGGGCGGCCTGCTCGGGGGTGATCCGGCCGGTGTCGAGCAATTCCTGCACGAAGGAGTGATCGCGGGTGATCTGCTTGTACTGTCCTTCGCGCAGCAGGTAGGCCCGGCTGTCGCCCACGTGCCCGAGGGTGAGCATGTCCTGGTAGATCAAGGCCACGACGAGGGTCGAGCCCATGCCTTCCATTTCGGGGGTGGCCTGGGCCTTCTGGTAGACGGCCTGGTTGGCCTGGTGGACGGTGTCGGTGATGAACTTGCGCAGATCAGAGGTGGCGAACGTTTCGGGGTTGCCGTTCAGAAGGTTCTGCAAAAGGGCGTCTTTGAATGTCTTGATCACGCTGGAACTGGCGAACTCGCCAGCGGCTGCGCCGCCCATGCCATCAGCGAGCAACAGGGCGGTGAAGGTCTGGAATTTTCCATCATGGGTGCACCACTTGAACTGGAAACTCTCCGCGTAGTCCTCGTTGTTCGGTCGCACCTGGCCGACATGGGACAGCGTGAAAAAATTCATCATCCTTCTCCCGGCAGGAATCTCTGGGGCATTCTAGCCCCTTTCCAGGGTCGTGTCAATGCGGAGAACAGAGAAACGGCGCCGGTTCGACCGAGGGTTCCTACAAGTGGATGGGGAAGCGGAGGCGGATCTGATCCCCGGGGGCGTGGCCAGGAAGTTCCATCCAGTCCGGCAGGGAGGGCAAGCGCGGGGCCAGGACCGCTTCGATCGCGGTCTTCTGGCGGAAGTGACGGGGGCCTGCCACCACCGCTTGCCGCTTCTTTTCGAGCGGCTGGAGGACGATGGGGAGGGCCGGGAAGAGGTGGGGAGCGGGCGGTTCTGATCCCAGGGCGGGCAGCGGCGAGGCCGGGGCCAGGAGCAGCAGGAACGTCCAGCCCGGGCGCACGAACGGAGGAGTGGGCAGGGGGCGGACGAGGTAGTCCCCCGGCAGGGGCCGATCGGTCGAAGACCACCGGGGCCATCGCAGCACCACGGGCGGAAAGGCCGGCGGCCCGCTGCGAATGGAGAAGATTGGACGTCTGGTCCGGAAGAGGACGGGGAGACGGCTGGCCTGGTGGCGTTTGGAGGGGATGGGGGCGAGGGGACGGCGGTCGACGGGGGGGGGCCCGACGGTCGGGCGCCGGTCGTGGCCCGCCAACGTGACGGAGAGCCCGCTCCGCTGGTCGGGTACGATCTGGAGGTTGGTCGACAGGCCAGGGGTGATGGTCCAATGCGGGGCGGACGCGTGCAGGATGGGGGGGAGCCGGACATCGGTCATCCAGGTCGCCGGCGGCGGCGGGGGCAGGCGGGGGCCGACCTCGGTGGCAGCACCGCTGGCGAAGCGGCTCGCCAGGCGCAGCAGCACGCGACGATGCAAGGGCACCTCGGGGTCGGGCAGCCCGGTCAGCCGTTGGGGAACCAACCGGCTCCAGGGCAAGGGGGCCCGGCGCTCTTCCTGCTGCGGGCTGACCGGGCCAGGCAGGAGTCGATCGGCGAAGCTGAGAACCCGGCGCGCGCGGTCGGAAGGAATGTCGCCAGGCATGGGGTGATCGGGATTCCAGGGGTGAGCTGGCCGGCTGGCCGCCGGGAACGCGATGGTCAGGACCGGCAGGGTCGGTGAGACGCTGATCTGCAGGAGTCGCACGTCATCCCCTTCCCCATCGTCGCTCAGGGTGGGTTCGCCGAGGAGCTGGAGCCAGGGCAGATGCGGCAGGAACGGCGGGGCGACCTCGGTCCAGAAGGTGGTGGGTTGCGATCGGCAAGCCATCGGGAAATCGCTGGCGGCGGGTCGGATCCGTTTGGGCAGGAAGCGCCCGGCCAGCCGGTGGAAGGCGAGGCGCAGCGCGGTGGGAGCCGGGCGGGGGGGCAGTTCCCACACGGTGGTCGGCCGCCGGTCCAGGCCGCTCCGCGGCTGGCCAGCCAACGGCCGATCGGCCGGCGGTTGCCCAGGGGGCAGCTCGGCCTTGGGGAAGGGCAAGGGAGCACGCAACCAGCTCTGGGTGGCGCGGACGTTGGCCGAAGGTGGCCAGTTGCGAGGGGTGGGGCCGAGACCGGGTTCGGGCAGCGGGGCAGACGGATGATGGTAGGGAACGGTGCCTGGGCGCAGCGGTCGGGGCGGCTCCACGGGCCGTTGGCAGGTCGCGGGGGGGAGCTGAGAAGGCGGTTCCCGCCAGTGCCGGATCGGTGGCAGAGGACTGGGGGAAAGCTCCTGGAGGAAATGGGGCCGGCGGGGTATGAGCGCGACCAGGCGCTGTTCGCGGGCCAGGCCGAACGGCATGCCGAAGGGGAAATGGACGCCCACCCGCAGTTCGGGCGCCAGGAACCGTCGGGGGGCCCGCAGATTGGTCGGGCCACGCAGCCGAAGATGGCGAGTGAAGAGGTAGGGGCGAGGCCAGTCGACCAGCCCGCCCCGATCGAGGTGGGCGAGGTCGGGCGGCGCATGCAGGAGCCAGAAACGGCTGGGGCGTTCCAGGGGGCGCGGAAATCCGAAGGGGAAGGGCCCGAACCCGACGGCCGGCGCCAGGACGCGATGGTCGATGGTCCAGGGTGGTGGCGACAGGAACGGCGGTTCAGCCACCCGCGGCGCCGGGGCAGGCAGCCGGGCTTGCAGATGGAGATGGCGCGGTCCCCGGCCGGACGTCCAGCGGGCAGGGGCGGCCGCCTGCCCGGCCGCCCCGGGGCGGGCCGTGACAGCAGGAATAGGGGCCGGCCGCGGCTCGCCTGACGAGGCCGTCGCCGGGGGCGGTGCTGATGGGGGCGCTGTCTCGCGCTCGATTCCTGGCGAGGGGCGGCCCAGGGGCTGGTCCAGGGGCTGGTCCAGCAGATGGAAGGCCGCGACCGGCAGGCGCCAGGCCAGCCGGGCGGCGATCGCGTCATGGAAGGGCCTGACGAACGGGCGTTCGAGCGGGCCGTCGGCTCGCCACCCCGCGGCCGGGAAGACGCTGCGCTCTGGCGAGAAGCGGGCGGGGAAGGGGCGGCGGCGCACGGCCAGCTTGATCCGCGGCCCCCGGGCGGGTGGCAGGAAGCGGGGCGACTGGATGGGGAAGGACAGGCGATACTGGCGCAGGCTGTCGCGCCGTCGGGGCAGTATGAACCCCGGGCCCTGCAGATACCGCGGGTTCTTGAGCGACTGCCGGCGGGGCGGCGGCGGATCGTGGATGTCGTTGAACGGTTCCTGCAAGGCCAGCAGCGTGAATGGGGCCGAACGCAGCAGCAGGTCAATGGTGTCGTGGAAGAGCCCCGGTTGGATTCCGAACCGCGCGGGGACCGGACCGGGGTGCGGAGCCAGGCTTCCGCGCCAGCTCGTGGGAGCCGGAGCCGATCGACGATCAGGGAGGAGGAGCGCCGGGGAAGGTTCTCGGGTGCCGGGCCACGCCGTGCCTCGTAGGGGCAGAAACACCAGTCGGCGTGGGCGCCCGGCCCAGGCCGCCGGCACGGCGGGGCGCCGCGGTCCGGCCGGCCACCCCATGCGTTGGGTGATGGCCGCGGTCAGAGGTCGGGGCGGGCGCGCCCAGACGCCCAGGCTGCCGGCCGGCAGGCGGGCCCGGTCTCCAGCCTCGCGCGGCAGCCGATAGGGGGGGGCATAGTCATGCCTCGCGGCGGGGGCGTGGGCGACGATGGTGGCGGGATGGTCGCGGCAGCGGCGCACCGCGCCTGGTTCGGGGACGAGGGGGCGCAGGTCCAGGCGGGGGGCGGGGCGGCCGGCCCGGTCGCGAAGGGCCTGTCGCGACAATCTGATCGTCCGCAACGCGCGCCAGGCGGCAGGCGGAAAACGGATCACGAACCGTGCCGGAATGATGCCCGGTGCCCAGGCGAGAGGGCTGCCACCCACCCGGTCGCTCAAGGCCAGGGGCCGGGCGGCCGGGTCCGCCAGGGGCCACCCAGGGGGAAGGGCCGGCCAGCGCGGAAGGGCTGGCGTCGGGCGCACCTGTCCAGGGAACCATCGATGGGAGCGTGTCACGGCGGCCATGGCGGTCGGTGGCCAGGTCCAGGCCTCGGCTTCCTCCCTTCGGGTGGGGCGCTGCACCGGCCAGACCGTAGGCGAGGGGCGGCAGGGCAGGGCTTCCCGCGGCGGGAGCCGGCAGGCGGCCGGCGCCGCCAAGGGTCGTTCGGCCAGGTGGTGGGCCCAGCCGGCGCCAAGCGCTCTCGCCGGCCGGGCATCAGCCGCTCCGTCCTCCCATCCGGCGCGGGGCGCGGTCGGTCGGCCCGCCCGCAGGAAGGGGCGGTCGGAGCGCCCTGTCAGATCCTGGGTCAGCCGTGGCTCCGAACCGGGCGGCCGTTCGCGTTTCGCCCAGAACGCCGGCTTGATCAGGGTCGTCGCGCCGTCGCCCGGACGAAGCTGGCCTGCCGCCACCTCCAGGATTTTGACGGGCTGGCCGCCGACCCGGGCCTCGGGTGGGAGCGGCCGCCGCGCCCAGGGCCCGCCTCGTCCGTTGTCGGAAGCGCAGTGCCCGCCCGGCCCGAGGGCCGCGTCGCCGAAGCGCGAGCCAGCCAGAGCCGCCAGCGATCGCGAAACAGGCAGGCTGGGCAGGTCGGGCTCGGGCAAGACGGCGGTGCCTCGACCGGCGAGCGCTCCCGGCCAGGCCCGACGGCATCGCCGTTCTTCGCGTGGCGGCAGCAGACATTGCAGGGGAAGGGGCCGCTCGCGGGGGACTCCCCGTCTCTCGCCCCGCGGGGGCAAGACCTCCAAGGCATCGTGGCTCGCGCGTCGCCGCAGATCGAGACATTCCACCGGGGGGCTGGGGGCGAGCCGCGTGAAGTGCGGGGTCGGAGCCAACGTCCGTGGGAAATAGGGCAGACGGGCGGGTGCCCGCCCCGGTTCGCGGTCGACAAAGACCAGAGAGCTGGCCAGGAAGTCTGGACCGGGGGGGGCCGGGTCCCGCCAGCGGCCGCTGGCCCGGCGGGCCGCCACCCGGTACAAGCGACGGCCGTCCTGAATGAAGCAATGGGGCTCGCCGGCGCCCGGCCCCATCGGTACGAGCGGGCGACCCGCCAGCAGGGAGCGGGAGGCGGGGCCGGGGCCCCGCTGCAGAACCGGCGTTTTCCCGCCGTCCACCCTGCGGGGATGGTCGAAGACCGGCCCCTCGTCGCCGGGCGAACCGAGCCAGATCATGGTTTCTGAGGAAGGGCCGGCCAGGGCGTGGCTTCCACCCTCTGCCGGGCCACCTGCAGAAGATCACGTAGCCGCGCGGTCATGATCCGGAGATGACGGCCGTATCCCAGCTCGAGGCGCCCCGGTTCCCAAAAGGGGCGAGTCCGCAGACAGGGCGCCTGGCCTCCCTCGGTCCCGCCTGTCTTCGGGGCCAGCGGCCCTTCCCGCCGGGCCACTCGGAACCGTCGCGGGTAGGCCAGCCCGGCTTCCAGAGACTGATGCCAGCGTTCCCGCAGGTTCCGGAACAGGACCTCGATCACGTCGGGCGGCGGCACGGGAAGATGTCGCCCGGGGATCAGCAGGCCGGGGTGCTGGCTGCGCAGCCGCCAGGGCAACGGCTCGAAGCCCGAAAACGAGGCCCGGAAGCGGGGCAGGCGGTCGGCCAGGGGCGGGAACTCGGGTGGGGGAACGCGCAGGTGGCAGGCCGCTCCCGCGATCGTCGGCAGGTGCGGACGTAACGCGGGACGAGCCGGGCCGGACCAGGGCAGACCCGGATGGCGGATCCGCAGGGTGGGCGGGTCCCAGGGGCCGCGGCACCAGACCAGCAGCGGGGGCCGTTCCCGGGGCGGCTCTTCGAGACCGGCCGTGCCTTGCGGCACGCTCAGGACGACGGTCTGGCTCTGCACATGGAACGTCACCGCGTGGCAGGCGATGAGGGTGAACGATTTCGAGGCGATATGGAACCAGGCTTCCACCGGGACATATCCGGACATTCGCAAAAGGGGCGGCGGACAGGCCACCGTGCGCGCGCCCTCTTCGAAGACCAGCCCTGGGGCGGGCATGAGCCGGAGCGAACCGGCGTTCAGACAGACGGCGAGCGGCTGCCGCTCTCGCCGAAAGCTGCGGCTGGAAGGTGGAGGCAGGTCGAGCCCGACGAACCCGACCGCTCTGGCAGGGGGGGCGGCCGTCCGGATGAGGATGCGTCGGTACCAGCTCCACCAGGCGCCGCGGCTCGGGGCGACGGGCGGGTCTTCCTGCAGGGGTTGGGGTGGCAACCGCAGCGGCAGTCGCTTGCCGATCGGATGCGGGTCGGTGAGAACGAAGGGCTCTTGATACCATCGGGGGAGGCCGGCCACCTGGGGCGCCGGGCCCAGCGCCAGCCGGGTCGGCAACAGGTCATGACGGCAGGTCGTGGCCGCGGTGAAGCCCCGGAAGCCGAGGTTGCGGAAATGCCAGAGGAATTCGCGATACTCGAATGACAGCCGCGGCGCCGGCGGCAAGGCGGCGGGCATGGCCGGGACGGTCGGTTCCAGCCAGCGGGTCGGGACGGCGAGGCGGCCGCCCAGGTCGAAGCGAGCTTCCCGAGCGGCCTTGGTCGGGGCGATGGTCTCCCGGAACCGCTCGTTCCCCCACCAGGGGACCAGCGAGAAGCGATGCCCGATCAGCACGGGCGCCATGGCGAAGGTGCGCGGCGGCTGGTCGAGACGTTGCGGCCGCGGGGAAGCTCCGCCGCGCAGCGATTGCCGCCGCAGCGTCGAGGCCACGCCGGGCCCGGCGACAGCTCCGTCGAGGGCCGGCTCGCTTCGCCCGGTCTGGCTCGCTCGGGCGATGGGAGCGAGCGCAGCGGCGGTCAGCACCTGGGCGGGCGGCGCGCCGAAAAGGATCGGCTCGGGCAATGGGCGCACGATCAACTGCCCCAGAAGGCTTCGCGCCTGCCAGTCGGCGGGAAGGTGCAAGGCCAGTTCGGTGGGGCGCTCTTCTCGCTCGCATCGCTCGGGCAGTCGGCCTCGTCGCCAATGCAAGGCCGGGGGTGGCACTAGCAGTCGGCAGGCCAGGCGGCCCAACCAGCCTGGGACGACCGGGACCGCCTCGGCCCGGGTGAGGGGCGGCGGTGCTGGCAGGGTGAGCGGCCCGGGGGGGAGCTGGGTGGGAGAGGATCGCGTGACCCGCGTGAATCGTTCGCGCAGCACGGGTTGCGGGAAGGGTCGGGGCGGCTCGGCATGGGCCAGCCGCCACGTGCGGCGGAACAGGTCGGGGATGTCTGTCTGCAGCTCCAGTGGCCGCTCCAGCGGCGTGGGAGCCATTTCCCGTGCCGGTCGAGGCTCGCCCGGGCCGCGCTGGCGCTTCCCGGCGTCGGCCAGCCAGACTTGCGGATGGCGACACCGGAACTCCACCCAGAGGTCGAATTCGGGGGGGAGGAAGAAGTGTTTCAGACCGGTCGGCTCGTCGGTGAACAGCGGGTGTCGGAAGGCCAACCGCAGCGGCATCGACCGCCCCAGATGGAGAATCTGGCTCAACCCGGGCAGGTCGGGGGATTCACCGGCGAACGGAAACTCGGCGACCTCGCGCTCGCCGCGCGGCCAGGCCAGGTATTCCCAGGTGTCGCGCGGCCGGAACGCGGTGCGCAGGGCGAAGCGGTCATCGAATTGGTACAGCGGTTTCGCGGTGAGGCGTGGGACCGACACCAGGTCGCGGAACACGCTGCGCCGGCCGAGGGTGCTGCGGAAGCCCTCGAAGCGGTCCGGGGCGTCGAGCGGGCTGGGGGGGCGCTGTGGCGCTCGGTGGTCGACCTTCAGCCAGGGCGGGAAATTGGGCCGGAGCGAACGGGCCAGCCGCACCCGGATCCGGACCTTGCGCTCGGCCATCTCCAGGTAGGCGTGGACCCCTTCCTGCGGGATGAGCAGCCGATGGGCGACCACGGCCTGGAGCCGATCGACATACGGCCCCAGCCGTTCGAGCAGCGGCCCGTCGACGTTCAGGGACCAGCCCTCGGGATCGGGCGGGAGGTCCCAGGGGGTGGGGGCATCGTGCAGTTCGGCCAGGGAGCGGGCCAGGGTGGCCACCGCCTGCCTCACCGGCGAGCGTTCGGTCAGCACCAGAGGCGTGGCTTCCTGGGCCTGACGAGCGAGATCATCCAGGACCGGCAGGCCGACCATGGCCGGCAGGGGAAAGAGCCGCCGGATGTCGGCCAGCGGCAGGGAAGGATTGACGATCGTCTGGTCTTCGACGCCGCGCGGCACCTGATTGAAGACGACCGCCAGCCGCTCGCGCAGCAGATAGCCAAGCGCTGGTCGCAACCGCAGCAGGGCGTCGAAGGCCACCAGGCTCCTCAGATCGGAACGGCTGACCAGCACCGCCAGTGGACGCGTCCCCAGGCGGGCGAAGCCGGGGCCGGTGAACGTCTCCAGATCAGCGACCGCGGCGGCCCCGGGCGGCAGGTTCACCAGTAGCAGATCGAACTGGGCCCGCGCCTGCAGCAGGAAATCGCGGAGCGCGGCATCCGAGACCAGCGAGGACAGGCTGGCCAGTCGATGGGCCGGAAAGAGCGAGATCCGGTCGGTGTTGGTGAAGAAGAAGGTGCGGCGGAAGCGTGACGCCGTCGTGGTCTGCAGTTCGCCCAGGTCCGCGTAGGTTTCCAGCGTGACGCTGCGCGGAAAGGCGGCCTTCATCTGCAGGGGCTGGCCGGCCTGGCCATCGATCACCGCCACCCGCCGCCCCTTGGCGTTGAGGTAGACGGCCAGGTTGGCGATCAGCGTGGTCTTGCCCGCCCCCCCCTGGGTCGCCCCGAACAGGTAGATGGGGCTGGTATACGTGCCCGGTGCCATGGGGGCATCCTATCACATGCCTGGGAACGGTGGAATAGCCTGCCAGTCAAGGGTCCAGGGCCGGGTGGCGAACCGATGGACGGAAACAGCGGGGATCAGCTGTCGGTGAGCGGAACAACCTGAACGACCGGTACCCTTGCGGTAGAACCAGAGGCGGCTGGCAGCCGAGCTGCCCGACCAGGGGCAGCGGGCAGCGGGCAGCCGCGGCGAGCGTCAGAGCTGCAGGACCAGTCCCTCGTAGGCGGCCAGCGTGCCGGGCAGGATGGCCTGCGCGCGGCGTTCCATCTCGGCCACTCGCTCGTCGTTGTGCAGGGGATCGTGGTGGGTGAGGACCAGCCGCTTGACCTTGGCTTCCTGGGCGACTCGGATGCCTTCCATGAAGGTCGAGTGCCCCCATCCGATCTTGGACGGCCCCTGCAGGCCGTGCGCCGCCGGGTTGTACTCCTCGGGGGTGTACTGCGCATCGTACACCAGGATGTCGGCATTCTGGGCGAGTTCCAGCAGGTTGCGGTCGATGCTGCCATCGCTGGGATGCTCGCAGTCGGTGGCGATGCACAGCACGTGGTCGCCGTCCTGGATGCGGTAGCCGAGCACGCCGTTGGGGTGGATCAGCCGCTTGGCCGTGATGGTGGCGCTGCCGATCTGCACATTGTTGCCGACCATCGGATGGAAATTGATCTGCGCGCTCAGGTAGTTCAGGTCGACCGGGAAATAGAAATGCTCCATCTGGCCGCGCAGCGTCGCTTCGAGGCGGTCGTCGACGTCCGAGGCGCCATAGAGGTGGAAGCGGTTGCACTGGCCTTCCACCCGGTTGCCGGCGTCGTCTTTCGAGCCGATGTAGGCCGGAATGAAGAACGGAAAGCCCTGGATGTGGTCCCAATGGGAGTGGGTGAACAGGATGTGCGCCGTGCCGGTGCCCCGGCCGAATTCCCCTTTCATCAATTCGAGCCCCAGCAGGCGGATGCCGGTGCCCGCGTCGATGATCAGCAGGGTGCCGTCGTTGGTACGAACCTCGAGGCAGGTGGTGTTGCCGCCATATTTGACGGTTTCCCGCCCAGGAACGGGGACCGAACCCCGGACGCCCCAGAACTTGAGATGCACTCGTTCAACTCACCTTTCGCAATGGATGGGTTGTTCGTCACAGCCGGTTGCCCAGCAGCGACTCGACCACGCGCTCCAGATCTTCGCGGTCGTAGAATTCGATCTCGATGCGGCCACGGGTCCGTCCTTGGCGAATGCGGACCTTGGCCCCCAGGACCTCCTGCAAGGAGGCCTCGACCTTGGCGACATGCAGGTCTGCCGACATCTTCCCCGTTCCTTTCGTCGAGCGGGCCGGGGGTCGGACGGCGCGGGCGTCGGCGATCTGTTTTTCCGTTTCGTAGACGGACAGCTCGTGACGCACCACCTTCTTGACCCAGGCCCGGATCGCCTTCGGATCACGCAGGCCCGCCAGGATCTTGGCATGCCCGGCCGACAAGGTGCCTTCAGCGATCAATTTCTGGATATCGGCAGGAAGTTGGAGAATCCTGAGCCGGTTGGTCAGGGCCGATCGGCTGCGCCCCAGCTTTTCGGCCAGCTGGTCGTGGGTCAGCCCGTATTTCAGCAGGATCTCTCGCATCGCCTGGGCCTCTTCGACCGGATTGAGATCTTCGCGCTGGATGTTCTCGATCAGGCTGGCCAGCATCGCCTCCTGATCGCCGGTCTCCTTCAGGACCGCCGGAATATGGCTGACGCCCAGCAGCTTGCAGGCCTGGTACCGGCGTTCGCCCGAGATGATCTGGTAGCCATCGCCCATCCTCCGGACCAGGATCGGCTGGATCACACCATGCTGGCGGATCGACGCCGCCAGTTCGCGCAGTTTCTCCTGATCGAACGTGCGGCGCGGCTGTCGGGGGTTGGGTACCACCTGCTCGATCGGCAGCAATTGGAATTCCCGCGGGGAATCCGCGGGCTGGCGATCGTCGTGGTTGAATGGTACAGGATCGGCAAACATGACAGGACGACGGGAGATCCTCTCCTGGTAGGGAAAGTATCAGACCCTCCCTGCCTTGTCAACCGGAGATCCCGATTCTATAATGGGTTGGCGGTGTCCTGCCACTGACATCCCTGCCTCGGGAGGTACCCCCATGACCAGCGGTTTTCCTCCGTTCCCCCGCTCTTTCACTCTGCGCCTGACCGCGGTGGTGGCCCTGGTGGCGGCCGGCGTCGCGGGAACGGCTTTCGGCCAGGCCATCCAGATGACCCCCGAGTTCCAGCGGTCACGCGAGTTGCTGGCCCAGAACGACTTCGAAGGGGCGATGAACGCTCTCCAGCCGCTCCTGCAGCAACCGGCTCTGGCCGCCGCGGCGCAGATCGAGATGGGTGGCATCCGCCAGCGCCAGGCGGAAAACGAGATGTCGAAAGCCCTCTCCCATTTCAGCGAAGCGGCCCAGTACCTCTCCCAGGGCGCCCAGGCCGGCGGCCTGAGCGAAGCCGAGCAGCCCAAAGTTTTGTACGACCTCGCCCGCATCTACGAAGAACGATTGAACGATTACCCCAAGGCGGTCGAGGCCTACCTGCAGGTTGTACAGGGCTTCCCCAACTTCCTGTCCATCGACAAGGCGACCTATCGTCTGGCCTCCTGTTACGAAAAAATGAACCGCCAGGAAGAGGCTGCCGCCTGGTACCGCGATCTGGTGGCCAAATACCCCTATAGCTCCTATTTCCAGGCGGCTCAGAACCGCATGAAGGCCCTCTCTCCCGGTACCGCCGGCGCCAAGGCCGCCATCGAAATCCAGGAAGGGCTGGTCGACAGCGCCCGCTCCGATCTGCAGGGCGCCCGCGCCCAGCTCGATCTCGCCGCCATGTATGCCAGGAACGGGAACACGCGGCAGGCGATCGAGGAATATCGCAAGGTGATCGCCGAAGCTCCCTCCAACGAACTGGTGGCCGAGGCCTACCGCAAGATGATCACCTTGCTCGACGAGAAGGAGAAGGATTACAAAGCCGCGGCCGAAGCCATCGAAGAGATGCTGGCTCGCTTCCCCGACGCGCCAGGGAATGATCAGAATCTGCTGCGCCTTGGCAAGATCTACGAAAAAGACCTCGAGACCTATCGCACCCGGGTGATCGACGGCCAGGTGCGCTACCGCAAGGATGTCGACAACACCCTCAAGGCCATCGAATACTACGATCGTCTCACGGAACGCTATCCCGATGCCGATGTATCGGCTGACGCCTACGTGCGGAAGGGTGATCTGTACCTGGAGACGCTGAAGGATCCGGATGAAGCCCGCAAGCAGTACCAGGAATTCCTGCAGCGCTTCCCCGATCATCCGCAGTCCGAGTCCGTTCGGGAGAAGCTGAAAGCCATTGAGCGCGAATACTGATCGGAAGCCCGATTTCTCTTCCTCTCATGCCCGATCCCTTCCTGCGATCCGGTGGTCCGACCGGCGGGCGGCGCGCCACGGCGCGTCATGGCCGGCTCGGGGCCATCCCGGGTCGATCGTGGGGGCCCTCCTGGGCCGCGGCGCGCCGTCGCTGAGCGGGCGCCCGGTCGTTCTCTGGCTCATCCTGGCCCTCGGGCTGGCGAGCGGGGTCGGGCCGCCGGCCCTGGCCGGACCCAGCGCCCCCGCGCCCTGCGATGTCACCCTGTACGGGCTCTCTGGCACCATGCTGGTGCCGGGCCTCGACGTGCTGCCCCGCGGCATGGGGCGGGCCGCCGTGCATCTGACGGGGGGCGATGCCGTCGATCAAGGCTCCTTCAAGGGGGTGTTCAGCTTCTCCGAAGATGCCGAAGTCGCCATCATGAAGCGATTCGGCGTGGGCCGCGACCAGTTCGCCTACGATCCCATCCTGACCGCCAAGTACAAGGTGCGCCCCAGTCTCGCCGTCGCCGCCATCATCGATACCACGGCCGGTTACAAAGACTCGGTCATGCTGCTGTCGGGCACCCCCGGCCACCGGGTCGTGCTCGGCCTCGGGGCCAACTTCGCCTACGAAGGGATCGAACGGCATGCGCATTTCGGGCGCTATCCCGATCGCCTGTCGCCGGTCGACAACCTGTTCTTCGTCTTCGGGGGCCGCCTGAATCTCGATGACGACACCGAGATCACCATGGACTACGCCGGCAACGACTTCCTGGTCGGTCTGCGCCACCGGTTCGACCAGAATGTGGCCTTCGACTTCGGCTACTTCCTGCCCGACCGCCTCCATCCCAGCAGCCGGTTCTCGTTGGGAGCCAACTTCGGGTTCTGACGGATGGCGGGCTTCGTCGTCCACCTCCTCCTCATCGTCGCCCTGGTCTTCGTCACCTGGAAGTATCTGCGCCTCCGGGAAATGACCTCGGGGGAAGGCCTGCCCGATCTGGCCTGCCTGCAGGGCCTGTCTTCCCTGCTCGATACGGCCGAAGGCTATGCCGCCCCGCATGCGGCGACGATGGCGGCCGAGGCCGAGGCCCTCGGTCGCCGGCTCGGCCTGGCCGAACCCACCCTTCTCTCGCTACGTCTGGCCGCCCTCGTCCATGACGCCGGGCAGATCAACCTGCCCCGCGACCTCTTCAAAAAGCCGGGGCCGTTGACCGCCGAGGAATGGTTCCTGGTCCGGACCCACCCGCTCATCGGCGAACTGGCCCTGCGGCAGGCCTTGCCCGCCCTCTCCGACGTGCCCGCCCTGGTGCGCTGGCACCACGAACGCTGGGATGGCACCGGCTACCCCGATCGCCTGCTGGCCACCGAAATACCCTTGCCCGCGCGCATCCTGGCCGTGGCCGATGCCGCCGCCGCCATGGCCCAGCCGCGCCCATACCGCCCGGCCCGCTCGGCCCGCGAGATCGCCGAGGAGCTCGGTCGGCAGGCCGGGCTGCAGTTCGACCCCGAGGTCGTCCAGGCCTGGGTCGCCCAGCATGGCGGCTGACCCCCCTCCGCGGCCATGAGTGCGCTCCTGCGCTTCCAACCCTCCTGGATCCTCGAATCCCTCCCGCCCGGCCAGGTCGATTCGGTCTTCCTGCCCCTGGCGCCGCGCGCGTCCACCCTGTTCTGGTTCAAACGCCTGGGGCTGCGCCTCTACGCCAACGATCCGGTCGAAAGTCGGGCCCTGTTGCTGCGCGCCCTCCTGCAGAACCAGGGCGAGACCTTCTCGCCGGAAAACCTGCGGAAATTCAATCAGACGCTGCGCAAGCCCATTCCTCTGACGATGAACCCCTTCCGGAGCTGGGAGGGCCGTCCCTTCGACCGGGTCCAGCTCGACTACCTGTTCTACTGGCGGGAAGCCGCCCTCGAAATTCCCGAGTCCGTTCAGCGCGATCTGTTCTGGGCGGCCGTCTTCGAGGTCATGGCCTGCTGGATCGGCCTGGCCCGCACGGGCCGTCCCCCGCCTCTCGCTCCCGACGAATTGATGGGATTCATGCTCGAGCGGCAGCGCGAGCAGGTCTTCGCAGGGACCGAGCCGGTCTACGCCCTTCATCTCCCGCTGGTCGAGCTGGGCGAAGAGGTCGAAGCCAGCGTGTTCCTGCTGCCTTTGATCATTGCCGAAAAAGGCAGACCCGAACAGGATCTCGAGCTGCTCTTCCACGCCTGGTTCCGGGGGGGCGGCGATCTGGTCGCGGCGCGATCCGAGATCGAGGCGGCTCGGCGCGGCTGGATCCAGAAATGGGATGGTCCGCCCGCCTACCCTGAGATGCTGCGCAAAGTGGGCCAGGCGAAGTTCGCCGTCATCACCTGGTCGGGCGGCGATGTGCCCCCCCGTCTGCACGAGGAGATCATCGCCGAGCCGTTCCGACGGGCCTTCGCTACCGTCTTCCCCACCTCGACCCTGCACGTCCGGGCCGCCTGTCGCGAAACCGACGAGTACGATTTCCTCCTGGTGATGCGACGCGGCTGACCTCGTCGCGCTCTACGCCTTTTTCCCTGCCCCGCCCAGGGTTCCCTTCCATCGGGGAGTGTGATACCATACGCCCCATGCTGAAACGCGCGCTCGTGTCGATCGTTCTGCTTCTCTCGATGGTGGGTCGGGCCGGGCCGGTGGTCGCCGAACCCTCGCGGTTTTTCATGGGCGAAGACATCATCGGCCCTGACGGTCTGGTGATCAGCGTCAACCAGGTGCAGCGACGACCCTTCACCGGCGGTCTGTCTTCCGAACGCAAAGAGCAGATCGAGATCGAACTGACCCTGGTCAACTCCGGACGCGCGTCTCTGGCGGTCGATCCGCAGAAGGACTTCAGCCTGACCTTCGGCGGGCCGGTCTTCTTCCCCACCGCCCAGACCAGCGCCGACGCCGCCTCCCTGCGGCCGTTCACCGTCCATCCGGGCACGCAGAGCCGGCTGACCCTGTCGTTCCAGGTGCTGGCCGACCAGGCGCGGGGCGACCCCGAACTGCGCTTCACCGGGACTCCCGAACCCCTGGTGGTGGTGTGCGATCCCACCCTGGCCCAGCTCTCCGAACAGAGCCAGCGCGGCCCTCTGCTGGCCGATGACGCCCTGCGGCTGGGCCGCCATCTCTTCGAGGCCGAGCGCTATCGGCAAGCCCGCCAGGTGGTCGAGGGCGCCCTGGGGCGGGCCGGATCCGACCCACGACTGTTGCTGCAGATGGCCCTGATCGAACAGAAGCTCGGCAACCCTGACGGGGCGCGGACGTACCTGACCCGCATCGGCCTGCAGACCCGCCTCGACGGCGAAGATGCTCTGCAGCTCGCCCGGCAGGCTTTCGAGGTCGGCGAATACGAACTCGTCGTCAAGGTGCTCGATCCCCTCCAGGCGGAGGGCCGGCTGGGCGACAAAGATCTGATCCTGCTCGCCCGGGCGCTCTACTACCGCAAGGAGTACGACCGGTCCGAGCGCCTCCTTCAGGAGATGCTCGCGCGCGGCATCAAAGACAAGACCATCTACTTCACCCTCGGCAACATCGCCGAAAAACGCGATGAGATCCGCGTTGCCATCGGATGGTGGGAGAAGGCCTACGACCTCGACAAGACCTACTACGAAGCCCTGTTCAACCTGGGGGTCGGCTACTACAAGACCGATGACCGGCAGAAGGCCGGCGAAGCCTGGCGGCGGGTGCTCCTCCTCAACCCCGATCCCGAGACCCGCCAGATCGCCGAGGATGCCCTGGCCGGCCTGGAATGACCGATCGGCCCATGATCGGCCTGGCCGGCCAGGCTGAATTGATGACACGGGAGTGAAACGACACGACATGGCACGCAAACGACTGGTCAGCGGGATGCGCACCACCGGGTCCCTGCATTTGGGCCATCTCCTGGGCACGCTCGAGAACTGGGTCCGCTTGCAGGACGAGTTCGACTGCTTCTTCTTCGCCGCGGTCTGGCACGCCTTCACCGATCGGTTGAAGATCGACGACCTGCCCTCCGTCATCGAAGAGATGGTCATCGACTGGTTGAGTGTCGGGCTCGACCCCGCCAAGGCCGTCATCTTCCGGCAGAGTTCGCTCTGGCAGCATGCCGAGCTGTCGACCATCCTCGGCATGTACACGCCCCTCGGCTGGCTCGAACGCTGTCCGACCTTCAAGGATGAGGTGCGCGACGACGAGACCCGCGCCCAGGTCAGTCTGGGCAAGCTGGTCTATCCTGTGCTGATGACCGCCGATGTGGCCGTCTACAAGGCCGAGGTGGTGCCGGTCGGGCGCGATCAGCTGCCCCACCTCGAGCTGGCGCGCGAAATCCTGCGCCGGTTCAACGCCCAGATCGCCCCCATCTTCCCCGAACCGAAGGAGATGCTCTCCGAAGTGCCGCTCCTGCTGGGCATCGACAACCGCAAGATGTCCAAGTCCTATGGCAATGCCATCGAGCTGCGCGAGACCCCCGACACGCTCAAGCAGAAGATCCACCTCATGATCACCGATCCGCAACGCGTGCGTCGCCACGATCCGGGCCGCCCCGAGGTCTGCACCGTCTACGCCTGGCACCGGATCTTCACCCCCGACCGGCTCGACGAGATCGCCCAGGGCTGCCGGACGGCCGGCATCGGCTGCCGCGACTGCAAGGCCATTCTGTTCGAGCGCCTCGAGCACCGGCTCGCCCCCATCCGCGAACGTCGGCTGGCCCTCGAGAAGCAGCCCGGCCTGGTGCGCGACGTGCTGGCCGCCGGCGAGCGCCGCGCCCACGAGGTCGCCGAAGCGACGATGGTCGAGGTGCGCCGGGCGCTCGGGTTCCTGGCCTGAGCTGCGGAGGGGCGATGCAGGGCTATCAGGTCAAGCTGCCGGTCTTCGAAGGACCGTTCGACCTGCTTTTCCACCTGATCGAAGAGCAGAAGATCAACATTTACGACATCCCCATCGCCGCCATCACCGCCCAGTATCTCGACTACCTCCAGATGATGGAGATCCTCGACATGGAGGTGGCCAGCAGCTTCCTGGTCATGGCCGCCACCCTGCTCGAGATCAAATCGAAGATGCTGCTGCCCCGCGAACCCCCGCCCTCTGGGGAGTTCATCGCCGAGGAAGGCGAAGACGGCCTGCCGGTCGAGGGCGACGCCCGCGCCGATCTGGTCGAGAAACTGCTCGAATACAAGCGGTTCAAGCTGCTCGCCCTGCAGTTGCGCGAACTCGAACGCCAGAATTCGCGTCTCTACGCCCGCGGCCTGACGGGGGAATTCCATCCCGAAGAGATCCTGCAGATCCAGGTCTCGCCGCTCGATCTGCTGAACTTCTATCAGAGCCTGGTGCGGCGCCGGCTCCATCCGCCGGTGCATCGCGTCATCCTCGATCGCCTGTCGGTCGAGGAGAAGATCGCCGAGATCCGGCGCCTGCTGGCCGAACGGCGGGCGGCCATCCCGTTCCGCGACCTCGTCAAGAACCCGGCCAGCCGGGCCGACACCGTGCTGTCCTTCCTGGCCATCCTCGAGATGACCAAGGCCGGGGAAATCACCCTCAAGCAAGCGGGCAACTTCAAGCCCGTCACCATCTGCCTGCGGACGGCGAACGAGCCCGCCGCCGCCGACGCCGGCTCTGAAACCAGCACCGAAGAAGGCCTGCCATGACCGAACCTGCCCCTCCCCGCGATTCTTCCTTTTCCCGGCCAGAGCCCGGGGCTGCCCCCGCCTCGGCTGCTGTCTCTTCCAGCGCCGCCAGCCCATCTGCTTCCCTGTCCCCCCCGACCGGCGCCTTGCTGGCCGCCGCGCTTGACGGCCTGCTGTTCGTCCATGCCCAGCCCGTCCCGATGACCCGGATCGCCGAACTCCTGGCCGTCACCCCCGAAGAGGCGGAAGCCCTCGTCCTGGCCCGCAAGGCCGATTACGACGCCGATCCCCGGGCCGGCCTGCAGATCGTCATCAACGAGCAGGGGGCGCAGCTCGCCACCAAGGCCTGCATCGCCCAGTACATCCAGCGCCTGGAGGGGCAGAAGCTGGTCAGCCTGTCGCTGCCCGCCCTCGAGACCCTCGCCGTCATCGCCTACAAACAGCCCATCACCAAAGCCGAGATCGAGGCCATCCGCGGGGTCAACTGCGATGGGGTCGTGGCGACCCTCCTCGAGAAGAAGCTGATCTACGTGTCGGGCGAAAAACCGGTGATCGGTCGCCCCCGGCTCTATTCCACCACCCAGGACTTCCTGTACTATTTCGGACTGAAATCGCTCAAGGAACTTCCCGCTCCCGCCGAAGATCTGACCATCCCGCCCGTGGTCGGGCCGGCGGGCGCGGCGGCCCCCGCCGCCGAGACCGCTGAACCGCCGCTGCCCACTTCTTCTACCGAGGAACCCCAGTCATGAAGCCAGATTCCCCCTACTTCTTCACCACCCTCGACAATGGGGTCCAGGTCGCGGCCGAAGCCTTCCCCAACGTCCAGAGCGTGTCGATCGGGTTCTTCTTCCGCAGCGGGGTGCTCTATGAGAACCCCCGCCAGCTCGGCGTGTCGCATTTCATCGAGCACATGCTGTTCAAGGGCACGTCCCGGCGCACCGCCAAGGATATCGCCCGCCAGTTCGATCGCATCGGCGGCTACCTCAACGCGTTCACGGCCAAGGACTACTGCTGTTTCTACGCCCGGGTGGTGCGCGACAAACTGCCGGTCGCCGTCGAGATCCTCTCCGACATGGTGAAGGATTCGCTGTTCGATCCCTCCGAATTCGAGCGGGAACGCCGCGTCATCCTCGAAGAGATCAAGATGTACGAAGATTCGCCCGATGAGATCATCCACGAGCTGCTTGGGCAGAATCTCTGGCGGAACGCCTCGCTGGGCCGCCCCATCCTCGGCACCTCGTTGACGGTCGGCCGTCTCGATCGCGACCAGGTCACCGACATCTACCATTCGCAGTTCGTCACCGGGAACCTCCTGGTCTGCGCCGCCGGGAATTTCGACTGCCAGCAGCTGGTGCGCCTGCTCGACCGCCATCTGAAGGACCTGCGTCCGGGGACCTTCTCCACCCGCCGCACCAGGCCGTCGCCGACCTTCGCCATCTCCGTCTATCAGAAAGACATCGAGCAGGTCCACCTGACCCTGGGCACGCCGGGCATGTCCTATCGCGACGACGAGCGCTACGCTGTCACCCTCCTCAACACCGCGTTCGGTGGGGGCATGAGCAGTCGCCTCTTCCAGGAGATCCGCGAGAAGCGCGGCCTGGCCTATTCGGTCTATTCCTACCACACCTCCTTCCGCGACACGGGGTTGTTCAGCATCTATGCCGGCACCAGTCTCGAGCATCTGGGCCGGGTCCTCGAGCTCATCCACTACGAACTGGAGCGCACCCGCGACAAGGGCCTGACCCGGGTCGAACTGGCCGAAGCCAAGGAGCAGCTCAAAGGCAATCTGCTGATCGCCCTGGAATCGACGACCAACCGGATGAATCGCCTGTCCACCGGGTTCTTGTACGATTTCCCCCCCCAGACACCGGAAGAGACGATCCGGCCGTTCCTGGAAGTCACCTCCGACCAGATTCGCGAGGTGGCCGCCCAGGTGCTCGACGAGAAACGCATGGCCATCACCATCATCAGCCCCCTGGGCGACATCGGCCGCATCCTCGACCGCTGTCCCTTTTCCGAACGGCCGCGCATGTTGAAGGGGCCGCGGCCCCCCCGGCGGCCCGAACCGCCGCCGACCACCACCCTCCATCCCGTGCCGCCCGCGGCCCCGGCTCCTCCGGCTGCTTCCCGCCGCCCGCGCACCCGCTGACCACGAGAGGAACGCCATGAAGAACCGCTGCCACCTCCGTCAGAAGACCGTCGCCGACCAGCTGCCCAAGAAGGTCGATGCCCTGCTGGTGACCACTTTGTCGAATATCCGCTACCTGACCGGGTTTTCCGGCTCGGCCGGGGCGCTGCTGCTCGAACGAGGCCGCGCCACCTTCTTCACCGATTTCCGCTACCAGGAGCAGGCCGCCCAGGAGGTAGGAACCGCCGCCGAGATCGTCATCTTCAAGACCTCGATCATCGAAGCGGTGCTCGAACGTCTGGCGAAACACCCGGTCAAGACCCTGGGCATCGAGGGGTCGCTGCGGGTCGATCAGCGCGAAGCCCTCGAAAAGGGGAAGGCCGGCAAACTGGTGATCGTGCCTGGGCTGGTCGAGAAGGCCCGCCAGATCAAGGATGCCGACGAACTGAAATGTCTGCGGCGGGCCTTCGCCATCGCCGATCGCGCCTTCGCCCGTCTGCTCCGCTATCTGCGGCCGGGACGCACCGAGCGCGAGATCGCCGCCCGGCTCGAGTTCCTCATGCGCCAGGAGGGCTCCGATGGCCCGAGCTTCGCCACCATCATCGCGGCTGGCGAGCACGCTTCCTGCCCCCATGCCCAGCCTACCGACCGGGTGCTCGAGAAGGGCCAGATGGTCAAGATCGACTTCGGGGCCACCTACCGCGGCTACCATTCCGACATGACCCGCACCGTCTTCCTCGGGAAGGCTGACAAGAAATTCCGCGAGATCTATCGCATCGTGCGCAAGGCGCAGAAGAAGGCGGTCGCCCTGATCGCTCCCGGCGCCAAATGCTTCGACGTCGATCAGGCGGCCCGAGCCTACATCGCCAAGAAGGGCTATGGCGACCACTTCGGCCATGGGCTTGGCCACGCCATCGGGCTCGACATCCATGAAGGGCCGGCCTATTCCCCCAAATCGAAAGATACCCTGGCTGCCGGCATGGTCCTGACCGTCGAACCTGGCATCTATCTGCCCGGGTGGGGCGGCATCCGCATCGAGGATGTCTACGTCGTCACCGACCAGGGTCCCGAGAAACTGACCGGCACCCCCAACAAACTCCTCGAGATCGGCTGAAACCCGGCGCCCGGGCATTAATCAACCCGCACCCCCTGCCGATAGGGATGCCACACACCGCATCCCACGAGGAGGTGCTTCATGTCTCGCTACCTGCCCGGGCCTCGCGTCTGGTTGCCGCTGCTGGGGTTGTCCCTGCTGGCGGCCATCTTCGCCTATTCTGTCCAGGCCGATTCGACCATCACCATTCCGGTTCCCGAAGAGGCCGCCAAGAGCAAGAAAGTCACCCTGTCGCTGCGCATCCCGCCCAAGACCGAACCTCTCACCGTCGAGGAAAAGCCGGTCAAGATGGCCTCGAAGCGCAGTCTGATCATCTGGAACGACAAGCCCCTGCCGCGGCTCTCCCCCCAGGATGAATTCCGCACCATCATGAAGAAGTTCCAGGACAAGGGCTGGGTGAAGCTGTTCACGACGCGCGAGGTGCTGGCCACGAAAAATCTCGACAAATACATGGCCGTGCGGGTGCTCCAGCAGGTCTGCGATCACGTCCTCGAAATCTTGCAGGCGCCGGACGTCTCGCGGCTAGTTCGGAAAGTCAATTTGACGGCCTCGGACATCGAAGATCTTCGCCGGATGGTGCAGCGGTTCCAGACCGAGCTGATCATGTTCGGCAGCAATCCCAACCGCGTCGACAAAGATCTGCTGCAGTTGCAGGAGCGCATCAAGAACGCCCGTCAGGGCATCCTGAAGGTCATCAAGGTCGAAGGGGTCGAGGACGGCGGTACCGTCATCCATCTCGGCGTCGACTGAGAGCGTGGGCCTCTTGGCCGTGGCCCGCGGCGGGCGGAGAAGCGAAGAGCGCTGGCGGTCGGCAGCGGATGCGGTTCAGGAGCCGGTGCGCTCGGGCAGGCGGGCGAGGACCTCGCCGGCGATCTGCAGGAGGCGGGGCAGGTAGGCGGGGGGCTTGCCGACCTTGGCGTCGAGGACGGCGGCGGTCAGACGCAGGAAGGTGCGGCAGGCCCGCAGGGCCTGGCCATCCATGGCATCGCTCACCGCGAGGATGATCTGGGTGCCGAGATCGAGACCGCTCTTGCCGGCGAAGGGGCGCAGGAGCTGGATGCTCTCGGCCACCCCGCCCGCCAGGAAGCAGAGTCGGGCGAACCGCTGCTGCAGGACGGGATTGGGAGCAGCCATGCCGATCAAGGCGCGCAAGGTGTCGCGGGCCTCGGCGAACCGACCGAGGTTCTCCTGGGCGTCGGCCAGCATCAGGTAGGCCTGGGGCAGCTTCGGATACAGCCGGATCGTGGTCTGCAGCGGCTCGAGGGCGCGTTCCCATTCGCCCAGGCGGTGCCGCACCTGGCCCAGGCAGAATTGGGCTTTCACCGAGTTGGGATCGATGGCCAGCGCCTGGGTCAACGCGGCTTCGGCGCCCGGCAGGTCGTTGGCGGCGAGGCAGATTTCGCCGCGGCCGACCAGGGCGGCGAGGTTGGTGGGGGCGAGAGAAAGGGCCTGATCGATGCTGGCCAGGGCCTCGGCGAGTCGCTTGTCGCGGAAGGCGACCTGGGCCTTTTCCAGAAGGGTCGAGATCTGCTGCTCGATGGCGGCGGTCGTCGCTTGCTGCATCGACTGCCGGAACTCTTCGATGGCTTGCCACAGGCACTGATCGAAAGCGGCGAGCATCTCGCCCCCGCTTTCGGAAACGGCGGCGAAGATGTCGCCCGTCGTTTGCAGCGCGCTGGTCTGGACGTCGAACGCCTCGGTATGCATCTGCTCGGCCAGAGGTCCCAGCACTTCGAGGAAGCCCCAGCGCCATAGCAGACTGATCGCCCGGCGGCGGATCGCCAGATTCTTGGACCGCTGGAGAGGATCGACCGCCAGCACGAAGGTGGAAGGCGGGTCGCGGGGGACCAGGCGGGCCATCGTCTCGAGGGTGGCCAGCACCACCCGTTCGTCGCTGTCGTCCAGAAAATGAGGCAGCTCTTTGTGGCAGGGTTCCCCGCCGACTCGCCCCAGCAGATCGAGGAGGGCGGCCCTGACCTGAGCCTCCGGTTCCTGGCGGAGGCGAGCCAGGATGGCCGCCGCCGCCTGGTCGGGGACGACCTCGGCCAGCGCGCCGGCCGCCTGGATACGGACGGCCGGCATGGCATCGTTCAGCATCGACTTGAAATCGGCGGCATGCTCGGCTTTGCCGAACTTGCGAAGGGCGATCACGGCGTTGCGTCGGATGTCGGCATCAGGGTTGTACAAATAGCCCGTCAGGTTCTTGATGAAGGCGGGGATCCTGGTTTCCCCGATCGCGTAGATGCCCGAAACCACCTGCTTCTTGTCAGGATGGGCCAGCATCTCGCGGATGGTGCTGGTCACCTCGTAATCCCCGTACTTCCAGATGGCTTTGGCGGCGTTGGCTCGGACGCGCTGGTGGGAATCGTAGAGATAGGGCTGCAGCAGACCGATGGAAGCCGGTTTGTCGAGCCGTTGGATCCCCTCGATGGCATTGGCCCGCACGCGGGCATCCGGATCTTTCAACAACCCCTGGAGGATGGGCATCAGGGAATCGGCCGGCTTGAGACAGAGGGCGGCGACCGCGGTGGCGCGGATGCGGGCGTTGGTCTCCTGCAGCACCAGCTTGCGCAGCAGGCCCAGGCACAAGGGGGTGCCGATCTCGCCCAAGGCGCGGGCCGCGCCGAGCAGGCCCTCCTCGGTGACCAGCAGGGTCTGGGCCGACTCGGTGAGCTTGTTGCGGTTGAGGTAGGCTTCGACCGCGTGGGTCAAGGCGAAGATCGATTCCTCGGTGGGATGGCCCGCCAGCGCCTCGGCGGCTCGTAGCCGAACCTCGAGGTGAGGGTCGTTGAGGGCGCTCACCAGGAGCCGGGCGGTCCGCTCGGGATCCATGGTCTTCATGGCGAACACGAGGTAATCCTCGAGGTTGTCGCTCTGGAACCGCTCGAAGACGATGTCGGCCGCGACCTGCCCGCGCAGGCGGGACAGGGCCATCACGGCATGGCGCCGCAATTCGAAATCCGGGCCGGACATCAGGCCCAGCAGGCGCTGCAAAAGCGTGGACAGGTGCGCCGGAACGGTCGTCATACGGCATCTGCCCCTTTCGGGTGGGTGGGACGAGGGCATTATAGCACGGCGAGGTTGGCCCGCGGGGGGCGCCGCGCGTGGGGAATGTCGTCTAGACTTCGAGATCGTGGGCGCGGGGTCCGAGCAGCAGCCACAGGAAGAAGGGGCCGCCTAGCAGGGAGGTGATGACCCCGACCGGCAGTTCGGCCGGCGCCAACAGGGTGCGGGCCACGGTGTCGCAGACGGTGAGGAAGGTGCCGCCGGCGAGGAAGGAGGCCGGCAGGAGATAGCGGTGGACGTTGCCGACCCGCAGGCGGCAGAGGTGCGGCACCATCAGGCCGACGAAGCCGATCGGGCCGCACAGGGCCGCCACGGCGCTTTCCAGCAGACAGGTGGCGAAGAACAGGCGGTGTCGCACCCGGCGGCCGTCGACCCCCCGGCTGAGAGCCAGCTCTTCGCCGAGGGCCAGCAGATCGAGCTCCCAGGCCTGGGCGGCCAGGAAGAGGGCGCCGGCCACGGCCAGGGGCAGCAGGCCCCACATGGTGTCGGGGCCGCTGGCCGACAGGCTGCCCATCAGGCGCCGCACCAGGCGGAACGAATCGTAGGCATCCGAGGTGAAATGCACGACCATGATCAGGCTCGAGCAGACGAAGCTGACCGCGACGCCCGCCAGCAGGAGGCGGGCGGTCGAGAAGCCGCCACGCAGGCGAGTCAGGCCGTAGACCAGGAGGATGGCGGCCAGCCCGCCCAGGAACGAGGTGAGGCAGATGTCGGGCAGGCCGAAGAAGGGGAAGGCCAGGCCCAGGCGCAGGTGCAGAGCTGCTCCGAGCGAGGCCGCGCTCGAGACGCCCAGGGTGAAGGGGGTGGCCAGCGGGTTGCGGAACAGCGCCTGGAAGGCGGCGCCCGCCACCGACAGCGCGGCGCCGGCCAGGAAGGCGGTGGCGACCCGCGGCAGGCGGATCTGCCACAACAGGATCTCGGCCGTGCCCTGGCCGCCGGGATGCCGAATGGCCTCCCAGGGGATCGGCTGCGCCCCGAACCAGGGAGCCAGGCCCAGGCTCAACACGGCTCCGACCGCGGTCAACAGCACCCAGCGCCGCGGCGTCACGGCCGTTCTCCGTCAGACGGGCCGGTCGGGGCCGTGTCCGCCCGCGGGCGGTCGGCTTCGCTCTCGCGGGTGACCACGAGCGGACGTCCATCCACCGGATGGCGCAGGATCTCGAAATCGGTCTCGAAGATGATGCGCAGGCGAGCCGGGTCGGTCAGCGCGGCGGGAGGGCCGTCGAAGACGAGGCGGCCGCGTTGCAGGGCGATGATCCGGTCGCTGTCGAGGGCGCCGCGATTCAGATCGTGGACCACGGCCACCACCGTCTTGCCGGCTTCGCGATGCAGGCGGGCGAGCAGCGTTCGCACCTCCAGCTCCTGGCGGTAGTCGAGGAAGGCGGCCGGCTCGTCGAGGAACCAGACCGGGGCTTCCTGAGCGAGCGCGGCGGCGATCAGCACCTTCTGGCGTTCGCCCCCGCTCAGCGTCGACAGATCGCGGTCAGCGAGGGCGGTCAGGCCGGCGGCCTCGAGGGCGAGCCAGGCGGCGTGTCGGTCGCGGCGGTCGGCCCCGCTGAACCAGCGCTCGCCGTGGGCATAGCGGGCCAGCAGGACGAAGTCGTAGACCGGGCAGGGCATCAGCCGCTCCGACAACTGGGGAACGAACGCCACCAGGCGGGCCAGGTCGCGGCGCGGCCAGGCCCCGAGCGGGCGGCCGTTCCAGCGGACGGCGGTCTCGCCGCCGGGCAGCAGGCCGGCCAGCACCCGCAGCAGGGTGGTCTTGCCGGCTCCGTTGGGGCCGATCACCGCCACTCGCTCGCCGGCCCGCAGCGTGAGCGAGATCTGCTCGAGCAGCCGCTTGCCGTCGATCGCGACCGACAGGTCGGCGACGGCCAGGATCGGTTCGGATGTCGGCGCGGTCGCGGGGGCCGTCACCAGCCGGCCTCCGGGTGCAGGAGGCGGGCCAGCAGCCGCACCACCTCGGCGACGCGGGGCCCCGGAATCGCCGCGAAATCGGATTCGAGCACATGCACCCGCCCGGTGCGAGCGGCCGGCAGGCCGGTCACCTGCAGCCAGGCCAGCCGGATGGTTGCGGTCGCGGCGCTCTGGCGGGCCGGATCGGGGATCAGATCGATCACCACGTCGGGGGCGAGCACCGCCAGGCCTTCCCGGGTGACGGTCGGATAGGTCAGGGGGGAGGATGCGACGGCATTGGTGCCGCCCGCCCGTTCCAGAAGGTCGTTCAGATACCCACGCGGGCCGGCGAGACAGACCTGGTCGAGACGAGTGCCGGTCAATTCCCGGCCAACCGCCAGGATGGCTCGCGTGGGCGGCAGATGCTGGACGCGTTCTCGAATGGCGTCCAGATCGTGGGCGATCGCCTGCCGCACCTCCTGAGCCCGCTCCGGCACTCCGCACGCCGTCCCGATGACGATGAGGCTGGCCAGGATGTCGTTGACCGTGTACTGAGGAACGGCCAGACACCGCACCCCCAGCCCTTCGAGGCGTTCCCGGATCTCCCGGTGATCGGGCAAGAGAACGACCAGGTCGGGCTGCAATCCGACCACCAGCTCGAGATTGGGATCGATGAAGCCGCCGATTCGCGTTTTCGAGGCCACTTCCGGCGGATAGGAACAGAAATCGGTGACCCCGACCACGCGGTCGCCGAGCCCGAGGGCGAATAGCGTCTCGGTAAGGCTCGGTGCCAGCGAAACGATGCGGGTGTAGGTGCCAGATGGAGGGCTGGCCATCGCCTGGCCCGTTTTCACAGAAGGGTCGGCCCTAACTCCTGACATTGACAATGCCAGAAGCGAGGTTAAGAGGAGGATTGGGAAGAGGTTCGATGACTGGCGAGAGAGACGCATACCCGTTATGCTCCTGTGGCCGAGAAGCTGACCGGACAAGGGACAGCAACGTCTTCTGGCTCTCGGTTCATCCTTCCCTCGCGCCTTCCCGCTCCCGACGGTGGCTGGTGGCGAGGGTCGTCCCCGATCACAGCGACGGACTCGCACCGGATTTCCACCGGTTTCCGTTCGCCGGCCCCTGGCCTTCCTGAACTGAAGACCGTGGCGAGGATATCGCCACGCGGTCGGCCTGTCAAGCAGGCGGCAGAGTCGTGACCCAAGCTGGCGGTTGTCGCCGAGGTCAGCCGTCGCCCCTGCGGCCATCGGTGGCTGTCGCGGTCGTCGGCTGGACATGTCCGCCGCTGGCGCGTTCGAGGGCGAGGGCGGGCCGCGCTCGGCCGGACATCGGTCCAGCGAGGAGCGTTGGCGCAGGCTCGAGGTTTCCTTTCCTCGCCCGTTCCGTTACAATGTCGGCAAACGATGCCAGGGAGAGAGAATCCTTGAATACGTCAGTCGAGATTGTCAATCGGATTTTGTCCCATCGCCTCCAGCAGGACGATATCATCAAGATCCTGGGGTTCCTCTCGGCCAAGGAACGCGAGGATTTCTTCCGTCTGCTCGCCGAGATCCTCGAGAAGGTCGCGGCCATTCTCGACGTATCGACGCGCATGGTCGATACCTGTTCGCTCAACAACCTCCTGGCCTTGATGATCCAGATCACCTCCGAGACCGTCAAAGCCGAACGCGGCACGCTCTTCCTGTACGACAGCGAGACCGATGAACTGTTCTCGCGGATCCTCCAGGGCGGCGAGGCCAGCGAGATCCGGTTCTCGGCCCGCCAGGGCATCGCGGGGGCCGTCTTCCACAGCGGGCAGCCGGTCATCATCGACGATGCGTATGCCGATCCCCGCTTCAATCCCGAGATCGATCAGAAGACCGGCTTCCGCACCCGGAACATCGTCTGCGCCCCGATCAAGACCAGGGGTGGCCAGGTCATCGGGGTGCTGCAGCTGCTGAACAAGAAGACCGGGCCGTTCACTCCCGAGGATCTCAGCCTGCTCGAAGTCATCACCTCGCATGCCGCGGCCGCCCTGCAGAACGCGCATCTCTTCGAACAGGTGCAGCGCGCTCGCCACGAGGAGACCTACCTGCTCGAGGTCACCACCGCCATCTCCTCCGAGCTGCAGTTGAAGCCATTGCTGCAGAAGATCATGGAGTCGATCGTGTCGATCCTCGATGCCGAGCGGGCCACCCTGTTCCTGTACGATGAGAAGACCGGGGAACTGTGGTCGAGCGTGGCGCTCGGTCTCGAGAACCGCGAGATCCGCATCCCCAGCCACGTGGGCATCGCCGGGTCCGTCTTCCAGAAGGGCGAGACGATCAACATTCCCGATGCCTACGCCGATCCCCGGTTCAACCCGGAAGTCGATCGCAAGACCGGCTTCGTCACCCGCTCCATTCTGTGCATGCCGGTGGTCAACCGGTTCTCCAAGATCATCGGGGTGGCGCAGGTGCTGAACAAGCGGGGCGGGCCCTTCAACCGGCGCGATGAGAAGAAACTGCGCGCGTTCTCGGCGCAGGCCGCTGTGGCCATCGAGAATGCCAGATTGTTCGATGATGTGCTCAACATGAAGAACTACAATGAAAGCATCCTCGAGAGCCTCAATGCCGGCGTCGTCACCCTCAACGAGCAGAAGCGCATCGAGACCGCCAACACGGCCGCCCTCCGCACCTTCGCGGTCAAGGCCGACCAGATCGTGGGCAAGCAGGCCGAGGAGTTCTTCACCGGGCGCAACCGCTGGATCGCCGAACGGATCGACCGGGTGCTCGCCACCGGCAAGACCGACCTCTCGCTCGATGCCGAGATCGCCCAGGCCGATGAGCGCACCGCCTATGTCAACTTCAGCGGCGTGCCGTTGCGCAATACCCGCCAGGAGCCCATGGGCGCCCTGGTGGTGGTCGAAGACGTCACCAAGGAGAAACGCCTCCGTGGCGCCTTGAACCGCTACATGCCGAAAGAAGTGGCCGAGCGGCTGGCCGAGACCGAAGCCGTGCTCGGCGGGCAGATCCAGGAAGTGTCCGTGCTGTTCTCCGACATCCGCAATTTCACTTCCATCTCGGAGGCCATCGGGCCGCAGGAAACCGTGTCCTTCCTCAATGCCTATTTCACCGAGATGGTCGACATCATCTTCAAGAACGGCGGCATCCTCGACAAATACATCGGCGATGCCATCCTGTCGGTGTTCGGCACCCCCTTTCCCTCGGGCGAGGATGCCGATCGGGCCGTCACCACGGCCGTCGAGATGATGCGCGCCCTGCGCCAGATCAACCGGGCCCGGGCCGAGTCGGGCCAGGCCCCTCTCGCCATCGGGATCGGCATCAACACCGACAAGGTGCTGGTCGGCAACATCGGTTCGCTCAAACGCATGGATTACACGGTCATCGGCGACGGGGTCAATCTGGCCTCGCGGCTCGAGAGCGCCTGCAAGTTCTACCAGACCGGCATCCTGATCAGCGAGATGACCCTCCGCCAGTTGAAGCGTTCATACCTGACCCGCGAGGTCGATTGTCTGCGGGTGAAAGGCAAGCAGCACCCTGTCTGGGTCCATGAAGTGTTCGACCCCGAGGCGGTGCCGGGCAGCGGCTTCCAGGATTTCCTGCGTCATTATCGCGAAGCCCAGAGCCATTATCGCCGCCGCGATTTCGCCGCGGCGGGACGCGCCCTGCTCGAAGCCGAGAAGCTCCGGCCGGCCGATCCGCTGGTCAAGATGTACCTGGAACGGTGCGAAGCGTTCGTCGATCGCCCGCCTCCCCCCGATTGGGACGGCGTCTGGACGATGCATGAGAAATGACCCGCCGGTCGAGGCGGCGGGGAAGGCTGGCTGGTTCCGCTGGCCCGGGGCAGGACAGGAACGCCGCGGGGGGGATCGCCCGACGCCGGCCGGCATGGTCCGCGTGGCCAGCGGGTTTCCCAGAACCCTGGCCTGGGAAGGTATAATGGCCTTAAGGCTCATCGGAGCCATCGAGGAGGCTTTCGTCATGTCGACCAGACCAATCCTGATCGCTCTGTCCCTGGCGGGCGCGCTTCTGCTGGCCGGCAGCGTGGTGGTCGCCGCTCCAGATCCCATCGAGCGGCTCGACCGCTGGTTCGTCTTCGGAACCAACCTCGCCTGGTTCAACAACAACTACGGGTGCGATCTGGGGGTCAATCACGCCGAGGGCGGATGGCAGCCCACCTTCACGGCCGAACAGTGCGACAAGGTCTTCGCCAACCTCGCCCGCATGGGGTGCCCGGTGGTGCGCATCTGGGCCTTCGAGCGCCAGGAAGGCCTGCTCTTCACCCCCGATCTGACCACCGATCCGCGCTATCCCTATCATGAGGTCGTCGGCCTCGACCCTGTCTTCCTGGCCAACTGCCGAACGCTCATGGACATCGCCGCCCGGCACCGGGTGATGGTCTACTGGTCGCTGCTCAATCACCTCATCCGGGAAGAACAGGGCGGTCGACACATGCGGATCATCACCGATCCCAAGGTGCGGGCCTCCTACATCGAGAAGGCCGCCGTGCCCTTCCTCAAGGAATTCGCTTCCCATCCGGCCTTCTTCGCGGTCGATATCATCAATGAGGCCGATGGCGCGGTCGGCGGGCTCGATTTCCTGTCCGGCGGCATGGATCCGCGCAAGGGCTGCTCCTGGAAGGAGATGCGGGCCTTCATCAAAGCCTGCGCCGATGCCTTCCATGCGGCTGTCCCCGGCATCAAGGTGACCGCCACCAGCGGCTGGCACGAGGAGAACAATCTGAAAGCCGGCCGGTTTTCGGGGCTGGGCCTCGATTTCTACGATTGGCATTCCTACCGCGATGATCCCGTCCTGCCCCATGCCCGGTCGCTGAACCTCGATCGGCCGGTCATCATCGGCGAATGCGGCCCGCGCCCGGGCAAGTCCGATGGCGGCAGCTACGCGCGCCAGGGAGAGAACTGGCGAGCCTACCTGCGGGAAGCCCGCAAAGGCTACGCCGGCCTGCTGACCTGGTCATACGGCAACCCGGGGGCCGATGACCTCCATGTCATGGTCAATGCCGATCACTCCTGGCGGGACGGGGCGAAGATGATCCATGATTCCACCCGCGGTCTGGCCATCCCCGACGCTGGTCCCTTGCTGCTGTCGCCAGCCGAGAAAGCCGAGCGCGAGGCCATTCACGCCGCCATGCGGCCCTTGCTCGCCATCGGGGCTGATGCTCTCCTGACCGGTCGGGGAACCCCGCTGGGCCCTCGGCTGCGCTGGCTGGTGGCCGAATCGGCCCAATACTTCCCGTACCTCAACCTGCGCTATGCCCGCATCAGCCTGAATCGGGCCGCGACCGAGGTCGCCGGCCTCGGCGCGTGGGCGCACGGCACCGGGCGCCAGGCCGAACTGGTGGCCCGCCTGCAGAGTCTCGGCCGGGCCATGCTCGCCCCGCTGGCGGGGGTGGCGAGGCTGCACAAACTCGATGGCGTGGCCCGCCTGCGAGCCTTCGTGGCTCTCGATCCGGCCGGGCCGGCCAAACCTTCCGTCTCGCCGTTCGACGGAGATTTCACCCCCGTCCGCCTGACCCCCTGATGCGGAGCCCGGGCCCTCCGGCTCCTCGGCTCATTTCCCCTTCGGAACTCCCGCGAACCACTCGTCCTGCTGAGTGGCGCTGAGGACCCCCTTCCACAGCGCGCCGTCGAGATCGATCTTGCGTCGCTGCCGGGTGGCCAGAGCGATGGGGACGTGCGTGAAATAGTTGTTCCAGTTGCCGATGACCATGTTGGTCTTGCCCGCCATGGCGGCATGGACGGCATTCTCGGCCAGCAGGTAGCAGAAGATCGCATCGGAGGAGATCGCCGCCACGCTGCGGATATGGTAGCTGGGATCGAGGTACTTGGTGTTGACCTCGATGCCTCGCTTCTTGCCCCAGGCATTGATCTCGTCCTTCAGGAACAACCCGATGTCATTCTTCAGGATGTTGCCCGAGGCGTCCCGTTTGATCTCGGTGCTGTTGAACAAGTGCTGGCCAGCGCCTTCCGCGGCCACGATGACGGCATGGTGGAAGCGGTCGAGCTTGCGCCCGAGCGCAGCCAGCAGGCCATGCTCGCCGTCCATGGTGAATTCGACTTCCGGTACCAGGCAGAAATCGACCACGGTGTTGGCCAGGCTGGCCGCCGCGGCGATGAACCCGGAATCGCGGCCCATCAGTTTGACGATGCCGACCCCGTTGTAGGCCCCTTCTGCCTCGTTGTGGGCGGTGGTGATGATGTCGAACGCGGTGTGCACGGCCGTCTCGAAGCCGAACGATTTCTCGATGAAGCCCAGATCGTTGTCGATCGTCTTGGGGATGCCGATGACGCTGATCTTGCGCTGCCGACGGGCCGCTTCTTCGGCGATGTCGCGGGCCCCGCGCAAGGTGCCGTCGCCACCGATGCAGAACAGCAGGTTGATGTTCATGCGCTCGAGGGTGTCGACCATTTCCTCCGGTTTCTGGTTGCCCCGCGAACTGGCAAGGATGGTGCCGCCTTCTTCATGGATCTCGTCGACGAGCTCGGGCGTCAGATGGAGGGGGGCGTGCCCGTAGCGGGCCACCAGGCCCTGATACCCATATTTCACGCCGTAGATGGTTCTGACCCCGTATTCATGCCAGAGCACATTGACCACGCCCTTGATCACATTGTTCAACCCCGGACAGAGGCCGCCGCAGGTCAGCAGGGCGGCATGGCTCCAGGCCGGATCGTGGAAGATGCGGGCGCGCGGCCCCGCCTTCTGGAAAGCGGGGAAGGGCTGGCCTGACTGCTGCAGGCGCAGGATGTTCTTCACCTGGCTGGCGAAGGTGATCTGGTCGTCGTCTTCGACGAAATCACGGCCCTTGACCGGCGAATCGATGGTGCAGGGTCCCAGTGAGGCGATGGAGAAATCGAACTGCTCGGGATGGGCGAGAACGTCAGCGTAGATCATGGTCCTCTCCTGAAGGAATGGTCTGCGGCCCACAGGCCGGGTTCAAAGCAAGGCGAGCACGAGGCGCAACAGGTGCCAAAGGGCGCCGATCAGCCAGCAGATCCCGACCAGTTGGCGGACCCGGTCGCCGGATACCGCGGTGTTGGCGGTGGTGCCCAGCCAATCCGAGACCTCCTGGGCGCCATCCGCCCACCAGACCCAGGCGGCGAACACCGTGAACCCGATGAACAAAAGCGCGGATATCATCGTTCCAGGATAGCATGATCGGATCCCAGGTGGGCGTTCGTCGCAAGGAACGAAACCGCGGCGGCGCGGCCACAGGTTCCGCTCGCTGGGTGGGCCAACCCAGGACGGCGGGGAATAACCAGCGGTCCGGCCGTTCCACTGACCCGAGCGGCCTGGGATCCCCCATGACCCGTGGCCGGGAAGAATTGACGGGGGTCAGGGAGGGGGGCGCCTATTTGATGACCTTTTCGGACAACACCATCAACGTCTTCGTCTGGACCGGCTTTTCCATGATGGTTTCCGATTTCACCAGCGAACCGGGGATCTCATCGGAGTACCAGAAGCGGGATTTGATGGTCGAGCCCTGCTGCTCCACGGTGGCTTCGAACACCTTGCAGGTCAGCTTGCCGCCGAGCAGGTCGAGCGTCTCTTCAGTTGAAGCGGTTCTGGCGTTGAGCGCGTTCTTGACGGTGGGGTCGGCCGGATCGGTGCGGGCGGGGTATTCGAGGCGGGCTTTGGGCATGTCGGTCCGTTTGCCCAAGAGGGTCGTGGAGCCAGTGAGTTCGACCACGACCTTGTCGGGGGTGACTTCGACCAGTTCGTACACGATCTGCGATTCGGTGGTGTTGCCCATGACTTCTGACGTCTGAGAATAGGCGACGCGGGTGCCGGGCTTGAACCTCGCCCAGTTCTGGTAGACCGGATTGTCGATCTGGTTCTGGGCGAGCAACGGAAGCCCCGCCAGCAGAACCACGGCGACCGCCAGCGCGAGAGACCGGATGACCTTCATGACGATTCCTCCTGTGCGGGGAGGCTCTCCCTCCCCGCACAGGAGGATACCACGGATTGCCTGTTCAGGGGAGATGACGAATTTGCTTGCAACCATCGCGGGAATCACCGATACTCTCAGCAGGGTTTCGTCCTGCGGCCGCCATCCAGCGGTCCGACTGGGGCCCCCTTTATCTGACCATGGGATTGTCGATCCTTCGGAACCAACGCGATTTCCGGCTGTTGTGGCTGGCGCAGCTCGTCACCTTCATCGGGGACGGGATCTTCAACACGGCCATGGTCTGGTGGCTGATCCAGAAGACCGGTTCCGGTTCGCTGGTCGGACTCATCATGAGCGTGAGCTTCCTGCCGGCCATCCTGATCGGCCCGTTCGCCGGCACCCTGGCCGACCGTCTGCCGGCCCGACTGCTGCTGATCGGGGCCGACCTCCTGCGCGCCGGCCTGGTCGTGTTCTTCGCCTGGCTGGCCCGGCTCGAAGCGCTCGCCGTCGAGCATCTGTTCGTCCTGTGCGGGTTGCTGGCCACGGCCGGCGTCTTCCACAGCCCCACCACGCTGACGGTCATTCCCCGCGTGGTGCCCGCAGCCCACCTCGAGGAGGCGATGGCCTTGCACACCATCGTGCGCGACATCGCCAAACTGGCCGGTCCGGCCATCGGCGGGATGATCATCGCCCGGTGGTCGGTGACCGAGGCATTCGCGTCGCATGCCGGCTGCCTCCTCTTCTCGGCGCTGTGCGTGGCGATGATGGCGATCGGCCCCCGCCCGACGCCCGAGACCCGCGAGGGCGTGCTCGAACAATTGCTGGCCGGCTTCCGATACGTCAAGAGCCAGTCGGTGCTGCTCTCGGTGTTGACCGGGTTCGGCCTGCTCAACCTGTTCGTCGTGCCGATCATCGTCCTGCTGCCCCTGTCGGTGGCCACCGTCTTCCGGCTGGGGTCCTTCGAACTCGGTCTGAGCGAGGGAACCCTCGCCTTCGGTTCCGTGGTGACGGGCCTGCTCTTTCCCCAGCTGTTCGGGGCGATCCGCACCTCGGTCCTGCTGGTGCGCATCGTCGGGTTTTCCGGTCTGCTGTTCCTGGGCTTCGCCGTCAATCCCCTGTATGGCCTGTTCCTGGCTGGATTGTTCCTGCTCGGCGGTTGTTTCACCGGCGTCAATGTGGCGGTTCTGACCTTGTTCCAGCGGGCGGTGGCCCCTGAGATGAAAGGCCGGTTCTTTGCGCTGGTCGAAGTGATCTGCTATGCCCTCTTCCCCATTGCCCTCGCGGCGACGGGCGCCCTGGCCGATGCCATCGGCGTGCCGGGCTGCTATGCCATCTGCGGGATCGGCACCCTCGCCTTGACCGTCCGGTTCGCCCGCATTCCCGGGCTGGCCTCGATCGACGAACGGGGCGAGGCATGAACGAGCGCGGGCGGCAGGCCATCCTGCTCGTGCTGCTGGCGGCGCTGCCGGCCATTCTCCTGGTGCTGACCTTCTGGGCCTACCATTCGTTGATGGAGAGCATGGCGTCCAGCCTGCTGCGGCAGCGGGCCATGGCGCTCACCAAACCCGGCGGGGAAGGCGTGGCTTCGGGGGCGCGGTCCTATCCCACCGCTCTGCTCGCCACCGATGGCACCCGACTGCTCGAGACCAGCCCCGACTGGCCGGCCGATTTCGATGCCGAGCGATTGTACCGTTTGCGTCAGTCCTACGGCCCGGCCGCGGCCGAAGGCATCGAGCTGTCCATGGGCGCCTCCGGCCCAGTGCTGGTCTGGGTGGTGCCCGTCGAAGATGGCTACCGGGTGGCCGTCCAGGGCAAGCGGGCCTTCTTCGCCCGTCTCGAATCGATGCGGGTGCTGATCTGGACGGCGGGCCTGCTGCTGACCGGGGGCGGGTTCCTGCTGTTCGTCTTCTTGGCCCGTCGCCTCTCCGAGGTGTTCCTCGAAATGGAGATGAAGAATCAGGAACTGGAGCGGGCCAACCGTCATCTCGAAGAGCTGGGCACCCTCAAATCGACCTTCCTGGCCCTGGTGTCCCATGAGCTGCGCACCCCGCTCGCCCGGCTGGTCGGGCACGCCAACCTGATCCGGCAACAGGCGGCCGAGCTGCCCGAAGAGATTCGCAAACGATTCGACGAGATGACCGTCGAGATCGAAGAACTCGGCCGGATGACCAAGAATGCGCTCGACCTCACGCGCCTGCAGTCCGAAGACCTGGCTGCCCGTCTGACTCTGGGCCAGATCGACGGCCTGGTGCGGGCGGTGGCCGAGCGGGTGAGGCCGCTGGCCGTCAGTCGGCGGCTGACCCTCGAGGTCGAGACCGCCCCGACCCCGCCCGTCAACCACGATCCCTACCTGCTCGAACGCATCCTCGACAACCTGCTGGTCAATGCCACCAAATATTCGCCGGAAGGGGGCCGCATCGCGGTGTCGATGCTCGAAGACGGCGATACTGTCCAGATCAGGGTCGAAAACACGGGGATTCCCATCCCGGCGGCCGATCGGGACCGCATTTTCGAGAAATTCTTCCGCCTGGAGGGCGGACCGGATGTCCCCGGCACCGGGCTGGGCCTGTACCTGGTTCGGCAGTTCATCCTCATGATGAACGGTCGCGTCTGGGTCGAACCCCTGGAAGACGGGAACCGTTTCATCGTCACCTTGCCACTGGGATGAGGCGCACGGCGAGTCCTGGCGTTCTGGCCGAGGCTCCGCGCGAGGCAAGAAACGCCCAGCGCCTGGCGTCCGGTGCCCGAGCAGTCATCAGGTGGGTCCTGGTGGGTCCTGGCGGCGGGGCGAGCATCATCGGATCGGCGACAGCCATCTGTCGGAAGAGGCCGTTTCGTGGTAGGATGGTGTCGCCATGCGGATTCTGATCATCGATGACGATCGGCAGCAGGCCGAAAACCTGGCCGCGCTGCTGCAGGGGCTGGGGCACCAGGCCGCCTGGCGGACCGATCCGGTCCAGGGCCTGGCGGTGCTCACCGCCGATCCCTTCGACCTGACGTTCCTGGACATGCGCATGCCCGGCATCGATGGGCTGACCATCCTGAAGCGGGCTCTCGAACTGCGTCCCGACCTGCGGATCGTGATCCTCACCGCCTATGGCACGATCGATTCGGCCGTCGACGCCATGAAGCGGGGGGCCTTCGATTTCCTCGTCAAGCCGGTGGAGGAAGGCCGCCTGCGCGCCCTGCTCGACCTCGTCGGGAAGGCCTCCGCCATGACCCGGATGGCCCGCCTGTCGGCGCCGACCGGTCCGTCCGACGAAGTGTTCGTGGCGGCCGACCCTTCCATGCTCAAGGTCAAGGATCTGATCCGTCGTGTGGCCGCCCTCTCGACCACCGTTCTGATCTATGGCGAAACCGGGACCGGTAAGGAACTGGTGGCGCGCGCCATCCATCTCGAAAGCCCGCGCAAGGACAAGCCGTTCGTGGCCGTCAACTGCGCCAATCTGCAAGGGCCTCTCCTCGAATCCGAATTGTTCGGTCATGAGAAAGGGGCCTTCACCAATGCCGAGGCTCGCAAGCTGGGCAAGTTCGAGCTGGCCTCCGGCGGGACCCTCTTCCTCGACGAGATCGGGGAAATGCCGCTCGAGCTGCAGGCCAAACTGCTGCGCGCCGTGCAGGAGCAGGAGATCGAGCGCGTGGGCGGGGTCAGGCCGATTCGGGTCGACGTGCGGCTGGTGTCGGCGACCAACCGCGATCTGGCGGCCATGGTCGCCGCCGGTCGCTTCCGCCAGGATCTGTTCTACCGGCTCAACGTCTTCCCCCTGCGTCTGCCCCCTTTGCGCGATCGCCCCAACGACATTCCCGCCCTGGCCGACCAGATCCTTGGCGAGCTGGCCCTCACCCATGGCCGGGAGTCGCTGGCCCTCGCCCCGACCGCGCTGGCCTGGCTGCGCGAACAACCCTGGCCCGGCAACATCCGTGAACTCCGCAATGTCCTCGAGCGAGCGGCCATCATCGACGAAGATGGCCTCATCACGCTGGAAGATCTCGCCATGCCCGGGACCACCCCTTCCCCTCCTCCGGGGCCCGCCAGCCAGATGCCGTCGACCGCCGAAGGCTCCCTGAGTCTGTCCGACCGCCTCGAGGAATCCGAGCGGCAGGTCTTGATCGCCGCGCTCGAAAAACACCGGGGGAATGTGGTGGCGGTCGCGCGTGAGCTGGGCATCCCACGACGTACCCTCTACGACCGCCTGAAACGGCTCGATCTTGAGCCTGCCCGGTTTCGCCCCGGGTTTGGCGACTGAGATCGCGTTCGCTGGGGTCGCGCCTGCTCACCTGCGGGCAGGGGCCCGCCGTGCCCCTCACTCCCTTCCCGGTGCAGCGCGCGGCGGTGGCTCGGGACCCCGGCGGCCGCCGGCTTCCAGATCACTTGGGAAACCTCCTGACACTTTTCCCCTTCCCACCCCCAGGGATGAATGCATATAATCAAAAAGATGAAAATCATTACCGGAGGCAGGAAAGAATGATGCGGCGAACGTGGTGTACCCTGGCGGCGCTGGCCCTGACCCTGTTCTTGACCGTGGGCCATGTGTGGGCCGATGCCGAACCCGGCCTGTTCCTCGACCGGATCAACCAGATGGCCCGCGACGTGCATGCCACGCAGCGGATGATGGCCTCAGAAGGCAAAGGAGGCGAGGGAACCGCCGCCGCTCTGGCCAAGGAGGCCGCCTCGGCCAACGAGTTGAAGCGTTGGCTGGCGGGGGTCGATTCCACCGACGAAGCCGAGCAGGCCTTCGATGTCCTGCGCAAGTACGTCTACCGCGTCAGCAATGGCCCCGAGAAAAAGGCCGCCCAGATCGGTCTCGCCCAATTCGAACAGCGGGTGAAGTTCCTGGCTCAGACCGAAAATCCTGCCTTCGCTGCCTATCTCGACAAAATCGAGGCCCTGAATACCGAACTCGAAAGCAAGCAGATCAGGTTCGATGCCGGACCGGCCACGCGCGTCCGGCAACTGGCCGATCAGGGGCCCACCGCGCGTCGCTCGGCGCGTGAGGAAGGTCTGCTGGGGGCGCACGTCGTCGGGGGCAATACCACCTTCGCCGTCTACTCGCCCGCCGCCACCGAAGTGAATGTGGTCCTGTTCAAGAAGCCGACCGATACCACCGGTACCGGCTATCCGATGAAGAAAGATGCCTCCGGCGTCTGGCGTTGCACCGTGCCCGGCAATCTCACCGGCACCTGGTATGCCTTCTCCGCCAATGGACCGGTCACCGACGGTCACCTGTTCGACCCCAAACGCCTGCTCAGCGACCCCTATGCCTTCGCCAACTATGACCACAACGGCAAAAGCCTGATCGTCAACCGCGACTTCACCTGGACTGACCAGGGTTTCAAACCCCCGAAACCCGAAGACCTGATCATCTATGAAGTCCATGTCAAAGACTTCTCGGCTCATCCCTCCTCCGGAGTGACCGGGGCCACGCGCGGCACCTATCAAGGGTTCCTGCAGAGCAAAGGGTTGCAGCATATCGTCGATCTGGGGGTCAATGCGGTCGAACTTCTGCCCATTCATGAATTCGACAACAACTTCGCCGGCCATCCCAACCACTGGGGCTACATGACGTCCCACTTCTTCGCTCCCGAGTGTTCCTACGCCAGCGGGAAGAACGGCGAGGCGGTCAAGGAGTTCAAGCAGCTGGTCAATGGCCTGCACAAATCCGGGATCGCCGTCATCATGGATGTCGTCTTCAACCACACCGCCGAGGGAAATGAGAAAGGCCTTCCCCTCAACTTCAAGGGGCTCGACAACCCTGGCTATTATCGCTTGACCGACGACAAGAAATTCTATTGGAACGGCACCGGGTGCGGGAACGAATTCCGCAGCGACAACCCGATGACCCGCAAGTTGATTCTCGACAGCCTGAAATACTGGGTGCGGGAATACCATGTCGATGGGTTCCGGTTCGATCTGGCCACCATTCTCGACAAGCAGACCATGACGGCGATCGCCAATGAACTGCCGGCCCAGACCATCCTGATCGCCGAACCCTGGGCGGCCGACTGGGCCCGCAACCAATGGGGCAAGACCGATTTCCGCAATACCAAATGGGCCAAATGGAACGATGACTTCCGCGAGAAAGTCCGCGGCCTGATGAAGGGCCAGTTCGACCGCAACGAGCTGATGACCGTCCTCGCCGGCACGTGCTTCTGGTGGACGGCCAAGCCGACCGAGAGCGTCAACTACATCGAATGCCACGATGGGGCGACCGTGTCCGACCTGTTCGGCGGCAACGTGCAGAGCCTCAAGCTGGGGGCGGTCGCCCTGCTGACCGCCCAGGGCATTCCCATGCTCCACGCCGGCCAGGAGTTCAACAAGAACAAGAAAGGCAACGACAACTCCTACGATCAGGACAACGACATCAACTGGATCGACTGGAGCCTCCGCCAGAAAAACCAGGATCTGTACGAGTTCTATCGGGGGTTGATCGCCCTCCGCAAGGCCTATCCGAATTTCCGGCACACCACCGCGCTCAACAACCAGCACATCGAATGGCTGTTGCCGGCCAACCAGCGAGCCCTGGGCTATCGCCTCAAAGGACAGACCGATTTCCTGGTGCTGCTCAACAGCGACAGCCACGAATGGATCAGTTTCGGCCTCCCGGATGGCCTCCCCTGGAAGATCGTCTGCAACGGCCACAAGGTCGACGTCAACGGGGGGCTCGGGACCGCCACCGGCGACTACAAGGTTCCCCCGCGCACCGCCGTCATTCTCAAAAATCGCTGATCCTCGCGCCCACGAGCCGCGGGCCGGTTCCCGATTCGCCGGGCACCGGCCCGCGTGCTCTTCGATCGAATGGATTCAGGGGCGGCTGGCCTGCCGGAGGGCCTGGATGGTCTGACCGGCCAGCTCGATCAACTCGCCCAGGGGGCGGCTGGCGGCGCCCAGCGCTTCTCCGCGCTGCTGCAGGGCGGCTCGCCACTTGGCTTCCGGACCGTTGTCCGGTTGATCGGTCAGGATGGCATGGGTGGTTCCGGCTCCCATCAGGACGGTAAGGAGATGGTCGGGGGATTGGGCAATCCAGTCAGGAAGCGGGATTGGCGTGCCGAAGTTGATTCGCTGTCGCAGTCGGTCTTGAGAATCCCCGCGGGCGTTGACCGCCGCCAGGCAGTCGAGAAGGGCATTCTGCAGGGTTGGGGAAAAGGTCGGCGTCAGCTGGGCGGTTTCGGCGCCGATATGCACCAACAGGGTCTCGGTTTCCTCGAGCTGGCGGGAGACGTCGGCTTTGATGCGGGCCACGGTGTCCGGGGGAACGGCCAGGCGCTCGGCCATCCGAGTGAACAGGGCTTCCTCGACGGGGGCGATCTCGTCGCAGTAGGCCAGGCTCCAGCAGCCGGCCAGAATGGCCTCGCGATGGCTGGCTTCATACCATTCAGGCACCTCGATGGCGGAGAGATCGGTCGCTTCGATCGCCTGCAATTCCTTGCGCTGAGCCGCGGATAAAGGAAGCGACAGCAGGAAATCATTCAGATATCGGCTTTCTTCGACCGTGATGACGCCATCCGCCATTTCCATCATCTGGAGGAAGGCATAGTAGGTCTTCAGAAAGTGGAAGTTGCGATGCGCCTCCTGCCACCAGCGGAAGCCGGCGACGACGCCCGCCGCTCCGACGACGCCGACCGCCGCCCCCAGAATCGGAATCCAGAGCGGCAGAACCAACCATCCTGCCCAGTACAGCAGAGACCCGCCGACCATGACCGTGCCGGCCACCTGCTCTCGGGAAGCTCGCCTGCCCCCCCGTTCGACCGTGCCTTCCAGCAGGCCGATGACGGTTGCGGCCTGGTCCTTGATCTGCTGCAGGGCTTCCCGCGGTTGTCGCGCTTTGACGAGGCGACGCAGCAGGGCCTGGACCAAATGGTGGCGCAAAACGTCTGCAGGCAGCCTCTCGTGCGTCTGTGGGCCGGGCGTCGCGGTCGCGGTCATGGAGCAATCCCCCTTCCTTCCGGTATGGTCGTCATTCCATGATACCCGCTGCGGGGGGAAATGCAACACCGGGTGTGGCCGCCCAGCCTGGCTCTCATCTCGCAGAAGTCGACCTCGGCTGGTCGACGGGCCATGACCCGTGGCTGGCCCACCTGCTCCACGCCTTGGCGCGGCCTTATCTTGGTTGACTGGCGTGGTGGGCTCGGCGAGGCGGCACCACGATCGACCGCGGGGCCGGCGAGGTTTCGACCATCGCTCTTGTCAGGCAGGTCGGAGTGTAGTAGGGTAATGGCGTGAAAACCACCATGCAGGCGAACCGTCGTGGGCTGGGGACGATCTTGTTCCTCCTGGTGCTGGCGGCCCTGTTGGCAGGGCTTCTATACGGCTACGGCATCTTTTGCGAGAAATATTACGTCGCCCTCTATGATGCCGAAATGGTCCGGTATATCGACGTGCCTCCCTATGCCAGGCGGCTCGATCCGGCGGTCAACGACCTCAAGGGACAATGCCTGCTGGAGATCGGCACCTCCCAGGATCAGGTCAACACCTTCTTTGGAGCGATGGCCAAACGACGAGGGTTCATCTTTCGGGCCAAAGATGCCGAAGGGGAGATCGAATTCGAGGTCACCCCCCATTATCTCGTCAAAGGGACCTACAAGGGCAACCAGCTTGCCCTGCGTTGGAATCCTGTCCTTTCCGAGGCTCTCCGGCAGAAATACGAGAAGGTCTTTCCAGGAGAGCCGCTGCCGGTCGCCACGCCAACCAAGGCTCTCAAACGGTAGCGGCCAGGGCCCGCGAATGAGGCCCGGGCCGAATATGGCGTGGGTTGGAATCCCGGAGGAGGAGAAGGGGCGCTGGGAAGGCGCGAGCCTGGCTGCAGACAAGCGGGCCTCAAGGCCGTAGGAAAGTCGCCCGCCCAGGTTACCCCCAGGTTACCGAGCGGCAGGTCGAGTCACTCTACCACTTTGGTGCCGGAGAATTTGTCGTAGAGGGCTTCCTGCTCTTTCCCGAGAAGGATGAACCAGGCGCCCACTCCCAGAAGCAGGCAAGACGCCAGGAACAAGGCGCTGCGCAGGCAGGCCGCCCGCCAGTCGACCGGGCTGCCGTCGCTCTTGACCACGCCGCACTTGCCATAGATCTGCCCGATCGTCGCGCCGCGGTATTTCCAGAAAAGGGCGAAATAGAGGAAGCAGAGGGCCAGGTACAACAGGGCCACCAACGCTTGGAGCATTCCCATCAAAAAGCCGGGCAGCAGGACCCCGAGCATGCCTCCTGCCACCCACCAGATGATCTGCAGCAGCATGCCGGCGACCACCATCACGCCGAAATCGATCAGGAAGCAGCCGAGCCGGGTTCCTGCCGAAACCGGTCGGAACTCGGCCCGGTTGCCCGCCTCGACCACCGTTTTGCCGGCCAGGGTCGCGGCCACCGATTTCTGCATCTGCGAGATGTTCTGCCCGAGCTGCTGCTGAACCTTGGATAGGTTCTTCCCGATGTTCTGGCCGAGCTGCTGGACGTTCTCGCCCCAGTTCTTCTCTTTGAGGAATTTGACCACCGACTGGTTCCAGGTGGCGAGCGCATCCCCGCCGGCCTGGGCTCCGGGGGTGGCGGGGGCCTTGCCCGCGACCACCTGTTCGACCAGCTCGAGGAGATTGACCGGCAGGCTGGTCAGTTTCTGCTTCTCGAGCGGCACCGAATAGACGGTCACGGGGTCGGGAATGCCCTTGAGCTGTTGCGGCCCGATCTTCTCGGCGACGATCTCGCCTTTGTCCATCAGCAGGTAGGTGGACTCGCTGATCCCGATCGACCCGCCGGGGAAGCAGGGCAGCGCCTCCATGCGCGCGGTGATGTTGACGGCCGTTCCGAAGATGTCGTTGCCTTCGAGGGTGACATCGCCGGAGTTGACGACCACGCGCAGGTTCAGCTTCTGGGTCGGATCTTTCGCTTTGGCGTTGTATTCGCGCAGCAGCAGTTGGATGATGATGGCGCAGATGACCGCGTCGGTCGAGCTTTCGAAGGTGACCAGGAAGGCATCGCCGATGGTCTTGATGATGGTGCCGCCATAGAACTCGATGACCGGGACCATGAGCTGATTGTGCCGTCGGATCAGATCGACGCTCTGCTGGCGACCGACCATGGCGCTCGTGCTGGTGTATCCCTGGATGTCGGTCATCATGATCGACAGGTTGCGGGATTTCACGGTCTTGCCCATGGGTCCTTCTCCTCTCGAGGCGGGGCAGGCGGCCGCCGAGATCGGTCAGGTCTGATCGGGGGCGGGGGCGATCCCGAAGACCTCGATGAGCACGGCGGGATCGAGGCGGTAGTCGCTGCCCTTGCCGTTGTAGAAGCCGTGGTGTCGGATGAGATGGAGGGTCAGGCCATTCCAGCGGAAGGTCCGGCCGGTCACCGGGTCGGTCACCTCGGTATCTCCTTTGCTGAACCGGCCGTCGCCGAAGGGGCTGGGCAACAGCCCGCGGTCGTCGCGCACCACGACGCGGAAGCGGTTTTCGACGATGGTCTCGGCTTCCATCAGATCGGTCCCGGCTCGGGTGATGGCCTCGAGCCGGTCGGCGATCTGGGCGTGGGTCACGCCGGCCGCCCGCACCGCGGCGTCATCCTCGGCCAGGATGTCTGCCAGCGGGCGGGGATCGGTGCCGAGGAAGCCTTTCATGGTCAGGACGCCGGGCCGCATCCGGGCCTGGATCCGGTCGAGTTCAGGGGTTTGCTTCATGATCCCTTTCCCTCTTTATCGGTTCTCAGGAGAATTTATCGTAGAAGATCAGGTGCTCGGGCAGACCTTTCTGGGTGAGAACCTTGACGCAGGCATTGATCATGCCGGGACTGCCGCACAGGTAGGCCTCGTGGTGGTCGAGCGTGCCATAGTGACGGGCCACCACGTCGGTGATCAGCCCGCGCTCGTAGGGATGGTCGGTCTCGTCGCCCGACAGGGCGGGCTTGTAGCGGAACCAGGGATGCTGAGCCGCGATGCGTTCGAATTCTTCGACGTAGTACAGGTCGCGTCGCTTCACCGCACCGAAGAAGAAGGTGGCGGGCCGATGGGTGATGCCGCGGTCGATCATGTCGAGGATGATGCTGCGGATCGGCGCCAGCCCCGAACCGCCCGCGATGAAGATGATCTCGCGCGAAGACTCCCGCAGGAAGAACTCGCCGTAGGGGCCGATCAGGGTGACGGGTTGACCTTCTTTCAGATGCTGGAAGACCCAGGTCGTGACCATCCCATTGGGGACGAGCCGGATCACCAGTTCGAGCGCCCGGTTGTCGGAGGGGGGCGACGAGATCGAATAGGCCCGCGAGGTCGATTCGGTGACATCGCCGTAGGGCTGGGAAACGAGGTTGACGAACTGGCCGGCCTTGAATTTGATCGTCTCGCCGGGCGGCAGTTCGAAGCGCAAGCCGCGGATGTCGTGGGTCAGCTGGGTGATGCGAACGGTGGTGGCGACGAACTCGCGGACGTTGAGCAGTTCGGCGGGGACCTCGATGCGGATGTTCTCTTTGACCTTGACCTGACAGGACAGCCGCACCTGCGAGCGCCGCTCGGTCTCATTGAGGTACGGCGTCTCGGTCGGCAGGATGGGCCCGCCTCCTTCGAGCACCCGGCATTTGCAGGTGCCGCAACTGCCCCGGCCGCCGCAGCCTGAGGGCAAAAAGAGCTTCTGCTCGCTGAGCGTGCGCAGCAGGCTGCTGCCGCCTTTGACCTTGTACTGTCGCTCGCCCGCATTGACATCGATGACGCACTCGCCATAGTCGGCGAACCATGCCTCGGCGATCAGCAGCAGCACCGTCAAGCCGGCCGAGACTCCGCTCAGAACAGCGATTCCGGTCAGGACTTCGATCATCGGCGGGCGCCCCTTTCCAGCGGCCAACGCATCATCAGTTGATGCGGACGATCCCGGAGAACCCGACGAACGCCATGGCCATGAATCCGGTCAGGATCAAGGCGATACCCGGCCCTTCGAGTTCGGGAACGACTTTCGATCGCTTCTTCATGCGTTCGCGGATACCGGCCAGGGCGACGATGGCCAGGGCCCACCCGGCTCCGCACCCCCCCCCATAGGCCACCGACTGCAGGAACGTGTATCCCCGGATGACCAGGAAGAGCGCGCAGCCGAGGATGGCGCAGTTGACGGTGATCAGGGGCAGGAAGATGCCCAGCGTCAAGTAGAGCGGCGTGCTGAGCCGCTCGATCATCATCTCGACGATCTGGACGAAGGCGGCGATGACCAGGATGAAGACGATGTACTGCAGATACTCGAGCCGGAAGGGCACCAGGAGCCAGTGGTAGACCATCCAGTTGAGCGGGGCGGTGCAGAGAGCGACGAAGGTCACGGCCGCGCCCAGGCCGAGCGAGCTTTTCATGTCCTTCGAGATGGCGAGGAAGGAGCACATCCCGAGGAAATTCGTCAGCAGGATGTTGTTCGTGGTGATGGCCGCGAAGAAGATCACCAGGGGGGAAATGGCTTGCACGTCCATGCGACTGCCCCTTGTGCGCTCTCAAGCCGGTCTGGCGCCGGGCCGCGGGGCGCCGCCCTTGACCAGTCGAGCCACCCAGATGAAGGTGGCCAGGGCGAAGAATCCGCTGGGCGCGATGACCATGATGTTCCAGCGGGTCCAGTCGGTGGGCAGGATGGGCACTCCGAAGAAGCTGCCCAGGCCGAGCGGTTCGCGCACGGCGGCGATGGCCAGCAGGACGAGCGAATAGCCGACGCCGGCACCGAGCCCGTCGGCCAGGGCGGCCAGGGGGCGGTTCCCCATGGCGAAGCCTTCGGTGCGGCCCATCACGATGCAGTTGGTGATGATGAGGCCGACGTAGGGGCCCAGCTCTCGGCTGATGTCGGGCAGGAAGGCGTCGAGCAGGATCTTGATGACGATGACGAAGGCGGCGATGATCAGCACCTGCACCATCATGCGCACCTGCTTGGGGATGCGGTCGCGCAGAACGGCGATGACCAGCGAGGAGCAGGCGGTGGTGAAGATCAGGCCGAGGCACATGATCAGGGTGTTCTTGACCAGGTTGGTGACGGCCAGCGTCGAGCAGATGCCGAGGGTCTGGACGAGCACCGGGTTGTCCTCCCAGAGCATGCGGCGGAAGGCGGAGGAGGGGGTGACGGGAGCTGGACTCATGGCTGGGGGCCTCCGGGGTTGGCGAGGAGGGCGATGATGAGATCGGCGGTCCGGTTGATGATGCGCTCGACCGCCCGGGTCGTCTCGCTGGCGCCGGTCAGGCCATCGATCTCGGTGGGTTGGGCGGCGCTGCCTTCGCTGACCAGGCGCAGGCGGCGGCCGTCGGGCGCGGGCTGGTCGAGGGGCTTGCCCTGGAACCGGGCGGCGAAGCCGGGTTCGCTGATGCGCCCGCCCAGCCCGGGGGTCTCGGCATGCTCGGTGAAGACGATGCCGGCGATCCGGCGGGAGCCGGCGTCGATGGCGACATACCCGCGGATGGCATCCCAGAACCCCTGGCCCGCGAAGGGGAAGACCAGCAGCGCCGGGCCGGAAGCCGCCGTCGTCGCGGCCCGTTCGAAACAGACGGCCGTCGTGCCGTCGGGACCGGGGCCCAGCGTGCGGGAGCGCACTTCGGCGGCGAACCGGGCGGCGGCCTGGTCGGCCGGCAGGGCCGCGGCGGCTTCGGGCGTGGCCAGCCCCAGCAGGTGCAGAATCACCCGTTGGCGGGCGGCCTGCGCATTGAGGGCGATGCGGTCGGCCAGCAAAGCATTCAGGCCGCTGACCAGCCCGCCGAAGACGATGGTCACCGCCACCGTGAACAGGACGACCCGCAATTTCTGGCTCATGCGGGAGTTCCTGGACTGGGCGGGGTGGAAGGAGCGGGCGCCGCCGCCGCTCCGGGAGCGCTTCCCGGGGGCGAGCCGGCGGCGGTCCCGGTCGGGGTCGAGCCGGTGGCCGCCCCCGGCGCGGTCGGGCGAGCGACGAGCTGGTCGCAGGCCATCTCGATGGCCGGACCGAACGTGTTGCCCAGCATGATGGCGAACATGAACCCGGCATTGAAGACCGACAGCGAGCGGATCACCCCGGCCAGAAAGCCGATCAGCAAGCCATACAGCCACTTGGCCGTGGTATTGGCGGGCGCCGAGATCGGTTCGGTGGTCATGAACGTGCAGGCGAACAAGGTGCCGCCGGCGAGATAGGTGATGGCCAACGACTGATCGAGCGGCATCACTTCGTGCCCCGTCGCATGGAGAACCAGCTTGCTCGCCAGCAGTCCGAGCGCGGGACCGACGACCAGCGGAACCGCGACGACGCCCCGCCACAGCAGGAAGATCAGCGCCAGCAGGATGAGCCACTTGGCGCCTTCCCCGGCCGAGCCGTTGACGTTGCCCCAGAACAACCGGCGCAGATCGACCGCGCGGTAGGCTGCGACCGTCCGGTCGAACTCTTCCTGCTTGCCTTGGGCCAGCGCCAGGCGCCCGACCTGGTTGAGCCGTTTGGTGCCGGTCAGGGTGGTGGCGCTGGTCACCCCATCGATGGCGAACAGGCTGTCCTCGACCGATTTGACTCGGCCTTCGACGAGATCAGGCGAATAGCGGACGAACCCGGCGGGCGCGCCCGTGAACGGGGCATACCAGGTCGCGGCCATCGTCGCCGGGAAGCAGATGTAGAGGAAACACCGCCCGGCGATGGCCGGGTTGAAGATATTGCGGCCGAACCCGCCGAAGGCCATCTTGGCGAAAACGATGCAGAATGCCGCCCCGACCGCCATCTGCCAGAACGGGACGTTGGGCGGCACGATCAGGCCCAGCAGGGCGCCGCTGACCAGCGCGGCGGTCGAGGCGGGTTTCCCCTCACGCCGGGTGAAGGCATATTCGACGGCCCAGCAGACCGCCATGCTGAAGGCCACCACCAGCGCGGCCCGCCACCCGAAATTGTAGATGGCGCCCAGCAGCGGCAAGCTGAGCGCGGCGAGCATGTCCGCCTGGGGTTTCTGGAACTGCACGTAGGTTTTCAGCATGGTGATGTCTTCCAATTCGGCCAGGGAACGGGGCCTGCACGATGATACTCGGTTCACCTTCAAAGGTCAACCGGATTCTGCGGGTTGTCTGGTGCGGTTCATCGACCGTTGACCTGCATAGAAGTCCCTGCTGGCGCGCGATCGAAGCACTCTTGCATCTCTCCGAGCCAGGGTTGAAAAGGCGAGGGGTGAGGTTGTTCTAGGATTCCATGGCGGTCATTCGGACACCTGCAGGCAATAGCCTCTGCCAAGGTCGACCCCGATTCTCCCTGAACTGGGCGATTCCTTCGCTGGCGCCCATAACCGGAGCAGCGCCCCTTCCCTCACACCTGGTTTGCGAATAAGGCATGCGTTGCCCTGTCAAAGCAAGGCGGCTGACCTTTGCTCCGGGCGGAAGGCATTGCTGTAGACCTGCGTAACCTCTCGTCCTATCAAGGGTTGCGCGAATTCTGACCAAGAATCGAATTGGGACTTGACAATAAATTCAGCTTACGGTATACATGCCCAGATTCGCCTAATCTTGATGGCCCATCAAGAGCGGGGGACCCACGTTCTAGGGGTGAATCCCTGGCCTGGCCAGGGTAGGGGGCCTTCCAGACTCCGAACCCGTCAGCTAACCTCGCAGGCAGCAGGAAGGAGATGTCGATTTCCGGCCACGATGGCCGGACGGGCGAGATCGACGGTGAACATGCGCAAGAATTTCCACCTTTGCCGCATCGTCCTGGTCCTTTTCGTTTCCCTGATCGTCCCTGGTCTGGCCCACGCGGGGCTGCTTCTGCCGCCTGATCGGCCACTCGAGCTGGTCGTTCGTGCCGAGAAGAGCGAGCGGGCTGGCCCGGCGGCGGCCAAAGAGGCGCCCGAAAAGGGGTTGTTCTTCAACGCCCTCGAAACCCGCAATTTCGAGCCGGGCGCGGTCAAGTCCTTCGTCGTGAAGGTCGCGCGCCGACCGCTACGCGCCAAGGAAGTGCCTTCTGGCGTCGAGTTGCCGCGCGATTTCGTCGCGGCCGGGCCGTTGGGGCCGTTCATGCGACCGGTCGCCGGGAGCATCAGCTCATACTTCGGCTATCGCAAGCATCCCTATCGCCGCGTGTCCCGCACCTTCCACACCGGGATCGACATTCCCGCCCCGACTGGCACTCCGATCCGGGTCGTGGCCCCCGGCAAGGTGGTCTATTCGGGCTGGCGGTCAGGGTATGGCCTCATGGTCGAAGTCGACCACGGCAACGGGATCTCCACCGTGTATGCCCACTGTTCCAAACTGTTCCTCCGATTGGGGCAGGTCGTCAGTGCCGGCCAGCTGGTTGGTGGAGTGGGCCGAACCGGAGTGACCACCGGTTCCCACCTGCATTTCGAGGTTCGCCGCCGGGGGTCTCCGGTCGACCCGATGCGGTTCCTGGCCCGCTAGTCAAGCCTCAAGACGTCGCCCCCCTTCTTTTATGGCTGAGGGGGGGCGGGCGATCGCTCTCGTTGGTAGACTGGGTCGCATCTGATCCTCTTCTCGTGGTGGGCACGGCCATTCGCCATTGAGGGGTGGGCCGCTGGGCGGCGGTGGTGTGGCGGGGAAGGGCGGAGTATCTCCCTGGTTCGTTGGAGGATAGGGGAAAAACCGCGGTTAAATGAAGCAGCCTGAAGACCTTCCCGGCCTGCAGGCTGTCAGCGACAGGATCGATAGTCCGAAACGCCGATCAGCGGCCTTGCGGAGGAAGCTTCACCCACACCTGAAGATTGGTTTTGGGGTCGACACGGATCAGGACGTAGTCCTGGTAGGTGGCAATGACCTTGGTGTTGAACATTTTGTCACCCCGCTGACGAAATCAGGATTCATTCACATAGTAGCAATATCCGTACCATGGTGTGATCTGGAGGTGGGAGATTGCCCCGCTATGTTCGTAAATACTGATCAGAAGCGCGTTTTCCTGGCTCGCCGCCACCTCTTTGGTCTCTGGAAGGACAGCGAACTGCGCTGAAAATATACAATCCTTGTGTGCTTTTTTTGAACAAAGCAGGGCGACTCCGAAAAGTGCCAAAAGTGCACGTGCAATCTGTGAAAAAAAGTCTCATTCGGTGGGATCACCGTCTGCCGGCAATATTCGGATCAGAAATGTTCGAGAGGCTTTCCCCTGGATCCATTGGGGAGAGACAAGGCCAGGAAATCCTGTTCATGGCCGTAAAGGTGGCCTGGCCAACCTCCTGCGGTCATGATGCCGCATGAGGCTATGGGGGGAGGGTTCAATCCTCAGGCGGGAAGGACTCAGGTGGTTCAGGCACCGGTGTGGAAGGGGGCCAGAGGCTGAGCCCTTCGAGGCGGAACGCGATCACCGAGGCCGCCAGACAGATGAGGCCCCAGGCGAGCCACTGCAAGCCCAGATCGAGATGCCGTTCTCCTTCGACGAAGACATACGGGGAGAAAGCCGTCTTGGAGATGGTCTGCATTTCCCTGACCTCTCCGTAGACGACCCGCGAGATGCCGACCCGTCGGCGCGGAGCGGCCTGGAGACTTCGGGTGAGGTCGGTCGGGTTCGAAGCGATCTGCAGCGTTTCGGGGGAGACGAGGTAGACCCAGAAGGCAGAAGAGAACCCGGTTTCGGCAGACTTGGCGATGACCACGCCGTTGAATTCCCTCCCCAAGGAACGGTACGCGGATAGCAGGAGGGAAATCCCGAATCCCAGCAGGATGATTGCCACCACCTGGGGTCGGATCTTCCCTCCAGGGGAAAGGGTTGAGGGAACAGAAGAGAGCGCAGGCATGCGTGTTGTGCCGAGTATAGCCTGTCCCCCGGTGCCTTATCAATCCTGAACCCTTGAAAGCGGAATTTCCTGCACAGTTCTGTGGCAGGGCGAACCGATCGACGAATGTCGACAGGCTCGCCATGCGCACCAATGGATCCTTCGGTTCCTCGATTAGAGGTTGGGGACTGGCGGATGGGTGGAGTGGTCTGGTATATTTATATTATATTGACTCCATTCCAGAGTTGGAGGAGGGATGAACGCATGAAACGATCCGTTCTGTTGGCGGTGTTGATGACGGTGGCGATGTTGAGTCCGGTGCTGGCGGTCGAGTACCGGGGTATCAAAATAAATCCCAATGATCATGTGCTGATCAGCCTGCTGACCATGGTGGTGACCGACCTGGAAATGTGCGGCCGGTCGCTGGTTCCCACCGTTCGTGACGAGATCTCGGCGATCGGGCACCTCAACAATGCCCAGTCGGCGTTGAAAAAAGCCGCTCTCGATCCTGCCTACGGGCCTCTGATCGAAGAAATCCTCGACCGTATCGGCAAGGTCAAATTCTACCTGCTGATGCAGGATTTCAACGCTGTCACCATGCGGCTGTCCCAGTTGATCGGCCTGATCCGGAGCTTGCTGGGCGTTCAGGGGGGCAGTTACTACAATCCCTACAACCCCTACAATCCCAACTATGGTGGGGGTTCCAACTCTGGCAACCAATTCGTTCCAACGCGTCCCACCGAAATTCCGGTCGGTGGCGGTGGCCAGGGGCAGGGCATCCCCGTTCCCAGCACGGCGGTTCCCGGCGTGCCTGTGAACTGACCGCTACGCCTACGCACCTTTCCCGGGCGCAGTCTGCCGATTGCGCCCTTTTTGCTCCCCGATGACCGCGACTCATCCCCCCCTCCGCCTCCCCCTCATCCTGATCGGTTTCATGGGAGCAGGGAAGACGGTGGTCGGTTGGCATCTGGCCCGCCGCCTGGGGCTTCGGTTCCTCGACCTCGACCAGGAGATCGAACGCCGCGCGGGCTGCACCGTGGCCGACATCTTCCGTACCGCTGGGGAAGCGCATTTCCGGCATCTGGAAGCCACGCTGCTGGCCGAGATCCTGCGGCGTCCGCCCGCTCCTCTCCTGCTGGCCACGGGCGGCGGAGTGGTCGAAGATCCGGCCAATCGCGCCCTGCTGGCAGAAACGGGGACCGTCATCTTCCTCGATCCGCCCTTCAAGGTCCTGGTGGGGCGCATCCGGTTGGCCGGCCTGGCGCGTCCGTTGGCTGACGGCGTCGAGGAACGCGTCCTGCGCGACCGCTGGCGCCGCCGCCGGCCCCTTTACCGAGAGGTCGCCACCCTGACCGTGGGGGGAGCCCTGCCCCTCGAATCCCAGGTCCAACGGCTGGCCGAACGGCTCTGCCCTTCTGCCTGAGCCGGCTCCTGACATCCCTCCTGCCGAGGTTCATCATGGAATCACCTGTCACCCCTTCTTCCGCCGAACTGGCCGTCGCTGATGCCGCTGAGGAAACCCGGCAGTTCGCCCGCCTCATGGCGATCATCCGCACCTTGCGGTCGCCGGGCGGCTGCTCCTGGGATCGCAAGCAGACCCACGAAACCATGCGGAAATACCTGCTCGAAGAGGCCCAGGAAGTCGCGGCGGCCATCGAGCAGGGCCATCCCCTGCCCATCTGCGAAGAGCTGGGCGATCTGCTGATGACCATCGCCATGCAGGCCCGCATCGCCGAAGAGGCGGGCACCTTCACCATGACCGAAGTGCTGCGCGGCATCTCGGACAAATTGATCGGCCGCCATCCGCACGTGTTCGGCGAGGCCGAGCGGGGCCTCAGTCCCGATCGGGTGGTGGACATGTGGGGGAAGCTCAAAGCCGAAGAGAAACGTCAGCGCAGCCGCCTCACCAGCCGCATGGAAGAGGCCGCCCGCTTCGCCTCCGCGTTGCGCGCCGCCGTCCAGATCCAGGCCGAGGCGGCCACCGTCGGCTTCGATTTTCCCGATCGCGCCAGCGCCGTGGCCAAGATTTTCGAAGAGGCCGAGGAGTTGCGGGCCGATCTCGAGAACGGTTCGCCGGCCGCCCAGGAAGCAGAACTGGGCGACCTGCTGTTCTCGATCGTCAATGTGGCGCGGTTGCTCGGCCTCGATCCCGATGCTGCCTTGCGTCAGGCCAATCAGAAGTTCATCCGGCGGTTCGCTCGCCTGGAAGATCGCTTCGAACAGCAGGGCGGCCTCGCCGGGCGATCGATCGCCGAACTCGATGCCGTCTGGAACGAGATCAAACAGGCGGAACCGGAGCGAGGCGAGCCCGCCGCATCGACCGACGGAGACCGGCTGACCGGCTAGCGACCGAAGGTTGGTCGGTCGACCGGCGCCACCATGCCCCTGCCCTGGGCCTGGACCGCCGGGCCGCGGCGACGAACCCGCGGACCGCCGCCTGATCAGGGGCGGCCCAGCTGGCGTTTGAGCTTCTGGAACTCCGCGATGCGCTTGGGATCGGTTTCGACGGCGAGGCCGAAGGCGATCTCGGTGCGGGCCCGATCGGGCTGACTGGTTGCGAACAGGCGGGCGAGCACGAGCCGGGCTTCGCCGTTGTTGGGATTGCTGGCGATGGCGCCTTCCGCCTCTTTCTGGGCGCGCTCGGTGTCGCCGCGTTCCAGGTTGACCAGGGCGGAGAACGACAGGGCCTGGCTGTGGTCGGGGGTGCGGCGCAGAGCTTCGTTGAGATGCTCGGCGGCCTCCTCGAGGTTGCCCTGGTGGTAGGCGAGCCGGGCCAGGGAGTAGTAGGCCTCGGGCACGTTGGGGTCGAGCCGGATGGTCTCGCGCAGGAACAGTCGGGCGCCTTCCAGATCGCCCAGACGCGACAGCTCGAGGGCGGTGCGGTATTGCAGGCGGATGTCATTGGGGTTGAGCATGGCCTGCCGTTTCAGCTCGTCGATCCGGCTGTCGGGGCGGCCCTCGGAACCGGCCTCGTTGGCGGCCTTGCGGGCGGCCAGGGCGGCCCGCAGGTTGGCCATGGCGGCTTGCTGCTCCTGCTGCAGGCGGGCCTGATAGGCGTTGTACTGGTGCTCGCGGTGGAGGATCGCCTGGCACTCGCGGTCGATTCGCTCGGCATCTTCCTTGAGCCGGGGATCCCGGATCTTGGGGATCAGAGGTCGGATCAGCTTTTGCGCCTTGGCGAAATCGCCGTTGGCGAAATGGAAGAAGGCTTTGAAGAATTCCTGTTCGATCGACGTTCCCTTCTCTTTGAGATACTGTTCGATGGCATACATGGTGCCGCGATCCTCGCGGCCGAGCAGGGACCGATCCATCGTCACGGACGAGCGGAAGAACTTGAAGGCGAGGTCGAGGCGGCCCTGGTCTTTGGCGTCGAGGGCGGCCTCGAAGAAGATGTAGGGCAGGAAGGGGTTGAGGGCATAGAATTTCTCGAGTTCGGCGACCGCCTCTTCGAGTTTCTTCGATTTCTTCAGAATCTGATAGAAAAAATAGAACGGCGAGGAATTCTTGGGATCGAGGGCCATGGCGGCCTTGATGGCCTTGGCCGCATTGGCGTAATCACCGACTTCGTAATAGAGGGTGCCCAGTTGAAACTGGTACTGGAAGCTCTTGGCGTGGTAGAGGTCGCCTTGCTCGCGGAGTTTGTCGACGTCTTTGGCGTTGCGGGCCAGACGCATCAGCTTGAGGATCTCGATGTAGGGCTCTTCCCGCGTGGGATCGAGCGCGAGCACCTCTTTGAAGAGTTTGAGGGCGCCCGGCAGATCGTTGAGGCCCAGCGAGCAGCGAGCAGCCCCCAGCTTGACCTTGACCATCATGGGTTTGCCGAGCGGGGCGGTGGCCAGATCGAGATAGAGGGTGCGGGCTTTCTCATACTCGAGCATGGTTTCATACAAATAGGCGAGGGAGTATCCGAACGTCACGTCCCGCTTTTTGGCCAGCGCCCGTTCAAAGGCCGCGGCAGCGGCCGGAAAATCCTTGAGGCCGGCGTAGGCGAAACCCAGCAACGACTGCACGGTGGGGTCGTCCGACGACTGGATCGGCGCGAGATGCTGCAGCATCTCCTCGAAATGGTTCTTCTCGAAGGCGACCTTGGCCAGGCGAATCAGCGTGGCCTGGTCGGGAGGTCGCTCGCCGGTGGGCACCGGCTTGGTGGGCGTGGGCTTCCATGGGGTGTAGACCACCAGGAAGGCAGCTACCACCAGGATGAGGAGCAGAAGGGGAATTTTCAAGCCATCCATGGGGAAAAGCTACCATACCTGTGCCCGGGGAGCAAGAATGGCGCGGTGTTTTGACCGGGCCGGCCGGGGGGAAGTCGCGCATGGACTGGGCGAGCGGCTGATGGCGCAACCTCTCGCGAGACGAGACCCCGGCGAACCTCCTCAGGACCTGGCGGCCGTCCATGGTCGGCGAATCCACTGGAAGGGCCGTCGACTCTTCGAGATTGGCTCGCGACAGCCGATAGGTTGAAAGACGAAGTGCAGAACCCCGGCGAAGGATGCCGGCGGGTGGAGAAGGAGCAGACGATGAAGTTCGAGATCCGGGTCGATGACAAGCGGGAAGACGCCGTTTCCGAAGGGGCCGAGAACACCAGCCTGCAGGTCTATTCCGGCGAGGTGTCGATCGACATCGGCCAGGTGCTGGCGGCCAATCAGGCTTTGCTCAAGAACGTCAACCGCCGCCTCGAAGAGATGGAAACCCGCCTGCGTTCGTTGGAAGGGGTGATCGAACGACAGGCCCAGGCCCTGCAAACAGCCATTCCCCAATATCTCATGCTGGCAGCTCCCCCGCGCGAGGTGAAGCCGTGGCGACCGGCCGCTCCACCCCTGGATGACGCCTATTTCGCGAAATTCTCCTTGTTCGAACGGTGGTTCCAGCCATACAAGATGCGGCGGCGCGCGGCCGAGGTCTGAGCCGTACGGCGCGGCCGGCCTAGGGAGGCCGGCCTGGGGACAAAGCGAGAGGCGAAGGCCATCCTTTCCTCGACGGAAGGATGGCCTTCTCGCATGAAGGGAAACCACGGGTTCGGACGAGGTCGTTCGGGTGCCAATGCGGTGGGAAGGATGGCGACTCCCGGTGGCCCACAACGGGCGGTTCGGCCGCTCGACCTGGCCGGGCCCGTTCGCGCTGGATCGGCCCGAGAAAAGATATTTACAGGGCCTGATTTGTCGATGGCGGCCCGACCCCGTCTGCTTTCGGGGACGGCGCCTGGGGGCGAAGTCTGCCCGACCGGCGTTCAGTCTGGGTTGAACCCAGGGTCAGGCGGTTTCTTCGTCGACGAGGACGATGTCCTTGAGGGTGTCGAGCTTGGCGGTGCCCGCCTGCAGAGAGACGAAATACTGGCACGTCTCGCACTCGGATTTGTTGTAGACGTCCCAGCAGAAGCGCTTGTGGGGGGGACATTCGAGGGTGGTGGGCGTGGTCATGCGATTCCTCCGTGTTTCATGCCGAACAGCGAGAGATGGCGTGAGGGGGGCGGGGAGCCATACCCCGGGTTGACCACGGTCTCCCGCAGTTCGTGATCGAGATCGAGAGCTTCCATCAGATCGTTCATGTATTCGGGTTTCAGCCATACGGCGCGCTGCCAGGCGCGAATGGCTTCATCGGTCTGGCCCTGCATGGCCAGGGCGACTCCCAGGTTGAAATGCGCTTGCGGCAGGACGGGGCAGACCCGCACGGCCTCCTGGTAGGCCGCGATCGCCTCGCTGACCCGACCAGCGGCTTCCAGGTCGAGGCCGCGCTGGAAGTGCCGCATGCCTTCGCTCTCGAAGCGTTCCTGATCTCGTTCCATGACACTCCAGATAGTTCATCGGCGTGCGCTGCTCCAAGTCGAAGAGCCCATAGTATACCATGTATGCACAACTTCTACAATGTTCGAGCCGTCTTTTTTCGCCAGGGACTTCCTATTTCGAGGGAAATCCGCTAATTTTAGGCAGCTTATTTCCAGGGGAGGAAGCCATGATCAAAAAGTATCGCGGGCAGGGGCCGACCATTCATCCATCGGTCTTCCTGGCCGAGACCGCCGTCGTCATCGGCAACGTCGAAATCGAGGAGAACGCCAGTCTCTGGTATGGGGTGACCGTGCGCGGCGACATCAACCGGGTGCGCATCGGCCGAGACACGAACATCCAGGAACAGACGGTGATCCATGTCGATCGCTCGCCGGAAGATGGCAGCGATTACGGAGCGACCATCATCGGCGAGCGGGTGACGGTGGGGCACCGCGCCCTGCTGCACGCCTGCAAGATCGGCAACGATTGCCTGATCGGCATGGGGGCCATCATCCTTTCAGGGGCCGAGATCGGCGAAGGGTCGATCGTCGGGGCCGGGGCCCTCGTGCGCGAGAACCAGAAGATTCCACCGCGCTCCCTGGTCGTCGGGCTGCCCGCGACCATCAAGGGCGGAGTCTCCGACGAGCGGCTCGCGCAGATCAAGGAATCGGCCAGGCACTACATGGATCTGGCCTGGGAGTACAAGAAAGCGGGTTGATCAGACGGCGGGCCCCACGGGTTGGCAAGGTGGGGCCCCGAACGGCAGAGCGGTGCTGGTTGAGGGTCGTCCGCCGGGCATCGGCGGCCGGGCCGCCGTCCGGCGGCCCGCCTGGCGCGCGGGTCAGCCGTGGCGGGCGGCGATGCGGATGGCCCGATCGGGAACCGCCGGGCAGGCGGCGCAACAGGCGCCGCACCCGCAGCAGCGCTCCGGATCGATCACGGGCGGGCCGTCGGGGGCGGGCAGCGCCACCGCCCGAAAGCGGGTCGGACAAGCCGTCAGGCAGGCCGTGCAGGAGATTCCCGCCCGGCGCAGACAGCGCTCTGCCGCCACCTCGGCCAGTCCGATGCGCCAGGGGGGCGGCTCCGCGGCCGGACTGGCTGGTGAAGCCGAGCCTGAGCTGCCGGTAGGGCAGGGGGCCGGTGCGGGAATGGTCTGGCCCGGAGGGGCATGGCCCGGCAGGATCAGGGCAAGAGATGCCACATTCTCTGGTCGCGGTCCTGGCAGGTGCAGGGCGCCGGTCGGACAGGCGCGGACGCAGGGGAGATCGGCGCACATCCGGCACCAGGTCTCGGGAGGCTGGATCTGCGGGGTTCCTTCATCGAATGACCCCGGTCGCAAGACGGGCCGGATGGCGAAGAAGGGGCAGGCTTGCCGGCAGGCGCCGCAGCGGGTGCAGAGTTCCATGAACCGCCCTTCGGCCACAGCGCCGGGGGGCCGGATCACCTCGGGGAAGGCCTTCTCGACAACGTCGAGCCAATCGCCGAGCAGGTCGTAGAACAAGGAGGCGATGGCCCGCCAGCTCTCGCGGAAGAAGGCCGCCCGCGTGAGCCGTTTCGGCGGAGGCGGCTCTTTCATCGTAGGAAAGGGGCGGCAACCCTGAACCGGCGCGGAAGGCCGGTCATGCTGCGTGGGCCGTGGCGGCGGGCGCCGATCGGCAGAAGGTGGGGGCAGGGGACCACCGCCGAAGATGGGACAGGCAGCACCGAGGGGCGGGCGCCGTCGATCGGCAGAAGGTGGTGGCGAGGGGCGTTCATCCCTGGTGACGCACCCACAACAGAGGCAGCCGGGTTCCGGGTTGGATGTGGGTGTCGGGGGGGATGCCGATCAAACCATCGCAGGTGGTGAGGCTGCGCAAGATGCCCGATCCGGATTCGGGGAAGGGTGTGGCGAGAGGAAGCCCCTGGGGGCCCGGGGAAAGCCTCACGGCGAGCACCTGGAACCGCTGCCGATCGGGCAGGACCTCGCTCTGGACATCGACGATCCAGGGGGGCGTGGCGAGAGGATCCGCGAAGCCAGCCAGACGACGGACGGCAGGGAGGGCGAACAAGACCGCGGTGACGAAGGCGGCCACCGGATTCCCTGGCAGGCATAGCACCGGGCGATCGTGCCAGAGGCCGAAGGCCGTCGGGCGACCGGGCTTGAGGTGCACCCGCTCGAACAGGAAGCGAACACCCAGCTCGCGCAGGGTCGGCCGGCTCAGATCGGCTTCGCTATTGGAGGCGCCACCGATGGTGATCAGCAAGTCCCAGGGGGGGAGGCGTTCCAGCATGCGGCGGACGACCTCGCCGCGATCGGGCAGATGGGGCAGGGGGTCGACCCGTGCTCCTGCCTGGCGCAACAGCGCGGTAAGCAGATGGGTATTGCACTCGTGGCGCTGCCAGTCGGCGCGAGGGCGCGTGGGCGGGCGGACCAGCTCGTTGCCGGTCGACAGCACCAGCACGCGCGGGGGACGGCCGACGCGGAGGCGGTGGCGGCCCACCGAGGCCAGACGGGCCAGCAGCGGGGCGTCGAGCCGCGTGCCGACCTCTGCCACCACATCGCCGGGGCGGGTGTCTTCCCCCGCCTCGCGAATGTTGTGACCGGCCGGCCAGCGGCCGCGCGGGAAGACCACCTGCCCGCGCCGACGGCAATGCTCCTCGGCCGCGACGCACCAGGCCCAGTCGGGAACGGGCTGACCGGTCAGCACGCGCCGCGTTCGGCCGTCGATCCGTGCCGGATCGGGGTGGTCGGGTTCGAGCAGCAGGTAGCCATCCGGGCGTGACCCGTCATTGGGCAGCACGTACCCATCCATGGCCGAGTTGCGCACGGGGGGAACCAGGCAGGTCGCTACCACCCGTTCGGCCGCGGCCCGACCCAGGGCATGGGCCAGCAGCACGGTCTGGGGAGGCAGAGGGACGAGGCGGTCGAGGAGCAGGTGCCGCGCCTCGTCGAGCGGGATCGGCGGAGGGGAAGAAGGCGCAGATGACATGGTGGATCGGATGGGATAGTATACCATGCAAGGAGAACCCGTATGGACGCCACCCCGCGCAGCATTCGCCCCCACATCGCCCTGTTCGGCCGCCGCAATGTCGGCAAATCGTCGCTGATCAACGCCCTGACCGGGCAGAAGATCGCGCTCGTCTCCGACACCCCCGGTACGACGACCGACCCGGTCTACAAGAACATGGAACTGCTGCCGCTGGGCCCGGTCGTCTTGATCGACACCGCCGGTCTCGACGATGTCGGCGATCTCGGCCGGCTGCGGGTCGAAGCCTCGCGACAGGTGTTGCGCCGCACCGATCTGGCCCTGGTCGTGCTCGAGCCAGGCCCGAGTCTGCAGGAGACCGAGCGCGAGCTGCTCGACACCTTGCGCCACGGGCGGACCCCCTTCCTCGTTGTGGTCAACAAATGCGATACGGGCGAGATTCCCGCATCGCTGCGACAGGAACTGGCCAGCCTCGGCCTGACGCCCATTCCCGTCAGCGCCGTCACCGGCGCCGGCATCGAGGAGCTGCGGGCTCGCCACATCCAGAACAAACTGAAGGATTTCGATGCCGGAACCATTTTAGGCGATCTGGTGCAGCCGGGCGATGTGGTCATCCTGGTGGTGCCGATCGATCTCGCCGCGCCCAAAGGGCGGCTGATCCTGCCCCAGGTTCAGACCATCCGCGACCTGCTCGATGCCGACTGCATCTCGATCGTGGCCAAGGAGCGGGAGCTGCGGGCGGCCCTCGACGCGTTGAAACGACCGCCCGCCCTGGTCGTCACCGATTCCCAGGCCTTCCACAAGGTGGCCGGCGATGTGCCGCGCGGGGTGCCGTTCACCAGCTTCTCGGTCTTGTTCGCCCGCTACAAGGGCGATCTCAACGCCTACCTGGAGGGCATCCGCTCGCTGCGGCATCTCAAGCCCGGGTCGCGCATCCTGGTCGCCGAGAGTTGCACTCACCACCAGGTGGCCGACGACATCGGGCGGGTCAAGATCCCCCGCTGGATGCGCCAGGCCTATGGCGGCGACCTGCAGTTCGAGTTCTGCCAGGGCGCCGCCCTGCCGGCCGATCTCCGTTCGTTCCAGCTCGTGGTGCAGTGCGGCGGTTGCATGGTCAACCGGCGGACCGTCCTCGATCATATCGCCGCTTGCCAGGCCGCCGGCGTGCCCATCACCAACTACGGCATCCTGATCGCCCACCTGCACGGCGTGCTGGAAGAGGCCATCAAACCGTTCGGTCTCACGCTCGATCAGGGTTGATGGGAAGGCTGGCCCGCGCCCGAGCAGGCGCGCCCTGGCGCGGGAATCCGTGGACGAAGCCGCGGCGGACGGCGGGCGGCAGGCCCCCCGACCTGGGGCTCAATCTCACCTTCGCGCGGCAGCCGCGGCGCGCCTGGGGGGAGCCGGTTCGGCTCGCTTCAGACCTCAGACCAGGGTGGCGAGAGCGATCGGCTGGGCGGTGATCTGCCCCTTGGGGTCGCGGATGAGGCGGGCGGCGACGACCTCCGGATCGTGGGTGAAGAAGAGGGCGCCGTTCCGGGCGACCAGGTCTTCGAGCAGGGCTCGCTTTTCATCGATGAGTTGCTCGGGGAAGCGATCATAGCCCATGGTGATGGCGGTTCGCACCCAGGGCGCCGCCGGGATCAGATCGGAGACGAAGACGAGCGGCCCGGACGGCAGGTGCAGCGTCGACAGCAGCAGGCCGGGGGTGTGACCGTGCGAGAACGAGAAGGTGACGAGCGGGCTCAGATCGGGGCGGCCGTCGTCGGCGACCAGGGTCAGCCGGCCTGAGCGTTCGAGCAGGTCGTTGATGGCGGGAATGTAGCTGGCCTTGTCGCGCGGGTGCGGTTGTCGAGCCCGCGCCCATTGCGTGCGGCCCACGTAGAACCGGGCCTTGGGGAAGAGCAGCCGGGGCGTGCCATCGACCATCTCGACGAGGCCGCCGGCGTGGTCGAAGTGCAGGTGCGAGAGCACGACGGCATCGATCTGCTCATGACCGATGCCGATCTTCTGCAGGTTGGCCAGCAGCACGTGCTCGGGCGGGGTGACGCCGAAGCGTTCCTTGAGCTTGTCGTCGAAGAAATTGCCGATGCCGGTCTCGAACAGGAGGCGCCGCCCGTCGTCGGTTTCGACGAGCAGGGCGCGGCAGGCCAGGGTGATGCGGTTGCGCTCGTCAGGCGGCGACCAGCTCTTCCACAGGTCGCGCGGGGCGTTGCCATACATCGCCCCGCCGTCCAGGCGTTGCTGGTTCCCTTCGATGGCGTGCAGCCGCATGGTGGCATCCTCCTTTACAGCGCCCGGCGATACTGCCCGCCGATCTCGTAGAGCGTGTGGGTGATCTCGCCGAGGGTGCAATGCCGCGTGGTGTTCAGCAGCTCTTCGAAGATATTGCCGTGGGCGAGGGCCACGTCGCGCAGGCGGGCCAGGGCGGCCGGGGCCTTGTCGGCATGCCGCTGCTTGAAGGCGGCCAGCCGGGCCAGCTGTTCATCCTTCTCCTCGTAGGTGGCACGAGCGAGCTTGATGGTGACTTCCTGGGACTGTTCGTCGAGATGCGGGTTCAGGAAGGTGTTGACGCCGATGATCGGCAATTGCCCATTGTGCTTGAGCACCTCGTAGTGCATGCTCTCTTCCTGGATCTTCTCGCGCTGGTACTGCGTCTCCATGGCGCCCAGGACGCCGCCGCGCCGCGACAGGCGGTCGAACTCCTCGAGGACCGCCTCTTCGACGAGGTCGGTCAGGTACTCGATGAAATACGACCCTTGCAGCGGATTTTCATTCTTGGTCAGCCCGTACTCGCGGTTGAGGATGAGCTGGATGGCCATGCTGCGGCGCACGCTCTCCTCGGTGGGCGTGGTGATGGCCTCATCGTAGGCGTTGGTGTGCAGCGAATTGGCGTTGTCGCTGATGGCGAGCAGGGCCTGCAGCGTGGTGCGGATATCGTTGAAGTTGATCTCCTGGGCGTGCAGCGAGCGGCCGCTGGTCTGGCAATGGTACTTCAGCTTCTGCGAGCGGTCGTTCCCCTTGTACACCTGTTTCATGGCGATGGCCCAGATGCGGCGGGCCACCCGACCGATCACCGAGTATTCCGGGTCCATGCCGTTGCTGAAGAAGAACGACAGGTTGGGAGCGAAATCGTCGATCTTCAGGCCGCGATTGAGGAAGTATTCGACGAAGGTGAAGCCGTTGGCCAGGGTGAAGGCGAGTTGCGAGATCGGATTGGCGCCCGCCTCGGCGATGTGATAGCCCGAGATGCTGACTGAATAGTAGTTGCGCACGCCGACCCGGATGAAATACTCCTGCACGTCCCCCATCAGCTTGAGGGCGAAGTCGGTCGAGAAGATGCAGGTGTTCTGCCCCTGGTCTTCCTTCAGCACGTCGGCCTGGACGGTGCCGCGCACGGTCTGGAGCGTGCACAGCCGCACCCGCTCCGCTTCTTCGGCCGTCAAGGGAGCGCCTTTCTGGCGGGCGGCTTTCTCGAGCTGCTGATCGATGGCGGTGTTGAAGAAGAAGGCGAGCATGATCGGGGCGGGGCCGTTGATGGTCATGCTCACGCTGGTGCTGGGATCGCACAGATCGAAGCCGTCGAACAACTGTTTCATGTCGTCGAGGGTGGCGATGCTGACCCCGCTTTCCCCGATCTTGCCGTAGATGTCGGGGCGTCGGTCGGGGTCTTCCCCATAGAGCGTCACGCTGTCGAAGGCGGTCGACAACCGTTTGGCCGGGTCGTTCTGGGTCAGGTAGCGGAACCGTTGATTGGTGCGGGCCGGCCCGCCCTCGCCGGCGAACTGCCGCTTGGGATCTTCATCAGAGCGTTTGAAGGGGAAGACGCCGGCGGTGTAGGGGAAGGCGCCCGGCACATTCTCTTCGCGCAGGAAGCGGATGATCTCGCCGTGGTCTTCGGTGCGGGGCAGGGCGACGCGCGGGATGCGGCTGCCCGCCAGCGACACCGTGTAGGTCGGGACTTCGAAGACCTTGCCGCGCACGGTATATTGGAAGACGTCGCGGCGATAGGCCTCGCGCAGTTCCGGCCAGCGCAGCAGCTCCTGCTGCAGCCGCGGCGGGATCCGATTCCAGGCCTCCTGGCGCAGGGCCTGCAGTTCTTCGCGGGTCGTTTCGGCGTTGGCCAGGGCGAGGGCGCGATCGAGCGACTGGGCGGTGGCGGCGGCTTCGGCCTGGGCCTTCGTTTCCTGGTGGTAGGCGCGCACCGCGGCCGCGATGTCGGCCAGGTAGTGGGTGCGGTTCTGGGGAATGATCGGCGCGACGAAACTGGACCGCTGGGCGATGGGCAGCTCGAGGTGCGGGGTCCAGAGGGTCTGGCCGCCGCGTCGGTTGAGCAGGGTCAGAATGCCGCGATACAGGGCGTTGGTGCCGTCGTCGTTGAATTTGCTGGCGATGGTGCCATAGACGGGGTAGTCGGCCTCGGGGCGGTGCTGACCGCCGTGGCGGCTGCGGCGCAGTTGCCGGACCACGTCGCGGAAGGCGTCTTCCGAGCCGCGGCGATCGAACTTGTTGATGGCGATCAGATCGGCGAAGTCGAGCATGTCGATCTTCTCGAGCTGCATGGGAGCGCCATACTCGGCGGTCATGACGTAGAGGGCGACATCGCAGATGCCCAGGATGGCGGTATCGCCCTGGCCGATGCCGCTGGTCTCGACGATGATCAGATCGAAGCCGGCCCGGCGGGCCAGGCTGACCGCGTCGCCGATGACGTTGGCCAGCTCGGTGCGGCTGCCGCGGGTGGCGAAACTGCGCATGAAGACGTGGGGATGCCCGATCGCGTTCATGCGGATGCGATCGCCCAGCAGGGCGCCGCCGGTCTTCTTCTTCGATGGATCGACGCTGAACACGCAGTAGCGGCGGTCGGGGAACTCGAGCAGGAACCGGCGGATGATCTCGTCGGTCAGGCTGCTCTTGCCGGCACCGCCCGGGCCGGTGACGCCCAGCACCAGCGGCGGCTCGGCCCGGTGGTCGGGGCCGTTCTTCTCGAGGCTGCCGTCGCGGCGGCCGCGGTCGATCTCCTTCTGCAGGGCCGGTGGCAAGCGCAGGGCATCGGTCTCCAGGACGGTGAGGGCGCGGGCCAGGCGGCGATCATCGCCGGCGCGGAGCGGGGCGTCGCCGAACTCGCGGGGCCATTCATCGAGGGCGAAGTCGGCCTTCTCGAGCATGTCCGAGATCATGCCCAGCAGGCCCATCCGGCGGCCGTCCTCGGGGGAATACAGGCGCGTGATGCCTTCCTGGTGCAGCTGGGCGGCTTCCTGGGGCAGGATGACGCCGCCGCCCCCACCGAAGATGCGGATATGCGGGCAGCCCCGGTCGTTGAGGCTCTGGCGCAGGTAGCGGAAGAATTCCATGTGCCCGCCCTGGTAGGAGCTGACGGCGATCGCCTGCACATCTTCCTGGATGGCGGCGTCGCCGATCTCGCGGACGCTGCGGTTGTGGCCGAGGTGGATGATCTCGGCACCCTCCTGCTGGAGGAGGCGGCGCATCAGATTGATGGCGGCGTCGTGTCCATCGAACAACGCGGTGGCCGTCACCATGCGGATCTTGTGGCGAGGGCGGTAGGTGGATTTCTCCTCGGACATCGGTTCCTCCTGATTGGCGTCGGCCTGGTGGGCGTCGGCAGCGGCCGGCGTCGCGGCGCCGCTCCGGCGCACGAGATGCTCGGCGAGCGGGGTCAGACGGCGGCGGGAAGCTGGTAGGAACCCCAGCGGAGGGCGACCAGACCGTAGGTCAGCCCGCCGCCGAACCCGACCAGCAGCACGAGATCGCCCGGCTTGATCCGCTTCTGCTCGAGGGCCTCATGCAGGCAGATCGGGATGGTGCCGGCCACCGTGTTGCCGTATTTGTCGAGGTTGGTGAAGAATTTGTCCATCGGGCAGTTGAAGCGGTTGGCCGCCGATTCGATGATCCGGATGTTGGCCTGATGGGGAATGATCAGGGCGACATCGTCGAGGGTCAGCTGGTTGCGGGTCAGGACTTTCTCGATCATATCGCCGACGATGCGGGTCGAGAATTTGAACACTTCCTTCCCGTTGATCTGGACGTAATGCAGGCGTTTCGCCACGGTCTCGGCCGAGGTCGGCAGTTCGGAGCCGCCGGCCGGGATCTTGATGTGCTCAGACCCCGAGCCATCGGCGCCCAGATAGGTATCGAAGATGCCCTCGCCATCGCGGGTGGCGGGCCCGACCACCACGGCCCCCGCTCCGTCGCCGAACAGGACGCAGGTGTTGCGATCGGTGAAATCGAGCACCTTCGACAGGATGTCGGCGCCGATGACCAGCACGTAGTCCATGGCCCCGGTGGCGACGAACTGGTGGGCGATCGCGGTGGCATAGACGAACCCGGAGCAGGCCACTTCGATGTCCATGGCGGCGGCATTGACGCAGCCGAGCTTGTGCTGCAGGACGCAGGCGGTGGCCGAGATCGGGCGGTCGGCCGTGAAGGTCGCCAGGATGACGGCGTTGATCTTCTCGGGGGCGACGCCGGAGTTGCGCAGCGCCATCTGGGCGGCCGGCAGCGCGATGTCGGACAGCTTCTGGTGAGGTTCGACGATGCGGCGCTCGCGGATGCCCGAGCGGGTGACGATCCATTCGTCGGAGGTGTCGACCATCTTTTCGAGATCGAAGTTGGTCAAACGCTTCTCGGGCAGGAACATGCCGGTTCCGATGATGGTCGATGAGCGGAGTTGTCGCATGGTGGTGAAACCTCCATCCCAGGGTGGGGAAAGTCCAGAGAATGTAGCCGAATTCCCCTTGGAAGTCAAGCCACGGAGAAGGGAAAACCCTCATCCCGAGCAGGTTTGATGCCCGCCAGCGCGGCGTGGCCGAAGGCAGGGGCGGGGGCGCGGCCGTATCTTCAAGTCTGGGTCGCGGGGGTAGGATGATGGTCGCTGTCGAATGAAGATCGCCTTTCAGCCATGCGCCTGCCGTCCACTGGCCCCGACTTCTGATCAGTCCAGGGCGAACGAGGATGGGCAAAAGAGCGGTCTGCCACGCCCAGTGGCCGCCAGTGGCCTCGCCGCCCCTCGCTGTCCAGGGCAATGACCTGATCGGAGCGTGGTTCGAGAGGCGCACGTACCCCTGCCCTCGCGGGCGCGAACCATATTCTTCCGCGCGGGCGCAACGGCCGACCCTGCATCGGACGGCGAGCATATTTCACGTCACGTTGGCGATGCTCTGCGCCTGGCAAGCGAGTTTGACGAGTGTATTGACTTTGTGGCCCATTCTGTCTATGCTGGGGTACATACAGGCACGTTCGCCGCCTGGGCATCGGCATGGGTCGACTCCCGTGTCGGTGCCTCTGCCCAAAGGGTTCGCGTCCACTCCCATAGGATCAGCGGGGGCGACGGTTCGCTCCCTATCAGTATGAAGTATCAGGAAAGGGGACCACATGCGTAATTTTTGTCTGCTGTTGACCGTGTTCGTGTTGTTGGGCGGAGGAGCCTGGGCGGCTGAGATCCAGCTCTCCGGGGCCCGGAACAACGGGTTGGCGATCGTCGCCGATACCCTCGATGCCTCCGGGAACGGCGCCATCCGGGTGAACTGCTCGCTGAGCACCCTCTATTACTACGACGCCCAGACCCCCAAGGGCACCTTCACGGTGCTGTATGCCCCCGATTTCTACTTCGGTGGCGAATACGGGGCCCCGCAGCTGCCGGTGATCACCAAGCTGGTCCAGATTCCGTTCGGGGCCAAGGTTCAGGCCGTCGTCAAGAGCTTCGAGGCCAAAGAATACCAACTGGCTGACCACGGCATCAACCAGCGCCTCTTCCCCCGGCAGCCCTCCGCCCCGAAGGATGGCTCCGAAGTCCCCTTCGTCTACCAGCCCGCGGCGTACACCCACAAAGGGTACACCGGCCTGCCCATGGCCTCCTTCAAAGAGATCGGGGTCATGCGCCACATGCGGCTGGGCCTGCTGACCGTCGCCCCCATCAAATATGATGCGGTGGCCAACAAGATCGAGGTCTACAACAACCTCGAGATCGAGCTGGTCGTGACCGACGCCGACATGGCCGCCACCCGGGCCGAGCACGCGGCCCACTGGTCGCCGGCCTTCGCCCCCATCGAAGAGATGGTCGTGGTGCCGCAGGCCCTCAAATTCGGCAAGAACAACGCCCCCCAGGGCTACGTGATCGTCGCTGATCCCGCCTTCAAAGAGGCCATCGCCCCCTTCGCCGCCTGGAAGGCCCAGAAGGGCTTCAACGTCAAGGTCGTCACCACCGAGCAGTTCGGCGCTGGCGCGGCCATGACCGAGAACCTGAAGACCTACTTGCACGGGTTGTACAACAATCCCACCGCCGACTTCCCTGCTCCCAGCTACGTGCTGTTCGTCGGCGATCACGAGCAGATTCCCGCGTTCAAGGGGAAGACCGGCTCCCACATCACCGAGCTGTACTATGTGGCCGTCACTCCCGGCGATTTCCTGCCCGAGATGCTCACCGGCCGCTTCTCGGCCCAGAACCTCGAACAGCTGCTCCCCCAGATCGAAAAGACCATGGAGTATGAGAAGGGGCAGTTCGCCGATCCGTCCTTCCTCAAGAAGTCCGTGCTGATCGCCGGCTGGGATGCCAGCTGGGCCAAGAGCCACGGGTGGCCCCACATCAACTACGCCACCAAGTACTACTTCAACAAAGACAAGGGCTTCGAGAAGGTCGACGCCTACCTGTCGTCGGGTTCCCACCAGAACGAGACCGCCATCTACAACAACATCGCCGAGGGCGTCGCCTACGTGAACTATACCGCCCACGGCTCCCAGACCTCCTGGGCCGATCCGGCGCTCACCATCCCTCAGGTCCAGAAGCTCGGCAACAAGGGGAAATACCCCCTGGTCGTCGGCAACTGCTGCTTGACCAGCAAGTTCGAAGTGCCCACCTGCTTCGCCGAAGCCTGGCTGCGCACCAAGGATGCCGGCGCCATCGGCTACATCGGTGGCACCAACAGCACCTACTGGGACGAAGACATCTGGTGGGGCATCGGCCTGCACTCGATCGTCAAGCCCAATGACCAGGGCATTCCGCCGGCCATCGAGAAGACCGGCCGCGGCGCCATCGATTCCCTCTTCGAAGCCAAGCCGATCAGCAACGGCGCCTTCTTCGTGGTCGGCAACCTCGCCGTCGAGTCCTCCACCTCCAGCCGCAAGCAATACTACTGGGAAGTGTACCACCTCATGGGCGATCCTTCCCTCGTGACCCGCCTCGTGAAATAACGCCCTGACCTGAAAACGGCGGCCCCGAATCTCCGCGGAGATTCGGGGCCGCTGTGCCATTGGCGGCCCCTCTCTCGCAATGGGGGCGGCGAGAGAGGGGCCCGTCGAGGGGAGGTTATTCCAGGTAGGTGTAGCCGAAGAGGCCGGAGCGGTAGATGGCGAGGAACTCCTTGCCCTCGCGGACGCTGATCTTGCGGGCCTTGACCGAGGCGCTGACCCAGGATTCCATCGTCCGGACCAGTTGCTTGTGGTTGAACTGGACATAGTCGAGGACGTCGGCCACCTGTTCCCCGTCGATCACCTTCTCGATCTCGTAGCCGCCATCCGGCTTGAGGACGACATGGGCGGCGTTGGTGTCGCCGAACAGGTTGTGCAGGTCGCCCAGGATCTCCTGATAGGCGCCCACCATGAACACGCCGAGGTAGTAGGGCGTATCGGGGCGCAGCTCGTGCAGCGGCAGGACCGGCGAGTAGTGGCGGGTGCCGATGAAGTGGTCGATCTTGCCGTCGGAATCGCAGGTGATGTCCTGGATCGTCCCTTCCCGGGTCGGTTTGACGGTCAGCCGGTGCAGGGGCATGATCGGGAAGAGCTGATCGATGGCCCAGGCGTCAGGCAGGGACTGGAACAGCGAGAAATTGCAGAAATACTTGTCGGCGAGCATTTTCGAGAGGTTCTTCAGCTCGTCGGGCACATGCTTCTGATCCTGCAACAGGCTTTTGACCTCGGCGGCGATCGACCAGAAGAGCCGTTCGGCGTTGGCCCGGGTCTTGAGGTCGACCATGCCGAGTCCGAACAGATCGAGGGTCTCCTCGCGCATCTGGAGCGCGTCATGCCAGGCTTCGAGCATGTTCTGGGCGGTGAGGTTCTGGTAGATGTGCCAGAGTTCGCGTACCTGCTCGTGGTCTTTGTTGGAGGGTTTGAAATCCTCGGGCAGGCCGGTCGGCGGGTGGGTGGTCTCGAGGACATTGAAGACCAGCACGGCATGATGGGCGGTCAGGGCCCGCCCCGACTCGGTGATCAGATGCGGATGCGGCAGCTTGTTCTTGTCGGCGGCATCCTGCAAGAGAGAGATCGCATCGTTGGCGTATTCCTGGATCGAGTAGTTGAGGCTGCTCGACAGGGTGGTGTGCGACCCGTCGTAGTCGACGCCCAAGCCGCCGCCGATGTCGACATACTGGATGTTGAAGCCGAGCCGGGAGATCTGCACGTAGAACTGGGCGACTTCGCGCAGGCCGGCTTTGATCTTGCGGATATTGGTGATCTGGCTGCCGAGATGGAAATGCAACAGTTTGAGGCAGTCTTTGTATTCCTCTCGTTCGAGGTAGGCCAGGGCCTCGAGAATGTCGCTGGCGGTCAGGCCGAACTTGCTCTGGTCGCCGCCCGATTCCTCCCATTTGCCGCTGCCGCTGGTGGCCAGCTTGATGCGCATGCCGATGTTGGGTCTGACCTTGATGCGGTCGGCCACCGACAGGATCAGCTTGAGTTCGTTCAGCTTCTCGAGGACGATGAAGATGCGCTTGCCCATTTTCTGGGCGAGGAGAGCCAGTTCGATGAACTCTTCGTCTTTGTACCCGTTGCAGATGATCAGGGCGTCGGGGTTGTCCATGATGGCCAGCACGGCATGCAACTCAGGCTTGGAGCCGGCCTCGATGCCGATGCCGAACTTCTTGCCATGCCGGACGATCTCTTCGACCACCGGGCGCATCTGGTTGACCTTGATGGGGTAGACCGTGAAATACTCGCCGTTGTAGCCATATTCCTTGGCGGCGGTCTTGAAGCAGCCGTAGATCGTCTCGATGCGATCGTCGAGGATGTCGGGGAACCGCAACAGCACGGGGGGCTGCACATCCCGCAGCACCAGTTCATCGATGACCTCTTTCAGATCGATGCCCGGGCCCTTCTTCTGGCGCGGATGGACGGTCACATGGCCTCGGGAGTTGATGCTGAAATAGTTGATGCCCCATCCGGCGATGTTGTACAGCTCGGCCGAGTCTTCCGTTCTCCATTTGCGCATGAAACGAGCCTCCAGGGGGATAAGGCGGCGCAGACCACCCGCCTGGTGACCAATGTTAACGGGAAACCGGCGCCGGTGCAACAATGTCGGATGGAAAAAGAAAACCCGGGCGACAGGCCCGGGTCGGAATCAGAGGAGGATTCAGAAGCGTGGAGGAGGGAGGACGATCAGCAATGGTGGCCTACTGGACAACCGGAGGTGATGATGACCGGACGAACGATCGCGCCGCTGGCGGAGGACCCATGCCCCCTGAGAGGCCATCGAGCAGGTGGCGAATACCATGTCGAGCAACCTCATTTCCACTTCTAAGACTAATATATAAAAGTTAGCCTTTTCTGTCAAGGGCTCACGCTTCTTCCAGGAAAAACCGATGGGTGAGTGGAAGGTGGCGGGTGCTGGGGCGCGGGCGGTCGATTCACCCCCAAGGCCCGACCGCTCGGGGGGCCACCGAAGGTCGCGCGGTCGCCCGGGGCCCGACGGTCAACGGGGCGTCGGTGGGAACGACCGCAGGGGGATCGGGAAGAGCCGGTTAGCCTCCAGGCTGAGCGTTCCCCAATCGGCGGCGACCCGGCCTTCCACCCCGATCACGCCGACCTCGCCCGCCTCGCTCAGTACATGGCCCCACCGCCGCCAGGCCGGTGGAAAGACCGTGACTTCGAAGGGGCCCAGGCGATCTTCCAGGGTCAGGAACTGCATGCGCTCGCCCCGTTTCGTCGTGACCGGTTTGCGGGCGATCAAAACGCCCGCCAGTCGTACCACCCGGCCGACGTGATCGGGCAGCCGATCAGAGGGGAGCAGCCCGGGGGGCAGCGCGACCAGGTCGAGAGGGTGGGCGCTGAGGAGCAGGCCCAGCCCGCGGAGTTCGCGCTGCGCCAGCTCGTGGCGGGGAGCGGGCTTCTGGACGAAGGAGGGCAGGACGAACCCGCCGGGCAGGAGGCCGCCGCCGCGGGCGAAGGTGCGGGCCATCTGCACCGCGGCCGGGGGGCCGAAGCGGGCGAGGGCGCCGCTGTCATTGAGGGCGGCGAACTCGGCGTCATCGGGGCGGACCCGATCGAGGAAGGCCTCGAGGGACGCGAATCCATCGACCTGGGCGGCCAGCAGGCGGTCGGCGGTGGCCCGGCTCAGTCCTTTGACGAACGACAGGCCGAGGACGATGGCGCCGTCGATCACCCGGCAGTTCCAGCCGCTGCGCGCGACATCGGGCGGGAGGACGGCCACCCCCAGGCGGCGGGTTTCCGAGAGGTAGGCCTGGGGGCCGTAGAAGCCGCCACGATTGTCGAGAACGGCCGCCATGAACAGGGCGGGGTGGTGGCATTTCATCCAGAGCAGTTGCAACGACAGCACGGCATACGAAGCGCTGTGCGCCTTGCAGAAGGCGTAGCCCGAGAAACTGGCCATCTGGCGCCAGATTTCCTCGGCCACCGCGGCCGGCACGCCGCGCGCGGCGGCCCCTTCCAGGAACCGCGAGCGGCTGCGGGCCATGATCTCGTCGCCGCGCTCCTTGCCGCTCATGGCTCGCCGCAGCAGATCGGCCTCGCCCAGGGTGAAGCCGGCGACGGCGTGGGCCACCTTCATGACATCTTCCTGGTAGATCATGATGCCGTAGGTTTCGCGCAAGACCTCATCGAACAGGGGATGCAGGCCGGGCGGAAGGCCGGGAAGGCCGCCAGCGGGCGACCGGTCGGCGGGCGACGGGGCGGCGCGGCCGGGGCCGGCTGGAGAAGGAACCGGCTTCGCGGTGGGGGCGGGGGTCGACGGAACGGAGGCGCCCGCCGTCGCGGCATGGTGGCGGGCGATGTAGGCCTGCATCATGCCGCTTTCGGCCACTCCGGGGCGGATGACCGAACTGGCGGCGGTCAGCTCGGCGAAGCCGCGGCAGCGCAGGCGGGCCAGCAAGGAGCGCATGCCCGGAGATTCGATGTAGAAAACGCCCATGGTTCGGCCGGCAGCGAGGGCCTCGGCGACGGGCGGGTCGGCGGCCAGGGCGTCGACGTCTTCCAGGACAGCGGGCAGGGGGCCCTGACGAGCGAGGTCGCCGACGACGTCGGCGAAGACCCCCAGGGATCGCTGGGCCAGCAGATCGATCTTGACCAGGCCGACCGCTTCGATGGCGTGCATCTCCATCTGGGTCATCGGCACGGGCTTCGAGGTCGGCTGCACGGGGGTGAAGCGATGGATGCCGCCCGGCGCCACCACGACGCCGCCGGCGTGCAAGGAAAGATGGGTGGGGAGGCCTTCCAGGCGGCTGGCTACCCGCAGGAGGCGGTGGAACACCGGGTTGCCGAGAGGCAACCCGCGGGCGGCCGGCATGGTGCGGGCCTCGGCCAGGAATTCGGCGATCGAGCGGTGGCCGATGGCGCGCGTGAAGCGAGCCAGTTCGGCGGGCGGGAAGCCCAGGGCCTTGCCGGTCTCGCGGAGGGCGCCGCGGCCGCCCAGGGTGACATGGGTCGAGATCAGCGCGACCTGGTCATCCCCCCAGCGTCGCTGGAGGAACCGATAGATGTCGTCGCGGATGCGCCAGCTGAAATCGAGGTCGATGTCGGGCGGGGTGGTGCGTTCAGGGTTGAGGAACCGCTCGAAATAGAGATGGTGACGGAGGGGATCGACGTGCGTGAACCGCAGAGCGTAGCTGACCAGGCTGTTGGCGGCGGAGCCGCGGCCGAGGACGCGGTGGCCCTGACGCTCGGCCTCGGTGACGATCTCGTGCACGAGCAGGAAATAGTCGGCGAACCCGAGGTCGGCGATGACGCGAAGTTCGGCGGCCAGCCGCTCGGCGACGGCAGGCGGGAGGGGCGATCCGTAGCGGGTCGCGGCGCCGTGTCGGGCCAGGGCGGCCAGCCGCTGATGGGCCTCGGCGGGGTCGGCGAACAGCCGCGGCAGGTGCCAGCGGCCGAGGGGCGGGGTCCAGCTCGGCACGGCCGCAAAGGCGCGGGCGCCGGCGATCGCTTCGGGGAACCAGGACAACGGGGCGGCCAGCGCGTCGCCGGCGAGGGCGGTCGGGGCGGGAGGGACGGTCATCCGGTCGACGAGGGCGTTCTGGTGGATGGCGCGCAGGACGCGCAGGGCCAGGCGGTCGGCGGGGTGGGCGAAGCGGGCCAGGATCACGGCCACGGGGGGGGCGCCGAGCCGGGCGGCGAGGGGCCGTTCGGCCTCGGTGCGGGCGCGGGAGGCGTCGGCGGAGATGCCCCAGAATGGTTGCCAGCCAGGGAAGGAGAAATCGGCCAGGGCGGCGAGGGCGGCGCTTCCCACCGCCACGGCGCGACCGCGGCCGGTCAGACCGTGCAACCAGTCGGGCAGACCGGTGGCGGGGAGGGGCCGACCAGGATGGCGGTGGAAGGCCGAGGCGGCTCTGGCCAGCGCGGAATACCCGGCCTCGTCGTCGGGATACAACAGCAGGAACCCGTCGGCCAGCGGGGCCAGCATCCCGATCAACGGTTGCAGGCCATGAGCCGCTGCGGCCTTGACGGCCGGGACCAGAGCCCAGAAGCCCATCACATCCGTCAATGGCAGCACCGGCTGACCGGCCGCGGCCAGGGCGGCCGCCATGCGGACGGGCGGGCAGACCCCTTCGCCGAACGAATAGGGCGAAAAGCATCCGAGAGGGGGGCAGCGGTCGATCATGGGTTCCCGAGCCTGGCGATTCACTTTCGGGGATTCTACGGTTCCCCGCCAGGGAACTCAACCTGATGCCGCCTGAACCTGCGCCAACACTGTCTTGAAGCACCTGGAAGCAAGGCTGATGTTCCCGCCCTTGCCATAGCGGTCGGTCGGCCCGACCACCGGCCGTGGTCGGCGGGCGGCGATCAGGAGGCCAGGGGCCGGTGGACCCTGGCGGTCCACTCAGGGTCGTAAGCCTGTGCCCACTCAGGAATCTTCCCCAAGAACGGGGCATGCCCTGGCCATGGCGGACACGACCTGGGCATCGCTATTGGCGGCTTGGCTCGACGGTCGCCCTTCCTGCGGCGAGTTCACGCGGGCCGCTCGTCAGGCGGTGGCGCGCTGGTGGCGAGAGCCGCTGACCAGGCGAGGAAGGAGTCCAGTCGCGGCCACCCTGCGAGGTCGGGGTATGGTAGCCTAGTGCTGCATTGGCTGATGGATGGATCGTTGCGACAACCGCTTTCTTTCTGGGCGCGGTGGCGCCTGCTCGGCCCCTGGCTGGTGCCGTTCTGCCTTTCGGGCCTGGCCGCCCTGGCGCTGGCGGTCTTCCTCGAGCTGAACCAGCAGCGGGCCGAGGTGCGGGTCAGGCAGGCCTGGGAAGCCGAGGCGCGGCGGGCCATCGGCCTCATTCGGTCCTCGCAACGCCTGGCCGAGCGGGTCGACCGGATGGGCTTCCGGCTGCGTCAGAAGCTGGAGCAGGTCGTGAGCCGAGGCGGGAAGGGGGCCTGGTCGGTCGCTCTGGTGCGGCGAGAGGCGGCCCGGGCCTTCCACCCTCTGATCTGGCGCGCGGTCGACGAGGGCGTGGTCATCAAGCGCGGACGGGATGGAACCTGGCAGGCGCTACCCTGGCCGGGCGCTCCACCGGGTCGGAGCCGCCTGGTGGCAGGCGTGCTGGCCGACTTCGTCACCCTGGCGCAAGGCGAGGACCTGCCGGCGAATCGGCTCGAGGCCTTGAAGGTACGGTCGGTCGGTCTGTTCGGTCCGGTCGGGGAGCCGCTGGTCCTGGGGCGGCACCAGGTCGGGCACCTGACCACGGTCTGGTACGGAGGAAAACGGGCCGAGATCCTGTGGGATGTGGTCATGGCCGGGCGGCAGCCGATCGGGGCCTATCTGTTCGTCTTCCAGCGAGCGCCGTTGGCGCGGTTTCAGCCGTTGCGACGGGCGCTCGACGAGGTGGCGGCGCGGTTCGGACCGCGCCATCTGCCGCTGCTGGTGCCCGCTGGCGGCGAGGTTTCCCGCCGGAAGATCGTGGGACCGCGTCGACGACGCCTGCCGTCCGATCTGGTGCCTCTCATCCGCCAGATCCGTCGGTCGGCTCCCGCCGGCCGCCTCGAACGTCTTCCCCTCGAACGCACCCTGGAAGTCGGCGGTCGACGATGGTTCCGGTCGTTCCTGCACGAAGATCGGCCCTGGGAAATCTGGATCGTTTCGCCGGTGCGCGCTGCCGATCGGCTGACCACCCATGGCCGGGCGCTGGGGGTGGGTGCGGCCTTCGCCGCCTTCTGGCTGGCCGTGGGGCTGGCGGTGGTGGGCCGGGGCCGCCCTCTGCCCATTCCGATGCGGGTTTCGTTCACCGCCCTGTTCCTGTTGATGGGGGGCTTGCCGCTGGCCGTCTTCCTGGCCCTGGGGCTCACCCGGCTCGAAGCCACCCTCGATGCCGCCATCCAGCGGGCACGGCAACAGGGCGAGGAGACCCTGGTCGCCCTCGACCGCCAGGGGGGACAAGCCCTGCGCGATTTCCGGGCGGCCGGCCAGGCGCTGATGGAACGGCGGTCCGTGCGGGCCGCCCTGCTGGCCGACGATCCTCGCGGCTGGGCGGCGGTGGCCAGCCTGGCCTTCCGCCTGTTCCCTCGCTTCCATTCCCAGCTCGATCGGCTGCTGGTCTTCCCGATCAGAGAATCGGCCACCGAATTCACCCGCCCCGGGGCCGGGCCCGGCGAAGGACCTTTGGCCGCGGCCGGTCTGGCCGCCTCCCTCAAAGGCTTCCACGACATTCTCTGGTTGCCGCCCGACGATCCGCAGCACGGGTTCGTCCTGTCGGATCGGCAGAAGGAGATGGAAACCGCGCTGCGGGCCGGTTTCAGCCAGGTCTCGCAGATCGTCTATGCATGCAAGCTCCAAGGGGAAGCCTTGCAGATCTCCCCGCGCGAGAGGTTCTTCCGGTGGATCGATATCCTCACCCGCCACGGAGCGCCGGCCCGCTACCTCCTGTTCCAGCTCAACACCTGGTCGCTGGTCGAGCGCCTCCTGCGGAGCGGCGCCGCCCGCCGTGTCCTGGCCCGACCCACCGATCGATTCCTGGTGGCGGAAGTGACCTCCGGCGGGATCCGGCCCCTCTTTCCTCCAGCCGCCTCGGCCTTCTGGCGATCGGCCGAAGGCCGGCGGTGGTTCCGGCGGCTGACCGACGGGGCGACGCGCGATGGCGGGCAGGATGGACTGGAGGCCACCACCCTGTGGCTGACGCGGCGGGCCGAGCGGTCGGGGCCGTTCGTCCTGGGGGCGGGTCTCGACCTCTCTGCCGCCTGGGAAGAGCATGCGCAGGGTCGGCGGTGGTTGTGGCTGTTGACAGGTGCGCTGTTGGCGTTGATCGGCTGGGTCGGCCGCGTGGTGGGAGACCATCTGATCAGGCCTCTGGGCGGCTTGCAGCAAGCCCTGGCCCGGGTAGGGGAGGGGAATCTCGAGGTCCGCCTCGGCTTCGCCCGGGCCGACGAAATCGGCCACCTGGCCAGGCAGTTCGATGAGATGATCCGGGGCCTCCGGCAGCGGCGCGATCTGGCCCGCTTCGTCCCTGACAGCCTGGAGGCGCGGGTCCGTGGCCAGGCCGGCCCGACCGGCCTGGAGCCGCGCCTGGAGGAAGGCGTGGTGCTGGTCGCCGACCTGCGCGGGTTCACCACCCTGGCCGAGGCGCATCCGCCCGAGACGATCGTCGCGCTCCTCAACCGCCACATCGAAGCGATGACCGGGCCCATCCATGCCGAAGGCGGGCGGATCGAGCAGTTCATCGGCGATGCCGTGGTCGCCCTGTTCGTCGATCCGGGGCCGGGGCAGCCGGGCCAGGCGGCGCGCGCCGCGGTGCGCGCCGCCTGTGGCATGCGACGGGCCCACCTCTCTCTGCAGGCAGCCCGTCAGGCGGCCGGGGAGTTCCCCTATGAGATGGGCATCGGCATCGATGGCGGTCCGCTCATGGTCGGCGCCCTCGGTGGGGACACCCGCTCGGAATTCGCCGTCATCGGGCCGGCCCGCGAGGCGGCCGAAGCGCTGGAAGCCCGTTCGCGGGCCGGGGCCCATTCCCGCATCCTGGTGGCCGCCCATCTCTGGCCCTACCTGCGCGCGGAATTCCGGAGCACCGCCGGTCCTGACCCCGACTGCCTCGAGATCATCCTGCCCGAGAGCCCCGACGGAGTCCTGCCACGATGAATCGACTCGGACTGTTGCTGCTGATCGTCCTGTTCGTCGGGGCGACCCTGGCCCTGCTGAACGGAAGCCTGGCGCAGGAGCGCCGGCAGGCGCGGCGCGCCCTCGAAGAGCAGATCGCGGCCGAACTGGCGCGCGACCTGGAGAATCTGCCGACGCGGGTCAGCCTCGAATCGCTCATCAAAACTCGCTTGACCGAATTCGCTTCCCGCCTGCGGGCCCTGCCGCCGGCGACCGGCGCGACCGCCCGCCCGGCCATGGGCGACCATCCAGCTGCCCAGCGGCTCTGGCAGGAACTCTTCGGGGCCGCGCTGCCTCCCCATGACCTGTTCGTGTTCGGGCGGGCCATCCCGGGGTCCGGGCCTGCCCCGCTGGTGTTCGCCCACGAGCATCCTCTGGGGTTGGGGCGGGTCGTCGGCGAGATCTCCGAGTTTCTCGACTCCTTCACCGAGATCGATGCCACCGGGCGGCCCCGCAGTCATCTGTCCGACGCGGCCGTAGCCTCCCTCGCGCGGCGGGTCCGGGCGGCGGTGGGAGTGGCCTTCCCCTTCGAGCCGACCCTGCGGACCCGCTCCGATTTCCTGGATCTGCGAGGGCTCGATCGGCGGCCGTTCCTGATCCATCAGCAGGAAGGGGATGAGGGGAAGGTGATCATGCTGCTGGATGGGAGCAAGTTGACCGCCCTCTTCCCGCCGCGGCTGGCGGCGCGGTCCTGGCAGGAGCCGGGCCGCGTGCTCGGGTTCTGGGACCGGCATCGCCGGCGATTCATCGTCTCGGCGGCCGGTCGTGAGGACCCGGGGCTGGCGGCGGCCATGGTCCGCCTCGCCGGGCAGGAGGTCGAACGCAGCCGGTCGGTGCATGGGCATGGTCGCTGGCTGCTGCTGGCGGGGCCGCCCTTGCCGGGCGGCCGGTTCCGCCCGGTCCTGGGCCGAAAGGTCGGAGGGGAAACAGCCTGGTCGCCGGTCGAAGCCATCGTCTGGGCCGGGTCCCTGCTGGTATTTTTCGGCACGGTCTGGGCCGCCGGGGAAGGCTTGTGGTTCGGCCGCCGGCGCGGCTTTTCCGTCCGGGCTGTCCTGGTCTTCGCCTTCCTGGGGGTGTCGATGCTGCCGTTGGCCGGGGTGGGGGCCTTCGTCCAGGCCATCGCTCGGGAGTGGGCCGGGGCAGAGCGGGAGCGGCTCGCGCGCGAATTGCACCAGGAGCTGCAGGCGATCGACCATGGCTTCCCTCTCGCCATCGCGCGCTACACGCATGGCCTGCGGGCCTGGGCGCGGGCGGCCGGGTTCCAGGCCAGGCTCGAGGCGGCCTGGCGAGCCAAGGATCAGGAAACGGTCATCCGGCTGTTCGAAGAGGTTGTCGAGCGCTTCCGGCCCGATGGGGTGGTCAAGTATGCCGCGCTGGTGGGGCCGGCGGGCTGCTTCGCGGCCTGGCGGGTCGTCTACCAGAAGCTGACCCGGCGCGGTCTGGAATCGTTGGTGGAGCGAGCGCTGCAGGCGGTGCTGGCCTACCGGTTGGGGGATTTGAACCCGGCCCTGCGGGAGGCTCCGCCCCCAGCCACCGGAGGAGGGGCGGGAGTGGACCGCCTGGCCCTCTATCGAGAAATGGGATTCCAGGCTCTTCTCCAGGTGGCGGGGCCCCTCGGCTTCATCGCCCTCATCAATCGCCCCGAATCCCTGGGGCGGGTCGATTCGCGAACGCAATGGCTGGGATTGTTCTCGGTGCCCGTGGCCCTGCGTGGCGCCGTGATGTTCCTCATGCGGTGGCATCTGAGCAATCGCGAACTCGAGCACCGGTACCTGCAGGCGGCCATCGATGAGCGTGCGGCCGATGATCCCGGCAACCTGGTGGCCGGGGTGTCGGGAATGCGGGATCACTATCTCGCCCCGGTGCCTTCCGCCTTCGAAGCGCCTGTTCATGCCCGCCTCATGGCCCAGGCCAACCTTGTCTACGACACGCAGGTGAGCATGCGGTATCTGGAAGGGCGCCCGGAGGACGGGCGCCTGGTCGAGATCCTCTCCCCGCGTCATCTGCGGTTCATCCTCATCGGCACGCGGGCGACGGCCTGGCTCGCCGCCGCCATCCGGCGGGTGCATCAGCAGGCTGGAACCGTGCTCGCCGCCTGTCTGGCCATCGCCATCCTGATCGGAGGATTGACGGCGGCGTTTTTCCTGGGGCCCTTGCGGGATCTGCGGCATGCGGTCAAGGCTATTCAGCGGGGCGATCTGACCTATCGGCTTGCCCTGCACCGTGGGGATGAATTCGACGATCTGGCCGAGGCTTTCAACACCATGGCGCGGGGCCTGCAGGAAGGCCGGATCCTGCGCCGGTTCGTTTCGGGGTCGGTGCGGCGCATGGTGGGCGGTGCCGACGCGGCGAGCCTGGGGCCGGCCCCCGTCGCCTCCCGTCGCCAGTCGGTCACCATCCTTTTTTCCCAGGTCCGGGTCGTCGCTGACTGCCGGTCCGATCCAGAGCGGTTGTTCGCCTGCCTGGAAGCTCACGTGCGCTCGATCGAAGAGGCGGTGAGCCGCTGCGGCGGCGAGATCGACAAGATCATCGGCGAGAAGGTCCTGGCGGTCTTCCCGCATGACGCCTTTCCCGAGGCTCGGTTGGCGGCGAGCGCCGCCTTTCAGGCCGCCGGGCAGGCCGCTCGGAGTCTGGCCCAGGTGCCAGGGGTGGAGGCGGTGGCGGGCGGCATCGCCACCGGCGAAGTGGTCAGCGGGGTGCTGGGCGCCGCCAGCGTCCGACTCGACCACACCGTCATCGGCGATCCGGTCAACCTGGCGGCCCGTCTGGCCGGGCTGGCGGCCAGGCAGAACGGCCGGGCGGTCGCCCTGGCCGCCGGCGAGGCGGTGCGCCTGGCCGGTCGCGAGGGGCAATGCCGCCTCCTCGATCTGGTCGCGGTGAAAGGCAAGACCCGCTCGGTGGAGGCTTGGCTGGTCCTGGAATGAACAGGCTTTCTCCTGTCCTCCTGTCGGCTCCGTTTCGCACGCGGTGGTCGATGCCGGGGGCGCCTCGAGAAACCTCCCTCCGATAGGATCAAGGCCGAGTTTGCGGCAGGGCGGCATTCGTTCGCCCGGCTTTCAGGGTGGGTCGGGCGGCACTGGCAGGGGGAAGACGGCTCCGGAGCGCGTGGCGATAGGCAGGGTGCGAGGTCAGGTGGCCAGCGGCCAGTAGAGCGTGAAGGTCGAGCCTTCCCCTTCTTTCGAGGCGATTTCGAGGCGGGCGTGATTCAGATCGAGCAGGCGCTTGACGATCGCCATGCCGAGCCCGGTCCCCGAGATCTTCACGGTGTTGGCGTTCTTCACGCGGAAGAATTCCTCGCCGATGTGGGGCAGGTGCGATTCGGGAATGCCGATGCCGGTGTCGCGCACCGCCACCTTCCAATGCGAGCCGGAAACTTCGCTGATGACGGTCACGGTGCCGCCATCGCGGTTGTATTTGATGGCGTTGGAGATGAGATTGGTGAAGATCTGGGTCAGCTCGCCCCGATCGGCCAGCAAACGAACGGGCACTGGCCCCGCGTCGATGGCAATCGATACCTGCTTCTTGGCGGCCTCTTCGGCCAGGAATTCGCAGGTCTCCCGAATGACCGGCAGGGGATCGAGGGGCTCCAGCGTGCGTTCGATCCGGCCCTGTTCGATGCGAGACAGATCGAGCAGCTCCCGGATCAGCTTCTGCAGCAGGCTGGCCCGATCGCGGCACCGTTCGATCTTGGCGCGGTATTTCTCGAAGGCCGGCTCGAGATCGTCCAGGATCAGGTCGAGGTAGCCCTCGATGGCGGCGACCGGGGCCTTCAGCTCGTGGGCGACGATCGAGACGAAGCGGCTCTTGGCTTTTTCGAGGTCCTTCATGGGCGTGATGTCCGACAGGACGATCACCGCCCCGGAGGCGACCCCGGCACTGCTTTCGGCTTCGAGTTCGGCGACGTTGACCAGCCAGGTCTTGCCTTCGCGGGGGTCGGTCACCTCGGTCGAGACGGCCTGGGGCGCCCCGGCCAGGCGGGGCAGGGCGGTCTCGATGGCTTCGATCAGCTCTGGCACGCCCAGGGCTTCCCGCAACGGCTGCCCGGTGCCGATCGCCCCTTCGGCCAGGAACCGCCGCGCCGCCGGGTTGACGAAGACCAGTTCGCGGGCGGCGTTCACCACCAGCAGCGGCTCGGCCATGGCGTTGATGATGGTGCGGGTGCGGCTCTGCTCGAAGGCCAGATCCTTCAGGGACCGCTCGCGCTCGCGCTGCAGTTCCAGCCGTTCGACGATCAGGGCCCGCTTCTCGAGGGCCCGCTTGACCACGATGCGCAGCTCGCTGGGGGTGAAGGGCTTGGGCACGTAATCATAGGCGCCTGCCTGAATGGCTTGTACTGCCGTCTCGAAACTGGCATAGCCGGTGATCATCACCACCACCGCGCTCGGGTCGAGTTCGCGCAGGCGGGGAATGACCTGCAGGCCATCGAGCCCGGGCATGCTCAAATCGAGCAGAACCAGGTCGAAGGCGCTGGCCCGGAAGGCCTCGACCGCCGCCAGCCCATCGGCGACCGTGACCACCTCATGGCCATCCTCGCTCAGGATCTTGTGGCATCCGATGCGGATGGAGGATTCGTCATCGGCGACCAGAATGCGGGCGGGCGATGCGGATGCAGGCATGACAGGCACCTCCAGGCAGGCGAATGGCGGCGCGGCCGCCGACCCCTGCTCCGAGCGGCCCTCGACGTCGGTCGGACGCGGACGACCTCGCGGGCGCGCCAGAAGGGGGTCGATGAGGGGTCAGGGAGCGTGCGACTCGGGCTTTTCGGCAGGCTGGCCGAGCAGATGATGGACCTTCGCCAGCAGGGTCTCGCTGCGAATCGGTTTCTCGGCGAAATCATCGGCCTTGATCCATTCCCGGGAACTGGGAGATTTGAGGTCGAACCCGATGCTGCGGGCCTTGCTGACACCGGTCAGCATGAGGATGGGAATCTTCTGCGTGCGGGGGTCGCGCTTGACGGCGTGGCAGAAGGTGAAGCCGGCATCGTCGCGCTCGATCATCAGATCGACGATGATCAGATCGGGCAACGCGTTCTTCTGCAGCCATTCCAGCCCGTCCTTCGCGGTATGGACCGCATCGACGTGGTTGCCGTCCTTCTCGAGGACCTCGCGCTGGATGGCCACGAAATCGATGTCGTCGTCGACGATCAGAATGTTCGCCATGGCGGTTGACTCCTTTGCGGGGGCCGCGAAGGCCCCTCAGAATTTCCCGTGGAAGCCGATGGGGGTTTCCGAATGCCCGTTCTCGACGGGCAGGACGATCGTGAACCGCGTTCCTTCGCCGGGCTTGCTCTGCACGGTGATGGTGCCGCGGTGCATCTTGACGATGCCGTAGGTGATGGCCAGGCCGAGGCCGGTGCCTTTGCCGATGCCCTTCGTCGTGTAGAAGGGGGTGAACAGCTTCGAGAGGTTCTCTTCGGGAATGCCCACCCCGGTGTCGGCGATGGTCACTTCGACCTGCTGGCGCTCGGGCAGGGGGCGCACCGCCACCGTGAGCACCCCGCCGTTCGGCATGGCCTCGATGGCGTTGTTGATGAGGTTGGTCAGGGCCTGCCGGATCTGCACGGGGTCGAGCAGGCAGGGCGGCAAATCTGGCGGAAAGTCCTCCTGGGCTTTGATCCCTGCGGGGGCCGTGCGCATCGACAGCGCGATGATCTCGCGGAGCAGGGCGACCAGGTCGACATGGGTCCGTTGCAGCTTGCTCTGCCGGGCAAAGTCGAGCAGCCCGCGCACGATGTTGCGGCACCGGGTGGCTTCTTTGACGATGACGTCGAGTTCTTCGGGAATGCCCGGGTCGTTGCCGCCGGCTCCGTTGCTGCCGGTTCCATTGCTGCCCGCGGGGCCGGCTTCGGGGCCGGCAGTGGCCGGGCCTTGCCCGGCGGCCTTGGCCCGCTCTTTCTTCAAGCGGTCGAGCAGGATGTTCGAGAACAGCAGGATGCCGCCCAGCGGATTGTTCAGCTCGTGGGCCACGCCGGCCGACAGCTGGCCGAGCGAGGCCAGCTTCTCGGAATGGACCAGTTCATCCTGGGCCTTCTTCAGCTCTTCGTGGGACCGCTGCAGTTCGGTGCAGCTCTCTTCGAGCTGTCGAATGATGTGGGGCAGGCACATCTCGGGCTCGGCGAAGCCATGGAAGACCGCGCGGGCTTTGTCCCGGCAGGTCCGGTAGCCGCAGGCGCCGCAATTCAACTGATCTTCGGGCGAACGCTTGCCGAACGAGGTCAGGATCAGGTTGATCTGTTCCTCGGTCGGTTCGACCAGCCGGCGTTTGCGATCCTCGTAGCGGCGCGTCAGGGGCACTTCGGGCAGGCTGGAGGGATTGAGATGACGGCTTTCGCCCACCAATTCGAGGATCTTGCGGTGCTTCTGCAGGTAGGACAGGTCGCTGTCGATCTCGACGCCGTCGATGCACCCGCGGCAGAACAGGATGTCGATGAATTCCTGGTCGGGGGCGTGCTCCTCGAAGCTGCTCAAGAATTCCATCGTCTCATGGTGGCCTTCGATGATGGCGATGCGCCGGTCGAGAATATCGGTGCCGATGCCGCCGGCCTTCAGGATGCCGCCGACCAGCGGGAAGACCCGCCCTTCGCCCGGATGAGGCGGATCGGCCGGCACGCCGTCGAGGCGCGACGGATCAAGGCCGCGGTCGCGCAGCATCTCCTTGACCTCGCGGAAGGTCAGCGCCAGATCGACGATGCCCGCCACCGACGGGTCGCGGATCTCCTGCTTCTTGGCGATGCAAGGCCCGATGAAGACCAGGGTGGCGGGCGTGCCGGTCTCGCGCGCCCGCAGGTAGCGTCCGATGGCGATCACCGGCGAGACGATCGGCGCCAGGTGGGGCAGCAGGTGCGGGAAGTGCTTCTCGATCAGGAAGACCACGACCGGACAGGGGCTGGCGATGAGCGGCTTGCGAATGGCCGGATTGAACAGCAGGCGCCGCGACTCGCGGGCCACCAGTTCGGCCCCGTAGGCCACCTCGACGACCCGAGAAAAGCCCAGGATCTTGAGGGCCGCCACCACCTGGGTCGGAGCGCAGAAATGGAAGCTGGCCGGGAAGCTGGGCGCGATCAGGGCCACCACCTCGCGGTTGGCGGCGAAGGCCTGCCGCACCCGCTCGACATCGCTGTCGACCTCTTTGGCCTTCTGGTTGCAGACGCGCACGCAGGTGCCGCAGGAGACGCAGAAATCCTCGATCACCTGGGCCATGCCCTGCTCGACCGAGATGGCTTTGACCGGGCACTGCCGGACACAGGTGTAGCAGCGTTTGCACTTGCCGGAGGAGGTTCGTACGACGGCCATGGGATGGTCCTTGCGATAGATGTGCGATGCGGTGTCTGGACGAGGGCGGGCCGCAGAGCTGCCGAGGCTCGGGCGCGGGTCGAGACTCACCGGCCCCCCCTCGGACCGGGAGGCAGGCACCCCGGCCCGCACCGGGCCTCAGGCCTGCTCCTGGCGGGCATGGTAGTGGGTGTGCAGGTAGTGATGGGCGATGCTGGAATTGGGCCGTTCGAGGAAATCGGCATACAGCTTCTTGATCGAGGGATTGTCATGCGAGCGGCGCAGACTCATGCCGGCATCGATGGCATAGATCTTCGCCAGGCGCTTCTGCAGCGCCTCGACATCGAAGACGGTGGGTTGCCCGCCGCCATTCAGACAACCGCCCGGGCAGGCCATGATCTCGATGAAATCATACTGCCGTTCGCCCTTCTCCAGCGCTTGCAGCACCTGCCGGGCGTTGGCCAGCCCCGAGACCACGGCGATCCGCAGCTTGAGATCGCCCAGGGCGATGGTGGCTTCCTTGATCCCGGTGAAGCCTCGCACCGCCTCGATGTTCAGGTTGGCCATCTCCTGGCCGGTCACCAGCTTGTGGGCCGTGCGCAGCGCGGCTTCGGCCACGCCGCCGGTGGCGCCGAAGATGGCGCCGGCTCCCGACGATTCGCCGAGCGGGTGGTCGAACGGCTCCGGCTGGCAGATCTTCAGGTCGACGTCATAGGCCTTGAGCAGGCGGGCCACCTCGCGGGTGGTCAACACGGTATCGACATCGCGGATGCCGTCGACCTCCATTTCAGGGCGCTGAGCCTCGAACTTCTTGGCCGTGCAGGGCATCAGCGACACGACATGGACCTGCCGCGGGTCGAGGTTCATGCGTTTCGCCCAGTAGCCCTTGATCATCGCCCCCTGCATCTGCTGGGGCGACTTGCAGGTCGACAGGTTGGGCAGGAAGTGCGGGAAGAAGTGCTCGATGAATTTGATCCAGCCAGGGCTGCAACTGGTGATCATGGGCAGCACTCCGCCCTTGGTCAGGCGTTCGACCAGCTCGGTGCCTTCCTCCATGATGGTCAGATCGGCGGCGAAGTTGGTGTCGAAGACATAGGCGAAGCCGATGCGGCGCAAGGCGTTGACCAGCAAGGGGGCGACATTGTCCTCGTCGACCCCGAAGAGCTCGCCGAGGGCGACGCGCACCGCCGGAGCGATCTGCGCCACCACGGTCTTGCCTTTGGTCGAGAGGGCGTCGATCACGTCCCGCACCGCGAAATTCTCGGTCAGGGCGCCGGTCGGACAGACCTTGATGCACTGGCCGCAGTTGACGCAGGTCGTATTGGCCAGGTCTTCGTTGAAGGCCGGCAGCACCATGGTCTGGAAGCCGCGCTTGGTGAAGTCGATGGCCCCGATGCCCTGGATTTCCTCGCACACCCGCACGCAGCGGCCGCAGATGATGCATTTATTGGCATCGCGAACCAGCGCGGGGGAAGACGCATCGATCGGGTAGACCCGCCGTTCCTTGAACTGGGGGCGGGGTTCGGCCCCGAGTTCCTGGGCCAGCTTCTGCAGTTCGCAGGTCAGGCTGCGGCTGCAGGTCAGGCAGTCCTGCGGGTGGTTGGCGATCAGCAGCTCGACGATCAGCTTGCGGGCGTCCCGGATGCGGTCGGTGTTGGTGCGGATCTTCATGCCCTCGGTGAGGGGATGGGCGCAGGCCGGCACCAGAGAGCGGGCGCCGTCCACCTCGACCACGCAGATCCGGCAGCTGCCCGAGGGGTTGAGCCCCTTCAGGTGGCAGAGGGTGGGAATATCGACGCCGATCTTGCGGCAGGCGTCCAGGATGGTCAGGCCAGGTTCGAACGAACAGGGGGTGCCGTTGATCTCGACGTTCATCATTGCTGCATCTCCTTGCACGGCTCAGGACACGTGGATGGCCTTGAACGGGCAGACTTCGGCGCAGACCCCACAGCGAATGCATTTGTCTTTGACGATGTAGTGGCTGTGCTTGATCTCGCCGACGATGGCGGCGTTCGGACACTTCTTCTTGCAGATGCCGCATCCCTTGCAGGCTTCCGGTTCGATCCGGAAGGTCAGGAGCGACTTGCATTTGCCGGCCGGGCAATGCCGGTCGTAGATGTGGGCCTCGTATTCCTCCTTGAAGTAGCGCAGGGTCGACAGGATCGGGTTGGGGGCGGTCTGACCGAGGCCGCACGCCGCGGTGTCCCGGATCAGTTCGCAGGTGTGACGCAGGTCGATGACCGACTTGAACCGTTCGAGCGTCATGTTCCCCTTTTCTGATTCGGGGGCCTGCACGATCGTGTCGAGCATCTCCTGCAGGCGGGCGATGCCCTCTCGGCAGGGGATGCACTTGCCGCACGATTCGGCCCGAGTGAAATTGATGAAATAGCGGGCGACATCGACCATGCAGGTCTTGTCATCCATCACCACCAGGCCGCCCGACCCCATCATGGCGCCGGCGTTGATCAGGGAATCGTAGTCGATGGGGGTGTCGAGGCAGGAGGCGGGCAGGCAGCCCCCCGAGGGGCCGCCGATCTGCGCGGCTTTGAACTGCCCGCCTTGGGGAATGCCGCCGCCGATGTCGTAGATGATCTCCCGCAGCGAGATGCCCATCGGCACCTCGATCAGCCCGGACAGGTTGACCTTGCCGGTCAGCGCGAAAACCTTTGTGCCCTTCGACTTCTCGGTACCGATGCTGGAGAACCAGCGGGCGCCCTTCCACAGGATGTCGGGAACGTTGGCGAACGTTTCGACGTTGTTGATGACGGTGGGTTTGCCGAACACCCCCGCCACGGCAGGGAAGGGCGGGCGCGGGCGGGGCATGCCCCGCTTGCCTTCGATCGAGGCGATCAGGGCGGTCTCTTCCCCGCAGACGAAGGCGCCGGCGCCCATCTTCAACGTGAGGTCGAAATCGACCCCGGAATCGAGGATGTTCTTGCCGAGCAGCCCCACCCGTCGGCACTGGTCGATGGCCCGGGTCAGTTTCTCGATGGCCAGCGGATACTCGGCGCGCACGTAGATGTAGCCTTTGGTGGCGCCGATGGCATACCCGCCGATGGCCATGCCTTCGATGACCCGATGCGGGTCGCCTTCGAGCACCGAGCGGTCCATGAAGGCGCCCGGGTCGCCTTCATCGGCGTTCATGACGATGTACTTCTGATCGCTTTCCTGGCGGAAAGCGAATTCCCACTTGCGACCGGTGGGGAATCCACCTCCGCCACGGCCCCGCAGTCCCGAGGCGGTCACTTCGGCGATCACCTGGGCTCGCGGCATGCGCAAAGCCTTGGCCAGCGCCTGGTAGCCGCCGGCGGCCAGGTATTCTTCGAGCGAATCAGGGTCGAGATTGCCGCAGTTGCGCAAGACGATCCGCAGTTGCTTGCGGAAGAACGGGAGGTCTTTGAACCGCGGGATGCCGGACCATTCAGCGGGGATGGCGAAATCGGGGCCCTCAGGATAGGATTCCGAGATGCCCAGAACCAGGTCGCGGGGCAGCTCGTCCTTTTCAAGATAAGAGGCGACGATGGTTTCCAGCCGTTCGGGGGTGACGTTGCCGAAACTGACGCGGGGCCGGCCGGGCTTTTTGATATCGACCATCACTTCGTTCTGGCAATAGCCGATGCAGCCGGTCTTCTTGAGAATGACCGCGATCCGGCCAGACTGGTTCATGGCCTCGAGCCGATTCCAGATGTCCATGCCTCCGGAGGCGAGTCCGCAGGTGCCCAGCCCGACATAGACGACGGTCTTGCCGTCGAGGGCGGCACGCAGGGCGGCGGCCGCTTCGGCGCGGGGTCGCCCGGAAAGCAGCTCCGGGATGGTCAGGGGATGCGACAGCAGCGAGCTGGTGGTCGATGCGGCGGTGGGTGTCTGGGTGGTCATTTTCCCGCTCCTTTCCGGATCTCGGCGACCAGTCGGGCCGCATCCTTGGTTTCGAGGCGCCCATGGAATTTGCCATCGATGGTGATGACCGGCGCGATCGAGCAGCTGCCGAGGCAGGCCACGACGTCGAGGGTGATCAGCCCGTCTTTGGTCGTCTGCCCGGCCTGGATGCCCAGCTCGGATTCGAACGCCCGCAGGAGCTGATCGGAGCCACGCACGTGGCAGGCGGTGCCGCGGCAGACCAGGATGGTGTGTTGACCAGGGGCGACGAGCTTGAACTGGTTGTAGAAGGTGGCGACTCCATAGACCTTGCTGACCGGTACTCCCACATGGTGGGCAATGTGGATCATGGCCTCCCGAGAAAGGTATTTGAAGCACCCCTGGGTCTCTTGAAGGATTGGGATCAGGTATTCACGCTTCTGGGGCGCATACCGATTCAGGATTTCGGCCAAGGCCGGCGGTGGAGAGGGGATCTGGCGAGATGCTTGACAGGCGCAGGTGGGTTTCATGTTCTGCTCCATAAGGTGTGATGGACCCGCGGTCAAAATGGGAAAACTTTCACTATCTAATATATCATATTGCGCTAAATTTCACAAGTTTTTTCTTCAAGTTTTCGCGGCCATGGACATTCTTCATGGGGGAGGGGGCTGGCCGGTCGAGTCGGCAGTCAGATCAGGGTCCGCGAAGGAATCCGCTCCGTTGGCATCGATCGGATCGGATTCGGAAAAGGCTTCCTCGAGGCGGGCCCGCAGGTCGGGGGGGAACCGTCGCTGCGCCAGTGCTTGATCTGCTTCCTGGCGGGCCAGAGAGATTTTTCCCAGATCGAGCAGGGCCAGAGCTCGATAGGTTCTAGAGAGGGGGTCGGACCGGCTTCCGACGATCCGCAGGATCTCCTCCGGGCGGCCTTCGACGAGCAGGGTTTCGAGGGCGGCCTGGCCGGGGGCGAGAGGCAAGTCGTCCCTCTCTGAAACTGCGCTGCCGTGGCCGATGATCTTGTCTACCTTCAGCGACACTCCGGTGTCTTTCTCCTTGGGCGGCTGGTCGGCCCCTCCAGGATAGATCACCTTGGTTCCGACCGTCAGACTGCTTTGACCGAAAGCCGGCAAGGCGCACCCGTACCCAAAAACGAGAAGAAACACGGTGGCACGCATAAACAATTCTCTCCATCTGGCCGATGGTCGGGCCACGGACGGTCTAAGGGTATCTTCGAGGGCTGTTCCGATGCAACCCGGGTTCTGGGAATGGTCAAAACCCTCGAGCGGTTTCATTCGTTCACGGTCTGTCCTGAGTGCAAGGCGGAGGTGGCCCCCCACCACCGCTTCTGCCGGTTCTGCACCTATTGGCTGGCTCGGCCAGATCAGCATGGATTGCGCCCGGTCGATCCCCCTGATCACGGGACGCATTGGAGCGACAGCCTGTGGGGAATCATCGATCTTGTGAAGAACTTCCGGGCATCGATCCATTTCGTGGTCATCGGGGTCTCCCTCGGAGCAGTTGGAACGATGGTTCTGGTCCTGGTGCTCCATTCGGTGGCCCCTGAGTGGGCCAACTACGGGCCGCGGGCGCAGCAGAGGGCCTGCTATGCCAATCTGCGAGTGATCCAAGGCGCCCTGGAGGCCTATCTGCAGGAAAACCGGTTCACTCCGGCCCTGGCGAGCGATCCGGTTGGAGTGCTGGTCGAGAAAGGATTCCTGCAGAATCGGCCCCATTGTCCGATCACCGGAAATTCCTATCGGATCCCGAGAGGATTCGGACTTCAATGCATCGGATCGGAGGGACACGGACTGCCATAATGACCCCAGGTTCATCGACGTTCGCTACATGCCCGGATCGGCCCTTGCGGCCGACCAACCCACTCCGCGAAGGATGGAGCTTCGATGGAAAAGAAACGGTATTCGTTGCAGGACATTCAGAAGATGGCTCGGCTTTCTCCAGCCGCTCTGCAGGATCTGCTGCAGAAGAATCGGGATCACCTCCACATCGAAATCCTGGCTGGCCCTTCAGGGAAAGAGGAGGTCTGGCTCGATCAGGAAGCGGTCGATCGGCTGCTGTTGCTCAAACAACTGGGCCCCAAGGACCCAGGGAAGGAGGAATCCCGATCGCCAGTGAAAGCCCCGACGGGGCAGCGAGGGAAGGTTTCTCCGGTCGAGGTCAGTGACTTGATGATCGCCGCCCTGGACCGGCTGGCCCGGGACATGCGAACCCTCAAAGGAATTCTGGGAGACCTGCTGGCCCGCCATCAACAGATTCTCCGCGATCTGGGGCGCTCGCAACTCGAGAACCACCACCTTCATCAAGAGGTCGAGGCGATGCGCCAGCGCCAGCAGGCGTTGGTCCAGGAACTGCAGAAATACGTCGAAACTGGAGAAAACCCAGAGGTCGATCCCGAAGACCGCCCTGCCATCAACTGATCCTGGGGAACGAGGGGGTGTCCGTCCCAGAATGTGGATCCTGCACCAGAGGAATCCAGGGGCGGAATCCCCTTCCGGCTTTTCACCGCTCGGCGCGGCAGGATCTCCCCCTTATAAGCCACGCCCGGTCCGGGGAAGGCCCGGGCCGGGCGTGGCAGAAAGTTCAGTGGGCGGTTTTTTTGGCAGGCTTGGCTTTGCTGGTGGCGTTCTTCCGAGAGGTCGAGCCCGTGGTCGGCAGGGTCTTGCCGGTGCGGGCCCTGGCTTTGGTCGGCTTGGCAGACGCCGAGGCGCGGTCAGGGCGAGTGGGCCGTGGGCGGGCGCCAGCCCGAGTGGCGGGGGAGGTCTCCTCATCAGGGGCGGGGTCCGAGTCGGTTGTTGGTTCGGTGGTCGGGGGCTGGCCAGGCGCGGTATTCGGGGCCGTGGGGGATGCCTCGGCGGGTGCACCATTCGAGGGTGAGGGAGAGGTCGCCGCGGTTTCGGTCACGTCATTGGTCGTGGCAATTCCGGTTTCTTCCGATTTCGGGGCGTTGTGGCGCGCCATCAGGATCTTTTTGGACAGCGCCTCGACGCCTTCGAGGTGGGTGGCGGGATCGAGCTGGGCCGCGCGGTCGGCATGGCGCAAGGCGTCATCGAAGTGGCTCAGCTCGAAGAGGGCGGCCGCCAGGTTGAAGTGGGCCTTGGCGTAGTCGGGGTCATTGGCGATCGCTTTGCGATACCAGAGCGCGGCTTTCCCATACATGCCCAGCGTCGCGTAGGAGACGCCGATGTTGTTCATGGCTTCGGCATTGTCTGGATCCATTTGGTGGGCTTTCTTCAGGAGTTTGATGGCCAGCCGGAACTTGCCTTCGTCGAAGGCCACCTGCCCCAGATGGAAGACGATCTCGGGGTCGTCGGGAGCGAGGGCGCGGGCTTTCTTCCAATAGGCTCTGGCCTGGGCCAGATTGCCCTGCAGGTAATAGGCGAGAGCGTAGTTGTAGATCAGGTCGACGTTCTTGGGGAACCGTCTGATCGCTTCCCGCCAGATCTTCTTGGCTTTTCCCAGGAAGCCGGTATACGCGTAGGTGTTGCCCAGAAGCCGGATGGCGACCGGATCGTCGGGATGCTGCTGGAGATAGGCCTGGAGCTTCGGCCGGGCCTCCTCATACTTGCCGTCTTTCATCATGTCCTGGATGTCGGCGAGGGTTTTGGCAGGAGTGTCTTCCATGGTGATTCCTTTCTCAGAAGATGATTCCGTACAACCAGCCGCACAGGGCCGAAACGATGACGACCAGACCGAAGAAGGCCAGCGCCTTGGCACGACCGACCAAGGGGATGACGGCCAGGACGCTCGGCAGGCTGACGGCCGGCCCCGCCAGCATGAGGGTCATGGCCGGTCCGGGGTGCATTCCGAATCGCATCAGGGTGGAGACGACGTTCACGCCGATGATGGTTCCAAAATACATCAAAGCGCCGATGAATGCAGCCGAAAAATTCGCGAGCGGGGAGTTGCTGTCGAACAACGCCATCAGCCGTGGATCAGACAGCGGAATGAGCGTGGCCAGCACCCCCGACAGGAAGAGGCCGAGGAGGATTTTGGGAAAGATCGAGACGAACAGGTCCACGGATTTCCGGAGCCATTGCCGGGCTTCGGTCCAGGAGAACCATTGCCAGAGGGTGCCGGCGATCAGCAGGACCTCGGTGAGGATGATCAGGCTCTTGGCCAGCAGGAAATCGAGGGCCCGGATGTCACGGCTGGATAGATAGGCCGAATGCGCGGCGAATCCCTGGGGCCGGAACCATTCGTCGAACGTGCCTGTCCCGGTCAGCATGACCAGGACCAGCAGCCCGAACAGCAGAATGGTCGGCCACACGGGCCGCGCGTCATCGTCGTCGGCCAAGACCGCTTCGGGCGGTCCGTCGGTGGACATCGGCCCGTCGCGGAAGAGCAGCTTCATGCCGAATCCGACGGTCATGGCGGCCACGGCGACCAGGATGGCCCGCCCAACCATGAATCGCAGCCCGATCAGCGAATAGGTATAGGTCAGGGCGATCAGATTGATGGCAGGCGCGGCCAGCAGGAAGGTGAAGGCCGGGCCGACCCCCGCGCCCTGGTTCATGATGCCGGCGAAGATCGGAATGACGCCGCAGGAGCAGACGGTCAGAATGCCGCCGGTGAACGCGGCCACCGGATAGGAAACGAAAGGATTGGCGCGGGGCCCCATCAACCGGGTGATCCGTTGCTTGTCGAGAAAGACGCTGATGGCTCCGGCGATGAAGAAGGCCGGAATCATGCCGGAAATGAGGTGGGTGCCGAGGAACCGGGCCACTTCTTCCAGGCCGGGAGCGAGGACGGAGGCGACGGCCGGGCCGAGCACCGGAGCGAGCCAGGCTTGAAGGTTCATGGTTTGGTGGACGGGAACCATTCCATCATCAACAGATGGGAACGCAGGGTCAGGAACTGGTCGCGCGCCTTCTGGACGAGCAGATCGAGGGTGCCCGATCCGGTATCGGTGCTGAGCGCCTGGGAGACGGCATCGAGGGATTCCAGGGTGCGGGCATAGGGAGCCAGAGTGTCCGTGGCGAGCCGCGGACGGAGATCGCGCAGGAATTCGGTGATCGAGGCGATGGTGGCGGGCATGTCGGCCACCGACCGCCGGAGGGCTTGCTGTTCGAGGCGATAGAACTGGTCGGCCACGCGCAGGAAGATCCGGTAGCTTTCGGACATTTTGACCGATTCGAAGAAGGTGCCGAGATGAACGCTCAGCTCCAATACCTGATCATGGGCCTCCTGGCGCTGGCCGGCTTTGATCGCCGCCCGGATGCGGCCGAGGCGATCGGCGGTGCCCTGCATCTTGGCGATCCAGTTGGGGTCGCCGCGCGCCTCTTCGGGCGGGGTGAAGGAGAACCGGTTGGACAGGGCGAGCCAGGATTCCAGCAAACGCCCGAGCAGGGAATCGAACGGACCCTGATGCAGGGGGTCTTTCAGCGCGGTGCCCAAGGCGGTCAGATCTTGGTTGAACCGTCGGATGCCTTGACTGAACTCGCTCTTGGGGTCGGACGAGGTCAGCAGGATCATCAGGGTGTCGTCGCAGGTTCTTCCGGCGGTGGCGAGACCGAAAAACACGGCCAGCAGAGCCAAGACCCAAGGGCACCGACCCCAGTGGGGCAGGCGCCGACCGACCAGCCGACCATGGGGGCGCGCCGGGGGCTGACGCGGACTGCCGGCCAAACGGAGCGAAACGCGATGCCCGGCCGACGGTCGGGCCGTCCCAGAGGGCCACGGTTCCTGTGGTGCCGTCATGCGTCGGAGCCGACCGCCCGCACCAAGGCGAGGCCCCGCAGCAGGCCCAGCGGCCCGGTCATCATCATGTCGCCGCCCGGGGCGGCCTCCAGATAGCCGGTCAGGCCGGTGCGGGCCATGAGGTGGCGTTGGGGGCCGGTGACCACCACGCCGGCGATGGCGGAAAAAGGCTGTGGTTCGAAGGTGACGCACCCGTTGCCGTCGTCCTGGAAGACCTCGTCGCTGGGGAGCTTGCCTTCGGCCAGTCGCACCATGTAGTCGCGCATCGCCTCGGGCTTGGTCTTGAGAACCCGGGTGTGGTGCTCGAAGAAGGCCTGAATGCGGCCTTCATTCAAGATGCAGGCCATGACGTGCCCGTTGCCGAAATTGATGTAGAGGGTCGGTCCCCGGATGGCCTGGACACGCGGATCGAGGCTGCAGCCGAGGATGGCCGAAAACGAGGTGTCGATCAACACCACGCGCAGAGAGGGGCGGAACCGCTTGATGCAGAGCGCTCCCGAGCGCAGGCGGCCGAAGACCTCCGGCAGATTGTCGTCGGTGAACACCAGCGAACGCGGCAACTGGTTGCCGGCCAGGTGCTCGAGAAAATAGCGGAAGCGGTTCTGTCGCGACGACTCGTCGCTCGTGTTGTACCCGTGATCCTGGACCGACAGCCCGATGTACTCGATGCGGGAAGGATCTTCGCCGAAGCGCGACAGCAGGTCGAAATAGAGCGGCAGTTCGATCTCGTCGAAATGGTGCGTGGGGGTTTCGACCCGCTCGACCACTTCGATTCCGGCTTCCCTGACCTCTTCCAGGTTGTTGCGGACCGTGAAGGCGGGCAGGGTCTCCATGACCACCCGATGTCCCTTCTTGACGTGCCGTTTGAGCACCTTGGCCAGATAGCCTCCACCCATGGTGTAGCCGGCGATGGCCAGGTCGTGGTCGAGCGTTTCGAGTCGGTTGGCCATCAACAACGCCGGGGTTGGCACGACCAGCTTGATGTTGTTCTCGATGGTATTGTCGGGCGAGAAATGCAGCACGTCTTTCGTGCCGGTGCCGATGTCCATGGCCAGGGTGACAGGGCAGCCTTCGAGGACCCCCAGGGAGGGAACGGTCATGGGTTTCTCCTAGGTGAGCAGGAAGCAGGTGACCGGCGATCCGGCGTCCAGGTGCGGGCTGGCGGCCGGATGGCGGATCAGGATCTCGGCGCCGGATAGGGAGGTGATGAGGTGGGAATCCTGGTGCGGGAAGGGATCGGCGCTGGAGGTTCCGGCCTGAGTGGTGATGGACCCGCGTAGGAAATGGTCGCGCCCGGTGCGGTTGTCGAGGGGCCGGCCGAGGGGCAGGACGAGCGTGGTCAGATCAGGGGCCCGGCGGCCCTGCAGGCGGGCCAGGTAGGGGCGGGCGAACAGCTGGAAGGTCACGGCGGTCGAGGCCTGGTTGCCAGGCAGGCTGAACAGCGGTTTCCCCTTCAGGAACCCGAAGAACAGGGGTTTGCCGGGCTTGATGGCCACGCCATGCACGAGAGGCTCGACCGCCAGGGTCTGCAGGGCGAGCGTGAAGGGGTCGCGCCGGCCCAGCGAGATGCCACCGGAGGTGATGATCAGGTCGCCCAGGTCGGCCGCCCGCTCGAGCGCGGCGGCGGCCCGGGCGGGGTCGTCGCGCACGATGCCCAGATCGATCGGCTCGCCGCCGGCCTGGCGGATGGCGGCGGCCAGCAGCGGGGAGTTGGCATTGCGCACCTGCCAGGGCTGGGGATCGTCGAACGGCATGACCAGCTCGTCGCCTGATGTCAGCAACGCCACCCGGGGCCGGCGGCGCACCTGCACGCCCATACGGCCGAGGGCGGCCACGATCCCGACCTCGAAGGGGCCGAGCACCTGTCCCTGGCCCAGGACGAGAGCCCCGGCCTGCATGTCCTTGCCTCGCTTCCGGATGTAGGTGCCGAGCGGGGGTGCCGATCGGATCACCACCCGCTCAGGCGCTTCGAGGCGCTCGGTATCTTCGAGCTTGACCACGGTATCGGCCCCCTCGGGGAGCAGCCCGCCGGTGGCGATGTAGGCGGCATGGCCGGCCGGCAGGGCGGGCAGCGGGTGGCCGGCATCGATGTGCCCGGCCACCGGCAGGATCGCCGGGGCGGTCGCGGTCGCCGCCGCGATGTCGGCGTGCCGCACGCAATAGCCATCCATGGCCGAATTGGCGGCGGCCGGAATGTCGGTCGGCGCGTGCAGATCTTCGGCCAGGACCCGGCCGGGCAGGTCGGCCAGGGGCGCCCCCTCGGCTGGCATCGGGCGGGCGGCGGCGGTCTCCATGATGCGGCGATACGCATCGTCGTACGTCAGCAGGCGTTCGGCAACGGCAGGCATGGCCGCATCATACCACAATCCCGCGGGCTGGCCAAACCCACTTCTTGCCGATCAGCAATTATCGGTCAACTCATGAAACCATCACCCAGTGCTAATTTCCAAGAACGAAGTCCGGAATGCCTCATCAATTCATCCTTTGGCCATTCTATGTGCCTTGAAGCTTTTGCCGAAGCCGATCA
>QOQW01000058.1 GCA_003327425.1 Candidatus Ozemibacter sibiricus
CAGCCGTTCGAGCCGGCGGCGATCGATCTCATCTACCACTACACCCGCGGCCAGCCCTGGCTGGTCAATGCCCTGGCGAAAAAATGCGTGTGGGAGCTGGTTCCCGAAGAGACGCGGGCGCCGGTGACGGCCGAGCATATTCGGCAGGCGAAAGAGCGGCTGATCACCGAACGGGCGGTGCATCTCGACAGCCTGGGCGAGCGGTTGAAAGACCCCGCCGTGAAACGAGTCGTCGAGGTCGTGCTGACCGGCAAGACCGATACGACCATCGGGCGGGCTGATCGCGATGTCGAATTGTGCATGGACCTGGGGCTGATCATCTGGGACGACGGACTGCGCATCGCCAATCCGATCTATCAAGAGATCATCCCACGGTTGTTGTCTCAGAACATGCAAGACAACATCTCTGGCCTCGAATTTCCTTGGTTGAAATCCGATGGCACGCTCGATATGCCATTGCTGTTGAAGAAGTTCCAGGCGTTCTGGCGGCGGCACAGCGAGACCTGGGAGCAGCAGGCCGAGTATGTCGAAGCCTTTCCGCATTTGTTGGTGATGGCCTTCCTGCAACGCATCACGAACGGCGGCGGGCGCATCGAGCGCGAGTATGCGGCCGGGCGGGGTCGGGTCGATCTGGCGATCGAGTATGGCGGGGCCTGGTCGATCATTGAGATCAAGCTGGTGCATCCGCAAGATGGGCGCGAGGGAACGATCGCCGAGGGCCTCGAGCAGGTGGCCCGCTACCGCGACCGGCTGAAGAAAAGCGAGGGGGTGGCGGGCTTTCCCGAAACGTATCTGCTGGTGTTTGACCGGCGGCCCGAAACGCGGGCCCGTCCCTGGGAGGAGCGCCTGACCTGGGAGACGCGGCCCGACCCGCTGGGCGCCGACCGCCCCCCGATCACCGTGGTCGGGGCCTGAGGGCGGTGCGCTGAACGATGAAATACTGGTAGCTCGAAAGGAAGACCGTCATGGGACGCTATTTCAACACCACGGGGCCGTGCAACCCTGATCGGCATTACATGTTGCCGCCAAGCGCCCGCTTGGTCGGTGCGCAGCTTCAGCGCTATCTCAGTGACGAACTGTATTGGGTGCTCCATGCTCCCCGCCAAACCGGCAAGACGACGTTTTTGATGAGTTGGACCCGCGAGCTGAACGCCTCCAAAACGGTCGTGGCCTGCTGCGTAAGCGTGGAACGGTGCCAAGGAATGACCGAACTGGCCGACGCCATGGTGTTGGTTTGCGAGGCGATTCGGGAATCGGCCAAAAAGCAGGTGGGGGCTGAGGTGGTGCCGCCGCTGCCGTCGGTGCATCCGGGCAGCATGCTAACGACCATCATGTCCGACTGGGCGGCGATGGTCGCCCCCCGGCCGTTGGTGGTCTTGTTCGACGAAGTCGACGTTTTGCAGGATCAGCCGATGGTGAGCTTCCTGCGACAGTTGCGATCGGGGTTCGCCGACCGCGGCGTCGGTAAGTTCCCGGTGTCGGTAGCTTTGGTGGGCATGCGCGACCTGCGCGACTACCTGATCAAAGCGAAAGACGGCGTGCCGGTGAATCCGGGCAGCCCCTTCAACATCAAAGAAACCTCGGCGACCCTGAGCAATTTTTCCCTGGCTGATGTCGAAGCGCTGATTCGCCAGCATGTCGAGGAGAAGGGACAGCCGTTCGAGCCGGCGGCGATCGATCTCATCTACCACTACACCCGCGGCCAGCCCTGGCTGGTCAATGCCCTGGCGAAAAAATGCGTGTGGGAGCTGGTTCCCGAAGAGACGCGGGCGCCGGTGACGGCCGAGCATATTCGGCAGGCGAAAGAGCTGTTGATCACCGAACGGGCGGTGCATCTCGACAGCCTGGGCGAGCGGTTGAAAGATCCGCGTGTGCGCCGGGTGGTCGAACCGATCATCGTGGGCACCGCTGATCCGAAAATGGCCGACGGTGATGACTTTCGTCTGTGTCTTGACCTGGGTCTGGTGACTTTGGTCGATGGAACCCCAGAAATCGCCAATCCTATCTATCGCGAAGTGATTCCGCGCGTGCTGAATCAAGGCATGCAGTATGCCATTCCTGCGCCCGAATATCCCTGGCGCAAGCCTGATGGCACCCTCGATATGCCATTGCTGTTGAAGAAGTTCCAGGCGTTCTGGCGGCGGCACAGCGAGACCTGGGAGCAGCAGGCCGAGTATGTCGAAGCCTTTCCGCATTTGTTGGTGATGGCCTTCCTGCAACGCA
>QOQW01000041.1 GCA_003327425.1 Candidatus Ozemibacter sibiricus
TGCTTGTCGGCGGCGGCGGGCTTCTTGGCAGGGCCCCCGCCCTTGCCGCCTCCACCCGCGGCAGGACCACCGCCGGTCGGCGGTCTGGGCGGCGGGGGCGCGGCGGGGGCGGCCGGCCGGGCCGGCGCGGTTGGAGGGGCGGCGTGGGCCGCCGGGCGAGCGGCGGGAGCCGCCGGGGGCGGCGGTGAAGGCGGCGCCGGTTTGGGAGGCGGCGGCGCGGCCGCTCTCGGCGCCGGGGCCGGCGCGGCGGGCGGTTTGGGGGGGGGCGGGGCCGGTGGGGGTTCCGCCGGAACCGCGGCGGGTGGCGGCGCGGTGGGAGGAGGAGGAGCCGCGACCTCCCCGCTGGCGGCGAATTTGCGCGGGAAATCATCGACTCCCACCGGCCGGATGATGACCTTCTCGATTTCGGAGATCGATTCGATGGCATTCTTGATGTCTTCAGCCTGGCTGGGAGTCAGCAGAATCATCCGAAAGGACAGGTCGAACTTTTCTTGCTCGAGATCTTTGGTTTCAGGGACGGATTTGAGGATGTCGCACGACAGTTCCTCCAGGTTGCGCACCACCATGAAGGCGCGCGGGGCTTTCAGCAGGCAGTCCGGGACCAGCTGCACCTTCATGAAGAAGACGTTGATGTTCTGCTGGATGGCCTGGGTCAGAACCTGCATTTCGAATTCGTTCATGACCATGTCGGCCAGATCCGCATCCTGGGCACCAGAGCTGCCAGAAGAAGGAGGAGGAGCCGGCGCGACGACTTCGGCCTTGATGGCCTGAACGGTCGCACTCTCAGGTTTCTTGGGGGCCCCGCTCCGCCCCGCAGCGGCCTCGGCGAGCTTCTGGGAGATCTTCGTCAGATCGACATTGGAATCGGTCGCGGAAATGCTGTCGTTGACGAGAACGCGCAGAATGTCGAACGTCTCGAACAACAGGTCGATGATCTCCTGGGTGACCTCCAGTTGCCGGTTCCGCAGCTTATCGAGGATGGTCTCCATCTCATGGGTGAGATGAGCCACCTTTTCGAAACCCATGGTGGCCGACATCCCCTTGAGCGTATGCGCCGCCCGGAAGATCTCGCCGACGGTCTCGATATTGGTGGGATCTTCCTCCAGGGCGAGGAGCTGTTTGTCCATGAGGTCAAGGTTTTCACGGGAACCATCGATGTACATTCCCATGTATTGGCTGAGATCGATATCCACCTTGATGCCTCGCTGCTCGGATCCTGAAAGCTAGATGATAACCCTACAGTATACAGAAAACGAGGCCGATTGGCGATGCCTTTCGGTACCCCTGGTTTTCTTTGCGGAGGGGGTTGGACGGGCGCGCTCGGGGGAATGGGCCCTGATCGATGGACAAGACCCGCCCTTGAGCGTCGTCGATCGTCGGGGGAGCGGTCGGGATGGCGGCCGGGCGGTCCTCAGGGGAACAATCGCTGGAGGAAGAAGTCGAGTTTGGCGTTCTGGAAATCGACGGGGACCTGCTGCCCATACGTGATGTATGCCAGACTGGCCGAGGTTTCCAGGAGGAGGGCCAGCAAGGGGCCCACGGAATTCGTCTCATCGATCTTGGTGAAGATGAGGTGGTTGAACCCCACTTTTCCGAAACGACTGACATTCTCTACCATATCGGAATATTTCGTCGTAGCCGATAGAACCAGATATCTGGTAGAGCACGGGAACCGGTCGATGAATCGCTTCAGTTCCTTCAGTTCCTGTTCCTCTTTCTGGCATCGGCCGGCCGTATCGACCAGGATGATGTCTTTGGCCTTGAAGCGATCGAGCAGCTCGGGGATGTCCTCGGGAGTGTAGGCGATCTCGAGGGCCGCCTCGATGAGCTGGGCATATTGCGCCAATTGCCCCGTCGCGCCGATCCGGAAGGTGTCGGTGGTCACGAGGGCGACCGACTGGCGCTTGACCACGTCGAGCGAGAAAGTGGCCGCCAGTTTGGCGATGGTGGTGGTTTTGCCTACCCCGGTCGGCCCGAACAGGATGTGCACCTGCGGTCGCGGACCGGTTTCCGACACCGGCTCCTCGAGAAACCGCAATTTGCGCGCCAGACAGCGGGTGAACTCCTCCTGCACGAGCTTGGGATCGCGCTGCACGGCGAGAGGGAAATCCCGCGTCAGGCAGACGAACAGGTCATCGAGAACGTGAGGAGGCATCTCGATCGCCTCCAGGCGTTCGCGCAGGAACTGCATCCCTGGCAGCAGGCTGGGTGTGGCCTGCAGCGCCTGGTGGGTCTTCTTCTGCATGTCATTCAGAAGGGTGACGATTTCTTCGAGCTTCTGGGTGAAGTGCTGGAACGTGGCGCTGTTGCGCATTTCAGGCCCGACCAGGGTCTCGGGCGCCGCCGCACTCCCTTTGCCGCCGCGGTTCCCTCGGGTGTTGAGAATGGCATCGAGCAGCTTGGCCACCCGATCTTCATGCAGCAGGTCCGTTTCTGGCTGGCTGGGCGCCGCCTGCGGGTGCGGGTCGTCCTCCCCTGTCTGGATGGACCGGATGGTATGGGCCTGACGACCCGTACCAGAGGGGATGTGGGGGCGAGGACGGCAAGGGGCGGGAGAGCACCCTGGAAGGGGCTTCGTCGCAGGGCGAAGAGTCGATGGCGAAGGCGGCGGCGATGGGGGAGCCGGCGGGCGGGGCGGGGGCACCGGGGCGGGGGTGAACGTTACCGGGTCCAGGTGCAGTTCTTCGGCGGGCACGGGGCGCAGCGGCGCGCTGCGGGCGGGCCGGGTGCTGGCCGGCTGGGCTTTCGCGGCCATGGCGGTGAGTTCGACCATCTCCCGGGAGTAGATGCCGCCCCATTTGGTATCTTTGAAGGTGCGCGAGGTGACGACGACCGCATCTTCCCCCAGTTCGGCCTGGGCCTTCAACAAGGCTTCGAAATAGCTGTCGGCCACGAACCTTTTGATCATGCCGCGCTCCCACCTCCCCCGAAGAGTTCGGTGAGGCGTTCGAGGAACCCCTCGATGCCGGATTTGGGGGCGGTCACCGTCACCGCTTCATGGAACGCTTCGCTGACGATGGCCCGGAGCCGCGTGGCGGCCGGCGACATGGGCGAGAACAGCAGCAGCGGTGTTTGCTGGCGGACGGCCAGATACATGTTGGGGTCATTGGGCAGGTAGCCCAGGCGGTGCACCGGAAACTTCAGGAAATCGCGGGCTACCGTCTCGAGTCGCTCCTGGATGAAGGTCGCTTCGGCCTCGCTCTCGGCTCGGTTGACCAGCACCGAGACATGGCTGGTGGGCCGGGACTGGCTGATGACCTTGATGATCCCGTAGGCATCGGCCAGAGCGGTGGGTTCGGGGGTGGTGACCACGATGATCCGGTCGGCGGCCAGACAGAACCGGATGACATTCTGGTTGATCCCCGCCCCGGTGTCGATCAGCAGATAATCGGCTTTGTCCTCGAGAAAACGCAGCTGGTCGAACAGGCGTCGGGCCTGCTCGGGGCTGAGATGAGCCAGTTCGCTGATGCCCGAGCCGCCGGCGATGATCTGGATGCCGCACGGGCCGGGAATGAGGATCTCGTCGAGGCTGTGGGTGCCGTTGATGACGTCGGTCAGATTGCGTTTGGGGCGGATGCCGAAGACCACGTCGATGTTGGCCAGGCCCAGGTCGGCATCCAGGATGATCACGCGCCGGTTGGCCTGCCCCAGCGCGATGGCCAGGTTGGCGACGATGTTGGTCTTGCCTACCCCGCCTTTCCCTGAGGAGACGGTGATGGTATGCGCGATCTTGGCCCCCGGCTGACGCGGTCGTCGGGCCTCCAGCCGCCGGAAGACATACGGTTGGATCTGTCGGCGGGTTTCCGCCACCAGACTGTCGAGAGGCTTGACCACAGGATCGCTCATGGCAGCGGGACGTCTCCAGGGATCGGGTTCAGCAAACGCTCCGTCAAGAACCAGAAGAATTCGCAGGACGAGGGATCGAGGCGGGCGATCAAGCCTCTCGCCTGGGTGTTGATGCTGTTCCGGGAAGATTGGCCAGACAGTACCATCCCGGCCGGGACGAGGTCAAGAGACAAGAATTGTTTGGCCACGGCCATGATCCGATCGACCAGAGAGGCGGGGCCGTCGGCTTCTCCCGCATCGAGCCCGATCAATCCGAAGGTGGAAAAATATCCCGACAGGTGGATCGTCTTGACCGCCTCGTAGGACCGCAGAATGGCGTCGGGATGCTGGGGCACCAGCAGGCAGGCCAGATCGGTGGCGTGAAGAATGGCCTGGCTGTGCGCCAATTCCCCGGCCCGCAGAGTGATCCAGAGTTCGGTGCACGAGCCCAGGCATCGGAGGAGGTGGCGCACGAATCGGATGCGGTCCGCCTCCGGGCGTCCAGGCAGGTGCGCCAGGCCGGGAATGCGCGGCAGGGCGAGCAGCGGCCCCACTGCCGATTCGACGGTGGCTTGCGCGGGAGTGAACGGTTCCTGGACGCCGGTCGGGGCGATCAAGGAGATCAACCCAGCCTGGTCCCAGAGGCAGGCGCGTCGTGCATCGCCCAGAAGACTGTGGATCCAGGAGGTGAGCGGAGGAAGGTCGATGCCCTGATGTTCTGGCACGACGAGGGCGATGGCGGGAAACCCGCTGGGGCGGGGGAGGCTGGCCAGCAGGTCGGCCGCGGTCGGCAGAGCATCGGGGCTCAGGCTGTCCCGTAATTTCTTGAGCTGCCGGAGGGCGCTGGCTTGATCGTGGATCATGAGCGGCGATCCTGGTTATGGCAGCCCGACCAGCCCGATCGATTCGAGCTGGAAGGAGCTGGGAATCTCGTTGTAGGCCAGAACGACGAGGCGAGGGGCGACCCGTTCCGAAAGCCGTTTCAAACTCGACCGCAAGGCCGAGGCGCACAGCAGGATCGGGGTTTTGCCTTCGGCCATGACCTCTTCGATCCGTTCTTTCAGCTTGGCCAGGAAATCGGCCGCGATCTTGGGATCGAGAGCCAGCTGGGTGGCGCCGTCGATCTTCTGGAGGGAATTGCCGAGAATCTGCTCCAGTCGCGGATCGAGGGAAATGACCTGCAGCACCCCCTGTTCGTTGGCCAGTCCCTTGCAGATATGCCGCGACAGCCCCTGGCGCACGACCTCCGTCAGCGTGTCGACCTCGGTGATGCCCTTGCAATCAGCGAGCGATTCGAGGATGGTCACCATGTTGCGAATGGATACCCCCTCGCGCAGAAGATTCTGCAGGACCTTGAGGAGCAGCGAATGAGAGACGACATTGGGAACGACTTCATCGACGATCAGGGGGTAGGACGCCTTCACCGTTTCCAGGATCTGCTGCAACTCCTGGCGGCCCAGGATCTCGTGGGCATTCTTGCGGATGATCTCGGTCAGGTGGGTGGCGATCACGGTCGAGGGATCGACCACGGTATAGCCGGCCATCTCGGCCCGTTCGCGCTGGCTTTGCTGGATCCAGATGGCGGGCAGACCGAAGGCGGGCTCGTTCACCTCGATGCCGCTGAGCGGGGCCGTGGAACCTCCTGGATTCATGGCCAGAAGCTGATCGGGAATGATCTCGTAGCGATCGATCTCCACTCCCTTGATCTTGATCACGTACGTCGACGGCTGCAATTGGATATTGTCGCGGATCCGGATGGGGGGAACCACCAGACCGAGATCGATGGCGATCTGGCGACGGATCAGGGTGATCCGGTTCAGCAGATCGCCGCCTTGATTGACGTCGACGAGAGGAATCAGGTTGTAGCCGATTTCTACCTCGAGCGGGTCGACGCTGAGCAGCGATGAGACGTCTTCCGGTTTGGCCGGGGCGGCCGCCGCTTTGGCTTTCTTTTCTTCTTCGGCGGCGGTCTCGCGGCCGCGCTCCTGCGTCTGGATCACATAGGCCAGGGCCCCGAACACCAGGGCCAGCGTGATGAAGCTGAGCTTGGGCAGGCCCGGAATCAGCCCCAGGAAGCCCAGCATCGCCGCCGCGATGGCCAGCACCTTCGGCCGCGAGCCGAGCTGATCGGACAGTTCGAGGCCCAGGCTGGAACTCGAGCCCGCGCGGGTCACCACGATGCCGGTGGCGGTGGCGATCAGCATGGCCGGGATCTGCGTCACCAGGCCGTCGCCGACCGTGAACAGGGCGTAGGTCTGCAGGGCATCGGCCGCGCTTTCGCCGCGCTGCAGCACGCCGATCGCCAGACCGCCGAGAATGTTGATGATCGTGATGATGATGCCGGCGATGGCGTCTCCTTTGACGAACTTGCTGGCGCCGTCCATTGCCCCGTAGAAATCGGCTTCGCGTTGCACGTTCTTGCGGCGTTCCCGGGCCTGTTCATTGTCGATGGCGCCCGCGTTCAATTCGGCGTCGATCGCCATCTGCTTGCCGGGCATGGCATCGAGGGTGAAGCGGGCCGCCACTTCGGCCACCCGTTCGGCGCCTTTGGTGATGACGATGAACTGGATGACCACCAGGATCGTGAAGACCACCGCGCCGACGATGTAGTTGCCGCCGACCACGAAGTTGCCGAACGCCTTGATGATCGCGATCTTGGCGCCTTCCCCGCCGAGGATGAGCCGGGTCGAGCTGACATTGAGCGCCAGCCGGAAGAGGGTGGCCACCAGCAGAAGGCTGGGAAAGGCCGAGAATTCCAGGGCTTCTTTGGTGTAGATCGAAACGAGGAGCACCACCAGGGCCAGGGCGATGTTCAGCGTCAGGAAGAGATCGAGGAACACCGCCGGCAGGGGCACCACCATCATGATGACGACGGAGATGAGCCCCAGCGCGAACAGCACATCCCGATTCCGCAGCAGATCGGCCAGCGGCACGACATTCATCGGGGTCGCCCCCGCCGGTGTGGTGCTTGCTGGTTCAGCCATGGCCCTGCCCCGGATGTCGCGCGGTGCGGTGCATTGTGCACCGCACAAGCCTGGATCTCATACCCCCGCCCCTGTTCGTCATGCCGCTTGCTGTCTCATGCGGTAGACCTGGGCCAGAATGGTGGCCACGGCTTCGAACAGCTCACGGGGAATTTCATCCCCTACATCTACCATTCGATGGAGCGCCTGTGCAAGAGGTTTGTTCTCGATGATGGGCACGCCGTGCTGTCGGGCGATCTCCTTGATCTTCTCGGCGATCAGGTCGGTGCCCATGGCCACGACCCGGGGGGCGCCGGCTTCGCCCTGGGTATACCGCAGGGCGACGGCGATGTGGATGGGGTTGGTCACGACGACCGTGGCCTTGGGCACCTCGGCCATCATGCGGGTGGTGGCCAGTTTGCGCTGCCGCTCGCGGATCTTGGCCTTGACCTTCGGATCGCCTTCGCGCTGCTTGTATTCTTCTTTGATGTCTTCCTTCGACATCTTGAGTTCTTCCTCGTGGCGCCACCATTGGAACCAGTAGTCGCCGACCGCGACCACCAGTAGGACCAGGATGATCTTGACCGCCATGGTGAACAGGATGCGCCCCAGGACGATCATCCCGGCCAGCGGCTCCAGCTGGATCAGCCGGATGAAGGTGGGCATCTCGTCGCGCAGGGTCGCATACGGGATGTAGGCCACGACCAGGATCTTGAAGACCGATTTGACCAGCTCGGCAACCGCTTTCCAGGAAAAGAGGTTCTGCAGGCCAGCGATCGGATTGAGCCGTTCGAGATCGGGCATCAATGGTTCGAACGTCAGTAGGAACCCGACTTGAAGAACGTTGGCGATGACCGCCGCCAGGATGACCGTCGCGAAGATGGGGGCCAGACAGCGAGCCATGACGACCAGCATCTGGCTGAGGAGAATGAGGGTATTGCCCGACGTCAATTCCATGGTCAGGCTGGAGGAAAGCGCATACCGGAAATAGTCGCCGATGATGGCCACCGCGGTGGGCCCGAAATAGCGCAGGGCCAGGAACCCCGCCAACAACACGATCACCGAATCGAGGTCCTGGCTCTTGGCGATATTGCCGCGCTGACGGGCCTCTTCACGGCGTTTCTCGGTGGCCGGTTCGGTCTTTTCCCCGGCGAACATCTGCAGATCGAGGGGGCGGTGGACGATCTGCAGGCGCCTCGGGGGAGGGGGCGGCCAGGGAAGCCGGAGGGCGTGTTCGGCGCAGACGATCATGGCGTGCTCATCCCATCTTGTTCAGCAGGGTATTGAGGTCGCCATAGACCCCATGCAGCAGGTTGCGGACCAGGTCGCCGACATACGGCAGGCAGAGGATCAGGGTCCCCAGGCCCATCAGCACCTTGAGGGCGAACCCGACCTGGAAGATGTTCATGCGGGGCACGGTGCGGGCGATGATGCCCAGGGCCACGTCGCCCGCCAGAATGACGGCGAAGACCGGCATGGAAACCTGCATGCCAGTCCAGAAGATCGAGGTGGAAATCCGCACCATTTCAGCGACGACCCCGCCTGGCAGATGCACGCCGGCCAGCGGCACCAGGTCGAAACTGGCGGCGAAGGCCTGCAGGAAGATCAGGTGCCCATTGACCACCAGGAAAATGATCAGGGCGAACAGATGCAGGAACTCGCTGATGATGGCCTGGCTGCGATTCGATTCCGGATCAACCACTTGAACAAAGGAGAATCCCACCTGCATGCCGATCAACTGGCCGCCCAGCTTGAGGGCGTCGAGATTCAGGAGCAACAGGAAACCGACGGACCACCCCAGGACCAGTTCGCGAAAGGCCATCAGGCCATAGCCGAGGACCGTGAGTTCGGGCATCTCCTGGGTGGCGATCAGGTGCGGCAGGACCAGCAACGCGCAGAGCGCCGACAGCCCAGCCTTGACCCGCATGGGCACGGCCGATTCGCCGAAGATGGGCAGATTCAGGAAGAACCCGGAGAACCGGACCAGGGCGATCAGGAACAGGCCCACCGCCTTGAGAAAGAACGCCTCGGTCATCGGTGCCCTCTTCTGCGATCGGGGGTGGCGACGATCACCGCGCGAAGTTCTGCAGGCCCGACAGCAGCCGGAAGGTGAACTGCATCAACAGCGACAGCATCCAGGGGCCGAACGCCACCAACGAGGCCACCGTGGCCAGCAGCTTGGGGATGAACGACAGGCTCTGATCCTGGATCGAGGTGGCGGTCTGGATGACGCTGATGATCACACCCACGAGAGTGCTGATGGCCAGCATCGGCAGCGACAGCAGGAAGGCCAGGAACATCGTGTCTTTGAGCAGCTCGAGAAAGGTGAACTCGGTCATGCGTTGCCCCCGAAACTGAGCACCAGCGATTTGATGACGAGATTCCAACCGTCGACCATCACGAACAGCAGAATTTTGAAGGGCATGGAGATCATGACAGGGGGCAGCATGATCATGCCCATCGACATCAGAATGCTGGCCACCACCAGGTCGATCACCAGGAACGGCAGGAAGATGATCACCCCCATCTGGAAGGCGGTCCGGATCTCGCTGGTGATGAAGGCCGGAATCAGCGCCATCGTGCTGAAGTCATCCTTGCTCTTGGGTTTCCCGCCGCCTTCCATGCCGGCGAACAGGGCCAGGTCGGTCTTGCGGGTGTGCATGAACATGAACTCGCGGATGGGGCGCATCGCCTTGTGGTAGGCCTCGACATAGTCGATGTCTTTGGCCATGAAGGGCTGGACCGCCTCGCGGTAGACCTGGTCGATGACGGGCGACATCGTGAAGAAGGTCAGGAAGAGGGCGAGCCCGATCAGGATCTGATTGCTCGGCTCCTGTTGAGTGGTCAAGGCCCGCCGGACGAAGTTGAGCACGATGAGGATCCGCGTGAAGCTCGTCAGCATGATCAGGATCGACGGCGCCAGGCTCAGGATGGTGAGGAGAAGCAGAATCTGCAGGCTGGTGCCGATCTGGCCGCGTTCTTTGGCCGGATCGATATCGATCTTGATACGCGGAATGGGAAAGGGCGTCTCGGTAGGTTCGATCTTGAGGACTTTGGTGGGATCCTCGATGTTGATCTTGGCCTTGGGATTGGCCAGATCAGGCGTCTGAGCGAGGGCACTGCCTGCACACAATGCCATCAAAAGTACAAGACAAAAGGCCAGGATGGGCCGTCGCATGGGGAACCCTTTCCTGTTTTTCTGGAAATTGGGGAAGGAGCAAAACCGATGCTTATTTATACCGAAGGAAGGTGCACTTGACAAGGGTAAAATGAAGAATTTTCTGCTGGGGCACGGCACCCTCGCCAGGGGGCACCGCCCAGAGAATGGTTGGAGGTTGTTCGGGTGGGGGCGAAGGCTTGCTCCAGCGGTCGCCCGCCCCCTGGAGGACTAGCGATCGCCCGGGGGCGGGGGACGCTTCAGGAGGAGGTTCTCCATTTGCCGGGCTTGTTCCTGAGCACGTCGGGTATGGTGGGAAAAATCTGCCTCTGCGAGAGATTGCATGGGAGATGGTTGGGCCTCCTCGGCGGGGGGCCGGTCTCCTCGATGCAGGAATTTGAAGAGCTTCTCGAGCCCGGGGAGTCCGGGTTGGCGAGCGGCGAGGCGGAGTTCATCGATCACCAGTTTGTCGGTGACCTCGCCCAGCAGCGTGACGCCATGATCAGCCACCCCTAACATCAGCACCTTCCCCAGGATGTCGACCACATAGACCGAACGGTGTCCATCCAGGGGGAGAATGCCGAGGACGCGCCCGATCGGCTGTCCACCCAGGGGGCCCCGGCGTTGCAGCAGCCATGACAGCCCGAAGACGAGCGCAATCACGAAGGCGAGCGACGTCAGGATCCGGAGGGTCGTGGCCAGCGGGTCAGGGACCGGGAACGCCGGCAGCGTCGAAGTTCCGGGGGGGAAGAACAAGAGATCGTCCGTGGCGATTCCCCGAGTGCCTGCGATGGGGAGAGGGCGGCTGGCGGTTCCGCCCGCGGCTGGAGATTCCTGCGTAGAAAGAGCGGGAGCTGGGCCTGGGGCGGCGAGCTTCGTGTCTTGGGGCGCTGCCGGCAACGACGCCAACTCGAGCGCTGCCGACTGGCCTGGGGAAGATGTTCCCGCCAGAAGCACGAAAGCGACGATCAGGATCGTCGCTTTCGTCAGAGTGACGGGGGTGGGCAAGGGAGGGTCTTACCGCAAGGCCTTCTGCACCGCTTCGATGACGCGGTTGGGTTGGAACGGCTTGACGATGAAATCGCGAGCCCCGGCCTGGATGGCGTCGATGACCATGGCTTGCTGGCCCATGGCGCTGCACATGATGATGCGAGCGGACGGATCGGCCTTCTTGATGGCCCGCACCGCGTCGATCCCGTTCATCTCGGGCATCGTGATGTCCATGGTGACGAGATCGGGCTTCAGCTTCTGATACATCTCGACCGCTTCCTTGCCTGTCTGGGCCTCGCCAAGGACGGTATAGCCGTTTTTGGTCAGGATATCCTTGATCATCATGCGCATGAAAGCTGCGTCATCTACGATCAGAATGGTTTTCCCCATGCTATGGGAGCCTCCTTAGAGAGCCTGGAGCCTGTCTTGCGGATTCACGATGCTGGTGATGCGTACCGCGAAGTTCTCGTCGATCACCACGACTTCCCCTTTGGCGATCAGCTTGTTGTTGACGAAAACCTCCACGGCCTCACCGGCCAGTTTATTCAACTCTACAACAGATCCTATTCCCAATTCAAGCACATCTTTTATCAACATGCGGGTGCGCCCCAATTCCACGGTGATCTGGAGTGGGACGTCGAGCAGAAGGTCGATGTTCGACTGGAGCCCCATGCCCATGGGCATCTGCAGCATGCCGAACTCGGCCGGGTTGCCTTGCATCGGCATGCCGGGCATGCCCATCCCGGGCATTCCTGGCATAGCCCCCGGCATTCCTGGCATGGCCCCCAGCATTCCCGGCATGGCACCAGGCATCCCTGGCATGGCTCCGGGCATTCCTGGCATGGCGCCAGGCATCCCTGGCATGGCCCCCGGCATCCCTGGCATGGCCCCCGGCATTCCCGGCATGGCTCCAGGCATTCCGGGCATGGCCCCTGGCATCCCTGGCATCCCCATTCCTGGCATTCCTCCTGGCATCGGCATTCCTGGCATCGGCCCCGGAGCTCCGGGCATGCCAGGAGCTGGAGCGCCCAACCCGGGGGGCCCGGGCGGCGGCGGTGGGGGCGGGGGAACCTTTTTGGGCTCGGGCTTGGCCGGCTTGGCCAGTTGCGAGGCCATCAATTGGGCGAACTCGATGGCCAGCAGCTGGACCATCTCGGTTTCGGCGATATCGCCGATCTTCAACTGGAACCCGATGCGCAGGAAGCCGGCATCCGGATGGAAGTCGGGCATGGCGGGCATGCCCTTACTGAAATTGACCAGTTCGACGTTGGGCGGGGCGATATCGACCCGCTTCTTGAAGATCTCCGACAGCGAGGTGGTCGTCTTCCCCATCATCTGGTTCAGCATCTCGCCGACGGCCGACTTGTGCATCTCCTGGAACTCGGGGTTCTGGCCTTCCCCGCCCATCATCAGGTCGCCGATGACGGCAGCGATGTTCTTGCGCAGCAGCAGGTAGGTGTTGCCGTCGAACCCTTCGATGTAGGCGATCTTGGCGATGATGTAGTCTTCGTTCCCGGATTCGGCGACCAGCGTGTCGTAATGGATGGCCCGCAATTGCGACAGGTTCAGCTCGACCGGCTTGTTGAGCAGCATCTGGACGACCGAACTGGTCGCGCCCAGGGAGAGCTTGGCCACCTCTGACAGCTGGTCGATGTCCTCCTGGGACATCGAGACGGTCTTCCCGCTTCCGCCTCCGGTCGGCGGTTTGGCCTCATCACCCCCCGAGGCCGCCGGAGGCGCTCCAGCGTCAGCTGGTGGCGCCTCGCCGCTGTCTCCCCCGCCTCCGCCTCCGCCGCGCAGCAAGGCGTCGATTTCTTCTTGGGAAAGCAGGTCTGTCACAGCTTCTCCTCCCCGGGTTGGTCGATGACCTGGGTGAGACCGATGGCCATCTTTTTGCCCAGCACGCCTGGGCGGCCTCGGAACTTGATCAGATTGCCGACCCGCACGTCCAGGTCGTCTTTGACCTTGCGGTCGAGCACCAGCAGATCGCCGACTTGCAGGCCGAGCACATCCTGCAAGGTGACGGTGGCCGTTCCGAGTTCGACGACGAACGGCAGGTAGACATCACGCACCTGGTGGGTGATGGCCTCGACGTTCGTCTGGAGGGGTTCCTTGCGGACCGCCGCAAACCAGGAGGCGGCGTTGAATTTGTTGGCGATCGGTTCGACGGTGTTGTACGGAATGCACAGATTCATCGTGCCGGTGACATCGTGGATCTTGATCTCGATGGTCACGGACAGCACCATGTCGCCGGGCGGCACGATCTGTGCGAACTGGGGATTGGACTCGATCAGCTCGATGGTCGGCGCCAGATCGATGACGTTGATCCATGATTCGCGCAGCCGTTCGAGGATGCGGACCATCACCTTCTGCATGATCTGCTTTTCGACATCGGTCAGCTGGCGAAGGGTGCTGAGCGGGGTCCCATTGCCGCCGAGCAGGCGATCGAGGATGGTGAAGACGACATTCAGATTGAGGTCGATGAGGGCTTTGCCGTCGAGCTTCTCGCAGTTGAAGCAGGTGATGAAGGTCGGCGAGTAGATGGACTGCAGGAGCTCCTGGAAGGTGAGCTGGTCGACCGACATGATGGTGGCCTGGGCGTAGGCCCGCAGCTGGGTGGAGAGGTCGGTTCCGATCAGGCGCGCGAACGTCTCGTGGATCATCTGGATCGTGCCCATCTGTTCCTTCGAGAACTTGGTCTGGCGCTTGAAATCGTAGACCTTCGTCTTCTTGCCGCTTTTGCTGACGGCGGGCTCGGCGCGGGCCGCGGCGGCCGGAGCGGCGTGCCCGCCGGCCGGCTCCGCGGCGGGACTGGGAGTGGGGCCAGGCGGGGGCGGCGCTTCCCCGCCACCGGTCGAGGTGTTGAGAGCCGACAGCAGGGCGTCGATCTCGTTCTGCGAAAGGGTCTCGACCATTCAGCGCTCCGTGGCCCGATCGGGCAAATCTACCGCCTGCCCGCAGGCCTGGCAGGTCGACCCCGGTGCAGCGGCTTCATACGATATATCGGCGTTCCCCTTCCCTCAGTTGATGAGGAAGGTCGGAATGAAGACCTTGGTGATGCGGCTTTCCGAGGTCGACGTGCCCAGGACCTGGTTCAAGGCCTTTTCGATGTCTTTGTGCAGGAAATGATCGATGTAATCTTCCTTGGCCCGCTGGATGGTCAGCTTCATCAAGATGGTGGTGATGGCATCGCGCAGCTCGGCCTTGCGATTCTTCAATTCCTGCTCCAGATTGCCGATGTAGCCGACCTCCACCTCGATCTTGATGTAGTGGAGATCTTCATCGCGGGAGGTCGCCACGAATTCGCCCAGGTCGAAACGGTTCATCTTGGGGGCGGCGATCACCTGCCCCTCGACGGTCGGCCCCTTCTGGGGTTCCCCGTCGGGGCCGACGGCGGCCTTCTTGGTGGTGACCCAGGCGATGAGGACGACCGTCAGCAGAAGGATGAGGACCGCCAGGCCGATGAGAATCCATCTCGTACGTGGGCTCATATCTCGTTATCCTATCATCGAAGAATTTCCCGGGTCAAATCGTGTGCCCTTCTAGGAGGCCGATCATTTCATGGAGGGACAGGTGACTTGCGGGAGCGGGGACAGGCCCGGGGAGCATGGATGCGGCGGCGGTAGCGGATGATCCGCCGCACCACCTCATCCACGCTCTCCCGGACCATGACGGTCTTGCCCCCGACCAGCGTGATCACGGTGTCCGGAGTGGCTTCCACGCTCTCGACCTTTTCGGCATCGAGATGGAAAGTCAGGCCGTTCAGGCGTGTCACTTGGATCATGGCCGGAGCGCTCGTTCAGAGAAGGTCATCGGATCATCGTTTCAGATTGACCACTTCCTGGAGGATCTCGTCGGAGGTCGTGATGACGCGGCTGTTGGCCTGGAAGGCCCGTTGGGTGATGATCATGTTGGTGAACTCTTCGGCGATGTCGACGTTGCTCATTTCGAGGGTGCCCGGCACGATCAGGCCGTGGTCGCCCTGACCGGGTTTGCCCACGATGGGCTGACCAGAGTTGGGCGAGAACTCGTAGAGGTTCTTGCCCTTCTTCTCGAGACCGGCCGGGTTGTTGAAGGTGGTCAGGGCCACCTGGCCGATCGGCTGCTTCTGCCCGTTCGAGTAGACGCCGCGGATGGTGCCGTCCTGTTCGAAGTAGATGGTTTCGAGCAGGCCCATCTCGTAGCCGTTCTGCTCGCGAGCCTTGGTGGTGAACGGCGAATCGAACTGGGTGACCAGGGACTGATCGAGCTTGATGGTCAGCGGATTCGAGCCGGCCGGGGTGAGCATGATGTCTTTGATGGTCGAGCGGGCCAGATCGATCTTGCCATTGTTGGTGAAGTAGATGATGCCGGTGCTGTTCTTGATCAGGCCTTCTTTGTTGGTTACAGGGTCATAGTGATTGGCTTTCTTGAGCCATTCTTCGGTCGGGTTGTCCGGATCGGGCACGCCGTGAGCCGGGTCGCGCAGCCACCGCTGGATCTCCGGGTCGTTCTTGTCGTAGGTGATGGTGTAGCGCCAGGCCTGGGTCTTCTTGTCGATGTGCTCCCAGGTGGTGACCAGTTCGTGCGGGGCGCCGAGGGAGTCGAAGATGGTGATGCTGGTCGTGTGGATGGCGCCTTTGCTGATCGTCCCGGTGGCCTTGTAGGTCTCGCCATTGACCACGGTCTTGAAGACCAATCCATCCTGGCCAGGGGCGGGCACCTCGATCTTGACGCTTTCGCTGGCCCCCTGTTCGGCTTTGGTCGAGAACTGCAGGAATTCGTTGGGCCGCCAGGGCCTGGTGCCCTCGGTCAGAGTGAATTTCAGACCGCCCTGCTCGAAGGTGCCGACCGCCGCGGTGCCCCCGTAGGTGCCGGCCCGCAAGCCCAGTTCCTGCATGGTCTCGTCCCCTGACAGGGTGATGCTCTGGCCGGCCCCGGTCTGGGAACCGGTGATCGTCAGGGTATCGGGCGTCCCATCATTGTTGGTGTCGATGATCGAGGCGGTGGCATTGACCTTGTCTTTGAGCAGCTGTGCATTGATGGCGCTGAGGATGGCGCTGCGGGTGTACTGGATCGGCGTGCTGGTCGAGTCGATCTGGGGCAGGATGACTTCCGTAGACCGCCCTTGACTATCAGAGATGATGAACGAAACCGTGCGGTTCAGGTAGAAGGGCTCGACCGAGTAGTCGCGCAGACTGGGCAGGCTGAAGGTCTGGGGCGGGGCACCACCGGTGCCTGAGGTGTGGATGCCGCTCTTCAGGCCCAACAGCGAAATATTGTGTCCCGACAGCGGATCAGCGCCGTCGCCGTTTTCGAGCCGGATGCGCTCGGGGGTGTTGGTCGAACGGATCTGGAAGCGATCTTTGACCCCGTCGTTGTTGGAATCGATGGTCTCGACCACCAGCCCCTTGGCGCCGGTATTGAGTTCGACTTTGTCGATCTGGCGCTGGATCTCGAGGGCGAGGGTGTCGAGGTTGAACGGCGGCTGGAAGGCATCCGCGTCGGTCGAGGGAATCTTGATGACGATGGTCTGATCCCAGTCGGGGCGGTAGATACGGAACGAAATTGGGGCATCGGGAATCCATTGATTGCTCGGCGTGATGCCCAGTTCCGAGGTCAGAGTGTTGCGGTCGGCCGGATCGGCCGGATTGGCCGGCGTCATGGTCAAGTCGGTCACCCGGATCCGTTCTCCCACCAGGCCGTTGATCTGCAGTTGGTTGCCGACCCCGTCGGCATCGGTATCGACGTAGATCGCCTGCGCAGAGATGCCCTGGCTGATCAGGTAGTTCTGGATCTGGCTCCGGATCTCCTCTCGGGTGTAGTTGCCGACGGGAATGGTGAGCCCTTGTACGGCTGGCTCGATCCCGAGGAACGAGCCGCCCGAGATGCTGATCGATCCATTGCCGCTGGGGGCGATTCGGATCCGGTTGGTGAGCGAATCGTAGGTGACGGTCGCTTCGACGTCGCCCAGCCCGGCGACGATGGCGGCATGGATGTCGGCCAGCGTCAGGTTGTCGCTCTGGGGCAGGGTGATGGTGCGCACGTGCCCCGCGGAATCGGCCAGGGTGATGACTTCCGTGGGGGCCGAAGCCAGATCGATGTCGGCGGGATCGACCGCGCTGCCCAGCCAATAGCCCGGGCTGCCTGCATCATTGAGGTTCTTGTAGGGATCCTCGATCAGCATGCGAACCTCGTTGGAAATGCGGATCAGGGGCTCGCGGCCGAGGAAATCGGGCCCGGCCGGATAGTTCGGCGCGCCGGTATTCTGCAGGAAATCGATCGACAGCGATTCCGAAGTGCCTGAGTTGTGGATGATCTGGAGCCGGTTGCCGCCGACCACTGAAGCGGTGGCCTGCACCGCCCCGATGCCCAGGTTGATGGCATCGGCGATGGCGGTCAGGCTGGTGGTGCCGGCCGGCAGGAGGATGTCGGTGGTGGCGGGGACGCTGGCATCCGTGATCCGCAAGATCTGCCCTGGGGCCGGGACCGGAATGCTATTGGGATCGGCGACTTTCCCGCCCAGCAGGAATCCCACGGCGACTCCGGGGTTGAAGTCCTTCTTCGAGGTGACGCCACTGACGAAGCCTCCCAGGTCGAGTTCGGAGATATGGGTATTCTGACCCTGGGTGATCGGATTGATGCCCAGTTCGGACAGCAGCCCCTGGACGTCGGTCAGCTGCAGGGTCGTGCCCGCGTTGGGCGAGATCTGCAGCCGGACGACGTTGCCTTCGGTGATGAACGCCACCTGGGCGTTGATGCCATTCGAGCTGAGGGCATTCTCGATCGTCGACTGAATCTGGGCTCGCGTGTAGGTTCCCGGGTTGAAGCGGACATTGGCGGTGGCCCCCTTGTTGTCGGCGATCTGGAACATCACCGTGTTCAGGATGGTCTTGGTGCCATCAGCGGTGGCCGGGTAGCTGACGTTGTAGTTCGACAGGAAGGCCGTGCCCGCTTTGTTGCCGGGGTCGATGCCCAGCTCGGCGAGCGGGCCGGAGATGTTGTCGAGCATCAGGGTCCGGTTCGATCCGACATTGTTGCCGACCAGGGAGAATTTCTTGGTGGTCGAATCATACTGGAGGGAAGCTTCGACGCCACCGTTCTTGAGAGCAGTGTTGACGATGTTCTTGATGTCGGCGATCGAGTAGGTGGACCCGGCATTGAACGTGATGGTCGCCCATTTTTCGCGGGTGGAGAGGGGCTGGGTCACCAGGTTCTGCACCTCGGTGACCGTGAATGTCACGGCCTTGCCAGGGGTCCAGCCGGTTTCGAATTTGAAGGGAGTGCCTTCGATCTTGGCCTGCGTGCCGCCCAGGACGCCACCGCCGATGAACCCACGGTTCTCGCCGACCACCCGGAAGGTGGTGGCGCGCGAGGGGTCGCCACCGTCGAAGATGATGTTGACCTTCTCATCTTTGATCAGCGGACCGCTGGCGACCACTGGCGTGCTGGCCCCGTTGCCCGTGTTGGCGGGGTCGTTCATGGGAATGGTCGCCTCGGCCGGTCGGAAGACCCCGTCAGGATCGTAGATGAAATACGGGGCGGCCGCGGTGGAATTGGGCCCGGCCGGGTTGACCGACGTCTCGATCAGATTGCCGTCATCGTCGGTGCGGAACGATCCGTTGGCGACGTTCTTGTTGTTGCTGTCGATGGCCGACCAGAGCCAGTTCTTCGAGTCGATCTTCTTGAACTTGAACTGGAGCTTCTGGTCCTTGCCGACCGTATCGAGGAAGGCGAGGTAGTCGGTCCCCATTTTCACGTCGCGTTCTTCCGAGCCGCTGTCCAGATTGGAGGCGTAGGTCACGAGGTTCGTTTGATGGGCATGCTTCTTCAGATATTTAACGATGTTGATCGTTTCTGGGATTGTGCCCGTCTGATTCAACTCGAGATTGCCGGTGACGGGATTCTGGGTGGCCAGCCATCCCATGATCTTGAACCCGGTATTGGTACTGACCAGGTCATAGTTGGGATTGATGTTGAAGTTGCCATCGCGGGTGTAGTAGGTGTTCCCGTTGGGCGCCTGGACCGTGAAGAATCCCTCGCCCTCGATGGCCAGGTCGGTGTTCTTGCCGGTGGTTTCCAGGGTGCCCTGTTCCATCAGCGTGTCGATGGCCGCCAGTTTGACTCCGAGCCCCACCTGCATGGGGTTGAGACCGCCGTAGTCGCCGAACGCCTGCTGGGCATGGCGGAGGGTCTCGCTGAACAGATCCTGGAACAGGGCGCGGCCCCGTTTGAACCCGGTGGTGTTGACGTTCGCGATGTTGTTGCTGAGAACATCCATCCGGGTCTGGTGTTGCTTCAGTCCCGAAACTCCCGTGAACAGTGATCGCAACATAGCACGTGTCCTTCTGATGTGGCATCGTGTGCCTTCCGCTGCCGTCAGGCTCCTCCATCAGGCAGGCGTGCCCCTGGCAAGAGGGGCGGGCGGGACGGGAGGGCAGCGGTCACGTCCTGTGGCGCGACCCTCCCGTCCATGCACGGGTGGCTCACGAAGACCGGTGAGAGGACGCCTTCGGTCGATCGGGCGTCGCGACGGCTTCCCCTGTTCACGGGGTCCGGCCGTTCGGTGTCTGTCGGAATCGGATTTGTTTTGCCTGATCCCGATCTTCGCGAACCGGAATTGTCTGCTTCCTTACGTCATCGCGTCCTTCTTGCGGTTGTCTGCCTCGTCATCGCGTCTTGATGCTGACGCTGTCGATCTGGGTGATGATCCGATCCTGCATCTCACCGATGTCCATGGCGGTCACCAGGGTGCGGCTCGGCACATTGACCAGGAAGGCCCCGTCATTGGTGATCACCAGCGAATCGCGGGCGCCCTTGGCGCGCAGCTCGTCGATGGTGCCGGCCAGCAGGGTCCTCGTCTCGGCCCCGAAGGGAATCCCCCGCTCTTGCAGCCGCTTCTCGGCGTGCTGCGAAACGGTAAGACCCTGGGTGACCGACGGTTGCTGCAGTACCTGCTGCAACACCCGCCCGAACGCGCCGGGGTGGCTGACGGCAGGCGTGGTCGCGCCGGGCCTCTGCCCCGTGGTCGGTCTGGCCAATGGAATCCCAGGTCCGATGAGCAATCGGGGGTCCATGCGAAGGGAAGATCACCCTCCTTTCATCGAAGATTCCGTGGTCGTCGGGGGAACCTCCGTCGTTCCCAAGGATCGTTTGCCTCAGGTGGCGTCCGGGAACTCGATTCTCTGGATCTCCTCGAGTTTCACTTCCCGGTCGCCGACGCGCAGAATGGCCGCGCCATCAGCGAAGCGGACCGCTCGCACCAGCCCTGTCACCGAGTCCGGCGACCCGTTCGGGGTGGCGGTGACCTTCATGCCCAGGTAGCTCATGGCTTCGGCCTTGTACGAACTGGTCGTGGCCGCCAGGAACTTTTCGAGGGTCTTGGTCATGTTGGTCATCTGCTCGAGCGTGCTGAAATTGGCCATCTGACTGATGAACTGCAGGTTGTCGGCAGGTTGCAGGGGATCCTGGTTCTGCAGCTGCTTGGTCAGCAGCAGCAGGAAATCATCCTTGCCGAGTTGCTGCTTGGGCACCCGCCGGGGACCGTTTACTCCGGAGACCGGGACATCGACGATTTCCAGGGCCATGATCGTTGCCTCCTTCGCGAGCTAGACCGTCAGATCGACCATTCGGATGTTCAGCGCCAGACGGCGCAGGGCGGGGCGAACATCCTGGATCGGACCTGCCTCCTCCCGGGCCGGAGCGGCAACGGAACGGAACGAACCGCCCTGACCCTGGAAGGTCTGCTCTTTTCTTCCATCGGGATTCTGATGGGAAATATCCACTGTCACCTGGTCGAGTTTGATGCCCTGGGTGGCGAGCGTGTCCTTGATCTGGGGGACGAGTTGATCGAGCTTCTCGCGAACCATGGCATGTTCCGTGGTGATGCGGGCGCTGACCGTCCCGTCCTTGGACGTCAGTTCGATGTTCAGCTTGCCGAGCGACTCGGGCCGCAACTGGAGCGTGAGGACCTTTTTCTCCGAGCCGACCTTGAACAACTCGGCTTTTTCGATGATCTGCGAGAACAGAGCCCCACGAATGGGATCGGCGGGTCGGGGGGCCGACGGGCTGATCCGTTCGGGGGGCCGGTCGCCGGGGTTGAATCCCCACCCATGGGAGCCTGCGTTCCCGGCGGGTTGGGCCGCCTGGGCCCGCGAGCCCTTCAGCGCTGCGGCCACCGCGGCCGGATCGAGGGCGGGCTTCCCGGCCGGTTGGGGGGCATGGCCCTCTTCGGCGGTCAGGGCGCTCACCGCAAGGTCGGTGGCGGCCACCGTCGGCGAGGGGGCTTGCGCCTGCAAAGGCGAGCAGGTGGGATGTCCATGCTCTTCGCGGACCAGGCCGGAGGAGGTGCCCTGTTCACCGGCGTGCGCTTGGGGTCGGAAGGGAGTTGTGGATGCCGTCGGACCGGACGGCCGGTCGGGGATGGCCTCGCCCGCTTCGGGGCTTGAGGTCTGGGGCGTGGCAGGCTGAGATTTGCCGGACTGGTCGGAGGTTTTGCGTGAGGGGGCCGCCGGCAGGCCGCCGGCTTCTGCGGGCGTCAGAGGACGTTCCGCCGCCGTGAGGGAGAACGTCGGCAGGGCCTTCGCGAGCAGATCCTCCACGGCCCGACGGGCCGTTTCGGGGTGCACGTCCTTCCAGAGCGGGTTGTCCTGGAAGGCTTGCTCGAGAGCCTGCCCGACGCTGTCGGGCAGCGGTGATTCGGGCGTGGCGAGCAGGGTCAGCACCTTCTGCAGAGGTTCGAAGACCTGTTCGGCCGGGTATGTGGCGAGGAGATCCGAAGACGACTGACCGGTCGCTTGCGACAGGACTTCGAGCAGCGGCCCGAAGATCGGGTCGGCCTGAAGGCTGTCGATGAGAGCTTGTCGGTCGTCAGGGCTATCCCTGGTTTCTTGCAGCTTTTGCAGGATCAAGGACAACTGTTCGAGCAGGCGGCGAGCGGCTTCGGGCAGCGACTGGTCGAATCCCTGCGATTCTTCGGGAGCGGTGGGACGGGCAGCTTCACCGAGTTCAGAGCGGTCTACGGAGAGGCCGTCATCAGCCGTTGGGGTGGGGGTGATGCCCGGTTCCTCCGGAAGGGTGGTCGGTCCCTCGGGAGAGACGGCCGTTTCAACGTCGCTGGTTGGACTGTTTGCCTCTTGGGGTGGAGCTGAGGAGCGCGACGGGGCGGCTTCATTCTTCGCCCGGGGACTGGGGGTGGTAGGAGGACCAGGCGACAAGCGGTCCCGCAGGAAGAGGGGGCGGAAGCCGGGGCCGTCCCGCCGGGCCTCTGGCGGCCGCGCACCCTGACTGGTGCGGGCCGGGTCCGGTCGAGGACGAGCCATGGCCTCCCGCAAGGATTTGGCGAATTCCTGCGGGGAAGGGGCATTCTGGGGAAGCGCGGGAGCGGTCTCCACGCCGAGCAGGTCGAGGAGATCGATCGAGGCGAGATTGGCGATCATGTGTTCACCTCCTTTCGAGCCATTCTGTCGGTCGATAACACTTTCCCACTATCAACATCGGCATGACGATGGCCTTCCTTTAGCCCGAAATTTGACCCGTGCGCCCGGTCAGGGTATCCTGCGTGCACCTGGGAGGTGAGGGTATGAAATGGTGTGCCATCCTGCTCCTGATCTTGACCTGGGCCGTGCCCCTGGCTGGCGAGCCTCTGGAGTGGCCCTTGCGGATCGAGATCAAGCAGAGTTCGAGCTTCGCTGAATATCGTGGCTTGCGGTTCCATGCCGGGATCGATCTGAAAACCCAAGGCACCATCGGCCATCCCGTGCACGCCATTGCCGACGGCTTCGTCTCTCGTTTGAAGGTGCAGCATCGGGGGGCGGGCAACTCGGTCTACCTCGACCACCCCGGTGCCGGCGTGCGCTCGCTCTATGCCCATCTCGACCGGTTCGCCGAGCCGATGGCCTCCTACATCGCGGCCAAACAGGCCAAGACCGGTTCGCGCTACGGCATCGACGATTCCTTTGGCCCCGATCGGTTCCCGGTCAAGAAAGGGCAGATCATCGGCTATTCTGGCGAGACGGGATTGGGCCCTCCGCATCTGCATTTCGAACTGCGCCGGTTCAACGACCATCCCATCTCCCCCGCCATGGTCGGACTGATCGCTCCGGATACCTCTCGCCCCGAAGCCTTCCATGTGCATGTCGATCCGCTGTCGCCTGAGACCGTCATCGATGGCGGCTTCCGACCGGTGACGATCCCTCTCACCAAAACCGGGCCGGGCCGATACGTCTGGAAGCACTCGGTGCATCTGGCCGGACGCGCCGGCCTACATGTCGGCATCATCGACCACGGGGAAGGGGGGAGCCGGTTCGGCGTCGACCTGGTCCGGCTGATGGTCGACGGGCAGACGTTGTTCGAGCGGCGGTTCCAGACGTTCTCCTACGATCACAACCCCCAGTGTCCCTATGTCTACGACCACCACCGGTCCGAACGCCCAGGCACAGGCTTCGTCTACACCTTGTTCCGCTGGCCGCACGACACCACTCCGTTCGCTGGCTCCTGGCCGCCCTGGGCCGGTGTGCTCGATCTGGCCCCGGGAACCCACCAGGTCGCCATCCTGGTGGCCGATTTCGCCGGCAACGAGGTGACGATCGAGGGCACCGTGGTCGTCGAGCCGGCGTTGGCCAAAACCCATCCCTATCGGGGAGCCTTAGCCGTCCGTCAGGTGACCTACCATCCCATGGCGGTGATCGCCGAATGCACGCGCCCTGCCGGGCTGCCGGCGGGGACAGATGCCGTGGCCGTGACGGACGACACCGGCCAGGAACACCTGCTGCCGGCCATCGCCACCAAAGAAACGCTGGCGGTGGCCTTCCCGATCGACAAGCGATGGGAAGGGGGCGGCCGGGCCGGTGGCGTGCCGGTCCTTCCGCCGCACCGGTACGTGGATGGGCGTGGGGGTGAGGTGGCCGGCCCCGATGGATTCGTGGTCCGCTTCCCCCCAGGATCGCTCAATCTGCCCGTCCTGGCGCGGGTCGAGCGGGTGCGATCGGTCCAGCCGCCCGCCGGCAAATCAGGGGCCGTGCTGCAGGAAGTCTCGCCTGTCTGGTGGTTCTCCCCTGATCAAATCGTGACCGGCGCCCCGGCACAGGTGGTCTTGCCGTTCCCCGAAGGCCACCCCGTTCGCCAGCTTGGCATCTACCGCTGGCGACATGGCCGCGCCTACTCCTACCTGGGCGGTTCACCCCGAGAACGCGCGTTGGTCTGTGATACGCGGGTCTTCGCTCCGTTCCTGGTGGTGCGCGATGCCGTGCCGCCCCGCGTCAAGTTCAAAGGAACCCGCACGGTGAGCGGTCTTGGGCCCTGCCTGGTCTTCGCCGTGGCCGATGAAGGCGAGGGAATCGACTGGTATGCCGCCCGCGCGACCCTGGGCGATCGGCCGGCCGAAGTCGATTCCGATCCCGACAAGGATGAGTTGTACATCTTGACCGGGGGCAAGCCGGTCGGCAAGGCGCGGGTCGCCTTGCAGGTGTTCGACCAGGCCGGCAACATGACGGCCTGGACGGGGACTCCCTGATCGCAGCGATCCGGTGAACTCGGCGCCGAGAAGGCCGTCGTCTGGCGCCGATCAGAAGTTTGCTGCAAGCAGGTTCGGCGAAAGCCGGCGGGCGAACGCCCGCCGGCTTGCGTTGACACCTTCTCCCTGGGCGTGGTAGGATGCGCCCGTTCTATAGAGGCCGTACCCTGAGAGACCATCACCGAGGAGTCCCAGAATGAAGCGTTCACTGTTGGTCCTTGTTGCTTTCTTTAGTTGTTTGTTGATCCCTGGTTGGGCGGCCGAAGACTCGGGCGCCCGTTTCTCCGATCTGTCCGGCGAAGTCCAGGTTCGGGCCGGGGATGACGAAGAGGGCTGGAATTTCGCCAAGCTCGACATGCGACTCAATGTCGACGACCATGTCAAAACCGGGGACAACTCGAGCGCCATTCTGAGCTTCGCCGATATGACGACGTTCGTCATGAAACCAGACTCCGAAATCATCCTGTCGAGCCCGGCCGGCAAGGATAGCGTGGTCAAGCTTCTGGCCGGCAATCTGTGGGTCAACGTCAAGAAGATGGTGAAAGACGGCTCGATGGATATCGAGATGGGTCAGGCGGTCGCCGGTATCAAAGGTACCAACATCACCTGCCAGACCAGCGAGAACGAAGATCGCATCCAGGTTTTGCGCGGCCTGGCCGAGGTTCTGATCCGGGAGACCCAGGAGCGGGTGCAGGTCACCGAGGGTGAAGAGCTGGTGGTCAAGAAGGGCGGTCAGACCCAGAAAACGACACTCTAGCATGGGTACAGATAGCCTTTCCAAGAAACATGAGTCGCTGCTGGCTCAGGTGCCAGAGCATCTCGAACATCGTGGCCAGGTGGGCTTTCCCCAGGAGGTCGAGGGCAAAGCGTTGGC
>QOQW01000042.1 GCA_003327425.1 Candidatus Ozemibacter sibiricus
CTCGAACATCGTGGCCAGGTGGGCTTTCCCCAGGAGGTCGAGGGCAAAGCGTTGGCGAAGACAGGTCGTTGGCCGGGCACGGTCCATCACCCGCAGCCTTTTTCATCTGTAGGGTTGCTAGAGTGTCATGGGTTTCATGCATTCTCAAGCCCATCGGGCGGCTGGGCAACCACCACCAACGAATATCACACCCACGAACGATTTCACGCGAGCGAGCGAAATGGTTTGAGGAATCGCGCAAGTTCTGGTAGATTCCAGGCCATGAAGAACCTGTGGAATGATCTTGCGGCAAAGCGCACGGCGGTCGGTGTGGTCGGCCTCGGCTACGTCGGGCTGCCCCTCGCCCATGCCCTGGCGAAGCGGTTCACGGTGATCGGGTATGATTGCAACCCTTCCAAAGTGAAGGTGTTGCGTCGAGGCATCGACCCTACAGGCGAAGTTCCCCCCGGGGGTCTGCGCGAAGTAGAGATCGCCTTCTCCGACGATCCGGCGGCGCTGGCGGACGCCCGGTTCATCATCGTGGCCGTCCCCACGCCGGTCGACCGCCATAAACGCCCCGATCTGACGCCGCTGGTGCGGGCCTCAGAAGCGGTCGGCGCGCACATGCCCGAGGGCGCCGTGGTCGTCTACGAGTCGACCGTCTACCCCGGCGTGACCGAAGACATCTGCGTGCCCATCCTCGAGCGCGCCTCGGGTAGGCGACTGGGCGAGGGCTTCACCGTCGGCTACAGCCCCGAACGGATCAACCCCGGCGACCAGCAGCACCGCCTCGAGACCATCGTCAAAGTGGTCTCCGGCAGCGATCATGCCACCCTCGAGCTGGTGGCCAAGGTCTACGGGGCGATCATCAAGGCCGGCATCCATCGAGCGCCGAGCATCAAAGTGGCCGAAGCCGCCAAAGTCATCGAGAACACCCAGCGCGACCTCAACATCGCGTTGATGAACGAGCTGGCCATCATCTTCCATAAGATGGGCATCGACACGAAGGAAGTGCTGGCAGCGGCCGGCACCAAATGGAACTTCCTGAAGTTCGTTCCTGGATTGGTCGGCGGACACTGCATCGGTGTCGATCCCTACTACCTGACCTTCAAGGCCGAAGAGCTGGGCTACCACCCCGAGGTGATCCTGGCGGGGCGCCGCATCAACGACAGCATGGGCAAATTCGTGGCCGAAACCACGGTCAAGGAGATGATCCGGGCGGGCAAGACGATCAAGGGCGCCCGCGTGCTGGTGCTGGGACTGACCTTCAAAGAGAACGTGCCCGACCTGCGCAATACCCGAGTGGTCGACATCCTGGCCGAGCTGGCCGAATACGGGGTGAAGACGTTGGTGCACGACCCGGTGGCCGACCCGCGAGAGGCGATGGAAGAATATGGCTTGAAGCTCCATCGCACCCTCAACCAGGTGCCGCCCGTGGACGCGGTGATCCTGGCGGTGCCGCACGAAGCCTTCCGGAGCCTGTCGCCGGCGCGGCTGGCAGCCCTGTGCAGCCGGGGCGAGAAGGCGCCGGTGATGATCGATGTCAAATGGCTGGTCGACCCCGAAGCAGCGCGACAGGCCGGGTTCCGGTATTGGCGGTTGTGACCATGGACGCAGCACGCTCTCGCCTCTGGATCGTCGGCGCCGGAGGCATGCTGGGCGGCGACCTCGTCGAAGAAGCGCGGGCGGCGGGGCTGTCGTGCGTGACCAGCGATCGCGAGGTCGACATCACCGACGCCGCGCGGGTGCGGGCCTTCGCCGAGCAGCACCGCCCGGCCTGGATCATCAACGCCGCCGCCTACACCGCCGTCGATCAGGCCGAGCGCGAACCCGCCCTGGCGATGGCCATCAACGGCGACGGCCCCGGCCACCTGGGAGCCGCCGCGGCGGCGATCGGCGCGGTCGTGGTGCATTTCTCGACCGATTATGTCTTTGACGGACACGGCGATCGGCCCTGGGTCGAAGCCGATCCTACCGGCCCGCTGTCGTCGTATGGCCGATCGAAGCTGGCCGGGGAGCGCCGGCTGGCCGAGGCGACCGACCGCTTCTTCATCTTTCGCATCAGCTGGCTCTACGGCGTAAGGGGGAAGAACTTCGTCAAGACGGTGGTGCGCCTGTTGCGGGAAAAACCCGAACTGCGCATCGTCGCCGACCAGATCGGCAGCCCCACCTGGACCCGCCCCCTGGCCCGCCAGGTGATCGGGCTGGCCGGCAGAATGGCAGATGACCGCGGTTCAGACGGCCCTTACGGCATCTACCATTATTCCGACGACGGTTATCTCTCGTGGTATGAATTCGCCCTCGGCATTCGCGAGGAGGCGCTGGCCGCCGGCCTCATCGAGCACGCGCCGCCAATCGTGCCGATCGCCACCTCCGACTACCCGCTGCCCGCCCCCCGCCCCGCCAATTCGCGCTTCTGCCGCGACAAGGTGCAGCGCGACCTCGGTTTCACCATCTTCCCGTGGCGGCGCAACCTGGCCGAGTATTTCGCCGAATGGCGGTCCGCCGGCTTCTGCACCTGATGGTGGGATGGTTGCGCCGAACCGCTGGTGGCGCGGGCACATGATCGGCCATTTCCCAAACGAACGACGGATCGTATTGATTGTAGAACATGGCGCGGCAGTGTATAGTTCCAGTATGGCTCACGGCGTGGCCCAACGAGATCCCATCCTGCGGCAGTTCGTGGCCGCGCTGGCCCCGATCCGAGAGAGCATCGAAGAGATGCGACTGTTCGGGTCGCGAGCGCGGGGCGAGGCGCGCCCCGATTCTGACTACGACGTGTTGATCGTCCTTGCTCGACGAACGCCGGAAGCCGTGTCGGCCTGTTATGATGCCGTCATGGCGGTATTGCTCGCCACCGGCCGTCTGGTGTCCCTGAAAATCTTCCCGCGCGACGAATTCGACCGGCTGCGAGCCATCCCGACGCCGTTCATGCGAGCCATCCAGCAGGAGGGCATCCCCCTTGGATTCGACGACCAGAGCTCTGATTGACGCCTATCTCGAGAAGGCCGAGCGCAAGCTGGCCGTCGCCAAGAAGCTGGCGGCCACCGGGGATCATGAAGACGCCGTCTCACGGGCTTACTATGCCGCTTTTCATGCCGCCCAGGCCTTGTTGCTGGCCGAGGGCCAGCGCGCCGAAACCCACCGCGGGCTGCTCACCCTGTTCGCCCTGCTGCTGGTCAAACCAGGCAAAATCGACGCACGCTTCGGCAAGTTTTTGGCCAATCTGAAAGACGATCGAGAGGCCAGCGATGATGAGACCTTTTCTTTCGTCGACCAGGCGCAAGCCCAGAACGCCATTGAAGAAGCCCAAGCCTTCCTGGACGAAGCGCGGCGGCTTCTTTCCCCCCCAGGAACCTTGTGATGCGATGCTTCGCTCTTGCGGTCGCATCGCAACGCGGTGCGATCGTTTTAATTCCATCTGGCGAGCAGATCGTCTTGTACTAGGATTGGCGGGACAGGCCGAAAGCAAACATTCATAGATTCAGCGGAGCTACCAGATGATGCAAAAAGATGCCAAAATCTACCTGGCCGGACATACGGGCTTGGTCGGCAGCGCCATCCATCGGGCGCTCGAGCGGCACGGCTATCGGCATGTGGTGGTGCGGCGGTTCGAAGAGCTCGACCTGCGCGATGGCGCGGCCGTCGAACGATTCTTCGCCGCTGAACGCCCCGAGCATGTCTTCCTGGTGGCGGCGAAGGTCGGCGGCATTCACGCCAACGACACCCTGCCGGCCGAATTCATCTACGACAATCTGGCCATCCAGCTCAATGTGCTGCACCAGAGCTGGCGGCACGGGGTGAAGAGCCTGCTGTTCACCGGCAGCTCCTGCGTCTATCCACGCGATTGTCCGCAGCCGATCCGCGAGGAGTATCTGCTGACCGGGCCGCTCGAGAAGACCAACGAGGCCTACGCGGTCGCCAAGATCGCCGGCATCAAGATGTGCCATGCCTACAACCGCCAGTATGGCACGCGGTTCCTGCCGGTGATGCCGACCAACCAGTACGGCCTGAACGACAACTACCACCCCGAGCATTCGCATGTCTTTCCGGCGCTGATCCGGCGGTTCCATGAGGCCAAGGTCGCCGGCGCGCCGTCGGTCACCCTGTGGGGAACCGGGTCGCCGTACCGGGAATTCCTGTGCAGCGACGATCTGGCCGAAGCCTGCCTGTTCCTGATGAACCTGCCGGCCGAGAAGGTCTTCGACCGGCCCGATGTCTTGTACAATATCGGCTCGGGCACTGACTTGACCATTCGTGATCTGGCCGCGACCATCGCCCGGGTGGTCGGCTACCGGGGCGACATCCGGTGGGACCCATCGAAACCTGACGGCACCCCGCGCAAGCTGCTCGATGTCTCGCGCCTGACCGCGCTGGGCTGGCGCCCCCGCATCAGCCTCGAGGAGGGCATCAAGCTGGCCTACCAGGACTTCCTGGCCCGCTTCGAAAGCGGCGCCCGGCCCTGAAGCGCCTGCCCTGCCGGCCCTCGACCGCCATTTCCACGATGTGATCAAAAGGGGATTGGCCAACCAGTTTTCGCAGGGGCCGGAGTGGCCTGGTGAGTTCCATAAGCAACCAGCGACCGACCGCTGAGCGCGAATGGCTGGAGCCTTTGATCGCGAGTTGCCTTTCTCGACGTGAAGGTGTACGTTCTTTCTTCCGTTGATCCGATTTTCGCTCGCCGAGGAGTCAGACATGCATCGCAAGACCGCTCTCATCACCGGCATCACGGGCCAGGACGGCGCCTACCTGGCCGAACTGCTGCTCGAAAAGGGCTATTCCGTGCACGGCATCAAGCGGCGCGCCTCGCTGTTCAACACCGATCGCATCGACCACCTCTACCGCGATCCGCACGAGAGCGGGCATGACCTGACCCTGCACTACGGCGACATGACCGACTCGACCAATCTGATCAGAATTGTCCAAGAAGTGCAGCCTGACGAGATCTACAATCTCGCTGCCCAGAGCCATGTCAAGGTCAGCTTCGAGACCCCCGAGTACACGGCCAATGCCGACGGGCTGGGCGTGCTGCGGCTGCTCGAAGCGATTCGCATTTTGCATCTCGAGAAAAAGACCCGGTTCTACCAAGCATCGACCAGCGAACTGTTCGGCAAAGTACAGGAGACGCCGCAACGCGAGACCACGCCGTTCTACCCGCGCAGCCCCTACGCGGCCGCCAAGCTCTACGCCTACTGGATCGTCGTCAACTACCGCGAAGCCTACGGCATCTTCGGCTGCAACGGCATCCTGTTCAACCATGAAAGCCCGCTGCGCGGCGAGACGTTCGTCACGCGCAAGATCACCCGGGCCGCGGCGCGCATCAAGATGGGCCTGCAAGACAAGCTCTATCTGGGCAATCTCGACGCCAAGCGCGACTGGGGCCATGCCCGCGACTATGTCGAAGCGATGTGGCTGATCCTGCAACAGCCCGAGCCCGATGATTTCGTCATCGCCACCGGGGCGACCACCAGCGTGCGCGATTTCGTCACCATGGTGTTCGCTGAACTCGGCATGACCATCGAATGGAAAGGGAAAGGGGTGCAGGAGCAGGGCATCGACGCGGCCACCGGCCGGGTGGTGGTCGAGGTCGATCCGCGGTATTTCCGGCCGACCGAGGTCGACCTGCTGCTGGGCGATGCGACGAAAGCGCGCCAGAAGCTCGGTTGGAAGCCGCGCACCAACCTGGCCGCCCTGGTCAAGGAAATGGTCGCGGCCGATCTGGAAGAGACCAACAAGGTCGATCTGTTGCGCAAGGCCGGCCACCACGTCTTCGAGGCCTTCGAGTGAAGTCGGAACCGGTTCGCCGCGGAGCGACCGGGCATGATTGGAGGAACGCGAATGAAAGCCGTGATTCTGGCGGGAGGGGGCGGCACGCGGTTGTGGCCGCTGTCGCGGCAGGCCTATCCCAAGCAGTTCATGAAGATCGGCGACCAATGGTCTTTCTTGCAGAAAGCGGCCCGCCGCTGCCTGGGGTTCGTCAAACCCGACGAGCTGATCGTGGTCACCAACCGCGAGTACAAGTTCCACGTCGCCGGGCAGCTCAGCGAGCTGCACGCCGGTCTCGACCGGCATGTGCTGCTCGAACCGGCGGGGCGCAACACCGCGCCGGCCATCGCCCTGGCCGTCAAATACGCCGAAGAGGTGCTGGGGTGCAACGATGATGAAGTGTTGTTCATCGGGCCGTCCGATCATTTGATCGCGCCCGAGGACCGCTTCGCGACCTGCGCGCGGCAAGCGGCCGAAGTGGCCCGCCAGGGCTGGCTGGTCACTTTCGGCGTGGTTCCCAACCGACCCGAGACCGGGTTCGGCTATTTGAAGCGCGGCGAGCCGCTGCCGCCGCCGAGCCGAAGCGGCGCCGCGCCGGACGCCAGCACGGCCTGGCCGAATGGGGTCTGCCGGGTCGAGCAGTTCGTCGAGAAGCCCGACCTGGCGAGGGCCCAACAGTTTCTGGCCGCCGGGTGCTATTTCTTCAATTCGGGTATGTTCGCCTTCACGATCGGGGCCATCAAAGCGGAATTCGCTCGTCACCAGCCCGCCCTGGCCGAGGCGCTGGCCCGCCCCTACGCCGAGCTGCTGGCCGGTTTCGAGGCCCTGCCGTCGATCTCGATCGACTACGCCGTGATGGAGAAGGCGGCACGAGTTGCCGTGCTTCCCCTCGCCGACATCACCTGGTCGGATGTGGGCTCGTGGGATGCCGTCTATGAGACGCTGCCCAAAGACGGGCAAGGCAATGTCACGGTGGGCGAGGTGCTGCCGATCGATACCAGCAACAGCCTGATCATGGGGCACGACCGGCTGGTGGCGACGATCGGCCTGCGCGATGTAATGGTGGTCGAGACCGCCGATGCCCTGCTGGTGGCCGCCCGCGATCAGAGCCAGAAAGTGAAGGATGTGGTGCAGGCCCTGAAGGCGCAGCCCCGCCACGAACCGCTGACCGCGACGCATCCGACCGTGTATCGGCCCTGGGGCAGCTACACGGTGCTCGAGGAGGGCCCGCGCTACAAGCTCAAACGCATCGTGGTCAATCCGGGCGCCAAGCTGAGCTTGCAGATGCATTACCATCGCAGCGAGCACTGGATCGTGGTCAAGGGCGCCGGCCGGGTGGTGGTCGGCGAGCAGGAGCAGTATTTCCACGAGAACGAGAGCCTCTACGTGCCCAAGACGACCAGGCATCGGCTCGAGAACCCGGGCAAAGTGCCCCTCGAGATCATCGAGGTCCAGGTCGGCGAGTACGTCGGCGAAGACGACATCGAGCGGTTCGAAGACATCTACCGCCGCACCTGACGTTCCCCTTCCCATCGGCGAAGATGGCCGCCCACCTGCCGAACGCGGCGCGTTCGGCAGGCCGCGACAAGGGGTCCAGGGGCCCGTGGCCCCTGGCATTGTTTTTTCGGGGCCTTGTTCCGTTCAAGGGGGTCTCTCTTATCGGATCGCTATTGCTCCGCCAACCTGTTCTTGCCCGTGCCGCGAAAGCCGCGATAGAATAACCTAAGACGTTCACGAGCCAGAGGGGGGTAGAGCATGTCCCAGGCCGAGGCCGCCAAGAAGGTGGTCACCTACGCCGAGTTCTCGACCTGGCCTGATAACGAGCGCTGGGAGATCATCGACGGCGAGGCCTACGCGATGACTCCCGGCCCGAGCACGCTCCATCAGATGGTTTTTCGCGGGTTGTTCCGCCAGCTCGATGCGTTCTTCCGCCAGGGGCCCTGCCAGGTATTCTCCGATCCCTACGAATTCCGTCTCGCCCGGCCCGGCCAGCGCGAAGAAGACATCATCGATGTGGTGCGGCCCGACCTGGCGGTCGTCTGCGATCCCGCCCGCTATGACGAGAAAGGCGGCATCGGCGCCCCTGATTTCGTCATCGAAATCCTGTCGCGCTCGTCCGCCTCGCGTGACCAGGTGGCCAAACGTCGGCTGTACGAGCGGCACGGCGTCAAAGAGTACTGGGTGGTCGACCCTGAAGAACGGCTGGTGTTCGTTTCGCGCCTGACGAGCGCCGGCACCTTCAGTGGCGCCGAGATCTTCAGCACCGACGGTCTTCGACTCGCCGTCGCCACCTTCCCCGGCCTGGTGATCGATTTCGACGAGGCGATTCCTCGCTCCAGCCGTCCTGAGGGCTCCTCCGGCCCTTCCCCGGCGTCGGGGTAATGGCCGACGAACGTTCCACTATTCGTGCAATAGCCATTATAGACCAGGTGTCATGAGTCGGGACCGAGAAAGAAGGCATTTTTCCATCTTGCGAAGGCTGGGAAAATCCTGTACAAAGGAGCTTCAGTTTTCTTAGAAGGGTGTCCTTTTTCATGGAATTCCGAGCCACACCGATCGCCGGCGTGACGGTCATCGTGCCCCGCCGGCATGAAGATGAACGCGGGTTTTTCGCCGAGACCTTCCAGGCCGAGCGCTTCGCGGCGGCTGGCCTGCCGAACCGGTTCGTACAATTCAACGTCGCCCGCTCGAAGCGAGGCGTGCTGCGCGGTCTGCACTACCAGTTCCCCAACCCGCAAGGCAAGCTGGTCACGTGCCAGACCGGCCGCATCTACGATGTGGCCGTCGATCTGCGGCGGGGTTCGCCTACCTACGGCAAATGGTTCGGCATCGAGCTATCGGCCGATACCGGCTGGCAGCTCTATGTGCCCGTGGGGTGCGCCCATGGCTACGTGGTGCTGTCTGAGCAATCCGATGTCACCTATGCCGTCACCGCGCTCTACGAGCCCAAGGGGCAGCTGGGCCTCGCCTGGGATGACCCCGCCCTCGGCATCCCCTGGCCGGTGAGCGCGCCGTTGCTGTCCGAGAAAGATCGCCACTGGCCGCGCCTGGCCGAGTTCGATTCCCCGTTCCAAGCCAATGGCTTGTAATCCGACCACGGAGGCCCGCCGATGACCCCCACGACGTGTCCCATCTGCCGTTCGCGCAAAGGCAAACGCCATTGCGCCGTCCATGGCGCCCTGCTCTGCTCGGCCTGCTGCGGCCGCGAGCGCGGGCGCGGTCTGGCGTGCCCCGACCAGTGCGGGTACGCCCGAACCGGCCAGGCGTTCGCCCTCCAGCGCGCTGCCGATCGCCGGCTCGGCCTGCTGCGTGAGCGGCTGCGAGCGCTCTCGCCGAGCGATGAGGGCATCCAAGGCCTGTTGATGTATCTGGAAAGCGTCGTTCTGCGGGTGTTCTACGAGCATCCCCGTTTGAATGACCGCGATGTCCGGATGGTGCTCGATCGGTGGCTGGCCGACCGGCAGCCCAATGCTCCGCTGCTGCCGAACGAACCGCCGCCCCCCGCCCCCGATACGCCGGCCGGGCAGGCGTTGTTCGAGGCGTTGAAAGCGGTTTTCACCGATCGCGCCGACACCGACCCGGCATTCGCCCGCCAGCTCGAGCGGGGCATTTCCCGCGTCCTGCTGTTGGTCATCGACCACCATGAATCCAACAACCCTGCGGCCTACCTCTTCTTCATTCGTCCGTTCATTCCCTGGAAGAGAGTTCTCGCTCATTCGCTCAATGAATTCCTTGAATCGTTTGAAGAAGATGAAGAGTTCGGAGAATCTGGTTTTGGCGACAACGATGATGATGACGATTCCGAAGAAGCGATTGAGAACGCCACATTCTCGATGGATGCCATGCAACAGCGCGCCTTGCTCGAGGAGGCATACGACGGGAAAATTCCTGAGCAGCCGGTCGATGTTGAACTGCTCAAATATGAAATCCGGCACGAATTGCCCATTCCCGGCATGCCTGACTACAATCCGCCGGTGGTGAAGGAGCATCCCGAGATCCGCGACCTGATCGAAGACGACCCGGCCGCCGCCCGGCGCCAGATCGAGGAGTGGCTGCAGCAGTATCCTGGCAATGCGGTATTGACGCACTTCCTGGTGCAGGTCGCCCGCTTTCAGAATCGACCGGAAGAAGCGGCCCGCCTGGCCGCCGAAAACTACCGCAACCATCCCGACTACCTGTTCGCGCGGGTCGATCAAGCGATCGAACTGATCAAAACCAAGCAGCTCGATGACGTTCCTCAGGTGATGGGCGGGAAGGGGTTCCTGCTGCCAGCGATGTATCCTGATCGCAAGGTCTTCCATATCTCCGAGCTGTCTGCTGTTTGCGGAGTGGCCTGGCAGTATTTCCTCGCGCGCGAAAAACCCGTGATCGCCAACCATTATCTCAATATTCTCCGTCAGGTCGCCCCTGACCATCCCCTTCTGCAAAGCGAGGCGACGCATGCGACGGGGCTCCTGGCCCGGTTGAAAGCCGCTTTCTCCAATCTCTTCGGCAGCCGCCCAGACCGTGCCCGCACCGGCACCGACGATCAAGACTGACCGATGACCTCGACGACCGACCATCCGCAGGAACCTAAGTGCTCCCCCACCCCGCCCCGTCACGCCTATTCTCTGGCCCGCTTGCCCACGTGGGAGCGATGCCCCCGATGCGGGACTCCGACCGAGATTCGAAAGGTCGATTTCATCGTTCACAGCGGGAAATCCAGCTGGCTCGTCGACCCGCCGGCCGGGTTGTTCTGCCCGGCCTGCCCGACCGTCATCATCGACGAAGAGCAGATCAAACGGGCCGTTGGAAAACGCAAGTCGTCATTCCAGGTCATCGGAACCGAAGATCCTCGCACCCATCAGGCGACATTGTTCGACACCTACGATGGGCATTTTTGCCTCTATTTTAGAGACAAAAAGGGGAAGACCTCTCCCCTCTTCAAGTATTACGCCCCGCGCATCGGGCCTGCCAATGAAGCCTTGGTCCCGCCGGCGCCACCTTTGTCGTTCGGGTCTCCGCTGGGCTGGTTCTTCAAGTTCGCCGAAGGCCCGCATGCTGGCAAACTCTTCGCCTACGTCATCAAGGTCTGCCAGGCGCCGACCTGCCCCTGCCCCGAACTGAGATTCGACGTTCATGAAGTGCTCGACGATGGATCCGCCCTGAACCACGACGGGGTGATGGATTGGTTCGATTACAATGTCGAGGAGGAGGTCTGCCACCAACGCCCGGGTGTTCCTTCGTCAGCGATGCCTGAAGATCACGTCGGCTGGTCCTTCCAAAAGGCGCTGACCAAAGCCGACAAGGAATTGCTGCGCAGCTATTTTTCCCTGGAAAAGGAAGATCAGGTCGAAGCGATCGACCCCGAGACGGCGCACATCGACTTCCCGCTCGAGTTGGTGCAAAAGAGCGAGATGCTCTTCTTCCAGGATGTGTTTCCGGCGGCCACCGGTCACGACTACTTCACGTGGAACGGTCAGCATTGGCTCTGGCGAGACATGTACTGCCTCGAACCAGGCTGCACCTGCGAAGAAGTATGCCTGTACTTCTTCCCGGAAGGTGGGTCGTGCAACGAGAATGGCGCTCAATTGCCCGCCTATTCCATGATATTCGACTTGCAGACCAAGACCTGGAAATCTGTCAAGCCGCAGCCCGGCAAAAACCTGCCGCCGCCGCTGCCAGTCGAGATGCAACAGGGGGACTGGGTTCGCGCCAAGGACTATCCGGCGCTCTGGAGCAAGCGGCGGACCTTGCTCCGAAGGCTGTTCGCCCGCTGGCTCGTCCGGCAGGGCTACGCCGGAGGAACGCGCCGAAGCCGCGACAGGCACTCAGCACTACCGTCTGTGCGTGGGTCCGAAGCATGGAGCCCCCGCGAAGAACCGCACGAAGAGACGATCGCCAGGCCGATCACGCCGGCGCCGGCCTCGGCCGAACCTGGTCGCAACGATCCATGCCCCTGCGGTAGCGGGTTGAAATACAAGAAATGCTGCCTCGGGCGGGCCAGCCCGCCGGCGGCCTCCTGACCGGGTGAGACGCTCTGCCATGGCTGTCGTGCCTTTTTCTGCGCCCCGGCCGACGGCGACCGGACCACGGTCTGAAGAACCGCCCGGCGAGACGGCCGTTGCGGCAGTGCCGCCAAGCGGCCATGAGGCCATTCCCGCCGCCACCAGCGCGCCCCCAAGCGGCAGCGATGCCCTGCCGGACGACCCGAGCGCGTTGCCGGACGATCCCGAGGAGCTGGCAAGCGGCAACGAAGCACTACCAGACGGTACCAAAGCGCTAGTAAACGGCGCAGAAGCACTGCCTCCCCGCGACGAGGCGCTGCCCATCGGCACCAGAGTCTTACCAGACGGCGCCGGAGCACCGCCAGACGGCACCAAGGCACAGGCAAGCGACGCCGAAGCCCTGCCCCCAGGCGAAGAGGCGCGGGAAAACGGTACCGAAGCGCTGCGAGACGGCGCCGAGGCGCAACCAACCGGCCTTGCCGAACAGCCAAGCGACGCCGCCCTCGCGGTGTCGAAAGGCGAGGCGCTCGAGAACAGTTTAGGGTTCAGTCCTGATGGGCGGCTGTACCTCTGGCATGATCCAGAAGAGGCGCAGCAGCCCGACGAGCCGACGGCGGCCCGCCTGCGTGCCGCGTTCGATCGGGGTTCGGGGCATGGGCTCTTCCTGCTGGGCACCCGCGAGGCGCGCACCGTGCTGCCGCCGACCCTGCGCTTCTGGCGGGAGTTCGCCGGGTTGTTCATGCAGCGCCTGGTGCGCATCGAGAACCTGGAGTCCCATCGGCACGATCCGGCCGTCTCCTTCCCTTCCGAAGATGTGGTGCGCTGGCTCGAAACGGCGCCGCCCTGCCGCGGCGCCGAATACCTGCGCGAGCCGGCCTTGCGCACGCTCTGGGAGCAGATGCGGCAGGCCTTCATCGAGACGCTGGCCGAATGGCAAGATACGGTCGACGCCTATTTCCAGACCGTCAACCCGCTGTGGAACATGCTGGGCCGGGTCTGCTTCCATCTGGCCGAGCGGAAGGTCGACCCGGCCGAGCTGGCGCAGGGGCCCGAGCGGCCGTTCGCCTTCCTGGCGACCTACACGTCGGGCATCTCGGCGCACGGCAAGCCGGCGCACCAGCCGTTGAGCGAGGCGTTGAAGGAGTTCGCGGGCGCGCGCGATCGCACCGCGCTGATCAAGCTGCTGGCCACGGTCTACCGGGCCGGGCATGCCAGCCCCTTCCTGAAGGGGCTCATCGACAGCCGGCGGATCTTCCAGCCGCTGCTCTGGACCGTCGCCGAGGCCTACCAGTTCCTGCGCGAGATCCCGATCTACGAGGCGGCTGGCGTCGTCTGCCGGGTGCCCGACTGGTGGAAGCCCAAGCAGCGCTCGACGCTGACCGCCCAGCTCGAAATCGGCAACAAGCCGGCGTCGGAATTGGGATTGCGCGGCCTGCTCGATTTTTCCCTCGCGCTGTGCCTCGATGGCGAGCCGCTGACGCCCGAGGAGTGGGAGGCCATCCGGCGGCGGCAGGAGAAACTGGTCTACCTGCGCGGGCGTTGGGTCGAGGTCGATGCCGAGCGGCTGAACCAGGTGCTGGAGCACTTCCGGCAGTGGTCGGAGCAGCGCGGCGAGCGCGGGCTGTCGCTGGCCGAGGCGCTGCGCCTGCAAGCGGGGGCCGTGCTCGATGGCGACAGCCCGCTGCCCCCCGATGCCGTCGGCACCGAGGCGGCGGCCCGCGTCGTGCCGGGCGCCTGGCTGGCCGGGCTGATCGAGCGGCTGCGCGATCCGGCCACCATTGCCACCGTCGATCCGGGGTCCGAGCTGCGCGGCACGCTGCGGCCGTATCAGGCGACCGGTCTGCGTTGGCTGTGGTTCCTGCTCGAGCTGGGGCTCGGCCCGTGTCTGGCCGATGACATGGGGCTGGGCAAGACCATCCAGGTGCTGGCCCTGCTGCTGGTGCGCAAGCAGCAGGCGCGGCGGCAGCTCGAGGCGCCGGCGAGCCCTGCAGGGGCAAGCGAGACAACGGGCCAGCAGGCGGCGGGCCAAGCGGCGAGTCAGGCAGCGGGTCAAGCGGCGGGCCAAGCAGCAGGCCAGGCAGCGGGTCAAGCGGCAAACCAGCCAGCGGGTCAAGCGGCGGGTCGGGCGGCGAGCCAAGCGACGGGCCGGGCGGCCGGTCGAGCGGCTGAGCGCCAGGAGGCGCCGGCGCCGGCGTTGCTGGTCGTTCCTGCCTCGTTGCTGTCGAACTGGGAGGCCGAGCGGCAGAAGTTCGCCCCGGGGTTGCGGGTGCTCTGCGCGCATCCTAGCCGCATGGCGTCGGCCGAGATCGGCCAGCTCGATGCTTCCCGGCTGGCCGAGATCGATGTGGTGATGACCACTTACGGCACGCTGGTGCGCCAGCCGCGGCTGCGCGAGCTGCCCTGGAGCCTGGTTATTTTGGATGAAGCGCAAGCTATCAAGAATCCCGACACCCGGCAGTCGCGGGTCGTGCGCGAACTGCGGGCCGAGCGCCGCCTGGTGCTGACCGGCACGCCGGTCGAGAACCGGCTGGGCGACCTGTGGTCGATCTTCGACTTCCTGAACCCGGGGTTGCTGGGGTCGGCCGGCGAGTTCAAGGAGTTCCTGGAAAAGCTGGAGACGACCGCGGGAGGCACGTATGCGCCGCTGCGGCGGCTGGTGCGGCCGTACATTCTGCGGCGGTTGAAGACCGATCCGGATGTGGCGCCTGAGCTGCCGCCCAAGACCGAGATCAAGACCTGGTGCACTCTGGCGCGCGAGCAGGCGGTCTTGTACGAGACGGCGGTGCGCGATCTGGCCCATGACTTGAAGACGGTCGATCCGTTGGCGCGGCGGGGGCTGATCTTGAAGTATCTGCTGCGGTTCAAGCAGATCTGCAACCACCCGGCGCAGTGGCTGAAAGATGACAACTACAACCCCGCCCACAGCGGCAAGTTCGCGCGCCTGCGCGAGATCTGCGAGGAGGTCGCCTCGCGCGGCGAGAAGGTGCTGGTGTTTACGCAGTTCCGCGAGATGACCGCGCCGCTGGCCGGCTTCCTGCGGACGGTCTTCCGCGCCGACGGGCTGGTCATGCACGGCGGCACGCCGGTGCGCGAGCGGGGCGTGCTGGTACAGCGCTTCCAGGAAGACCCGCGCCTGCCCTGGCTGGTCCTCTCGCTCAAGGTTGGGGGCGTCGGGCTCAACCTGACCGCGGCCAACCATGTCATCCATTTCGATCGGTGGTGGAACCCGGCGGTCGAGGCGCAGGCGACCGACCGCGCCTTCCGCATCGGACAGCGCCGCAGCGTGTTCGTCCATCCGTTCATCTGCCGCGGGACGCTCGAAGAGAAGATCGACGCCCTGCTCGAGAGCAAGAAAGCGCTGGCGGCCGAGCTGCTGGGCGAAGAGGAGTACCCGTCGATCACCGAGCTGTCTGACCGCGAGCTGCTCAACCTGGTGCGGCTCGACGTGCGCTCGGCCCTCGGCGACGGGTGACCGCTCTCTCCTCTTCCCCTACTCACCTTCGTTTCCGCCCAGGCAATCTTGGTAGGGGTGGCTTTTGATGCCGTTTCACAAGATGAGTTGGCAAGGGCGAGCCCCACCAAGCTTCTCCCGACCGCAAAGGAAAAGTTTTTGATGCCTGTTGAAAATCGCCCTGGTAATTCGATCAGACCAGTGATATAATATACTCTCACTGCCCTGCCATACGACCTATGAAAATGACTTTTGAACGAAACGCGGCATGACGCGCTCGCCACTTCGGTCGAAACCGCATTCCTGGTTTGCCCCCAGCGGAAGCTGTCGGCTGGCTCGTTCATACTCCCAGTCGTACGGGCGGTCCCGCTCGCGGCGCTACGGCTACAGCGGGTGGGGCTACGGTATGTTCGGCCCTTATGTAACCGTTGCTGAGCAGCGCCAGCGTGCCATGCAGGCGGCTCAAAAGCTCGCCAAGGCTGGGCGCGTGCTACAACCGATCGAAGTCGCCGGGCGCGAAATCTGCCATACGTGGTGGGGCCTGTCGTGGTGCCGCAATCTCGAGTATTTCAGCGATTTCGCCAACCGGCTGCCCCGGGGGCGCACCTACGTGCGCAGCGGGGCGGTGCTCGAGCTGCGCATCACGTCGGGGCTGGTCGAGGCTTTGGTGCAAGGCAGCGACCTGTACGAGGTCAAAATCAAGATCAAACCGCTGCCGGCTGATCGCAAGAAGGAGTTGTGCGATCGGTGTGCGGCCGACATCGGTTCGACCATCGATCTGTTGAGCGGCAAGTTCGACCGGAACATCATGAATATTCTGACCGAGCCGAAACGCGGTTTGTTCCCCGAGCCGCGCGAAATCGAGTTCGAGTGCTCCTGCCCTGATTTTGCCACGGTCTGCAAGCACGTCGCCGCCACCCTCTACGGCATCGGGGTGCGCTTCGACGCCTCGCCCGAATTGTTCTTCACCTTGCGCGGCATCGACCCTGGCGAATTCGTAACCGCAGCCACCACCGGTCTCACCTCTGCCACCACCCTACCGTTTGCCGAGAACACCCTTGCCGGGGCCTCCCGCCAGGAACTCGGCGCCGTCTTCGGCATCGACTTCGCGCCCGAGGCCGATTCGACTCAACCCCAGCCCCTCCCCGAGACGCGACCCACCGCGGCCCCAGCAGCAACGGTTGGCACCATCGCGACCTCTTTTCCAGCCCTACCTGCGCCTTCCACATCCGGGGCTCACTGCGCCCCCGCCGAGGCCTCCATTCCCCAGTCGGCCCAGTCTGGCATTTCAACATCGAATGACGCCACCCCCATCGGCCCTGTTACTATAAAGAATCGAAAGAGCGCTCATTCCAACCAAAAAAAATCTTCTTCTCTCCCTCGCACCGCTACGGCAGAGCCCTTGCCCAGTGATGTTCATCTTCCATCTTCATCCATCGAAGCCTACGTTGATTCGCTGTTCGACCCGCGCACGGGCCAACCCATCGATGTCGATGCTTCCCATGCCGAGGCAGCTACCGAGCCGGCTGCTGCCCTTTCCAACGCGCCGAAGCCCGCAGCGAAAGCACGCCATCAACAACTGCCCCAGAGCCACCGGGGTGGTTCCAACACAAAGTCGAAAGTTGGCGCCAGTGGCCGATCAAGCACCACCACCGCTGAACGTCCTCAATTGTCTTCATCGAAGCGCAGGAACCAGCCCTTTGCGGCGAAAACGGCCGATTCAAAGCCCCTCGCCAACGCCGCCAAACCATCTCGCAGACGCTCGCCCAATCCTGGGCCTGCGCCGAAAAAAGCGGCTTCAGCCTCCCCAAAGGCGGCGGTATTGGCCAACAACTGCCAGGCCAGCAAGTCGTCGGCAGCAAAAGTCGATTCTTCAAATTTGCGGCCGACCGGGCGCTCCTCCACCAGGCCACGACAAAAAACCGCTTCTTCCAAATCCGCGGCCAAACGAAACCGCCTCACTATTGAATCTCCCAAGCTTCTTTCCTCCAAGAAGACCACCACGAAAACCGCCCGATCGGCCCTTCCAAAGGAATTGCGCCCCCGCATCCAACCCGGGCAAATCCTCACCATGGCCGAATTGCGCGCCTTAGGCATCTCTTACCCTGCTGTCCAACGTGCCCTGCTCGAAGGACACCTCTCCCCAACCCCCTGGCGCGGCCAATACGCCCCCACTCACACAACTACCCTCTGGTTTGAATCCCTTAAGCAACATCCCTAAAACCATTGAACGCACTACCCTGAGTTATCTGATGCAATGCTTGAACTATTTCTAGTCTCTTGAGGTATTGAATTGTTGAGTATGAAAGAACATCGGATATTCAGGAAAGATTGGGTTTTTGCCCAGGAATTCTGCACTAATACCGGATTTACTGCTTCGGGTAGGCCTGTTTTCGGCTTTTGCGGTTTTCCTGAAAATTTGATTTGCATTGTGGACTTTCGTACATTTAGGCAGCTTGCGCAAGAGCATCGTTCATGGTTACGGCAAACTAATGAATATCAAGCCTTTTAAAACACAGATTCGAAAATCTTGATTTCAAGATCTCACGGGTCTTGTACCTTTGGTCGTCAGTAAACGACTTTATGCGGCCTTTTTGAAATGCAAACAAGCGCCTCTGGGGTGTTTGTCTCCACTGCTGCAGGCTCAGATGTTCTTCGAAGGTGCGGACAGGCTCCTTCAGCCGGTTCAAAGAGGGGCTGGGGCGGAAATCACGCTGAACGACGATCTGGAGTTCAAGAAACGCAGCGTATTCGCCCCTCGCCCTGACCGAAAGCCGACCGGCGAGTTGTGAAAAAGCTTTGAACCAGGGATTTTCCGTTTTTCTGGAGGTTTGGAGGACGAACGATGAAGGTGGTCTTGTTGGCTGGTGGCCTTGGCACACGGCTCAGTGAAGAGACCGGCGTTAGGCCCAAGCCCATGGTCGAAATCGGGGGCCGGCCGATCCTGTGGCATATCATGAAAATCTACTCGTCTTATGGGTTCCATGATTTTGTGATCTGCTGCGGTTACAAGGGGTACATGATCAAGGAATTTTTCGCGAACTACTTCCTACACACGTCCGACGTTACCTTCGACTTCAAGCAGAACAAGATGATCACCCACCAGAGCTTTTCCGAGCCCTGGAAGATCACGCTAGTCGACACTGGCGACGAGACGATGACCGGCGGTCGGCTCAAGCGGGTGGCCCAGCACCTAGGCCGGGGAACCTTCATGATGACTTACGGCGACGGCGTCTCAAACGTCAACATTCATGCTCTGGTCGAGTTTCACAAAAGCCACGGCCGGAAGGCGACCCTTACCGCAGTGCAGCCCCCCGGCCGGTTCGGTGCCCTCAACCTTGGGGAATCGGATACCATCCAATCGTTTGTCGAAAAACCTACCGGCGACGGTGGATATGTCAACGGCGGCTTCTTCGTTCTGGAGCCATCGGTGCTCGATCTGATCAAGGACGACAAGACCATTTGGGAACGGGAACCGCTCGAGCGGTTAGCGCGTAACGGCGATCTGAAGGCATTCAAACACGACGGGTTCTGGCTACCGATGGATACCTTGCGCGACAAGATCAAGCTCGAGGAACTGTGGGCATCAGGGAAAGCGCCCTGGAAGATCTGGTAGGCATGGCTATGGAGGAATTTCTCGGGTTCTACCGGGGTAAGACCGTCTTGGTTACTGGCCACACCGGGTTCAAGGGTTCCTGGCTGGCCTTTTGGCTTCACCGCCTCGGAGCGCGGGTCGTTGGATATTCCCTCGCCCCGCCGACCACCCCTTCGCTGTTCGAGGGGCTCCGACTGGCTGACCTGGTCGAGCACCACCTCGGCGACATCCGGGACCCGGAACACCTGCAGCAGGTGGTCAAGGCGACAGCCCCTGGAGCGGTTTTCCATCTGGCCGCCCAGCCAATTGTGCGAGAATCTTACAAAACCCCCGTGCCCACTTACGATACCAACGTGATGGGGACGATCCACCTCTTAGAGGCGTTGCGTTGTCTTTCCCATCCCTGTTCTGCTGTCTTCATCACCTCCGACAAGTGCTACGAGAACCGCGAGTGGGTCTACGGCTATCGGGAAACCGACCCCCTTGGCGGGCACGACCCCTACAGTTCGAGCAAAGCGGCGGCAGAAATCGCCATTTCGGCGTGGCGGCGGTCGTTTTTCCGGAACCACCCGGTCAGGATTGCCAGTGCTCGCGCTGGCAACGTGATTGGTGGCGGCGACTGGGCGAAAGATCGCATCGTTCCCGACTGCATCCGTGCCTTGCAGCAGGGCCAGCCGATCGTCGTGCGCAACCGCCTGGCAACCCGCCCATGGCAGCACGTCCTGGAGCCCCTGAGCGGCTACCTGTGGCTGGCGGCCCTGCTGGGAACCCCATCTTCCCCCCTAAATCCTACAGATACCACACTGGACACGGCTTTTAATTTCGGCCCCCTGCGGGAGTCGAACCGACCGGTCGAGGCGCTGGTTGCCGAAATCCTGCGCCACTGGCCAGGCACCTGGGAAGATCGAACAGATCCCGAGGCGGTTCATGAAGCCGCCCTGCTTCACCTTTCTATCGACAAGGCCCAGGCACACCTGGGCTGGCACCCTGTCCTCGATTTCGCCACCACTATCCGCGAGACTGTTCGATGGTATTCCCAGGCCCACCAAGATTCCAAACCGGAACGGTTGCGCGAGCTCACGGCCGACCAGCTCGATGCCTACATTGCCCAAGCCCGCATCCAAGGGCTCGGCTGGGCAAGATCCCACCTTCCGTCACTCAAGGAGGATTAAGCCTATGGATGACAAGAAACAAATCCGCCTTCAGATCCTTGACCTGGTCCGAAAGTATTACGCGGCCACGCCCACCCAGCCATTCCGGCCGGGTAAAGACCCAGTCCGATACGCTGGCCGCCATTTCGACGACGAGGAACTGGTCCACTTGGTCGACGCCTCGCTTGATTTCTGGCTGACCGCCGGTCGATTTTGCGAGGAGTTCGAGACGGGAATGGCCAAATACCTCGGGTTGTCGCAGGTGTTGTTGGTCAACTCCGGTTCGTCGGCCAACCTAGTGGCCTTCTCGACCTTGACCTCGCCAAAACTCAAGGACAAGGCCATCAGACCTGGGGACGAGGTAATCACTGTGGCCGCGGGCTTCCCTACCACCGTCAATCCAATCATCCAAAACCGGGCGATTCCAGTGTTTGTCGACGTCGAACTGGGCACCTACGTGCCGACGCTCGAACAAATCGAACGAGCCCTGTCGCCGCGCACCCGTGCCATCATGATTGCTCACACGATGGGCGTGCCGTTTCCGGTGAAGGAAGTGCGGGAGTTATGCGACCAGCATAACCTGTGGCTGATCGAAGACAACTGCGATGCGCTGGGTAGTCGGTATGACGGAAAATTGTGCGGTACCTTCGGGCACCTATCGACGTTCAGCTTCTACCCGGCGCATCACATCACGATGGGCGAGGGCGGAGCGGTGGCCACCAACGACGAGGAGCTGGCCCGAATTGCCCGCAGTTTTCGGGACTGGGGCCGCGACTGCTACTGTTCTGGGGGTAAAAACAACACCTGCGGAAAGCGTTTTTCTCAACAGTTTGGCACCCTCCCCGCCGGTTATGACCACAAGTATGTCTATAGCCACATCGGCTACAATCTAAAGGTCACGGACATGCAGGCCGCCATTGGGGTGGCTCAGTTAAAGAAGCTCCCCGCCTTCATCGAAGCACGAAAATCAAACCACGCAGCCTTGGCGGCCGGTTTGGCCGACCTCGACCGTTTCCTGATCCTACCTAAGGCCCCGCCTAAGGCGGATCCGTCGTGGTTCGGGTTTGTGGTGACGGTGCGGCCCGACGCTCCATTCACCCGTGCCGAGCTAGTTGGCTTCCTCGAGGCTAGAAAGATTGAGACACGCAACCTGTTCTGCGGCAACCTCCTGCGACACCCAGCCTACGAAAACATCGAGCATCGGGTAGCTGGTACCCTTGCCAACACCGACCTCATCACCTCGAACACTTTCTTCATCGGAGTGTATCCTGGTCTGACCGCCCCAATGCGCGAGTTTGTGTTAGCAACAATCCGAAATTTTACAGAGGAAAAGGTAAATAAAATTTGGTGAATAGATTACGCATTTCTTCCGCGATCTTTGGCCAGCCCCCTTTCGATCGGTCCTAATTTTCAAGGACGTTCTCAAACTCGGATTTTTTGTCCCCCAAGACAGAACAAATGGTAAAATCGCAGAGTTTTTTGATGACAGGGGCAACAGGATATTTGGGAAGTCACCTGCTCAGGTTGTTGGTTGAGCAAGGCGCAAATGTAACCTGTTTGAAAAGGCCTTCCTCTAACTTTAGCCGTATCGCTGATCTGGCAAATCTAGTTGCTTGGGTCGACGTCGGGTCATTTGATGCACAGTTTTTTTTCAGATCCAATAAAATTGATTATATCCTTCACTGTGCGACGGATTACGGACGGAAACAGGTCGATCCGATCCAGACAATTGAAGCCAACCTAATTTTACCGTTGAAAATCCTGCACGCAGGCGTAACCAATTCAGTCAGGGGCTTCATCAATACCGACACCATTTTGGACAAGGGCGTTAGCAATTATAGTCTTTCCAAAAAGCAGTTTTTGGATTGGTTGGTTGTTTATTCTGATCGAATCGTTGGAATAAATGTGGCATTGGAACATTTTTTCGGGCCAGGGGATGACCCCTCTAAGTTTGTTACCGCAGTTATTCAGGCCTTGCTACGAAAAGTTCCTTCAATCGATTTTACCCCAGGCTACCAGAAGCGGGATTTCATTTTTATTGATGATGTTTCAGCAGCATTCAAGGTAATTTTCGATAACATGCCATCCTTTGAGAAACGCCTGTATCGATTTGAGGTCGGAACAGGAAGGCCAGTTGAGATCCGGAAATTTGTTCATTTGGCCAAGCGACTGACAGGGAATACTACAACCATCCTGAATTTCGGGGCAATTCCATATCGTAGCAATGAGGCAATGTGTTCCAAGGTTAACATCAAAGGCTTGAAAGATCTTGGCTGGTCACCTGGTTTTTCTTTGGAGGCCGGGCTCAAAAAAACCATTGAACATGAAAGGATGATGCTAGCATGCGATACCTGATCACAGGCGGATGCGGCTTTCTTGGGTCAAACCTTGCCGGGGAAGTGCTGAATCGAGGGGAAGATTTATTGATTTTTGACAACTTATCCAGAGTTGGAAGTTCTTCAAATTTAGAATGGCTCAAATCTAAAGGTAGTTTTTGCTTTGTTCACGGAGATATCCGGTCAGCTTCCGATATTTCACGTGTTGTTTCTACCTTCCAACCTGATGTAGTTTTTCATTTAGCCGGCCAAGTGGCTATGACCACATCTTTGGAGAACCCTCGCCTCGATTTTGAAATCAATGCCTTAGGAACTTTTAATCTTTTGGAAGCGGTGAGAAACTCGACCCCAAATGCAATAGTTATCTATTCTTCTACCAATAAGGTATACGGCGACCTGGAAAACTTCTCCTATAAAGAAACCCCTACGAGGTGGGAAGTTGAAGGATTTCCAGAAGGTTTTGACGAAGAAGTGGGCTTTGATTTTCGCTCTCCATACGGTTGTTCAAAGGGAGCAGCAGATCAATACATGTTGGATTTCGCCAGGAATTTTGGCCTTAGAACCATCGTTTTCCGCCACTCTTCGATTTTTGGGGGGAGGCAATTCAGCACTTTTGACCAAGGTTGGGTCGGATGGTTCATTAAACAGGCTATTTTAACCAAAAAAGGAGCACTTTCAAAGCCGTTCACAATTTCAGGTGATGGGAAACAAGTTCGGGATGTTCTTTTTGCTTCAGACTTGATTCGTTGTTATTTTCTGGCCGTTGAACACTGGGAGAATTCAATCGGAAAGGCTTATAACATTGGCGGAGGCTATCAAAACAGCCTTTCCCTCCTTGAGCTTTTTTCTCTCTTGGAAGATGAATTGAATGTCAAGCTTTCTTTCTCAAAGATACCTTGGCGAGCAAACGACCAGAAGGTTTTTATTGCAAATTCTAAAAGGGCAAGGCAAGATTTCGGTTGGTTTCCACAGATCGGGAAAAATGATGGAATCAAATTAATGATCCAATGGGTAAAAGGAACCGTTTGACAAAATTTTTCTATCGATGAAGCCGCATCTATTTGTCGCGGGGGTGGGGTGGATTAGCCGGCTTGTGTTCGTTTTAGTCGGGATAGCAAGCATTAGGCTCCTAAGCACCATTTTGGGCCCCAATGACTATGCGGCGTTTTCTGTCCTTTTCGGCTTGGCCGGCTGGTTTGCCCTAGGTGATCTGGGACTGGGGCCAGGCCTCCAAAATGCGCTTTCACACCGCCGTGCACATGAAAAGGATCCTAGCCGCATTATCTCTTCGGCTCTTTTGATTTTGGCGGTTCTTTTCTTTCTTGAAGCCATCCTCTTGGTTTGCCTCTCACCATCTCTCGGGCCGTGGGTTTTAGGCAAAATCCTTTCTTCCTCCGCATGCCATCCAAAGGATGTCTTCCTTGTTGGAGGAATAATTTTGACTATTACCGGTTTGGCATCAATTCAATATAGGATTTGGTTCGCAGAAAAAATTGGCTACTGGTCCCACATCGTTCCGACTATCGGCCAAGTAATTGGTTACCTGCTTGTTTCCAGTTTTATTTCTTCTGAGACCACCAACAAGCTTTTGTGGACCATTCTCCTATTCCTTGCCCCATCAGGCCTCCTTCCATTGCTTCCTCTTTTTAAAAGATTTCATGTCAAAATTTTAATTGATTTTTCAGGCCATTTTAAGGTTGGGTGGCTTCTATTGAGGCAGTCAATAGGTTATTTTCTTTTTTCATTTCTGGCCGCCGCGGTATTAAATATTGACAACATTGTTGCCTCCCAATTTTTGCATGCAAATGAGATTATCGGATACAATGTCCTTAACAAGGTATTTGGGTTCGGGCTCTTTGGTTATTCGGCAGTACTGACCGCTCTTTGGCCAGAACTCTCTGAAGCGTTTGCCAAGGGTCACCGAGCAGAGATTTTCGATCGGGTAAAAACTCACCTTGTTGTGGGGTTCTTCACGATGTCAATTTTCTGCTTGATAATCTCAATCTTTTCTAAAAAAATTCTGGTCTTCCTCTGTCCAACAATCTCTTGGCAGCCCACCACTGAGCTACTATTATTACTTTCACTCTACCAATTAACAAGAGTATGGACCGACACTTTCGCCATAGTTCTTCAAAGTGCAAATCGAATCGCCCCCCTCCTTTTTTGGGTTCCCATCCAAGCGATTACCGGTTTTCTCTTTCAAGTTTCGTTGGCCCCCAAATTGGGAGCCACCGGGATTTCCCTTGGGATCCTGGGTTCATTTTTCCTTACCGTAACATGGGCCCTACCGAAATCCGCAATTAAAATCATTTTTCCCCTACCTTGAATCTATCCCATTATTCAGCATGCTTTTCAGCGTTATCCAGAGAGGGCTTGAAGGATAAGCGGTGTCAATGACCGGCGTGAGCAACAAGGTCCACTAATTTGGGTTTGGGGCTGTACAAGAGGTTCTGAAGATGGTTTACTGGAGGGGTGAAGAACCCTATGGAGGGAACCACCCCACGTGAGCAACAAGGTCAACTAATCTAGGTCTGGGGCTGTACAAGTGGGTCTGAAGATGGTTTACTGGAGGGGTGAAGAACCCTATGGAGGGAACCACCCCATGTCTCATGCCTCCAACGAACCTCGGAAAGTCATCTTTACTGCCCCCCAGCAGGAATGTCCCTTTTGCCGTGCTTCTTTGCATAT